>CALRXX020000005.1:0-152920 GCA_943372245.1 bacterium
CGCGAAGCGTGGTGGAGGGGAGCCGCGCCGCCGTTCTGCCCCTCCGTCACGGCGCGAAGGCGCGCCGCGCCACCTCCCCATCGCTTCGCGACAGGGAGGAGACAGGACCGTTGCGGCCGGACCCTCTCCCTTTCGCCAGCGCCCCCGAACCCGCTACAACCCGCTCATGACCTCCGCCCCGCTTCCCGACGCCCCGACGAACTGGGTCGACCGTCATGCGCCGGAGGGGCTCAAACCCTGGCTGAAGCTGGGCCGGTTCGACCGGCCGATCGGCATCTGGCTGCTGCTCCTGCCCGGCTGGCAGGGCATCGCCCTGGCGCTGGCGCAGGACCGCAGGACGCCGGACCTGTATGACGCCTGGCTGGTCCTCGGCTTCGCGGTCGGGGCCTGTCTGATGCGGGCGGCGGGCTGCGCCTTCAACGACATCGTCGATCGCGAGATCGATGCGCAGGTGGCCCGCACCGCGATGCGGCCGATTCCCTCAGGGCGCATCTCGGTCAAACGGGCCCTGGCCTTCGTGGTCGGCTGCAGCCTCATCAGCCTGCTGATCCTGCTGACCCTGAACCTGACCGCCATCCTTCTCGGCGGCGCCTCCCTCGCCCTCGTTGCCGCCTACCCCTTCATGAAGCGGATCACCTGGTGGCCCCAGGCCTGGCTGGGCCTGACCTTCAACTGGGGGGCGCTGATGGGGTTTGCGGCTGCCCTGTCAGGGCCGTGGTTGCTGGCGGCGGTTCACGACTCCAGTACACTGGAAATCTGCGCCACATTTGGAGGCCCCATCCAGCCTTGCAGGCCCGAGGTCGTCACCGCCTTTTCCAATCTCTGGCCGACCGCCCTTCTCCTCTACCTCGCCCTCGTCTTCTGGACCCTCGGCTACGACACCATCTACGCCCTGCAGGACATCGAGGACGACGCCATGGTCGGGGTGAAGTCCTCGGCCCGCCGCCTCGGCGCGAACGTGCAGGTCGGCGTCGGCGTCTTCTACGCCCTGACCGTCGCCCTGACCGTCGCGGCCGGTCTCACCGCCGGCCTCGGCCCGATCTTCTACGTCGCCCTCCTGCCCTTCGGCGCCCATCTGTTCCGGCAGGCGCGCGACGTTCGGACCGATGATCCGGCGCTGGCCCTGCGGCTGTTCCGCTCGAACCGCGACGCGGGCTTCATTCTGCTTTCCGCCATCATTCTGGGCGCTGTATCCTGGCCGCTCTGAAGGAGACCCGCATGACAGCTGTACGCGCCCTGCTGCTGACCGCCGCCCTCGCCGCCGGCCTGTCCGCTTGCAACCGCGACCGCGAGCCCGCCCCGGGCGAAGCGCCCGCCGCGCCGGGCCAGACGGCGACCGTTACCCCGGCCGACGCTGCGGCGCCGATGGGCTTTGAACAGAAGACCCCTTACGCCGACGTCCGACTGACCCTGCCCGACGCCATCAAGCGCCAGACCGACCTGCACGCCCGCGTCTATGCCGAGGAGGTGCGCGGGCTTCGCCAGTTCGTCGAGGGGGCCCAGGGCGAGCTGACCGAGGCCGGGGCCGACACCGACCGGCCCAAATTCGAGAAGACCGTCACCGTGACGGCCGCCCTCGAGACCGGCAAACTGGTCAGTCTCAAACGGGTCGATTTCGACTATTCGGGCGGGGCCCATCCCAACACGCTGAGCAGCGGCATCCTGTGGGACAAGGCGTTGAAGCGGCGGCTCGGCCTGGCCGACCTGTTCCGCGGGAACGCCGACCTGACCGTCCTCGACCAGGCCCTGTGCGCGGCCATCAATGCGGCCAAGCGCGCCCGTGTGCCGGACAGCGCCGCGGTCACGCTGGGCGGTCGGCCGGGTTCGGCCTGCCCCCGCGCCGCCGACACCGCCTTCGTCCTCGCCCCCGGCACCGTCAACGGCAAGGCCGCCGGCCTGATCTTCTACATCGGGGCCTACCAGGTCGGACCCTATGCCGAGGGCGGCTATGAGATCGCCCTTCCCGTCAGCGGCTTCCGCACCCTGCTTGCGACCGCCTATGCCGACGACTTCGCCGGCCAGCTGCTCAAGGCCGGAGACGTGACCCCGGTCATGGCCGCCACCCCCACGCCGGAAAAGCTCTGATGCGAACGCTCTCCGTCCTGATCCTCGCTGTCCTCGCCGGTCCCGCCCTGGCCCTGCCCCAGAGCACCCGCGAACCCGAAGGGCTGCGCATCTACAGCCCGATCCAGTTCGGCGTGACGGCCGAGACCCCCAGCCGCATCGCCGGCTCGCGCGAGGAGATGAACCGGGGCCGCAACACCGCCATCACGCCCTCCGTGCAGGAGCAGGCCGCCGACGCCGTCGCCCGCGCCGGCCTTGTCTGCGCTGTCGCCGAGGCCGCCATCATCGGCCGGACCCGCGACGGCGGTCCCCTGATCGAGATCGACTGCGTCGAGGGCGGCGGCGTCATCATCGCTGATTCCGACCCGCTTCAGGTCACCGACTGCCTCGATCTGGCACCCGACACGGGCCAGGGCGGCCGCCGCCAGCGGATCGTCACCGCCTGCACCCTTCCCGGCAACCTCGGCCTGGCCGACCGGTCTCAGTCCGCCAGAAACTGATCCACCAGGGTTGCGAACCGCTCGGGCTGGTCGGCCATGATGAAGTGGCGGCTGTCTTCGACCCGGATCACACGAACGCCCGGCAGGGTCGCATATTCCCGTTCCCACAGCGTCTGGGCCATCGCCGGCGGCGGGCCACCGTCGGCGTCGACGGCATAGAGGGCGGTGACCGGCGTGGTCATGGCCGCCAGACCGGGTCGCGCATCTGTGGTCATGACGTCGGTCAGGGCGGCGGCCACGGCCCGGCGGTCGCTGGTCATGGACCAGTCCACCATCATCTCCCGCATCGCCGGATCACGGGCCAGCCCCTGGGCTGCCTGCGTTTGCTGGGCACGGAAGGTGGCCTCATCGGCCGCCACCATGGCGGCGGCGGCCTGGACGGCGAAGGGACGAGCCTGATCGGCCGTCACCGTGGGCCCGAACAGGGCACTGTAGAACGGCAGGGCGTCGACGATCATCAGCCGCCCGACACGCTCGGGATGCGCCTGGGTCAGCAGCAGTCCGCTCAGCCCCCCCATCGAATGGCCGATCACGGCGGGCCGCCGGAGACCGGCGGTTTCGAAATAGCGGGCCAGCTCGGCCACTTCGGGGGCCACAAACGGGCCGTCGCCGTGGCTCCAGGGCTCGCCGGCGAAGCCCGCCAGCTGGATCAGATGAACGCGGTGGGTGGCCGAGAGCCGGGTCGCCAAGGACCGCCAGACCTCCCGCGAGGAGGCCAGACCCGGGATCAGGACGACGTCCGGCCCCGACCCGACCACCTCCACCGACAGGCGGTCGGACCGGAAGGCCGTCGACGCGGCCTGCGCCACCGGCGCTGCGTCTGCGGCCGTGGCCAGAACCAGCCCGCCTGCGACCGCAAATGATGCAGAGGCGAGCAACAATACACGCAGGGTCGAACGCCCGACGAAGTGACGGAGGTGCAGCATGACGATGTCCTTTGAGCGAAGCCTGACGAGGTCAGGCGTGCGGGTTGTCGAAAATCTCTTCCACCGGTCGTGCGAACAGCACGGCGATGCGGTAGGCGAGATCCAGTGACGGATCGTGTTTCTCGGTCTCCAGGGCGTTCACCGCCTGGCGCGAGACGCCCAGCGCCTGCCCCAGTTGTTCCTGGGTCCAGTTCCGCTCGACCCGCAGAAGCTTGAGGCGGTTCTTCATCAGTTCGACGACTTCACGAAGGGGGAAACCAGGCCGAAGCAGCCCCAGAACAGCGGGTAGATCAACCAGGCCGGCAGATGATAGGCGCCGGCATAGCTCTCGCCGAAACCCCAGACACTGGCGACAGCCATCGCCAGGCCGGAGGCGAGGATGAACTGTTTGGCGACGATGGCGCGGACGAACTCATCCGACTCCCGCATCAGCGACAAGGTCGCCCAGATCTGCCCGATCACCGGCGCGGACACCGCAAGGGCAAGGCCCCAGGCCGCGACCGGCGAGGCGATGTCATCGAAGGCTCCGAAGATCGCGGCGACATTGATCGCGACATAGCCGGACATGAAGGCCATGGTCCGGAACACATAGCGTTTGTGGGCGGGCGAGGTCGATTTTCCGAGAGCGAGCATGGAAGGCGTTCCTGACTTGATGTAAGCCTTACCTTACTCTCAAACTTTGTCATGTCAACCTGACTTTTTGTCGGGTTCACCCGACCAGCTGATTTTCGCCCTGCCGCTCTGACGAACAGGTCGCGCTTCCGATCGGGTCCGTCAGGGCGTAACGTGAGCCATGCCCGCCGCGCCCCGCATCCGGCCGTCTGACCTGTTCGCGCCCGACGACTGGGTGCCGTTCCAGACGCGCTCGCCCTGGATCGGCCCCCTGCTGGTGCTGCATTGCTGGGGCGTGATCGCCGCCGCCGTTGCGGCAAGCGTGATCTGGCCGGTTCTGATCCCGCTGGGCATCGCCGTCATCGGCACGCGCCAGCTGGGCCTCGCCATCCTGATGCACGAGGCGGCGCATGGGGGCCTGTCGCCGAACCGGCGGCTGAACGACATCCTCGGCCACTGGCTCTGCGCGGTTCCCGTCGGTGCCTCCCTGGCCGCCTACCGCCCCTACCATCTGGCCCACCACAAATACGCCCAGCAAGCCGAGGACCCGGATCTGGTCCTGTCCGCCCCCTTTCCCGTCACCCGCGCCTCCCTGCGCCGCAAGATCATCCGCGACCTGACCGGCCAGACCTTCTTCAAGCAGCGCGTGCTGTTCGCCTTTCGGGCCTACGCCTCGCAACGCGATGAGGATCTGGCCGAGGGCTCCGTCGTCACCGGCCGCAGCGTCGCGCCCTTCATGCTGGTCAACGCCGCCCTGCTGCTGGGCCTGACCCTCGCCGGAGCCTGGTGGGCGTATCTGGTCCTGTGGCTGCTGCCCCAGGCCACCTGGTTCCCGCTGGTCACCCGACTGCGGAACATCGCCGAACACGCCTGCGTCGAGGGATCGGCGACCGACCCTTTCCGCGTCGCCCGCACCACGCGCGCATCATGGTGGGAACGCGCCTTCATCGCCCCCTACTGGGTCAATTTCCACGCTGAGCATCACCTGTTCATGCACGTCCCCTGCTGGAAGCTCCCGGCCTTGCACCGGGCCATCCGGGGGCAGCCCCAGGGCGCACGCATGGAGGTGGCGGACGGCTATTTCGAAGTGCTGCGCATCGCCAGCGCGAGGGGGGTCGGATGAAACAGAACTGGAAACCGGGCCGCGGTCTGTTGGGTCCGCTCACACCCTTGCTAGGCGCATGGCGGGCCGGGACAGAGATGAACGGCCGCCAGTTGGCCTGCACGCGGACTTTCGAACCGTTCGGCAAGGGCTGGGTCAGGCTGGAGGCCGTCTGGCACATGGGCGAACGCGGCGATTACCGGGAGGTCGCCCTGTTCGGAGCCGGCGACGACGGCACCCTTGGCTTCTTCTCCTTCACCAATGACGGCAAGCGCTCGGTCGGCCGGCTGGCGGACGGCTCCGATGTTCATCCCCAAGCGATTGCATTCGAGGCGCAGATGCCTGCGGGTCTGGCCCGGATGATCTACTGGCCTGCCGACGATGAACAAGGCTTCCGCTTCGCCGTCGAGAGCCGCAACAAGAAGGGCTGGAACCGCTTCATGACGCATACCTACCGGCCGCAGGCCCTGTCCTGACCCGCATCTCCGACCCCAAGGCCTTCATCCTCGCCAATACCCGCCTGCAGACCGTGCCGCACGCGCCGGAGATTTCGCTCTGGCTGGCGGACGAGGTGACGCCGATCTGGCGATTGACCGAGGAGGAGCTGGGCGAAATGGGCCTGCCGCCGCCATTCTGGGCCTTCGCCTGGGCGGGCGGTCAGGGGCTGGCGCGCTGGTTGCTGGACAATCCCGCCGAGGTCGCGGGAAAGCGGGTGCTGGATCTCGCCGCCGGTTCGGGCCTGGTCGGCATCGCGGCGATGCAGGCCGGTGCCGCCTCGGCGCTGTGTGCGGACATTGACCCCTTCTGCAGCGCGGCCGTCGCGCTCAATGGAACGGCCAACGGGGTGGCGCTGGAATTCACCGACGCCGATCTGCTGGAGGGTCCTCCGCCGGATGTGGATGTCATCTGCGCCGGCGACGTCTTCTACGAACAGCCCATGGCCGGTCGCGTGCTGGCCTGGGTGACGGAAGCGGCGGGCCGCGGAACGCGGGTTCTCGTCGGTGACCCCCTGAGGACCTATTTCCCGAAGCAGGGGTTCGACCTTCTGGCTGAATACGCCGTTCCGACGACACGGGAGCTGGAGGACGACGCCGTCAAACGCACCCGGGTCTGGACCCCGACGCCCGCCCCCTGACGGCCACGCTTGGAGGTCGATGGCACAGGCGCCATCTTCCATCCATGGCCGCCCTCCGGTTCCTCATCGCCCTGATCCTGTTCGCGACCCCGCCCGCCCTGGCGCAGGCCCAGGCCTGGCAGCCGAACCCCGACACGCCGGCGGTCGACCCGCATCGCTATCAAGCCGAACAACACCGCTTCGAGATGGAACGCCTGCGCGCCCGGGCCGACCAGCGCGAGGCCTTCGCCCGTCAGCTGGAGACAGAGGCCCGCCTCAACCGTCAGCAGATCGAGGCTGCACGACCACCCGAACCGGTCCAGCCGCCGGCACCCCGCGCCCTGCGCTCGCCCGAACAGGAGCGGGCCCTGCGCCTGTCGACCTCCCGACGGCGCAACGCCACAGCCCCGGACGTGGGTCAGATCGACGCCTGGCTGGACCGCCGTCAGGACTAGGACCGCGACTGGATCCGCCGAACAGGGTTCGCCTTTCAGGCTGCATCCCTTCCCCTCGCCCCGCGTTCCGGCCTAGCTTGGGGATCAGGGCTGAGGGAGAACGAACATGCGGTGGCAGGGTGGACGGCGCGGCGGCAACATCGATGACCGGCGCGGAGTCGGCGGCGGGGCCCTGGCCGGGGGCGGCATCGGCGTCGTCATCCTGGCTGCGATCGGCTATTTCGTCTTCGACATCGATCCCGCGACCACCACCCAGCTGGCCAGCCAGTTCGGCGGGGTCGGCGTGTCGGAAGGCAAGGCCGGCAGCCCGACCGACCAGGCCGGCGCCTTCGTCGACGTCATCGGATCCAATATCGACGATGTCTGGAAGACCAAGATCCAGGGTTATCAGCCCCCGACCGTCACCCTGTACGAACAGGGCACCCCGACCGGCTGCGGCTTCGGCCAGGCGGCGATGGGGCCGTTCTACTGCCCGGCCGACCGTCACGTTTATCTGGACCTGTCCTTCTGGTCCCAGCTCGAAACCGACCTGGGCGCTTCCAGCGCCGACTTCGCCCGCGCCTATGTCATCGCTCATGAATACGGTCACCACGTCCAGACGCTGACCGGTCTGTCGGAACAGGTTCGCAACGCGCAGCAGCGCGCCTCCGGCCAGGCCGAGGCCAACCGCTACTCTGTGGCGCTGGAACTGCAGGCCGACTGCTACGCCGGTGTCTGGGCCCGCAACGCGGCGGCCGCCTCGAACGGCGAGGTCGCCCTGGAGTCGGGGGATCTGGAAGCCGGCATGCAGACGGCCTCGGCCATCGGCGACGACACCCTGCAGCGTCGTCAGGGCGGACAGGTCCAGCCCGAGGGCTTTACCCATGGCACTTCGGCCCAGCGGGTCGAGTGGCTGCGACGCGGCTATGAGTCGGGCGACCCGGCCGCCTGCGACACCTTCCAGACGCTGTAGCGGCTTAACCGATCGTCAGGTCCAGCGGGCGCGACACGAACAGGGTGCCGGCACCGAGGTCCATGGCTGCGCGACGGCCCCTGAACGCCTCCATCCCGACCAGTCCGCCGGGGAAGTTGGGCAGCGGCGGCTGGTCGAACACGCCGACAGAAACCCGGGGGTAAAGGTACCCTGCAAAGGTCACCGGTCGCGCCTCGACGGTGACCGAACGCAGTGCGCCGCCCAGCACCAGACTGACCCCCCTGCCCTGAGGCCGGCCGTCCATCAGACCCGCGCCGGTCGCTGCCTCGCGGCTCAGGCCCAGGAAGGCCGACGCCCCGGTGTCGACCACGGCTTGAACCGTCGATCCCTCGACCGACACCTCAGCGACGAGCGAGCCGCCCTGACGGCGCACGGTCGTCGGGGCCAGATCGGGCGGGCGGACGAAGGCGTCCCGGCGGACCAGCCGCGCATGCCGGCGGGCCGGGTCCAGCGCAAGAACCGCCTCGCCCAGAACGTCCTGCCCCAGGATCAGCGGAGTCCGCAGGCCTTCATCCGAAGCCAGGGGCCCGAGGTCGAGGATCGCCGCCCGCAGACCGCCAATGGCCAGCCCGGGAAGATCGACCTCCAGCGTCGTTCCCCGCCCGACCTGCGCCCCGCCGCCGACGCCATAGGCCACCAGCGGCATGTCGAACAGCGACCGCCCCGCCGACGGCAGCGCCGCGACCAGCGCCCGGTCGATGACCGAATACTGGGCCCCGCTGTCGATCAGGGCGACCACTTCAAGGTCGCCCAGCCTGACCCGCACGGTCGGCACGAGGCTGTACCGCACATAGGGCAGCCACGGCGTGGCCCCGCCTTCGCCGAAGGTCAGGACCGGCCTGGGCCACAGCAGGGTCTCACGCGCCCACCAGGCACCGCCGACGACGGCGGCCAGTCCTGCGGTGCGGATCAGAAGGGAGCGGCGGTTCATGCCGGTCGAAGATGGTCCTTGCCTGCCACCCGCGCCAGCGTCGTCATGGCCGCAGCTCAGGTCGCCGGCCGCGCCCGGCTCTGCATCGCCCCGGTCATCGGGATGAAGAAGACACCCACATCGCGACGGCTGTGCACCCGACCCTGTTCGTCGCGGGTATAGACATAGAGGACCTGACCGCGCCGGAACGGCTGACCGATCGGGATGATCAGCTTCCCGCCGGGCTTGAGCTGCCGGAACAGCTCAGGCGGCGCATACTGGGCCACACAGGTCAGCATGATGGTGTCGAACCCGCCCTCGACCTCGGGCCATCCGAAATAGCCGTCGCCGACGCGCGAATGGACATTGTCATAGCCCAGCGGCGCAAAGATCTTGCCGACCGCCTGACCGACCGGCTGGATGATCTCGATCGTGTAGGCGTCGCGTACGATCCGGCTGAGCAGGGACGACTGGAAGCCCGAGCCGGTGCCGATCTCCAGCGTCACGTCGCCCGGCTTGGGCGCAGCCAGTTGGCTCATATAGGCCTGTCCGAGATAGTCGGACAGAACACTGCCGTGGCCGATGGCCCAGGGCTTGGGATTGTCCTCATAGGCCTGGTAGGCCGTCGAGGCCCCGGCGGCATAGGCGTAGTGGAAATAGTCGCGCGGCACGCTCTCGAACGCCGCCAGCACAGCCGGATCGGCCGACCCGAATTTGCCCTCCAGATAGGCCTTGATCCGGGCCATGGCCGCCGGCTTGCGCGACTGGATGGCGGTGAACTGGGCTTCGTCAATCGTCGGATTGCGGCCCGAGGCGGCCATGGCCTCGCGGAAAACATCGAAGGTCCAGGGCCGGGCCGGCGTGCGGACCGTCGCCGAGATTGCGCCCTGGCCGCCTGCCGTCGCCGCGGCCGGCCCTGCTCCAGCCGCGCCCGCCGCGGGACCGGCCCCGCCCACGCCGGTCGGGTTCATCCGCTCACGGATGGTCTTCATGGTCGCGTCGTCACAGGCGGCGAGCGGCAGGGTTCCGGCGGCGGCGGCCAGCAGGGTGCGTCGGTTGATCATGCGGGTTGCTCAATCACTGGAGAGGGTCCGGGGCGTTCCGGGACGCCGGGGTCAGGAACGGGAGACGGTGTGCGGCGGCCGGCGCGCGCGCCGACCGGCAGGACCATGAAGGCCACGGTGTAGAGCACGGCCGCCGCGATCAGCAGCGAGGAGAAGCCGATATCGCGGCTCATCAGACCCGCCAGCGGCGTCGCCACCACCGAGAAGGCACCGTTCAGGCCCCAGGCCCAGGGAAGCATCCGGCCGTCGCCGATCTGCGTCAGGCCCAGGGGGAAGGGCAGGCCGAGCGCCAGCGAGACCGGGGCGGCCGCGAGCAGCACATACATCGCCCGCACCAGGACCGGCTGGTCCAGCGACCCCATCATGAACTCTTCCGCCCCGATCCACATGCCGGCGATCCATCCGAGGACCACTACCAGGCCGACGGCAGAGGCCAGTTTGGGCGCAGCCTTCACCCGGCCCGCGATCAGACTGCCGAGGCCGGAGAAGATCAGCATGGCCGTCAGCACGAGGGCGAAGGCCGACGAATAGTCGTTCAGATAGAAGGCGGCCTTGTCGATCAGCAGGATTTCGATCAGCAGGAAGCCCAGCCCGAGGGCCGGGAAATACAGCACCGGCCAGACCCGTCGCGGCTCGGCGATGCCGTTCGTCCGTCGTCGGAACACCATCGGGGCCAGCAAGACCAGCACGGCGATCACCGCCGCCTGCGCCAGGACGGCGACATTCACCAACGCCCCGATCTCGGCCTGCGGCAGCACTTCCAGCCTCCGGATCACCGTCGAGAGGTTCTGCAGCTTCAGGGACGAATAGAAGGCCGGACGGTCCAGGGTGGCCGGCCGGATGTTGAATGCCTGCGACGACGCTGTGGCCTGTCCCGTCAGAACCCCCTGCGCCTCATTGGCGATGGCGTCATTGGGGCTGTTGGAGGTCACCTGTCCGGTGGTGAACGAGACCGACGGGAGGTCGTTGAACACGCCGGCCCGCGCCGCCGCGACATTCATGCCTGGATGCCAGGACACGTCGAACGACCGGGCTTCGGCGAAGGTCTTCAGAGCGGCGACATCCGCTGCCGACCAGGGCGTTCGCGAGATCAGGATGCGGGCGTTCCAGGCCGAGCGATAGACCAGCACATGCTGCGACGGATCGGCGATGCCCGCGCGCAGCAGCGCCTCCCGGCCGGTCGCCATGACCCGCAGGGCGTAGACAGGGAAGTCGCGGATCGACACCGGGACCGAGACCATGCCGCCCGGTTTGAGCGCGCCGAGATAAGCCGACAGGGCCTCGACGGTCAGACCCGTCGCATTCGCCGGTGCGGCGTCGACGAAGTCCGCCGAGACGTCGACCACATCGTAGGCCCCCGGTCCCGCGCGCCGCGCCGCAGCGATCGGGCCGCCGTCCAGCAGGTTCAGCCGGCGATCGGCCGACAGGGCCGGCGACGGCCCCAGTCCGTGGCGCAAGGCACCCTGCAGCACCGGCTCACCCTCAACCGCATCCGCACGGCTCGCGCCCAGCGCAAGGGCCTCCGCCCCACGATAGCCGCCCGACATGCCGACCAGCAGAACGTCCGCGCCCGGTCGCAGCATATAGGGTCCCGCCGACAGGGCACTGGGGGCGTAGGCCGCATCGACCGGCCCCGGCTTCGGCAGGGAGGCGATCCGTGCGCCGTCCCGATAGAGTCCATAGGTCGCGGGCGGTCCCGCCACGCCCAGCATCATCGCATTGTTGGACACGTCGGCGTCGACCCGCTCGGTGAAATTCTCCAGCAGCAGATAATGGCCGCGCGGCTGTTTCAGCTCGGCCACGATGTGTGCGCCGGGCGTGTTCATCGGCGCAAAGACGGCCTTGAACTCCGAGATCGTGGGCGCGTGCCCAAGGAAGAGGATCGCCTCTGCCCCGACCAGCGCCGCTCCGGCCAGGCCTGCGCCCAGCCAGTTCAACCGGCCCGGCTGGAACAGGGGCGCCAGCGCCAGCGGCACGATCAGGATCGGTGCCAGCAGGAAGGGGTGGACCACGAACATCAGGCCCAGCGCCAGGGCCGAGCCCAGCCCCGCCCCGATCAGGTCATAGCCGTACACCCGTCCGATCTCGCGCGGATTGAGCACGAAAATCAGCGAGATATAGAGGCCGGCCAGAAAGAAGAACGGCAGCAGCGCCGCATAGTAGAGGCCGATGTTGCGCACCTGCTCGACCCAGGTCGTGGGGTTCTGCAGTTGCAGGGGATTGAAGGCGTTGGCGGTCACCCACTGGTAGCCCAGCGCCGCCGCCAGGGTCATCGCCGCCGGCAACACCGTCCGCAACAACCGCCCATGTCGCTCGACCGTGTCACGGAACAGGGCCGTAACCACGCCCGAAAGAGCGAAGCCGGCCATGACGATGGAGATGATCCAGTAGCCATACTCGGACCATTTCGCGACGGCGAAATACCGGGTCAGGGCGTTCTCGATCCCGACCACGCCCAGCGCGATCAGGAACAGCGGCATCAGCGCCGCGCGAGACTTCACTGCGAGGGTCACGCTGTGCGGACCGGCGGGAATTGCCGATGGTTGGCGGTCCGGTCAGCGCCCCCCGACGCCGTCCAGACCGCCACCGCGGACGCCCTACCCCCGAGGCTCCGCGAACTCATGGTTAACAACCACTTAAGTCCCATCCGAACGGATCTGGCGCGGCAAGCGCGGGAGAGTCGACAGGCTTCGCCGTTTGAGCGAACCGATAGCCCCCTACCTGTGGCCGAAGGGAACCACCTTGTTGTGACGGTCGTGACCGATATCGGCGGTCCCGAGGTAGGGGATTCCGGACCGTTCGCACCAGTAGCGACAGATCTCTTCCGCGGTCAGGCCGAAATCGGGATCGTTCTCGACGATGTCCGACACCCGCCCCATCCGGATGCCTGCCACCTTGCGGATCGAGGGCTGGCCGGTCAGGTGGAACATCATCCGGTCGATCCGGTACAGCGGCTCCGACACATCTTCCAGCATCAGCACGTGGCCGGTCAGGTCAGGCTCAAGCGCGGTCCCGACAAGCGCATCAAGAATGCTGAGATTGAAGCCGACAGCCGGGCGAGGGTCCTCCGCCAGCGACGGCTCCCATGACGTCGGGTCCCCCGTTCTCAGCCAGTTCAACGCCCGCCACGCCGTGGGTTCGTTGCGCACCGCATCGGAGGCCATCGGTCCGTGGGCCACGTGCGGAAATCCGGCCTTGTAGAGCAGGGCCAGAATGCTGCCGGCGTCGGAATAGCCCAGATACCGCTTCTTGCGCGCCACGGCCGTCAGCCGGGGCAGTACCGCCTCGGCGATGCGGCACGAGCCGTAGCCGCCGCGCGCGAACCAGACGGCGTCCAACCGCGGATCATTGGCGTATTCGACAAAGGCGTTGGCCCGGCTGGCGTCGTCGCCGCCGAAATGGCCGTGCTTGCCGAAGCTGGCCGGGTGAAAGCTCGCCGTGACCGAGCCATCCGGAAAATTGGTGGCGAACCAGGCCATCACGGCCTCGGCGCGCGCCTTGTTGAGGCGCGAACTGGCGTTGACGATGCCGATCTTCATGCTGAGCCGCTGGCCTCCAGCCTCGCCCGTGCTAGTCAGGCCACCGGACATTCCCCGGTTTCGCCCCCATGAATCAAGACGACTATTTCTTCTGTGGCATCGGCGGCTCGGGAATGCTCCCGCTGGCCATGATCGTCCAGGCGCGCGGCGGCCGGATCGAGGGCTCCGACCGCTCCCGGGACCAGGGCCGCACGCCCGAGAAATTCGCATGGCTTGAAGCCCATGGCGTGAGCCTGCATCCGCAGGATGGCTCGGGCGTGACGCGCGCGGGCCAGACCGTCGTCGCGACCGGCGCCATCGAGGACACGGTGCCCGACATCGGCGCGGCCAAGCGCGCCGGCGCCCGCATCGTCACCCGCCCGGAGCTTCTCAGCCAGCTGTTCAACGCCGCCCCCGTCTCGATCGGCGTGGCCGGCACCAGCGGCAAGTCCACCATCACCGGCATGATCGCGTGGATCCTGCATCAGGCGGGCCGCACGCCGACCGTCATGAACGGTGCCGTGATGAAGAATTTCGCCGACGCCGACCATCCCTTCGCCAGCGCCCTGATCGGCGGTCCCGATCTTTTCGTGTCCGAGGTCGATGAGTCCGACGGCTCCATCGCCCGCTACGACCCGACGGTGGCCGTGGTCTCCAACATCTCGCTGGACCACAAGTCGATGGAGGAGCTGCGCGACCTGTTCGGCGGCTTCACCGGCCGGGCAGCCAGGGCCGTGCTCAACCTCGACAACCTCGAGACCCGGGCCCTGGCCCGGTCGCTCCCGGCCGACAAGGTCATCACCTTTGCCCTGGGCGAGGAGTCAGCCACCCTCAACGCCCATGACCTCGAGCCCCTGCCCACCGGCATGCGCTTCATCCTGACAGAGCGGGGCGGCGCGAGGCACGCGGTCGTCCTCAACGTCCCGGGTGCCCACAACGTCGCCAATGCGCTCGCCGCCCTCGGAGCGGTGCGAGCCATTGGCGTGCCGCTGGATCAGGCCGTCGCCGCCCTCGAATCCTTCGCCGGCATCCGTCGTCGCATGGAGGTGGTCGGGACCGCCGGCAGCGTCACCGTCATCGACGACTTCGCCCACAACCCGGACAAGATCGCCGCCACCCTGAAGACCCTGCACGCCTTCGATGGCCGCCTGCTGATCCTGTTCCAGCCGCACGGCTTCGGTCCCCTGCGCCTGATGAAGGCGGAGTTCATCGAGGGCTTCGCCGGCCTGATGCGCGAGGACGACCTCCTGCTGATGCCCGAGCCCGTCTATTTCGGCGGCACCACCGACCGCTCGGTCGGCAGCGAGGACATCGCCTCGGGCGTCCGGGCCGCCGGACGCAACGCCGAAGCCCTCGCCACCCGCGAGGCCTGCGGCGACCGACTGATGGCGTTGGCCCGACCGGGCGACCGGATCATCGTCATGGGCGCGCGGGACGACACCCTTTCGACCTTTGCAGCCGATCTTCTCAGCCGCTTTTCTCATCCGCTTACGGACTGATATTCAACAGAATATCGGAAAACTTTCACATCCGGCAAAGCTGGCGTTAAGGCCCAATGTTTATCCCGATGGTCAAGCGGGAGTTGAGCATGGCGAGAATCGGAGACTTTGCGAGTGCGGCGGCGCCGATTGGCCCCGACACTCCGGGTGCCGATGTCTTCGACCGCTTCCAGAGTGAACCGGATACGCTTGTCATTGCCGTGATCGATGAGGATCAGCGCCCCGTCGGCCTGATCGAGCGCAACGCCTTCACCCTCAAGATGGCCGCCGAGTTCGGGCGCGCCCTGTACGCAAAACGCCCCGCCTCCGCCTTCATGAACGCCACGCCGCGGATTCTCGACGCCGACGCCGATGCAGAAACCCTGTTTCAGTCCATGGGGGCCGCCAATCTGGGCAGCCTGCTGAACGGGTTCGTGGTCACCGAAGCCGGGCGCTATGTCGGCGTCGGCGCGGGTGTGCATGTGCTCCAGGCCAGCAGCGCCATCCACCTTCGTCGGGCCGAAGCCATGAGCGCCCAGGCCCGCGATCTCGTGAGAGCCGAGGCCGAGGCCCGCGCCTCCAGCCGCGCCAAGTCCGAATTCCTGGCCGTGATGAGCCATGAGATCCGCACGCCCCTGAACGGTGTCCTGGGGGTCGCCGCCCTGATGGAGCGCGAGCTCACCCAGGAGGCCATGCGCCCCTATGCCCGCACCATCCTGGATTCCGGCCAGAGCCTGTTGCGCCTGCTGACGGACGCTTTGGACATGTCTCGGGCCGAGGCCGGCCTGATGACCTTTGAAACGGCACCGGTCCAGCTCGCCGCTGTCGCCGCCGATCTCAAGGCGCTGTGGAGCCCGCGCGCCCAGGAAAAGAACCTGACCTTGACGGTCACCCACGATACGGCCGGCCATGAATGGGTGGCCGGGGACGAAATGCGGCTCAAACAGCTGTTCAACAACCTGATCGGCAATGCCCTGAAATTCACCCAGGCCGGCGAGGTGGCGGTTCACATCGCGAGCAGGGAAGCCGACGGCGTCGTCGCTATTGACGCGACCGTGGACGACAGCGGCCCCGGTGTGCCCGCCGACGCGGCCGGGACCATATTCGACCCCTTCAACACGGGTCACGCCGGCCGCGAGGGTGCCGGTGCCGGTCTTGGCCTGGCGATATGCCGTCAGATCGTTGAACTCATGAACGGCCGCATCGCCGTGGAGAAGTCGCCGCAAGGGGGCGCACGCTTCCGCTTCACCCTGACCCTGCCCGGCGCAAGCCGCGAGATGCGTGCGGCGGCCATGCAGATGGCCGATCCCACCGCCCATGCAACCCTTCATGTCCTGATCGTGGACGACAATGCCACCAACCGGTTCGTAGCCGCCAAGGTGCTGGAACTCTTCGACTGCAGTTCCGAGGCTGTCGAGGACGGACAGCAGGCGGTGGATCGGGTGCAGTCCGGTGCCTTCGATCTGGTGCTGATGGATATCAAGATGCCTGTGATGGACGGGGTCCAGGCGACGCGCGTCATCCGGAACCTGCCGGGTCCGGTCGGGGAGGTGCCGATCCTGGCCCTGACCGCCAATGCCGACCCGCGCGACGCGGCCGAGTATCTGGAGGCGGGGATGAACGGCGTGGCACAAAAGCCCATCCAGCCCGATGCCTTGCTCAACGCCATCCGTCTCGTAATGGGCACCGGAACAGTCGGGCGATCGCCCCTCACCAAGGCCGCCTGACCCTTCGGGCCAGACCATTGCGTCGGGCCCGCGGGTTCAGCCATTGCAAATCGTTCGCAACTTCGGCACAAGCCACGCGTGACCGACACCCCCGCGCCAGCCAAGCCTGCCAGGGCGCCCAAGAAGGCGCTCAATGCCACGCGGTCGTTCTGGCTCAAGCAACTGCACCAGTGGCACTGGATTTCCGCGGCCCTCAGCCTGATCGGCCTGCTGCTGTTCGCGGTCACCGGCATCACCCTCAACCACGCCGCCCAGATCCCGGCCGAGCCGGTCACGGTCGAACAGACGGGGGCCCTGCCCGCACCCTTGCTCGCCCGCCTCGCCGACCTCCCGGCCGAGACCACCGACCCGGTTCCCGACGCCGTTGCCCGCTGGGCCTCGGACACCTTCAGTGTCCAGATCGCAGGCCGGCCGACCGAGACCACGGCAGAGGAAGTCTATGTGGCCCTGGCCGAGCCCGGTGGCGACGGCTGGCTGACCATCGACCGCGCGACCGGCGAGGCCCTGCGCGAACGCACCACGCGCGGCTGGATCGCCTATATCAATGACCTGCACAAGGGTCGGAACACCGGCGTGGTCTGGTACTGGTTCATCGATGTCTTCGCCGCCGCCTGCATCGTCTTTGCCGTCACCGGCTTCGGCCTGACCTGGCTGCACGCCCGCCAGAGGCCCTCGACATGGCCGCTGCTGGGTCTCGGCCTGCTGATCCCCGTCGTCATCGCTCTCCTGTTCATTCACTGACGAGTCCCATGCGCAAGCTTTCCCTCGCCCTGTCCGCTGCTGCCCTCAGCACCGCCGCCGCGCCCGCGATGGCCGCCGACCTGACCGTTTCTGTCGAGATTCCGCGCCTGACCGGGGCGTCGTATCACCGACCCTATGTGGCGGTGTGGATCGAGCGACCGGATGCAACGGCCGTGCGGACGCTGGCCGTCTGGTACCAGCAGACCGCCAATTCGGAAGGCGACGGCAAGGACTGGCTCAAGGACATGCGCACCTGGTGGCGTCGCGCCGGCCGCGCCATGACCCTGCCTGCCGACGGCGTCTCCAGCGCCACCAAGGCCCCCGGCCGCCATGCCGTCAACCTGCCCGGTGCGCGTCTCTCCAACCTGCCCGCCGGCGACTACGTCATGGTCGTCGAGGCAGCCCGCGAACTGGGCGGACGCGAGGTGGTGCGCGTCCCCTTCCGCTGGGGTGCCGCCAACACGGCCCGCGCCGCGGGCTCCACCGAATTGGGCGCCGTCAGCGTCGCCGTCACCCGCTAAGGATCGATCGCATGAAAAAGTCCCTCGCCATCCTCGCCGCCCTCGCCACCCTGGCCCTGCCTGTGTCGGCCCAGGCGCACCGCGCCTGGCTGGCCCCCACTGCGACCGTCCTGTCCGGAACCGACGCCTGGGTCGGCTTCGACGCCGGCATGTCGAACGGCGTCTTCATCGCCGACCATGCCGCGATGAACCTGGCCGGCCTGATCATCACGGCACCGGACGGCTCGACCCTGGCACCGGAGAACCTGCACCGGGCCCGCTATCGCTCGACCTTCGACGCCCACCTGACCCAGCCGGGCACCTACCGCGTGGCCAATGTCATGGGCGGCGTGATCGTCAGCTACAAACAGGGCGGAGAGCAGAAGCGCTGGCGCGGGGCCGAGGCCGACATGGCCGCGAACATTCCGGCGGACGCGACCGAGGTGGTCGCCACCCGCAGCGCCAGCCGGATCGAGACGTTTGTCACCCTCGGCGCTCCGTCGCTCACCGCCCTCGCCCCCACGGGCCAGGGCATCGAACTGGTCCCCGTCAGCCACCCGAACGATCTGGTCTCCGGCGAGGCCGCCACGTTCAGGCTGTTGCGCGACGGCCGGCCCGCGGCCGGCCTTGAGGTCACAATCGCCCGGGGCGGCACGCGCTACCGGGACAACCCCGAAGAACTCACCGTCACCACCGGCGCCGACGGTGCCTTCACCGTCACCTGGCCCGAGCCGGGCATGTACTGGATGAACGCTTCAATCCGCGACGCCGCCGCCGGCGACCAGCTGGCCTACAACGCCCAGTACAACGGCGTCGTGGAAGTCCTGCCCTGACGCACAACGGTCCCGGATCGACCGGCCCCGCCCCGCCCCCGTTTATCGTGGGCGGGGACGCCGCCCCGCGCCCGGACAACCGCGTCCTGATCCCGACTCATGGCCGCAAGCCGTCCCGGCCTCCGGGCGTCCACATCTGGGACTTCGCCGGCACGACCATGGGCACCACCTGGTCTGTGCGGCTGGTCCCGCCACCGGCCCTCGACCGCGCAGCCTTCCAGTCGGCGATCGAAGAGGAGCTGGCCCGCATCATCAGCCTGTTCAGCCATTGGGATCCCCGGTCCGAGCTGTCGCGGCTCAACGCCGCCCCGCCCGGCTTCTGGGCGGTGTCAGAGCCGTTCTGGGACCTGCTGAACGCCGCCATGGACGTGGCCGACGACACCAACGGCGCGTTCGACCCGGCGCTGGGCACGCTGGTCGATCTGTGGGGTTTCGGCCCGCCCGGCCCGCGTCCGCTCAACGGGTTCGGGACCGGCCCGACCGTGCCCTTCGAGGAAGAGGTCGAGGCGGCTCGCGCCCTGTCCGGTTGGGGCATCATCCGGCTCAACCGGGAAGCCCGCGCGGTTCAGCAACTGGGCGGGGTCAAGCTTGACCTGTCCGGCATCGCCAAGGGTCACGCCGTGGACCGCGTCTCCGAACGTCTCACCCGCATGGGCGCAACCCATCATCTGGTCGAGATCGGCGGCGAACTGCGCGGCGCGGGCGTCAAGCCCGACGGCATGCCCTGGTGGGTGGAGCTGCAACAGCCGCCGGACGCGCCCGGCCCTCGCGCCGTCGCAGCCCTGTTCGACATGGCCTGCGCCACCTCGGGCGACTGGGTTCGCAGCTTCGAGGCCTATGGCCAGACCTACAGCCACACCATCGACGGAAGCAGCGGCCGGCCTGTCGAGAACGGCGTCGCCTCCGTCACCGTCCTGGCCGAAACCGCGCTTTATGCCGACGCCATGGCCACCGCCCTCACTGTCATGGGACCCGTGGAGGGGCCGGCCTTCGCCGAGGCCATGAAGATCGCCGCCGCCTTCATCGTCCGCGCCGAAGACGGCATGATCGAGATCGTCACAACCGCCTTCACCGCCATGCAGTCCGAGGGCGCGTGACCACCGATCCTGTCCGATGGCTATGGGCGGCCCTGGCCGTCGGCCTCTGGTTGCTGACAATCGCCCTCGTGCGAGGGTCGCTGGCCCGCACCCGTCGCGCCGCCGCAGCCCGCTCAACCGCCCTCGCGCGGGCTGGAGACGCAGCGAGCGTGCGGGTCGCCTTCGCCAGCCAGACCGGCCTCGCGGAAGAGCTGGCCTGGATGACGGCGCGCAGCCTGTCCGAGGCCGGAACCCCGGCCCGGGTCGCCGCACTGGGCGACCTCGGACCTGCCGAGCTCAAGGGCGCAGGTCGCCTTCTGATCGTCGCCTCGACGACGGGCGAGGGCGACGCCCCGGACGCCCTGTCGCGCTTCGTGCGTCAGTCGATGCGGTCGCCCGCCGATCTGACCGGCCTGTCCTACGGGCTCCTTGCGCTCGGCGACCGCACCTATGCCGATTTCTGCGGCTTCGGCCGGGCGCTGGACGACTGGCTGCAGCGCTCGGGTGCCACGCCCCTGTTCGACCGGATTGAGGTGGATAACGGCGACACGGGCGCGATCCGTCACTGGCAGCACCAGCTGGGCCTGCTGACCGGCTCCACCGTCGAGGCAGACTGGGCCCGGCCGGCCCTTGACCGCTGGCGGCTGGTCGATCGTACCCATCTGAACCCCGGCAGTCCCGGCGGCGAGGCCTGGCTGATGGCCTTCGAGCCCGTGGGCCATGCGCCCGCCTGGGTCGCCGGCGACATCGCCGAAATCGGCCTGCCGGCGATCAAGGGCCAACCCGCGCCGGGCAGCCGCGAATACTCGGTCGCCTCCCTGCCCTCCGACGGCCGCGCCGAGTTCATCGTCCGGCTGATGCGTCGCCCGGACGGAACGCCCGGACTGGCCTCCG
Organism: bacterium; assembly: GCA_943372245.1. Taxonomy (GTDB): domain Bacteria; phylum Pseudomonadota; class Alphaproteobacteria; order Caulobacterales; family Caulobacteraceae; genus Brevundimonas. The sequence goes on from CALRXX020000005.1 coordinate 20,488, forward strand.
GCTGGCTGACCCGCGACCTCGCCGTCGGGGACGCGGTGGACATGCGCATCCGCACCAACCGCAGCTTCCACGGCCCGTCACCGGCGACGCCCCTGATCCTGATCGGCAATGGCACCGGTCTGGCGGGTCTGCGCGCCCACTGGAAGGCGCGCGCCGGCCAGTCCCCGGCCGGGACCTGGCTGATGTTCGGCGAGCGCACCCGCGCCCATGACGCCTTCCTCGACACGGAGCTTCAGACCGCCCTGGCGACCGGTACCCTGACCCGTCTCGACCGGGTCTTCTCCCGCGAGGCCGGAGACGGCCGCTACGTGCAACAGCTGATCACGGCGCATGCGCCGGACCTGACCGCCTGGGTCGATCGCGGCGCCGCCATCCTCGTCTGCGGCAGCCTCGAAGGCATGTCGAAGGGCGTCCATGAGGCGCTTGAGGCGGTCCTCGGCGTCGACCGTATGCGCGATCTCGCGGAGTCGGGGCGCTATCGACGGGACGTCTACTGAGCGATCCCGGAGCACTCTGCCCGCGACAGCCGGCTCTCAGCGGGCCCACGCCACGAGGGGGTGGTTTTTGTTGCTAATGAGAATGTGTCGCATTATTGATATCGCCCTTCCAATGACAGTGCGGTCACCTGACGATGCGTATCCTTCTGGTTTCGGCTTCCCTCGCCCTGGCGACACCGGTCGCGGCATGGGCCGAAGAGGAACCCGCGATACAGCTGGCACCCATCACCGTGACCGGACAGAGCCGGGGCTATATCGCGCTCGATTCCGTCACCGCGACCCGGACCGACACGCCACTGATTGACGTGCCACAGACGGTCAATGTGGTGACCCGGGCCCAACTCGACGATCAGGGGGTGCACAGCCTCGGCGAGGTGCTGCGCTATGTGCCGGGAACCACGGTCGGCCAGGGCGAGGGAAACCGGGACCAGATTACCCTGCGGGGGCAGAACACGACCGCCGACTTCTTCCTGGATGGAGTTCGGGACGACACCCAGTATTTCCGCGGCCTGTACAATCTCGAGCGGGTCGAGGTGCTGAAGGGACCTCATGCCCTGATCTTCGGCCGGGGCGGCGGCGGTGGAATCGTCAATCGGGTTCAGAAAACCCCCAGCGCCGGCGGCTTCTTCGGAACCGGTCGGGCGAGCGCCAACAGCTTCGGTGCCTGGGACATCTCGGCGGACGTCAACGCCCCGTTGGGCCCCATGGCGGCGTTCCGGTTCAATGCCGTCTACGAGGAACTCGGCAATCACCGGGACTTCCATGAGGGCGAGCGCTTCGCGGTGAACCCTTATGCCGCACTGGACTTCGGTAACGGCTGGCGAGCGGGTCTTTCCCTGGAGCATGTCAACGATGACCGCGTCGTCGACCGCGGGGTGCCGGCCCTCTCCGGCGTTCCGCTCACCGGGTATCGTGACCAGTTCTTCGGCGTGCCGGGCGTGAACCGCACGACGCTTGAGGCGAATATCGCCAGGCTGCGGATCGACGGCGTCCTGGCGGACAAGGTCGAGGTCTCGACCACCGTCCTGTATGGCGACTACGACAAGGTCTATACCAACGTCTTCGCCAACGGAGCCGCGACGGCGCAGAACGGTACGGTCCCGCTGGGGGCCTACACCGATCCCACCGTCCGCCAGAACCTTCTGCTGCAAAGCAATCTGGTCTGGGACGTGACCATGGGCGGACTGGGGCACAGGATCCTGTTCGGCCTCGAATATGGCGACCAGGAGTCGACCAACCAGCGGCGCAACGGCGTCCTGTCCAGTTCAACCTTCAGCCTGGCCAGCCCCGTGTTTCCCACCGTGACCTTCCCCGCACTCAACCGCGACACCGTCTCGAACGTCGAGTCCGTCTCGGCCTATGTGCAGGACCAGATCAGCCTCGGCGAACAGTTCGAGATCGTCGCCGGTCTGCGCTTTGACCGCTTCGACATCACCGGCACCGATCTTCTGCCTGACCCCGACCGCCCCTTCGCCCGGACGGACGAGAAGGTCTCGCCCCGCCTCGGCCTGATCTACAAACCGCAGCCGAATGTTTCGATCTACGGCAGCTACAGCCAGTCCTTCCTGCCGCGCTCGGGCGACCAGTTCCTTTCCCTGTCGACCACCCAGCAGAACCTCGAGCCCGAGGAATTCACCAATCACGAGGTCGGAGCCAAATGGGATATCCGGCCCGACCTGAACCTTGCGGCCGCCGTATTCAGGCTGGACCGGACCAATGCCACGACACCGGACCCGCTGAACCCGACCGTCACCATCAACGTCGGCCAGACCCGCACCGAGGGCGTCGAACTTGCGCTGACGGGACGTGTGCGGCCCAACTGGCAAATCAGCGGCGGCTATTCATGGCTGGATGCCCGGCTGCAGGGCAATGACTCGGTTCGACTGGCGCAGACGCCGAAGCAACAGTTCACCGTCTGGAACCGCTACGACGTCAGCCGCCGGCTGGGCTTCGGCCTCGGGGTGATCCACCAGTCCAGCCAGTTTGCGGCGATCCGGACCTCTACCGTCACCACCCGGCTGCCTGCCTTCACCCGCGTCGACGCCGCCGCCTACTATCGGGTCAGCGACACCGTCCAGCTTCAGCTCAATATCGAGAACCTGCTCGATACGACGTATTTCTCCGACGCCCACAACAACTTCAACATTTCAACCGGCGCCCCGTTGAACGCCCGCCTGACCCTGACATCACGGTTCTAGGAGGACCCGGGGCTCAGGCCTGAGGCGCGGCGACCTCTTTCATCGACACCGACCGGTCCGCCAATTTCGCGGCGTCCACCGCCTGCCCCCGCGAAATCATCTGCCGCCCCGCCATGAACTCCGCCGGCGCATTGACGGCCTCGACGCAGAGGATCCGGTCCCCGGCCAGATGGAAGACGGCGAAAGCCCCGCCCTCGACATCCCCGCGCACCACCTGACGGTCCGCCCCGTCAGGCAGTCCGGCGATCTGCAGCTTGATGTCATACTGGTCAGACCAGAACCACGGAACCTCGGGTGCCGGCGGCGTCCGTCCGGTGATCGCCGCCGCGGCCTGCTTCGCCTGCTCAAGCGCATTGGGGACGCTCTCCAACCGATGCCGCCGTCCACCGAGCGCCGGAATCGGCCGGAAGGTCATGTCGCCGATGGCCCAGATCGCCGGATCGGACGTCCGCGCCGCCTCGTCCACCACCACGCCGTTCTCGCACCCCAGACCCGCCGCCCGCGCCAGTCCGTCGCACGCCAGCGCCCCGACCCCGACCAGTACAGCGTCCGCTTCCATCAGCCGTCCGTCGCCCAGCCGCACCCCGCCGTCCTCGAACGCGACCACTTCCGCCGAGGTCAGAACCTCGACCCCGCGCGCCCGATGATGGGCGGTGAAAAAGGTCGACAAGGTTTCGGACGCCACCCGCGCCAGCACCCGGTCCATCCGCTCGATGACCACCGCCCCGGCCCCCAGCGCTCGCGCCGAGGCCGCCGCCTCCAGCCCGACATAGCCCCCGCCGACCACCGCCAGCCGCCTGCCGGGTCCCAGTGCGCCCTTCAGCCGCTCCGCGTCCGCCAGGGTCCTGAGCTCCAGCAAATCCGGCCGGTCCGCGCCCGGAATGGTCAGCTTCCGCGCCGTCGATCCCGTCGCCAGGATCAGGGCGTCATAGCGCTCGACCGAACCGTCGGCGAAGGTGACGGTCCTGGCCGCCGCGTCGATCCCGGTCGCCGTCACCCCCATGCGCAGTTCGATGTCGTGCTCGGCGTAGAAGACTTCGGGCCGCAACAGCAGCGCCTCGAGGTCGGCCTCACCCTTCAGCCATGCCTTTGACAGCGGTGGCCGCTGATATGGGGCCACCGGCTCCTCACCCGCCAGCACGATCGGCCCTTCATGCCCGTACTGCCGCAGCAGGGCCGCCGCCGTCCCGCCCGCATGGCCCGCGCCGATGATCAGAACCTTGGTCATGGGACCGAAATAGAGGGGCGAGGGGCGAGGGTCGAGGGGGCATACAGATGCGCCTTGACCGTGCCACTGTTACAGCATAGTGGAACGCGCATGAACGACACCCTCCCCCTCAAGGCCGTGCACAAGGCGGCCGACGACCGGCTCGCCCTGTATGACGCCCTGCTGTGTCTGAAGACCCGTGAGGAGCTGGACGCCTTCCTCGCCGATCTTTGCACGCCGTCGGAACTTCGCGCCTTCGCCGAGCGCTGGGCGGTGGCGCGGTTGCTGGATGAGCAACTGCAGTCCTATCGCGAGATCGCCTCCTCCGCCGGGGCCAGCCCGACCACCGTCGTCCGCGTCGCCCGCTTCCTCCGGGAAATGCCGCACCAGGGCTACCGTCTGGTGCTGGACCGCCTGAAACAGAAAGTCTGAGTACACCGTCATGAGCACTGTCCAGGGTCGGCTGCGTATCGCCGTCCAGAAATCCGGCCGCCTGTCCGAACGGAGCCTCGACCTCGTCCGCGATGCGGGTCTGCGCGTGGTCAAGGGCAACAACGACCTGCTCTACAGGGTCGAAAACTACCCGATCGACCTGCTGCGCGTGCGCGACGACGACATCCCGACCTTCGTCGCCGACGGCGTCTGCGACCTCGGCATCGTCGGCGAGAATGTGCTGGAAGAGGTCCGCAACGGCGGTCCCGCGGCCGAGGTGCTGATGCCGCTCGGCTTCGGCCGCTGCACCCTGAAGATCGCCATCCCGCCGACCCTCGCCTACGACGGCCCCGCCTCGCTGGACGGCCTGCGCATCGCTACCTCCTATCCGAAGATCCTGCGCCGCTGGCTGGATGCGCAGGGCGTGTCCGCCGACATCGTCACCATGCGCGGCGCCGTCGAGGTCGCACCCCGGCTCAAGCTCGCCTCGGCGATCTGCGATCTCGTCTCGACCGGTGCGACCCTGGAAGCCAACGGCCTGGCGGCGAAGGAGACGGTGCTGGACAGCCAGGCCGTCCTGATCAAGTCCCCGGTCGCCCCGGAACCCGGCCTGCAACACCTGCTGGACAGCATCGTCGAGCGCATGGCCGGCGTGGTGTCCTCGCAAGGGGCCAAATACGTGATGCTCAACGCGCCCCGTTCGGCCCTGGCCGAGATCACCGCCATCCTTCCCGGTGCCGGCGCACCGACGGTCATGCCCCTGTCCGGCCGCGACGACGCCGTGGCCGTGCACGCCGTCTGTCAGGAGGCGGTCTTCTGGGAGACGCTCGAACGGCTCAAGGCTGCCGGTGCCTCGGCCATCCTCGTCCTCCCGATCGAGAAGATGATGTGATGAAACGCCTCGACTGGAGCACGCTCGACGCCGCCGGCCGACGAGAGGCCCTGGCGCGCCCCCGCCGCCGTACCGAGGCGCGCGTCACCGACACGGTGCGCGAGATCATGGACGATGTCCGGGCCCGCGGCGGGGCCGCCGTGACCGACTGGAGCCTCAAACTGGACGGCGCCGCGCCGCGCCGGCTGGAGCTCACGCCCGACCGCGTCGCCGCCGCCCGGGACGCCCTTCGCCCTGCCGACACCCGGTCCATCCGCATGGCGGCCGAGAACATCCGCATCTTTCACGAAGCGACCCGTCCGGAGGACACCCCGGACGTCGAAATCATCCCGGGCGTCCGCTCGCGCCTCGTCTGGCGTCCGCTGAGTTCTGCGGGGCTCTATGTCCCGGGCGGCTCGGCGCCGCTTTTCTCGTCCCTGCTGATGCTGGCCATTCCCGCCGCCGTCGCCGGCGTCGGCCGGCGCGTCGCCGTCACCCCGCCCTCGGCCTCAGGCGAGCCGCACCCGGCCATGATCTTCGCGGCCGCCGAGGCCGGGCTCGACGCGCTTTGGCTGATCGGCGGGGCCCAGGCCATCGCCGCCCTGACCTTCGGTGCCGAGCTGGAAGACGGCGTCATCGCGCCCTGTGACAAGCTGTTCGGCCCGGGCAATGCCTGGGTCGCCGAGGCCAAGAAACAGGCATCGAACCTGCCGGGCGGCCCCGCCGTCGACATGCCCGCGGGCCCGTCCGAACTGCTGGTCATCGCCGACCGCGACGCCGACCCTGAAATCGCCGCCGCCGACCTGCTCAGCCAGGCCGAACACGACGCAGACGCCCAGGTCATTCTTGTCTCCGAGAGTCGCGCCAACATCGACGCCATCCTCGCCGAGGTGGCCCGCCAGCTCGAAACCCTGCCCCGTGCCGACATCGCCCGCGCCTCCCTCGCCGAGGGCCGCGCCATCCGCGTCCGCGACGTGGCCGAGGCCTGCGAGGTGGCCAACCTCTACGCCCCGGAGCACCTCGCCCTCCAGACCGTCGAGGCTGACAGACTGGTCAGCCGCATCTCCGCCGCCGGGGCCGTCTTCGTCGGGGCCTTCGCCGCCGAGACCCTCGGCGACTACGCCGCCGGACCCAGCCACGTCCTGCCCACCGACGGCGCGGCCCGCACCATGGGCGGTGTCACCACGGCCAGCTTCATGACCACCATGTCGGTCCAGGTCGTGACCGAGGCGGGCGCCGCCGCCCTCGCCCCCATCGCCGCCCGCCTCGCCCGGCTGGAGGGTCTCGAAGCCCACGCCCGGGCCGCGGATCTGAGGACGAGCGGATGAACAATCTCCCCGCCCCCTTCGCCCCGCTGGTCGCCGGCGGAGACGGCCTCGACCGCTATCCGGCCGAGCCGCGCGCCCTCGCCGCCCGGATGGCGCAGGTCTATGGCGTCGCCTCGGACAGCGTCCTGCCGGTCCGCGGCCTGACCCACGGGCTGGAGCTGGTCTTCCGCCTCGCCGCCCGTGAGGGCCTGCGGGTCGAGGCCCCCGACGCCGAACCGTATCGCGCCCTCGCCACCCTCTACGCCCCGCCCGCCGCTGACGCGGCGACCGGTGCCGTCATCCTGCGCGCCCTCGGCTCGCCCGAGGCTGTGGCGGAGATGGCCGAACGGATCGCCCCCGCCCTGCTGGTCATCGACGAAGGCGTGGCGGAGTTCGCGGATGCCCCCTCCGCCGCGACCGCCGTCAGCGACCACGCCAACCTGATCGTGCTGCGCAGCCTGTCGCTCGCCTACGGGCTCGCCGGTGCCCGCGTCGGAGCCGCTCTTGGCCAGCCGAAGACCCTGGCCCGCCTCGCCTCGGTCCAGGAGCCCTACGCCCTGCCCGAGATCTCCATCCGTCTCGCGCTGCAGGCGCTCGACCCTTCGCGGATGATGGAGACGGCCGCGCGCATAGGCCTCGTCCGGGCGGAGCGCGACCGGCTCTCCGGGGCCTTGTCCCGCGACATGGTGATCGAGCCGGGCTTCGGCCCGGTGATCATGGCCCGCTCTTCCGACCCTGACGGCGTCCTCACCGCCCTCGGCCGTTTTGGCCTCTCCGCCGAACGCGCCGGCGACCGGCTCCGCCTGCCCGTATCCGCGAAGGCCGAGGTCAACGACCGGCTGCTGGCCGCGCTCGGCCTCGGCGCAGCATCCGGCCGGGCCCACCGCACCGGCGAGGCCGTCCGGGACACGAAGGAGACCCGCATCGTCTGCGCCGTCGACCTCGACGCCGCCGGGCCCGTCTCCATCGCCACCGGCGTCGGCTTCTTCGACCACATGCTGGAGCAGGTCGCCGCCCACGGCGGCTTCTCCCTGCGGCTGGCCTGCGAGGGCGACCTGCACACCGACCCGCACCACACCATCGAGGACTCGGCCATCGCTCTCGGCCAGGCCCTGAAACAGGCGCTGGGCGAACGCCGGGGCATCGCCCGCTACGGCTTCGTCCTGCCGATGGACGAGGCCAATGCGTCTGTTTCCATCGACCTGTCGGGCCGACCGTTCCCGGTCTTCGAAGGGACCTTCGCAACGCCCTTCATCGGCGATTACCGCACCGACCTGACGGCCCATGTCTTCCGCTCGCTGGCCGAACATCTCGGCGCCGCCATTCATGTCTCGGTCACCGGCGACGACGACCACCACAAGACCGAGGCCGTCTACAAGGCCTTCGGCCGCGCCCTGCGTCAGGCCATCCGCATCGAAGGCGACGCCGTGCCCAGCACCAAGGGCGTGCTGTGAGCGAAGTCGCCGTCCTGTCCTACGGTGCCGGCAACACCGCATCCGTCCAGTTCGCGCTGGAACGGCTCGGTGCCACCGTTCGCCTGACCGACGATCCATTGGCGGTCACGCGGGCCGAACGGCTGATCCTGCCGGGCGTCGGCGCGGCCGCATACGCCATGGCCCGGCTGACCGCGCTCGGTCTCGTCGAACCGATCCGCGCCTTCCCCCGCCCCCTCCTCGGTGTCTGCCTCGGCCAGCAACTCCTGTTCGAGACGAGCGAGGAGGGTGAGCCCGTCCCCCTGCTCGGCCTGATCCCGGGCGCCGTCCGCCGGCTCGAGCCCGGTCCCGGCCTGACCGTGCCGCACATGGGCTGGTCGCGCCTGACCGCCGACCGGGCCGATCCCCTGCTTGAGGGCGTCGAAGACGGCGCATACGCCTATTTCGTCCACGGCTTCGTCTGCCCCGACGGCCCCGCCACCCTCGCCCGCGCCGACTACGGCGGCCCGGTCCCGGCCATGGTGCGCTGCGCCAACCGCTGGGGCTGCCAGTTCCACCCCGAACGCTCGGCCGCCGCCGGTGCCCGCATCCTGCGCAACTTCCTGGAGCTCCCTGCGTGATCGTCTATCCCGCCATCGACCTGAAAGACGGGATCTGCGTGCGGCTGATGCACGGCCGGTTTGATGCTGTGACCCGCTACGACGACGATCCGGCTGCGCGTCTCGGCGCCTTCGCAACCGCCGGCGCGACCTGGGCCCACATCGTCGACCTCGACGGCGCCGAGGCCGGCCGCGCGGTGCAGCACGCCCTCATCGGCGACCTCGCGCGCGGCATCGACATCCGTATCCAGTCCGGGGGCGGAGTCCGCTCCGCCGACGACGTCGCCGCCCTGATCGACGCCGGCGTGGCGCGTGTGGTGGTCGGCTCCCTGGCGGTGTCGCAGCCCGACACGGTCGCCGACTGGTTGCGCCGCTTCGGCCCCGACCGGATCACCCTGGCCATCGACGTCAAGGCCGACGGCGATCACTGGGTCCCGGCCCTGAAGGGCTGGACCGAGGCCGCCGGGGTCGATCTCTGGACCGCGCTGGACCGTTATCCTCCCAACCTCGCCCGGCATCTGCTGGTCACCGACGTCGGCCGCGACGGTGCCCTGACCGGCCCCAATCTCGACCTGCTGGGCGAGATCATCCGACGCCGTCCCGATCTGAAGGTCCAGGCCTCGGGCGGTGTGGCCACGGTCGCCGACCTGACCGCCGCAGCCGCCCTCGGCTGCGACGGTGCCATCGTCGGCCGGGCCCTTTACGAAAACCGCTTCACCCTCGAAGAGGCGCTCGCGGCCAGGGAACCGGCATGACGGCACGGCGCATCATCCCCTGTCTCGACGTCCGCGACGGCCGGGTGGTCAAGGGCGTCCGCTTTCAGGGCCACACGGACATGGGCGACGCCGCCGACCTGGCGGCCCGCTACCGTGACGAGGGCGCCGACGAGCTGGTCTTCTACGACATCACCGCCAGCCCCGAGGGCCGCACCCTCGACTACGGCTGGGTTCGCGACATCGCCCGTCTGCTCGACATCCCGTTCAGCGTCGCCGGCGGAATCCGCTCTGTCGATCAGGCCGCCCGCTGCCTGGACCACGGCGCCGACAAGGTCTCGATCAACTCTCCGGCCCTCGAACGTCCCGACCTGATCGCCGAAATGGCCGCCCGCCTCGGAAGCCAGTGCGTGGTCGTCGGCGTCGACTCCAAACGCGCCGGAGACGACTGGCTGGTGCACCAGTACACCGGCGACCCCACCGCCAGCCGCGCCGCCGGCCGCCGCACCCTCGACTGGATTGTCGAGGCCCAGACCCTCGGCGCCGGCGAAATCGTGCTCAACTGCATGGACGAGGACGGCGTCCGCCGCGGCTACGACATCGCCCAGCTCGCCGCCGCCCGCGCCCTCCTGACCATTCCCCTCGTCGCCTCGGGCGGGGCAGGTTCGGCCTCGCATTTCCTCGATGTCTTCCAGCAGGCCGACGTCTCCGGTGCCCTCGCCGCCAGCGTCTTCCACACCGGGACCCTGGCCATTCCCGATCTCAAGGCGTTTCTCTCGGATGCCGGACAGGAAATGAGACTGTGAACAATCCTTCCACCCTCGATTTCGACAAGTCCGGCGGCCTCATCCCCGTTGTCGTCCAGGACGCCGCCACCCTGCAGGTGCTGACGCTCGCATACATGGACCGCGCCGCCCTCGACGAAACGATCGCCTCCAGCGAAGCCACCTTCTTCTCACGCTCGCGAGGCGGCCGCTGGCGCAAGGGCGAGACCTCGGGCGACCGGCTGCATGTCGTCTCCATCACCCCCGACTGCGACGCCGACGCGCTGGTCCTCAAGGTCCGTCCCGTCGGCAATGCCTGCCACCTCAACCGCATCAGTTGCTTCGGCGACGAGGATGCCCCCGGCCTCGGCCGCCTCGCCCGGCTGGAAGCGACCATCGCCGAACGCGCCGCTGCCGACCCGTCGGAAAGCTGGACCGCCCGCCTGCTCGCCGAGGGCGTCAAGCGCGTCGCCCAGAAGGTCGGCGAGGAGGGTGTCGAGACCGCACTGGCCGGCGTCGCAGGCCCGGATTCAGAACTGGCAGCGGAGGCGGCGGATCTGGTCTATCACCTGATGGTGCTGCTTCGGGCGCGTAACATGGTGTTTCAGGACGTCCTCGACGTCTTGGCGCGGCGCGCGGAAGCGGTCAGACACAACCCTGGTCCAGCCGGGACCTGAATGAAGGAGAGCGCATGGCGGCCCTGGTGCTGTTCGGCGGTGGTGGTGACCTCGCCATGCGGATGCTGCTGCCTTCGCTCTATTTCCTCGAGCACGACGGCCTGCTGCCCGACGGGCTGAAGATCATCGGCGCGGCCCGCTCGGACGAGAGCCGCGAGGAATACGTCGCCAAGGTCCGCGCCGCGGTCGAAGGCAAGGCCCGGGCCGACGACGCCTGGTCGGACACGTCATGGGCCCGGCTCGACGCACGGCTCGACTATCTCCCCGTCGACGCCACTGACCCGGCCAGCCTGAAGCCGCTCAAGGACAAGGTCGGCGACATGAGCGCCACAGGGGGCGTGACCAGCTTCCTCGCCGTCTCGCCCTCGCTCTACGGACGTATCGTCACGGCTCTCAAGGCCGCCGGCCTGGCCGAGGCGACCGACCGCGTGGTGCTGGAAAAGCCCGTCGGCCGCGACCTCCAGTCCTTCCTGCAGATCGACGACGCCGTCGCCCACGCCTTCTCCGAGGACCAGGTCTTCCGCATCGACCACTACCTCGGCAAGGAGACGGTCCAGAACCTGATCGCCCTGCGCTTCGGCAACACCATCTTCGAGCCGCTCTGGAACAGCCTGTCGATCGACCACGTCCAGATCACCGTGGGCGAGACCGTCGGCGTGGGCGACCGCTGGCCCTATTACGACGAATACGGCGCCCTGCGGGACATGCTGCAGAACCACATGCTCCAGTTGCTGTGCCTCGTCGCCATGGAGCCGCCGTCCGACCTCGATCCGGACTCGGTGCGCAACGAAAAGGTCAAGGTCATCCGCTCGCTTCGTCCGATCACAAAGGATGAGGCTGAGCGCGTCACCGTGCGCGGCCAGTACGTCGCCGGGATGAGCGAGGGCAAGCCGGCCAAACCCTACAGCGAGGAGCGCGGACAGGCGTCCGATACCGAGACCTTCGTCGCCGTCCGCGTCGACATCGACAACTGGCGCTGGGCCGGCACGCCCTTCTTCCTGCGCACGGGCAAGCGGCTGGCCGAGAAGCGCACCGAGATCGTCATCCAGTTCAAGCCCGTGCCCCATTCCATCTTCGACCATGGCGAACGCGGTCACATCGAGGCCAACCGCCTGATCATCGAACTCCAGCCCGAGGAAGACATCGCCCTGTCGGTGATGAACAAGAAACCGGGCCTCGATCAGCGCATGCGGCTTCAGCCGATCCAGATGTCCCTGTCCTGGGGTCAGGGCGACAAGGACGCCAGGCCGCCGCGCCGCCGCATCGCCTATGAGCGCCTGCTGCTCGACGCCCTGGCCGGTGACTCCACCCTGTTCGTCCGCCGCGACGAGGCCGAGCAGGCATGGAAATGGGTCGACGAGGTTTCCGAAGCCTGGCGTGGAGCGGCCTTCAAACCCCGCGAGTACGCCGCCGGGACCTGGGGTCCGGCCGCGGCCGACCTGCTCCTGGAGCGCGGCGGCCGGGCATGGAACACCGGCCATGGGTGAGGCCGCGCCCACCATCGAGATCTTCGCCGACCGCGACGCCTGGGCCGACGCCTGCGCGGCCCGCCTGACCAATTCCCTTGCCGCCGCCCTTGCCGATACCGGCAAGGCGGTCTTCGCCGGTTCCGGCGGCTCGACACCCGCGCCGATCTACCGCCGCATGGCCGGGGCCGATCTCGACTGGTCGCGCGTCGCCGTCACCCTGATCGATGAGCGCTACGTTCCCGAGACCTCGTCCGAGTCCAACGCAGCCCTGATCAAACAGACCCTGCTGACCGGTCCGGCCGCCGCGGCCCGCTTCGTGCCCCTGTTCCACCCCGCCGTCACCGTCGATCGCGCCGCCGCCCTGGCCGCCCATGCGCTGGCGGCGGCAGGCGGCCAGTTGGACGCCGTCCTTCTCGGCATGGGGGAGGATGGCCATATCTGTTCGATGTTCCCCGACAGTCCGACCCTGAAGACCCTGCTCTCGCCTTCGCTCCGGCCGACCGTTCTCGGCGTCCCGCACGGCCGGGACGGCGCCGCGCCGAGCCTCGAACGGCTGTCGATCAACCTGCCGTATCTGATGACCGCCCGCCGCGTCGTCCTGGCCCTGACCGGCACCGCCAAACGCGCCGTGTTCGAGCGCGAGGCCGCGGGCAATCCGGCGACACAGCCCATCGCTGCCCTTGTCGCGGCCAAGGTCCCGCTCGACGTTCTGTGGACGGAGAAAGCCTGATGCCCAAGAACGATTCCGGCCTCCATCCCGTCGTGGCCGAAGTCACGGCCCGCATCGTCGAACGCTCGAAGGCGACCCGCTCCGACTATCTGCGCCGCATGGACGCCGCCGGGTCCTCCGGCGTCGGCCGGGCCAAGCTCAGCTGCGCCAACTGGGCCCACGCCTTCGCCGGTGCCCCGGTCAAGGACAAGCTCAACGCCATGTCGGGGACCCAGCCAAACGTCGGCGTGGTCACCGCCTACAACGACATGCTGTCGGCCCATCAGCCGTTCGAGCGCTTCCCCCGGATCATCCGCGACGCCGTGCGCGAGGTGAACGCCACCGCCCAGGTCGCCGGCGGCGTGCCCGCCATGTGCGATGGGGTCACCCAGGGTCGCCCCGGCATGGATCTGTCGCTGTTCAGTCGCGACGTCATCGCCATGTCGACCGCCGTGGCCCTAACCCATGACGCCTTTGACTCCGTGGTCTGCCTTGGCGTCTGCGACAAGATCGTGCCCGGCCTGTTCATGGGTTCGCTGGCCTTCGGCCACCTGCCGGTCGTCTTCGCTCCCGCCGGCCCCATGCCGTCGGGTATTCCCAATGCTGAAAAGGCCCGCGTTCGCGCCGAATATGCTCAAGGCAAGGTCGACCGCGAAACCCTGCTGGAGAGCGAGATCGCCAGCTACCATTCGCCGGGCACATGCACCTTCTACGGCACCGCCAACTCGAACCAGATGATGATGGAGCTGGGCGGCCTGCATCTGCCCTCGACCGCCTTCGTCCACCCCGAGACCGGCCTGCGCGACGCCCTGACAGCGGCTGCGGCGAAGCGCGCCGTTGAACTGGCCCGCACCGGTCGGGGCCGGATGGCCGATGTCATTTCCGAGAAGTCTGTCGTCAACATGATCGTCGCCCTGCTGGCCACAGGCGGTTCGACCAACCACGCGATTCATCTGGTCGCCATGGCACGGTCGGCCGGCGTGCTGATCGACTGGACCGACATGGACCAGCTGTCCTCGGTCACCCCCTTGCTGGCCCGCATCTATCCCAACGGCTCGGCCGATGTGAACGCCTTCCAGGCCGCAGGTGGTGTCGCCTTCGTCGCCCGCGAACTGGCCGGGGCAGGCCATATCCATTCCGATGTCGTCACCGTCATGGGCGAGGGCATCCATCACTATTTCCAGGAGCCGATGCTGGTCGACGGCGAACTGGTCTGGAAGGACGGCGTCAAGGAAAGTCTGGACACGGACATTCTCCGGCCCGCCTCGGATCCGTTCGACCGCGAAGGGGGCCTTCGCCTCGTCAAGGGCGACCTCGGCCGGGCGGTGATCAAGGTCTCGGCCGTCAAGCCGGAGAACCGTATCGTCCAGGCCCCCGCCGCCGTGTTCGAGACCCAGGAGGACGCGCTTCAGGCCTTCCAGGACGGCAAGCTGAACCGCGACGTGGTCGTCGTCCTGCGCTTTCAGGGTCCGTCCGCCAACGGCATGCCCGAGCTGCACAGCCTGTCGCCGGCCCTGTCCGTGCTGCAGGACAAGGGCTTCAAGGTCGCCTTCGTCACAGACGGCCGCATGTCCGGTGCCTCCGGCAAGACGCCTGCCGCCATCCATGTCTCGCCCGAGGCCCTGGCCGGCGGGCCCCTGGCCCATGTCCGGGACGGCGACATCATCCGCCTCGACGCCGATGCCGGTGTCCTGACCACCGTCGGCGTCGCCGACCTGGCCGCCCGCCCCGCAGCGACACGATCAAGGGTTCACGCCGAGGGCGCGGCCTGGGGCTATGGCCGCGAACTGTTCGGAGCCTTCCGACAGATGGTTGGCACGGCCGAATGCGGAGCCTCCATCTGTTTCGCCTCGCCGAGCGCCACGAACGGCCATGCCGATGCGCCGCCGGACGCCAATCTCGTCGACCGCACGGTCGACGCCTGATGTCAGGAATGCCGTCATGACCGTGACCTGGGACCGGACCCTTCTCGTCGGCGACGTCGGCGGAACCAATGCCCGCTTTGCGCTGGCCCACATGGTCGAGGGCCGGGTCGTGCTGGAACACCACCAGAGCTTCCCCGCGTCGGAGCATCCGACCTTCCTCGGCGGCGTAAAGGCCTTCATCGACGGCTGCGATATCAAGCCGACGGGCGGCGTCCTGGCCGTGGCCGGTCCGGTCACCGACGGGGCCATCGACCTGACCAATTCGCCCTGGCGGGTGTCCGAGGCCGAACTGGAGACCCTGGGACTGAAGCCCGTACGGCTGATCAATGATTTCGAGGCCCTGGCCTGGGGTGCACCCGTCGTCCCCGCCGACCAGCTCGCCTCGCTGGGAGGTCCCGATGCGGGAGATCCCCATGCCGCCATTGCCGTGCTCGGCCCCGGCACCGGCTTTGGCGTGTCGGCCCTGGCCCGGGACCAGGCTGGACGGGAGATCGCCATGCCGACCGAAGGCGGCCACGCCTGTTTCGCGCCCGGCGACCCCATCGAGGACGAGATCCTGCGCATCCTGCGTCGCCGCTACGACCGGGTCTCGATCGAGCGGCTGATCTGCGGCCCCGGCCTGCTCAACATGCACCGCGCCCTGGCCGAGATTGACGGGCGCGAAAGCCACATCGACGACCCCGCCCAGATCACCGCCGAGGCGCTGGAAAATCCCGACAGCCACTGCGGCGCCACCCTCGCCAGGTTCTGCGCCATCCTCGGCGCCGTCGCCGGCGACATCGCCCTGACCACCGGCGCGCGCGGCGGCGTCTATATCGCCGGCGGCATCGCACCCCGCATCCTGCCCTTCCTCAAGGCCAGTCCGTTCCGCGAGCGGTTCGAACGCAAGGGCCGGTTCCAGGACTATATGGCAGCCATCCCGACGCAGGTGATCCTGCACCAGCACGCCGCCCTGCTGGGTGCCGCCCGGGTCGCCTTCGCGTCGGAAGGCTGATCCTCAGCCCTTTTTCGGTGGCCAGGGAATGAAGGCGCTGGTCCGGCGGACATAGTCGGCATAGCCCGGCCGCGTGCCGTGGATGACCTTTTCCGTGATGCCGATCCCCGACCATTTGGTCAGGGTGAAGGTCAGGAACAGCGGTCCCGCAATGGCCCACAGCCCGGGGCCGGTCTCGGCCGCAATCAGGTACAGCCCCCACCAGACGCAGGCGTCGCCGAAATAGTTCGGGTGCCGGGTGTATTTCCACAGGCCGGTGTCCAGCACCTTGCCCTTGTTCGCCGGGTCGTTGCGGAAGGCGGTCAGCTGGGCGTCGCCGATGCTTTCAAAGCCGATACCGATGACCGCCAGCACCGCCCCGGCCCAGCCGATCCAGCCCACGGCCGGCTCAATGGCGACCTGACCCAGTTGCACCGGCAGGGAGGTCAGCCAGGCCAGCACCGCCTGAGGCACAAACACTACCAGCAGCGCCGTCTTGCCGAAGCCCCAGCCGCGGTTGGTTTCCATCCGGGCCAGCAGGTTCAGATACCGGCCATCGGCCCCATGCGCGCGCCAGCGGCGATAGAGGTGCCAGCCCAGGCGCAGGGCCCAGATGCCGACCAGCCACATCAGCAGCCATTTGCGCGTCGGGTCACCCTCGGTCCGGGGAAAGGTGACCATGGCCAGAAACAGCATGGCCATCGGCCAGACGGCATCGATGAAGCTGACGTCCCTGACCTTCAGCGATACCAGCCAGAGGCCGGTCATCACCGCGATGATGAGGGCCAGGTTCAGGCCCAGAAGGGCGACGATCTCGGTCAGGCTCATGGGTCAGAAACGTCCTTGTCTGGGGCGCGGATGCAGGGTGGTCAGTCGACGCAGATCGTGGCCTCGGCCTTGCCGCCCTCGACCGTGGTGTAGCAGCCGAACGGGCTGCTCGAAGCCTGGCACTGGCCGACGGCACTCGTGCCCGCCGCCGGTGCATTGGCCACGTCCCCGACGCGACAGTCGCCCGCGCAGTCGTCGCCGTCGGTGCAGCGCCGCCCGGCGTCGGCATAGGTGATCACGCAACGCACCGACTGCATCCGCCCCTGCGGCAGCATCTTGCCCCCGACCCTGGCGCAAGCCGCCGCGTCCTCACTGCCCGCGACGGACTGCACTGCGGGCGCGGCCTCGGCCAGATCCGTCTTGCCGTCATTCGCCGGCAGGGGCTGGCACGCCGCCATCATCACCGCCGCCATGATCAGCAGACGCTTCATGTCACCTGTCCCTTTTCGAAGCCCGTCCAGACGTCATCATAGTCCAGCTGCATCGTCGGACTGGTTTGCGCCCATTCCGTGGTCCGGATCGGTGCCCGGGTCTCGAACATGAAGGCCAGGGTGTTTTCGATCTTCACCGGCTTGAGCTCGGCGGCCACCGCCTTGTCATAGCTGGCCTGGTCCGGCCCGTGCCCGCTCATACAGTTGTGCAGGCTCGCCCCGCCCGGCGCGAAACCGCCCTCCTTGGCGTCATACTCGCCGGTCACCAACCCCATGAACTCGCTCATGACATTCCGGTGGAACCACGGCGGACGGAAGGTGTCCTCGCCGACCATCCAGCGCGGCGGGAAGATGACGAAGTCGCAGTTGGCCGTCCCCGGCGTATCCGAGGGTGAGGTCAGGACGGTGAAGATCGACGGGTCCGGATGGTCGAAACTGACCGTGCCGATCGTGTTGAACCGGGCAGTGTCGTATTTGTACGGGGCGTAATTCCCGTGCCAGCCGACCACGTCGAGCGGCGAATGCGGGAAGGTCGTGGTCCACAGCCGCCCGCCGTATTTCTGCACGCACTCGGTCGGACGATCCACGTCCTCGAACGCCGCCACGGGCGTCTGGAAATCGCGGTGATTGGCCAGGCCGTTCGAGCCGATCGGCCCGAGGTCCGGCAGGCGGAACAGCGCACCGTAGTTCTCGCAGACATAGCCCCGGATCGGACCGGAACACTCGACCCGGAACCGCACCCCGCGCGGAATGACCACGATCTCGCCCGGCTTCGCGTCGATCCGCCCCATCTCGGTGACGAAGGCCTGGTCGCCGTGCTGCGGCACGATCAGCAGCTCGCCGTCGGCGCAGTAAAGGACCCGGTCGACCATCGACCGGTTGGCCGCATACAGATGGATGCCGACGCCCGAAAGCGCCTCCGCATCGCCCGTCCCGCCATAGGTGACCAGCCCCTCGACCCAGTCGGTCGGCGCGGTCGGCAGCGGCAGGGGATCCCAGCGCATCCGGTTCGGCGACGGCGGCGCGTCATGAAAGGGTCCGGTCCGCACCAGCCCCTGGGCGAACGGCTTGTAGGCGGGGTGCTGGGCCGATGGTCGCAACCGGTAAAGCCAGGACCGCCGGTTCTCGCTGCGAGGGGCCGTGAAGGCCGTCCCCGACAGCTGCTCTGCATACAGCCCCATCGGCGCCCGCTGCGGCGAGTTCCGGCCCTCCGGCAGGGCACCGGGCACAGCCTCGGTCGCGAAATGATTGCCGAAGCCGGACTGGTATTGAGGCGCGTTGGATCGCGTCGTCATGGCAAAAGTCTCCCGTAACAGGAGGTTTAGCGGCGCCCGGTCACGCCGTCACCTTCGCTCGCATCATTCGTCTCATCGGGCTTCAATCGAAACGAAAAGCCAATGCGTTGACCCTCCACGATACCGAGAGTGTTTGATCGGGTCTGACGCTCCGAAATGATCGCGGCAAGGCGCTCTGCCCGCCGGCGCGCTTCGGCGGTTTCGGGCGTTACAGACTCCACCCGGCATCGGGTGGCCATCATGCCGAGCGAGTCTTCCCGTCGAACGCATTCCAGCATGACAAGCGGCCGGTCGTCTGAAACCTGTGCAAAGCTTGGCTGCGGCGAGCTCGCGCACCCGACCAGAAGCGTCGCCGCAAAGATCAGAACTCTCATCGCCCTGGGCTCCTCCTGGTCAGAACCCCTGCGCCCGCGCCATCCGCTCCTGATGGAAGCCCGCGTCGCCGAGCAGCTCGTTCAGCACCCGCACCCGCTTCATGAACAGGCCGACGTCATATTCGTCCGTCATGCCGACGCCGCCGTGCATCTGCACCGCCTCCTGCACCGCCAGTTCGGCGACGCGGCCGGCCTTGGCCTTGGCCACCGAGACGATCAGTCCGGCATTGTCGCGCCCGGCATCCAGCGCCGTCAGCGCCCCCATCACCGCCGCCCGCGCGATCTCGATCTCGCTGAACAGATGGGCCGAGCGATGCTGCAGCGCCTGGAACTCGCCGATCAGCTTCCCGAACTGCTTGCGGGTCCGCAAGTAAGCCATGGTCGTCTGGAAGGCCTGGTCTCCCGCCCCGTTCAGCGACGCCGCCGCGCAGGCCCGGCCGAGGTTCAGCGCGCCCTCCAGCAGCACCTCGCCGCCATCCACCGTGCCGATCACCGCGTCCGCATCGACCTCGACATCCGTCAGCGTCACCCGCGCCGCATTGTGCGCATCGACCATGACCGTCCGCTCGATCCCGACCCCCGCCGTCTTCGGATCGACGAGGAACAGGCTCAGCCCGTTCTCCGTCAGGGCCGCGACGATCATCGCGTCGGCCACATGGCCGTCCAGCACGAACCCCTTGGCCCCGTTCAGTTTGAACCCATTGCCGGACCGCTCGGCCACGGTGGCGATCCGCGCCGGCGCATGTTTGGCGCCCTCATCCACCGCCAGCGAGACAATGGCCTCGCCCGCCGCGATCCGGGGCAGCCAGGCCGCCTGCTGCTCGGCCGACCCGCCGTCGACCAGCACCTTGGCCGACAACACCCCCGACCCGAGGAAGGGCGACGGCGTCAGCGTCCGGCCCAGCGCCTCGGCCATGACCCCGGCCTCGACCGCGCCGAGGCCCGAGCCGCCGTGTTCCTCGGGGATGATCACCCCCGCGAACCCCATCTCCCCAAAGGCCCGCCACAGGTCGCGAGACACCCCGTCGGCGTCCTTGCTGTCGCGCAGCTTCCTCAGATGCGCGATCGGCGCATGTTCGTTGAGGAAGCCGTCGGCGGCCTCCTTCAGCATGGTCTGCTCTTCGGTCAGGATCAGGGGCATCAGGCTATCAACCAGCTAGGTTGCCGAGCAGCACCAGGATCGGCGCTGACAAGGCGATGAAGAGTGGGGACCCGGCCGAAGGTGACCGGGTTTGTAACGCTCGCAAAGCAACGACGAACGATGCCAGAGGGCTTGCAAGGGCAACCCACGACAGAACGGGGAGGTTAGCGGATCGAAGCGCGCCGCCCGCACCCCACAAGGCCCATGACGAAGCATAGTAGGCGAGGCCGAGGCTGGCGAGGAAGCCCAAGCCGGCTAGCAGCCAGATTGCGGCAAGTGCCCCCCCGCGCATGCGTCACGCTCCCGGCAGCTGCAGCAAATGTTTGGCGATGATGTTCAGCTGAACCTCGCTGGTCCCGCCCTCGATGGAGTTCGCCTTGGTCCGCAGCCAGTCGCGCGCCGCCTTGCCGCCGCGCGAGCGCTCGCTCTCCCACTCCAGCGCGTCCGACCCGCCCGCCGCCATCAGCAGCTCGTGCCGGCGCTTGTTCAGCTCCGAGCCATAGTATTTCAGCATCGAGGCGATGGCCGGATGGGCCTGGCCCGCCTTCACCTGATCCCCGGCCCTTTCCATGGCCAGACGGAAGGCGGCGGCATCGATCTCCATTTCGGCAATCCGTGCACGGAGCATGCCGTCATCCAGACGCCCCTCGTCGTCCATCCCGATCGAGCCGGTCGCCACCTGACCGAGCGGACGCCCGCCGCCGACCTCGCCCATGGCCCCGATCATCGTCCGCTCATGCGCCAGCAGATATTTGGCGACGTCCCAGCCGCGGTTCAGCGTCCCGACCAGATTGGCCTTCTCGACCCGCACGTCGTCGAAGAAGGTCTCGCAGAACGGGCTCTTTCCGCTGATCAGGGTGATCGGCCGCGTGCTCACCCCCTTGGTCGCCATGTCAAACAGGACGAAGGAAATGCCGAGATGTTTCGGTGCCTCGGTGTCGGTCCGCACCAGGCAGAAGATCCAGTCGGCCTTGTCGGCATAGGAGGTCCAGACCTTCTGGCCGTTGACGATCCAGTGATCTCCCCGGTCTTCGGCCCGCGTCTGGATCGACGCCAGATCGGACCCGGCTCCCGGCTCGGAATAGCCCTGGCACCAGCGGATCTCGCCGCGCACGATCTCGGGCAGGAAGCGCTGCTTCTGTTCCTCGGTCCCGAAGGCCAGCAGCGCCGGCCCCAGCATCCAGACGCCGAAACTGGCCAGCGGGGCCTGGGCGTCGATGCGGCGCATCTCGGAACCCAGCACCTTGGCCTGTTCGCGGCTCAGCCCGCCGCCGCCATACTCCTTCGGCCACTCCGGTGCGGTCCAGCCCTTCGCGCCCATCCGCTCCAGCCAGACCTTGTGCGCCGGGGTCGGGAAGACGGCGTTGCGCCCGCCCCAGACCCGGTCCTCGTCACTCTCCACCGGCCCGCGGCACTCCGCCGGACAGTTGGCCTCAAGCCAGGCGCGCGTCTCCGCGCGGAAATTATCCAGATCGGTCATGTCAGCCTCCGTCCCGAAACGTTAGCAGCGATTCCGCGATGACGTAGCGTCAGCCCCCACCCGGCAGGAAGGGCGAAAACGTAATCACCGTGAAGGTGTCGCGGATATTGGCCCGGGTCTGCACCGACCTGGTCACGAAGGTGCCGATGTCCATCTCCTTGGGAAGCTGGAATTTGGCCAGCAGGTCGTACTGGCCCGAGGTCGAATAGACCTCCGAGACGTATTCGACATTGTCCACCATATCGGCCGCCACATCGTTGGCGTGGCCCAGCTCGCATTTGATGAAGACGAAGATGGCGGTCATCATGGCGGGGGCTCCGGTTCGAGGTCGTAGGGCTTAGGTCTTAGGGCTTAGTTCGCCGGCGAACCAGCCACCACGGACGCGGACCCCTTCCGAATTTCCAAGCCCCAAGCCCCAGGCGAAGCCCTTGAACCTCGAAGCCCAGTACAACAACCGCGCCCTCGTGCCCGACCATCCGGCCGTCATGCAGCGGTGGCGCGAGACCGCCGGGGCCGCCCGGGCCTCGCATCCGCCGGTGGAGCTCGCCTACGGCCCCGGCCCCCGCGAGGTCATGGACCTGTTCGAGGCCGGGCCGGGCGCGCCGATCGCCGTCTTCCTGCACGGCGGCTACTGGCAGGCGCTCGACAGGAGCTGGTTCTCCGGCCTTGCCCCGGCGCTCCTCGCCCACGGCATCAGCCTCGCCGTCCCCTCCTACGATCTCTGCCCCGCCGTCCGCATCGGGACGATCCTGCGTCAGGTCCGCGCCGCCGTCGAAACCGTCCGCGAACGCACCGGCGTCCGCCCCGTCGTCTTCGGCCACTCGGCCGGCGGGCATATGGCCGCCTGTATGCTCAGCGAGGGCCGCGCCTCGGCGGCCGTGGCCATCAGCGGCGTTTTCGACCTCGCCCCTCTGATCCCGACCTCGCTGAACAAGGCCCTCGACCTCGACGAGCGGGAGGCCGCCGCCCTGTCGCCCATCCACTGGCCGATTCCCAACGGCTCCACCCCCGGCGGCACGGTTCTGGACTGTCTCGTCGGCGCTGACGAGAGCCCCGAGTTCCTGCGCCAGTCGCGCATGATGGCCGACCATTGGGCCGCCAACGGCGTCGAGACCCTCTACGAGGCCTTGCCGGGTCTGAATCATTTCACCGTGCTGGACCCGTTGTTCGAAGAGGACAGCGCCATGGTGAAGCGGATCGTGGACCTGGCGCGCGCGGACTGATGCGGGATTGTCGCCACAGGGGTGCTAGGCTGGCGGCCTGACAGGTCGGGGAGGCCCTTCCCCGACCCCGCCGCGCCCCGGGGGCGGGCGGGTCGCCGGCTCCAGGAGCGTGCATGAACAATCGCGTTGACTCGCTCATCGACAGCATCCGGTCGCTCGAACACGAGCTCGAGGTCGAGTTCGCCAAACAGCGCGCCGGTTTTCGGTTCGGCCTCGAACACGGCCGGGCACGGTTCGAGGAAGAGGCCATCCGCCGCCTCACGGAACGCCGCACCCATCTGCTCAACTATGTATTCAGTTCGCCCCTGCTGGTCGCGGTGACCGCGCCGGTGATCTACTCCCTGCTGATCCCCTTCGCCGTGGTCGATCTCTGGGTATCGATCTACCAGGCGATCTGTTTCCGCGTGTACCGCATCCCCCAGGTACGCCGGGGGCGTTACATGAATTTCGACCGCAACGGCCTGCCCTATCTCAATGCGCTCGAGAAGCTGAACTGCGCCTACTGCTCCTACGTCAACGGCGTCATCGCCTATGTGCGGGAGGTGGCCTCACGGACGGAACAGTACTGGTGCCCGATCAAACACACCCGCCGGGTCGTCGGTGCCCACGCCCGCTATGACGGCTTCGAGGATTTCGGCGACGGCGAGGGCTATCGCCGTCATCTGGAGCGGCAGCGCGCGGCCCTGCGGACCGGAGACGATACGGGCGAGGCCCCAGGCCCGTAAGCCGCGACCGGCGCGCCACCGATCCCCGGACCGCAGCGCCCTCGCGTCAGGGCCGCTCGGTCAGAACCAGAGTCGCGGCCGCGGTGCCGCCGCCGAAGGTCCCCACCCAGATGTCGTAGACGCCCGACGAGGGCTTATCGAGGTGCACCTCGGCATTGCCCTCCCCGCGACTGTCATCGTCGCAGTGCCAGACGCCGTCGGGATCATTGATGACCAGGGTCGTATCCGTGGCCGATTCCGTGCGGACGATC
This sequence comes from bacterium, assembly GCA_943372245.1. Taxonomy (GTDB): domain Bacteria; phylum Pseudomonadota; class Alphaproteobacteria; order Caulobacterales; family Caulobacteraceae; genus Brevundimonas. Next base: position 44,010 of record CALRXX020000005.1, read on the forward strand.
AGCGGCTGGCGACCGGCCGTATAGGTGATCTGGTAGTCGGGCGCGCGGGCGATGGAGCCCATGCAGCCGTCGCTCGCATTGGAAGCGGGGACCGGTCCCCCGGCCCTCAGCGCGATCCGGCGCGGGTCGGGCGTGAAGCCGCTGCGCAGGTTGATCTCGCCGTAGGTGGCGGTGATTCCCGCGTCGGGCATGAGGGTCGAGGTCACCGGTGCGGGAGTCAGAACCGGGGGCGGGGACGGAACGAAGACCGGCTGTCCGCCAGTATTGCCTCCGCTATCGAGTTCGCTGATCTGCAGCGTCGCCTGCCCCCCCGTGCCGGAATAGCTGCCGACCCAGACGTCATAGACGCCGGTCTGCGGGCTGTTGAACCGGACCTCCGCATTGGTCTGGCCGCCGCTGTCGTCGTCGCAGTACCAGGAGCCGTTCGGTGCATTGATCAGCAGGGTGGTGTCGGTGCCCGACACCGTGCGGAAGATCAGTGGCAGGCTGCCCGCCGTATAGGTCAGTTCGAAATCCGGGGCGCTGGCGACCGTGCCGCTGCATCCGCTCCCGACCGAAGACGCCTGAAGCGGACCGCCGGAGGTCACATTCACCGTATAGGGATCGGGCGTGAAGCCCGAATTCAGGCTCCGGCTGCCGTAGGTGGCGGTCAGGGCGGTATTGATAGCCTGTCCGTTCGCCTGGCCCGAAGACCCGCCGCCGTTGATTTCGCTGATCGACAGGACGGCCGACTCCATGCGGCCGGAGTAGCTGCCGATCCAGACGTCATAGGTTCCGGACTCGGCGGGGATGAAGCGAATCTCGGGGTCCAGGCCGTTGGTGTCGTCGTCGCAATACCAGCGACCGTCCGGGCCGTTGACCACCAGGGTGGTGTCTGCGCTCGAAGACGAGCGGAAGACCAACGGGAAACCGCCGCCGGCCGCATAGGTGAACTCGAAATCGGGGGCGTTTGAGATCGTGCCGGAACATTCACTCCCGACCGTCGAGGCCTGGATCGAGCCGCCGGCGGTGACATTGACCGTATAGGGGTCGGGCTGGAAGCCGTAGGACCGGGAGACCGAGCCGCTGACCGGCCGGGCCGACATATCCTGGGCCGCGGCGGTGCCGGCGGGCAGAGCCAGGGCCGCCAGGCAGGTGAGCAGTACGGTGGTGCGCATGTCAGCTCCGATAACGATGTTCAGCTGCTGCCACTGTTCCGCCGCGCCCCCCGATTGGTCAAGCTTTCTGAAACGCACGGACCGCCGGTCACAGGGATTGATCCGGCGCGACTTGACGTCGCCCGCCCGCCGGACGAGTCAGGACCGAACACGGAGCCTGCCATGCGCCACGACCGCCTGACCGTCCTCGCCGCCCTGGAAGCCCAGGGCGTGGCCCCGGTCTTCTACCATCCTGATCCGCAGGTCTGCCTCAACGTCATCCGCGCCTGCGCCCGCGGCGGCGCGCCCGTGATCGAGTTCACCAATCGCGGCGACTTCGCCTGCGACCTGTTCGGCGATATCGCACGCGAGCTGCAGAAGACCGATCCCCACATCATCCTCGGCATCGGCTCCGTGGTCGATGCGGGCACGGCGTCGCTTTATCTGAATCGCGGCGCCCGGTTCGTGGTCAGCCCCTGCCTCATCCCCGAGGTCGCCCGCGTCTGCAACCGACGCATGACCGCCTACTTCCCGGGCTGCGGCTCCGTCACCGAGATCGGCCAGGCCCATGAGCTGGGCTGCGACATCGTCAAACTCTTCCCCGGTGCCAGCGTCGGCGGCCCCGACTTCATCAAGGCGGTCATGGCCCCCATGCCCTGGACGAAGATCATGCCGACGGGCGGAGTCGATCCTGACGCGGCCAGCATCGCCAAATGGTTCGGCGCCGGCATCGTCGCCGCGGGCATGGGCTCGAAACTGGTCACCGACGCCGCCGTCAAGGCCGGTGACTGGGCCGGCATCGAGGCCAACGTCCGCCAGACGGTCGAGGCCGTGGCGGCGTTCCGCGCGAAGTCGTGACTGGTGGCTGGTGACGGGTGATTGCCGGTTCACCGGCGGTGGTCGTCGAGAGCCGGCCAGCCCCCATCAGCCACCGGTCACCAGCCACCAGTCACCCTCACAGCCCCAGCGTCGGACTGTTCAGGTCCAGCGCCGCCGCCGGGATCACCACCACATCCGGATGGGCGGCGCGCAGGGCGTCGATGAACATCGAGGCCTGGCCGACCACGACGACATAGGCCTCGTCCGCGCTCACGGCCTGGGCGGCCGCCATCACGCCCTCCGGCGTGGTCGCGGCGATTCGCTGCGGATAGGTCTCGATCTCCGTCAGCGGCAGGCCGTAGGTGACGGCGTCGGCCAGTACCCCGCCCAGGCCCCCGGTCGTCTCCAGCGCCCGCGAGAAGCCGCCGGTGATGAAGGTCTCGCGGTCGGTCACCGCCTGGTCCGTCACCGCCTCGGTCCGCAACCGGTTGAACTCGGCCAGCACCAGATCGACCACCTCGGCGGCGCTCTCGTTCTTGGTCTGGGTCGCGGCGCTCAGCAGACCGCCGTCGACCCGCGCGCCCAGCGAGGAGTTGGCCCCGTAGGACAGGCCACGCCTGGCCCGGATTTCCTGGAACAGATGGCCGTTCTGACCGCCTCCGATGACGCTGTTGACCACCGCCAGCGGATAATAGGCCGCATCCGCGCGGCGCGGTCCCCGCACGGCCGCAGCCACCGCGGCCTGACCAGCGCCCGGAAGGTCGACGACGACGAGTCGCGGTCCCGGCCGTTCGCCGCCGGCGCGGTTCATGGCCGAGGGCACCGCGCCCGACGGCCGCTCCCATCCACCCAGCGTCCGCTCGGCGAAGGCGAAGGCCTCCTCCGGCTCCATGCCGCCGGTGATGATCAGGGCGGCATTGTCGGGCCGCCACCAGTGATCGTGGAAGCCGACAATCTGGTCGCGCGTCATGGCCGCCACCGAATCCGGCGTCCCCGAAGACGGCGCGCCATAGGGGGCGGCGCCGAAGGCCAGCCGGTTCAGCACCAGCGAGGCCAGCGGTCCCGGCTGACGCAGATTGACCCGCAGCGCGTTGACCGCCTGGGTCCGGCTGCGTGTCACCTCTTCCTCGGCGAAGGCCGGGCGCTGCACCACATCGGCGAACACCGCCCCCGCCGCATCGGCCGAGGCGACCGGCGCCGACAGGAACAGCGTGGTCGAATCCGCCCCCGCCCCGCCGCCGATATTGGCTCCCAGCGCCTCCAGCGTGCGCGCGATCTCCGGTGCCGAGCGGTCGCCCGCGCCCTGGCTCGCCAGTCCGGCCGTCATCGACGCCAGCCCCGGCTGGTTCGCAGGATCACCCGCCGCCCCGCCGGCCATCACCAGCTGGGCGTTGAGGATCGGCAGGTTGGTCGACCTGGCCACGATCACCCGCAGGCCATTCGGCAGGGTCCGCTCCAGAATGCGCGGCGTCGCCATGGCGCGCGCCTCGCCCGGCGCGGGCGGGGCCATACGCTGGTCCTCGGGCAGCAGTTCATTGGCCGCCAGCACCGCCGGCGGCACGGTCAGGAAGGTCGGGACCGGGGCCGGATTGCGCCAGCTGTCTTCCGGCACGCCGGCGGGCCGCGCGCTCTCGTCCTGATAGCGGACCGAGACCCGCGCCTGGTCATTCAGATACGTCCGCGCCACCCGCTGCACATCCGCCGCCGTCACAGACTGGATCGCGGCCAGCCGCTCGTCGGCGGCGCGAGGGTTGTTCTCCGACACGATCGCCTGGCCCAGGATGAAGGCCCGGCCCGACGACGTCTCGCGCTGGCGCAGTTCGCCGGCCACGATCTCCGTCCTGGCCTCGGCCAGCTCCGCCGCCGTCACCGGCTCGTCCCGCACCCGCGCCAGCTCCGCGTCCAGCGCCGCCTCGACGTCTGCGATGGCCTTGCCCTGGGCGACGACAGCGGTGACGGCGATGACCCCGTCCTCCTCCATGGCATTGCCGCCGAAGCTGGCGCTCGAGGCCAGCTGCGAGCGATAGACCAGCGACTGGTACAGCCGCGAGCTCTCGCCGCGCGACATGATCGCCTGCAGCACGTCGAGCGCCGCATTGTCCGGGTGGTTCGCCGCCACGCCGGGATAGATCACGCCGACCGCCGGCAACGGCACGTTCGGCGCGTAGGACTCAACCCTTCGCGGTGCCGTGCGCGGCGTCTCGACGGGCCGCTCGAACACCGGCACCGGGCGCTCCGGGTTCGGAATATCGGCGAAATACTGGTCCACCCAGCGATCCAGCTGCGCCGGATCGAAATTGCCCGAAACGATCATCGTCGCCGTGGCCGGACGATAATAGGCCTCATGGAAGGCCCGCGCGTCCTCGATCTGCGCCGAGTTCAGCTCCTCGATCGAGCCGATCACGCTGCGGCGATAGATGCTCTCGTCGAAGCTGTTGTCCCCGATCACGAAACGCTGCAGGCGGCCGTACGGCGGGGCGTAGACGCGCTGGCGCAGCTCTTCCTGGACGATCGACCGCTCGGCGTCGAACACGGCCTGGTCGACCACCGGCCGCGCCATCCGCTCGGCGTGGGTCCACAGCATGGTCTCCAGATACTGCGGCGGAACCGTCTCATAGTAGTTGGTGAAGTCCTGGCCCGTGGAGGCGTTGCGCGAGCCGCCGGCGTTCTCGACCAGGGTCGAGATCTGGCCATAGGGCAGGTTCACCGTCTTGCGGCTCAGGATGTGTTCGAACAGGTGGGCGAAGCCCGAGCGGCCCTGCGGATCGTCCTTGCCGCCGACATTGTACCAGAGGGTCACCGTCACCGTGCCGGCCGTGGCGTCCGGCATGGCATAGACGTCCAGCCCGTTGGCCAGCTCGCGATGGGTGAACTCCAGCGGCGGCACCGTGACCGTCGCCGGCGCGGGCGTCTGGGCAAGGGCAGGCCCGGAAACGATCGGGCAGAGGGCCAGCAGCGAGGCCCCCAGAAGCGCGGCGGTGCGGGTCATGACGGCGGTTCCCGGTCGATCAGGTCTGAACAAGGTCGCGACCCTATCAGCGGCCCGCCGCGCGACTAGTTACGACCCTGTAATGATCGCCTCCACCTCTTCGCGGGTCGGCATCGACGGCTGGGCACCCGGCCGGGTCGCCGCGATCGCGCCCGCCGCGCAGGCGAACCGCAGCGCCGCCTCCGGTTCCATGCCTTCCAGCAGGGCGACGCAGATCGCGCCGACGAAACAGTCGCCGGCGCCGGTCGCATCGACCGCCTTCACCTTCGGCGGCGTGGCCCGGGCGATCTCGGCCCCGCGCTGGTACATGACCGCGCCCTGCGCCCCCAGCGTCACCACCACGCGGCCGCCACCCTGATGCAGCAGGTCGCCATAGAATTCCGCCTCGGTCTCATTGACCACCAGCAGGTCCGCCCGACGCAGCAACTGATCCGACACCGGCGCCGCCGGAGCCAGGTTGACGCAGACGAACTCCGTCGCCCGCCCGACCGCCGCCTCGACCGTCTCGATCGGCAGCTCCAGTTGCAGGATCAGCGGCGTCTCGATCCGCGCCGGCAGTTGTTCGGGCATGGCGTTGTGGTTGGCGCCCGCCGCCACGACGATCTGGTTCTCGCCCCCGGGATCGACCGCGATCAGGGCCACGCCGGTCGGTGCCAGGGCGTCGGTCACAACGCCGGCGACATTGACATCGTCGGCCAGCAGCAGGGCCATGGCCTCCCCGGCCATGCCGTCGCGCCCGACCCGGCCGATCATGCAGACTTCAGCCCCCAGCCGTTCGGCCGCCAGCGCCTGGTTGGCGCCCTTGCCGCCCGGATGCCGCGCCAGGGTCGCCCCGGTCACGGTTTCGCCAGCGCGCGGAAGCCGCGGCGCGGTGGCGACGAAGTCCAGATTGATCGAACCGACGACGGTCAGTCTCAAGGCGTCTCTCCCTCGTCCGGCACGACCGGACCGACGCCTCTCTATAGCCCGCGTGCTGGCCGGTGAGCCACACACGGAAACGCCGCCGGCGATCAGGCCGACGGCGCTCTCATCATCCTAGAATTTGCGGCCGATCCCGACCGACACGACCAGGGGGTCGAGGTTCACGTCGCTGGTCAGGGCACCGCCGTTGATCGTCGCCGTGGTGTCGAACCAGACCTTCTTGACGTCGACATTGAGGGTCCAGGGGCCGGTGATGGCCACATCGGCCCCGGCCTGCAGGGCGTAGCCGAAGCCGTCCTCCAGATCGACGGTGAAGCCGTTCCGGTCCTTGCCGTCGAAGAACAGCATGTAGTTGATCCCGGCGCCGACATAGGGGCTGACGCGCGCCTCGGGCGCGGGACGGTATTGCAGGGTCACCACCGGCGGCAGCACCCAGGTCTCGTGCACGGCGACATCGGTCATGCCGCCCTGGGCCCTTATCTCATGCCGGGTCGCGCCGAGAATGGCCTCGACCGAGATGTTGTCGGTCAGGAAATAGGTGAAGCCGAGGGTCGGCATGGTGCTGTTGCCGACATCGACGTTCAGGCCCGTGTCCGCGCCGGCCGAGGTGAAGATGGAATCGTCGGCGCCACTCGAGACGTCAGTGATCCTGCCGGTGACGATCCAGTCACCCTTGCGCGCGACTTGCCAGTCATTGGCGGTCTGGGCCGAGGCGCCGGTCGCGGCACCGGTCGCCAGCGTCATCACCGCCACAGCGGCCGCCAGCGTCATGTTCCGTTTCATCTCGTTATTCCACGACGCGGTCCGGACGCGACATGCGGCCGGTGCGGGCGTCGCGGCTGTCCTGGTCCTGTCGCTCTCCGGCGACCTTGCGTCAGCGCAAACCCCGGCCGTACGGCTCTGCGGCAGATTGTCCGGTGTTACCGGACCGCCTCCGTGATCAGCGCGAAAACCCCGTCCGCATCGGCCAAGACCGCCCAGCGGTGCCGCAGCGGCCCGGCCATGCCATCGCGGAACTCGACCGCCGTATGGCCGCGCGTCAGGTCGCTGTCCGTCTCCACCGCGATCCGGCACGGCTTCAGCTCGAACAGCTCCGGCTTCAGCAGCCAGGCGACCGGGCAGGGATCATGCACCGGCGGTGCATCCCAGCCGACGATCTTGCGCTCGACCCGCTGCGAGAACCGCATCATCGAGGCCGCGGCGGCCGCCATCGGCGTGCCCACAGCCTCCAGCGCCGCGATCCGCGCCTCGGTCGCCCGCACCTGATGCGTCGCGTCCAGTCCGAACAGGATCACGTCGCAGCCCGTCGCCAGCACCTCGGCCGCCGCGTCCGGGTCGGCCCAGATGTTGAACTCGGCCGAGGCGGTGATATTGCCGCCCTCCGACCGCGCCCCGCCCATGACCGCCACCGGCCCCAGCCGTTCCGCCAGCGCCGGCTCCCTGCGCAACGCCAGCGCCAGATTGGTCAACGGCCCCAGCACCGCGACGGCCACCGACTTAGCGGGCCGGGACATCACCAGAGCGATGATCGCCTCCGCCGCATGCCCCTCCGCGCACGGTGCCGCCGGCTCGAACGGCACCATGTCGCCCAGTCCCTCGGCCCCGTGGAACTCGCCGGCCCCCGCCGGCGCGCGCCGCAGCGGCCGGTCGGCCCCCATGAACACCGGCACATCCGCGCGCCCGCCGATCTGGCGCAGGATCCGGGCATTCCGCGCCGTCTTCACCACCGGGACGTTTCCGCCCACGGCCGTGACCGCCAGCAGGTCGAAGGCGCTCGAACCAAAGGCGAGCATCAGCGCCACGGCGTCGTCGACGCCGGGATCACAGTCGATGATGAGGGCTTGTTTGGTCACGGGGTCAGGTTTGGAGCGGGCCGCGGGGTTAGGCAACCACTTGCAAGGTGATTGGTGACGGGTGGCTGGTGGCTGGTGGGTGGTTGGGGCAGGGCCCCGATTGCGCCCTTCGTCCGCCGTCAGGGCGGCAGGAATCACCAACCACCAACCACCAATCACCCCATCAGCGGCACCGCGCCACGCACGCACCCGCCAGCACCTCGGCCGAATCGACCAGCGGCACGGACACGTCCTCCGCCGACAGCAGCAGCGGCACCTCGGTGCAGCCGGCGATCACGGCCTCGGCGCCCGCAGCAACCAGAAGGGCGGCCAGACGGCGCATCTCGGTGCGCGGGCCCTCGCCGACGTCGCCGCGCTTCACCGCATAGACGCAGGCCATGAAGGCCTCGCGCGCCGCGCCGCTCAGACGCACGATCTTGACGCCCTTGCCCTGCAGCGCCTTGGTGTAGAGGGCCTCGCCGCCCGGAGTCGCCAGGACGCCGATCTTCTTGGCCCCGCCCGCGGTCGCGACCTCGGTCGTCTCGGCGATCATGTCGATGAAGGGCAGGCCGACCTTCCGGATCCCCGCCGCCTGGGCGTGGGCCGTGTTGCACGGCATGGCCAGCACCTGGGCGCCCGCGTCGCGCAGCCGCATGGCCATCTGTCCGAGGGTCTTCTCGGCGGCGTCCGGCGCGCGATTGCGGTCCGGCACCTGCGGATTGATGTCGGCGATGATGCGGATGTGGTCCTGATCCCCGGCGGCCGGGGTCAGCGCCTGCACCCGGGCCAGAAACGCCACGGTCGCGGCCGGACCCATGCCGCCCAGAACGCCCAATACCTTGCCCATCGTACCCTTGAACTCCTCGCCGCCTTCGCGAGGCGGTAAATCAGCGGCCCTTATGCGCGAAAACCATCAGTGAACGCCATGCCGACGGAAACGGGGACAAGCGCGGCCGGCCCGGCGCGCCGGACAGGAGGGGCATCCGCCGGCGCAGCCTGCGGCCATGAAGGACCATCCGGCCCACCTTGACGGCTCGGCGTGGAGGCGATCGGGGATTGAGAGGCGTGACGGGGCGTCAGTCTTCTAACGCGCGACTTTCCGCTGTAGGCCTTGATCCATGAGCGTCGTCGCAGCCTATCTCTATCAGCACGGTCAGCGGGTCCGCCCCGTGACCATCGACGAGCGGATTCACTGTCCCGAGGACAAGTCGCAGTTCGTCTGGATCGGACTTGTCGATCCGACGCTCGAGGAGTTGCACACGCTCCAGCAAAGCTACGACCTCCATCCCCTGGCCGTGGAGGACGCCGCCAAGGGCGAGCAACTGCCCAAGCTGGACATCTTCGGTGACCAGCTCTTCGTCGTGGCCCGGACGGCGTGGCTGGAAGACGGCTCCATCCGGTATGGCGAGACCGCCATCTTCGTCGGCCACAGCCATATCATCAGCGTCCGCCGCACCTCGAGCCGCGGCCATGCCGACCTGCGGATCCAGCTGGAATCATCGCCGTCCCTGCTCAGCCACGGCGTCGACTATGTCCTCCACGCCATCCTCGACTTCATCGTCGACGGTTATCTGCCGCTGGGCGACGCCCTCGAGGACGAGGTGCTGGGTATGGAGCAACGTGCGGTGGACAATTTCCTCGCCCGCAACGAGGTCCGTCGCATCTTCGAGATCCGCCGCCAGCTGATCCGTTTCCAGCGCATCCTCGCGCCGACGGGTGAGGTGGTGGCCAAGCTGAGCCGCCTGGACCTTCCCGGGATCGACCCCGCGTCGCGCCCCTATTTCAACGACGTGCTCGACCACGTCCGGCGGGTCCAGGGGATGGTCGACGGCCTGCGCGACGTGCTCGGCTCCGTGTTCGAATTCAGCAGCCTGCTGGAGCAGCAGCGCACGGGCGTCATCACCCGCCAGCTCGCCTCATGGGCGGCCATCCTCGCCGTCCCGACCGCCGTCGCCGGCATCTACGGCATGAATTTCACCCATATGCCCGAGCTGGACAGCGTCTGGGGCTACCCGGCCGTATTGCTGCTGATCGGCGCCACCTGCACGGGGCTGTACATCCGGTTCAAGCGGACGCGCTGGCTGTAGCGCTACAGCGCGCCCTCGATCTCCCCCTGGTAGCCGAACAACCCCTGCGCCCCGCCGGTGTGCAGGAACACGATCGTCTCGTTCTCGAACCGGCCCGCCTTCGCGAGGGCGATCAGCCCCTTCATCGCCTTGCCCGTATAGACCGGGTCCAGCACGATCGCGTCGGTGCGTGCCGCCAGCACAAGGGCGTCGATCACCGCCTGGTCGATCAGGCCATAGCCCTCGCCGACGTAGTCGCAGTCGGCGACCACCATCTCCGGCGTCACCGCTCCCGGCCGCCCCAGCAGGGTCGCCGTCTCGCGGGCCAGCTTCAGCACATTCTCTTCCTGTTTGGCCTTCGGTGCCCGCACCCCGATGCCCAGCACCGGAATGTCCGCCCCCATCACCGCCAGGCCGGCCACCAGACCCGCATGGGTCCCGGCGCTGCCCGTGGCGGTGATGATCCGGTCGATCTGCATGTCCAGCTCATCGGCCTGGACCACGATCTCGCGGGCGCAGTCGACATAGCCGAGCGCCCCGACCGGGTTCGAGCCGCCGCCGGGGATGATGTAGGGCTTGCCGCCCCGCGCCCGCACCTCGGCCGCCGTCTTCTCCAGCTCGGCCGGCATGTCCGAGCCGCCCGGCACGGTGCGGATCCCCGCCGCGAACAGCCGGTCCATCAGCACATTGCCGTTGCGCGTGTAGTCGACGGCTTTCGACCCGGTCCGCTCTTCCAGAATGACCTCGCAGGCCAGCCCGTGCGCCGCCGCCGCCGCCGCCGTCTGGCGCACATGGTTCGACTGCACGGCCCCCTGGGTCACCAGCGTATCCGCCCCGCATTCGAAGGCGTCGCCCAGCAGGAACTCCAGCTTGCGGGTCTTGTTACCCCCGCCGGCCAGTCCCGTGCAGTCGTCGCGCTTGATCCAGATCTCCACCCCCAGCGCCTCGCTCAACCGCGGCAGGGGCTCAAGCGGCGTGGGCAGATGGGCGAGGCGAATGCGGGGAAAGCGGGCGAGGTGCATGGTCAAACTCCGGTGGGGGCCGCCTCGGTTATCATCCCGGAGGCGATCCGGCGAATGTCCGACGAATTCCCGGAACCGATTTCACCAACCACCGTTTACCCGTCGGACCTTGCGGCGATGCGCGCTCGACAGGGTCTACTGCGGCCCGGCCCTGCCAACGCCCCCCCGACGCAGGCCGGGCCGCTCCTTTCCCCCCTGCCCGCGACGCCACGCCGCTTGCCGACTCAGGTCGTGCGGCCCGATGCTGCGCCCATGGACGATTCGCCCATCCGTCTGCGCAGCCGCCCCGCCACCGAGGCCCTCATCGTCGAGGCCGGTGAGCGCATCCTGCTGCGTGACGGGTTCCCGGGCCTCAATGTCCAGACCCTGGCCGCCGAGGCCGGCTGCGACCGGAAACTGGTCTATCGCTATTTCGACGGTGCCGACGGTGTGGTCGCCCGCATCGCCGCCCGCGCCCATGCCGAGCTGGTCCGCACCCTCGACGCCACGCCCCCGGCCGGGTCCGAGACCCTGCGCGCCTTCGCCCGCGAGAGCCTGTCGGCCTGGCTCGGTGCGCTGCGCGCCAGCCCACTGACCCTGCGACTCATGGCCTGGGCCCTCGTCGAGGCCACCCCCCTGCTCAATCGCATCGAGGACGAACGGTCCGCCGTGCTCCAGGCCTGGATGCGCGAGCGCCGGCCCCGCCTGCGCCTGCCCCCGGCGGGCGACGCCGTGGCCATCAACGCCGTCCTGCTCGCCGCGGTCCAGCACCTGGCCCTCACCGGCGAGGCCCGCCCCGGCTCCGGCGGCGTGGCCCTGGACGCCGCCGGCTGGGCCCGGATCGAGGGCGCCCTCGACGCCCTGCTCGCCGCCTTCCCGGATTGAAGCTCGCACGCTGCGTTGCAATATTTTACTTGTGCGCCGCAACAAGAGGCATAGCTTCCCGGGCGGCGATGGACCGGACTCACCCGGAAACCGCCGGAGAACTGGAAATCGATGAACGGCGAACCCTTGTTCGCCACGCCTTCATCGGCCCTTTCCGACCTCAGCCAAAAATCCTCCACACCTTCGCCTGACGGCAAGAGTGCGCGATTCTGGCCGTTGGCCCTCGGGTCCGTAGGCGTGGTCTATGGCGATATCGGCACCTCGCCGCTGTACGCCTTCCGCGAAGCCCTGGGACAGGCGTCCCGCGACGGCGTTACGGCCGAGGGGGCGCTGGGCGTCACCTCACTGGCGCTCTGGGCCCTGATCCTCGTGGTCACGGTCAAATACGTCATCTTCCTGATGCGCCTGTCCAATCACGGCGAGGGCGGCGTCCTGTCACTGATGGCGCTGGCCCAGCGCGCCGTCGGCCGCCGCACCCTGCTGATCTTCGTGCTCGGGGTGACCGGCGCGGCCCTGTTCTACGGCGACGCCATCATCACCCCGGCCATATCGGTGCTTTCGGCGATCGAGGGACTGAAGTCGGTGCCCGGCATCGGCGCCGCCGTCAGCCCTGCCTTCGTCCTGATCGCCGCCGGCGTCATCCTGGGCGGTCTGTTCGCCATCCAGTCACGCGGTACAGGTCGCGTGGCGGTCTGGTTCGGGCCCATCTGCCTGGTCTGGTTCGCGGTCCTTGCGGCCCTGGGGATCAGCCACATCATCCACCAGCCCGGCGTCTTCACCGCCCTCAGCCCGACCCATGCGATCAGCTTCCTGGCCAACCACGGCACGGCGGGCCTGTTCGTGCTCGGCTCGGTCTTCCTGACCGTCACGGGCGCCGAAGCCCTCTACGCCGACATGGGCCATTTCGGCCGCAAGCCGATCGTCGCCGCCTGGCTGTGGCTGGTCCTGCCCTGTCTGGCGCTCAACTACCTCGGCCAGGGCGCCATGGCGCTGCAGGCCGTCGCGAACGCCAACGGCGCGCGGGTCGAGAACACCGACTGGTTCTTCACCATGGCCCCCGAGTTCCTGCGCGCACCGGTCGTGATCCTCGCCACCCTGGCCACCATCATCGCCTCGCAGGCGGTGATCACCGGGGCCTTCTCCCTGACCAGCCAGGCCATGCAGCTGGGCCTGCTGCCCCGCATGAAGATCGACCGCACCTCCGAGCACGAGGCCGGGCAGATCTATATCGGCCGGGTCAACTGGGGCCTGCTGGTCGGTGTCGTCGCCCTGGTCGCCATATTCAAATCCTCGGCCGGTCTGGCCCACGCCTACGGTCTGGCCGTCACCGGCACCATGGTCGTCACCACGGCGCTCGCCTTCATCGTCGTGCGCGGCAAGTGGAAATGGCCGTTGTGGAAGGCCGCGCTGGTCTTCATCCCCATGATGGCCGTCGACGTCGTCTTCCTCGGCGCCAATGCCCTGAAGGTCATGTCCGGAGGCTTCGTGCCCCTGATGCTGGGCGCGGGCATTTTCGTGGTCATGGCCACCTGGGTGCGCGGGGCCGGGCTGGTCCGTGCCCGCTCCGCCCGCGAGGCCCTGCCCCTGACCGACGTCATCGCCATGCTGGCCAAGCGCCCACCGCACCGCGCCGCCGGCACGGCCATCTTCCTGGCCGCCGACAACACCGAGGCCCCGGCGGCCCTGATGCACAATCTCAAGCACAACCACATCCTGCATCAGGTCAATGTGGTGCTGAGCGTGCGCACGGCCGACCGCCCCCGTATCGCCGACGCCGACCGCCTCGCCTTCGAGGATCTGGGGCACGGCTTCTGGAGGGCCACGGCCACCTTCGGCTATATGGAACAGCCCTCGATCCCGCGCATCCTCAGCCTGGCGCGCAAGGGCGGCTTCAAGGTCGACATCAACACCACCAGCTTCTTCCTCGGCAAGCGGACCGTGGTGCGGTCGGCCAAGTCGCCGATGCCGCCCTGGCAGGCCCGGCTGTTCGTCATGCTGGCCCGCAACGCCTCGGCGGCCTCCGACGTCTACCGCCTGCCGCCCGGCCGGGTGGTCGAGATGGGGGCACAGGTCTCCGTCTAGCCCGTTGAACCGCATCCCCCGGAGGCGTATGCCTTGATCCGTTCTCCGGGGGGTCGCACGCAGCGGCTGAGATTGGCGTATCCGCCTGACCCGTCGAACCTGATCCGGGTCATGCCGGCGAAGGGATGGGAGCCTGTCTTTCATCCGCTCACCCCGGCGAATGCCGGGGCCCAGATGGAGTTCTCGCCGATCAGGCCAGAGTCCGCGATCTGGGTCCCGGCATTCGCCGGGAGGAGCGGAGACGGAGATACCCATCCGGCGCCGGCACTCATTTCCAGAGGCCGCCATGAATATTCTCGTCACCCCGCCCGCCACCCCCGCCGAGCCCAATATCGACCTGGCGCTCAAGGACGCCCGCGAGGAAGTCATGCGCGAGACCGGCACCATCCCGACCGGCGAACGCGCCGGCTCGCGCAAGGTCTATGTCGCCGGCGAGCTCTACCCCGACATCCGCGTCCCCTTCCGCGAGGTCGCCGTCCACCCGAGCGCCAATGAGCCGCCGGTGACCATCTATGACTCCTCGGGCCCCTACACCGACCCGACCGTGACCATCGACATCAAGAAGGGCCTGCCCCTGGTCAAATCCAGCTGGCAGCTCGACCGCGGCGACATCGCCCCCGTGCTGAACCCGCGCGAGGTCAAGCCCGAGGACAACGGCCACGCCAGCGGCAAGAACCTGGCCCCCCGTTTCGACACCTCGCACCACAGGGTCTTCAAGGGCGTCGAGGGCCGCCCCGTGACCCAGTACGAATACGCCAACGCCGGCATCATCACGCCCGAGATGGAATACGTCGCCATCCGCGAGAACCTGCGCCGCGAGCAGTCCGCCCCCTGCATCCGCGACGGCGAGGATTTCGGCGCCAGCATCCCCGACTTCGTCACGCCCGAGTTCGTGCGTCAGGAAATCGCCCGCGGACGCGCCATCATCCCGCACAACATCAACCACCCCGAAGTCGAGCCGATGATCATCGGCCGCAACTTCCTGGTGAAGATCAATGCCAACATCGGCAACTCGGCCGTCCTCTCCAGCGTGGACGACGAGGTCGACAAACTGGTCTGGGCCACCCGCTGGGGCGCCGACAACGTCATGGACCTGTCGACCGGCCGCAACATCCACAACATCCGCGACTGGATCATCCGCAACAGCTCGGTCCCCATCGGCACCGTGCCGATCTACCAGGCGCTGGAGAAGGTCAACGGCGTCGCCGAGGACCTGACCTGGGAGGTGTTCCGCGACACATTGATCGAACAGGCCGAACAGGGCGTCGACTATTTCACCATCCACGCCGGCGTCCGCCTGCCCTTCGTGCCGATGACCGCCAAACGCGTCACCGGCATCGTCTCACGCGGCGGCTCCATCATGGCCAAATGGTGCCTGTCGCATCACCGCGAGAGCTTCCTCTATGAGCATTTCGAGGACATCTGCGACATCATGCGGGCCTATGATGTGTCGTTCAGCCTCGGCGACGGCCTGCGCCCCGGCTCCATCGCCGACGCCAATGACGAGGCCCAGTTCGCCGAACTGCGCACCCTCGGCGAGCTGACGAAGATCGCCTGGGCGAAAGGCTGCCAGGTCATGATCGAGGGCCCCGGCCATGTGCCGATGCACAAGATCAAGGCCAATATGGATGAGCAGCTGAAACACTGCCACGAGGCGCCCTTCTATACGCTCGGGCCCCTGACCACCGACATCGCCCCCGGCTATGACCACATCACATCCGCCATCGGCGCGGCCATGATCGGCTGGTTCGGCACGGCCATGCTCTGCTACGTCACGCCCAAGGAGCACCTCGGTCTGCCCGACCGTCAGGACGTCAAGGACGGCGTCATCACCTACAAGATCGCCGCCCACGCCGCCGACCTCGCCAAGGGCCACCCCGCCGCCCGCCTGCACGACGACGCCCTGTCCCGCGCCCGGTTCGAGTTCCGCTGGGAAGACCAGTTCAACCTCGGCCTCGACCCCGAAACGGCCCGCAAATACCACGACGCCACCCTGCCGAAAGAGGCCCACAAGACCGCCCATTTCTGCAGCATGTGCGGCCCGAAATTCTGCTCGATGAAGATCAGCCAGGACATCCGCCGGGATGCGGCGGCGCAGAACGACGCGGGCGGTTCGCTGGCCGAGGCGGAAGCCGGGATGGCGGAGATGAGTGCCAAATTCCGGGCCGGCGGCGGGGTGGTGGAGGTGAAGGTCTAACTGCGAACTACTCGCGCGCCCTTGTTGACCACTCTCCAGCGAGCGTCAGAAAGTAGGCTGAGTAAGCGCAAAGACGCCCTCGTTATGCGTGCTGCCCGGCCCGGGTCTGCGACACGCGCACTCGACCCAAAGTCTCCGCCGGTTGCTGCATCAATCAATTCTGCCATCGCTTCAACGCCCACGGAATCGGGCGTGGCATATAAGCTCGGGGCCCCTGCTTCAGACGCCAAACGCATCAACTTGCCGATATCGCCGACAAGAAAACGGATGGTCTCCTCGGTTGCGGGAGACGTCTTGCTGTCATGCTTGTTGAACCAATAGGCGGCTGCGACAGGCTGAAGGGCCTCCAACTGCATGCGCAATATGTCTGCGGTTTTGTAGAAGTGCTCTCTCCTGCCCTTGGCGCGGTCCAAAGCGCGAGGAATTGCCCAACTCACAGCTATCGCGAGGAGCGCAGGGGGCACCAGTTTGTCGACCAACCAAGCGAGTGCCACAGCCCGAGCCGACGGATCGCCAATTTGTTCCTTACAGGCGGCTACGACTGCCGTGCTGTGGTCGTAGATCTCGACCAGAGCGCTCAATGGCGGGCCGCCGCCTCCGACATGAACTGGTCAGCCAGCTTCACATAGGGCCAGAGATCAGGATCTGTCGCCTTAAGCTTTAGAACGGCTCGTACTTGCTGAATTGACCAGCGGGTATTCCGAAGGAGGCCGCCAAACGCCTCCTCCAAAAACGAACTCGGGACACCAGCCACACCATCCAAATCGAGCACCAACTGTTGGTGATCCTGGATTGCAGTCGTCAGCCACGGGACAAGGAAATCCTCGCGAAATTCCTCCCCGCTATAAGGCCCATCGTCCCGATAGCGGCCACCGAGATACGGTGAAAAAGTGGTGGAGAGGCGAACTTCGGTCACGTCAGAAGTCCTTCAGACGGCTCGCCGGGAAGCGACAAGGTCCAGTGGATAAGTGTGCCATAGAATGGGTTAGCATTTACTTTCTTAAAGGGCTTGCCACGACCAAAGTATGTCACCTCGCCGCGACCGCTGACAATCCGGACCCACGAATTAGGAACATCCCGCACGAGCTTACAAATTTTCCATAGCCCGTTTCCGCGCTCGGCACGCCCCGTTGAGGTCCGACCATATTTGATCCCTCCGACGATGACGTCGCCATCATCGAACTCAGGTGGACAAATCCGGCTAATCACCTCCCACAGCGCCTTCTTCGGCAAGGTTTCGGCTATCCCGACTCCTTGATCCAACACGGCATATTCCAGAGTGTTGGTTTCCGGGAAATACGCCCCCGCCGCCCACCAACGATGCCGCACGATCGGCTCGACCCTGCGGGGCATATCCTCTGGGTAGGCATGTCCCTTGGCGTTCGCGACCGCCTCCATCAACGCGCCGTAGATCGCTACCCGTTTGGGGGTCCTACCGGCAACCTCCTTCATGCGCTCAATGATGGGATCAAGCCGCTGACCATCGACTACATCGTCGCTCACGAAGGGCAGGAATTTTGCTGACAAAGATGCCCCGTCATCTCCCTCCGCTGTCCGGGAGACGGCTTGAACAAGCTCATAAAAACCGAGCATATCCAATGAGGCGCGCACATTTGCGGGCCAGTTAGCATCATCGATGACTGGCCGGACCTCAGGCTGAGAGAGGTTACTGCGATGGTATTCAGCCACGAGCACTAAGGCAGCATCCAAGTACATCTGCTGGACTTGGGATAGGTCCAGCACAAGCATACGGGGTCTGCCTGGGCCGGTGTCATTGTGCACGAAGCGGCGCCACCGGTAGTCATAGAGGAACCCTAGGCACTCGTCGTAATTTCCCTCGAAAGAAAGCACCCGAGGAGCCAGCAATAGGTTGGCTCTGCGGGAGGGCCCGTCAGGACTATGAAATAGTCCTGAAACCGATTCCGGGCGGGGTAGCCCTTGGCGGGCAAACGCCAACCTCGCCTGGGCTTGGCGCTTCTCGTTTATCTCTCGGACGCGCGCATCCAGATAGTGCGGCCGCGCGATCGCCGGCAGGGAAGTCAAATAGCCTCGTAGCCAGCCACGCCGAATTCGCGCGCGGCGCCAAGTGCGGCGGTCACGTCGGACGCGGCGTATTCGCGAGACACTGCTGAGGCGTTTCAAAGTGCAAAACCGGTAGAGAAACCTGAGCGTACCGGCGATTCGGCGCTGGGCTACAACCTTCTACCACCGAAGGTTCCTACTCCACGCAACTCAGCCTTCACACTCCCCCGCCGGCTGCCCGCCCGAGATCAGTCACTTACCCTCCACCACCACGGCGGGCACGGCGTTGATCCCGCGCGAGACCCACAGCGCGTCCCTCTCCCATTGGGAGAGGGATCAGCCCCCCCTGCGACCGATTCTGACGTCCCCGCATGCCAGGCTCTCGCCCCGGATCAACGGGAGGCGCCGGATGGCGGATGGATCACCCCTCACTCACGCGAACCCGCGCATCGCCCCGGACGAGGTCTGGGCACTGGTGCGGGAGGACTATGTCGGCGGCCTGCCGGCGGCGGAGGCCTGTCGGCGGCACGGGGTCGGGATGACGGCCCTGCGCAACCGCGCGGCGCGCGAGGGCTGGCGGCGGGCGGACCAGCCGTGGACGCCGCCCAACCGGCTGGATCCCGACGACGAGGGGCGGCTGCTGGAGGAGACGGTCGGCGGTGACCTCGACAAGGTCGAGCTGGGCCAGCTGTCGTGGATCGCCTCACGGCGGATGATGCGGGCGGTGATGCGGGGCGAGGCGGCCGAGGCCTTGCGCTGGCGCCGCGTCCGTCTGGCGCTCGACGCCGAGGAAGCCGATCTGGACCGGCTGATCGCCCAGGAGGAAACGGCCTGGCACAGGCTGCACGGCCCCGCCGCCGAAGCGGACCCAGTGGACTCAGCGGACGGTGTTTCCTGCGCCCGATGACCGGATCAGGGCGCGCCGGCCATCGTCCGCAGGGCCGCTTCAAGGCCGGAGGCCGGCTGCCCGCCCGGGATCAGCCGGCTCCGCCGCCCTCACCCCGTCAGCCGCTCCGGTGCCACCTGCCAGCCATAATAGACCAGCCCCGCCGCCAGCAGGGCGATGTTGAACCAGCGCCAGCGCACCACGATCAGCAGGCCGTATGTGAGGCAGAAGGCCCAGGGCAGGCTGGCCACCACCCGTCCCGGAGTCATCGCGGGGGCGTTCGGCCACTGCCCCCCCGCCCACTGGATCATGTCGACGGCCCAGAAGGCCATCAGGCCGAGGATCAGGGTCCCGTATGTCAGGGCGCGGGTGCGGTCATAGTGGGCATACAGGTCGACCGGACCCTCTTCCGGAACGGG
Organism: bacterium; assembly: GCA_943372245.1. Taxonomy (GTDB): domain Bacteria; phylum Pseudomonadota; class Alphaproteobacteria; order Caulobacterales; family Caulobacteraceae; genus Brevundimonas. The sequence goes on from CALRXX020000005.1 coordinate 63,265, forward strand.
GTCGGGCAGGACGAAGGTCGCGGCCATGAAGGGCAGCATCAGCTTGCCGACCTGAAACAGCATCAAGCCGATCGTCGTTTCGGTCAGATCCCGCGCGGTCCACTGGTCCAGCCACACCGAGATGATGACCAGCACGATGATCCCGGCCAGCAGCAGCGGCTCGGGCGCCCAGCGCACCCGCTGCCCGGCCAGGGCCAGCCGACTGACCGTCGAGGCCATATGCGCCAGCGCCAGGCCGAGGATGACGGCGGACAGGCCGAAGGTGAATTCGAACAGGGACATGGACCGACGTTCGGGGAAGGCGCGGGGGGCGTCAACTGGCAGGGATCACGGCTCCCCGGCCATCCCCCGCAACGCCTCCTCGAACACCGCCGCCGGCTGTCCGCCCGAGATCAGCCATTTCCCCTCCACCACCACGGCGGGCACGCCGTTGATCCCGCGCGAGACCCACAGGGCCTCCGCCGCCCGCACCTCGGCGGTATAGAGGCCGTCGGCCAGCACCTCGACCGCCTTCGCCCGGTCCAGCTCCGCCGCCGCCGCCGCGTCGGCCAGCACATCGGCGTCGGGCAGGGCCCGGCCGTCGGTGAAATGGGTGCGGAACAGCGCCTCTTTCAGCGCCCTCTGTTCCGCCGGCCCCAACGTCCCCGCCCAGTGCAGCAGCCGGTGGGCGTCGAAGGTGTTCCAGATGCGGCTGTCCGGCCCCATCTGCATCCGGAACCCCGGCCAGGCGTCCTCGGCCCGTTCGGTGATCATGGCCCGGTTGGCCGCCGACTGTTCGGGGGTCGAGCCGTATTTGCGGGCGATATGCTCGCCGACATTCTCGCCCTGGGGCGGCATCTGGGGGTTCAGCTCGAACGGCTGGAAATGCACCTCGGCCGTGATCCCCTCGGCCTTGAGCGTGTCCAGCGCGGCCTCCAGCCCGCCCAGCCCGACGACGCACCAGGGGCAGACGACGTCCGAGACGAAATCGATGTGCAGGGTCCGGGGCATGGGGATCTCAGGGACGAGGGATTGGGGACGAGGGATTGGGGACGAGGGATGAGTGAGCATGAACCGGCTGACTATGGGATGCGAAGGCGGACGCCGTCACCTCCCGTCCCCGCACCTCATCCCTGATCCCTCATCGCTAATCCCTCTGCCGGCTCCCCAACCGCAACCGCGGCGCCAGCCCCCAGGCCAGCGGGGTCGAGATCACCACGGTCCCGGCGACCATCCACCAGACGGCGATCCCCAGCGCCGACGCCTCTATCGGCGAGGCCAGCAGACCGATCACGCCGAGACCGAACAGACCCGCCTGGATCATCGGCCAGATCAGGGCGGCGATGGCGAAACGGCTGTGCATGGGGAGACTCCTCCGGTGTGGAGAAGAACGGTCCCCCGGTGCCTCGGTTCCCGCAGTCAGAGCGGCCCCGGCCTCAGTCCCGCTCGACGCAAAGGGCCACGCCCATGCCGCCGCCGATGCAGAGCGTGGCCAGCCCCTTCTTCGCCCCGCGCCGCTTCATCTCATGCAGCAGGGTGGTCAGGATGCGGGCCCCCGAGGCCCCGATCGGATGGCCGATGGCGATGGCGCCGCCGTTGACGTTGACCTTGGCCGGATCGAGGCCCAGCTCGCGCAGGACGCACAGGCTCTGGGCCGCGAAGGCCTCGTTGGACTCGACCAGATCGAGGTCGGCCACGGTCCAGCCGGCCTTCTCCAGCGCCTTGCGCGACGCCGGGATCGGGCCGGTGCCCATGACCGCCGGATCGACGCCCGCCGTGGCCGAGGACACGATCCGCGCCAGCGGCTCCAGCCCCCGCGCCTTCGCATCCGCCGCGCTCATCAGCACCAGGGCCGCCGCCCCGTCGTTGAGCCCCGAGGCGTTGGCGGCCGTGACTGAGCCTTCCTTCGTAAAGGCGGGCTTCAGCCCCTGCATGGCCTCCAGGGTCGCGCCGTGACGGATGAATTCGTCCTTGTCGACGACGGTGTCGCCCTTGCGGCCCTTGATCGTGACCGGCGCGATCTCGTCGTCGAACCGGCCCGCCTTCTGCGCCGCCTCGGCCTTGTTCTGGCTGGCCACCGCAAAGGCGTCCTGGTCGGCGCGGCTGATGTGGAAGGTGTCAGCCACGTTCTCGGCCGTCTGGCCCATGTGGTAGCCGTTGAAGGCATCCCACAGGCCGTCGCTGATCATGGTGTCGACCAGTTTGATGTCGCCCATCTTCTGGCCGGTGCGCAGGGCCTGGGCATGCGGGGCCTGGCTCATGCTCTCCTGACCGCCGGCGACCACGATGCGGGCGTCGCCCAGCGCGATCTGCTGGGCCCCGATGGCCACGGCGCGCAGGCCCGAGCCGCAGATCTGGTTCAGGCTCCAGGCCGCGGCCTCTTTCGGGATGCCCGCCCCCATGGCCGCCTGCCGCGCCGGTCCCTGCCCCGCCGCCGCCTGCAGCACATGGCCGAGGATGACCTCATCGACCTCTTCCGGCTTGACCCCGGCCCGCTCCAGCGCCGCCCGGATGGCGACCTCGCCCAGCTTCGAGGCCGGCAGGCTCGACAGTCCGCCGAGGAAGGAACCGACCGGCGTGCGCGCGGCGGAGACGATGACGACTTCATTGGACATGCGGTGACCCCTGAAACCGGCCGGGACGGGGAAGCGCCCGGGCCATGGAAAACGAAACCTCTACGCCCTTCCCGGGCATTAGGCCGTGGGAAACTAATCGTGCCGTTTCTGCCGCATCCCGCCGCCTTCGTCACTCATGACCGCGCCGTTCAGCGAATGGTCACCTCCGGCCCGCATGATGGCAGGAACAAACAAGAGCGAGAAAGGCTTGATGGGGCCATGCTCAAGAGATTGAAGAACGTCTTCGTACAGGTCGCCATTCCTGATGAACAGGACATGGAAGAGCACTACCGGACGCCGGCGGAAAAGACCGCCGACCTGGTCGTGCATGTGGTCGGCCTGACCCTGGCTGCCGTGGGCGGGATCGTCCTGGCCGTGCTGGCCGCGATCTATTCCGGCATCGGGGCCGTGTTGGCCACAGCCGCCTACGCCCTTTGCCTGATCATCATGCTGACGGTCTCGGCCATCTACAACCAGGCCCATCCGGGCGCCGCCCGGCCGCTGCTCCGGCGGATGGACGAGGCGGCCATCTTCCTGATGATCGCCGGCAGCTATACCCCCTTCACCACCCAGCGGTTCGAAGGCGCCTGGTCGATCGGCTTCACCGTCCTGGTCTGGGCGGTGGCGCTGGGCGGCGTGGCGGTCAAGCTGGTGGCCCCGCGCATCTCGGACACCTTCTGGAGCCTGGTCTATCTCGGTTTCAGCTGGCTGGCCCTGGTGGCCGCCAAGCCGCTGATCGACACCGTCCACCCGATCGCCCTGGGTCTGCTGGTGCTGGGCGGCCTGATCTATACGGCCGGCGTCTTCGTCTTCATCAGCCCGACGGTGAAGTTCCGCCGCGCGATCTGGCACGGCTTCGTCGTCACCGGCGCCACCGTCCACTGGGCCGCGGTGCTTGTGGGCGTTGTGCTCGCCCCTGCGGCGATGGGCTGATTTGCATGCGGCTTCGCACTGCGGGATAGTGCGGCGTTGCAACAGCTCAGGGGTTTGGCGTGGCGGACAAGAAGGCCGGAACCGGCGAGACCGTCGTCATCAAGAAATACGCCAACCGGCGGCTCTACAACACGGCCACCAGCGCCTATGTGACGCTCGAGGACCTGGCCAGGATGGTCCGCGAAGGCACCGAGTTCGTGGTCTTCGACGCAAAGACCAACGACGACCTGACCCGCCAGATCCTGACCCAGATCATTTTTGACGAGGAAAGCCGGGGCGAGGCGCTTCTGCCCGTCCAGTTCCTGCGCCAGCTCATCGGCTTCTACGGCGGCCAGATGCAGGGGGTCCTGCCGAGCTATCTGGAGATGTCGCTCGACAGCTTCAGCCGGCAACAGGAGCAGATGCGCGGCCAGTTCTCCAAGGCCTTCGGGGCGGCACCCGGCGCCGGCATCCTCGACGAGGCCGTCAAGCGCAACATGGCCCTGTTCACCGACGCGATGAAGATGTGGCCCGGGTTCAACACCCTGACTCCGGGTCAGACCGCCGGTGCCGCGCCGGAGCCCAGACCCGCGCCGGCCGCCGACCCCCTGGCGGAGATGCGCCGCCAGATGGATGAGATGCGCAGCCAGCTCGACAAGCTGTCGAAGGGCGGCTGACATGGCCGACGAGGTTCGCCCCGTCGGTCCCGTCCAGCGCCGTGCGGACCGCCGCGCGGATGACCGGCGCGCCGCCGAACGCCGGGCCGCCTCCGCCTCGCGCGCCCTCGTTCCGGTGGACTTCCCGGTCGAGCCTGCCGAGCCCCCGGCAAGACCTGCCCCGACACCGTCCGCCGATGCCGGCGCGGCCGTCTTCGCCGCCCAGATGATCGGACAGACCGGCCAACGCCGCGGTCTGAAAGGCGGCCCGCCGGTGCTGGACGCTGCCCGCTCGGCCTACCTCGGAGCGGAACATTCGGGGGCCGCCGAGCGCCGTCCGCAGCCGGGCAAGGCGAAGGACACCGACATCTGAGATCGCGGCACGGTCCTTGCTGAACGACAGGCTCTCATGCCTCGTTCGGGACCGCCGCCATGCTGACCATCCTCACCCGTACCATCGACATCACCGTCGTGGCGCTGATCTTCGTGGCCTTCTCGTAAGCCCGATCAGGTGCCGCTGGCGAAATCCAGGTCCTTGCGGGCCGAGATGATGGTGACGATGAAGCCGGCCAGCACGTCGAGCATGACCATGGTCAGGATCAGGAAGAAGGTCGAGGTCGCGAAGCCCTTGAACAGCAGGAAGGCCACCAGGCAGAAAACGAACAGGATCATCGACAGGGCGTGATTGATGATCGCCACCTTCTGGCTCGACGTCGATTTCAGCAGTTCGAAGAACAGGAGGATCAGCGACAGGAACAGGATCAGGTCGCCGGTGCCGACGTTCCAGGCGCTGCCCGACACCATCGGGATCGAGAACAGCGGATCGCCCAATGCCTGCTCGGCGGCCGCAAGCCCGCCGGACCCAAGCACGCCGAACCCTATGATGATGGCGTAGATGACCACGGGGATGAAAAGCAGCGGGATGGCGATCAGCATGGCGGGCTCCATCGTCGAACGACCGCGAAACGGCCGCGCTTGTTAACAATGCTTACCCCGGTTCGATCCAAACGGCTACGCCCGCTCGCGCGTCAGGGGAAAGTCAGAATTCGCTGATCGCGCCGGGCCTGCGGGAACGCGATTTCAACCACATGACGCCGAGCAGGTCCGACAGCGAAGCCATCAGCCGTCCCCAGTTGGTATATTTCGACCGGCCCGTCTCGCGGTGGCGGTGATCCACATCGAGATAGAGGTTTTGATAGCCCTCGCGGATCATCAGGGCCGGCAGATAGCGGTGGATGTGATCGAAATAGGGAAGGCGCAGGAATATCTCCCGCCGGAACGCCTTGAGGCCGCAGCCCGTGTCGTCGGCGTCATCGCCGAGCAGTTTGCGGCGGATACGGTTGGCCCACACCGAGGCCTGCCGCTTGGCCCCGGAATCCTGACGTTTGGCCCGCACGCCGCCGACCAGGCCCACGGAGGAAGGCGAGGACGCCAGCAGGTCCGCCAGTTTCGGGGCGTCGGCCGGCGGGTTCTGGCCGTCGCCGTCGAGAGTCACGACGATCGCCCCGCGCGCCGCCAGAACGCCGGTTCGCACCGCGCGGCTCTGGCCGGCGTTCGATCCGTGGCTGAGCACGCGCAGCGCGGGCAGTTCGGCCATCAGGCCCCGCAGTTCGGCGAGGGTGCCGTCCCGGGAGGCGTCGTCGACGAAGACCATCTCATACGAACGGCCTTCGAACGCCGCGGCGATCTCGCGGGCCAGGGGGCCGGCGGCACCCTGTTCGTCATGGACAGGGACGACGACGGAGATATCGGGGATCGCTTCGCTCATTGCAGGTGTCTAGCGGGTTTCCGCGCCGGGCGGGAGATGCGCCGCGCTCGGGCAGGGAGCCGCCGCGCGGCGAGCGGTAGCGCGCAAACACTGACGCACCGCCGGGTGCCGTGTTAGGAAGATGAATATGACGCCTTCCGATCTCGACCGATACATCGCCGGCTGGCGCGGACCGCTGCTCGCGGCACTTGTGGCCTTGCTGGCGGGCTTGCCCGCCCTGACTCTGCTGCCGCCGCTGGATCGCGACGAGAGCCGTTACGCCCAGGCGACCTCGCAGATGCTGGAGACGGGCGATTACGTCGACATCCGATTCCAGGATGAGCCCCGCTGGAAGAAGCCGGTCGGCATCTACTGGATGCAGGCCCTCGCGGTCGCCGTGACCTCAAGCGTCGAGAACCGCGACATCGCCCCCTACCGCATCCCGTCCATCCTCGGCGCCATGCTGGCCGCCGCCGCCTGCGCCTGGGCCGGCGCGGCCATGTTCGGTCAGCGGGCCGGCTTCCTGGCGGGTGCCATGCTGGGGGCCACCTTCCTGCTCTCGACCGAGGCCGGAATCGCCAAGACCGACGCCATGCTGTGCGGGGCCGTCACCCTGGCCATGGCAGGGCTGGCGCGAATCTATCTGGCGACACGGGCCGGCCAGGTTCCGATCCGGCCGCACAAACTGGCGTTCTGGCTGGGGCTGGGGCTGTCGATCCTGATCAAGGGTCCCATTGGCCTGATCGTCGTAGTGCCTGCCATGATCGCCCTGTCGCTGTGGGACCGTGACGTCAGCTGGCTCAAGCGGTTGGGCTGGGGCTGGGGCCTGCCTCTGGTGGCCCTGATCGTCGGGCCGTGGGCCATCGCCATCACCATCGCCACCGACGGCGGCTTCTGGACCGAGGCCATCGGCGGAGATCTGGCACCCAAGCTCGCAGGCGGTGACGAGGGCCATGGCGTCCCGCCCGGTCTCTATCTGCTGATCGCGCCCCTGCTGTTCTTCCCGGCCGCACTGCTTCTGCCGGCCGCCATTTCAACGGCCTGGAGCCGACGCGCCGAGCCGGCGGTCCGCTTCCTGGTCTGCTGGCTGGTTCCGGCCTGGCTGATCTTCGAACTGACGCCGACCAAACTGCCCCACTACACCCTGCCGACCTTCGGCGCCCTCGCCCTGCTGTCCGCCGCCGCCCTGACACGGCCGATCGGCAAGATATCCCGCTACACCGGGGCCGGACTGACGATCGCAGTCGGCGCCCTGCTGGCCGTCGCTTCCGTCTGGCTGCTGACCGAGTACGGCCGCTCCACAGCCCAGACCTGGGCCACGATCACCATTGTCTTCGCCATCCTTGCCGGTCTGATCGGGGCCTTCCTGATGCTGCACCGGGCAGCGATGACGGCCGTGATCGCCTCGATCGCGCTGGGCGTCGTGGCCCACGGCGCCCTGGCCGGAACGCTGCGGCAGCTGCGCCCCCTGTCCGTCGCACCGCAGCTGGAAAAGGTCCTGATGGCCGCCAACCTGCACCCGCGCCAGGGCCGGACCGGGCCGATTGCGGTGACCGGCTTCCATGAGCCCAGCCTCGTCTTCCTGACCGGACGCGACACCGAGCTGACCGACGCGGCCGGCGCCGCCCGCGCCCTGGCCGAAGGGCGGCCCGTCATCGTCGAGGCGCGCGACGCCGATGCCTTCCGGGCAGCCACCGCTGAACTGGGCGTCACCGGCCGGATCGTCGGCGAGGTCAACGGCCACAACTATTCCAAGGGCGATGACGTCAGCCTGACCGTCTATGCCCCCCCGGGCGGCCCGGCAGCGGAGCCGCACCGGTGAGCCGACCCATCACCATCGTCGAGGTCGGTCCCCGTGACGGCCTGCAGAACGAGAAGGCCATCCTTGAACCGGCGGTCCGCGCCGATCTGGTGCGCCGGCTGGAGGCCGCGGGCGCGCGGCGCATCGAGGCCGTCAGCTTCGTCCATCCGAAATATGTGCCGCAGATGGCCGGGGCCGAAGAGGTCATGGCGGCGCTGCCGTATGAGAGAGGCCGCAGCCGGATCGGTCTGGTGCTCAACGGCAAGGGCTATGACCGCGCGCTCGGCACGACCGTGGACGAGGTCAATGTCGCCATGTCCGCCACCGACGGCTTCGGGCTGAAGAACCAGGGCCTGTCCGTCGATCAGCAGGTGCAGATGCTGGCCGATATCATCGCCGGCCGGGCCAATGCCGCGGGTCAGCCGGGAGCGGTACCGTCCCTGTCCGCCACCCTGTCCTGCGTCTGGGGCTGTCCGTTCGACGGCGAGGTTTCAGCCGGGCAGGTCGCCGATCTGGTCGGGCGGATCGCCGAACTGGGCGTGGCGGAAATCGCCCTGGCCGACACCATCGGCGCCGGGGATCCGTGGGCCGTGACGCGCAAGGTGGAGGCGGCTCGCGCCGCCGCACCCGAGGCCGCCCTGCGCCTGCATTTCCACGACACCCGCAACACCGGCCTGGCCAATGCCTATGCGGGGATCGAGGCGGGAGTGAACGTCCTCGACGCCTCGGTGGGCGGCATCGGCGGCTGTCCGTTCGCTCCGGGTGCCACGGGCAATATCGCCACCGAGGACCTGGTCTATATGCTGGAGCGGGCCGGCTATTCGACCGGCTACGACCTCGACGCCCTGATCGGGACCGCCCGCTGGATCGGCGAGAAGATCGGCCGACCGGTGCCGAGCGCGCTCAGCCGGGCGGGCGGGTGGCCGCCGCGCCGCAACTGATTTGATCAAAGTCCGGTTGCCGGACCTCGCGATGTGCCAGGGTCCGGGTTCGCCGATGGACACCGTCATGCCGAACAGCCTCTACGCCCAGCGCCTGATGTCCGCAGCCGAGGCCGCGGCGCTGATCCCCACAGGCGCCCGGGTGGCCATGGGTCTCGGCTTTTCCCAGCCGCCGGCCCTCCTCGCCGCGCTGGCGGACCGGGCCCGGGCCGGACAGGTCGATGACGTCCGCCTCTATTATCTGCTGTCCACCGGCATCGCCGGGGAGACGGTGCTCCAGGACGCGCTGATGGGCCGGATCCGCCCGATGAGCCTGTTCCACAGCGCCATCGAGCGCGGGCTGGAGGCTCGGGCGCGGGCGGCGGGGCGGCCCAATCCGGTGACCTTCCTCCCCACGGGGTTCCAGCAGGTTCCGCGGCTGATGCGGGAGGCGGGCGTCGACACCCTGATCTGCACCGTCTCGCCGATGGACGCGGACGGCTTCTTCAGCTTCGGGATCAACACCGACTACAACAGGCCGGTTAGCGATCATGCCGGGCGGATCATCCTCGAGGTCAATCCGGCGATGCCACGGGTGTTCGGCGACTGCACCGTCCATGTCTCGCGGGTCACGGCCGTGGTCGAGAACCACACGCCGTTGCTGGAGCTGCCTGTTGTCGAGCCGGCCCCCAACGACCTCGCCATCGGCGGCCTGATCGCCGACATGATCGAGGATGGCTCGACCCTGCAGATGGGCATCGGGGCCCTGCCGAACGCCGTCTGCGCCGCCCTGCACGGCCGCCGGGACCTTGGCCTGCACACGGAGATGCTGACCCCGGGCCTGGTCGAGCTGATGCAGCAGGGCGTCATCACCAACGCGCGAAAGACCCTGCACCCCGGCAAGGGCGTCTTCGCCTTCTGCATGGGGACGCGCGCCACCTACGACTTTCTCGACGGCAACCGGGACATGGAGGCCCGGCCGGTCGACTATGTGAACGACCCCGCCGTCATCGCCCGCAATGACCGGATGATCTCGGTCAACGCCACCCTGCAGGTCGACCTGACCGGGGCCTGCTGTTCGGAGCATCTGAACGGGCACCAGTTCACGGCCTCGGGGGGCCAGCTGGACTTCGTGCGCGGGGCCTATGCCTCGGCCGGGGGGCGGTCGATCATCGCCTGCCATTCGACGGCGGCCAGGGGGACCGTCTCCCGCATCGTGGCCCGGCTGGACGGACCGGTCACGGTCCCGCGCAACGACGTCCACATCATCGTCACCGAGCATGGCCGGGCCGAGCTGAAGGGCAGGAGCGACGCCCAGCGCGCCCGCGCCCTGATCGCCATCGCAGAGCCGAAATTCCGGGAGGACCTGGAGCGTTCAGCGCGGGAGGCGGGGTTGCTGGACTGACGCAGCGGCGATGCCCCGGAGACCGCGGGGGGAATTGGGGGTGGTCTTTCCGGCAGCCTTCGGATATCAGCGCCCTCCCGAAAACGAGATGACCATGTTCGCCTATCGCCTCAACGCAAGCCTGCCCATGTCGCTCGACCGCCAGCCGGTCGAGGGCAAGGACGCGCGTGCGGAGGGTGCATAGGAGAACAGCCGGTCACATCGACTTCGGTTTTCCAGCAACCCCTCCCGCCACCGGCCGGAGGGGTTTCTTGTATCCGCAAGACGCCTGACGGTCGGTCCGGGAGGATCAGACAGAGAAGGAGACGTCGGCCATGCGTGGCTATGACGTGATCGAAAACCCGGACCATGTGCCGATCAAGGCGTGGACCCGGGGGGTGCCCATCGAGGATGCGGCGCTGAAGCAGCTGAAGAACGTGGCCTCGCTGCCGTTCATCCACAAACACGTCGCGGTCATGCCCGACGTGCACTGGGGCATGGGCGCGACCGTGGGGTCGGTGATCCCGACCGTGGGGGCCATCATCCCGGCCGCCGTGGGCGTGGACATCGGTTGCGGCATGATGGCGGTGCGGACCTCGATCCGCGCCGAACACCTGCCGGATGACCTGTCGGGCATCCGCTCCGCCATCGAGGCGGCCGTTCCGCACGGCCGGACCGACAACGGCGGGCGCAACGACAAGGGCGCCTGGGCCGGCGAGCCGCCGGCCTCGGCGGTCACCCGCTGGGGCGAGCTGAAGGTCGGCTACGACGCCGTGGTCGAGGCCCACCCCAAGGCGGCGCACCCGCGTGGCTTCGGCCATCTGGGGACGCTGGGCACAGGCAACCACTTCATCGAGCTCTGCCTCGATGAGGCGGGCGATGTGTGGGTGATGCTGCACTCCGGGTCTCGGGGCGTGGGCAACCGGTTCGGGACCTATTTCATCGAACGGGCCAAGCACGAGATGCGGCGCTGGCACATCAACCTGCCGGACCAGGACCTGGCCTATTTCCCCGAGGGGACGGACGGCTTCGTCCACTATGTCCGGGCGGTGTCGTGGGCGCAGAAATACGCGCGCGCCAACCGCGAGGTGATGATGGACAGTGTCCTGACCGTGCTGCGCACGTTCTGGCCGGATCTGGAGACGACGCAGGAGGCGGTGAACTGCCACCACAACTACGTCTCGAAGGAGCGCCATTTCGGCAAGGACGTGTTCCTGACCCGGAAGGGCGCGGTGTCCGCCAAGCTGGATGAGCTGGGCATCATCCCCGGCTCGATGGGGGCGAAATCCTTCATCGTGCGCGGCAAGGGCAATGCGGACTCTTTCTGCACCTGCTCGCACGGCGCCGGTCGGGCGATGAGCCGGACCGAGGCCAAGCGGCGCTTCACGGTGGAGGATCACATCCGCGCCACCGAGGGCGTCGAATGCCGCAAGGACGCCGAGGTGATCGACGAAACGCCGATGGCCTACAAGGACATCGACGCGGTCATCGCGGCCCAGACCGACCTGATCGAGGTCGTGCACACCCTGCGTCAGGTGGTGTGCGTCAAGGGATGACGGGAGCCGGTTCCGCGCGAGCGGAGCCGGCTTTCGTCGTCTGAGGCTCCGCAACCCCGGGACTACAGAGCCTGTTTACCCCCGGCCCGATTCCCAATAGCGGTGTTATGTCGACGCATGGGGGAGGGTGAGACGATGCCGTACAGGTACGGGCACTATTTCGTGGGATTTGTGCTGCTGGTGATCCTGGGCGGGTTCTGGGCGAGCTATTTCGCCCCGATCGGCGAGGTCCCGCTGGCCTTCCACGTTCATGCCCTGACCGCGATGAGCTGGCTGGCGTTGCTCATCGTCCAGAGCGTGGCGATTCATGCCCGGAAGAATGCGATCCACAAGGTTCTGGGCAGGGCGAGTTTCGTCATGTTCCCGCTGCTCATCGCCGGCTTCGTGATGATCATCAATGTCTCGGCGGCGCGCTTCACCGCCCGGGAAAACCCGTTCATCGCCGTTCTGGGCCCCGCGTTCGGGATCGGCATGGCCATCGCGATCACGGCCTACCTGACCCTGTTCTATCTGGCCCTGCGCAACCGGCGTACGACCAAGCTCCATGCAGGATACATGCTGGCGACGCCGATGATCCTGTTCGAATCGCCCTTCAGCCGCCTGATGGAGTCGGCCTTTCCGTGGATGAACGTGATCGGCAGTGAGGGGCCTCGCGCGGTTCTCGATACGATCGTCATCAGCAACGCCCTGGTCGCGCTCTTCGCCATGGGGCTGTATTTCATGGACCGCCGGAACGGCGCGCCCTGGCTGGTCGCCACCTTCTTCGTCGTCCTGCAGTCGGTCGTGATGTGGTTCGCCCCGGACATGCCGGCCCTGGGCGGTGTCTTCTCCACCTATGCCGCCGCGCCTCCGGCCCTGATGGTCGTCCTGGGCCTTCTGGCCGGAGGACTGGCGGGCTATCTGGGCTGGACCGGCGGTCGTCAGACGAAGCGGTCGGTGATGAGCGCCACGCCGACCTGACGTCAGCCGACGGGTGGAGGGTGCCGTGGGCACCTTCCACCCGCCGTCAGAGGTTCAGCAGCGCCGGGTCACCGCCCTGGGCAGAGATGTTGTTGCTGATGGCTTTCTCGGACGCGTAGCGGATCAGGCTGTAGGGGCCGCCGGCCTTGGGGCCGGTGCCGGACAGGCCCTCGCCGCCGAAAGGCTGGACGCCAACCACCGCGCCGATGATCGAGCGGTTGATGTAGACATTGCCGGCCGGGACCAGACGGGCGACCTCCTCGGCGAAGGCCTCGATGCGGCTGTGCACGCCCAGGGTCAGGCCGTAGCCGCGGGCGGCCAGTTTCGACGCCGTCTCCTTGAGCTTCGACGGCTCATAGCGGCAGACGTGCAGGATCGGGCCGAAGACCTCGCGCTCCAGATAGTCGGGCGTGGGAATCTCGGCGATGGTGGGGGCGAACAGATGGCCCTTGTCGGCGCCGGCGGGCAGTTCGGCGCGGGCGATGATCTTCGCGTCGCCTTCGAGCCGCTTCAGGTGGGCGTCCAGCGCGCCCTTGGCGTCGGCGTCGATGACCGGGCCGATGTCGGTGGCGGGATCGGTCGGATCGCCCACGACCTGGGCGGCCAGCGCACCCTTCAGCCCCTCGATCAGGGCGTCGGCGGCGTCGTGCGGGACATAGAGCAGGCGCAGGGCCGAGCAGCGCTGACCGGACGAGCCGAAGGCCGACAGGATGACGTCATCGATGATCTGTTCCTTCAGCGCCGTGGTGTCGACGAACATGCCGTTCAGCCCGCCGGTCTCGGCGATGAAGGGGATGATGGCGCCCGGGCGGGCGGCCAGGGAGCGGTTGATCAGGTTCGCCGTATCGGTGCCGCCGGTGAAGGCGACGCCGTCGATGCCCGGGTGCGAAACCAGTTTGGCGCCGACCGTCTCGCCGCGACCGGGGACCAGCGCCAGCAGGTTCGGGTCCAGACCGGCCTTGTAATAGAGGCGCACGGCCTCTGCGGCGATCAGGGGCGTCTGTTCGGCAGGCTTGGCCAGGACGGCGTTGCCGGCGGCGAGAGCGGCGGCGACCTGGCCGGTGAAGATGGCCAGGGGGAAGTTCCAGGGGCTGATGCAGGCGAAGACGCCGCGGCCGTGCAGGACCAGCTGGTTGATCTCGCCGACGGGGCCCTTGAGCTCGGTCGGACCGCCGAAGTCACGCTCGGCCAGCATGGCGTAGTAGCGGCAGAAGTCGGCGGCCTCGCGGATCTCGGCGACGCCGTCGTTCAGGGTCTTGCCCGCTTCGCGCGACAGCAGGGCGACGAGCCGGTCCATATTGGCTTCCAGCGCATCGGCCATGGCGCGCAGCACAGCGCCCCGGCCCGCCCCGCCCTTGCGGTCCCAGGCGATCTGGGCGCGGGCGGCGGCGTCGACGGCGGCGTCGACGTCGGCCTCGGTCGCTTCCGAGACATGGCCCAGCACGCGGGTCGTATCGAAGGGGTTGGTGACCGGCTGTGCATTGGTCCCGGCCTTGAGCTTGCCGCCGATGATCGGGCCGGCGGTCAGGGTCTCGCTGTCGACCTTCTGCAGCGCGACGGCGTGGCGCTCACGATCGGCGGCTTGCGAATAGTCGCGGCCCAGCGAGTTCTGGCGGTCCATGTACATGTCCTTCGGGGTCGGGATCTTGGCGTGGCGGTCGGGGTGGGCCTCGACGGCGGAGATGGGGTCAGCGGCGACGGCGGAAGCGGGCACCCGCTCGTCCAGCAGGGCGTGGACGAAGGAGGAGTTGGCCCCGTTCTCGAGCAGGCGGCGGACCAGATAGGGCAGCAGGTCTTCATGCCCGCCGACGGGGGCGTAGGCGCGGACGGTGACGGGACCGAAGGCGTCATGGGCGGCGTCGTACAGCGCCTCGCCCATGCCGTGCAGTCGCTGGAACTCGATCTTCACCGAACGCTCGGACGCCATCCGGTAGACGGCCGCCAGCGAATGGGCGTTGTGGGTGGCGAACTGGCTGTAGATGTGGGGCGCGGCCTCGATCATGGCCTTCGCGCAGACGAGGTAGTTGAGGTCGGTCGCGGCCTTGGTGGTGAAGACCGGATAGTCGGTGCGGCCGAAGACCTGGGCGCGTTTGATCTCGGTGTCCCAGTAGGCGCCCTTGACCAGGCGGACCATCAGGCGGCGGCCGGATGTCCTGGCCAGTTCGGCGACGCGGCGGATCACCTCGGGGCAGCGCTTCTGATAGGCCTGAACCGCCAGACCAAGGCCGGTCCAGCCACCCAGATCGGGCTCATGCGCCAGCCGGTCCAGCAGCTTCAGCGACAGGGCCAGACGGTCGGCCTCCTCGGCGTCCATGGTGAAGTTGATATCGTACTGCGCCGCGATCCGCGCCAGCCGCAGGATGCGGGGGTAGAGCTCGTCCCAGACGCGGGCCTCGTGCGTGGCCTCATAGCGGGGCGAGAGGGCGGACAGCTTGACCGAGACGCCGTGGCCGGCCTCCGGCCCCTGCCCTTTCGCCGTCTTGCCGACGGCGGTGATGGCGTCGGCGTAGATCTTCTCGTAGCGCTCGGCGTCATGGGCGGTGCGGGCACCCTCGCCCAGCATGTCGAAACTGCACAGCCAGCCCTCGCGCTGCGACCGCTTCAGGGCCGCCTCGATGGTGCGGCCGACCACGAACTGCTCGCCCATGATGCGGACGGCGGCGGCGACGGCCTCGCGAATGACCGGCTCCCCCAAACGGCCGACGATCCGCTTGAGGAAGCCGGGGAGGTCGGTGCGGGCCTCTTCGTCGACATCGACCAGTTTCCCGGTCAGCATCAGGCCCCAGGTCGAGGCGTTGACGAACAGGCTGTCGGATTGGCCGAGGTGGGACGACCAGTCGGCCGAGCCGATCTTCTCGGCGATCAGCCGGTCGCGGGTCTCTTCATCGGGGGTGCGCAGCAGGGCCTCGGCGAGGCACATCAGGGCCAGGCCCTCGCGGGTGCCGAGCGAGAATTCCTGCAGGAAGCTTTCGACCACGCCCTGTTTCTTGACGCTGGCGCGGGCCCGTTCGACCAGGCCGACAGCCTCCGCCAGCACGGCGGTGCGCTCGGTCCCGTCCAGCGGCATCCGGGCCAGCAGACCCCGGACCGTGGCGGTCTCGTCCGCGAACTTGCCCTGGTCCAGCGCATCCCAATCCTGGGACAGGGCGACGGGCGGGGAGACGTGTGCGTTCATGGCGGCGTCCTAGACCATTCCGCCACGGAACGGGAGAGGCTGCGGCGTCTCGCCAATCGCCGTCCGAGGCGCTAGAGGTTGCGACCGATCAACGGCGGAGCCATCCGGCCCTCATGCGCATCGTACTGGCCACTGACGCCTGGGAGCCCCAGGTCAACGGCGTCGTCCGCACCCTGACCCGGACCATCGCGGAATGCCGCGCCATGGGCCATGAGGTCGAGGTCATCGAGCCGAGCCAGTTCAAGACCATTCCGGCCCCGACCTATCCGGAAATCCGGCTGGCGCTGGGCGCCGAGGAAGAGATCCGCGAGCGGCTGCGGGCCTATGAGCCGGAAGCGGTTCATATCGCTACCGAAGGGCCGATCGGCATCGCCACGCGGCGCATCTGCGTGGAGTGGAAGCTGCCGTTCACGACCAGCTATCACACGAAATTCCCTGAATATATCTCGGCGCGCTTCCCGGTCCCGGTGCAGGTCGGCTACGCCTATATGAAATGGTTCCACAAGCCATCCGGGCGGCTGATGGTGGCCACACCGACGCTGCGGGACGAACTGCTGGAGCGCGGGTTCCGCAATGTCTCGCCCTGGTCGCGGGGCGTGGACACGGTGCAATTCCATCCGGACCTGCCGCGCATCTATGAAGAGCTGGGCGGCAAGGACTGGCCGCGGCCCTTCTTCCTCAATGTCGGCCGGGTGGCCGTCGAGAAGAATATCGAGGCCTTCCTCGAGACCGATCTGCCGGGCACGAAGATCGTGGTCGGCGACGGTCCGGCGCGGGCCGAGCTGGAGCTCAAATATCCCGAGGCGAAATTCCTCGGTGCCCGGTTCGGCGAGGAGCTGGCGCGGTGTTTCCGCGATGCCGACGTCTTCGTCTTCCCCAGCTGGACCGACACCTTCGGCCTGGTGATCCTGGAGGCCATGGCCGCCGGGACGCCGGTCGCGGCCTATCCGGCGCACGGGCCGATCGACATCATCCCCGGCTCGAACGCCGGTGCCATCCACGAAGACCTGCGCACAGCCTGTCTGGAAGCGCTGGAATGCGACCGCAAGGCCGTCCGCGCCTATGCCGAGAAATTCAGCTGGCGCGCCTCGGCCGAGGAATTCGTCCAGAACCTGCAGCCCTATCCGGAGCCGGAACGCGGCCGCTTCTGGCGGCGGCTGCGGCGGATCGCGCGGTTGCGGCGGAAGACGGCGGCTTAGCCGAGGGCTTGGGGCTTGGGGCTTAGGGCCTAGGGCCTAGGGCTTAAGGAAGCGCGCCGAGGCTTGTCAGCCTGAAACTCCATTCCCAAGCCCTAAGCCCTAAGACCTAATGCCTACTTCGCCGGGGCCGTCATCACCGTCAGGGCCGTGGCGATGGCGCGCTGGGCGGCCAGCTGGTCTTCCGGCAGCGGCACCAGGCCGCGGTCCTGCAGATAGCCGCCGCGACCGGCCGAGGCTTCCGACATGAACTCCATGACGAAGGCTTCCAGCCCCGGCGTCACGCCGACGTGCTGCTTCTTCACATAGATGTAGAGGCTGCGGGCCAGCGGATATGTGCCGTCGGCGATGGTGTCGGCGGTCGGCGCGACGCCGTCGATGGTTTCGGCCCGGACGGTGTCCAGGTTCTGCTCAAGGAAGGAATAGCCGAACACGCCCAGCGAACCGGGGGTACGGTTCAGGGTCTGGACGATGGCGTTGTCGTTCTCGCCCGAGTCGATCCAGGCGTTGTCCTCGCGCAGGGTGTGGGCGAGGGTTTCGAACCGGTCCTTGTCGGCGTCCTTGATCGCCGCCAGGGCAGGCAGCAGGGCGGCGCCGGGGGACATGCCCAGCTCCAGGAAGGCGTCGCGCGTGCCCGAGGTCGGCGGCGGGCCATAGACCTGGATGCGCTGGGCCGGCAGGCCGGGGTTGATCTGGTTCCACATCGTCGCGGGGTTGGCGACGAAGGCGCCGCCGGCACCGGGGGTTTCCTTGGCCAGGGCCAGGTAGAGGTCCTGGAGGCGCAGGTTGAAGGCCGTGCCGGTGCGGGCGGTGGCGACGACGATGCCGTCAAAGCCGATCTTGATCTCGACGATATCGGTGACGCCATTGGTGCGGCACAGCTCGAACTCCGAGGCCTTCATCTGGCGCGAGGCGTTGGCGATGTCCGGGGTGTTGGGGCCGACGCCCTGGCAGAAGGCCTGGATACCGCCGCCGGTGCCCAGCGCTTCAACGCGCGGCGCGGCGCCGCCCGAGGTGCGGGCGAAATTCTCGGCCACGCGGGTGGCGAAGGGGAAGACGGTCGAGGAGCCCGCGGCCCAGATGCCAGCGCGGGCGGTCTGGTTGCCGGCGGACTGGTCGTTGTTGCAGGCTCCGAGGGCGAGCAGGGCGATGGCCGAGGCGGCGGCGAGGAGGGTGCGGGTCATCGTCAGTCTCCGGACGTGTGGGTTGCGGCGCTTAGACCAGAGGATTGTGACGGGTTGGCGAAAGGGAGGGATCAGGGATCAGGGATTAGGAAGAACAGAGGGCGTCGATGCCCACGGATCCGGCAGGCTCGTTTCCCTCGTCCCTAATCCCTAATCCCTAGATGTGGATCGCATGCCCCAGGGCCCGCAGGGACGCCTCGTGGAAGGCTTCGCCGAGGGTCGGGTGGACGTGGATGACGCCGGCGACGTCTTCCAGCACCGCGCCCATTTCGAGCATCTGGGCGAAGCTGTTGGACATTTCGGCGACGTGCTGGCCGACGGCCTGGACGCCGAGCAGGCGGTGGTCGGACTTCGACGCCAGCACGCGGACGAAGCCGCCGTCCTCGCCGGCCTCGATGGCCAGGGCGCGGCCGATGGCGGCCAGCGGGAAGACGGCGGTGATGACGTCGTCGCGGCCCTCGACGTCCAGGGGCCCAAGGCCGGCGGAGACGATCTCGGGCTCGGTGAAACAGACGGCGGCGATGGTAACCGGGTCAAACCGGCGGTCGTGGCCCGCAATGATCTCGGCGACCACCTCGCCCTGGGCCGAACCCTTGTGGGCCAGCATGGGTTCGCCGGTCAGGTCGCCGACGGCCCAGACGTTGCGCATGCTGGTGGCGCAGCGGTCGTCGATCTTCACGAACGGCCCGGCCATGGCCACGCCCATATTCTCCAGACCCCAGCCCTGGGTGCGCGGCTTGCGGCCGACTGTGACGAGGACCTTGTCGGCCTTGAGCTTGAGGGCGGCACCGTCCTTCGTGGTGATGTTCAGCTGGCCGTTCTCGAACGACCCGGCCTTGGCACCCAGGTGCAGCTCGACGCCGTGCTTCTCCAGCCATTTGGCGACCGGATCGGTCAGGGCCTTGTCGTAGAGCGGCAGCAGGCGGTCGGCCATTTCGACGATGGCGACCTCGGCCCCCAGCTTGCGGAAGGCGATGCCCAGCTCCAGCCCGATATAGCCGCCGCCGACGACGACCAGCTTGCCCGGCACCTTGTCCAGCGACAGGGCCTCGGTCGAGGAGATGACGTCGCCACCGAACTTCAGGAAGGGCAGTTCGACCGGCTCGGAGCCGGTGGCGAGGATGACGTGTTCGGCGCTGATCGTGATGTCGCCGTCGGCCGTTTTGACCGTGCAGGTCTTGGCGTCGGTGAAGTTCGCCCAGCCCTTGATAACCTTGACCTTCGACTTCTTCAGCAGGGCGGCGACGCCGGCGTTCAGCTTGCGGACGATGCCGTCCTTCCAGGCCGTGGTCTGGGCCAGGTCGATGGCGGGTTTGCTGGCCGTGATACCGAGGGTGCCACCGGCGGCGGCCTTGCTGACGGTCTCGAATTTCGAGGCGGCGTGGATGATGGCCTTGGACGGGATGCAGCCGACGTTCAGGCAGGTGCCGCCCAGCCCGTCGCCGCCGTCGACCAGCACGGTGTCGAGTCCCAATTGGCCGCAACGGATGCCGGCGACATAGCCGCCGGTGCCGGCGCCGATGATGAGGACCGTGGTTTTGAGGGATTCTGCCATGGTTCTCAGTTCATCCAGAGGGTCGCGGGGTGCTCCAGCAGGCCCTTGATGCGCTGCACGAAGACCGCCGCGTCGTGGCCGTCGACGATGCGGTGATCGAAGCTGGAGGACAGGTTCATCATCTTGCGCACGACCATCTGGCCGTCCTTGACCACCACCCGCTCGGCGATCTTGTTGGGGCCGACGATAGCGACCTCGGGGTGGTTGATGATCGGGGTGTGGACCACGCCGCCCAGGGTGCCCAGGGAGGTGATGGTGATGGTCGAGCCGGACAGTTCGTCGCGTTTGGCCGAGCCGTCCTTGGCCGCGCCCGAGACGCGGGCGATCTCGAGGGCCGTGTCGTAGGGGTCGCGCGCCTCGGCGTGGCGGACCACCGGGACCATCAGGCCGTTCGGCGTCTGGGCGGCGATGCCGAGGTGGACGGCGGCGTGGGTGGTCAGGACGCCGGCCTCGTCGTCGTAGTGGCTGTTGATCGTCGGCTGGTCGCGCAGGGCGACGACGATGGCCCGGGCGATGAAGGGCAGGACGTTCAGCTTGGGCTGGTCCTTCTTCTTCGTCGCGTTCAGGAGGGCGCGGAGCTCCTCGAGGGCGGTGACGTCGATCTCTTCCACATAGGTGATGTGGGGGATGCGGCGGACGCTCTCGGCCATCTTCTCCGCGATCTTGCGACGCAGGCCGATGATGCGGGTCTCAGTGGTGCCTTCGGCCCGGGCGTAGCTGGAGGACGCCGTTGCCCCGGATGCGGACGGTGTGTGACCGCCGGACGAGACGTAGGCGTCGAGATCGCCGTGCTCGATGCGGCCGGCGGGGCCGGAGCCGGGGACGAACTGGAGCTCGACCCCCAGATCGCGGGCGCGGTTGCGCACGGCGGGCGAGGCGAGCGGGCGTTCGTTGCGGGCGGAGAGGGTTCGTGCGACCGGCACCCCTCCACCATCCTTCGCCTTCGGCTTCGGCTGGTCCCCCTCCCCGCGGAGCGGGGAGGAGACAGGAGCCGTCTGTCCCCCTGTCAGGGGGACCGAAGCCTGCGGAGCAGGGTTCGAGAGGGGCGGCGCCTCACCCTGATTGCCCTTGCCCTCGACGTTGAAGCTCACCAGCGGGCCGCCGACAGCCAGTTGCTGGCCCGGTTCGCCGTGCAGGGCGGCGACGGTTCCGGCGACCGGGGAAGTCAGTTCGACGGTGGCCTTGTCGGTCATGACCTCTGCGAGAAGCTGGTCCTCGGAGACGATGTCGCCGACCTTGACGTGCCAGCCGACCAGTTCGGCCTCGGCCGTGCCTTCACCGACGTCGGGGAGTTTGAAGACGAAATTGCCACCGGCGGCGGTCGGGGCAGCGGCGGGCACCGCCTCAACCTTCGGCGCCTCGGCTTTCGGCGCAGGAGCAGGTTCAGCCTTCGCGGGCGCCGGAGCGGCCTCGGCGGACGCATTCCCCGCCCCCTCGACCTCGAACTCCACCAGCGGCGAGCCGACGGCCAGTTGCTGGCCGGGTTCGCCGTGGGCGGCCAGCACCTTGCCGGCGACCGGGCTGGTCAGTTCGACCGTGGCCTTGTCGGTCATGATGTCGGCGATGATCTGGTCCTCGGCGACCATGTCGCCGACCTTGACGTGCCAGCCGACGAGCTCGGCCTCGGCGGTGCCTTCGCCCACGTCGGGCAGTTTGAAGACGTAGCGGCCCATCTCAACGTCCTCCGGTCATGACGGCCTTCAGGGCCGTGGCGACCCGTTCGGGTCCCGGGAAATATTCCCATTCGAAGGCGTGCGGATAGGGGGTGTCCCAGCCGGTCACCCGCGCGATCGGCGCCTCCAGATGATAGAAGCAGCGCTCCTGCACCAGGGCGCTCAGTTCGCCGCCGAAGCCCGAGGTTTTCGGGGCCTCATGGACGATGACGCAGCGGCCGGTCTTCTTGACGCTGGCCTCGATGGTCTCGATGTCGAGCGGCACGAGGGTGCGCAGGTCGATGACCTCGGCGTCGACCCCGGCGTGTTCCGCACCCGCGAGGCTGACCCAGACCATGGTGCCGTAGCAGAGGATGGTGACGTCCGAGCCCTCGCGCATGACGCGCGCCTTGCCGATCGGCTCGACGTATTTGCCGGTCGGGACCTGGGCCAGGTCCTGGGCCTTCCAGGGCGACACCGGCTTCTGGTGCCAGCCGTCGAAGGGGCCGTTGTAGAGGCGTTTGGGCTCGAAGAAGATGACGGGGTCGTCGTCCTCGATGGCCGCGGTCAGCAGGCCCTTGGCGTCATAGGGGTTGGACGGGATGACGACCTTGAGGCCCGCGATATGGGTGAACAGGCTTTCCGGCGACTGGCTGTGCGTCTGGCCGCCAAAGATACCGCCGCCGTAGGGCGAACGGACGGTGATCGGGCTGGTGAACTGGCCGCCCGAGCGGTAGCGCAACTTGGCCGCCTCGGAGACGATCTGGTCATAGGCCGGGTAGATGTAGTCGGCGAACTGGATCTCGACGACCGGGCGCAGGCCGTAGGCGCCCATGCCTATGGCGGCGGCGACGATGCCGCATTCGCTGATCGGGGCGTCGAAGCTGCGGGTCAGGCCGTGCTTCTTCTGCAGGTGGTCGGTGACGCGGAAGACGCCGCCGAAATAGCCCGCGTCCTCGCCGAAGCTGAGCACGTTCGGGTCCTCGCCCATCTTGATGTCGAGGGCCGAGTTCAGGGCCTGGATCATGTTCATCGGTGCAGTGGTCATGGTCAGACTCCCACCTCGCGACGCTGTTCGGTGATGCGCCAGTCCTCGGTCGCATAGACCTCCTCGAACATGGTCTTCACCGAGGGACGCGACTGGCCGAGGGTGCCGATGGCCTCGGACTCCTTGCCGGCGGCGCGGACCTGTTCGACGGCCTCGGCCTCGGCGGCGGCCTGCTGCTCGTCGGACCATTCGCCCAGGGCGATGAGGTGCTGTTTCAGGCGCATGACCGGGTCGCCGAGTGGCCATTTCTCGTGCTCGTCGGCGGGACGGTAGCGGCTGGGGTCGTCGGAGGTCGAGTGGGGGGCACCACGGTAGGTGAACAGCTCGATGACCGTCGCGCCCTGGTTGGAACGGGCGCGCTCCTCGGCCCACTGGGTCGCGGCCCAGACGGCGAGGAAGTCGTTGCCGTCGACGCGCAGCGCCGGAAGGCCGTAGCCGATGGCCTTGGAGGCGAAGGTGGTCTCAAGACCGCCGGCGATGCCCTGGAAGGACGAGATGGCCCACTGGTTGTTGACGATGTTGAGGATCACCGGGGCGCGATAGACGGAGGCGAAGGTCAGGGCGTTGTGGAAGTCGCCCTCGGCCGTGGCACCGTCACCGATCCAGGTGATGGCAATCTTGTCGTCGCCCTTGTAGGCGCTGGCCATGGCCCAGCCGACGGCCTGGGGCACCTGGGTGCCGAGGTTGCCGCTGATGGTGAAGAAGCCGAAGTCCTTCGCCGAATACATGATCGGCAGCTGGCGGCCTTTGATCGGGTCCGAAGCGTTGGAATAGATCTGGTTC
Source organism: bacterium (assembly GCA_943372245.1). Lineage (GTDB taxonomy): Bacteria > Pseudomonadota > Alphaproteobacteria > Caulobacterales > Caulobacteraceae > Brevundimonas. The sequence goes on from CALRXX020000005.1 coordinate 86,388, forward strand.
ATCATGGTCGCGAGCGGATAGCCGCGCGCGATCAGCAGGCCCTGCTGGCGATAGGTGGGGAAGCCCATGTCCTCGCGGGACAGGATCATGCCCTGGGCGACGGCGATGGCCTCTTCACCCGTGCATTTCATATAGAAGCTGGTCTTGCCCTGGCGGTGGGCGCGATGCATCCGGTCGTCGAAGGCGCGGGTCAGGATCATGGCCTTGAGGCCGCGACGCAGCGTCTCGGGATCCAGTTTCGGATTCCACGGGCCAACGGCCTTGCCGTCGTCGTCCAGCACCCGGACCAGCCGGAAGGCGTGGTCGCGCATGTCGAACGGCCTGGTCGAGACCTCCGGCCGCTCCACCACGCCGGCGGGGTCGAGCTTCAGATGGCTGAAGTCTGTCGGATCGCCGGGTCGGCCCGAGGGCTCGGGCACGCGCAGCGAGAGAGCTTGGCTATTGGGCTTCTTCATTCCGTCCCGTCCGGTTGATCCGACCGCGTTTCCTCCGGCGCAATTAGCACGAGGCGCCAGACAAGGCTCGCTCGATTTTGACCTTGCCTTGGCAGGTTTTGCGGTATTTTATTGCGCCAGAACTCGATCAGGAGAAACGCCTTGGCTGACGATCTGGATCCCGTCGACGCCCGCATTCTGGACATCCTGCAACAGGACGCCGGATTGTCGGTGGCCGAGGTCGCGGACCGGGTTGGCCTGTCAGCCTCGCCGTGCTGGCGGCGCATCAAGAGACTGGAGGATACGGGCTTCATCCGCAAGCGGGTGACGCTGCTGGACGCCACCAAGCTGGGCCTCGATTTCGAGGTCTACGCCATCGTAAAGCTGAGCCTGCCCTCAACCGAAAACCTCGACGCCTTCGAGGCGGCCGTCTCGGCCTGGCCCGAGGTGGTGCAATGCGCCACCATCACGGGCCGCGAGGACTATGTGCTGCGGATCATCACCTCGGACATGCACGCCTTCGACCAGTTCCTGCGCCACAAACTGCTCAGCCTCGGCATCGTCTCGGACTGCGAGAGCCATATCGTCACCCGCGGGGTGAAGAATGTGACCGCCCTGCCGCTGGGGATCGTCACGCCGCACGTGAGCTAGGACGGTGGAGCCGCTTGCGCTGCCGGCGTTCGTGGCGATGCCGATCGCGCTCGCCCTTGTTGGCGTCCGCTCCAGTACCCGCATGCCAACGGCGGTGGAGTCATTCAACGAAATGGCCGCGGAGGCCGGGCGCCACCGCTCGAAGCAGGAATGGGCCCTTCGCATCGGGCTTGGCATCGGATTGCTTGTGACCTTCACAATGGGCGTTGAGTTCCGGAATCACGGCGAGCTTCGCCCGCCGGCGGATCTGATACTCCCCCTGCTGTCCTTGGCCGGGGCCGCATGCGCCCTGCCGCTTGGGGTCCGGTTCTGGATTCGGTGAGCCGACTTCGGCTCCACATTACCAATCCTTGAGTTGGCCGCCCTCCCGTCGCGGAGAGGCGGGGCAGGATCGTCGCATCACAACCGCCATCACGACAGGGCTGGTCCGGAATCGCGAACTGGTGTTCGTTTCCCGTTCGCAGTGGAGCGATTTCGACGGCGACGGGGCGCAGACGACAGCCGCCCCCGCGCCGGCCGTCATCGCGAGGCTGTCGCTGGACTGAACGGAGCCTGACATGATCGAAATGGTGATCGACGCCCGTCGCAAGGACCTGGGCGGGTTCGAGGTCGGACGGATCCTGCCCTTCCACGCCCGCCGGATGGTCGGGCCCTTCATCTTCCTCGACCAGATGGGGCCGGCCGAGTTCGCCCCGGGGTCCGAGGCGATCAATGTCCGCCCGCATCCGCACATCGGCCTGTCGACCCTGACCTATCTTTTCGAGGGCGAGATCATTCACCGCGACAATACCGGTGCCACCCAGGCGATCCGGCCCGGCGAGGTGAACTGGATGACCGCCGGCAAGGGCATCGTCCATTCGGAACGGACAACGCCGACCAAGCGGGCCGAGGGCGGACCGATGCACGGGATGCAGGCCTGGATCGCCCTGCCCGGCGAGATGGAGGACTGTGACCCGGTCTTCAAACACTACGCCGGGCCCGACCTGCCCGCCTATGAGAACGCCGGCCTGTTCGCCCGGCTGGTGGCGGGCGAGGCCTATGGCGCCTCGGCGCGGGTCAAGACCGCCTCGCCCCTGTTCTATGTCCACTGGGAACTGGCCGAGGGCGTGCGCACCGCGCCGCCGCCGGGCAAGGGCGCGGGCGGCCATTCCGAGCGGGCGCTCTATGTCGCCAAGGGCGAGATCGAGGTGGGCGACCGGACGTTCCACGAAGGCCAGATGATCGTTCTGGAGCCCACCGCCGAGCCGACGATCAAGGCGATCCGTCCCTCGACCGTGATGGTGCTGGGCGGCGAGCCGGTCGGACCGCGGGTGATCTGGTGGAATTTCGTCTCGTCTTCGCAAGCGAAGATCGACGCGGCCAAGGCAGACTGGAAGGCCGGACGGATGGCCCTGCCGATCGAGGACGACGTGGAGTTCATCCCCCTGCCCGACGTGCCGTCGACCCCCGAGCCGGCACCGGCGGCAGCGAAGCTGTAGCCGACGCGCCCGGTCTGACCGGGCGGCGAACAATCCACCATTCGCGACCGGTACGCATTGTCACACCCGCGGCCGGGCTTGTTGACAGGATGGCGGCCACCAAGGCACCCAGTCCGGGCGGACCGGGCCCCTCTGACGATCGCGTCGATCGTGATGTCGGACCGCGCCGGTGGCGAGCGTTCATGCGTGAACGGTCGCTGCCCTTTAGAGGTGGAACCACCATGTCATCACTGTCCAAGGGCCGTTCCGGCCTGAAATTCCCTGTGCGCCTGGCGCTGATCTCGGCGCTGGCCGCCGCTGTCCCCGGCGTGGCGCTGGCCCAGGCCTCGCACCACAACCACACCTGCCCCACGGTCTCCCAGGCCGATGTCGAGAGCCAGTTCGCCAGGTTCAACGATGCCTGGGCCACCGGCAATCCGGACATCGTCACGGCGCTGTTCACGAACGAACCCGTGCTGCTCGCAACGGTTTCCAACACGCCGCGCACCACGCCGGCCATGGTTCGCGACTATTTCGTCGGCTTCCTGCGGAACCGGCCGGTGGGTCAGATCAACACCAGCACCGTCGAGATCGATTGCCAGACGGCAACCCGCCTCGGCACCTGGACCGTCACCCTGACCGACCCCGCCACGGGTGCCAAGACGGACGTCCGCGCCCGCTATTCGTTCATCTACCGCTTCGAAGGCGGCGACTGGAAGATCGACCACCTGCACTCGTCGATGATGCCTGAAGCCGGCCGCTAGGCCATTCTCGCAGGACTCGTGACCCGCCGCGGGCCCCCTCCCGCGGCGGGGCTTTCCCCATGGATCAAGATGAAAACACTGGTTTTGGCCGCGTCGACCGCGGCGCTCTCGCTGGCGACCCCCGCCCTTGCGAGCGACGAGGACATGGAGTTCTGGTTCAATCCGTCCGTCAGCAAGGCGGTTGGCGACAGGACCTCCATCGAGCTCGAAACGGCCCAGCGGTTCCGCAAGGATCCGCGCAACGACACCTATTTTGTGCGCGGCTGGGTCAAACGCGACGACGCCCGGGACAACACCTGGGGTGTCGGCATCGAACAACGCTGGAACGGACCGGACCAGCGGGAAGTCCGGCTGCTCCAGCAGGTCAGCTATGAACTGGGGCCCATCGATTTCCGCACGCGCACGGAACAGCGGTTCGTCTCGACCGACCCCCAGACGGGATGGCGCGTTCGACAGCGTGTCGGCACCTCGATCCCGCTGGGAGAATCCGACGACAGCTGGAATCTGACGGCAGACGCCGAGCTGTTCGTGACGCTCCGCAGTACAGATCCGGACGGCCAGACCGGCGTCACGGGGTTGCGTACCTTCGTCGGATTCGAACGGGAGTTCGGTCGCTACGAGGTGAGTCTGGGCTACCTGCGCCAGCAGGACGTGCGCGACAATGCGCCCGACCGCATCGGGCACGCGCCCTTCATCGGGCTCGGCGTCGCCTTCTGACACCCGGGTACCCTGTCGGCGCGGCGGTTCAAGCTGGCCCGGGTTTCCGCAGACAGCGGTCTGGATCGACGGGGCATGTGACCGGTTGCCCCCGGGACCGGCCATGGCGAGGCCGCACGTCGAAGGTCTTGCATCGCAACCCATGAACCCGATCTAGCGGGACATGACTGCTTTCTCCGTTCTCGACCTGTCGCCCATCGTCGAGGGCGGCGATGTCCGGCGCGCCCTGCTCGAAACCACCGCCTTCGCCCGGGCCGCCGACCGGCTGGGGTTCAAACGCTTCTGGCTGGCCGAGCACCACAACATGCCCGGCATCGCCAGCGCGGCGACGGCCGTGGTGATCGGACAGGTGGCCGGCGCGACGGAACGCATCCGCGTCGGCTCCGGCGGGGTCATGCTGCCCAACCATTCGCCGCTGGTCGTCGCCGAACAGTTCGGGACACTGGAAGCCTTGTACCCCGGCCGTATCGACCTGGGTCTCGGCCGGGCGCCGGGGACGGATGGCGAGACGGCCCGGGCGCTGCGCCGCTATTTCGAGGGGGCCGACCGCTTCCCGCAGGACGTGATGGAGTTGCAGGCCTATCTCGGCGATCCGGTCGGGGGTCAGCGGGTCACCGCCTGGCCGGGCGCGGGGTCGGGGGTTCCGATCTGGCTGCTCGGGTCGAGCCTGTTCAGCGCGGAACTGGCCGCCCACCTCGGCCTGCCCTTCGCCTTCGCCAGCCATTTCGCGCCGGAACTGCTGATGCAGGCGCTGCACAGCTATCGCGCCGGGTTCCGGCCGTCGGCGATGATGGAGAGGCCGTATTCCATGGCCGTGGTCAATGTCTTCGCAGCGGAGACCGACGCGGCGGCGCAGCGGCTGTCGACCTCGATGCAGCAGGCCTTCGCCGCGGTGGTGACCGGCAAGCCGGGGCGGCTGAAGCCGCCGGTGGACGACATCACCGCCGTGCTGGACGCGCGACAGCTGGCGGCGGTGGAGAGCCGGCTGACCTATGCGGCGATCGGCGGGCGCGAGACCGTGCGGGACAGGCTGGCGGCGTTCATCGCCCGGACCGGCGTCGACGAGGTGATGGCCACCGGCATGGTGTTCGACCTCGCCGACAGGATTCGCAGTCTGGAGATTACGGCCGAGGCCGTGGCTGACCTTTAGTCGACGCCCGGCAGCCGCAGAAACTCGAGCAGGAGCCGGTTCACCTCCTCGGCCCGTTCCTGCTGGATCCAGTGGCCGGCGCCGGGAACCACGACCTGCATCCGCAGGTCCGGCGCCCGGTCCTTCAGCCCGGCCTCGTGCTGGCCGGAGTAGTGCCGCACCGGATCGCGGTCTCCGACCACAAAGGCGGCGGGGATGGTGATGCGGGCGTCCTGCAGATGGGCCGTGAGCGACCAGTTGCGGTCGAGGTTGCGGTACCAGTCCAGCGGCCCCTTGAAGCCCCCGGCGGCGAAGGCGGCGACGTATTCGGCGAAATGGGCCTCGCTCATCCACGGCGGCAGGGGCGCGTCGTCCGGAACGGTTGAGATGAAGGTCTCGCCCTCGGCAATGAAGCCGGTGGACTGGCGACCGTCGGGGGTGGCCCCGTCATAGCAGTAGAAGGCCTTGCGCAGGGCGGTGGCCGGGTCGACGTCAAAGACCGTATGGGCGTCGTCGGCCTGGAAGCGATTGATGTAGAGGTCGCCCCTGCCGAGGCGATTCGAGATCGCCGCCATGGCCGCGGTCGGCGGGCCCCTGGGCCGGCGCGGCTGGAAGGGCACCGACAGACCGAAGACGGCGCGGAACATGTCGGGCCGGGTCAGGGCGCAGTGCCAGGCCACCGGCGCGCCCCAGTCGTGGCCAACGACGACGCAGGACGTCTCGCCCAGGGCCCGGACCAGATCGACCATGTCGCCGACCAGATGCAGGATGGAATAGGCGTCGCGGTCCTCGGGTTTGTCGGTGCCGCCGTAGCCGCGCATGTCGGGCGCGACGGCGTGGTAGCCGGCGTCGGCGAGCGCCTGGACCTGTGCGCGCCAGCTGATACCCAGTTCGGGGAAGCCGTGGATCAGCAGGATGAGCGGGCCGGAGCCGGCCTCGAGGATCTGCTGGCGAAGGCCGTCGGTCTGGATGTGGCGGGTGTGCATCGGGGCAACGGACCATTCGCGGGGAAGGACCGCAAGTCCGCTTACAGCGTCACGCCGGTGGTGCGCATGATCTCGGCCCGGAGCTCGGGCATGCCGTCGCCCTTCTCGGCCGAGGTGACGATGACCGCCGGATAGGCGGCGCCGCGTTTTGAGACGCCCTTCAGGGTCGCTTCCTGGACCTTTTCCGCCTCGCCCTTCTTGAGCTTGTCGGCCTTGGTCAGGATGATCTGGTAGCTGACGGCGGCGAGGTCGAGTGCGTCGAGCGCCTCGTCATCGACCTTCTTCAGGCCGTGGCGGGCGTCGATCAGCAGATAGACCCGCTTCAGCGTGACCCGCCCGCGCAGATAGTCGCGGCCCAGGTCCTGGAACTTCTTCACAGTGGATTTCGACGCCTTGGCCCAGCCGTAGCCGGGCAGGTCGACCAGCCGCATCTTGCCGTCGAGGTCGAAGAAATTGACCTCGCGCGTCCGGCCCGGCTCGTTCGAGGCCCGGGCCAGTTTGTGCATGCCGACCAGGCCGTTGATCAGGCTGGACTTGCCGACATTCGACCGGCCGGCGAAGGCGACCTCGGGCAGGTCAGGATCGGGCAGCTGCTCGATCTTGGCGCAGCCCATGACGAAGGTCGCGGGGCGCGCGAACAGGATGCGCGCCTGCTCCAGTTCCTCCGGCGTGAAATCGTCCAACTCAGGCCTTCGCCTTCTTCAGCCGCTCGATGAAGGTGTCGATCGGGTTCTCGGCCTTCAGCCGGTGCATGATCACATACTGCTGGATGATGGTCAGGATGTTGGACCAGGCCCAGTAGATCAGCAGGCCCGCCGGGAAGGTGGCCATGATGAAAGTGAAGACGACCGGCATGAACTGGAAGATGCGGCGCTGCATCGGGTCCGGTGCCGGCGGGCTCATGGCCATCTGCAGCCACATGGTCAGGCCGTAGAAGATGGCCAGCACGCTGAGGGCGAAGGTGCCGGCGAGATAGGTCCCGATCAGTGGCGCCGAGGACGGGTCCCACGGAATCAGGCCGAACAGGTTCCAGATGGTGGAGGGATCGGGTGCCGACAGGTCGCGGATCCAGCCGAAGAAGGGCTCGTGCCGCATCTCGATGGTCACGAACAGCATCTTGTAGACGGAATAGAAGACCGGAATCTGCAGCAGCAGGGGCAGACAGCCCGCCAGCGGATTGATCTTCTCCTTCTGATACAGCGCCATCAGCTCCTGCTGCTGTTTCGCCGGATCGTCGGGGTGTTTCTTCTTCAGCTCCTCCATCTTGGGCTGGAGGGTCCGCATCTTGGACATGCTCTCGTAGCTCTTGTTGGCCAGCGGGAACATGATCAGGCGGACAGTCAGGGTCAGGGTCAGGATGGCGAGCCCGAAATTCCCGAACCAGCCGTAGTAGAGCTCGATCAGCCAGAAGATCGGGCGCGTCAGGAAGAACAGGAAGCCCCAGTCGATCGCGTAGACGAAGCGCGGCAGGTCGAGGCTCTTCTCGTAGCCGGACAGGATCTCGTTGCGCTTGGCGCCGGCGAACAGGCGCTGGGTTTCGGTGATCTGGCGGCCGGGCGCGATGGTGTGGGCCTCGCCCAGCATGGTGGCCGAGTGGACATCGGCATGGGCAGCGTCGGTGACGCGGAAGGCAGCCTCGATCTGTTCGTCCTGCTGCGGGATCAGGGCGGCGAGCCAGTATTTGTCGGTGATGCCCATCCAGCCGCCGGTCGAGGTGTGCTCCTGGATCGGCTTCTTGGCCCAGGCTTTGTATTTCAGCTGTTGGGTCGCGTATTTCCCGTCCGTGCCGAAGGTGCCGATGCCGCCTTCGTGCAGAACCTGCTGGCGGCCCAGCGCATCGGGCACGCCCTGGCGCTCGATCCGCCCCCAGGGCGCGATGGTGATCGGCTGGGCGCTGAAGTTGGCGACGGTGTCGGTGACGGTGAACAGATACTGGGCGTCGATGGCGATATGCCGGGTGAAGCGCAGACCCGCGCCATTGTCCCAGGTCAGGGTGACGGGCGTGGCCGGCGTCAGGGTTGCGCCCTGTGTCAGGCGCCACGGCGTCTGGGGCCCGGGCACGCCGCCGGGGACGTTGGGGCCGTTCCAGCCGAACTGGGCCTGATAGGCGTGGCGCATGCCCTCTGGGCGGAACAGCTCGACGGGCGGAGAGTCCGCCTCGTTGGTTTCCTGATAGCCGGTCAGGAACAGGTCATCGATACGCGCGCCGCGCAGCGACAGCGAACCCGTCACCGTTCCGGTCTGGATCGGGATACGGGCACCGCCGCGGGCGAGGGCGACGGTGCGATCCTCGGTGAAGACGGCGGCGACGGGCGATGCGCCCGTCGTCCCGGCGGTCGTCCCGGCGGCCGGACCGGCGACGGTCTGTTCGGCCGCGGCCTGCTGGGCCGCCTTTCGCGCCTTGGCCTGCGGCTCCATCACGAAATAGCTGTAGGCGAGCAGCATGATGCCGGCGATCACGACGAAGAGGATCGTGTTTCGGCTGTTATCGTGTGGAGGCATGGAGATCAGGAATCCTGGCCGGCGTTGGCGGACGTCAAGGGCGCGGTCTTTGGCGCCGGTCGCGGGGTCGCGAGCCTTGTAAGCGCCGATTTCACATCGTCAAGCAAACGGTCCCACGGACGGTCCGCCGTGCCCATGCGGGCGACGAAGACATAGTCACTGCCGGAGACCGCCAACAGGGGTGCCACGGTCCGGGCGGCTTCTCTCAGTCGGCGTTTGGCGCGGTTGCGGATGACGGCATTGCCGACCTTGCGCGTGGCGGTGAAGCCCAGCCGCACCGTGGGCACGCCGTCCTGGCGGTCCAGACGCTGCACGACCACCGCGCCGCGGGCCTCTGAAACGCCCTTCGCGGCCGCCAGAAACTGGGGCCGCGAAGTCATGCGTTCGATTTTGAAAGGGTCGCTCATGCGCCCGAACCCGGGCGCCGGACGATCAGGCCGTCAGGCGCTTGCGGCCCTTGGCGCGACGCCGCGCAACAATCTTCTGTCCGTTCTTCGTGGCCATCCGCGAACGGAAGCCGTGACGGCGCTTGCGCACGAGTCGCGACGGCTGATAGGTCCGCTTCACGTTCGGCTCCTGGGACTGAAAACAAAAAGGCGGCGGAAACTGTCCGTCGCGGGAAGGGCGGGCGTATAAGCGGCAGGGCCCACGGTGTCAACGCCGACGGCCCCTCTGCGGAGAGACAATGGACCGGATCAAACGCTTTCTGCCCCTGATTCTGCTGGCCGGCGTCATTGCGCTGATCTTCGCCATGGGCTGGAACCGCTATCTGTCGCTGGAAACCATCCGCGAACATGGCGCGGATTTCCATGCCTTCAAGGCGGCCAACTATCTTCTGTGCCTGCTGATCCTGATGGCGGTGTTCGCCATCCTGACCGCCAGCGTGGTGCCCGGCGTGTTTTTCGTCACCATCACCGCCGGCTATCTGTTCGGCCCCTGGGTCGGCGGGATCTCGACCTCGATCGCGGCGACGGTCGGGGCCCTGATTGTCTATGCGGTGGCGCGCTCGGCGCTGGGCGAGGCCCTGAGAAAGAAGGCCGAACACGACCAGGGCCTGATGCAGAAGGTCTGCGACGCCATCGACAACGATACGTTCTGGTACGTCCTCGCCTCGCGACTCGCCGTGGTCGTGCCCTTCCACATGATCAATGTGGCGGCCGGCATCATGTCGGTGCGGTTGATGCCCTATACCATCGCCACCGTCATCGGCCTGCTGCCGGCCCACATCATCTACTGCTGGATCGGCGCGCGGCTGAACGAACTGCTGCAGACCAACCCCAACCCGGACTTCCAGGCGCTGTTCGGCCAGTTCTGGGCCCCGATGGCGGGGGTCTTCGTGCTGGCGGTGGTCCTGCCCTTCGCGCTGAAGGGATTGCAGGCCGCGCTCGGCCGCAAGACTGCGACATGAACGGCGCCGCTTCTGGCCCGAGCCTTGCGTTGAGTCCGGGATGAACCGGATCCGGCCCCTTCTCGGCACCCTTCGCAGGCAACTGCGCGTGCCCGCCGACTGGCGCGAGCGGCTGAAGATCCACGCGCCGGACGCCCTTGCCTGGCGGCTGCTGCTGCTGACCTTCATCTTCACGGTGGTGGTCGAGATCCTGATCATCGTTCCCAGTGCGGCGAGCTTCCACGAGCGCTGGCTGCTGGACCGGCTGCAGTCGGCGGAACTGGCCTCGGTCGGGGTCGAGGCCCTGCCCTATTCGGCGGTCGAGGACGACGCCGCCGAACAGCTTCTGGCCATCGGCGGGGTGCAGGCGGTGGTCGTGGGGGACCAGGGCGTGCGACGGCTCCTGCTGCAGGCCCCCAACCTGCCCCGGACGCCCGATCTCATCGACCTGCGCCAGAGCCGGCCGATGACACGGATCGCCGACCCCTGGCGCACCCTGTTCGGCCACCCGGACCGGTCGATCCGGGTCCAGGCCCGGCCGCGCTACCGCTCGGGCGACTTCATCGAAATCCTGGCACCTGCCGAGCCGTTGAAGGTCGAGCTGGGGGCCTTCCTGCTCAACAGCCTGCTGACGTCGCTGTTCATCTCGCTGGTGGCGGGCGGACTACTGTACGGCGGTCTGGCGTTTCTGGTCCTGCAGCCGTTGCGGCGGGTCACCCGCTCGATCGAGCATTTCGCCCTCGACCCCGAAACCGAAGGCGATCCACCCAGCGACCGCCACGACGAGATCGGCCGGGTCGAACGCGAACTGGCCCGGATGCAGGAAGAGGTCCGGGTCTCGCTGCGATCCCGCGCCCGTCTGGTCGCGCTGGGCGAGGCGGTGGCCAAGATCAACCACGACCTGCGCAACATGCTGACCTCGGCCCAGCTTGCCTCCGAGAGGCTGGCCGATTCGCCCGACCCTGAGGTGGCCCGGGTCCTGCCGCGGCTGGAACGCGCCCTGGGCCGCGCCGCCGCCCTGTCGCGCAATGTGCTGGAGTACGGCAAGAGCGAGGAGCCGCCGCCCCAGCGGGTCCGCATCCCGCTGGCGTCGGCCATCGAGGCGGCCGCGGAGGACGCCGGGCTGACGCCGGAGGGCGTGCGCCTGAAGAAATCCATCCCGGCTCGGCTGAACCTGCACGCGGACTCCGACCAGTTGCACCGCGTGCTGGTCAATCTGATGCGCAACGCCCGTCAGGCCATCGAAGGCGACCCCACCCGCCGCGCCGGCCCCAGGGGTCTGGTGCGGGTCACCGTCTCGACCGGTGACGGAGACTGCATCATCCAGATCGCTGACGACGGCCCCGGCATTCCGCCGCGCCTGTCGGAAAGCCTGTTCGAACCCTTCGTCAGCGGCCGCGCCTCGGAGGGCGCCGGTCTCGGACTGGCCATCTCACGCGAACTGGCCGCCAGTCACGGCGGATCGCTGACCCTGGTCGAGACCGGGCCCACGGGGACGACCTTCGCCCTGCGGCTGCCACACTGACGAGACCAAATCGCCCGATCGGCGTTATCAGTGGCGCCGCCGGGCGAAACCGCCCAACCACGTCCGACACCTTTCCGCTCTGGAGGTCCCGAATGACCCGCTTCACCCTCGCCGCCGTCACGGCCCTGCTGCTGGCCGCCGCGCCGGTCGTCGCCCAGACGACCGCACCCCAGATGCCTGTCCGGGGCAAGGCGTCCCCGCAGACCACGGTGCCCGCCGCCCCGGCCGCAGCGCCGGCACCGGGCTCGGAGGAATGGCTGCGCCAGCGGGGCGAAAGCTACAGCGCCGCGCCCGAGGCCCAGCAGGACCCGGCCGAGGTCGCCGAGACCATCCGCCTGAACGCCGAGATCGCCGCCCGCAACAACGCCGCCGAACGCCGCGAGATCGAGGGAACGGCCGCCTGGCAGGCCGAAGACGCCCGCTGGCGTGCCGAGACCGCCCGGCTGGAAACCCAGCGCGCCCAGTGGGAAGCCGACGCGGCCGCCGCAGAAGCCGCTCGCCTTCGCTACGAACGCGACCGCGCGGCCTGGGCCGCCGAGGTAGCCGCCTGCCAGCGCTCGCCCCGGTCCTGCGTGGCGCGCACGCCGGGATATTGACGCGCGGTCGTGCGCGTTCGCCTGATCCACGGCGACATCGGCTCCGGCAAGACGCGGCGGGCCGCGGCCTGGGTCGAGTCCGAAGCGTTGGCCGGACGAACGGTGGCCGGCGTCCTGGCGCTGAAGGCACCGACCGGACGGCAGTTCATGGACATCGTGACCGGCGATCAGGTCGCCCTCGAACATCCGGCGGGGGACGAGGTCGCTGTTCCGGTCGGCCGGTTCCAGTTCCGTCAGGCGGCGTTCGACTGGGCCATCGAGCGGATCGGGCAATCGCTTCAGCAGGCCGGGTCCGTCGTTATCGACGAGGTCGGTCCTCTGGAGCTGCGCGGGGACGGCTTTGCGCCCCTGCTGGATCGACTGGCGGAGGACCATCCCTCACTCCAGCGGGTCCTTCTGGTTCGCACCGGCCTGATCGAGGCTGTCGCCGACCGGTTTTGCCGGGGCGCAGCGACGATTTTCGACCCGGCCCGTAACCTCTGACACACGGACGTCGTATCCTATCCGGCAGTTGCGCCCGGCACGGAGCCGTGAGAGCGTCCAGCGGCGCGCGCCCCGGAGGGACGATTGACCGATATCGCCGACAGCCCGCCCGCAGGCGAACTGCGCTCCGCGGCCGATGACCATGCCGCGCCGGTGCCCCATCCTGATCGACCGCTCCCGGACGGCCGCACCGACACCTGGCGGCATCCTGTCTGGGTTCGGATCGCGCACTGGCTGAATGTGATCGCGGTCGTGGTGCTGATCATGAGCGGGCTCAACATCCTGCTGGCCCACCCGCATCTCTACTGGGGCATACGCTCGACCTTCGCGGACCCGTGGGTCAGCATTCCGCCGATCCCCAACTGGCTGCTGATTCCCCAGGGCCGTAACCTGGCCGACGCCCGCAATTTCCATTTCCTGTTCGCCTGGATCTTTGTCCTGAACGGGCTGGCCTATCTGCTGCTGGGCCTGGTCACCCGTCGCTTCGGCCGCCGTCTGTGGCCCACGGGCGCGGACTTGAAGGGCTTCGGGCCGTCGGTGGTGGAGCATGCCCGCTTCCACTTCCCGACCGACGATCACGCCCGGACCTACAACGTCATCCAGAAGCTGACATATCTGACCATGATCCTGGTCGTCCTGCCGATGATGCTGATCACCGGCCTGTCGATGTCGCCGGGCTTCAACGCCATCGGCGGCATCCTGCTTGAGATCATGGGCGGGCGGCAGTCGGCGCGGACGCTGCATTTCATCTCGGCCAGCCTGATCGTCGGTTTCATCATCATCCACGTCGGGCTGGTGATCTGGACCGGCCTGTTCAACAACATGCGGTCGATGCTCACCGGCTGGTTCGTCATCGAGCCGCCGGGGTCCACGGCGGGGCCGAAATTCCGGCGCAGACCGCCGACCGATGCCGGAGATGCGTCATGAACCGCCGCCACTGGCTGACCGGTGCCGTCGCCACGGCGGCGACCGCCCTGCTCTCGGCCTGCGGCCAGGCGAGCACCCTGCTGGCCGATCAGGCGCGGCGGATGGGCGAGGGCCTGACGCGGCGGTCGCAGCGGCTGTTGATCCCGCGCGACGCCCTGGCCCCGACCTACAGCCGGGCCGATATCTCGCCCGACTTCAAGGCCAACGGCTCGATCGACCCCGCGGCCGCAGACTACAAGGCGCTGGTGGCCAACGACTTCGCCGACTACCGGCTGGTCATCGACGGTCTGGTCGAGCGTCCCCTGTCGCTGAGCCTGGCGGAGCTGCGCGCCCGGCCGTCGCAGAGCCAGATCACCAAACACGACTGCGTCGAGGGCTGGACATCGATCGGGGAATGGACCGGCGTGCGGCTGGAGACCCTGCTGGACGAGGCCGGGCTGAAGCCCGGGGCGCGCTACATCGTCTTCCACTGTTTCGACGCCCTGACCCAGACCGAGGACGGGGAGCGCTACTATGAGAGCATCGATCTGATCGACGCCCGGCACCCCCAGACCCTTCTGGCCTATGACATGAACCAGCAGGTCCTGCCGGTGCCCCACGGCGCCCCGCTGCGGCTGAGGGTCGAACGCCAGCTGGGCTACAAACAGGCCAAATACATCCGGCGCATCGAGGCGGTGGAGAGCTTCGCCCACATCGGCGGCGGCAAGGGCGGCTACTGGGAAGACCGGGGCTACGAGTGGTACGCGGGGATCTGACCCGGCGCGGGCTGGGGCTGGCGGCGGGGGCGATGCTGGTGGCCCCGGGGATCCCGGCAAGGGCCCGGTCTGTCGGCGTATTCGTGACGACCCGTCACGGCCCGGTCAGCGCTCGTATCGAGGGCGAGGTGCTGGCGTTCAAGGGGGTTCCCTATGGCGCGGACACGGGCCCGCGGCGGTTCCAGCCGCCGATCCCGCCGGCCCCATGGCGGGAGCCCCTTGCCGGCGGCGACTACGGCCCGGCCTCCCCCCAGAGAGGGAACGAGCCGAACCAGTCCGAGGACTGCCTGCGGCTCAACGTCTGGACGCCGAAGCTGGACGCGGGCAGCCGGCCCGTGATCGTCTACATCCACGGCGGGGCCTATGCGACCGGGTCAGGCTCCAGTCCGCTGACCAACGGTGCCCGGCTGGCGGCGCGCGGGGACGTGGTCATCGTCACAGTGAACCACCGGTTGGGGCCGCTGGGCTACGCCTCGCTGGCGCGGCTGGCACCCGGGTTCGGGGACAGCGGCAATCTGGGCCAGCTGGACCTGGTGCTGGCCCTGCAGTGGGTGCGTGACAATATAGCGGCCTTCGGCGGCGATCCGGGCTGCGTGACTGTAGTTGGGCAGTCGGGCGGCGGGGCCAAGATCGCTACCCTGATGGCCATGCCTGCCGCCGCCGGCCTGTTCCACCGCGCCGTGACCATGAGCGGGCAGCAGGTGACGGCCTCGGGGCCGCTGAACGCCATGCGCCGGGCCGAGGTCTGGCTGGGGGCAGTGGGGCTGACGCCCGACCGGATCGACGCGCTCCGCACGATGCCAGTCGAGCGGCTGATCGAGGCGGCGGGCGCGACCGACCCGATCCTCGGCGGGTCGCTGTATTTCGGGCCGGTGCTGGACGGGCGCAGCCTGACGCGGCACCCGTTCTGGCCCGACGCCGCATCGCAGTCGGCGCACATTCCGATGATGATCGGCAATACCCGCGAGGAGACCCTGATGTTCCTCGGCGGCGACCCGGCCAATGCGGGTCTGACCTGGGACGCCCTGCCCGCCCGGCTTACGCCGGCGCAGATGCGGATCGACGTGGCCCCGGAGGAGGTTGTCGCCTGGTATCGGGCCCACCACCCGGAGATGAGCCCCGATCAGGTGCTGATCCGCGCCACCACCGCCGCCCGCAGCTGGCGCGCCGCCGTGATCGAGGCCGAGATGCGGGCGGCGCAGGGCTCGCCCGCCTTCGTCTACCAGCTGGACTGGGCCAGCCGGCTGCCCAACGGGCGAACGGGTGCCTTCCACACCTCGGACATCCCCCTGATGCTGGACAATGTCGCCGCCGAGGGATCGGGCGCAGCCGGGCCGGACGCCCGGGCCATGGCTGACCGGATGAGCGACGCCCTGCTGGCGTTCGCCCGCACCGGCGATCCGAACCATGCCGGCTTGCCACGCTGGACGCCCTATTCGCTGGCGCGGCGCGAGACCATGATCATGGACCTGCCGCCCCGGATGGAGAACGATCCGCGCGGAGACGAGCGGCGGTTCTTCGGGCGGATTCCGTATGTGCAGCCGGGGACGTGAAGCCTAGGCCTCTGCGCCCTCGGCCCGCTTCTTCATCATGGCGTCGAAACTGCCCCAGACACCCTCGGCACCGTGCCAGGCACCGGTGGTGGCGGCCTTGGAGTATTCGGTGGCGCGGGCTTCGAAGAAGTTGGCGTGCTCCACGCCCGACAGCAGCGACTGCAGCCAGGGCAGCGGATTTTCCTTCACGCCGTAGATCTCGGGCAGATGCAGCTGGCGCAGGCGCCAGTCGGCGATGAAGCGGATGTACTGTTTGATGTCGTCCGGTGTCATGCCGTTGACCGGGCCCATCTCGAAAGCCAGGTCGATGAAGCGGTCCTCCATCTCGACGACGGTCTTGCAGCACTCGACGATGTCGTCGGCCACGGCCTGGGTGACAGCCCCCGTCTCCTTGTTGAAGGCGTGGTAGAGCTTGATGATGCCGTCGCAGTGCAGGCTCTCGTCGCGGACCGACCAGCTGACGATCTGGCCCATGCCCTTCATCTTGTTCTGACGGGGGAAATTCATCAGCATCGCGAAGGAGGCGAACAGCTGCAGACCCTCGGAGAAGCCACCGAACATGGCCAGCGTCCGGGCGATGTCGCCGTTGGTCTCGACCCCGAACCGGCCCATGAAGTCATGCTTGTCGCGCATGGCCTCATATTCCATGAAGGCCCCGAACTCGCTCTCGGGCATGCCGATGGTCTCGAGCAGCAGGGCGTAGGCGGCGATGTGGATGGTCTCCATGTTGGCGAAGGACGCCAGCATCATCTTGACCTCGGTCGGTTTGAACACCCGACCGTAGCGCTCCATGTAGTTGTCCTGGACCTCGATGTCGGCCTGGGTGAAGAAGCGGAAGATCTGGGTCAGCAGGTTGCGTTCCGACGGCGTCAGATTGGCCGCCCAGTCCTTGCAGTCCTCGCCCAGCGGCACCTCTTCCGGCATCCAGTGGACCTGCTGCTGCTTCTTCCACATGTCGAAGGCCCACGGGTAGCGGAACGGCTTGTAGGCCGCCGAGGCGGTGAGCAGGCCGGGGGTGGTGGGCTTGATCGGGACGTGCGCGTTCATCGGTACGGGGCTCTGGAAACGAATCCGGGATTGAGGATTCACCATGCGGGCGGACGGCCCCGGCGCCAAGCCGAATTACGGCTATATTGCGATCACTTTTTTCGCGACCGCTAGATGTAGTAGGCCGCCGCAGACGCCTGGGGAACAAGCTGGGGATGACGCCCGCGCCGGCTCCGGCCGCGGCGATCACGGTCAGGTGTCTGGCAACGCAACCTTAAGTGTGTCATTGATCGCACGTAAGCGTGTATGCAGTTCCCGCGCCGGGGCGCGGTATCGCCTTCCCAGATGTCTGTCCCGTCGAGGCCCCCGTGCTTTCGACGAACCCATCCAATCCAAAAGGTGTGAAATGAAACAGTTCAAAGTCATGGGACTGGCCGCGATTTCCGGCCTGGCCGTTCTGGTCGCCGCCGCGTCCGCCAGCGCCCAGGCCGAGCCCATCCTGGGGCAGGTCAGCCTGTTCGCCACAAACTGGTGCCCGGTCGGCTGGGCGCAGGCCAACGGCGCGACGATCGCCATCCAGTCCAACAGCGCCCTGTTCTCGCTTTACGGCGTCACCTACGGCGGCAACGGCACCACCAATTTCGCCCTGCCGAACCTGCAGAACCGCGCGCCGATCAGCTGGTCCGCCACCAATCCGATCGGAGCCGCGACGGGCAGTGCATCCGTCACCCTCACCACCGGCCAGATGCCCGCCCACACTCACGTCGTGCTGGCATCATCCGCGACGATCTCGACCAACAACCCGGCCGGAGGCTCGTTGGGGACCTTCCCCGCCGGCAGCGTCATCTATGCGCCGAACACCTCGACGCCCGACGTGGCCATGCACGCCGGCATCGTCAGCCCGACCGGTGGCAATCAGCCTGTGCCGACCCAGAGCCCCGTTCTCTCCATGAACTGGTGCGTGGCGATGCAGGGCATCTATCCGTCGCGGCCGTGAGGAGAATGACCATGAAAGGCCAAAGTCTTCGTATCGCCGCCGTCGCGGCCACGGCCCTCGGGTTCGCGGTGTTCGGCACCCATGGCTCCGCCCGCGCCCAGGACTTCTACGTCGGCCAATTGCAGCAGTTCGGCTACAACTGGTGCCCGGAGGGCTGGCAGCGCGCTGACGGCACCCTGCTGTCGATCTCGGCGAACCAGGCCCTGTACGCCGTGATCGGCAAGACGTTCGGGGGCGACGGCGTCCAAACCTTCGCCGTGCCCGATCTTCGGGACCGCGCGCCGGTCAGCCAGAGCAGCACCCTGCCTCTCGGCGCGGCGGTGGGCACACCGAGCATAACCCTGCTCCAGACCCAGTTGCCGTCGCATACGCACGGCTTCAACGCCGATCCGACACCGCCCGTGGGAAATGCGCCGGCCAACGCCATGCTGGGGTTGTTCCCGGCCGGGCAGTCCATCTACGCGGCACCGGCGGCGACCCCGAACACGCCGATGAATCCCGGAATGGTTCAGCCGGCCGGTCAGTCCCAGCCTGTGCCGATCCAGATGCCCGTGCTGGCCACAAACTGGTGCGTCGCGCTGCAAGGGGTCTTCCCCCAACGCCCCTGAGACAGGCCGCATCAGCCGCCGCCTCTGCGCATCCCGCGGAGGCGGCGGAACGGCCGGACCCGGCTCAAGCCTGCCTTATGCGTCCTGTGAAAATCTCGCACGCCGGTTGAGGCGTTCCGGGACGAACCGTCGCGGCCGGCCGGCGACGATCCGGCCGCGCAGGAGATGATCAAGGTCCGCACCGCAGATCGCTTCACCGACTGCCGGGCGGCGATGGAAAGCCGGATCACGCCGGGGCGTTTCCTTCCCGGCGCGGAGCTGACGGTTCTCGATCTCCATGTGTCCGTGGCCAGCCGCTGGACGCCGCACCGGACGCGATTCCATGGGGTGGCCCCGCGTATGGGCGAGGTCATGCGACGCGTCGACGCCCTGCCGGAACTGACCGCGTTCCGGGCCGGGCGGTTTCCGCTGGTCGGCCGCTACGGCAGCTAGGCGGCCTCGGCCTCGAGACACGGGCGGGCGGGCGGAAGGTCGCCGGACAGGGCGAGGTTCACCATCGACAGCAGGCCGGCCTGGTTGATCGGCTTGGCCATGTGGGCGTTCATGCCGGCGGCGAGGCAACGGTTGACGTCCTCGGGCATGGCGTCGGCCGTCATGGCCACGATGGACAGGCCCCCGGCCGAGCCCGGCATGGCCCGGATGCGGCGCGTGGCCTCCAGCCCGTCCATGTTCGGCATGCGCACATCCATCAGCACCAGGTCGAAGGACTGCTCCGCCACGGCGTCGAGCGCCTGTTGGCCGTCGCAAACCTCCACCACCTCGCAACCGAAGGCTTCCAGCATGATGCGGGCGACCTCGCGGTTGACCGGGTGATCGTCGACGACCAGCACGGAGGGACTGCGGCCACAATCCCCGGCCGGAACCTCGGCTTCGGCCGGACGGGAGTCCTCGACGACATCGGCGGCGCGTTCAAACGGCAGGTGCAGGATGAAGGTCGAGCCCTCGCCGACGTGGCTGTCCACGTCGATCCGCCCGCCCATGCGCCGCACATGCCGCGCCGCGAGGGCCAGGCCGAGGCCCATCCCGGAGTGATTGCGCCGGATGGAGGCATCGCCCTGGGCGAAGGCTTCGAACAGTTGGGGCAGGATTGAGGGTTCAATGCCGCAGCCGGTGTCGGAAACCCGGATACAGACCCCGTCGCCGACCCGATCCAGCCGCACCACGACCTCGCCGCGCTCGGTGAATTTGACCGCGTTGGCGACCAGCGGGTGCAGGGCCTGCCGCAGGGCACGCCGGTCGGCGGTGAAACGGGCCTGGGCCGGCAAGCGGTCGTCGATGATCAGGGTCAGACCCCGGGCTTCGGCAGCCGCGAGACTGGGCGCGACCGTCTCGCGGGCAACGGCGGCGAGGTCGAGCGGCTCATTGGTGAGGGTGTCGTCACCCCGGGCGAAGTCGAGAATGTCCTCGACCAGGATCAGCAGGCCGTCGCTGGATTCGCGGATCTGGCGGGCCTGGCGGACCGCCACGGCGTCCAGACCCGGGCGGGCGGCCAGGACATCCGCGAAGCCGGCGACGCCGTTCAGGGGCGTGCGCATCTCGTGGCTCATCATGGCCAGGAAACGCGAGCGGGCGGCCGCCGCGTCCTCGGCCGTTCGCCGGGCTTCCTGGGCCGCCAGTGTGCGGGCGCGCAGACGTGCCTCGAGCCGACGGCGTTCCGTCATGACGGTCGAGATCGGCAGGACGGTGGCGACCACGGCCAGCAGGTAGAGGCTGTAGGCGCCCATCCGGCGCAGCATGGGCGAGACCGCCTCCAGACCGGGTACGTCCGCCAGCCGGGTCAGATGGATTGGGCCATGCCCGGTCAGGGTGGCCACCCCGGTGATGGCCGCCAGCAGAACCAGGGCGGTCGCAGTCCGGGTCGGGGACAGCCGCAGGCTGATCAGCAGCATCGGCGGGAAAGTCAGATAGGCGATGGACATGCCGTCCTGCCAGAAGGCCGCCGTCGTCACGGCCAGCATGAGCACAAACAGGCCGACAGCCTCGGGCGTGCGGGCGCGGGTCATGCCCTGGAAGCGGTGGGCTCGCGCGACCAGCAGCAGGATCGGCGTGACCAGCAGCAGGCCCAGCAGTTCGACGATCACGAAGGAATAGATGGCGAACATGCTGGCTGTGCTGAGGCCGGTCCCGCGGGCCAGCAGCACAAGGCTCCAGCCGATGGCGGCTGTCAGGGCCACCGCAGGGACCGCGGCGTAGCCCGCGAACGCGAACAGGCGCCCGGGGCGCCGCATATCGAGGGCCGCGCCGCAGACCCGGCGGGCCAGGAAGGCGCACAGGAAGGCCTCACCCATGTTCATCAGCGCGTTCAGCCAGAGAAGCATGCCGACGTCGCCGCGGATGACATTGCTGAACAGATTGATGGTGAAACAGGCGGTCAGCACCGCCACCGCCGACCGGCGGTGCAGTTGCAGCAGGGCCGCGGCGAGAATGCCGTTCGAAAGCCAGACCGCGACGGCGTCGAAGGTCGCCACGCTCCAGTGGCCGATCAGCTGCGAAGCAGCGAACAGCAGCACATAGACCCAGGCCGGCGGTCCCGCGACGCGGCCTGCCTCATGCCTGAAAAGACGCCAATGACCCCGCAACCGGTTTCCTCCGGCCAAAACCAATGTCGGGATCAGTAACGTGAAGGCGTAAACAAATCGGATGCCTTGAGGCGGGTTCGGCTGCCTCAGGCCTTCGGGGCCTGAAACACCGCCCTCGGCCGGGATCCGCGCCAGGCCAGCCAGATCACCAGCGCCGTCGCCACCCCCAGGGTGTCGGCGAGGAGATCGCCCCAGCTGGGATCACGGCCGATGAAGCCCTGGATCACCTCCACGGCCGCACCGAGCGCGATCGCCAGCAGCGCCGCCCCGGTTCGCGGGATCCGCCGGAACAGGACGCCGAAGCTCCACAGGATCAGGCCGAAGGCGATGAAATGCGCCGCCTTGTCCCAGATCAGTTTCTCGGACTCGATCGTCCCGCCGGGTGCCAGCATCAGGCCCAGGAGAACGACCAGCACGACGGCGCCGACGAGACGAAGGAAACTGCGCATGGGTTTCGGGGCTTTCCGGCAAGTCGCCGCTTCTATCAGCCCCCGACGAGGACCCATACCCCGGTCGCCGCGAAGCCCGCAGCCGCCGCCATCCGGATCCAGCCGAGCGGCAGCCGTTCCGCCGCCGTCTCGCCCAGCAGGACCGCCGGGCCGTTCACCAGCATCATCCCCAGGGTCGAACCGGCCACCACCAGCGGCAGGTTCTGGAACTGCGCGGCCAGCATGGCCGTCGCGACCTGGGTCTTGTCGCCCATCTCGATGACGAAGAAGGCGGCGGTCGTGGTCCAGAAGACACCGGCGAAGGTCTTTTCCGTCCGGTCGGGCGTCTCGTCAAACCGGTCCGGGATCAGGGCCCAGGCCGCAAAGCCGAGAAAGGCCAGCCCGACGACCCAGCGGACCCAGTCGCCGTCCATGAAGCGGGCCAGCACCGAGCCCGCCAGCGCCGCAAAGGCATGATTGGCGAGGGTCGCAACCAGTATGCCCAGCAGGATCGGCATGGGCCGCCGCCAGGCCGCCGCCAGCATGATGGCCAGCAGCATGGTCTTGTCGCCGATCTCCGCAATGGAGACGAGGCCGGTCGAGATCAGGAAGGCTTCCAACACATCATCGTTCGCGGGGGTTCGGCGGACAAACCATTGGCGTCGCAGCCGGCCCCCGCGTGGAAGCACCCTGCGAAGCCAGCGGTCTTGCCGTGACGCCTGGGGTCCTGTGGCTCGCGCACGGGGCTCGCTGCCTGAGGAGGATGCCCTCAAATCGCAGCGCACCGTGTGCGGGGCACAGGGCCACAGGAACCTTTCCGCGCCATCCTCTCCGGGCGAGAGGAAGTGTGTTGACGCGAACCCCGCTGATCGGCGCGGGCAGCTACTCCCCGATGACGGGGCGGTCTCTATCGGTGATGGGTTCGTCCGGCAAGGCCTCGTCGTGCGGGCCGGCCGGATGGACGGCCTGTCGACGCTGCACGGCATAGGCGACCAGCCACAGGGCCATGGCCCAGGCCGCCCCCACGCTCCAGCCCGCCAGCACATCCGTGGCCCAGTGCGCCGCCAGATAGACCCGGGTCAGGCCGACGATCAGGGTCAGCAGCACGGCCACGCCGAGCACATAGGCCTTGAACTGACGGCGCGGGAAGGCCCGGGTCAGCATGACGCCGATGCTCAGATAGAAGACCGCCGACAGCAGGGCGTGACCCGAGGGGAAACTGGCGTTGATGGTCTCGACCGCCTGGTAGGCCTCGGGCGGACGGTCACGGGCGAAGACCGCCTTCAGGCCCTCGCTCAGCGCCACGCCGCCGGCCAGGCCCAGCACCAGCAGCAAGGCCGACAGACGTTTGCGCTGCAGGATCAGAAACAGCACCACAATGACAGCGAACAGGCCGAGGACCGCGATCCCGCCCAGCGAGGTCAGGTCGAGCGCCGCGGTCTCAACCCAGGGCGGCCCCCAGCCGTCGGCGGCACCGCCGGGCCGCATCGCCAGCAGCACCGCCTGGTCGAACGCCCGGCCGTCCGCCTCGGTCATGTCATCGGCCAGGGCGACGAAGGCCATGATCCCCCCTGCCACGACGAACAGGGCGGCGATCGCGACGATTTCGGTCCGGGCGATGCGCCATAGCCGACGAGCGAACGGGGCGATCCGGGACGACGTCATCGGTCGAAAACGGTCACGCTTGTGGGACGTTCCAGCCATAAATTTATTTCCACAACCCTGTCGGTTCGCACACAGGAAGCTGGTCGGGGCGGCAATCCCCACGGTGGCTGAATCCGGCAGGTTTGTGGCTGGATCGAATCACTCGCAGCGAAGGCTGATACGAAAATGTCATCAATGAAGTTGCCCCTCACTCAAAATTTGAGGGCTTGGCCAGTAACCAATCATGAACCACATTTAGCGCTCTAATGATGTTGACCACACAACATCTGGCGTATCGACAAACTTTCGGGGCGGATCATGGCAGGCGGTGAAGCGTTGAAGACGGTGGAATTTCCGTCGGTTGTCGACAGTGATGTGGCGGCGCGTCCCCATCTGTCCGTGGTGCGCTCCCTCCAGCTCGACCGGACCCGCGACGACCTGCTGACCGACTTCGGCAAAAAGACGCTGGAAGACCGCTATCTGCTGCCGGGCGAGAGCTACCAGGACATGTTCGCCCGGGTCGCCACGGCCTATGCCGACGACCACGAGCACGCCCAGCGCGTCTATGACTATATGTCGAAGCTGTGGTTCATGCCCTCGACGCCGGTGCTGTCGAACGGCGGTGCCGATCGCGGCCTGCCGATCAGCTGCTTCCTGAACGCCGTGGCCGACAGCCTGGACGGCATCCAGTCGGTGTGGAACGAGAATGTCGCCCTCGCCTCGAACGGCGGCGGCATCGGCACCTACTGGGGCGGCGTCCGGTCGATCGGCGAGAAGGTCAAGGGCGCGGGCCAGACCTCGGGCATCATCCCCTTCATCCGCGTGATGGATTCCCTGACGCTGGCGATCAGCCAGGGTTCGCTGCGCCGCGGCTCGGCCGCCGTCTATCTGGACGTCCACCACCCGGAGATCGAGGAGTTCCTCGAGATCCGCAAACCCTCGGGCGACTTCAACCGCAAATCCCTGAACCTGCACCACGGCATCAACATCTCGGACGCCTTCATGGAGGCCGTGCGCGACGGCCGGACGTTCGACCTGCTGTCACCCAAGAACCAGGCGGTGGTGAAGACCGTCGACGCCCGCACCCTGTGGCAGAAGATCCTCGAGATCCGCCTGCAGACCGGCGAGCCCTATCTGATCTTCTCCGACACCGTGAACCGCCAGATGCCGCAGCATCAGCGCGACCTCGGCCTGTCGGTGAAACAGTCCAACCTGTGCAGCGAGATCACCCTGCACACCGGCCGCGACCACCTGGGCGTCGACCGGACAGCCGTCTGCTGCCTGTCCTCGGTCAATGCCGAGAGCTTCCTGGAGTGGCGCGAGGAGCCGAAATTCATCGAGGACGTCATGCGTTTCCTCGACAATGTGCTGGAAGACTTCATCCGTCGCGCCCCGCCCGCCATGGCCGCGGCCGTCTATTCGGCGAAGCGCGAGCGTTCGGTGGGTCTGGGCCTGATGGGCTTCCACTCCTTCCTGCAGGCGCAGGGCGTGGCGTTCGAATCCGCCATGGCCAAGTCGTGGAACATGCGACTGTTCAAACATCTGCGCCGCGAGGCCGACAAGGCCAGCCGCCTGCTGGCCGAAGAGAAGGGTGCCTGCGAGGACGCCGCCGAGCGCGGCGTCATGGAGCGGTTCTCGCACAAGCTGGCCATCGCCCCGACCGCCTCGATCTCGATCATCTGCGGCGGCACGAGCGCCGGCATCGAGCCGATCCCGGCCAACATCTATACGCACAAGACCCTGTCGGGCTCGTTCGCGGTCAAGAACCCCTATCTGGAGCGCATCCTGGGCGAAAAGGGCATCGACACCGAGGCGGTGTGGAACTCCATCCTCGAACACGAGGGGTCGGTCCAGCATCTGGACGGCCTGACCGACGACGAGAAATCCATCTTCAAGACCGCCTTCGAGTTGGACCAGCGCTGGATCGTCGAACTGTCGGCCGACCGCGCGGCGGAAATCTGCCAGGCCCAGTCGATCAACCTGTTCATCCCCGGCGATGTGAACAAATGGGACCTGCACATGCTGCACTGGTCGGCGTGGGAGAAGGGCGTGAAATCGCTCTACTATCTGCGCTCGAAATCGATTCAACGGGCCGCCTTTGCGGGCGCAGAGGACAAGGTCGAGGAAGAAGTCGACCCCAACCAGCCAGACCTGTTCAGCGCCGCCCGCACCGACTATGACGAGTGCCTGGCCTGTCAGTAGAGCCTCGGGGCACGCGAACCACGCCGTGACCCCGGAACCTCGCTTTTCGCCCGACGTTCACAGACAGGTGCAGAAGTCTGTTGGCGAGGCGGCCCGCATCGTGCAGGGTCGCCATCGTTAACGGAACGGGAGGACCGTTGATGTGCAGGACGGTTGTTTCGATCGGAGTGTTGGCGACTGTGGCCTGTGCGGCCCCGGCGTTCGCCGCCGTGTCACCGCCCGAAACCCAGGTCTCCCTGTCCAATCCGTGGGTCGTCGCCCGCGACCCTGCGGCCACGGTCTCGGACCTCCTCACGCAGATTGACCGCGACGCCCGCTTCGCCGAAACGAACCGCCCGGACTACGGACCGGACAAGGGCTGGAGCGACTATGCGCCCCCGTCGCGCGACCGCTCCTCACCCTGGGTCGCCTCCAACCGGGACGTCTGGTTCGAGAATGACGCCTTTGACGACCGGTTGCGGCTGCGCACCGAGGGCCCCGTTCGCCGGGTCGATGGATCGCCCCTCCCGCCCGGACCGCTGGATCCCGCGGCCTATGAGGCCGAACACTACGATCTGACCTACACCCGCGGCTGGACCGAAATCCTCGGCCGGACGGCGTCCGGACTCGACGTGTCCCTGACCCCCCATGTCGGCGTGGGCCTCGGCTCGCGCGGCGGAAGCACCGAGGCCGGCGCGACCCTGCGGATCGGACCCGACCTCGACCGGCTGGTGCCCGAAGGCGAGGCGGCTTTCGGGGAACGGCCGCGCTGGTATCTGTATGCGGCCGGCTCGGGCCGGGCAGTGGGCTACAACTGGGCCCGCAATCGCGATGGTGAATTCGCCCGCTCGGGCGTCAGCCATGACTCCGGCTCCTTCATGGGCGATGCCTCGCTCGGCGTGGCCATGCGGCGGGGCCCGGTCCAGAGCTCGCTCGGCCTGATCTATCGCGAGCTCGGTGTCGAGGGGCTGCGCGCCGGCGAGGGCGTCGATACCGACGTCTCCGAAGGCGTGATCGCGTTCCAGCTGTCGATCAAGCCCGAGTAGGGATCAGGGCCCAGGTCAGCCCGCCAATCCGCCGGCGGAAATCTGTCCCTCAAGACCCAAGCCCTAATTCCCAAGCCCTGTCCTCGCCACGCCCTCGCGGCGGTCGTCGGCACCGCCGTCCCAGGCCCAGCCGTCCGGGCCCTGACGCCAGATCCCGCCATGCAGGCCGGAGGTTTCGCTGTCGTTGGGACGCAGGGTCACGCCGCGCGCGATCAGGCCCGCGCGCAGGGCTTCGGAGAACCGCTCCGTATCCGCGCCGAAACCGTCGCCCCGCGCCACCAGATTGGGCAGGTTGAACGCTGCCTGTACGGGCAGGCCCCAGTCCAGCACGGCGATCAGGGCCCGGGTGTTATAGGCCAGGATCGACGGTCCGCCCGGCGAGCCGAGGGCTCCGACCAGCCGTCCCTCGCGGTCGAGGATGAGGATCGGCGACATCGACGACCGCGGCCGCTTGCCCGCTGCGGCGGCGTTCGCGGCCGGAGCCCCGTCGGCCCGCGTCGGCGAGAACGAGAAATCGGTCAGCTGGTTGTTCAGGAAGAAGCCCGCCGCCATCCGGCCCGAGCCGAACACGCTCTCGATCGTGGTGGTCATGCTGACAGCGTTGCCCTCGGCGTCGACGATGACGACATGCGAGGTGCCCGCAGGCTCGTGGGTCGCGTCGGGCCCGGTCAGCACCCCGCCAGGCGGCGTCCCCGCCTCCGCCGCTCCGGTCAGGCCCGGCGCCAGGGCCGCGCGGGCGGCCGTATAGCCCGGGTCGAGCAGACCCTGCACCGGCACACGGACAAAGCCCGGGTCGCCGACATAGCGGTCGCGGTCGGCGTACATCAACCGCTGGAGCTGGGCGAAGGCGGTCCAGGCCTCTGCGCTGTCGGGGCCCAGGGCGATATCCGGCGTCCGCTCGGCCATGGCCAGCAGCTGCAACACCGCCACGCCGCTGGACGGCGGCGGCGGCACGCAGATCACATAGACCCGGTAGGGGCGACACAGGGCGCCGCGCTCGATCGGTACATAGGCGGCGATGTCCTGCGCCGTCAGGGTGCCCGGCCGCGGCACCTCGGCCACGGTCGCGGCGATCTCGCGCGCGACGCGGCCGTTGTAGAAGACCTCGGCCCCGCCCGCGGCCAGTTCGGCCACGGTGGCGGCATAGGCGGGATTCTTCAGCAGGTCGCCCGCGACATAGCGGGTTCCGTCCGGTTTGGTGAAATAGGCGTCGGCCCAGCGCGTCCGCGCCTGTCCCCGCGTGGCGGCGATGAAGCCGGCCAGACGCGGGCTGACGGCAAAGCCGTCGCGCGCCAGCCGTTCCGCATCGCCGAACAGGGCGCTCCAGGGCCGTCGTCCGTGCGCCGCCTGGGCCATGGCCAGCATCGCCACCGCCCCGGGGGCGCCGGTCGACCGGCCGCTGAGGATGGCCTCGCCGATCCCGAGGGGACGTCCGTTCTCGTAGAACAATTCGGGCGTCGCCGCCGCCGGGGCGGTTTCGCGCCCGTCATAGCTGGTGACCTCGCCGGTGCGCGCGTCAAACACCATCATGAAGGCACCGCCGCCGAGGCCCGATGACTGGGGCTCGACCAGACCGAGGACCGCCTGCACGGCCACAGCCGCATCGACCGCCGAGCCGCCCTCGCGCAGGACCTTCAGCCCGGCCTCGACCGCCAGCGGATTGGCCGCCGCCACGAACGGCCCGCGCGCCATCTGTGCCCTGGGCGCTTCCGGCGTTGCCGCCGCGACCGGGCCGCCCGTCGCCCAGGGCAGGACCGGTCCGCCCGCGCAGCCCGCCAGCGCCAGCGTCACCGCGACAACGGCGGCGGTGACGACGCGCAGGGGCCGGGTCGGAAGGACGATCATGGCGGACTCACTCGGCGGCGAAAACGGGAAGGCACCGCACCTTGGCCCGCCGCCCGCGCGAACGAAACCCCCTGTTCCCCGACGCCTTCGAAGCGCTGACGGAAAGGATCACCGAAAACCCGCCGGACAGCCCTTGCCCCCCGCCCCCGCCTCCGCTAGATACCCGCCCTCGCCGTTCGCGGCCAAGCGCGCCCGTAGCTCAGCTGGATAGAGCATCAGACTACGAATCTGAGGGTCGGACGTTCGAATCGTTCCGGGCGCGCCATTTTTTCCTCGGTCATGACCGTCGCCCTCCGGGAACGCCCCATGCGGGGACGGATCAATCAGGCGGCCTCGGTGTCGAGCTCCGGCTCCGACTCCGGCTCCGGCTCCGCAGCGGACAGAACCTGGTCTATGCCGGCGAACAGGGTGGCCATGGTCACCGGCTTCGCGAGGTGACCGTCTGCGCCGGCCTTGCGTCCGGCCTCGACATGCTCGGGCATGGCATTGGCCGTCAGCATCAGCACCGGTGTGCGGCCGAGGCCACTCTGCTTCTCGAAAGCCCGGATTTCGGCCGTGGCGGTCAGACCGTCCATAACCGGCATCTGCATATCCATCAGGACGAGGTCGAAGCCGCCCCCGCGGAAGGCCTCAAGAGCCTCGCTGCCGTCGGCGACACACACCAGGTCGGCGCTCGCGCCCGACAACAGAACCTCGATGACCTTGCGGTTGGCCGGATGATCGTCCGCCAGAAGGATCCGTAGCGGAACCCCTTCGGCATCCACGTTCGCGACCGGCGCTGCGCCGGCTTGAACCGTGTCAGCCGGCGGCAGGGGGGCTTCGAACCAGAAGCAGGAGCCGACGCCCGGCTCACTGTCGCAGTCCAGTCCGCCGCCCATCAATTGGGCCAACTCGCGAGAGATGGTCAGACCCAGGCCGGTACCGCCGAAGCGGCGTGTGATCGAACCGTCGGCCTGATGGAATCGCCCGAAGATGCGGTCCTTCTGGTCCGGCTCAAAGCCGACTCCGGTGTCCGTGACGGTGAAGCGGACGCGGTCGTCGACAGCGTCCTCAACGCTCAGCCGAACCCCGCCCTCCGACGTGAATTTGAGCGCATTGCTCACCAGATTGGTCAGGATCTGGCGAACACGCACCACATCGCCATAGACCAGCCGCTCCGCCTCTTCAGGAATTTCGATCGCCAGGGCGACGCCCTTTTCCTCGGCCTTGGGTCGCCAAAGGGCGGCCGTTTCGCGCACGACGTCGGCCAGGTGGAACGGCGCCGGTTCGATTGTGATCTGGCCGGACTCGATCTTGGCCGTATCGAGGATGTCCGAAAGCAGCCGTTCCAGCGTGTCGCTGGATGAGCGGACGATATCGACCATCTCGCGTTCGCGCGGGCCCAGATCGCTGCGGGCCAGAGCGTCGGCCATGGCGACCACCCCGTTCAGGGGGGTACGGATTTCGTGGCTCATGTTGGCGAGGAAGTCGCTCTTGG
Organism: bacterium; assembly: GCA_943372245.1. GTDB lineage: Bacteria > Pseudomonadota > Alphaproteobacteria > Caulobacterales > Caulobacteraceae > Brevundimonas. The sequence continues at coordinate 116,046 of CALRXX020000005.1, forward strand.
AGCGGCTGGCCTCCTCGGCGGCCAGACGGGCCAGGCGCAGGTGCACGGCCGAACGCCACTGCCAAACCAGCAGGCCCGCAGCGGTCAGGAAGAAGACCACGGCGATGCCGACGATCCAGCGCTGCGAGCTGATGACGTCCTCATTCAGCCGGGTATTGGTCCGCGCGGTTTCGAGCTGCCGGCGGCGCTCCGCCAGCTGCTCCTGCATGTCGCCCGTGACCTGTCCGATCCCGGCGCTGAACCGGCGCGCCGCCTGGACCTCACGCGCCTTGTGATAGGCGTCGAGCCGCTGGTAGGCCTCCCGCGTCCGACCTTCGGCGAAGAACAGGGCGGCCTCGATGTGGGGGATTTCAAGGGCCCCCTCCCCTTGCATCAGACCCGCGGCTTCACGGCGACGGATTTCGACCAGATCCCGACGGGCAAGGCTGAGCTGACCGGTCTGGGCATAGGCCAGGGCTCGCGACGGCAGGAGCCGCGGTGCGAGGAATTCCGCCGCCCCGAGATCAGCCCCATAGGGCGAAAGGCAGTTCAGGACGCCGCGCGAGTCGCCGCGTCCCTCGGCCACCATGGCGCAGAGGTTGGCGTCATACACCAACAGGCTCTCAAGCCCCGACCTGACGGACAGCCGATGATGCGCGGCGTAGATCTGGCTGGCCAGTTCATGGTCACCGACCTGAACCGAAAGACGCGTCAGATTATAGAGGGCGTCAAAGTCGGGACGGGGGTAGGCGGGATTTGAAAGATCGATCTCGAAGCGACGGAAGGCAGCGGTCGCACCCTCGATATCATTAAGCTTCATCAGGCCCAGGCCGGTTATCTCCCACAGCCCGGCCCGGGCTGCATCGGCATAGGGGGCGTCATCCGGAATGACCTGATCGGCTGCGGTGAGCAGGTGAAGCGCCGCGCCGATGCGATCCTGATCCATCAGCGTCAAGGCGCTCAGACGCATGGCGTGGGCCTTGACGAACCAGTCCGTGGCGGTCTGCGCGATCCGGTCCACCTCAACCGAGGCCGTCGAGTCGCCGTTGTCATAGCGGATACGCAGGGCGTTCAGTCGGGCGATCGACTGATAGCGCTCGTCCCCACGGGCCAGGGCGGCGGCGGCAAGCCGGTCGTTCCAGGCGCTGGCGCGCTCGAAATCACCCTGGTTCAGGGTGATCCAGGTGACGTGATAGAGACGATTCAGCCCCTCCCGGCCGGGCTGGTCCAGGGCCGCCTCTCCGAAGGCCTCGAGGGCCGGAAAGCTGGAAACGGCGGCCTGTCGCTCGACCCGCCTGGCCAGATCGACCCGGCTCGCAAGGGACTGCGCCGAGGCCTCCGCGCTGGCAGGCAGGGCGAGCATAAAGAGCAACAGGCCTGCGAAAATGGTCTTCAGATGGGGCATGCCGGTTCCGTGCTGACCGTCAACCATGACCCGCCGACTCTTTCAAAAGCTTTAGGACAGCAGGAATTTTCCCCGGGCGGGCCATCGGTGGACTTCCGGTCGCCCGCGCGTCAGCGTCGCGACATGGTCGAATCGTCCATCAGAGCGCCCCGATCGGCGGGCTACTACGAATTCTTCGCCGGCGGCGGCATGGTGCGCGCCGGCCTGGGCGAGGCCTGGCGCTGCCTGTTCGCCAATGATTTCGATCCGGCCAAGGCGGCGTCCTATCGAGCCAACTGGGGCGACGCCGGCCTGAAGGTTGGCGATATCGCAGGGCTGACTACCGCCGACCTTCCCGGAACAGCGGACCTGATGTGGGGGTCGTTTCCCTGCCAGGACCTGTCGCTGGCCGGGGTCGGCGCCGGGCTGGGCGGCAAGCGGTCGGGCACGTTTCACGACTTCTGGGGGCTGGCGCGGGCGCTCGCGGACGAGGGGCGGGCACCGCGAATCGTGGCCGTCGAGAATGTCTGCGGGGCGCTGACCTCGCGTGGCGGGCGGGATTTCGAGGCCATCTGCCGGACCTTTGCGGACGCCGGCTACCGATGCGGTGCCCTGGTCATCAACGCCGACCGCTTTCTGCCGCAGTCCCGACCGCGCCTGTTCGTCATCGGCGTGCGCGAGGACGCAGGCCTCGACCCGGCCCTGACGACCGCGGGCGCTGACGGCCCGTTTCACCCGCCGGCCCTGCGCCGGGCCGTGGAGCGCCTGCCGGTCGAACTGCAAGGCCGGATGTCCTGGTGGCGGCTACCGGAGCCGGGCCTTTCGAATGCGAGCCTGGGATCGGTGATCGAGGCTGAGCCGTCGGACGTGCGCTGGCATTCGGCTACGGAGACAAGCCGCCTGCTGACACTGATGTCGCCGCACAACCTGGCCAAGGTCGAGGCGGCGCGGCAGACGGGGACCCGCTGCGTCGGGGGGCTGTACCGGCGGACGCGGCACGATGCGGCGGGCGGGCGGGTCCAGCGCGCCGAGGTGCGGTTCGACGTCGCCGGCTGCCTGCGGACACCGGGCGGTGGATCGAGCCGCCAGACCCTGCTGGTGGTCGAAGGCGGGCAGGTCCGGTCCCGTCTGATGTCGGCGCGTGAGACCGCGCGGTTGATGGGACTGCCGGACAGCTACCGCCTGCCGGAATCATACAGCGCGGCCTGTCACCTGACGGGAGACGGGGTCGCCGTGCCGGTGGTGCGGCATCTGGCGCAATGGCTGATCGAGCCCTTGCTGGCGACGCGGGCGGGACTTCGCCGGGCCGCCTGAGAGCCACTTGCCAAAGCCGTAGAGCGGAGCATCATGTCGCCCGGCAACCGGGGAGGACATCATGAAATTCGTACTGGCGGGACTGGCGATTCTCGGGTTTGCGACGCCGGCGGCGGCGGAGACCTGGCACGCGTTCTCGCGCAGCGCCAACTCGGCCTATATGGCCGACGTCGACAGCATCGTGGTGGAGGGCGACGTCACCCGCATCCGGCTGGCCATCGTGCCACTGCGGGGCGAGGCCGGGGACCTCAGCCACACGGTCGACACCTATGAGTTCAAGTGCGGAGCCCGGCAGTGGCGCAGCACCCTGTCGGCCGAATACGGCCCCGACGGGATCGAGACCGGCCAGTATCCGGACGAGAGCGACTGGCTGAACGCCCGCGACGGGACGATCCCGGGCATCCTGAAGGAAATCGCCTGCGACGGCGTGCGAGCCAATCCGCCCCAATGGCCGTCCATCAGCGCCTTTGTCGAGGCGAGGGCGCCCTCGACCTGAGCCGCGTCAGGCGTCGACCGCCGCATCCAGCGCATTGGCCTGGATGAACTCGCGACGCGGCTCGACCACGTCGCCCATCAGCTTGGCGAACAGGTCCGAGGCATCTTCCTGATGCTCGACCTGCACCTTCAGCAGGGTGCGGGCGTTGACGTCGAGCGTGGTCTCCCACAGCTGTTCCGGGTTCATCTCGCCCAGGCCCTTGTAGCGCTGGATGGCGATGCCCTTCTTGCCGGCGTCGAGAACCGCTTCGAGCAGGTCCAGCGGACCGCGGACGGTGACCGCCTTGTCCTTGCGGCGGAAGACGGCGGGCTTGTCGAACAGGCCCTCGAAGGCGGCGGAGCGTTCGGCCAGGCGGCGGGCGTCCAGCGAGCGGATCAGGGCCTCTTCCAGCACGATGCGCTCGGTGACGGCGCGGCGGACGCGTTCGAAGGCCACGGCCCCCTGGGCACCCGGCTCGCCGGTCCAGTCGCCATCGCCTTCCTCGGCATAGAGGTTGAGGCGGGCGGCCGCCTTCGACGGGTCGGCGACGTCCTCGTCGAACAGGCCGGCGAGGGCCGACTGTTCGATGGCGAAGGCCGGGGCGCGTTGCGACAGGCGATCGACGCCGGCCTTGAAGGCCTTGGCTTCGCGGACGAGCGACTGCAGGTCGAGACCGACGCGGCGTTCGCCGGTCGGCAGGTCCAGCTCGGCCTCGGATGACCCCTCCTCGATAAGGTAGGCGTCCATCTCGGCCTGGTCCTTGAGGTAACGCGACTGCTTGCCCTTGGAGACCTTGTAGAGCGGCGGCTGGGCGATATAGACGTGCCCGCGCTCGATCAGCTCGGGCATCTGCCGATAGAAGAAGGTCAGCAGCAGGGTCCGGATGTGGGCGCCGTCGACGTCGGCGTCGGCCATCAGGATGATCTTGTGATAGCGCAGCTTGTCGGCGTTGAAGTCGTCGCGGCCGATGCCGGTACCGAGCGCCAGGATCAGGGTCCCGATCAGTTCCGATGACAGCATCCGGTCGAAGCGGGCGCGCTCGACGTTGAGGATCTTGCCGCGCAGGGGCAGGACGGCCTGGTTCTCGCGGTTGCGGGCCTGTTTGGCAGAGCCGCCGGCGGAATCGCCCTCGACGATGAACAGTTCGGACTTGGCCGGATCGCGTTCCTGGCAGTCGGCCAGTTTCCCGGGCAGGGAGGCCATGTCCATCGAGGTCTTGCGGCGGGTCAGGTCGCGGGCCTTGCGCGCGGCCTCGCGGGCGGCGGCGGCCTCGATGATCTTGGCGACGACGGCCTTGGCCTCGACGGGGTGTTCCTCGAACCAGGTCGACAGACCTTCGGAGCACAGGCCCTCGACGGCGGGACGCACCTCGGACGAGACCAGCTTGTCCTTGGTCTGGGAGCTGAATTTCGGGTCCGGCACCTTGACCGAGAGGACGCAGGTCAGGCCCTCGCGGGCGTCCTCGCCCGAGACCGAGACCTTCTCCTTCTTGGCCGCGCCGGCGGCGTCGATATAGCCGCCCATGACGCGGGTCAGGCTGGCGCGGAAGGCCGAGAGGTGGGTGCCTCCATCCCGCTGGGGGATGTTGTTGGTGAAGCACAGCATCGTCTCGTGGTAGCTGTCGTTCCACCACAGGGCGAGATCGATCTCGATCCCTTCCTTCTTGCCGCGGATGACGATGACGTCCTTGAGGATCGGCGTCTTGGACTTGTCCAGGTGGCGCACGAAGGCCTCGACGCCGCCCTCGTAGTGCAGAATTTCCTCGAAGGGCTCGACCCCGCGGTGGTCCTGCAGCTTGATGACCACGCCCGAGTTGAGGAAGGCCAGCTCGCGCAGGCGATGCTCAAGCGTCTTCAGGTCGAAATCGATGTGGGCGAAGGTGGTGACCGAGGGGAAGAAGGTGACCTCGGTGCCCGACAGGACCTTGCCGTTGTCGCGCATCGGCGCGTCGCCGGTGACGCGCAGGCTTTCGACCGTGTCGCCGCGGGCGAACTTCATCTCGTGGCGTTTGCCGTTGCGGTAGATGACCAGTTTGAGCCAGTCACTCAGGGCGTTGACGACGGAGACGCCGACGCCGTGCAGGCCGCCGGAGACCTTGTAGGAATTCTGGTCGAACTTACCGCCGGCGTGCAGTTGGGTCATGATGACCTCGGCCGCCGAGACGCCCTCGCCCTCGTGGATATCGGTGGGGATGCCGCGGCCGTTGTCGGTGACGGTGACCGAGCCGTCGGCGTTGAGGATGACCTGGACCAGGTCGGCGTGGCCGGCGAGGGCCTCGTCGATGGCGTTGTCGACCACCTCATAGACCATGTGGTGCAGGCCCGAGCCGTCGTCGGTGTCGCCGATGTACATGCCGGGGCGTTTGCGCACCGCGTCCAGGCCCTTCAGGACCTTGATGGAATCGGCACCGTAGGCGGCCTCTTCGGCGGTGTCTTCGTTACGCCCAAGGTCGGCGGAATTCGGGGTCTGGTCGGTCATACAATCGGTCGGTGAAACGCCCTCCGGGAGGGCTTCTGAAGGCGACGGCGGGGCCGCCTTGAACGGACGGTTTTCAGGACGCGAATCCGGGTCGCGCCGAGGCCTGCAACATATAGGGATTCAGGGCGGAATTGCGAGGAAAAGCGGCGTCTGCGAAGGGGCGAGAGTGGTGTGTTTCGCGCGAAAAAATGCGGGCCGTTTCCGGCGATTCCCGAAGGCGTCCCGAAGCGGCCCCCAAAGCGCCTATCGGGGCGCGCCGGCGATGGAGATGAACCCTGTCAAAGACCCGTCCTGTCTGGAGGGAGACAGAAAGCACATGCCTGCGTCAGGAACGGTCGCAGGCCGGAGAACCGCACGAAATCGGATGGCGCGGACGGGTTGAAAAGGGCGGGTCGGGGTCGCGCAGGGGCGAGAAGACACGGGGCGGGAAGACACTGTTTGGGGGGCGGTCGAACCCCACTGCTATCGTCATTCCGGGCGGAGAGGCGCGCAGCGGCTCGGAGGCCCGGAACCCAGCGGTGCCGCAACGGCGGCGAAACACCGGCGGTTTCGAATGGCGCTGCCTCGAACACTGCGCTCCCGGCAGGTTCGCGCTATCGCGCGCCACTGGGTTCCGGGTCTCCGCTACGCTTCGCCCGGAATGACGATAGCAGTGGGGGTGCTACTCCACCGTCAGCGCGCCGCCCTCGACCCGCACGAACTGGGCGCGGCCCCGGAGCGGCGCGAACAGCTCCGCCTCGGTGCCGGTCATGAAGGCCTGGAGGCCCAGGGCCTCGATCTCGTCGAACAGGGCGGCACGGCGGGCGGTGTCGAGATGGGCGGGGGCCTCGTCGAGCAGGAGGACGGGCGGCGCACTCTGGTCGGCCAAACGGGTGATCTGGGCGAGGATCAGGTTGAGGACCAGCGCCTTCTGTTCGCCCGAGGAGCCCTCGGCGGCGGGGCGGTTCTTTTCGCGGTGCAGGGCGGTCAGGTCGGAGCGGTGCGGGCCGAACAGCGAGCGGCCGGCGGCGGCGTCGCGGCCCCGGCTGCGGGACAGGCCGTCGCGGATCGCGGCGGCGATGGCCTCGGGGCCGGCCCCGGCGGTCGCCATGGCCTCCGCCTCGCCGGTCAGGCCGAGGTCGGCCTGGGGGAAGGGACGGTCGTTGCGGGCGTCGATGGCGGCCTGGAGGGTGGTCAGGGCGGCGGCGCGGGCGACGGCGGCCTCTGCCCCCGCCTCGCCGAGGCGCAGCTCCAGGGCGTCGAGCCAGAGAGGGTCGGCGGCGCGGCCTTCCGAGCCCTCGGTCAGCAGGCGCAGCCGCTCGCGCAGGGCCTTTTCATAGGCGGAAACGGAAGCCGCATGGGCGGGGTCGGCGGCGAAGACCAGCCGGTCGAGGAATTTCAGCCGGGCGGCGCGGGCGTCGGAGAACAGCCGGTCCTGCTCGGGCGTGGCCCAGACGGGGCGCAGGTGGTCGAGCAGGCGGCCGGGCTGGGCGGTCTCGCCGTCGATGCGGACGATGCGGCGGGCGGCGCCGGGCGACTGGACGCCGGTGCCCAGCCTCGTTTCCTCTTCGCCGTCGGTGAGGATGGCGGCGACGGCCCAGGCCCGGCCGGTCGCCTCGCCCGGCTCGCGGCGGCCCATCTCGGGGGCGGTGGCCCCGCGCAGGCCCTTGCCGGGGGTGAACAGGCTGAGGGCTTCCAGCAGGTTGGTCTTGCCCGCGCCGTTGGGGCCGTGGAGCACCACTGCCCCCGCCGCGATGGGCAGGGTGGCGCTCGCATAGGAGCGGAAGTCGGTAAGGGTGAGGGTGGTGATCAAGGGGGTGATTGGTGGCTGGTGATTGGTGGTTGCTGGATCACGAGACGAGCCGATCCTGATGACGGCAGCAATGCTCCCGCCACCAATCACCAACCACCAATCACCTGACTCACACCCGCAGCGGCATCAGCACATATTGCACGCCCGGATCGCCCGGATCGAGGACGAGCGTGGGTGAGGCCGGGTCGGCGAATTTGAAGTGGGCGGTTTCGCCGGTGATCTGGCCGGCGACGTCGAGCAGGTAGCGGGCGTTGAAGCCGATCTCGAAGGGTTCTTCGGAATAGCCGATCTCGACCTCCTCGACCCCCTGCCCGGCCTCCATGTTGCGCACCGTCAGGGTGACGCGGTCGAGGTCGAAGGCCAGTTTCACGCTGCGGCTCTTCTCGGCCGAGATGGTGGCGACGCGGTCGACCGCCTGGGCGAACAAGGCGTTGTCGATGTCGGCCTGTTTGTCGTTCCCCTTGGGGATGACGCGCATGTAGTCGGGGAAGGCGCCGTCGATGACCTTGGAGGTCAGGCTGGCGTTGCCGAATTCGAAGCGGATCTTCTGCGGGCTGACCATGACCTCGACCGCGCCGGAGCCGTCGTCGAGCAGGCGGCGGACCTGGTCGATGGTCTTGCGCGGGACGATGACGCCGGGGCCGCCGGCGGCCCCTTCAGGCGCGGGCGTCTCGGCGAGGGCCAGACGGTGGCCGTCGGTGGCCACGGCGCGCAGAAGCGGAATGCCGGCCTCGGCCACGGTGTGGAGGTACAGGCCGTTCAGATAGTAGCGGGTCTCTTCGGTCGAGACGGCGAAGCGGGTCTTGTCGATCAGCCGGGCCAGGTCTTCCTTGGGCATGGCGAAACGCGTGCCCGAGGTGTCGGTCGACATGACCGGGAAGTCGCCGGCCGGCAGGACCGGCAGGTTGAATTTGGAGCGCCCGGCCTGGACCACCAGACGGGGGTCGTCGCCGTTGTAGCTGAGCGAGACCTCGGCGCCGTCGGGCAGCTTGCGGACGATCTCATAGAGGGTGTGGGCGGGGGCGGTGATCTGGCCCTCGACATTCACCTGGGCCTCGGCCTCGTCGACCATCTCCATGTCGAGGTCGGTGGCGGCGAACGACAGCTTGTCGTAGCCGGCGCTGAGCAGGACGTTGGACAGGATCGGGATGGTGTTCCGGCGCTCGACGACGCTCTGCACGTGCCCGAGGGCCTTGAGGAGCGCGGATCGTTCGATGGTCAGTTGCATGTGGTCTCGCCCGCCGCCGGCGACTCACAAGCCGCCGCAAAGAGATAGGGCTATGGACTCTAGCGGATTGGCCGGGCGGGGCAAGGAAGGGACTGGGGATGAGGGATTGGGGATTAGGGACGCCGCCACATCGATGTGTGGATAATCCCCGCCACCGGCGTCTCGGCCTAATCCCTGGTCCCTAATCCCCAATCCCTCATCCCTAACCCCTGAGCTTGCGCGTCAGCGTCTCCACATCCCGGGCGATCTGGTCGTCCAGGGCCATCAGCTCCTCGATCTTGCGCACGCCGTGCAGGACCGTGGTGTGGTCGCGCCCGCCGAAGCGGCGGCCGATGTCGGGGTAGGAGCGGGTCGTGTGCTGTTTGCACAGCCACATGGCGATCTGGCGCGGGCGGGCGACGGCGCGGGTGCGGCGCTCGCTGAGCAGATCGGCCTGTTTGAGGCTGAAATGCTCGGCGACGGTCTTCTGGATTTCATCGACCGTGATGCGGCGCTCGGGCCCGCCGCGCAGGGCCGAGCCGAGCAGGGCCTGGGTCTCGTCGACGCTGAGGGCCGACAGGCGGGCGCCGGCGACGGCGGCCAGGGTGTTCACGGCACCCTCGAGCTCGCGCATCGAGCCGGGGGTGCGGTCGACCAGGTGTTCCAGCACCTCGGCCCGGGCCTCGCCGGAGACGACGCCGAGCCGGGCCAGGGCCTCGATCCGGTTGCGGGCGACGGCCAGTTTGAGCGCGCGGTCGGCGGGCTCGACCGGGCAGGTCAGGCCCGAGGCGAGGTGGCTGCGCAGGCGCGGCTCGACCTCGGTCAGGGCCATGGGCGGGCGGTCGGCCGAGAGGATGATCTTCTTGCCGTCCTCGATCAGGGCGGTCAGCGTCGAGAGCAGTTCTTCCTGGGTGCCGGCCTTGCCGCCGACGAACTGGACGTCGTCGATCAGCAGCATGTCGGCGTTGCGCAGACTGTCCTTGAAGGCCGCCATGGTGCGGTCCTGGGCCGCGCGGACGAAGGTCGACAGGAAGCGTTCGGCGGTCAGATAGACGACGCGGGCGTCCGGGCGAAGACGCTGGGCCTCCCAGGCGATGGCGTTGAGCAGGTGGGTCTTGCCGTAGCCATAGGGGCCGCAGAAGAAGATCGGGTTGAAATGGCCGTCGGCCCAGGCGGCGGCCTGGCGGGCGATGGCCAGGGCGAAGGCATTGCCCTGCCCTTCCACGAAACTGTCGAAGGTCAGGCGGTCCTGCAGGCCGGCGGCGCGCACGGCGCGGGCGCCGTCGGCGACGGGCGGCACGGTCGGCATGGGGATGACGACCGGCTGCAGCGGAATGACGGCGGCGCCCTCGGCGCGGCCGGCGGCGACCTGGGAGGCCGAGGGGGTCGAGCCCATTTCGGCGCGGCAACGGACGTCGAGCCGGCGCGACAGGCCGTCGAGGCCCAGCCACAGCTCGTTCATGCGGCGCAGGGCGTTCTTGCGCACCCAGTCGCGGGCATAGGCGGTGGGGGTGACGAGGATCAGTTGGCCGGCACCGTCGGCGCGCACGGCCGAGGGGGCGATATAGGAGCTGAAGGGCCCCTCGCCGATCTCGCTGCGCAGACGGCCCGCCGCCTCGGTCCAGATGCGATCCGGATCCGTCATCCCCGCCATTTGCACGCTCCCCATCATCGTCAAGCCACCCTTGAGACCCATCACCTGGCGCCCTTCGGGAGACGTCTGGAACCGGGACGACTTCTCCTGTCCTGCGAGGCAGGTGCCTCGCGGGTGGGGTCGAACTCTGGAACAGACGTCTCACGCCGACACGAAAACTGGTTCCGCGCCGCTTTCATTCCGTATGGGAATGGAAGTGCGTCAGCGGCCCGAACTTACCCTCGGGGAGGGGGGCGTCAACGCTGATTCGCGACTCGAATCGCAGTTAAAATTGTTGACTCCGCTAAAGCCAAACACCGTCAACGAAAAACGCGTTTTCGCCACACGAGCGAGTGCCGATACGCCTGACAGAGGTTACCGGCGCACGTGCAAACGGCGAGGGAGCCTTCGCGCCCTCGCCGTTGGAATCGCTGGATTTTGCCATGACAGCCCGATGAAAGGCCGTCCGGGGTCCGAAAAATCAGGCGGCGGCCATCTTCTTCAATTGTGCGGCGAGACGTCCCACCTTGCGCGACCCCGTGTTCTTGTGAACCACGCCCTTGGAGACGGCGCGCATCAGCTCGGACTGGGCCTCGATGAAGGCGGTCTTCGCCGCACCGGCGTCGCCGCCCGTGACGGCTTCCTGGAATTTGCGCAGGAAGGTGCGGACGCGCGTGCGGCGCGCCTTGTTCACTTCGGTGCGGGCAGCGATCTTGCGGATCGCTTTCTTGGCGCCGGGATTGTTGGCCATCAGTCAAACCTTACGAACGGAAACGCCGCGGAACACCGTCCACGGCGGGGAAATCTCGAAGAGCGCGCGGCTATAGCGGAAACGCCGGGCGGGTTCAAGGCGAGTCTCAGCGACCCGTGAACACCGGCTTCCGCTTCTCCACGAAGGCCGCCATGCCTTCCTTCTGGTCCTCGAAGGCGAAGAGGCTGTGGAACAGGCGGCGTTCGAACTGGACGCCCTGGGTCAGGGTGGTCTCGAGGGCGGCGTTGACCATTTCCTTGTTGGCCATGACGGCCAGCGGGCTTTGCGAGGCGATCTTCGCGGCGATCTTGCGGACCTCGTCCAGCAGGGTGTCGTGCGGGACCACGCGGCTGGCGAGGCCGGCGCGCTCGGCCTCGGTGGCGTCCATCATCCGGGCGGTCAGGACCATGTCCATGGCCTTGGACTTGCCGACCAGACGGGTCAGGCGCTGGCTGCCGCCGATGCCGGGGGCGACGCCGAGGTTGATCTCGGGCTGGCCGAATTTGGCCTTTTCGCTGGCGACGATGAAGTCGCACAGCATGGCCAGTTCGCAGCCGCCGCCGAGGGCAAAGCCGTTGACCGCGGCGATGATCGGCTTGCGGAAGCGGGTGATGCGGTCGTGGCCGAGGGCGAAGAAATTGCCCGTGTACATCTGGGCATAGGTCTGGTCCGACATCTCCTTGATGTCGGCGCCGGCGGCGAAGGCCTTGTCGCCCGAGCCGGTCAGGATGAGGCAGCGGACGCTGTCATCGTGCTCGACCGCGTCGAGGAAGTCCGACAGGTCCCTGAACAGGGCCGAGTTGAGGGCGTTCAGCGCCTCGGGCCGGTTGAGGGTCACCAGCGCATAGCCGTCGGCGTGGCGTTCGATGAGGAGGGTGGAGAAGGTGTCGGCCATGAGGGGCTTCCGGAGAGACGAGATGGGTCGGGTGGTTGGTGATTAGTGGTTGGTGGCTGATGCGTCCACGTCCGAGCCACGCATTCGAGCGCCGGTGTTCGCACGCACCCACTCATCACTGATCACTCACCACTCGAAAGCCCCACCATCTGACCGAGTTTCAGCACCGTGTTCCAGTTGCGGCCGGTGCCCGTGCCGATCAGTCGCGGGGTGGCCTTGCCAGCCATGACCGACTGGCCGAGGCCGTCGGGATGCCAGAAGAACAGGGCACCGGCCGCGGCCTCGACCCTTTCGTCGCCGACGGCGAAGGCGCGCAGGGCCTCGAGCGCGCCCGGCCGGATCCCGTCCTTCATGACCATGACCAGCACCTTCGACGGATGGGCGGCGGCCTCGTCGGGAAAGGGGTTGGCGGCGACCAGCCTGGCCCACTGGTCCGGCGTGCGGACCATGGCGGCGACCTTGAGGCCGAAGGTCTTCTCCATGGCGGCCTCGATGTCGTGTTCGAGGGCGTCCGTCGCCTTGTCGCTCTCGACGACGAGATTACCGCTGGCCAGAAGGGTGCGCGGGTTCTTCAGCCCCATGGCGGCAGCCATGGCGCGCTGCTCCACCACCGGCGCGCGGACGCCGCCGGTGTTCATGCCGCGGAAGAGGATGATGCGGTGGGGCAAGGGGTGGTTGGTGGTTGGTGGTTGGTGGTTGGTGGTTGGCGGTTGGTGGTTGGCGGGTGTGAAGAACAGGCGGCGGAAGGGTCGCTCAGAAGACACCAATCACCAACCACCAATCACCGTTTCTGACACCCCGGACACCAGAAGGTCGAGCGGCCGGCCTGGACGGTGCGCTTGATCACGCCGGAACACCCCTCGGCCAGGCAGGGCTGGCCCTCGCGGCCGTAGACGTCGAAGCGGTGCTGGAAATAGCCCTGGCCGCCGTCGGCATTGGCGAAATCCTTGAGCGTCGAACCGCCGGCGAGAATGGCCTCATTCAGGACGTCGCGGACCACGGCGGCGAGGGTTTCGAGGCGCGGCCTGGAGACCTTTCCGGCGGCGACCAGCGGCGAGATGCGGGCGCGGTAGAGGGCCTCGCAGACATAGATGTTGCCGAGACCGGCGACGTTGCGCTGGTCCAGCAGGCTGACCTTGATGTTCTGCTTGCGGCCCGAGAAGGCCTCGGCGAGGTGGGCGCCGGAGAAGCCGTTGCCGAGCGGTTCGGGGCCGAGGGCGGCGAACCAGGGATGGGCCTCGACCGCGCCGGTCGGGATCAGTCCCATGAAGCCGAAGCGGCGGGCATCGGCGAAACCGACGCGGGTCGTGACGCCGTCGCGCACGGCGCAGAGACTCATATGCTCATGCTTGCCCGCGATCGGCGCGGCCTCCTCGAACTCGCCCAGCTGTTCGCCGTCGAGGGTGAAACGGCCGGTCATGCCGAGGTGGCTGACCCAGGTCTCTCCGGTCGAGAGGGGGAACAGCAGATATTTGGCGCGGCGGTCGAGGCGTTCGACGGTCGCCCCCTCGAGCCGCTCGACGAACCGGTCGGGAAAGGGAAAGCGGAGGTCGGGGCGGTTCTGGCGCACCCGCGTCAGGCGCGCGCCGGTGAGCACGGGCTCAAGGCCGCGACGGACGGTTTCGACCTCGGGGAGTTCGGGCATGATGGGAGGGCTTGGGGGTTAGGGCTTAGGGCTTAGGGCTTAGGGCTTAGGGGTAGGGGTGACCGTGATCGGTCTAGCAGCCCAGCCCCTACTTCCTAAGCCCCAAGCCCCAAGCCCTACGATCTCATCCGGCCTTGTACCCGTCGTGGCACGCCTGGCAGCTGGCGCGCACCACCGTCCACTGGGCGGCGAAGGCGGCGGCGTCATCGCCGCCGGCCAGTTCAGCAAGGCGGTCGGTGGCGGCGGCGTAGTCCGCGGCCTTCGCCTCGAAGCCGGCGCGGTCGCTCCAGATCTCGGGTTTGGCGTTGGTCCGCACGCCCGCCTCGGCGCCGCTGCCGGCCGGGAAGGCGCCGGGGACGGCATGGGCCCAGCGCGACAGGGCGCGGGTCGGGAAACGCTGGCTGGCGATCGGCTGGCCGGCGTCGATCGCCGCCTTGATGGAGCCCATGGCCACGCCCGACAGCATCATCGCCGCCTGACGGGCCTCGACGATATCCGCCGAGGGCGTGCGGGCATCCTGGGCGCCGGCCGTGCCGCCGAGGCACATCAGGCCGACGACGGCCGCTGTCATGATCCGCTTCATCGTGTCTCTCCCCGTTTGAGGTGAGGCTCCGCCGGGGCGGGGCGGGAGTCAATGGACGGGTGGTTGGTGATTGGTGATTGGTGGTTGGTGGCCTCCACCAGCGGCGCAGGACCGGTCCGGGCCGGAGCCCCTGGCGATTACCAATCACCAACCACCAACCACCAATCACCTCTAGCCACCCGGGCGGTTTCCGGCTTACCTCCGCTGCAACAAGGGAGAGGAAACCCAAATGACCGAGACACCCGCGAGCGCGCCTGTCGGCGGCGTCAAACGGATCGAACTGACGCTGCGCGCCCTGGTGCTGGGCTGCCTGCTGGCCGTCGTCTTCACCGCCGCCAACACCTATCTGGGTCTGAAGGTCGGCCTGACCTTCGCCTCGGCCATTCCGGCGGCCGTCATCTCCATGGCCATCCTGCGGATGTTCAAGGACTCGACCATCTGGGAAAACATGACCGTCCAGACCGTGGCGTCGGTGGGCGGGGCCATGAGCTCCATCATCTTCGTCCTGCCCGGACTGGTGATGGTCGGCTGGTGGCTGGAGTTCCCGTTCTGGGAGTCGGTGCTGATCTGCGTCTTCGGCGGCGTTCTGGGCGTGACCTTCTCCATTCCCCTGCGCCGCGCGCTCGTCGTTGACGCCGGCCTGCCCTATCCCGAAGGCGTCGCCGCGGCCGAGGTTCTGACCGTCGGGTCGCGCGGGGCCGAGCAGACCGAGAGCGCGGTGCGCGAGAACGCCTCGGGCCTGTGGGTCGTGATCTGGGGCTCCGTCGTTTCCGCCGGCTATGCCCTGCTGGTCGCCGGGCGCGTGTTCGCCGGCGAGGCGGCGCGGTTCATCAAACTGCCGGCTGCCCTGGGCGGTGGCGCGACGGGCATCGGCTTCGGCATGCAGTTCGCCCTGCTCGGCGCCGGCCATCTGATCGGCCTGGCCGTGGGTCTGGCCCAGCTGTTCGGCCTGATCCTGGCCTGGTGCATCGCCGTGCCGATCCTGACCTCGCCCGAGACCATCGCCTGGCTGACGGCCCACGGCATTCCCTCGATCGCGACCACCCTGCCCGCAGGCGTGAGCGCCGAGGAGCTGGCCAGCACGGTCTGGCGGCGCGAGGTCCGGTTCATGGGGGCCGGCGTCATCGGCGTGGCCGCCATCTGGACGCTGATCAAGCTGGCCGGTCCGCTGATCGGCGGCCTGACCTCGGCCCTGGCCGCCAACCGCCGCCGTCAGGGCGGCGAGGTGCTGGACCGGACCGAGCAGGACATTCCGATCAATATCGTGGCCGGTCTTTCGGTCGCCTGCCTGATCGGAATCGGCTTCATCCTGGCCTGGTTCGCCCAGGGCAATCCGACCCTCGCCGGCTCGACCGCCCTGCTGGTCGGCGGCGGCCTGATCTATGTGGTCTTCATCGGCTTCGCCGTGGCGGCCATCTGCGGCTACATGGCCGGGCTGATCGGCTCGTCGAACAGTCCGGTGTCGGGCGTGGGCATCCTCGCCATCGTCATCGCCTCGGTGCTGATGCTGGGCGTTCTGGCGCTGGCCGGCCTGCCGGCGGACCCCTCGGTGGTGGCCTTCGCCCTGATCGTTACGGCCGTGGTCTTCGCCGTCGCCGTCATCGCCAACGACAACCTGCAGGACCTGAAGACCGGCCAGCTGGTGCAGGCCACGCCGTGGCGGCAGCAGACGGCCCTGATCGTCGGCGTCTTCGCCGGCGCCATCGTCATCCCCCTGATCCTGAACCTGCTCAACAAGGCCTTCGGCTTCGAGGGCGGCCCCCCCGGGATCGCCGACGAGCCGCTGGCAGCCCCGCAGGCGACCCTGATCTCGGCGCTGGCCAAGGGGGTGATCGGCGGCGACCTGCGCTGGGACCTGATCGGCATCGGCGCCGTCATCGGTGTGGTGATCATCGTGCTGGATGCGGTGCTGAACGGCGCCACCAGGGGCAAGATGAAACTGCCGCCGCTGGCCGTGGGCATCGGCTTCTATCTGCCGGCGGCCGTGACCACGATGCTGGTGGTCGGGGCGATCTGCGGCTGGGTCTATGACAAGGCGATCAAGAATACCCGGTTCGCCGATGTCGGCCGCCGCATGGGCGTGCTGCTGGCCTCGGGCCTGATCGTCGGCGAGAGCCTGTTCCTCGTCATGACGGCGGGCGTCATCGTCTCGACCGGCAATGACGCGCCCTTCGCCATGGTGCCCGAGGGCTCGACCTGGCCGGCCATGCTGGCGGGGCTCGCCGCCTTCGCGGTGCTGACGCTGGTGCTCTACGGATGGGTGCGGAACCGGTCGGCGAAAGTCTGACGCCGCCCTCTCCCCGCCGCTTTCCTCGGCGATAGAACCGCCGTTACGCCGGTGCGTGTTCGTCACGCACTGGCGTTTCCGCGTGCGCCCCTGTATGAGGCGCGCGCTCCCCGCACCGTCGCCTGAACCCAGCCGCCGTCCCAAACTTTCGCCCGGGCCGGCCGCCTTGCACGTCTGATAGTCAAATGAATCTGCGCAACGTCGCCATCATCGCCCACGTCGACCACGGCAAGACCACGCTGGTCGACCAGCTTCTGGCCCAGTCCGGCGTGTTCCGAGCCAATGAGGCGACGACCGAGCGCGCCATGGACTCCAACGACCAGGAGCGCGAGCGCGGCATCACCATCCTGGCCAAATGCACGTCCGTGCTGTGGAACGGCAAGGCGGGCGAGACCCGGATCAACATCATCGACACCCCCGGCCACGCCGACTTCGGCGGCGAGGTCGAGCGCATCCTGGGCATGGTGGACGGCTGCGTCCTGCTGGTCGACGCCGAAGAGGGCGTCATGCCCCAGACCAAATTCGTGCTGACCAAGGCCCTGAAGATGGGCCTGCGTCCGATCCTGTGCATCAACAAGGTCGATCGCGCCCACGCCGATCCCGACAAGGTCCACAACGCCGCCTTCGACCTGTTCGCCGCCATCGGCGCGACGGACGAGCAGCTGGACTTCCCGCACATCTACGCCTCGGGCCGCGCCGGCTGGGCGACGCTGGATCTGAACCAGCCGAGCGACAACCTCGGCCCGCTGTTCGACCTGATCGTCGACCACGTGCCCGCGCCCAAGCAGGTCGAGGCGGCGGAAAAGCCGTTCCAGATCCTGAACGTGCTGATCGAGAGCGACCCCTTCCTGGGCCGCCTGCTGACCGGCCGCATCGAGAGCGGCAAGGCCGTTCCCGGCATGGCCATCAAGGCCCTGTCGCGCGACGGCAAGATCCTGGAACAGGGCCGCATCACCAAGGTCCTCGCCTTCCGCGGCCTGAAGCGCCAGCCGGTCGACAGTGCCGAGGCCGGCGACATCGTCGCCATCGCCGGCATGTCCAAGGCCACCGTGGCCGACACCCTGTGCGCGCTGGAAGTCACCGAGGCCCTGCCCGCCCAGCCGATCGATCCGCCGACCATCTCCATGACCGTCTCGGTCAATGACAGCCCGCTGGCCGGCCGCGAAGGCGACAAGGTCCAGTCGCGCGTCATCCGTGACCGCCTGCTGAAGGAAGCCGAAGCCAACGTCGCCATCCGCGTCACCGAGACGGGCGGCAAGGACGCCTTCGAGGTCGCCGGCCGCGGCGAGCTGCAGCTGGGCGTGCTGATCGAGAACATGCGCCGCGAAGGCTTCGAACTGTCGATCTCGCGTCCGCGGGTGGTCTATCAGACCGGCGAGAACGGTGAGCGGCTGGAGCCGATCGAGGACGTCGTCATCGACGTCGACGACGAATACACCGGCGTGGTCATCGAAAAGCTGTCGGCCCGCAAGGCCGAGCTGAAGGACATGGGCCCGTCGGGCGCCGGCAAGACGCGCCTGACGCTGAAGTCGCCGTCGCGCTCGCTGATCGGCTACCAGGGCGAATTCCTGACCGATACGCGCGGTTCGGGCGTGCTGAACCGGGTGTTCAGCCACTATGAGCCGCACAAGGGTGCCATCGAGGGCCGCCTGAAGGGCGTGCTGGTCTCGAACGGCGACGGCGAGACCGCCGCCTTCGCCCTGTGGAACCTCGAGGACCGCGGCATCATGTTCGTCGGCGGCGGCGAGAAGACCTATCAGGGCATGATAATCGGCGAGAACGCCCGTTGGGACGACCTCGACGTCAATCCGATGAAGGCCAAGCAGCTGAACAACATCCGCGCCGCCGGCAAGGATGAGGCCGTTCGCCTGACCCCGCCGCGCCGTCCGTCGCTGGAACAGGCCATCGCCTATATCGAGGAAGACGAACTGGTCGAGGTCACGCCCAAGTCGATCCGTCTGCGCAAGGCCGTGCTGAACCCCTCGTTCCGCAAGAAGCGCGTCCGCGAGGAGTAGGGCCCGGCGCCTGAACGTGACAAAGGGCGGCTCCGGGAGGAGCCGCCCTTTTCATTTGCCCGACGGAGGTCGGGTCAGGCGCGACGCCTGACCAGTCCCAGAAGGAACAGCAGCAGGCAGGCGCCGATGGTGGCGACGATGGTGGAGCCGATCCAGCCGCCCCAGGCGAAGCCCAGCGCATTGGCGATGAAACCGCCAAGGACGGCACCGACGATGCCGACGACCAGGTTGGTCAGCAGGCCATGGCTGCGGCCCATGATCTTCTCGGCCAGGAATCCGGCGATGATGCCGACGATGATCCAGAAAACAATGTTCATTGGTGGTCCCTTCCTCAGACAGCGTGTCTCCACGCCGTAATGCGCCGGTGCGGCAACGGTTGCGCGTCCCATCGCAAAACACCGCTCATTGACAATCCCCCGTCACGGGAGCGCGGCATGGTGCTTGCCACTTGAAGGGCGAGCCGTCCCGCTTCGGGACAGCCCGCCAACAAAGGGAAATGGGGCCATGGCCACCGATATCGACCTTCACCTGGGCCGCCGCCTGCGCCGCCGCCGGCGCCTCCTCGGCCTGACGCAACAGCAGCTGGCCACCCAGGTCGGGATCCGCTTCCAGCAGATCCAGAAATACGAATGCGGCGCCAATCGCATCTCGGCCGCGCGTCTGTGGCAGCTGTCCGAGGCGCTCGAGTCGCCCGTCAGCTATTTCTATGACGGTCTGGAAGAAGCCATCGAACGCAAGGAGGCGGCCAACCAGGGCGGCGAGATGTTTTCCCGCAAAGAAACCCTCGACCTGATCCAGGCCTACTACCAGCTGGGCGAACGCCCGCGCCGCCGCCTGCTCGATCTCGCCAAGTCACTCCACGCCGAGGGCAACGCGGCGTGATGGGAGACGAGTGTCGAGGGTCGGCCCGTCCGGCGATTGTTGCACCGATCGCTTGACTCGCCCCTCGCCCCTCGCCACTCGGCCCTCCCATGACCGAGTACGAACTGTTCGCCGTCGATCTGGCCCGTGAGGCCGCCCGCGTCTCCCTGCCGTATTTCCGCGGCGCGTATGAGGAGGCGGACAAGGGCGGCCCCGGCGCCTTCGATCCGGTGACCCAGGCCGACCGCGAGGCAGAGGCGGCGATCCGCAGCCTGATCGCGGCCCGCTATCCCGACCACGGCGTCATCGGCGAGGAGTATGGCGAGGACCGGCCGGAGGCCGACCACGTGTGGGTCCTCGACCCCATCGACGGCACCCGCGCCTTCATCGCCGGCCTGCCGCTGTGGACCAATCTGATCGCCCTGCGCACCGGGGGCCGACCGAGCGTCGGCGTGATCGGCCAGCCCTGTCTGGATGAGATCTTCCTCGGCGGCCCGTCGGGCGCGCGCCTGCTGAAGGGCGGAACCGAGACGCCGCTGGCCGTGCGGCCCTGCCCTCGCCTGACCGACGCCCTCATCGCCACCACCGATCCCGACCTGTTCACGGGCTCCGAGCTGGGAGCCTGGACCCAGGTGCGCGCCGCCGCCCGGCTGGCCCGCCTGGGGTGCGACGCCTATGCCTACGCCATGCTGGCCGCGGGCCGGATCGACCTGGTGGTCGAGAGCGGGCTGAAGATCTGGGACTGGTCAGCCCTGGTCCCCGTCATCGAGGCGGCCGGCGGCGAGGTCACCAACTGGCGCGGCGAGACGCCGGACGGCAACGGGCAGATCCTCGCCGTGGGCGATGTCGGCATCCGCGAGCAGGCGCTGGTCACCTTGCGGCGCGCGGCGCTCTGATCAGGCCGCTTCGGTCGGCACGGACTCGGGGGCGGGTTCAGGCGCCGGGGGAACCGCCACGGGCGACAGGTCCTCGATCGGGGAGACATAGGCACCCATGGCATCGAACTCTTCCAGGAAGACCGCGCGCATGTCGTCGGCCTCCATGATGATCTCGTGCTTGGCACCCGGAATCTCGACATAGCGGCCACGGCCGAGGCGTTTGGCGGCCCATTTGCTGGTCTGCTTCCAGACGCGGTCGTCCTCGGCCGCCTGGACGATGGCGACCGGAATGCGGACGGCCTTGAGCGCTTTCGGCTTCAGCGAGCGTTCACCGGCGTCGAGCGCGAAGGCCAGCCAGCCCCAGGTCGGACCGCCGACGGCCAGGTGCGGGCAGGCGTACAACTGCTGCCGCCACTGTTCGTAGCGGCTCTCGTCGGACGTCAGGGCGTCCTTCTCGAAGGTGTGGTCGAAGGGATCATCGGCGTCGTCGAGGACATAGTCGCCCGCCTTGCCGTGCCGCAGGTTCCAGCGCACCGCCAGCTTCACCGACCACATCGAGCGCTTGCCGGTCTTGATGCGCAGCATGGGGCTGGACAGGATGGCGCCCGAGAACCGGCTCTCGCCGGCCTCCAGGGTCATCAGGTTGAGCGTGCCGCCCATGGAGTGACCGACCATGACCCACGGCTTGGGCGCGCGGCCTTCCCAGGCGTCCAGCAGCCGGGCGTAGTCGTCGAGGAATTCTTCCACCGCCCGGGCGTGGCCCTTCAGCCGGTCCGGCAGCAGGCGGGCGGAGAGGCCCTGACCGCGCCAGTCGTGGGCCAGGACGCACCAGCCGCGGGCGAGGAAATTGCCGATGACCTCGAAATATTTCTCGATCGGCTCGGTCCGGCCGGGGCTGACGATCACGGTGCCGCGCGGCTTTTTCGCCACCAGGGTCGAAGGCGTCCAGAAGGCGGCGCGCAGGCGCAGGCCGCCGGCGCCGCGGAACCATTCGCCCACGCCGCCGGGAGGCGAGGAGGCGCCCGGAACCCCCATCAGGGGCGCGTTGGCGGCATAGGCGGCGGCTCGGTTCACTCTGGCTTCCTGAATTTCAAGGTCATGCGGTCACTCTCACCGATCGCGATGTATTTCGATCGGTCGAAGGTCGGGTTCGGCGGCGAACCGCGCGGCGCCGTCAGCCCCATGGGCGGCAGGGTTTCGACGCCGAACGGATGATCCTTGGTATCCCTTTCATTCGCGTTGATTTCCGAGGCGGCGACGAAGGCGAAGCCCGCTTCCGCCGCCAGCTGTTTCACAAACGCCTCCTGGACGTATCCGTTCGCCGCGGCGGGATCCTGATCTTCTTCCGGCCCGAGCCGGTGCTGCTCGATGCCCAGGACGCCGCCCGGGCGCAGGGCGGCCCAGGCGTCGGCGAAGGCCTTTTCGGCGATGCCGGCGGCCATCCAGGCGTGGATGTTGCGCATGAACAGGACCATGTCGGCCGTGCCCGCGGCGGTCACCGGCCCAGAGGTCGGGCCGAAGGCGGAGAGCTCGATCTCTCCATAGAGGCGACGGTCATTGGCGAAGCGCTGCTGGAAGGCCGCCATCAGCGCCACCTGCGACGGATCGGCACCGGGGCCGGTCTGGAAACCTGCGGCGACGTATTTGCCCGCGCCCTCGGCGAGATAGGGGGCGAGGATTTCGGTCCACCAGCCGCTGCCCGGCCAGAATTCGACCACCGTCATGCGGGGCTGGAGGCCAAAAAAGCGCAGGGTTTCCATCGGATGGCGGGCGGCGTCGCGGACCTTGTCCTGGGCCCGCCAGGGACCGGCGACCGCCCATTCCAGCGAGCCCTGCGGCGGACCGTCGGGGGTCGGGGGCGGTTCGGCGGTCTTTTCCTTGCGACCACAGGCGGCGAGACCCGTCAGCGTCAGAGCCGCAGCGCCGGACAGTACGCCCCGGCGCGACAGCGACAACCGCCAATCCTGTCTCGAATTAATCATCCAGTTCCCCTGGGGGCCGGTTCTGCACGTTTCGGACCAACCACCCGAGGCCGGGCTTAACCCTGTTCCCAGGCCCGGTCAAAACGGTTCCGGGCACAGGCGAACATCATCCCGGCTTGCGGAATCGCAGGGTCATGCGGTCGCTTTCGCCGATCGCGTCAAACTCGGCGCGCTCGGCCTCGGTCAGGGGCGTCGGCCGGTCCGTGGCGACGTTGGCGCGCGGGGCGCTGGTGCGCACCGGCGGCAGGGTCCAGACGCCGAAGGGATGGTCGTGATCGTCCTTCGGATTGGCGTTCAGCTCACTGCGGGCCTCAAGCACAAAGCCTGCGGCCTGGGCGGCGCGGATGACGTAGCTTTCCGGCATGTAGCCGGTGGGCGCCGTGACGTCGGGGTTCAGGCCGTCGACGCTGCGATGCTGTTCGATGGCCAGCACGCCGCCCGGTTTCAGCGCCTTGAAGAAGGCTGCCAGATAGGGGCCGGTCCGGGACGGGTTCGACCGGTGCCAGTTGTGGAAGGCACGGGCGACGACGACCATGTCGGCGGTCCCGTCCTCGACACCCATGCTCTCCAGCGGACGGCTGACCGCCACATACCTGCCCCCGGTGGCCTCGGCGTAGGGTTGCAGGATGGCGCTCCACCAGCCACCGCGACCCGGCTCGATCTCCACGATCGTCGATCCGGGGGTCAGGCCCCAGAAGGTCAGGGTCTCGAACGGGTGGCGATAGACGTCGCGCGCCACATCGGCGGCAGGCCGGGCCGCGGAGCCGATGGCCGCCTGAAGCGCAGCGTCTTCCTGCAACTCGGGCGGCGTCATGGCGGCGCGGCGGACCGTGCGCTGGGCCGGGGTTTCATCCAGCGTCGGCATGGCCGGAAGGGTCTGGGCGACGGCCATGGCCGGCAGGGCAAGCGCGGTCGACAGGACAAGGGCGAGCAGGCGCATTGGGGATCTCCCGGAAGAATTTGACGGCGAACCCTAAGGCCTCCGGGGCGAGGGGCAACCCATGACGGCCCGCCGGCGACAGATTGGCGCGGGAGGGGTGCCCCTTGACGGTTTCACGGCGCTTCCCACATCGGATCCGAGGCCGCCGATTTCGGGGCCTCCAGACCGGACGGGGCCGATCATCGGGCCGACCGGACTGAACTCCCACCGCCGGTCCGGGCTTCAAACCGCGGGACCGGTTCAACCTTGCTGATCCCCAGGAGGATGACCCATGCGTACCTATGATTTCACCCCGCTGTACCGTTCCGCCGTCGGCTTCGACCGTCTGGCCGGCCTTCTGGAAAGCGCCGCCGCGAGCCGCCAGGAAAACGGCTGGCCGCCCTACAACATCGAGACGACGGGCGAGAACGCCTACCGGATCGAGATCGCGGTCGCGGGCTTCAAGCCCGACGAACTGACCCTGGAGGTCAAGGAGAACCTGCTCACCGTCACCGGCCGCAAGACCGCCAATGACGATGCGGGCGCGGAACGGACCTATCTGCATCGCGGCCTGGCCGAGCGCGATTTCGAGCGCCGTTTCCAGCTGGCCGACTATGTGGTGGTCCAGGGCGCGGATCTGGCCGACGGCCTGCTGTCGATCGACCTGGCCCGCGAACTTCCGGAGGCACTCAAGCCGCGCCGTATCGAGATCGGCGTCCAGGCCTCGGCCAAGCCTCTGATCGAAGGCAGGAAGCCCAAGGCGGCCTGAGCAGACCAGGCAGCGAGCCGCCGCGCGGCGAGCGGCAGGCTACCAACCCGGGAAGGGGCGGCGTTCGCGTCGCCCCTTTTTCGTGGGCGGGATCAGGCGGCGACGCTGGCCTGGGCCGAGATCGCCAGCACTTGCTCGTCCGACAGGGTGCCGGGGTCGATCCGGGCACCGGAAACGTCGGCGCCGTCCAGCCGGGCTCCACTGAGAACAGCGCCCTCAAGCCGCGCGAAGCGCAGGTTGGCCTCGATCAGCATGACCGGCATCGAGCGATCCTTGCCGATGGCCAGGGCCCCCAGATTGGCACCGCGCAGGTCGGCCTTGTTGAGCAGGACGCCGTTCAGGCGCGCGCCTCTGAGGTCCGCCCCGCGCAGGTCGCAGCCGCGCAGGTCCGATCCTTCGAGACCGGCGCCCTGCAGGCCGACGCCCCTGAGATCCATGCCGGCGAGACAGGCGTGTCTGGCGCTGAGGCCGGGCAGTCGCAGGCCCTTCAGACGATCGCCCAGCGGACGCAGATCCTCGCCGTCGAAAATCGCCGGCTCGCCGAATACGCCACTGCTCTCCGCCCAGGCGTTGGCGTCCAGCGCCCGTTCCGCCAGACCGTCGGCGCGGGATCGGGCATCGACGCTCGGACTGCGCAGTGCGCCGGTCATGTCGGCGCGCCTGGTGTCGGCGCGTTCGACGGCGACCCCGGTCAGGATGGC
Source organism: bacterium (assembly GCA_943372245.1). Classification (GTDB taxonomy): domain Bacteria; phylum Pseudomonadota; class Alphaproteobacteria; order Caulobacterales; family Caulobacteraceae; genus Brevundimonas. Next base: position 140,594 of record CALRXX020000005.1, read on the forward strand.
CCCCGTCAGCCGGGCACCCTCGAGATTGCAACCGTCGACCGAGGCGTCCTCAAGCATGGCGCCGGTCAGGTTGGCGTCCTTGAGATTGGCCCGGGTCAGCATGGCGCCGCGCATGGAGCAGTCGGAGAAATCCGCCTTCATGGCGGTGATTCCGTCCAGGTGGCCGCCGTCGAGGGTAGCGCCGGCGAAGGTCGCGCCGTCGGCTATGCCCTGGCGGGTCTCGTGCCGGACCGCCGCCAGGCCCTTGGTGGCGTGCGGCACGGCGATGACACCCTCACGGAAGTCGGCGCGGGTGAGGTCGGCGTTCATCAGGCTGGCGCCGCGAAGACAGGCGCCGCGCAGGTCCGCCCGCACCAGCTGGGCACCGGTGAAGTCCGCGCCCCGGAGATCGGCGCAGAACAGGACGGCACCGTTCATCCGGGCACCGACCAGTCGGGCGTTTTCCAGCGCGCAGCCGGTGAAGTCGGCCTCGGCCAGGTTGCGGCCCGACAGGTCCAGTCCGTTGAGGTCGACGAATTTCAGCATCAGGCGGCGACCGCCGGGACGTCCCTCGACCAGACGCTCATGCGCCGCGATGAACATGTCGAGGTCGCCCTGGGAGAGGGGCCGGCGAACAAAGGTCATGCCAGGGTCTCCATGGTCTCGAGGCCGCGCGCGCCCTTGGTGATCGCATCGCTCAAATCGGCCTGCCGCAGGCTGGCGCCGAACAGGACGGCCCGGCTGAGGTCCGCGCCGGTCAGGATTGCGCGATTGAGGTCGGCGCCCGAGAGGTCGGTTCCGCGCAGGCAGGCTCCGGTCAGGTCGGCGGGGAGCAGACGGTCAGCGGTGATCATCAACGGTCCCAGCTGGGCGCCGCGCAGATCGGCACCGTTCAGCCGGGCCCTGGCCAGCCGGGCTCCGCGGAGGTCGGCCCCCTTCAGATTGACGGAACGCAGATCGGCATCCTCGAGATGCGCGCCCTGGAGCTGCACCCCCTCCATGTCGAGGCCGTAGAAGACCGCGCCGCGGGCGGAAAGCGCCGTCAGATTGTAGCCGTGGATCGAGCGCAGCGCCCGCAGGTCGACGCCGTCGAAGACCGAGGGCCGTCCCTCGGCGCCGCCGGTCTCGCACCACTGGGCGTGCTCGGCGAGCATTTCGGCGGCCGGGATCTTACCGACAGGACTGCCGGACGAGCGTTCGTCCGTCAGCGTGCCGGCCATGTTCGCCCCGTCCGTCCGCCACATGGCGCTCTTGACGCCGACGAGAACCGCGTCGCGAAGGTCGGCACCGGACAGGTCGGCACCCGACAGATCGGCTCCGGACAGGTCGGCCCCGCGGAAGCTGGCCTGTTTCAGATTGGCCCGGACCATCTTGCAGTCCTTCATGATGGCGTCGGAGAAGTCCGCCGCCACGGCCACGATTCCGGTGAGTTTCGAGCGTTCCAGATTGGCACCGACGAGGCAGGCCCCCTGGGCCTGGGTGTCATTGCGCGTCTTGGCCTCGACGATCCTGAAGCCGAGCTTGGCGTCGGCGGCAGCGATCGTGCCCTCGCGCAGATCGGCCTCGAACAGGTCAGCACCGGTCAGGTCCGCACCGCGCAGGCTTGCACCGCGCAGATCGGCGCGGCGCAGGCTGGCATCGATCAGCAGGCAGTCCTGCATGTCCGCGCCGAAGAAGGTGGCGTTGTCGAGCCTGGCGCCTGAGAGGTCCGCCCCGATCAGATTGGCGGCGGCGAAGTCCGCGTCAGCGAGATTGCGGCCCCGGAGCGAGAGGCCGGAAAGATCGAGCCATGCCAGGACCGCCCGCGCGCCGCCGGGCTTGGCCTGCCACAGGCGGTCGTGCCGGGCGCAGATGGCGTCCAGCTCCGACTGTTCGATGCGCCTTCTGGCACCTGATTGGGCGGTGTTCCCCGACATGGTCCCGATATGGCACGGCTCCACTTAAGGAAGGGTGACGGGGAGGGCGGGGAGTGGCTAGTGGCTAGTGGCTAGTGGTTGCCTGCATCACTGGCGGCGGAAGGACGGCGCAGCAAGCGCCTCGCCCCGATTGTCGGCCAGCCACTAGCCACTAGCCACTCGGCGACCCTAGAGCGTCAGAAGACCCTGTTCGGCCAATGCGTCGGCCAGTTCGCCGGGGCTGACCCAGACGCGGGTGTAGCCGGCCTCACCCAGACGCTTCAGCTCGGTGGTCAGGTCGGCCTTGGCCGAGGCGGCGAACCGGGCGTCGAAGCCCGCGCCGTCGGCCGCAATCCGCACCATGGGGCGGCCGGTCTCGACCCTGTGAAGGTAGCCCTCATAGAGAACCGCCGCTTCCGCCGCGAGCAGGCCGGTCTCGACCTGCAGGCCGGCCTTTCTGAGCCGCTCGACGCCACGGCCCGAGGCGAAGGGCGACGGATCGACCGCGGCCACCACGACCCGGCTGATCCCCGAGTCCATCAGGAAATGGGAGCAGGAGGTGCGGCCCGAGGACCGCGCGCCACAGGGTTCCATGGTCACATAGGCCGTGGCACCGCGCGCGCGGTCGCCGGCGGCGGGCGCGGCCTGTTCCTCGGCGTGGGGGCGCCCGCCCGGAGCGGTGGCGGCCTCCGAGACAACCTCGCCGTCCTTGACGATCACGCAGCCGACCGCCGGATTGGGCCAGGTCTGGCCCATGCGGTCCTTGGCCAGGGCGATGGCCCGGCCCATGAACCGGATATCGTCGGAGGCCTGCTGCGGGGTGGTCATTCGCCGGCTCCCAGCGGCGGCAAGTCCGCCGCGCGAGCGGGGTCCAGATAACGGGCCGCGACGGGCCTGAGCGAGGCGTCGAGGTCGATCTCCAGCGGATTGCCCGTCGGGATCTCGACGCCGACGATCCGGTCGTCGGGCACATTGAACAGATGTTTGACGATGGCGCGCAGGGAGTTTCCGTGGGCGGCGATCAGCACGTCCTCGCCCGCAATGAGGCGCGGGGCGATGGCCTCGTCCCAATAGGGGAGGACCCGGTCGAGGGTGGTCTTGAGGCTTTCGGTGTCCGGAATGGCCTGGCCGGCGTAGCGCGGATCGGCCGCGAAATCCCATTCACCGCCCGGCGCCAGGGGCGGGGGCGGAATGTCGTAGCTGCGCCGCCAGATCAGGACCTGATCCTCGCCGTGCGTCGCCGCCGTCTCGGCCTTGTTCAGGCCCGTCAGGCCCCCGTAGTGGCGCTCGTTCAGCCGCCAGTCGTTGATCACGGGCACATCCCGGAGGCCGGCGGCCTGCAGGGCCAGTGCACCCGTCCGCGTCGCCCGCTTCAGCACCGAGGTGAACATGACCGAGGGGCGGAAGCCCGCCGCGGCGATCTGTTCGCCCGCACGCCGGGCCTGGGCCTCACCCTCGGCGGTCAGGTCGACATCGACCCAGCCGGTGAAGCGGTTGTCGAGGTTCCACTGGCTCTGGCCGTGGCGGAGCAGGATCAGGCGGGGCATTCAGGTCTCCGGGCAGTCGGTTGGGGGTAGGACCGCCGACGGCGCGGGTCAAGACGAGGGCCCGACGATCGGCCTGCAGCCCCTTCGACCGTTGCGCGTTGTTGTCCGGGCGGCCTGCGGCGCCCTATAGCCGCGCTGCAAACCTTCTTTCCCAAGGCTCACGATGCAAAAGCCCCGCTCCGACCTGCGACCCAACACCGCCGACTACGAGACGACGCCGCTGGTCAAGGCGACGGGGTTCCGCGAGTACGACGCGCGCTGGATCCTCGAGAAGGAGATCAACCTCCTCGGCATCCAGGCCCTGGGTCTGGGACTGGCGACCTATGTCCACGAGATCGGCCAAAGGCCGCGGATCGTCGTGGGTCACGACTTCCGCTCCTATTCGCTGAGCGTGAAACAGGCGCTGACCCTCGGCCTGCTGGAAGGCGGGATGGAGGTGCTGGACATCGGCCTGGCCCTGTCGCCGACGGCCTATTTCGCCCAGTTCGCCCTCGACGCGCCCTGCGTGGCCATGGTCACGGCCAGCCACAACGAGAACGGCTGGACCGGGGTCAAGATGGGGGCCAATCCGCCGCTGACCTTCGGCCCCGACGAGATCGGGCGGCTGAAGGACATCGTGCTGAACGGCGAGGGCGTGAACCGTCCGGGCGGGTCGCTGACCCGGGTCGAAGGCTTCCGTGAGCGCTATCTGGAGGAGATCACCGCCAGGGTGAAGCTGAGCCGGCCGATCAAGGTCGTCGCCGCCTGCGGCAACGGCACGGCCGGGGCCTTCGCGCCGGAGGCCCTGCGCCGGATGGGGGCGGAGGTCATCGAGATGGACACCGACCTCGACTGGACCTTCCCCAAATACAATCCCAACCCCGAAGACCACGCCATGCTGATGCAGATGGCGGCCAGGGTGCGTGAGACCGGGGCCGAGCTGGCGCTGGGCTTCGACGGCGACGGCGACCGCTGCGGCGTGGTGGACGACACCGGCGAGGAGATCTACGCCGACAAGATCGGCCTGATGCTGGGCCGCGACCTGTCGGCCCTGCACCCGAACGCCACCTTCGTCGTCGATGTGAAATCGACCGGCCTGTACAAGACCGACGCGGTGCTGAAGTCGAACGGTGCCGACGTCGTCTACTGGAAGACCGGCCACAGCTACATCAAGCGCAAGACCGCCGAACTCGGTGCCCTGGCCGGGTTCGAGAAGTCGGGCCATTTCTTCTTCAATGCGCCGCTGGGCCGCGGCTATGACGACGGCATCGTCGCCGCCGGGGCCGTGCTGGCCATGCTGGACCGCAATCCCGGCAAGACCCTGTCGCAGCTGAAGGCCGCCCTGCCCGACGCCTGGACGTCCATGACCATGTCACCGCACTGCGACGACGAGCTGAAATACGGCGTGCTGGAGCGGATCGTCGCCGAGTATCAGGCGCTGGCCGACGCCGGGGGCTCGATCCTCGGGCGCAAGATCGTCGAGGCGATCACCGTCAACGGGGTGCGGGTCCATCTGGAGGACGGCTCGTGGGTCCTGGTCCGCGCCTCGTCCAACAAGCCGGAGCTGGTGGTGGTGGTCGAGAGCATGCGCTCCGAGGCCGACATGCGCGCACTGTTCCGTGAAGAGGTGAAGCCGAGGCTGGCGAAATATCCCGAAATCGGGGCCTATAATCAGCAACTCTGAGACCAGCGAAGGGGGCACGGTGTCCGACGGCGTTCCGGGCGTGGTGATCGTCGGCGGCGGGTTCTCCGGAGCCATGCTGGCCGCGCGGCTGGCCGAACGCGGCCTCGCCTGCAGCCTGATCGACCGGACGGGAACTTTCGGGCCGGGCCTCGCCTATTCGACGCCGTTCGAGGGGCATCTGCTCAATGTGCGGTCCGACCGCATGAGCGCGGTGGAAGGCAAGCCCGGCGACTTCGTGGACTGGCTGCGGGACAATTGCCCGCAGCATGCGGACCCCGACGGGTTCGCACCGCGCAGGCTGTACGGCGAATATCTCCAGCACCGGCTGAACGGCGTACGGCTCGCGCATCCCGACATGATCGAACTCGTCACCGGCGAGGTGGCGGAGATCGAACGCGACAGCCTGCGCCTGACCGACGGGCGGGTCATCGACGCGCGCGCGGTGGTGCTGGCGACGGGCAACCCTGCGCCCAAAACGGCCGGCAAGGGCTCACGCCGGATCATCGCGGATCCCTGGGCCCTCACAGCCCTGGAGCGGATCGGGCCGCAGGATGAAGTGATCATCGTCGGCGCGGGCCTGACCATGGTCGATATGGTTCTGTGGCTGGACGCCACGGGCCGGAAGGGCCGGATCACGGCCCTGTCCCGCCACGGCCTGACGCCCCGGGTCCACGGCACCGGTCACGACCACCCTGAAACGCCGACCGAAGCCTTGATGACCGGTGCCCTGTCGGATCGGCTGAGGGAGGCCCGACGGCTGACCTCGGACGGGAGCTGGCGACGTATGATGGAGGGGCTGCGCCCCGTCACGGCGGGGTTGTGGTTCAAGGCGGACGCCAAGACCCGGGCGCGCTGGCTGCGGCATCTCCGGCCCTGGTGGGACGTTCATCGCCACCGCATTCCGGCCCATGTCGACGAAGCCATGAAACAATTTCAGGCCGACGGCCGCCTGCGCCGCGCGACGGGCCGGATTGAACGGATCGAGGCCGGCGACGACAGCGTGGCGCTGCACTGGCGCGCGCGGGACGGATCCGCGCCGCCGCCGATCACGGGCCAGTGGCTGATCGACTGCACCGGCCCCGGCCATGCCGCGCTCGACGATCCCCTGACCGGCCCCCTGATCACGGCCCGCCGCGCCCGGCTTGATCCCGTGGGCACAGGTCTCGACCTGGATGCCGAAGGGCGGTTGCTGGCGGCCGACGGATCACCCGACGCCCGCCTGTTCGCCCTCGGCCCGCCCGCCCGCGCCGCCTTCTGGGAAACCACCGCCGTGCCGGACATCCGCAAGCGGATCGAGGGTCTGGTCGACCGTTTGGCCGGGTCTCAGGCCACCGCCAGCAGATAGATCAGCGCCAGCGCCAGTCCGAGCAGCGCCAGCAGCGACAGGACGACCACCGAGGCGATGCGGAGGCCCGACCGGGCCACAGCCCGCGCGTCGGTGCTGAGCCCGAGCGCCGCCATCGACAGTCCGGTCAGGATCTTGGCGGTGTCCGCCATGACCGGCACGGCGTCGGCCGGGATCAGGCCCATGGACCGCGCCGCCATCATCAGCAGGAAGCCGATGATGAACCACGGGACCAGCTGATGGATCGCAACACCGCGCCGGGGGGCCGTGACCGCCTCCCCGCCGCGTCCGCGAACGGCCGTCAGGATGGCGAGGCCGAGACAGACGGGCCCCAGCATCAGCACACGGACCAGTTTGATCAGGGTCCCGGCCTGGTTGGCCACGGCGCCCACGGGCAGGGTGGCGGCCAGGACCTGGGGCACGGCATAGACCGTCAGGCCCGCCACGACGCCGTAGCGGACTTCTGACATCCGCAGGGCCTCGCCCAGGAGGGGCAGAAGCAACACCACCGCCACACCCAGCACGGCGGTGAAGGCGATGGCGGCGGAGACGTCATCGGCCTCGGCGTCGATCACCGGGGCGACGGCGGCGATGGCGGAGTTGCCGCAGATGGCGTTGCCGCAGGCGATCAGCACCGCCATCCGGTGCGGCAGGCGCAGCAGCCGCCCGATCCCGTAGCTGATGAGGAGCGCAAGAACGACAACCACCGCCGTGCCCGCCAGCAGGCCGGGCCCGATGGCGATCACCGTCGCGGCGCTGACCGAGGCACCCAGCAGCACCACGGCGATCTCGAGCAGGGTCCGTGCGCTGAACTCGACACCCGGTTTCAGCGCCGCGGGCGGCGTCCAGACGCTGCGGATGGCGGCACCGATGAGGATGGCCAGGACGATGGCGTCGATCCAGCCGCGCCCGAACAGCCGCAACTCCAGCGTCTGGACGGCGACCGCCGCAAGGGCGACCGCCACACAGGCGGCGAAGCCGGGGATCAGGGCGAGGACGCCGGGACGGCGGGCGGGAATCATCGGGGCAGACTGCGCCGGTCGGGGATTGCTTTCCACCCGTCATCCTCGGGTCAAGCCCGGGGATGACGATCGAAGGGGGCTAGCCCGCCGCCTTCACCGCCGCGACGACATCGGCGACCACCGACTTCACCAGCTTCGCGTCGTCGCCTTCGGCCATGACCCGGATCAGCTTTTCGGTGCCCGAGGGACGGACCAGCAGGCGGCCGACGCCGGCGAGCCGCGCCTCGGCGTCGGCGATGGCGGCCTTGACTCCGGCGTTCTGGAGCGGCTTGCCCGAGGTGTAGCGGACGTTCTCCAGCTTCTGCGGCACCTTCTCGAACTGTCGGGCCAGTTCGCTCATCGGCTTGCCGCTTTCCACGAGCACCGCCAGCACCTGAAGCGCCGACATCAGGCCGTCGCCGGTGGTGGCGTGGTCGTGCAGGATGATGTGGCCCGACTGTTCGCCGCCGAGGTTGAAGCCGCCGGCCCGCATCCGCTCCATGACATAGCGGTCGCCGACCTTGGTGCGCTCCAGCGTCAGGCCGGCGGCGTTCAGCACCCGCTCGAGACCCAGGTTGGACATGACGGTGGCGACCACGCCGCCGCCGACCAGCTGACCGCGGCGCGCCCAGTCCAGGGCGACCAGGGCCATGATCTGGTCGCCGTCGACGACCTGACCCTTCTCGTCGCAGATGATGACCCGGTCCGCGTCACCGTCGAGGGCGATGCCGATGTCGGCGCGGTAGCGTTTGACCGCCTCGGCCAGGGTCTCGGGATGGGTCGAGCCGCAGTCGGCATTGATGTTCAGGCCGTTGGGCTCGACGCCCACGGCGCAGACCTCGGCGCCCAGTTCGTACAGGGTGGTCGGGGCGACCCGGTAGCCGGCACCGTTGGCGCAGTCGATGGCGACGCGCAGGCCCTGCAGGCTCAGACCCTTGGGGAAGCTGGCCTTGGCGATCTCGACATAGCGCGCCTGGGCATCGTCGATGCGCTTGACCCGGCCGAGCGCGTCCGGCGGCGCCAGGTCGGCGTCCAGCGCCTGGTCCATCATCGATTCGATCTTCAGCTCGACCGCATCCGACAGCTTGTAGCCGTCGGGGCCGAAAAGCTTGATGCCGTTGTCCAGATAGGAGTTGTGCGAGGCGGAGATCATCACCCCGATGTCCGCGCGCATCGAGCGGGTCATCAGCGCCACGCCGGGCGTCGGCAGCGGCCCGAACGTCCGCACGTCCATACCGGCCGAGGTGAAGCCCGCGACCAGCGCAGGCTCGATCATATAGCCAGACAGGCGGGTGTCCTTGCCGATCACCACCAGGTGACGACGATTGTCCGCCGACATGAACAGGCGGCCGGCCGCGAGACCCACGCGCAGGGCCACCTCCGGCGTCATCGGATGGGTGTTGGCGCGACCGCGAATGCCGTCCGTGCCGAAATATCGTCTCTCGCCCAAGCGACCTGTCCTCTGAGTACGGCGACGCAGAAATCTTGCGAAACCGCTTTTTAGGTGCAATCCGGGCCGCCCGTCGCCTACACCGGCGGCTGACAGCCAGGGTCGGCTTAGACCGTTACCCGTCCGTGCGCAAAGCGCGGGAATCCAGATTTTCGAGGGCCTATTCCATGTGCGGCATCATCGGCGTGACCGGGACAGGCCCGGCGGTTCCCCGTCTGATCGACAGCCTCAAGCGGCTGGAATACCGGGGTTATGACTCCGCGGGCGTGGCCGCCCTGGTCGACGGACGCATCGAGCGGCGTCGGGCCAAGGGCAAGATCCGGGAACTGGAAGCGGTCCTGCTGGCCGAACCGCTGTCCGCCACGGTCGGCATCGGCCACACCCGCTGGGCCACCCACGGCGCCCCGACCACGGTCAACGCCCATCCCCACAAGGCCGGGCGCGTGGTGCTGGTTCACAACGGAATCATCGAGAATTTCGCCGAGCTGAAGGCCGAACTGATGGCCGAGGGGCATGTCTTCGAAAGCCAGACCGACACCGAGGTGGTCGCCCACGCCCTCGACCGCGCGCTGGAAACCGCCAACGACCCGCTGGTCGCGTTCAAGAGCGTGCTGGACCGGCTGACCGGCGCCTATGCGCTGGCGGTGCTGATCGAGGGCGAGGACGGGCTGATCCTCGGCGCCCGGCGCGGCAGTCCGCTGGTGGTCGGCTGGGGCGAGGGCGAGATGTATCTGGGCTCGGACGCCCTGGCGGTCGGCCCCTTCACGACACAGATCTCCTATCTGGAAGAAGGCGACTACGTCGGCATCGACCGCAACGGCGCGCGGATGTTCGACGTCGGCGGCAACGCCGTCACCCGGCCGATCGTCCAGGTGTCCGCCTCCTCGGCCCTCGTCGAAAAGGGCGAGTACCGGCATTTCATGGAGAAGGAGATCCACGAACAGCCGGACAGCGTGCAGCACACCCTGTCGCACTACCTCGATTTCGTGAACGGCAAGGCCAAGACGGACTCCGCCGATTTCGCGGCCATCGACCGTATCCAGATCGTCGCCTGCGGCACGGCCTTCTACGCCGGTCAGATCGGGCGCTACGCCTTCGAGAAACTGGCCAACCTGCCCTGCGACGTCGAGATCGCGTCCGAGTTCCGCTACCGCCAGCCGGCGCTGACGCCGGGCACCCTGGCCGTGGCGGTCAGCCAGTCCGGTGAGACCGCGGACACCCTGGCCAGCCTGTCCTGGTGCAAGGCCAGGGGCCTCCGGACCGCGGCCCTCGTCAACGTCCACTCATCGTCGATGGCGCGGGAGGCCGAAACCCTCTGGCCGACCCATGCCGGTCCGGAGATCGGCGTGGCCTCTACCAAGGCCTTCACCGCCCAGGTCGCCGCCCTGCTGGCCCTTGCCGTCGCCGCCGGCGTTCAACGCGGGGTGATCGACGCCGCGAAGGAGGCCGAGCTGGTCAAGGCCCTGTTCGAGGCCCCGCGCCTGATCGCGGAGGCCATGCGGATGGAGGACGAGCTCAAGGCCGTCGCCCAGGACATCTCCAAGGCCACGGACGTTCTGTTCCTCGGTCGCGGCGCGATGTTCCCGCTGGCCATGGAGGGTGCGCTGAAGCTGAAGGAGATCAGCTACATCCACGCCGAGGGCTATGCCGCCGGCGAGCTGAAGCACGGCCCCATCGCCCTGGTCGACGAACTGACGCCGATCATCGCCCTGGCCCCGCTGGACGATGTGTTCGAAAAGACCGCCTCCAACCTGCAGGAGGTGGCCGCGCGTGGTGGGCCGGTGATCATGATCGCGCCGAAGTCCGCCCCCGATCCGCACGGCGCCGGCATCCGCCGCGTCGACGCGCCCGAGTGCCATTCGCTGATCGCGCCGCTGATCTACGCCATTCCGGTCCAGTTGCTGGCCTATTACACCGCCGTCCAGAAGGGCACGGACGTCGATCAGCCGCGCAATCTGGCCAAGTCCGTTACCGTCGAGTGATCGCATCGGCCCCGCAATGCGTTAGGCTGCCCGACCTCCCCGTTCAGGATTTCCCATGACCGCTTCCGCCCGCCGCCTTCGCAAGGCCGTTCTGCCTGTCGCCGGCCTCGGCACCCGGGTTCTGCCCGGGACCAAGACCACGCCCAAGGAGCTGCTGAACGTCGTCGACCGGCCGATCCTGAGCTATATCGTCGAAGAGGCGCGCGAGGCCGGGATCGAGCACATCGTCTTCGTCACCGGACGGTCGAAGGGTGCCATCGAGGACTATTTCGATCACCAGATCGAGCTGGAAGCCCAGCTGCTGGCCAAGGGCAAGACCGACATCCTCGAGATGATGAACGCCGAGCTGGCCAGCGCCGGCGAGATGAGCTTCACGCGGCAGATGCAGCCGCTGGGCCTCGGCCACGCCGTCTGGTGCGCCCGGGACATCATCGGCGACGAACCGTTCGCCGTCCTGCTGCCCGACGTCATCGTGGATTCACAGCCGGGAGCGCTGAAGCAGCTGGCCGACGTCTATGCCCGGGTGGGAGGCAATGTCATCGGCGTCGAGGCCGTGCCGGAGAGCGAAACCCACAAATACGGCATCGTCGATCCGGAGAACCGGGACGGACGTCATATCCGCATGAAGGGGATGGTCGAAAAGCCGCCGCGGGGCGAGGCGCCGTCGAACCTGTCGATCTCGGGCCGCTACATCCTGCAGCCGGAAATCTTCGGCATTCTGGAGAACCAGCCGCGCGGGGCGGGCGGCGAGATCCAGCTCACCGACGGCATGGCGCGGCTGATGAAGGACCAGACCTTCACGGCGGTCGAATATGAGGGTGTCACCCACGACTGCGGCGACAAGATCGGCCTGTTGCGGGCGAATGTCGCCCTGGCGCTGAAGCGACCGGACCTCGGTGAGGCCGCCCGCGCGGCCATAGCCGCGCTTCTCTAGACCAGACCGGCGCGCAAGCGCGCCGGCGATTGCCCTGCCCGGGTCAGCCGCCGTTGGTCAGACGCGACGCGCCGCCGGTGATGCGGCAGACGTTGTCGTTCTGCGGACGCCCGCTCTGCTGGCCGGTGGGCGAGAGAATTCCGCCCCGCGCTTCGCAGCTGTCGGAGAGCTGCTTGAGTTCCTGGGCATAGCTGCCGGAACCGGCGGTCGAGGCGCAGGCGGCGAGGGCGAGCAGAAGGGCGGCGGGGGCAACGAGGATCAGTGGGCGCATGGCGGGGGTCTCCTTGCGAGGGGGAATTCAAGTAAACGCCTGAAGCCGCATTCGTTCAACCGCCTCGATCAGACGCTCCAGATCGTCAGGCGTGGACAGACGATGGTCGCCGCCCTCGATCAGGTCCAGACGCACGTCCCCCCCGACCAGACGCTCCACCAGGGCGGTCGCGTGCCGCCAGGGCACGACATCGTCGGCGCGTCCCTGGAAGATGTGGACCGGCGCGGCGATCGGCAGGGGCGCGCCCAGCAGCAGCCAGT
>CALRXX020000006.1:0-152217 GCA_943372245.1 bacterium
GGCTATGCCGAGGCGGTCACCTGGTCCTTCACCAAACAGTCGACGGCCGCCCTGTTCGGCGGCGGCGATGACGCCCTTCGGGTCGAGAACCCCATCGCCGCTGATCTGGACTGTATGCGGCCCTCGGCCCTGCCCAATCTGATCCAGGCGGCGGCGCGCAACGCCGCCCGCGGCCACGCCGACGCGGCCCTGTTCGAGATCGGCCCCATCTATCTGAACGACCAGCCGGACGGTCAGCGCACCGTCATCGCCGGACTGATCGCTCCGCGCGCCGCCCGCCACTGGGGCGCCGCGCCGGAGGACGCCCTGTTCGGCCTCAAGGGCGACCTGATCGCCCTGCTGGAGACGCTGGGTGCCCCCGTGGCGTCGCTGCAACTGGCCCAGGGCCAGAACCGCGACTGGTGGCACCCGGGACGCTCCGCACGGCTGCAACTGGGCCCGAAGAACGTCATGGTCGAGTTCGGAGCCCTGCACCCGCGCGTGCTCAAGGCGCTGGACGCCGATGCGCCGATGCTGGCGTTCGAGATCGTGCTCGATGCGGTGCCCGAGCCGCGCGGCGCGAAGTCCAAGGCGCGGGGTCCGGCCAATCTGGCCAACCTCATGCCCCTGACCCGCGACTTCGCCTTCGTGGTCGAGGACGGCAAGGCCGTGGGTGATCTGGTCCGCGCCGTCGCCGGTGCCGACAAGGCACTGATCGCCGGGGTGTCGGTGTTCGACGTCTATCGCGGGACCGGGGTGCCGGACGGTCACAAGTCAGTGGCGCTGGAAGTCGTCATCCAGCCCGTCGCGGCGACCCTCGCCGAGGCGGACATAGAGGCCCTGTCCAACCGGATCGTCGCCGCCGCCCAGAAACTGGGCGCGCACCTGAGGGGCTGATCGCTCTCTTGAACCGGTCGCAGCACTCCGCCACAACGGCCGGGGAAGCGGAGGTCGGGATGGGCATCAAACCAAGGATCGAGACGGCGTTCGAACGCGGTCTGTTCATGTCGCGCTGGCTGATGGCCCCCTTCTATGCCGGGCTGGCCGTGTGCCTGCTGATGCTGCTGGTCGTGTTCCTGCGGGACCTGTTCTACTATGTGCCGCAGGCGTTCGCTGCCGGGCCGGGCATGAGCTCCAACGACGCCGTGCTCGCCGTGCTGACGCTGGTGGACCTGTCGCTGGCGGGCAATCTGCTGCTGATCGTCATGTTCTCGGGCTATGAGAATTTCGTCTCCAAACTGGATCTGGACGGGGAAACGGACCGGCCGCCGTGGATGGGCACGGTCGATTTCTCGGGCCTGAAGATGAAGCTGATCGCCTCGATCGTGGCGATCTCGGGAATCCAGCTCCTGAAATTCTTCATGAATATCGGCAAGGACGACATACCCTTCAACACCGATGAAGCGATGTGGGGCGTCATCATCCACCTGACCTTCGTCACCTCCGGCGTGCTGCTGGCACTGATGGACTGGTTGACGGCCAAGACCGACAAGCACTGACCTGGTGGGCCGCGCAGGACAGCGCCCAACCCGTTCCGGAGGACGCACGGCAATCTCCCGTTAACCTTGCCGCCGCAAGGCTGACTCAAAGAATGGCGACGGTGCCCGTCAGCGTCCGCGTGAGGCGGGCGGCCGTCCCTGCCTCCGGAGCCAGAACCATGCATCGCCGCCAACTGATCCTGTCGGGCCTCGCCGCTACCGTCGGTGCCTCGGGCCTTTCCGCCTGCGCCACGACGGGCGGGCAGCCGCAGTCCGATCCCGCCTATCCGATCGCCTCGGACGGCCAGGCACCCGCCTATACGGCCGACGAGCTGGTCGCCGCCGGCTCGCGCCAACTGGGCATCGCCGCCGAGGCCATCGGCGCCGCCATCGAACGCATCTTTGCCGACAACGGCGACCGCCCCACCGCCTATATCGCGGGCGAGGAAGCCGCCGGCGCGGTCGGTATCGGCCTGCGCTACGGCCGCGGGGCCCTGCACATGAAGGACCTGTCAGCGTCGCAGGAGGTCTACTGGCAGGGGATTTCGGTCGGCTGGGACGTGGGCGGCAACGGCAGCCGGGTCTTCACCCTGGTGTACGGCCTGTACCACCCCGACATGATCTATCGCCGCTACCCCGGCGTGGAGGGCACGGCCTATCTGATCGGCGGCGTGGGTGTGAACTACCAGCGCGCCGACGGCATCATCCTGGCCCCGATCCGCACGGGCGTCGGCCTGCGCGCCGGCGCCAATATCGGCACCATGGCCTACAGCCGCCAGCGGAACCTGCTGCCGGTCTAGCGCGTGATGAGAGTGGCTGGTGGCCAGTGGCCACCAGCCACTAGCCACCCATCAGCGCCTCCAGCCCGTCCCGCCAGCCGGGATAGCGCGGACGCCAGCCCAGCTCCGCCTTGGCCCGTGCGTTCGAGAGACGTTTGGAGTCACGGTAGAAGCGCCGCATGGCGTCGGAGACCGAGGGATCGTCGAGGTCGACCTCGGGCGGCAGGGGCAGGCCGAGACGCCGCGCACCGCCTTCCATGACGACATCGGCGGGCGCCGGCTCGTCGTCGCACAGGATATAGGCGGCACCCGGCCGAGGCCGGGCCATGGAGGCGAACAGGCCCGAGACGACGTCCTCGACATGGACCCGGTTGAACACCTGTCCCGGCTTGCGCACGATCCGCGCCGTGCCGTCGCGCAGCCGGTCCAGCGGCGACCGGCCGGGGCCGTACAGGGCCGGCAGGCGGAACAGCTGCACCGTCAGTCCCATGCCCTGACCCGCGTCCAGCCAGTCGCGCTCGGCTCGCACGCGGCGCGCGCCCTCCAGCGAGGCGGCGTTCAGTTCGCTGTCCTCCAGGGCCCAGCCGCCGGCGCGGTCGCCATAGACGGCGGTCGAGGAGACATAGCCGATCCAGTCGGGCCAGACGTCCGCGGCCGCCAGGGCCGGCGTCAGGGCCTTGAGTCCGGGACAGCCGTCCGCCGCCGGCGGGGCGCAAATGAGGATGGCCGAGGCCGACGCGACGGCGTCGGCCAGTGCCGCGGAGTCCTCCGGGTCGACGGTGCCGAGCCCCTCGACGGACAGGGCCGACCGCCGGGCCGGATCGCGACTGGTCAGGGCCGCGCGACCGCCGCGGCGCAAGGCTTCCAGCCCGGCCGCGCGGCCCAGCCAGCCGCCGCCGAAGACCAGCAGCGAGGGTTGGGCTGAAGCTTCAGACATGGATCAGGCCGAACGGGCCTGCACCGGAGAGGTCGGCGGGACGGCAACGGTCGGCCCGGCCTTCAGCGCCTCGGCCCGCTTGCCGTTCCAGGTCGAGACGCACGGCACCTTCGACAGGTCGGCGCGGTCGGCGTAGCGGCGGGCGATCTCGGTCACGTCCTGCATCAGCCCCTCGGCGAGGGTGATCGGCTTGAGGCCCAGTTCCCGGAACTGGTCGTTGGCGACGACCAGCTCGTTCTCGTCGGCCTCCTGACGCGGGTTGGGCACATTGTGCACCTCGGCCCCGGTCATGTCGGCGATCATGGCGGCGAGGTCACGGACCCGGCGGCTCTCGGTCATCTGGTTGAGAATCTTGACCCGGTCACCGACCTTGGGCGGGTTCTTCAGGGCCAGTTCGACGCAGCGGACCGTGTCCTGGATGTGGATGAAGGCCCGGGTCTGGCCGCCGGTGCCGTGGACGGTCAGAGGATAGCCCACCGCCGCCTGCATCAGGAACCGGTTCAGCACCGTGCCGTAGTCGCCGTCATAGTCGAACCGGTTGATCAGCCGCTCGTCCTGGCGGGTCTCCTGCGTCTGGGCACCCCAGACGATGCCCTGGTGCAGGTCGGTGATCCGGACGCCATCGTTCTTCGCATAGAACTGGAACAGCAGGGCGTCCTGGGTCTTGGTCATGTGATAGATCGAGCCGGGGTTCGGCGGGAACAGGATCTCCTGTTCGGCCGGGCCGAAGTCGGTGTCGACCGTGACCTTGAGATAGCCCTCGGGGATGCGCAGACCGGCGGTGGTGTAGCCATAGACGCCCATGGTGCCGAGGTGGGCCAGATGGACGTCCCGGCCGCTCTCGACGATGGCGGCCAGCAGGTGGTTGGTGGCGTTGATGTTGTTGTCGACGGTGTAGAGCTTGTGCCGCGCCGACTTCATCGAATAGGGGGCGGCGCGCTGTTCGGCGAAATGGACGACGCTGTCGGGCTTCCAGTCGTTGATCAGGGCGACGAGACGATCGAACTCCTTGCCGACCGTCATATTGACGAATTCGATGCTGCGGCCGCTGATCTCCTGCCAGGCGGCGATCCGTTCGCCCATGGTGCGGATCGGGGTCAGGGACTGGACCTCGAGCTCATTGTCGATGTTGCGGCGGCTGAGGTTGTCGACGATGCAGACGTCCCAGCCCTGCGCCGACAGATGCAGCGCCGTCGGCCAGCCGCAGAAACCGTCGCCACCCAGAACCAGTACCCGCATCGTCCACCCTCGTCGTTTCCTGTACCCTGACTAGCGGAACGCGCCGGTCGGTCAAAGCGACAGTATGTCCTCAGCGGGGCCGCGCCCGCCATTCCTCGCGACTCTGCCCCCAGCGGTCGATGGACAGTTCGTGCAAGGGCGGCGGCAGGCGGGTCGGACCCAGGTTGCGCGAACCGACGCGCCCGGCCAGCCGCTGCGAGGGCGTGTTGTCCGGATCGATGCAGTGGATGACTTCGGTCCAGCCCAGTACGTCGAAGGCGTAGTCAATGGCCGCCGTCGCCGCCTCGACCCCATAACCCTTGCCCTGGGCATCCGGATGCAGGCCCCAGCCGACCTCGGTTCCAGGCCAATCGAGCGGTTGCCACGGGCCGGCCCGGCCGAGCCACAGGCCGGTCTCGCGCTCGACCAGTGAAAACATGGAAATGCCCGTAAGGCTCCAGGCCCCGGCCATGGTCATGAAACCGCGCCAGGCCACCGCCGCGGGCTGGGCTCCGCCGAGGAATTTCGCCGCCTCGGGATCGCCCATCATTTCAGCCCAGCGCGGGAAGTCCTCCATGGCGATGGGGCGCAGAATGAGGCGTTCGGTCTCCAGCACGGGTCCGGTCACAGGACATACTCCCTTTCGAGATCATAGCGGCTGCCCCCCTGGCCCAGGACGCTGGAATAGAGGCCGAATCGCTCCACCCGGATCGGTGGCGACTGCAGCAGATTGTGTTCGGCGATCCAGTGGCCGATGCGGGCGGGATCCGCCCGGGCGTCGAGATAGGCCAGGGTCAGATGCGGGCGGTAGTCGCGGCGCTCGATGCTGATGGAGGCGCGTTCGGCAGCACTGCGGCAGCGACCGGCGAGAACCGACAGCCTTTCGTTCGCCGAGACGCCCGCCCAGATGGCATGGGTGCGGTGGCCGTCCCCGAAGGCACCGACCCCGGACAGTGTGATCTCGAACGGCCCGCCCGTCGCCGCCCGCTCCAGTTCGATCGACAGGTCGTCGGCGCGGCGCTCGTCGACGCCGCCATAGAAGGCCAGGGTGATGTGCAGCTGGTCGGCGGTGCGCCAGTTCGCGCCGGGCAGGCCGGTCTGGCGGCGGGCGAGCGCCTCGGCGACGTCATCGGGAACAGACAGGGCGGTGAACAGCCGGATCATGCGACCGTTGGTAGCGGCTCGGAACGCCGTCCCCAAGTCCGGTTTTCCTTGCGGAAGGAACGAACCCGCCCGATATTTGCTCAAAGGCCGGGATCGCCCGGCCCAATGGAGGACCGATCTCGCCATGAGCGATTTCAGAAACGGCTATACGACCGCGCCCGCCACCGCCGACATGTCGGTGGACGCGGGCCTGCGCAGCTTCATGCTGGGCGTCTACAACAAGGTGGCCCTGGGCCTGCTGGTCTCTGCCGCCCTGGCCTGGGTGACGGGCTCCTATCCGCCGGTCCGCGACCTGATGTTCGCGGTCTCGGCCGACGGACGCCTGGCCGGCTTCACCCTGCTGGGCATGATCGTGGCCTTCTCGCCGCTGGTCATCCTGCTCGGCTCCAACTTCCTGATGAAGAACCCGAGCCCGTCCGCGGCGGGCGGCCTCTACTGGCTGATCGTGGCCCTGATCGGCGCCTCGATGGGCACGGTGGTGCTGGTCTATACCGGCGCCTCGGTGATCCAGACCTTCCTGATCACGGCCGCCGCCTTCGGCGGACTGAGCTTGTTCGGCTATACGACCAGGAAGGACCTGACCGGCATCGGCAGCTTCCTGATCATGGGCGTGATCGGCCTGATCATCGCCTCGCTGGTGAACATGTTCCTGCAGAACACCATGATGCAGATGATCATCAGCATCGCCGGCGTTCTGATCTTCGCCGGCCTGACCGCCTATGACACCCAGCGGCTGAAGATGACCTACTACGCCCTCGGCGGGAACCAGACCGCCATGAGCGTGGCCACCAGCTTCGGCGCGCTGAGCCTGTACATCAACTTTATCAATATGTTCCAGTTCCTGCTCGCCCTGTTCGGCGGCCGGCGCTGATCCTGGCGCGCTAACGCTCGCCGCGCGGCGGCTTACTGCCTGAGCGCCGAACCATCGGCCTCAACCAGCCCGACGGGCGATAGGCCAAGAGATGGGGGCCCGGAGCAATCCGGGCCCTTTTTCTATTCCACGATCGTGAATTTGCGGCTGTCGAAGACCCGCAGCACCTGGGCCAGTTCGCGGCCCCGACGCAGCACCACCCCGCCCTCGCCGATGACCGCCCACTGCCCCTGTTTGAGCCGCAGGGCCGGGCGCTTCTCGATGCGGTAGAGGGGGGCGTCACCCGAGCGGCGGAAGACGGCGAACTCGGCGACATCCTTGTGGCCGACCATGGCGTAATCGCGCCACTCGGCCGCGGCGACCATCCGGCCATAGACCCGCAGGATCAGATCGAGTTCGCGCCGGTCGAAGAAGACCGGGCCGGGAACGGACTGCAGGTCAGCGGCGTCGCTCATCCCGGGAAGGTTACGCCGCCATCCGGAAAACGCCAGTGGCGCGGTGCCGGTTCAAGGCCGTCGCGTCGTCGAACACTGTGTCCGGAACGTCGCGCACCGAACAAATCGCCACGAACATGAAATCGCCTCGCTTCCGCCCATCGCCCGCCGCCTTGCGGGACGACATCTGTCCCATCGGCCCGTCGGAGTTCGGAGCGTTTCCGGATCCTGAACAGCCCCCCCAGCCCCTCCTGGACCACTCCACCAAGGGCTCCGGCGGGCCGATGCTTCCTCCAAAGCAGAGACGCCCACTCAGCCACCCCTCCCCCCTCCGGCAGAGCGGGCGTTTTGCTGTCCGGGACAGGGCGGGCGAGCCGCCCCGCGGATCAGGGCAGGGTGATCTCGAGCGGCTCTCCGGCCCGCATGACCGACAGGACCCGCGCCCCCTCAGCACCGAGACTCATGGCCAGGCTGTCAAGGCCGGCGATCCCCCCCCCGTCGACCTGTGAAATGAGGTCGCCCGCCTGAAGACCGGCGGCGGCGGCGGCGGATCCTCCCTCGACGGCGAACACCTGAAGACCGTCCGAGGCGACCCGCATCGAGGCCCCGCGCGCCATGATGACGTCAGCGCCCGCGATGGCCAGGCTTTCCGAGGGCGTCTCGACCGTCAGGGTGGTGCGCCCTTCGCGGCCCTCGCGCAGATAGACGACCTCGAGCCGGGTCCCGCGGGCGGCGATGCCGATAGTGGCCGCGACGGTGCCGGCATTCGAGACGGGCCGGTTCTGTATGCGGGTGATGATGTCGCCGCGCTTCAGACCCGCGGCCTCGGCCGAGGAGCCGGGGGCGACGTCCTCGATCACCGCCCCGCGCACGATGCCGAGGCCGAGATCGCGCGAGCGCTGGGCGTTGAGCGAGCCGAAGATGGCACCGGTGGTGCCACGCCTGACCTCGCCGCTCTCGCGCAGCTGGGCGACGACATACATCAGGATGCGGCTGGGCACGGCGAAGGCGATGCCGTCGTTGCCACCGCCGCCGCCCGACAGGATCGATGTGTTGATGCCGATCAGCCGGCCGCGGCTGTCCAGCAGGGGGCCGCCGGAGTTGCCCGAGTTCACAGCCGCGTCGGTCTGGATATAGTCCTCGATCCGGTCACCCATGCCCGAACGGCCCATGCCGGAAATCACGCCCATGGTCAGGGTCTGGTCGAGGCCCAGGGGGTAGCCGACCGCGAAGGCCAGGTCGCCGGTGCGCAGGGAATCGGAGTTTACGACCTCGATCTGCGACAGGCCGGTCGCCTCGATCTTCAGCACGGCCAGATCCGTGGCCTTGTCGGTGCCGATCAGCACGGCGTCGAAGATGCGGCCGTCGGTCATGTCGACGGTGAATTTCCGCCCGCCTTCGACGACGTGGTTGTTGGTGACGATGATGCCCTCGCCCGCATCGATGATGGCACCCGAGCCGCTGGAGATCGGCCGGGGTTCATTCTCGCCGGAACTGGGGCCTTCGGACTGGCCCAGGGTGGTGACCTGGACGACCGCCGGCAGGGCGCGCTCAAGACCGGTGGCGAAGGTGAAGACGCCGCGCCGGGCGTCGAACGGCACGGGCGACTGTTGCGCGGCCGCGGGCGTGGCCACCAGCAGGGGGACCGCAACGACAAGCGCCAGCATGGACAGTCCGCCAGCCCGGATAATGGAACGCATCGCCAATCCCCTGTTGTTCCGCTGACCCTAGACCATTTTTGCTTCGGATCGATTCGATCCGAATCCAAAGAATGGTCCAGAATCCTGCTGGACCGAAATCTGAGCCCTGATGGACTGCGTCCGTCATGACCGATTTCGGTCTAGCGCGAGAAACGCGCCGTGACGACAGCCCCCGGACGGGCGTCATCAATCGTCATGGCCGCACCATGCCGTTTGAGGATGGCGCGCACGAAGGCCAGCCCCATGCCGTGGCTTTCCCGTCCCTCGTCAGCCGCCCTGGAAACCGCGCGGGCCGGGTCGTCGAGCAACTCGGGATCCAGCCCCGGTCCCTGATCGGCGACCGAGAGCACCGGCTTGCCGTCATCCAGCCGGACGGACAGCGTCACCGCTCCACCCTCCGGTGAAAACTTGACCGCATTGTCCACCAGATTGGTCACCGCCCGCTGCAACAGGGACCGCACCCCGAGGACGGAGACCGGCGAGGCCTCGACCCGGATCACCACGCCCCGCTCCTCGGCCAACGGCTGGTAGAGCTCCGCCGCCGAGGCCGCGATCCGGTCGAGCCGCACGGATTCGAACACCCAGGCCTCGCCGTCGCGCAGGGCCATGGCCTCGTTCATCGCCCGGGTCAGCCGGGTCAGATCGGCCCGGGCCTCGTCAGCGAGGGCGCGGGCTTCGGGCGTGGTCGAGGCCTCCCTCAACCGGTCCAGCCGGGCCGAGGCCCGCGCCAGCGGCGTGCGGAAATCATGCGCCAGCTGGTCAGCCGAATCTCTCAACCAGCTGAGCAACTCCTCCAGTCGATCAAGGGTGAGGTTCACCTGGCCGGTCAGTTCGGTCAGTTCCGGCGCTACCGCCGTCTCCGGCGCCCGGACCGAGAAATCTCCGACCGACGCGAGATCCAGCGCCCGGCTGACGTCGGCGACGGCGCTGGTCAGGCGGCGGCGGGCGAAGGTCGCGGCCGTCAGGCCGAACGCCAGCAACAGCACGCCGGCGGCCGCCACCGCTGCAACGGCCCAGCCCCATGCCTGTCCGGACCGGTCGACCACCCGCCCGACCGCGATATCGAGCGCGCCCACCGACTGGCGGACCACCACCACCTCCACGGCGCGGGAGGGGCACAGCACTCCGCGTTCGAGTTGCACGACAAAGACGCCGTCCCCCAACCGCGGCGCACGCTCGCCCCGGATGGTCTCAAGCGCGGCAAGGCCGGCGGGCTTTCCCACCGGCGCGCGGATGAACCGGACGCCCGCACCGCCCCGGCCGGTGAGACAGGTCTCGGCCAGACTGCCGGCTTCGCGCGTCGGGCCGGCCTGGAAGGCGCTCAACCAACCGGAGAGATAGGCGGCGTCCGCTTCAGTGATGTTGGCGGCGGTCAGGCTGGATTCACCGCCCAGCTTGCTGGCCATGGAACTGTAGTCGTTCAGCGCGGCGAGGGCCGCCTTCTCGCGCTGGTCCATGCGCACGGCCGTGCTGGTGGCGATCAGCGAGCCCGTCAGGGCCACAGCGGCCATTACGGCGATACCCGCCGCCAGCTGGGTTGAGGTCCGCCGCGCCAGCCAGGCCCGCAACCGATGGAAGCGCGGGGTCATGGCAGCTCAGCCCGTCCAGGCGGACAGGTCGCGGAAAATCAGGCTCTGGCTGCGGGCCGAGACGATCAGGGGGTGAAGATCATCGCCCAGCTCGGACGCCTGTTCCTTGAGCCGGCGCCGCAGGGCGCTGATCCGGGCGTCGATGATGTTGACGAAATTGTCCGGCAGGAACCGCCATTCGACCCAGCACCGGTCCCATAACATGGTCTTGGTCACCGGCTGGCCGCGCGCGGTCATCAGTTCACAGACGATCGCGAACTCCAGCGGGGAAAGGTCGATCAGACGCGACGCGCCGCCGTCGTCGAATTTCAGCGTCCGCGCGCCGAAGGCGAGCCGGAACGGGCCATTGACCAGGTCGCTGCCGACGGGCACCGCGCGACGGGCGGCGCGGCGCAACTGGGCGGCGATGCGCGCCAGCAGCTCCTCATCGCCGACCGGCTTGGACAGATAGTCGTCGGCACCGCCCAGCAGACCCTCGACCTTTTGCCGCTCTCCGCCGAGAGCGGTCAGCATCAGGGCCGGGGCGTCGGCGCAGGGCCCGCCGCCCGCGCGCACCCGCTTGAGCGTCTCAAGCCCGTCCAGCCCGGCGGTCAGGCGATCGAGGATCAGGATGTCAAAGGAAGTGGCGGCCGCGGCGATGGCGGCCTCGCCGCTGTCCACCCGTTCCACGGCCTCAAAACCGGCGCGCAGCAGGCGTTCGGCGACATGTTCCGACAGGGCGGGGTCGTCTTCCAGCAACAGGGCGCGACGGCCGGCGAAGACTTCGCGCAGCTGGGCGAACGGATCATCGCCGTCGATGCCTGCCGCTTCCCCGTCCATGGTCCCTGCTCCACCGTCAGCCGACGATACGGCGTTGAAGCGGAATGACAATGCTCAACGGACCGCGTTCGCGCAGACTAGGAGGCGCAGGCGCCGGCGGGGCTGATTGTTTCTGATGCAAGGGGCCTCGCTCACAAGGCTCCGCCTTGTCGACCCAGGGCCTGTCCCCGGGCCGGCCGAAGGTCGGACCCGGGGACGAGCGTTGGTGCCCCTGCCTAGAAGGCACCCTGCCCCGTGATCGCGCGGCCCAGGATCAGGGCGTGGACGTCGTGGGCCCCTTCATAGGTGTTGACCGTCTCGAGGTTCATGGCGTGGCGCATGACGTGCATCTCGCCGGTGATGCCGGCGCCGCCGTGCATGTCGCGGGCGACGCGGGCGATATCCAGCGCCTTGCCGCAATTGTTGCGCTTCATCATCGAGATGGCCTCGGGGACCCAGGCCCCCTGGTCCAGCAGCCGGCCCAGCGCCAGCGCGCCTTCGAAGCCGAGGAAGATCTCGGTCTGCATGTCGGCCAGCTTCTTCTGCACCAGTTGGCGCGACGACAGGGGGCGGCCGAACAGCATCCGCTCGCCGACATAGTCGCGGGTCAGGTGGAAACAGGCCTCGGCGGCACCCATGGCCCCCCAGGCGATGCCGTAGCGGGCCTTGTTCAGGCAGGAGAAGGGCCCGCGCAGGCCCTTCACGCCCGGCAGCAGATTTTCTTCCGGTACGAAGACATCGTTCAGGCCGATGTCGCCGGTGATGGAGGCGCGCAAGGACAGCTTGTCGCCGATCTTGTCGGTGGTGAAGCCGTCCATGCCGCGCTCGACGATGAAGCCGCGGATGACGTCATCCAGCTTGGCCCAGACGACGGCGAGGTCGCTGATCGGCGAGTTGGTGATCCAGTATTTGGCACCGTTCAGTCTGTAGCCACCGTCAACCGCGACGGCCCTGGTCTTCATCGAGGCCGGGTCGGAGCCGCCGTCGGCCTCGGTCAGGCCGAAACAGCCGACCAGTTCGCCGGCCGCCATGCGCGGCAGGAAGCGCATCTTCTGCTCTTCCGAGCCGAAGGCGTAGATGGGGTACATGGCCAGGGAAGACTGGACCGACATGGCCGAGCGATAGCCGCTGTCGACCGCCTCGATCTCGCGCGCGATCAGGCCGTAGGCGACGTGGCTGACCGAAGAGCCGCCGTACTGTTCCGGCAGCATGGCACCGAGGAAGCCCATCTCACCGAGCTCGGTCATGATGGCGCGGTCGAAGGTCTCGTCGCGGAAGGCCTCGACCACGCGGGGCAGCAGCTTCTCACGGGCATAGGACCGGGCCGCGTCCTGGATCATCCGCTCGTCGTCGGTCAGCCGGCCCGACAGGTCCAGCGGGTCGTCCCAGCAGAAGGTCTTGGAGGGAGAGGCGGCACCGTCGGCCATGGGTCGTCTTTCTCAAGCGTGGCGGAGGCGCGCGGTTTAGGCCAAAATGCACCGGTCGGGTAGAGGGACGGCCCGACGCAGTTCAGGATGTCGCCATGAGCCGCACCTTCCATCGCCTGTTTGTCGAACACCCGCGCGAGGTCGACGAGAGCTATTTCCACCATATGGCCGCCTCGTCGCGGTTCGGATTCCGTCTGCTGAAACTGGCCGGATGCGCCTTCATGCATGCGCTGGTGCCGGGCGTGCACAAGGCGACAGTGTCAAAGGCCGTCTGCGTGATGGCCGAGGAGATGGACGGCCGGGCGCGCGAGGCGCGGGAGTGCCGGATGCGGGATGCGGGTGTCTGGGATCCGGGCCTTTGAGAGGATGGCTGGTGATTGGTGGCTGGTGATTGGTGGTTGGTGGATCGCGCCCTGAACGGGCGGTAGAGAATACAATATGACCTCCGAACTCGCCCCGGCCTTTCCAGTCACCAATCACCAATCACCAACCACCCCTTCCGGCCCCCTCTCCGGCGTTCGCGTCCTCGACCTCAGCCGCGTCCTCGCCGGTCCGTGGGCGACGCAGATGCTGGCCGATCTCGGGGCCGAGGTGATCAAGATCGAACGGCCCGGCGTCGGCGATGACACCCGCGCCTGGGGCCCGCCGTTCACGACGAAGGCGGACGGATCGAAGGGTGACGCGGCCTATTTCCTGTGCGCCAACCGGGGCAAGAAGTCGGTCGAGCTCGATCTGGCCACGCCCGAGGGCGCGGAGATCGTCCGTGAGCTGAGCAAGACCTGCGATGTGGTGGTCGAGAATTTCAAGACCGGCGGGCTGAAGAAATACGGCCTCGACCATGCCGCACTGTCAGCGATCAACCCGAAGCTGGTCTATTGCTCGATCACCGGCTTCGGCCAGGACGGGCCGGACGCCCACCGCGCCGGCTATGACTATATGATTCAGGCCATGGGCGGGCTGATGTCGATCACCGGCCAGCCCGACGGTGCGGCCGGGGCCGAGCCGATGAAGGTGGGTGTGGCGGTCGTCGACCTGTTCACCGGCCTGTATGCCTCAAACGCCATCATGGCCGCCCTGCTGCATGCCCGGGCGACCGGTCAGGGCCAGGCCATCGACATCGCCCTGTTCGACGTCCAGGCCGCCATGCTGGCCAATCAGGCGACCAACTGGTTCGTCTCCGGCAAGGCCCCGACGCGGATGGGCAACGCGCATCCGAACCTCGCGCCCTATCAGCCTTTTCCGTGCACGGACGGCATGGTGGTCATTGCCGTCGGCAATGACGGCCAGTACCGCGCGCTGGTCGCGGCTTTGGGCGCACCGGGCCTCGGCGCCGATCCCCGTTTCCTGACCAATGCCCTGCGGATCGAGCATCGCGCGGTGATGACGGCGGAACTGTCCGCCCTGACCGCCGGCCAGACCATGCACGGCCTGATGGCGGCGCTGGAGGCGGCGGGCGTGCCCTGTGGCCCGGTCAATACGATCGATCAGGTCTTCGACGAACCGCAGGCGAAGCATCGCGGGCTGGAAGTGACGCAGGACCGCGCCGACCTGTCGGGACCGGTGCGGACCGTGGCCTCGCCGATCCGGATGTCGCTGACGCCGGTCGCCTACGACCGCGCGCCGCCCGCACTGGGGGCGGATACGGATGAGGTGCTGGGTGAGCTCAAATCAGGCTGACCAGCGCCATCATCGTTTGAGACGCGCGAGCCCTTATGGCCACAGCGACATCAGAAACCGGAAAGCCGAAGGGCCGAATACCAACACGATCGTACCGGCTGCCAGGACGATGAACGGCGCGAGTAGCGAGAGTGACGTCGGGCGCTGAAATCCCGGAGCCGGGAGAACGGCCTCAGCGAGTGCTGCCCCGAGTCCACCGCCCGCATTGTCTAGGGGATCCTCGTCCGCAAACTCGCCCGCAACCACCTTGCGAAACAACGCGGCCGCCTTCTCAGCCTGCCCCTGCTCTACAAACACCGGGTGCGGATAGTTCACCTTCCACCTGAAATACATCGTCGGGACACTGGCCCTGACACCATGACGCTTCAGGAAGCTGGCCGCCAACCGGGCATGCTCTTCCTCCACAAAACAGGCGATCTGGACCCGGCTCATGCCGGAGGCTTAGCGCAGTCGGGCGACGAGCAGCAACTAGCCGCCCAGCGCCGTCATGAGACAGCCTGCCAACGGGAAGACGACGAAGGCCAGGACGACCACGATCGCGCCGGCCTTCTTCGACGAGCCCATGACGCCACTGATCTCATCATCGTGCAGGTCGCCGACCTTGCCCGGCGTGTGCTCGATCATCCAGTCGCCGGTCTCGTCCGCCTCATCGATGAATTCGCCGGCGCGCATGCGGGCGATGATGGCCCGCGCCTCGACGATCCGGGCCGTCGTCGTGACCACCCGCACCCCGCCGATAGCGAACAGCAGGTCGGGGTTCATCGTCGCCATGTCGCGATCCGGCAGCCAGGCGCGCACCCCCTGCTGCTGCAGGAAGGAGGCGGCCAGTTCCGCTTCGGGTATCGTCGAGAACCGCGCGACTTCCAGAACGTCGGCGGCCTCCGTCACGGTCAGAGGTCCAGCAGCGCCCGAGCCGGGTCTTCCAGCAGTTCCTTGACGCGGACGAGGAAGGTCACCGCCTCCTTGCCGTCGACGATGCGGTGATCATAGCTGAGGGCCAGGTACATCATCGGCCGGATCAGCACCTCGCCGTTCACCGCCATCGGGCGCTGGACGATATTGTGCATGCCCAGGATGCCCGACTGCGGGGCGTTCAGGATCGGCGTCGACATCAGCGAACCGTAGGTACCGCCGTTGGTGATGGTGAAGGTGCCGCCCTGCAGCTGGTCGAGGGTCAGGGCGCCGTCGCGGGCCGCCTTGCCCAGGGCCGCGATGCCCTTTTCGATCCCCGCCAGCGACAGATGGTCGGCGTCGCGCAGGACCGGCACGACCAGGCCCTTTTCGGTGCCGACGGCGACGCCGATGTCATAGTGATTCTTGTAGATGATGTCGGTGCCGTCGATCTCGGCATTGACCGCCGGGATTTCCTTCAGGGCCGCGACCACCGCCTTGGTGAAGAAGGACATGAAGCCCAGCTTCACGCCGTGGCGCTTCTCGAACACCTCCTTGTACTGGTTCCGCAGGGCCATGACATTGGTCATGTCCACCTCGTTGAAGGTGGTCAGCTGGGCCGCGGTGTTCTGCGATTCCTTCAGGCGACGGGCGATGGTCTGGCGCAGCCGGGTCATCTTGACCCGCTCCTCACGCGGCTGGTCGGCCCGCGGGGCGGCCGGGGCGGCAGCCGGAGCAGGCGCGGCAGTGGCGGGGGCGGTGGGAGCGGCGGAGATGGCGTTCACGGCGTCGGCCTTGGTGATGTTGCCCTTGGGACCGGTGGCGGCGATGGCCCTGGGGTCGAGGTTGTTCTCGGTCACCACGCGCTGGACGGCGGGCGACAGGTGCGGGGCGTCGCCGGAGGTGATCTGGGCCGATCCGGCGTTGGCGGAACCGCCCGAAACAGGCGCGGCGGGCGCGGCGGCGGAGACGTCGCCCGAGGCGGCGATGCTGCCGATCTGCTGGCCGGGGGTCACGGTCGAGCCGGCTTCAGCGGTGATGGTCAGGACGCCGGCGGCGGAAGCAGACACCTCGACCGCGACCTTGTCGGTCTCGATCTCGACCAGCATCTCGTCTTTCGCGACGGTGTCGCCGGACTTCTTCAGCCAGGTTCCCATCGTCCCCTCGGCGACGCTCTCGCCCATGGTGGGGGTCATGATCGGCACAACGCCACCCGAAGCGGCGGCGGCGGCGGCGGGCGCAGCGGCCGCCGGCGCTGCGGCGGGGGCGGCCTCGGCCTTCGGCACGTCAGCCCCGGGAGCTTCGGCGGCGGGCGCAGCGGAGGCACCCTCGCTGATCACGCCCAGCACGGCGCCCGGAGTCACGGTGGCGCCGTCGGCGGCGCGGATCTCGGTCAGGACGCCGTCGGACGGCGAGACAACTTCCAGCGAGACCTTGTCGGTCTCAAGCTCGACCAGGACCTCGTCCTTCTTCACGGCGTCGCCGGCCTGTTTCGTCCACTTGCCGATCGTGGCTTCGGAAACGGATTCGCCGAGGGCGGGGGTCAGGATGTCGGCCATGGGACGGGCTCTCTCTCGTTCGTTCTTTTGTCATCCCGGAAACGGCGCAGCCGCTGTCCGGGACGGGATCAGGCGAAGGCTTCGGTCAGGAAGGCGTCGAGTTCTTTCAGGTGCCGGCTCATCAGGCCGGCGGCGGTCGAGGCCGAGGCCGGACGGCCGACGTAGCGGGCGCGTTTCGACTTCACCGACAGCTTCTCCAGCGTCAGTTCCAGCCACGGGTCGACGAAGGTCCAGCCGCCCATGTTCTTGGGCTCTTCCTGGCACCAGACCAGTTCGGCGTTGGCGAAGCGGCCCAGTTCGGTGAGCAGCGACTTCATCGGCCACGGATAGAACTGCTCGAGCCGCATCAGATAGACGTCGTCGACCTGGTCGCGCTCACGCCGCTCCAGCAGGTCGTAATAGACCTTGCCCGAGCAGAGGACGACGCGACGAATGTCCGCATCGGGCTTGATCGTGATCCCGGCGACGTCGGGCCGCCGCTGGGCGTCGTCGTGCAGCACCCGGTGGAAGGAGCTGCCCTCGGCCAGGTCGGCAATGCTCGAGACGGCCTTCTTGTGCCGCAGCAGGCTCTTGGGCGTCATGATGATCAGCGGCTTGCGGAACGGCCGGTGCATCTGGCGACGCAGGATGTGGAAATAGTTGGCCGGGGTCGAGCAGTTGGCGACCTGCATATTGTCTTCGGCGCAGGCCTGCAGGAAGCGCTCGAGTCGGGCCGAGGAGTGTTCGGGTCCCTGCCCTTCGTAACCGTGCGGCAGCAGCATTGTCAGGCCGCACATGCGCAGCCATTTGCGTTCGCCCGAGCTGATGAACTGGTCGATCACCACCTGGGCGCCGTTCACGAAGTCGCCGAACTGGGCTTCCCACATCACCAGGGTGTTGGGGTCGGTCAGGGCGTAGCCGTATTCGAAGCCGAGTACCGCCTCTTCCGACAGGGCGGAGTCGATGACCTCGAACTCGGCCTGGCCGTCGCGGATGTTGTTCAGCGGGACGTAGCGCGCCTCGGTGGTCTGGTCGACGATGCCCGAGTGGCGCTGGGAGAAGGTGCCGCGGACCGAGTCCTGACCCGACAGACGGACGGGGAAGCCCTCGTCCAGCAGCGAGCCGAAGGCCAGGCTCTCGGCCGTGGCCCAGTCGATGTTCTCGCCGGTGGTGATCATCTCACGACGACCGTCGATGACGCGTTTCAGCGTCTTGTGCATGTCGACCGAATTGGGAATCGTCGTCAGCTTGTGGCCGAGATCAGCCAGCCTGGCGGCGGGGACCGAGGTCTCGCCGCGGCGCTCCTCGCCATCGGGCTGGCCGATGCCCTGCCACTGGCCGTCCATCCAGTCGGCCTTTTGCGCCTCGAACGTCTTGCCGGCCTCGAACTCGGCGTCGAGGAAGGCCTCGAACCGGTTCACCTCGGCGTCGACGGAGGCCTGGTCGATCACGCCTTCGGCGATCAGACGCTCGGCGTAGATCTCGCGCGTCGACTTCAGGGCGCGGATCTTCGAATACATCAGCGGCTGGGTGAAGGTCGGATCGTCGCCCTCGTTGTGGCCGAAGCGGCGGTAGCAGAACATGTCCACCACCACGTCCTTGTGGAATTTCTGCCGGAACTCGGTGGCCACCTTGGCAGCGAAGACGACGGCTTCCGGATCGTCGCCGTTGACGTGGAAGATCGGCGCCTGGACCATCAGGGCCACATCCGACGGATAGGGGCTGGACCGGCTGTTGCGGGGGCTCGTCGTGAAGCCGATCTGGTTGTTGACGACGAAATGCATCGTCCCGCCGGTGCGGTAACCCTTCAGCCCCATCAGGGCGAAGCATTCGGCCACCACGCCCTGGCCGGCGAAGGCGGCGTCGCCGTGGATCAGCAGGGGCATGACCTTGGAGCGGTCGAGGGCCCATTTCTCTTCGGGCTGGCCGGCGTTGGCGGCGCGGATGTCGAAGGCCTGTTTCGCCCGCGCCTTGCCCAGCACCACCGGATTGACGATCTCGAGGTGCGACGGGTTGGCGGTCAGGGACAGGTGGACGTTGTTGCCGTCGAACGACCGGTCCGACGAGGCCCCCATGTGATATTTGACGTCGCCCGAGCCCTCGATGTCCGAGGGCACGGTCGAACCGCCCTGGAACTCGTGGAAGATGGCGCGATAGGGTTTGCCCATCACCGCCGCGAGGGTGTTCAGGCGGCCGCGGTGGGCCATGCCGAAGACCACTTCGTCGACGCCCAGGGCGCCCCCGCGCTTGATGATCTGCTCCAGCGCCGGGACCATGGCCTCGCCGCCGTCCAGGCCGAACCGCTTGGTGCCCGGGAAGCGTTTGTGCAGGAAGCGCTCGAAGCCCTCGGCCTCGATCAGCTTGTAGAGGATCGCCAGCTTGCCCTCGCGGGTGAAGCCGTTCTGGGCGAATTTGTCCGCGCCCTCGAAACGGGCCTGAAGCCAGTTCTTCTCGTCCGGCTCGGCGATATGCATGAACTGGATGCCGAGCGTGCCGCAGTAGGTGCGCTTGAGCAGGGCCAGGACCTCGCGGATGGTGCCCGTCTGAAAGCCCAGAACGCCGTCTAGGAAGATCGGCCGGTCGAGGTCGGCCTCGCCGAAGCCGTAGAACTCGGGCGTCAGCTCCGGATTGCTGGTGGGCTGTTCGATGCCCAGCGGGTCGAGGTTGGCCTGCAGATGGCCGCGCACGCGGTAGCTGCGGATCAGCATCAGGGCGCGGATCGAATCGTGGGCGGCCGTGCGGACGGCCTCGGCCAGGACGGCGGCGTCCGGGGCCGAAGCGGCGGCGGGGGTCGCGGCCGGAGCGGCCGGCTTCTTCGGATCAGGCTTCGGGGCCGGCCAGCGGCCGTCGAACACGCCGGTCGCCTCGGTCGGCTCGGTCGTGACCGAACGGCCCCACGAGCCCGCGGCACCCGAGGCCTTCACGCTCTCGGCATTGTCCCGCAGCTGGTCGAAGAAGGCCCGCCATTCGCCCGAGACAGACGCCGGATCGGCCGCCCATTTCTCGTGCAAATCCTCGATGAACGAGGCGTTGGAGCCATACAGGAAGCTGGTCTCGGCAAAGACCTGGTTCAGCCGACCGGCATCGTCCGCCATTGTTCTCGTCACGTCCCTGAGGCGGCGCGCGCACGTCTGCGCGAAACCGGCGCCGCTGATATAGGCGCTGTTTCCTTATGGGTCATGACCGAATGGGGGCGAAAAGGTCGAAATTCGCCGGAATTCCAAGATTTTTGTCCCGCTACCGGGACAAAAACTCAGCCCTTGAGCACTTCCACCAGCGTCGCACCGAGCCGCGCCGGCGAGGGCGAGACGCGGATGCCCGCGGCCTGCATGGCAGCGATCTTGGATTCCGCATCGCCCTTGCCGCCCGAGACGACGGCCCCGGCGTGACCCATGGTCCGGCCCTTGGGCGCGGTGACACCGGCGATGAAGCCGACCATGGGCTTGGAGCGGCCCTTCTTCGCCTCGTCGATCAGGAACTGGGCGGCGTCTTCCTCGGCCCCGCCGCCGATCTCGCCGATCATGACGATCGACTGGGTCTCGCGGTCGGCCAGGAACAGCTCCAGCACGTCGATGAACTCCGTGCCCTTGACCGGGTCGCCGCCGATGCCGACGGCCGTGGTCTGGCCGAGGCCCTCGTTGGAGGTCTGGAACACCGCCTCGTAGGTCAGGGTGCCCGAACGCGAGACGATGCCGACATTGCCCTTCTTGAAGATGGAGCCCGGCATGATGCCGATCTTGCACTCTTCCGGGGTCAGGATGCCGGGGCAGTTGGGGCCCAGCAGGCGCGAGTTCGACCGGTCCAGCCGCGCCTTGACCCGGACCATGTCGAGCACCGGAATGCCCTCGGTGATGCAGGTGATGAAGGGCACCTCGGCCTCGATGGCCTCGATGATGGCGTCCGCGGCGCCTGCGGGCGGGACATAGATGACCGAGGCGGTCGCGCCGGTGGCCTCTTTGGCTTCGCCGACCGAGGCGTAGATCGGCAGGGTCTCGCCCTCCGAGCCCGTCCAGTTGGTGCCGCCCTTGGCCGGGTGCACGCCGCCGACCATCTTCGTCCCGTAGTAACGGAGCGCCTGTTCGGTGTGGAAGGTGCCGGTCTTGCCGGTCAGGCCCTGGACGATGACTTTGGTGTTCTTGTCGACGAGGATGGACATGGGTCTGCTCTGATTATTCGGTCAGCGGGACGGTCGGTGGCGGGCCCGGAGGCTCAGCCGACCGCCGCGACGATCTTCTGGGCGGCGTCGTCGAGGTCGTCGGCGGCCGTGATGGCCAGGCCGCTCTCGTTCAGAATCTTCTTGCCCAGCTCGGCATTGGTGCCTTCGAGGCGGACGACCAGCGGCACCTTCAGGCCCACTTCCTTCACGGCCGCGACCACGCCCTCGGCGATGACGTCGCAGCGCATGATGCCGCCGAAGATGTTGACCAGAATCCCCTGGACGGCCGGGTCGGCGGTGATGATCTTGAAGGCCGCCGCGACCTTGTCCTTGCCGGCACCGCCGCCGACGTCACAGAAGTTCGCGGGCTCCTTGCCGTACAGTTTGATGATGTCCATGGTCGCCATGGCCAGGCCGGCGCCGTTGACCATGCAGCCGATGTTTCCGTCGAGCGAGACATAGGCGAGGTCCCATTTCGAGGCCTCGATCTCCTTGGCGTCTTCCTCGGTCTCGTCGCGCAGCGCCTTCATGTCCTCGTGGCGGAACAGGGCGTTGCCGTCGAAGCTGACCTTGGCGTCCAGCACCCGCAGATGACCGTCCTTCATGACGATCAGAGGATTGACCTCCAGCATCGCCATGTCCTTGTCGACAAAGGCTTTGTAGAGGATCGGGAACAGGCTCTCGCCGTCCTTGGCCGCATCGCCGGTCAGGCCATAGGCGCCGTTGATCTCGGCGACATTGGCGGAGGTGACGCCGGCTTCCGGGTTGATGTCGATGGTCAGGATCTTCTCGGGCGTGTCATGCGCGACCGCCTCGATGTCCATGCCGCCTTCGGTGGAGACCACGAAGGAGACGCGGCCCGTTCCACGGTCGACCAGCAGCGAGCAATAGAGTTCGCGGTCGATATCGGCGCCGTCCTCGATATAGAGGCGGTTGACCTGTTTGCCGGCCGGGCCGGTCTGGGCGGTGACGAGGGTGTTGCCCAGCATCTCGCGGGCGTTCTTCACGACGTCCTCGATCGAGAAGGCCAGGCGGACGCCGCCCTTGGCGTCGGGGCCCAGTTCCTTGAACTTGCCCTTGCCGCGGCCGCCGGCGTGGATCTGGGACTTCACCACATACAGCGGGCCGGGCAGTTGCCGGGCGGCCGCCTCTGCCTGGTCGGCCGAGGTGATGGCGACGCCCTCGGCGACCGGTGCGCCAAAGCCCTTCAGGACCTGTTTGGCCTGGTATTCGTGGATGTTCATGGAGAGGCGCCGCCGGACTGCTGGGAGGAGTTGCGGTGCTTATAGGGCGTGGCCCTTCGCAGGTGCAACCATCCCCCCGCGATCAGTCCACCCAGTCCCTCTTCAGGCTCCGCGCCGAGACGATCAGAAGGATGGCCGCCAGGGCGTAGAACCACTGTCCGACGTAGAGCGAATAGCGCAGCGCCTCATCGCCGAAGCGCGGCGTGAGATAGTCGGACACGGCCCCGAGCAGATAGATGCCCAGACCGATGCCGACCAGATTGTTGATCAGCAGGAAGCTGGCCGAAGCGGTCGAGCGCATGTGCGCCGGGACCAGATGCTGCACCGAGGTGACGACCGGCCCCAGCCAGGCGAGGCTGAGCGCCTGGGGCACCAGGAAGAGGACGAAGGCCACCCATTTGCCGGCGACCTGCATGCCGAGGATGTCGAACGTCCGGTCCGGCACGTTCATGGCCAGCCAGAACATCGGCACGGCGATGATGAAGCCGATGGCCGGGACCAGCGGATAGGCCGCCTTCTTCACGCCCTTGCCCAGCTTGTCGGCCAGCCAGCCGCCGAGCCAGATGCCGATGGTGCCGCCGATGAAGGCGATGCCGGCGATGTAGAGTGCCCGATCAACCCCCTCCATGCCCATGGAGCGCTGGAAGAAGCTGGGGAGCCAGAACGCGGCCCCATAGCCGTAAACCGACGAACAGGCCGCGCCGAAGGCCAGGAACCAGAAGCTGGGCTTTTTGAGGAGGATCTTCCAGACCTCGCCGAAGCCCGCGGCCTTGGTCGGAACATGGACCGCCTCGGCCGCGCCCGCGACCGGCTCGGCCCGGTCAAAGCCGCCGCGGACCGGGTCCTTGACGGTGAATTTCAGGAGCGGGAACAGCAGGACGCCGACGCCGCCGACGACCATGAAGGCGATGCGCCAGCTGATGTGCTCGGCCAGCAGGCCGCCGAACAGATAGCCCAGGGCCGTACCGATCGGCACGCCGAAGGAATAGAAGGCCAGGGCCCGGGCGCGTTGCGATTTCGGGAAATAGTCTGCGACCAGCGAATAGGAGGGGGCGACGCCGCCCGCCTCGCCGACGCCGACGCCCATGCGGGCACCGAACAGGGTCCAGAAGCCGGTCGAGAAGCCGCACAGGGCGGTGAAACCGCTCCACACCGCCAGCGATACGCCGACAATGGACACCCGGCTCACACGGTCGGCCAGCCAGGCGATGGGGATGGCGAGGGTCGAATAGACGACGGCGAAGGCCGGCCCGCCCAGCAGACCCAACTGGCTGTCGGTGAAGTGAAGCTCGGCCTTGATGTAGGGCAGCAGGATGGCGAGGATCTGCCGGTCGATGAAGTTGAAGGTGTAGACCACCATCAGCAGCGCCAGCACATAGGCGCGGTAACCCGGATTGGCGGCGGGCCCGATACCTTGATCCGTCGTGCTCATGGCATTTCCCTCGACCTGGTCTTCTTGCTGGACAGAACGGTAGCGTCGCTTTTGGGCGGCGACAAAGAAAAAGGGCGGCGGCTCAGGAGAACCGCCGCCCCGGATCAGATGCGATCAGGCTTCAGGAGTCTTTTCGTCGGGTCAGAAGCTGACCTTCAGCGATGCGGACACCGTCCGCGGCGGGCCGTAGTAGCCGATGATCGAGTTGTCGAAGAGCGCGCCCGGGAAGTTGTAGCCGCCGACGCGGTACTCTTCGTCGGTCAGGTTCTTGCCGTAGAGGCCCAGGGTGTAGCTGTTGGTCGGGTCGGTCCAGACGATCGACAGATCGACCACCGAATAGGCCTGCTGGTCGAGAATCGGGTTCGGGAACTCGAACATGCTCGAGTCGCCGCGGTAGCTGACCGACGGGGTCACCGCCAGGGCACCGCCGGCCACGTCGCCGGTCCAGGTGAAGCCGAGGTAGCCGGTCCATTCCGGGGCGTTCTGCAGCACGACCTGATTGGAGATGTCCTCGAACACCATGGTCGTCAGGTTGTAGCGCAGGAACTCCTTGAAGTCGGAGTGCAGGTAGCCGACCGCGAAGTTGGCCGACAGGTTGTCGAGGATGCGCAGCCGGCCTTCGAACTCGGCACCGTAGAAGGTCGAGGAACCGACGTTGTCGACGAAGCTGGCAATGCTGGCACCCGAGGGGACCTGGGTGGTGACCTGCTGGTCCTGGTATTCATTGTAGAAGACCGCGGAGGAGAAGCTCAGGCGGTCAAGGGAGCCCTTCAGCCCGATCTCATAGGAGTCGACGGTCTCGGGGTCGTAACCATTGACGGTGTTCGGCGTCAGGATGACGTCACCGCGCATGTCGAAGCCGCCGGACTTGAAGCCCTGCGAGTAGGACGCGTAGGTCGTCAGGTCATCCGTCAGATCGTACGACAGGGCGATGCGCGGCGTGAACTGGGAGAAGTCCTTGCTGTTGGTGTAGTTCGACCGGACCAGCAACGGCGCGCGGACCGTGCCGCCCAGCAGCGGGCTGCGGGTGGCACCGAGGTAGTTGGCGCGGAACACCGTGCCGGTCTTGTCGTCCACCGTGTAGCGCATGCCGACGCCGAGGTGCAGGCGGTCGGTCAGGTCGAAGTTGACGTCGGCGAAGCCTGCCCAGCTCTCGGTGTTCACCTGGCCGTTGGTGCCGATGACGATGCCCGCACCGGCGAGGATGGTGTCGAAGGCACCTTCGGCATGGCCGTCCAGATAGAAGACGCCGGCCACGCCCTGGATGCGGTCGAAGTCAAACAGGAGCTGGAACTCCTGCGTGAACTGGTCATCGGCATAGAAGCCCGGAATGTCCAGGGTCGCCGCCGGCGTGTTGTCGAAGTCGATGACCGTCGTGGTCTCGCCTTCGCGCCAGGCGGAGATCGACTTGAAGGTCCAGTTGTCGTTCAGCTCGACCGCGACGGTCGCCGACGCACCCTGGCTTTCCACCGAGTTCACGTCGCCGAGGCCTGCACGGGTGTCATAGACGTTGGGCAGGACGGCGCCGGCCGGGGTGGCACCGGCGACCAGGCGGTGCCCGTGGCGGGGATTGGAGTCGTCCTGGACCCGGTCATAGGCCAGGCGGATCGAGACGTCGTCGCGCGGCTCCCACTCGGCGCTCAGGCGGCCGGCAAGCACGTCCTTGTTGTAGTGTTCGGCCCCGGTCGTGAGGTTGGTGCCGAAGCCGTCGCGCTGATAGGAGGCGATGGCACCGCCGACCCGGAAATTGTCGGCCAGCGGGACGCTGCCCACGGCCATGAGGTCGACCTGGTTATAGCTGCCGTAGGTACCGCGCAGGGTCAGCGCAGGCTCGCTCGACAGGGTGTTGGTGACATATTTGATCGCGCCGCCGACCGTGTTGCGGCCGTACAGCGAACCTTGCGGACCGCGCAGAACCTCGATGCGCTGGACGTCGTAGATGTCGAGCACAGCGCCCTGCGGGCGGGCGACATAGACGTCATCGACATACAGGCCCACGCCGGGCTCGAAGCCCCACAGTGGATCCTGCTGGCCGACGCCCCGGATGAAGGAGATCAGGGTGGAGTTCGAACCGCGCGCGACCTGGACGGTGGCGTTCGGGGTCTGCTGCTGCAGGGCGGTGATGTCCGAGGCGCCGGTCTGCTCCAGACGTTCCTCGCCGATGGCCGACACCGAGATCGGCACGTCCTTCAGCAGTTCGTCGCGGCGACGGGCGCTGACGACGACGTCATCCAGCGTGGAGGCCCCGTCCTGAGGCGCGGCGTCCTGCGCCATGGCGAAGGTGGAAAGCGCGCTCCAGGCGGCTCCGGCAAGCAAGGCGGTCTTTACATAGCGGTTCATGGTAGCCCCAGTCCTGTGATTTCCAGCCCGATGACGCTTTTATTCAGCGTTCAATGATTTTACGGAACCTAATCGTTTTCAGTCGCCTGTCAAACGACGCCTCGTCGCAGCCATCACCGGCGGCCCGACCTGTGGCGCCGTTGCACAGGCGGGCCGATGCGGCCTAGCTTCGGGGTCATGACCAAGCTCGATGCGCCGACGGCAAAACGAGGCCGCCCTTCCAAGGCCAGGGCCGCAGGGGCCGCCGATACGCGGGGCCTGATCCTCGATGCGGCCGAGGACCTTTTCTCCAAACACGGCTTCTACGGCGTCACCATCCGCGAGGTAGCGCGCGAGGCCGGCGTGGATACGGCGCTGGTCCACTACTATTTCGGGGCCAAGCGGGGGCTGTTCGACGCCGTCTTCCTGCGGCGGGCCGAGTTCCTGAACAGTGAGCGGGTCAATGCCATCAACGGCTACGCGACCGAGATGGGCGAGGCGATGACGCTGGAAGGCCTGTTCGAGGCCTTCCTCAGGCCACCCTTCCGCTGGTCGATGACGGGCGGACCGGGATGGAAGAACTATTCGGCCCTGGTCGCCCAGACCAACGCCAATCCGGCCTTCGGCGGCGAGACCATGGCCCGCTATTATGACCCGGCGATCCGGCGGCTGATCGAGCTGGTCAAGCGGGTCCTGCCGAACGCCCGGGAGGTCGACCTTTACTGGGCCTATCATAACCTGTCGGGGGCGCTGACCCTGACCCTGGGCGAGACGGGGCGGCTGGACCGGCTGTCGGGCGGGCTGTGCCGGTCGGGGGATCTGGAGAGCGCCTGCGACTATATGGTCCGGTTCGCGGCGGCCGGATTCCGGGCGGTCTGCAGTCCGCACGCCGACTAGCCGAAGAACACCTCCCACATCAGGCGGCCGGGGAGGAAGGTGAAGGCCCCGGCGACGATCAGGCCACCGATGAAGGTCCAGGTCATGCCGCGGGCATGGTTGGCGATCCGGCCCCGGCGGACGGCGAACAGGGCCATGGGCAGGGCGATCAGGGTCCAGCCGCTCAGCAGGTGGATCAGGGAGAAGGAGCCCGGGTTGATCTGGCGAATGAACAGGGAGCTGATCGCGACGGTCACCATGGCGACGACCCAGCTCCAGCCGATCAGCCGGTGGACGCCCGTACCCTTGACTCCCACCAGCTGAACCGTACCGAGCAGCAGGGCGAGCAGGGCGGCGGCGATGTGCAACCGGATCACCCACGGCTGGCGGGCGAGCAAGGCCCAGTCCGGGGCGTGGGCCACGGTCGATGCGACCGCCAGCGCCAGGGCCACGCCGCCCGCCACGGCGGCGAGAAGCAGCAGGCGTCGGGCAGGAAAGGTGGCGGTGGTTGCGGGGCTCTCAGAGGTCACGCGGGTCTCCTGTTCGTGTTTCACCCTGGAAGGGTCTGCCACCGGCCATCCGCCGGCGCACAGGCTGCGGCGATCACAGATGGGCGCTTCATTCCCGGTCCGTTTCGTGGTCTCAAGACAGTCCGACAGACCACGCGGACAGGGGGCCGTCCAGCATGAGCGCGAGCGAGCCGACACAGGATGTTGTGCGCATCTCCATCGATCGCGGGCTGTTGCGGGGCCTCGGGGTCGCGCTCACCGCCGGCGTTCTGCTGGCCCTGACCGAGGCCTTCGGCATGAGCGGGACGTCGCTGCCGTTCCGGCTGGCCTACTGGTTGCCGATCATGCTGCTGGGCGCGGGGTGGGGGCATCTGTGCTCCATGCTGGTCGAGCGGCATGTGGACATGGACCGAAGGCCCTTGCTGGCAGTCGTCGCCCTGACGCTGGTGATGTCGGGACCGCTGGTGGTCATGGTCTGGGCGGTCACCAGCCGGTTCTTCGACGGCGACCGGTCGGTGGACCTGGCCAGGCTGCCGGACTTCATCGGGCCGGTGCTGGTGGTCACGGGGACGATCAGCGCCCTGAACGTCTTCCTGGCGCGGACGCCGGTACAGACCCATGCCGCGGCGCCGGGGGCGAAGCCCGCGCGGTTCATCGACAGGCTGCCGTTCAAGCTGAGGGGCGCGACCATCCGGGCGGTGTCGTCCGAGGACCACTATCTGCGTATCCACACCGATCGCGGATCGGACCTGATCCTGATGCGGCTGTCCGACGCACTGAACGAGCTGGAGGGGCTGGAGGGGGCCCAGACGCACCGCAGCTGGTGGGTCGCGAAGGACGCCGTGCGCGACGTCAGCCGCGGCGACGGGCGGGCGACCCTGACGCTGGAGGGCGGAATCGAGGCCCCGGTCAGCCGGCGCTACGCCAAGGCCCTGCGCGACGCCGGCTGGTACTGATCCTGGCCTGACGCTCGCCGCGCGCCCCGGCCTTCGCCGGGATGACGGGCTCGCTGCCTGAGGCCTCATCCCGCCCACACCCCGTGGAAGCCCGCCGGCAGGGCGACGTCGGCGCGCCAGGTGGCGACCGGGCCGTCGGCGACGCGGGCGGCGTTGAAGGCGTGCAATTCGGTGACGCCCTCGGCGAGGTTGATCGAGGGGGCGATCAGCCAGGCGTCGGTCTCATCGGGGCCGCGCGGGACGAAGACGGCCTCTTCCACGATCCGGGTGTCGCCGAAGATGAAGCGGTCCGAGCGGCCGCTGTCCCAGTCCCAGGTCGCGAGGCCGTTGGGCAGCGGGCGATCGGGGCGTTCGCCGGCGACGTGGGCGGTGAGGCGGCGCGGCAGGCCGGCGCGGCGGGGATCGTTCTTCGGGAACTCGGCGGTGACGCCGCTCGAAGCCATCTCGGCGCGACCGTCCGTATGCAGGGTAATCAGGTTCAGCACCGCATGTTCGCCGGGCACCGCCCCGCGCTGTTCGACCAGGACGCGGGCGCCGTCGACGGCGAAGGCCACGTCCTTGCCGGCGGCGACGTCGAAGCGGATCGTGCCCGAGGCGTCTTCCCAGGCATCGCCGAGGTGGAAGAAGCTGAAGGTCGGCAGCTCATAGATCCGGCGGCGCGACAGGTCGGCCTTGTCGATGACGAGGACCTGGGTGCCCATTTCCGGCCTCCAGGCGAACTGGCTGGCGTAGGGCATGCCGCGGTGGTCGAAGACCCAGGGCTGCAGCACGAGGATCAGATGCCGGGCCGTGGCGGTGAAGTCATGCATATAGCTGGCGCGCGGCAGGTCGACGACCTGGGCCGTGTGCAGGCTACGGTCGGCGTTGAGGTGCCAGACGACAACCCGGCCGCCGCTCAGGCCGATGTTCCAGATCGTGCCGTCGGGGTCGTAGCGGGGGTGGGCCTGGAAGGGCATGCCCTTGAGGTCGTCGCGCAGGGTCACGAACCCTTGGGTCGACAGGTCCGAGGCGTTCATGGCCACGGGCGAGCCGGCTTCCCACAGGGCCCAGACCTCATCGCCGGCGACCATGACGGCGGTGTTGGCGGCATTGACGTCGTCATTGGAGCCAACCCGGGCGCGGGCGTCGCCGGCGGTGCCGAAGCCCGGCGACACCACCGCGTCGATCTCGCTTTCCCAGCGGCGTTTGGGCGTGTCGGCGAAGCGGGCGTCGAGGGTGACCTGACCCTCATGGACGCGGAAGGCCCGCATCAGGCCGTCGCCGTCAAACCAGTGGGTGGCCGAGCCGCCCGGCCGGCGGAATTTCGCCGGGCCGTTGCGGAACAGGGTCCCGGTCAGTCCGGCCGGGGCGCGGCCCTGGACCAGCCGCATGGCCCGGGGCGCGATGTCGGCCTCGAGGTCGGCGGTGGCCAGGGCCCAGTCGGCCGAGACCTGCATGGCGGCCATGGCGCGGACCGTCTCGGGGGTGACGACGGCGGCTGACAGGGCCGCGGCACCCATCAGGAAGTTTCGGCGGGAAGCGTGCATGGAAGTCTCTCCTGATGGGTATGGCGCGGCGAGCGGCAGGCCGACTACCGGATGCTGATGGTTTGCGTCGTCTCGCCGGAGACGGTGAAATGCGCGCGGTCCCAGCGGGCGGGGCCCATGTTGCCGACGGCGTTGTTGGAGAAGGCATAGGGCTCGGTCGGCATGCCGAAGGGGTTGGTGTTCATCTGGCCGTCGCCGTTGACGTCGTGGAAGGCCTTCACCGCATAGTCGCCGGCGGGCAGGTTATCGAAGGTGGCGATGACGCGGCTGCTTGAGGCGCTGATCGCGGTGCGGGCGACGGCGCGGTTGGCGTCGTCGTCCGAGCCCTCGCCGTTGAAGGCCGACGCCGAGTCATACAGGGCGATCATGACCAGGCCGGTGCGGGCACCGGTCTCGAAGGTCAGGACGATCCTGTTGTCGGACGACTGGGCCAGGGCGGGAGCGGCGGAGAGCAGCAGGGCGGCGGCAACGGTGGCGAGGCGGATCATGACGAGGTCCTTCGTTTGCGGGGCCCGATGACCGGGCCGTTTCGATGGACAGACCGTGAGGGGACGCCGGGGCCGCCGCCATGGAGATTGCGGTTTCGGGCGGCTGCCGTTCGCGAATGACGGCCGGTGTTCATTCGCGAAACGCGAACAGACAGATGTGCGGCGGTCGGCTTCGCGGAGGCGAGGGTCGGGAAGGCGCCTTCCCCCGGAAATTGCGAAACGCTGTCTTCTCGCCCCTCGGGTCTTGCGGGTTACGCGCCGGACCTGGGGCGGTCGGGCGGGGTCGGGATGGGATTGTCAAAGACCGGGCAGGCGACGGCGAGGCCAGGCGGGCCGCGACGATCAGAGTCTAGCCGGGCGCCGGAGGGAGGATGGCAAATAGAGTCTGCGCCGGGGCGAGACGGCAGGTTCAGGGGTTGAAAGGGCAGCGAGGATCGGGGGCGGGAAGACAGCCTGCGACACACCCCCTTCCCCCTCCACGGGGGAAGGTGGCAGGCGGAGCCTGACGGATGGGGGCTGGTTGAACCGGGCCCTTTCGTCGCCGACCGAAGCGCGGACAGACCCCCATCCGACCC
The DNA here is from genome assembly GCA_943372245.1 of bacterium. Taxonomy (GTDB): domain Bacteria; phylum Pseudomonadota; class Alphaproteobacteria; order Caulobacterales; family Caulobacteraceae; genus Brevundimonas. The sequence goes on from CALRXX020000006.1 coordinate 30,562, forward strand.
GCTTCGCGGCCCACCTTCCCCCGTAAAGGGGGAAGGAAAGAGCGGGCGATGCCCCCTCCCCCGCGCTTGACCCCCGCCGCGCCGCTCCGGATCATGGCGCATGCCCAGACTGGTCACCCTCGCGCCCCATGATCCGCAGTGGGCCGTCCGGGCGGCGGCGCTGATCGCCGACCTGCGGGCGGCCGCACCCGACGCCTTCACGGCCCTGCATCATATCGGCTCGACCGCCGTGCCGGGGCTGGCGGCCAAGCCGGTGATCGACCTGCTGGGCGAGGCGGACAGTCTGGCGACGATCGAGGCGGCGCGGCCGGCGCTGGAGGCGCTGGGCTGGCGCTGGCGCGGCGAGAACGGCGTGGCCGGGCGACGCTATTTCACCATGGACGATCCGGAGACGGGCGAGCGGGCCGCCCACCTGCATGGGCATGCGGCGGGGGACCCGATGATCGCCTGGCATATGGCGTTCCGGGACCGGCTGAGGGCCGAGCCGGAGACGGCGGCGGCCTATGCGCGGGAGAAGGCGCGGTGCGCGGCGCTGCACCCGGGGGACAGCGGAGCGTATGCGGCGTGCAAGAAGGCGTGGACGGATCGGGTGGCGGGGGAGGCGGTGGGGGGGCGCTGCGGCGGGTAGTGCCCCATCCGCTATCGTCATTCCGGGCGCACGCACGCCCCTCCCGCTATCGTCATTCCGGCGAAGGCCGGAACCCAGCGGCGCCGAAGGCGAACGGGTGGACGCAGCCGCGCTCCCGACAGCTTCGCGCTCTCGCGCGCCGCTGGGTTCCGGGCCTCCGAGCCGCTGCGCGCCTCTCCGCCCGGAATGACGATAGCGGGAGGGTCGGGTGGTGGAAGCGGCGAAGCCGCCCCCGGACAGTCGACCCACACCCTTTCGCGCCAGAACGACGGCTGCGCCGCCGTGCGCTCAAGCCCTCTCCCAACCGGAGAGGGGCGCGGCGCAGTCCTATCTAATTGCTATGGATCGGCTGCTCGCCCGCAACAGCGGTGATGTCGTTCGGAATACCGATTTTGAAAACCTCTCGGCCTGTGGCTTGGTCGATGCACTTCGCGTCGACAAGCTCAGACAGCGGATCCCCTTTCTCGAATTCACTCAGAAAATTCTTGAGCGCGTCCATGGCCATTAGCGGCGAGGGCTTGTTTCCCGGGTAGTTCATCCGGAGCTGACGGCGGTCCAAGAACGGCATGTCCCGCCGCTTGTAGTGAAATATGACGACAAGTGCCACTTGAGCCCCGCTCCTCACTGCTTCGTCGTAATGGCGCTTAGATAAGCCCTCATCAAACATGGGGGCCGCATGTTCCCCCGCCATGGCGGACAGAACATTGACCCCAAGTATCGCCAACGCTTCAGCCTCTCCCTGCTCGTTCGGGCACCAAGCGTCGCGCTTCTTGCGGTTTCCATGGAAGTAGTGACCGCGCCGATCCACAATGTGGTCAATGATGGAATCAATGTCGCCGCCCTTCACGATTTCGTCGCTAGGGGACTTATTTCTCGACGGCATTGATCGAGAATATTCTACGCCCGACGTGAGAACGCGCTTGAAACTCAAAGAGGTTTTGAGGGCTGCTTTAAGCTTGTCTGACTTGAACTGCCCATTTCCATATTCGGCTTCGATCGCCATGAAGCTATAACGGAACGAGTTGATGTACCTCTCTTCGGAAAGGCTGTTCCTAGCTTGAACATTGAGGCTGGCGATGAACGACGCATCATGTCCGGCATCGGATGCCCACATCGCCCTCGAGATCATATCAAACGATATCTCCGTCGTGGAGGTCTGATTTCTTCGCGAAAATTCATGGAGTTCAATGGAATCCTTTTCGGCATCGCTCTCGGCTTCAAACTCGGTTTTGACGGCACCGAGGGCCAGTTCGATGGGAAAGAAGCACTGAACGAACGATAGCGCCTGATGTAGCTTTTGCTCGACCCCCTTATGGAGAGCGCCATCTCTGAAGGTGATGTTTGCTTTGATTTCGCCCTGATCTAATTTCGTTAACTCGGGTGCCAGATCAACGCTCTGGTTCTCGAACGAAATCTTGACCCCACTAACGAGACCGTCGGATTCGATAAGCGTAACCGTTCCGCCAAACGCGCGTATTGGCCAATGGTCAGGGACACGCAGCGGTGACTGCACATCAAATGTGTAGCTGATCTTCAATTCTGGCGACCAATGTCATTTGCGGGACTCAATGCACCCGCGCCTTCCCGATCTCCAGCCCGCCGTCCCCGGCTGACACCGCGATCACGCTCCCGTCCTCGATCTCCCCGGCCAGCAGCTTCTTCGCGATCGGGTCGACGAGGTCCTTCTGGATCACGCGCTTCAGCGGCCGTGCGCCATAGACCGGGTCGTAGCCCTTGTCGGCGAGCCAGGCGTAGGCGCTGTCGTCCAGCGAGAGGGTCAGTCTCCGGTCGGCGAGGAGTTTCTCGAACCGGGCCATCTGTATGCGGACGATGCCGGCCATCTGGTCGCGCCCCAAGCGGCGGAAGAGGATGATCTCGTCGATGCGGTTCAGGAACTCGGGGCGGAAATGGCCGCGGACCTGTTCCATGACGTAGGGGCGGACGCTCTCGACATCGTCGCCCTCGCCCTGGTTGGCCAGCGCCTCTGACCCGAGGTTGGAGGTCATGATGATCAGGGTGTTCTTGAAATCGATGACGCGGCCCTGGCCGTCGGTCAGGCGGCCGTCGTCGAGCACCTGCAGGAGCACGTTGAAGACGTCCGGGTGAGCCTTTTCGACCTCGTCGAACAGGACGACCTGATAGGGGCGACGACGCACGGCCTCGGTCAGGGCGCCGCCCTCGTCATAGCCGACGTATCCGGGCGGGGCGCCGATCAGGCGGGAGACGCTGTGCTTCTCCATGTATTCGGACATGTCCATCCGCGTGATGGCGGCCTCGTCGTCGAACAGGAAGGCGGCCAGCGCCTTGGTCAGCTCGGTCTTGCCGACGCCGGTGGGGCCGAGGAAGAGGAAGCTGCCCAGCGGGCGGTTGGGGTCGTTGAGGCCGGCGCGGGCGCGGCGCACGGCATCGGCGACGGCGGTCAGGGCCTCGTCCTGACCGACCACGCGGCGGCGCAGGGCCTCCTCCATGGCCAGCAGCTTCTCGCGCTCGCCCTCCAGCATCTTGTCGACGGGGACGCCGGTCCAGCGGGAGACGACCTGGGCGATCTGTTCGGCGTCGACCACTTCCGGCGTGAGCGGGCCGGATTTGTCGGCTTCCGCGGCCTCGGCGTCGGCGAGCTGTTTCTCGATCTGGGGGATCTGGCCGTAGGCGATCTCGGACGCGCGGCCGAGGTCGCCGGCGCGCTGGACGGCGATCAGTTCGGCGCGCAGGCGGTCGAGGGTTTCGCGCAGCTGGGCCCCCTGCCCCACCTTTTCCTTCTCGGACTTCCAGCGGCCGGTCAGGTCGTCGGACTGGCCCTCGAGGTCGAGGATTTCGTCTTCCAGTTTTTCGAGGCGGGCGACCGAGGCCTTGTCGGTCTCCTTCTTCAGGGCCTCCCGCTCGATCTTCAGCTGGACCAGACGGCGGTCGATCTCGTCCAGCGCCTCGGGCTTGGAATCGACGGCCATGCGGACGCGGCTGCCGGCCTCATCGATCAGATCGATCGCCTTGTCGGGCAGGAATCGGTCGGTGATGTAGCGGTGGCTGAGGGTGGCGGCGGCGACGATGGCGCTGTCGGAGATGCGCACGCCGTGGTGGACTTCATACTTCTCCTTGATGCCGCGCAGGATGGAGACGGTGTCCTCGACCGAGGGCTCCTCGATGAAGACCGGCTGGAAGCGGCGGGCCAGGGCCGCGTCCTTCTCGACGTGTTTGCGGTATTCATCGAGGGTGGTGGCGCCGACGCAGTGCAGCTCGCCGCGGGCGAGGGCGGGCTTGAGCAGGTTGGAGGCGTCCATGGCCCCGTCGCCCTTTCCGGCGCCGACCAGGGTGTGCATCTCGTCGATGAACAGGATGATGCCGCCCTCGGCCGCGGTGACCTCGGCCAGCACGGCCTTGAGCCGCTCCTCGAACTCGCCGCGGTATTTGGCACCGGCAATGAGGGAGCCCATGTCGAGGGCCATGACGGTCTTGTCGCGCAAGGATTCGGGCACGTCGCCGTTGACGATGCGCAGGGCCAGGCCCTCGACGATGGCGGTCTTGCCGACGCCGGGCTCGCCGATCAGGACGGGGTTGTTCTTGGTGCGGCGGGCGAGGACCTGGATGGTGCGGCGGATCTCCTCGTCGCGGCCGATGACCGGGTCGATCTTGCCGTCGCGGGCGGCCAGGGTCAGGTCGCGGGCATAGCGTTTGAGCGCGTCATAGGCGTCCTCGGCCCCGGCGCTGTCGGCGGTCTTGCCCTTGCGGACCTCGGCGATGGCGGCGTCGAGGGCGGCGGGGGTCGCGCCGACGGACTTCAGGACCTCGGCCGCCACGCCGCCTTCACGCGCGATGGCGCTGAGCAGGCGTTCGGTGGTGACGAAGGCGTCGCCGGCCTTTTTCGAGGCTTCCTCGGCGCTGGAGAAGACGCGGGCGGTGTCCCCGTCGAGATAGATCTGGCCGTTGCCGCCCGTGACCTGGGCGCGTTTCTTGAGGGCGGTTTCGGTCGCGGTCTCGGCCCTGGCCGGGTCGCCGCCGGCGGCCGTGATCAGGTTGCGGGCGAGGCCGTCGCGCTCTTCCAGCAGCACCTTGAGCAGGTGTTCGGGGGCGAACTGCTGGTGCCGGCGGGCGAGGGCCAGCGACTGGGCGGACTGGACGGCCTGTTTGGCGCGGTCGGAGTAGAGGTCGAGATTCACTTGGGTATCCCCTGATGGCGGATTCCGCCGTCGCGCCCTCTGATGCAAGCAACGCGCCGTGCGGTTGCAGCTCAGGTGGGTGTGACCGAAACGCCACGCAAGGGGGTCGCCGGGAGCCGGCCGAAGCCGGCGGGATCACCCGCCGGTGGTCGGGGCCGAGAAGTCGAACTGCTCCGGCCGTCGCTGGCCGCCGCCGAAATTCCACGTCAGGCCGATGAAGGCCGCGCGACCGCCGAACACCTGGTCCGCCCGATCGGTGAAGGTCGGGGTGGTGAGGGTGGTGGTCGAGCCGAAATCGTCGAACACATCCCGGACCGTCACATTGAGCGACCAGGCGTCGCTGAGTTTGCGACGATAGCCGAGGTTGACGAGGGTGGACTGTTCGCGCGTGCCCTGGGCCAGCAGCTGCTCGCCGCCCCAGATGCCGGACACCTGGAGGAAGTCCTCCTGGGTCGGGGTCCAGTTCATGGTCAGGCGGCCGGAGACGCTCTCGCCCTCACTGTCGACCGTGCCGACGAGGCCGGCGGCATCGATCTGCTGGCGGAAGATGTTGAGGCTGGCATTGTAGCGCAGGGTCGGATGCAGGGCCCCGCTGGCCACCAGTTCGAGACCCGTCGAGGTGCTGGCCCCGAGGTTCTCGGGCCGGGTCAGGAAGACGCCGCCGCCCAGATCGGTCGTGACCGGAGTGAAGGCGTCGCGCGTGTCGCGATAGTAGAGGGTGGCCTGGTAGAAGGTCTGCTGCTGGCGATAGCCCCAGCTGAGCTCCAGCGCGTCGGTTTCCTGCGGCAGGAGGTTCGGATTGCCGGAGCGGCGGTTCAGATCGTCCTGATAGGTCAGGAAGGGGTTGAGGTCGCCGGGCCCCGGGCGCTGGATCCGGCGGCCGTAGCTGGCCCGCAGGGTCTGCAGGTCGTCCAGCTGGTAGGACAGATTCAGGGTCGGATAGGCGCGGAAATAGTCCTGGGACGACCGGAGGCCGGTGGTGACCTGGTTCAGCTCGAGGTCCGCCTGTTCGAGGCGCAGGCCGAACTGGGCGGTCAGCTTCTCGCCGAAGGGCCGTTCCAGGGTCGCATAGACGGCGTGCACCGTCTGATCGAGGTGGAACTCATTGGACACGACGGGGTCGGCGACCAGGGTCGACGGGGTGGGCCCCCGGGCGAAGAGGTTGTCCTGCTCAAGGGTCAGGGCCTGACGCTCATAGCCCAGCCGCAGGCGGCCGCCGTCGGCCATGGGCCGGACATAGGCGCTGGTGAAGCCGATCTGGTCCTGGCGGTTCTGGTTGCTGAGCAGCTCATTCAAGGGGGCCGCCACCGGGATCAGCCGGTCGGCGAGGGTGGCGAGTTCGACACCGAACCGGTTGCGGTCATAGCGCAGCTCGTTGGACCACTCGTGGCCCGCCCCGTCGAAACGGCGCAGGACCCGGGCGCTGGCACCGGAGAACTGGCCCTGGAAGCCGCCGCCGGAGAGACGGCGATAGGCCGAGGCGATGCCGCCGCCGGCCGCGTCGGCCTCATACAGGTCCAGACTGTCGGCGAAGCTGTCGACGTCCGTATGGCGCACGTCGCCGGTCAGCTGGGTCTTGGCGTCCAGATTATGCTCGACCGCAAGGCGGACGAAGACACTGTCGGAATCGCCCTCGACATTCTGGCTCTGGCGCGCCGCGAGGAACCGGCCGGACCCGGCGTCAAACCGCGTCCGCAGCCGCTCGAGTTCCTGCAGATAGGCGTCATGGCGCACGCCGAAGTCCGCGGACAGGGTCGTCGGTCCGTTCACATGCGAGAGGCTGCCGCCGATATTGTAGCGGCCGGTGTCGCCGACATTGGCCCGCAGCGAGCCGGTCGTGGTCTGTCCGGGACGGACCGTGGTCGGCTTGGAGATCAGGTTGATGACCCCGCCCGAGCCCTCGGGGCTGTAGGCGGCGGACGGATTGGTCAGGATTTCGATACGGGCGTACTGGGCGGCGGGAATCTGCTGCAGCAGCTGGCCCCGGCTGGGACCGTTGAACTGGCTGGCCGGCCGGCCGTCGACCAGGATGGTGACATTGGCGTCGCCGCGAAGGCTGACATTGCCGTCGGGATCGACCTCGACCGAGGGGATGTTGCGCAGGGCCTCGGCGAGGGTGCCGGTCTGGGCCTGGAGATCGTTGGCGAGGCTGTAGCTGGTGCCCTCGCTGGAGGTGCGGATGTCATTGGGGCGGGCGGTGACGACCACCTCGTCGAGCCTCGCCGCCTCGGCGGGCTTGTCGGCATCCGCGGCCGGGGCCTGTTGCTGCGGGGCGGCCGGAGCCGGGGCCGGCGTCCGGGACTGGGGCGGCGCGGCCGGGGCCGGCGTCGGGGCCGGCGTCTGGGCGAAGGCGGCCCCGGACGAGGTGGCGAGCGCCGTGCCGACCAGCAGCAGGAAGCGGATGGAGGTCATGATGGGCGCCCCGAATGTGAAACAGGCCAGCACGGCCCGATTATCGACCGCGCGCGGTACCAGCCTTGCCGGGGGTCAGGACAGTTACTTCCCGGTAATCCCGCGTTTGGCGACGGAATGTCGCGCCTGCGAGACGAAAGCCCGACCCGTTGTGCCTCACCGCCAAACCCGCGACACTGTTCTTCGAAGACGAGGGAGGGATGACGGCTTGGCCAGACGAGCACGCGCAGCCGAAGGGGCCTCGGCCCCGACCACGCCCGATCCGGTCGAGATCGCCATGGCGGCCGCCGACCGGGCCGAGGTGGTGCGGCGGCTGGCGGTCCGGGCGGGATGATTCCCCACACGGTCTGGCCGTTCGATCCCGGCGTCATCGCGCCCTTCCTGCTCGCGGTGGCCCTGATCGAGCTGACGCCGGGGCCGAATATGGGCTGGCTGGCGCTGGTGTCGCTTGGGCGGGGGCGGCCGGCGGGGTTTGCGGCGGTGGCGGGGGTGACGGTCGGGCTTGCGGTGTGGATGCTGGCCGCCGCCTTTGGCCTGACACAGGTGCTGCTGATCTGGCCGCCGCTCTACCAGATCATCCGCTGGGCCGGGGTGGTGTTCCTGCTGTGGCTGGCGTGGGAGGCCTGGCGCGGCGACAGCGATCCGGCCGCCGCGGACGGCGTCGACCACAGCACGCTGCGCGGCCTGTTCCTGCGCGGCATGACGGGCAATCTGCTGAACCCCAAGGCGGCGGTCTTCTATGTCGCCCTGCTGCCGACCTTCATGCGGCCGGATCATGGGTCGCCGTTGTTGCAGGCGCTGAGCCTCGGGGGCCTGCATCTGGTTGTGGCGGTGGCGATCCATTCCGTTATCGTCCTGGGCGCGGCCGGGGCGAGCGGCGCGGTGCTGGGGCGGGTGCAGGGGCCGGTGCTGCGCGCCGTGATGGCCGGCGGCATCGCGCTGGTGGCCCTGTGGATGGCCTGGGAGACGCGGGGCTAGAGCCCGCGGCCGGGGGCGGCGCAGTTCTCTAGCGGCGCACCACCCGTGTCCGGCTCCAGACATCCCAGAACGGATCGGGCCGGCCGCGGATCAGACCGACCAGCAGCGCAATCAGCCAGCCGAGCATCAGCACCATCAGGGTGCCGCCGGCGATCATCACGGGGATGCCGCCCGGTATCCGGCCGGTCACCGTCGCAAGGCTGAACAGGCTGAAGGTGGCAAACGGCCCATAGATCAGCAGATTGCGAGCCAGCACGGCCCCGAAACCGGCCCGCCTCTGTTCGAAGCCCCGCGCGAAGACCCTCAGTCCGGTCACGGCCTTGCCGAAGCTGACGCCAAACAGCCACTCCATCAGGGCCAGCAGAACCAGCATGGCCGGTCCGATCGCATTGTCGAGATAGAGCGGCGTGGCGACCGTCCCCGACGCATCGACCGGCACATTGTAGGAGATCGAACGCGTGACGGCGCCGTCCTGCCAGACTTGCGAAATGGTGCGCTGACGATCCACTTCGAGGCCGAACAGGCTGATGACGCATTCGGTGATCTGATTGGGCCGGAAATCGGCCGGGTCGCCCATGATCCGGGCCTGCAGCGCCGGATCGACCCCGGGGATAGCCATGGCCGGGTCGAATCCTGCAGGCAGGGTCGACGGCTGACATACGGTGAAGCGCATCGGCGGCTGGTTCATGCGGACGGCGCCGCCCGTTGCGGGATAGGCCGCCACCACCACACCCGTCACCAGAGTGCCGACGATCAACCAGTCCAGCACGACGGCCAGAAACCGCCTCCAGAACCCGCCCGACACCCTAATGCGGGCGGTCTCTGTCGCGGTACTGTCGGTGGTCATTCCGTCGCTCCCCGGGGTAGCCGAGGCGACGCTATCAGGCGGGGCGGCAAGCGGCGAGTCCGTCTGGCGCCAACCGCACGCGCGGGCTAGCGTCCGCGCCGAACCTGTCCGGAGCGTCTCCATGTCCATCCGCCTCACCCGCCGCGCGGCGCTGATTTCCTCGGTGGCCGGCGCGGCCGCCCTGCCCTCGACCGGCTGGGCACAGGCTGCAGCGAATGACAGCGCCTCGCTGGTCGATCAGGTCGACGCCTATGTGAAACGGGTCATGGCCGGCTTCCCGGACCAGCCTGCCGTGTCGGTCGCGGTCGTGAAGGACGGGCAGGCCGTGCTGACGCGCGGCTATGGCGTGCGGGCCATCGGCGGGGCGGCGGTCGACGAACACACACTGTTCGCCATCGCCTCCAACACCAAGGCGGTGACCTGCGCGGCCCTGGCCATCCTCATCGATGAGGGCAAGGTGAAGTGGGACGAGCCGGTGCGGACCTATCTGCCCGGTTTCAGCCTGTCGAAGCCCGAGCTGAACGAGATGGTCACGGTGCGCGATCTGGTCAGCCACCGGATCGGCTTCGGCCTCGGGGCCGGGGACCTGCTGTTCTGGCCCAACAGCGACCGGACGCGGGCCGAGATCATGGCGGCCGTCCAGCATGTACCGATCGAGGACATGTTCCGGACCACCTACCACTACTGCAATCTGATGTTCATCGTGGCGGGCGAGGTCGTCGCGGCGGCCTCCGGCATGGCGTGGGAGGATTTCGTCCAGACGCGGATTCTCGACCGGCTTGGCATGACCGAGACCCTGCCGCTGATGACCGCCGCCGACCCCGCGAAGTCGGCCCTGCCGCACGGCCGGGTCGGGCCGCCGCTGCGCTATCAGGGGGCGATGCAGACCATCGGCCAGTCGATCCAGGAGGTCTGGAACTGGTCATCAGCCGGGGCGGCCGGCGGCTTCGTCACCACCCCGGTCGACTGGGCCAAATGGATCGCGGTGCAGCTGGCGCGCGGCGCCCTGCCGGACGGGACGCGGCTGTATTCGGAAGCGCGGGCCAATGAGATGTGGCGGCCCAATATCATCATCTCCAACTCGGCCGGACCGACCGAGACCCTGCCGGGGCGGGCCATCGCCTCGACCTATGCGACCGGCTGGCAGGTGCAGGACTATCGCGGCGAGCGGATGATCACCCACGGCGGCGGGGCGCCCGGCTATGTTTCCGGCACGGTGCTGATCCCCGGGCGCAACGCCGGCTTCAGCTATTTCACCAATGCCGAGGAGAGTTTCCTGACGCGGGCCCTGCGCAGCGGCATCACCGACATCGTCATGGGCAAGACCGGCTTCGACTGGGTCGCGGACGGGGTGCGGCTGAAGGCCGAGGGGGATGCGAAATCGATCGAGGCGGCGGCGGAGATCGATGCCCGACAGGCCGCGGGCGCGCCGCCGTCCCTGCCGCTGGCGGCCTATGCCGGGACCTGGCGCGACCCCTGGTACGGCGACATCACGATACAGGCACGGGACCTTCAGCTTTGGCTGAGCTTCAGCCGGACGCCGTCACTGAACGGGCCGGTCGAGCCGTATGACGGCGACACCCTGCGGACGCGGTTCACCGACCGGCGCGAGGAGGACGTCTTCATCACCTTCACGCTGGAGAACGGACGGCCCGTGTCGGCGAAGATGAAGGCCGTCAGTCCGGATGCGGACTTTTCCTATGACTACCACGACCTGCGGCTGACGAAGGTTTGAGGCGGATGCTTGGCGTTCGAGCTCTGTCGGCGACCGCGGCGACTCTAATGGGTCTGCTGATCGCGCCGGACCCAGCGTCTGCATGCAGGTTCCTCACCCAGCGACCGCCGATCGCGGGGGAATTCCAGACCATCGTCATCGCAGATGTCGATGTGGCCCGCGATACAGGGGTCAACAACGCGTGGGTCTGGGAGATCGAGTCGCGTCTGACTGAGGTCGTCACCGGTCAACCAGCCGCGGAGACCTATGGCTTCCGGTACACCACCGGCACAAACGGATGCAGCTCTGCCCCGCCGACGGGGCGCTTTGTGCTGTACATCGCCAAGACCGTAGCGGGGGAGCGGGTTGTTCAATCCCTGCCACTGGAAGAGGCTCTGACGGTCGATCCACGCGTCAATGCAGCGCGTCAGGGCCACTAGCCTCAACCAAAACCAATCGACCCTCGACAAGGTCCTGACGTCTTGTCATCCCGGATGCCGCAAAGCGGCGATCCGGGATGACAAATGCGCGACCCCTACTCCGCCTGTCTCCGCGAGACCCGGCCGGCTTCGAGGACGGGCATGCCGGCCTCGGTGGGGATGTAGATGGTCTCGCGGCCGGCCTTGCCGGCCGTCTCCTTGAGCATGTCGATATAGGCCCAGCGCAGGTAGTTGTCCGGCCCGCCGAGGCTTTCGGCCATGATGCGGTTGGCCTCGTTGGTGCCGCGGGCGCGGGCGACCTCGGCCTGGGCGGTGAGCTGGGCGGAATCGAGCGCGGCCTGGGCCTCGAGCACGCGGATGCGGCGGTCCTGAACGGCCTGCTCATAGGCGGCCTTGCCCTGCATCTGTTTGGAATAGACGTTGTAGGTCGGCAGGCCGATCATGACGATGGCCAGCACGATCACCACAGCGATGACCGAGCCGACGGTGATGCTTACGCCGCGCATGAGAGCCTCCTGATTGGGCGGGACCGCCCCGCCTGGCCAGACTCGCCGTCGGGGCCGTCAGGGTCAAGGGTGGCGGGCGTGACGGATCAGCGCCGGTCGCGCGGGCGGGGGTCCAGCAGCAGGCCGGAGACGGTCGCGGCCAGCAGGCGGGGCGACAGGGGCAGGCGCGCGGCCTTGCCCAGCACATGGTCGCGGATCCACGGCAGGAAGCGGCCGTCGGCCTGGTAGAAGGGGGTGAAGCCGAGGCTGAGCGCCTGATAGAGGCGCACGTGCCAGCGGCGGGCGGCGGCATAGGCCGACAGGGCGTCCGGCAGCTCGGCATGGGACGACAGCGCCCGCGTCAGGCTCCAGGCGTCGAGCAGGCCCATATTGACCCCCTGCCCCAGTTGCGGACTCGTCGAATGGGCCGCGTCGCCGATGATCGCCAGCCGGTCGGCGACGGGCCGGGCGAGGGTGTGGTGGCCGTAGCGGGCGAGGGTCAGCTGGTCGGGATCGGTCAGGCTCTCGAGCAGGCCGGCGGTGTCGGGCCAGAGGGCGCGGACCTCGGCCTTCCAGGGTTCGAGGCCGGCGGCGCGCCAGGCGGGGTGGTCGTCGGTCCGCAGGCTCCAGAAGAAGGTGGCGAGCCGGTCGGGGCTGCCGGGCCGGGCCCCGACGGGCAGGACGCCGACCATCTTCGAGGCGCCGCGATAGACCTGTTGCAGGGCGCGCGCGTCGAACGGCGCGCCCGGCCAGGGGACGGTGGCCCACAGGGCACCCCAGGCCAGCGGCCGCGGCACCGCGCCGTGGGCGGCGGCGATCCGCGAGCGCGCGCCCGAGGCGTCGATGACGAGGTCAAAGGCGGGGATGGCGAGGCCGCGGACATCCGTCAGCCGGCCCGCTTCGGCGGCGACCATTTCACGGCCGGTCTCGAAGCGGACGCCGGCCTCGACACAGGCGAGATACAGGACGTCGAACAGGGCGGCGCGATGGACGCCGAGGGCCGGACGCGGGCGTTTCAGATCGGCGTAGCGCACATCCAGCACGACCCGTCCCCGACGGAACTCTCGCCCGAACAGATGGTCGATCGGCTGGGCCAGCGCCTCGACCGCCGGGGTCAGGCCGAGGTCGTCGAGAACAGCGAGGCCGGTCGGCTGGAGCATGAAACCGGCCCCGACCGGCCCGGCCTGTTCGAAGCGTTCGAAGACGACGACGTCGCGTCCCTGCCGCGCCAGCATCAGGGCGGCGGCCAGGCCGGCGGGTCCGGCGCCGATGATGGCGATCTTGTCGGGCCGCGGTCGTCGGCCCTTCGGGACCTCCCGATCCGACGCGGCCATGATCAGGCGGGCACCAGCTCGATCAGGTCGAGGTTGGACTCGGCCTGGGGCCAGGGGATGACAAGCCGCCAGCGGCGCTCGCCGATCCGCTCCAGAACGGCGATCAGATCGCGGTCCGGGCGCTGGCCGTAGGAGTTGGCGGGGGGCTCGTCCGCGAGGGCGAGGGAGCCGAGCATGACCATCTGACGGTCATCCTCGGGGAACAGCAGGCCGGAGGGACGCTGGCTGCCGGTCAGTTTGGAGAATTTCAGCCCGCGCGGCGTCGCTTCGATACGGCAGGCGAACCAGCCGTAGACGACATAACCGAGGCCCTCCTCGCCACCCTGGGAGCCCAGTTTGACGGTGCGGCAGCGATAGTCACCGGGCGGGGGCGTGACGGACGAGCGGGCTGCGCGGAGGTCGACCAGATCGCCGAGGCCGGTCAGGTCGCCCGAGCCGGGCTGGCGGCGGGCCTGCTGCAGGGCGAGGGACCAGGCGGCAGCGCGTCGGTTGTAGCGGTCGCGATCGCCGGCGGTGACGATACTGCGCCAGTCACGCAGGGCGACGGGACCGCCGGACGCGCCGGGCGGCGGTGGAGGGGGCGGCGGGGTCGTGGAGGCGCAGGCGGCAAGGACGAGGCTCGCCAGCACAATCAGGGCCGAGGGCCGGGACAGGCGGGACATGGGCGCTCCGGAACAGGTCTGGCGCTCCTTGGGCCAGTCATGCGCCGTCGCGTCAAGCGACCTCGCGTCACAGGGTGGCGACGCCGATCAGTCCCCGGCGGCGGGAGCCTCGACCTTGCGGCGAGGCGCGCGACGCTTGGGCGCAGCGGCTTCTTCCGCAGCTTCGACAGCTTCCGGCGCAGCAGGCGCGGGCGCGGTCGAGCGGGTCAGGAAGCCCGGCAGGGCCGAGGGACCGTCGTCGGTGGCCACGCCGGCATCGCGGCGGGGCTTGCGCTCGGGGCGATCGGCGCGGGCCGGACGCTCGGCGCGGACCTCGGGTGCGGCCTCTGCCGTTTCGGCCGGAGGGGCGTCGACCTCGGCGCGGGGCTCGCCGCCTTCGCGTTCGAAGCGGGCGTTGCGTTCCAGCTGGCGGCGCTCCCAGCGTTCACGGCGGGTCTCGCGGCGGCTGCCGTCGGGGTTGAAGCCACCCTCGCCTTCGGCGCGGGGCTCACGCGGTTCGCGCGGCTCGCGGTCCTGACGCGGCTGGTCGTCGCGGTCACGCCATTCGCGGCGGGGCTGTTCGCCCTGGCGATCGTTGGGGCGGTCGTTGGGCCGGTCGTTCGAGCGATCGTTCTGGCGTTCCTCGGCTTCGCGCTGGCGGGCCTCGATCTGGGCGAGGCGGTCGGCCTCGACCTTTTCGGCGGCCATGATGGCGGCAGCCTGGGCGCCGGTCTCGTCCTCGAAATCGATGTCGAAGCCCTGGCCGGCCAGTTCGCGCTGGGCGATCTCGGACACGGGACGCGAGGGCTGAAGGGCGCGCAGGACGCGGAAATAGTGTTCGGCGTGCTGGGTGTAGTTCTCGGCCAGGACGCGATCGCCGGCGGCCGAGGCGTCGCGCGCCAGCTGCATGTAGCGCTCATAGACGGTCTGGGCGTTGCCCCGGACCTTGATGTTCTCGGGGCCTTGCGAGTCCCAGGAACGGTTCGGGTTTGTGGCGTTGGCGTTGTTGTTGCCGCCGCCGCTGCCGGGCTTTCTGTTGCGTCCTCGCTGACGCTTCATGCCCTTGAAATCTCTCATCGGACGCTACCGTGCTTTTTATGAGGGACGGTCCGGGGCGTTGGCCGCGGGCGCTGTCCGTTTGGTCGTTCCGCTTCGTTCCGGGGCCAATCCCCGCTGACGATGTGATCGGAAATACGTCGCCGCCCCGTGGTCCGCCGGGCGACCTGGCCCGACCGTCACTGCCCTGAGCGCGCGTGGATGGGCCAGAAGCGGACCAAGGCGTGCGTTTTGGGTGGGAGACAGACGAAGACTTAGCGCGGCATGGGGCCGTTTCCAAGGGGTTTGTTTTCGGGTGCCCTACATCTTCGGAATGGGATTGGTCCTCGGGTCCGGGCCGTTGGTGACGACACGGTCGCGGTCGGACAGGTCCTTGACCACGATGACGTTCTGGAAGCCGGCGGCCTCGAACAGGGCCTTGACCTGCGGGCCCTGGTCCCAGCCGATCTCGACGGCGAAGACGCCCTCGGGGCGGAGGATGCGGCGGATCTCGGGGGCCAGTTCGCGATAGGCGGTCAGGCCGTCGGGGCCGCCGTCCAGCGCCAGAAGCGGGTCGTGGTCGCGGACCTCGGGGTCGAGGCCGGGGATGTCGCCGGACGGGATGTAGGGCGGGTTGGAGACGACCAGATCGAAGCTGACATCCCCGAAACCGGCGGCCCATTCGGTGCGCAGGAAGGTGGCGCGGTTGTCGAGTTCGAGGTTGGTGGCGTTCTCTTTCGCGACGGCCAGGGCCTCGAAGGAGATGTCGGTGCCGACGCCGCGGGCACCGAATCGCTCGGCCAGGGTGGCCAGCAGGATGGCGCCGGAGCCGGTGCCCAGGTCGATCATCTCGAAGGCCCTGTGCGGCGGGAAGGCCAGCATGACCACGTCGAGAATGGCCTCGGTGTCGGGCCGGGGGCTGAGCACGTCGGGGGTGACGTTCAGCATGATCTTCCAGAAGCCCTTCCGGCCGAGGATGCGCGAGACCGGCTCGCGGCGCAGGCGGCGTTCGACGAAGCCGTCCAGGGCGGCCTGCTGGTCGGCGGTCACCACGCGATAGGGATCGGTCAGGATGTCGGTGCGGGTCGCGCCGGTGGCGACCTCGAGCAGCAGGCGAGCGTCGATCGAGGGGCTGTCGATGCGGCCGGCCTTGAGCGTGGCGGTCGCGGCCTTCCAGGCGCTGACCAGGGTCGGGCTGGGGGTCTGGGTCATGTCATCTCCACGCAGTCGCCGACGCGCACCGTTCCGCCCGCGGACAGGGTCGCATACAGGCCGCACCAGCGGTGGCCATACTGTTCGAACAGCGCCGGGACCAGATCGAAATCGCGCAGGGCCGTGTCGGGATCCACATGGGTGGCGGCGCAGCGGACAATGGGTTTGACACCGCGCAGGCGGGCGCCGCCGAGAGTCAGGTCGCGGTCGGCACCGTCGTTCTCGATCCAGGCCGGCCAGCCCTCGATCCAGACATTGGCGCGGAAGCGGCGCGGATCGACGGGACGGCCGACGCGGGCCTCGAAATCGCGCACGCTGGCGAGATTGAGCAGGGAGATGCGGCCCTGCGGATGATCCATGAACCGGTGGTCGAGCCCTTCGGCGGAGACGAACCGCAGGGGACCGGCGACCGCGTCGCCCAGCACATCCGCCAGCCAGGCCGTGAAAAAATCACGCGAGCGGGGATCGTCGACGGAAAAGGAAATCGAGCCGTGATCGCCGGAGACGGCATCCATCATCCGGGTCGCCTCATTCCAGCGCGTCCGGACTCCGGCCACCTCGGCGGTGCGCATCAGGACGGTGAATTTCTGCTTCGGCAGATGTTCGGGCGCGTCGCGGTCGAAGCCGGACGGGCCATCCTCGACGGCGAACATCCGGTCACCGGGGAACCAGCCACCGGTCGGCAGGTCGACGGCGTCCAGCGGCTCGGGCGTGAAGCCCTTGACCGGATGACGCCACAGGGCGGTCACGATGCCGGCGGCGGAAGGAATTGGCGGCTCGACCATGGCGTTTGGTGCCGGAGCATGGCCCCCTTTGCAAGCGGCCGGTTCGATCGGCTGATCAGCCGAACTCGGCTTCCAGATCCGCCAGCCGCGCAGCCTGGTCCTCGGCGATCAGGGCGTTGAGCAGGGGGTCGATGTCGCCCTCGAGGATCTGCGGCAGGCTGTGCAGGGTCAGGCCGATGCGGTGGTCGGTGACGCGGCCTTGCGGGAAATTATAGGTGCGGATGCGTTCCGAGCGGTCGCCCGAGCCGACCTGGGATTTGCGCGAGTCGGAGCGGGCGTCGTCCTTCATCTGGCGCTGCATGTCGTAGAGGCGGACGCGCAGGTTCTTCATCGCCTTGTCGCGGTTGACGTGCTGAGACTTCTCCGAGGAGGTCACCACGATGCCGGACGGGAAATGGGTGATGCGGACGGCCGAGTCGGTCTTGTTGACGTGCTGACCGCCCGAGCCGGAGGCGCGGAAGGTGTCGATGCGGATGTCCTTGTCCTGGATGTCGATCTCGACATCCTCGACCTCGGGCAGGACGGCAACGGTGGCGGCCGAGGTGTGGATGCGGCCGCCGGCCTCAGTGGTCGGGACGCGCTGGACGCGGTGGACGCCGCTTTCGAACTTCAGCCGGCCGAAGACGCCGTCGCCGGTGACGGTGGCGATGATCTCCTTGTAGCCGCCGGCGTCGCCCTCGGTGGCCGAGTCCAGCTCGACCTTCCAGCCGCGGGTCGAGGCGTAGCGGGAGTACATGCGGAACAGGTCGCCGGCGAACAGGGCCGCCTCGTCGCCGCCGGTGCCGGCGCGGACCTCGAGCACGGCCGAGGCGTTTTCGTCGGCGTCGCGCGGGGCCAGCAACAGGGCGACGTCGCGCTCCATGTCCGGCAGGGAATCCTTGAGGGCCTGCAGTTCCTCGGCGGCCATTTCGGCCATTTCCGGATCGGCGGCCATGACCTCGAGATCGGCCATCTCGGCCCGGGTCTTCGCCAGCGCCATGACGGCGTCGGCGACGGGCTTCATCTCCGCATGCTCTTTCGAGAGGCGCACGATCTCCTGGCCCTCGCTGGCCGCGCCCATGCGCGCCTCCACCTGATGGAAGCGGTCGAGCACCTGATCGAGCCGGGCCTGGGGCAGTCGCAAGGGGGAAGCGCCTCTTCAAATCGGGAGGCGGTGTTTACTCCGACAGACGCCGCCCTGTCGATGCGGCGCGGCGATGGCGGCATTCCAGGGGCTGCAGTTGGCGGGCCTGGCGGGGTTGAACGACAGGGGGCTGGATCGACCTGCCGGGGCGGCTCAACCGGGCCGGGTATCCACAAAGCTCGGCCGCGCTTCCAGCGCCGCCTGCAGGGCGACCAGTCCGGGCCGACCCGTCGCCAGGTCAAAGCCGGGATGGCGGAAGCCGATCCAGGTCACGGCGACGCCGGCGGTGATGACGCCGATGTCGAGATTGTCCGCATCCGGACGGGCAGCCTCGAGGGCGTCGAGAGCGCGGGCCATGTTTTCGGTCCAGCGGGCGATCCACGACGGCGACTGCTCGCTCTCGGGGCGGCGCTTCTCCAGCACCAGTTTGACGCCCATCTCAAGGGCCTGGTTGCCCAGGGTTTCGAGCCGGCGCACGCGCAGCCGTTCCGCGCCGTCGGCGGGCAACAGGCGCGGCCCCCCGCGGAGGCCGTCGAGGTATTCGCAGATCACCGGGCTGTCGTTGAGCGGCAGGCCGTCCTCTGCGATCAGCGTGGGCACCTGGACCACCGGATTGGACGCCAGCAGTTCCGGGGCGTTGGCATAGGGGTCGACCACGACCTCCTCGATCCGGTCGATGAGGCCCTTTTCGCGCGCCACGATCCGGCATTTGCGGGCGAAGGGCGACGGGACGGTGATGTAGAGTTTCATGCTCATCCGGCGGCGACGAGGGGTTTGGCTTCGGTCGCCTTGCGCGCCGCGTCCAGTTCGGCGGCCCTGGCTTCGACCAGTTCGACGATGTGATCGACCATGCCGTCGTTGTGCTGTTTGTGGGCCATCCGGCCGTTGACATAGACCATGCCGGAGCCGGCCCCGCCGCCCGTGAAGCCGACGTCCGTGTAGAGGGCCTCGCCCGGTCCGTTGACGACGCAGCCGATGATCGACAGCGACATGGGCGTGGTCACATGGGCCAGCCGCTCTTCGAGGATGCCGACGGTCTCGATGACGTTGAAGCCCTGACGCGCGCAGGAGGGGCAGGCGATGATGTTGACGCCGCGGTGGCGCAGGCCGAGCGACTTGAGGATGTCGAAACCGACCTTGATCTCCTCGACGGGGTCCGCAGCGAGACTGACGCGGATCGTGTCGCCGATGCCGGCCCAGAGCATGCTGCCCAGGCCGATGGCCGACTTGATGGTGCCCGAGCGCAGGGGTCCGGCCTCGGTGACGCCGAGGTGCAGGGGGCAGTCGATGGCGTCGGCCAGCTGCTGGTAGGCTGCGACGGTGAGAAAGGGGTCGGAGGCCTTCACCGAGATCTTGAACTCGTGGAAGTCGTGATCCTGCAGGATGCGGGCGTGGTTGAGGGCGCTTTCAACCATGGCCTCGGGACAGGGCTCGCCGTATTTCTCCAGCAGTTCCTTCTCGAGCGAGCCGGCGTTGACGCCGATCCGCATGGAGCAGCCGTGGTCGCGGGCCGCCTGGATGACGTCACGGACGCGGTCGGCCGAACCGATGTTGCCGGGATTGATGCGCAGGCAGGCGGCGCCGGCCTCGGCGGCCTCGATGCCGCGCTTGTAGTGAAAATGGATGTCGGCGACGAGCGGGACGCGGGACTCGCGGACGATGGTCCGGAAGGCGGCGGTCGAGGCCTCGTCGGGACAGGAGACGCGGACGATATCGGCACCGGCCTCTTCCAGCTGGCGGATCTGCTCCAGCGTGGCCGCCGCGTCGGTCGTCGGCGTATTGGTCATCGACTGGACGGAGATCGGCGCGCCGCCGCCCACGGGGACGTTCCCGACCATGATCTGGCGGCTCTTGCGGCGCTCGATGTGGCGCCAGGGGCGGATATGGGAAAGGTCAGCGCTCATTTGCGCGCAACATAGGATGTTGATTGCGGCATGGCCACGACCCGAAGGGTCGCAATCACTCGCCCGTGGTGGTGACCATCACCGTCTGGACCTCGGCCGCACGGGCCTGGGCCTCCATCTGGGCCGCCTGGGTGCGGGCCGCGACCTCGGCGGCGGCCTGACGGGCCAGGGCCTGGGCGCGGGTGTTCAGCTGGCTGAGCGGCGTCTGCTCGGCCGTCAGCGTGCCGCCGTGCTCGCCGTTCAGATAGACATCGAAGTCCGCGAAATGATTGGAGACATCCACGACGGCAGCGACCCCGGCCGGAGCGCGCCAGGCGTCGCCGGCGGCGAGCTGGCGGGCGAACAGCACCCGGCCGTCGGCCATGCGGACCACCAGGCTGGCGGCCTTGCGGGCCTGGATCACCACCTGGGAGGCGTTGGCCGAGGCACCATAGATGGCGCCGCGCGGATTGAAGGCCCGCTGCACCGGCGGCGCGCCGGCGGCGGCGGCGGCGATTGCCTCGGGCGAGGCGGGGTCCATGCCGGTCAGCTCGGCTTCAAGGCCGGGGGTGACATAGAGGGCAGGGATCGTCTGGTCGGGCGGAGCCGGGCGCGGGGCGGTCAGGCTGAGAGCGGCGGGCTGGCCGGGGACGGCGCCCAGGGTCCAGCTTTCGGGAATGGCGGTGAGATCGGACGGCTGGGGGGCGCGCATCAGGCTGACGCGCTGGAAGACGTTCCAGCCGACCACGGCGATGACCAGCGCAAGGCCGGCGGCGATCAGGCGGGGCGAGTAGCGACGCACCTCCTCGAAGGCGACGCCGACGGGAGCCTGGAGCGGCACCGAGGGATCCGGGCTTTCACGCTTGAAGCGCTCGACCGCGAGCTGTTCGTCGACGCCCAGCGATCCGGCGTAGGCCCGGACATAGCCGATCGAGAAGACACGATTGGGCAGGGTCGAGAAGTCGTTCTGCTCCAGCGCGATCAGATAGCGCGACGGAACGCGGGTGATGCTGGACAGTTCGGCCAGCGATCGGCCGGAATGTTCGCGGGCGATCCGCAGGCCGTCGCCGAGAGTCGGAGCTTCGGTGACGGAAGGAACGACATCCTTCCAGTCTGGATGAGCCCTGAGCTCTTCGGGGCTCGCGCCCGTATCCAGCGCCATTACGCCTGACCCCACACTCTGCGAGCGCGAGGGTTCCCCACGCATCGCCATACTCGAACTCGTGGCCTGTATCATATCGGGATGACAGCCCGGGCCTGTCCCCGCAGACCACCACGTTCCGGCTTGTGGATAACTCATTAGAGCCGCCCGATCAACGATTTGTTAGGCATCCCGGCGTGTCGGACCGGGACGGTTCAGATCGTGACGTTCAACTTCCGCGCCAGGGATTCGAGCTCGCCCCGGATCGAGCCGGCGGAGGAGCCGAGCAGATTGGCCATGCCGCGCCGGGCGGCGGTCAGATCAGACGACAGGATCATCCGCTTGACCGGTCCCACGCCGCCGGCCGGGGCCGACAGGCGGGTGAAGCCGAGGGTCAGCAGGGCGAAGGCCTCGAGCGGGCGGCCGGCCAGCTCTCCGCAGACGGACACGGGCGTGCCGGTGTCGGCGCATTTCTTCTGAATCTCGGCCAGGGCGCGCAGGGCCGGCGGTGAAAGCGGGTCGTAGCGGTCGGAGACCAGCGGGTTCGTGCGGTCGGCGGCGAACATGTACTGGAACAGATCATTGGTCCCGACCGAGACGAAATCCGTCAGCGGCAGAAGCGCGTCGAGGTGCCAGAGCAGCGACGGGCATTCGATCATGGCACCCACGCGCAGCAGCGCCGGGAGCGCCCGGCCCCGGCGTCTGGCCCAGGCGCATTCGACATCGACCAGTTCACGGGCGGCCCGGAACTCGTCGACCGTGGCGATCATCGGGAACATGACGCGGAGCTCGCGGCCGGCGGCGGCGGTCAGCAGGGCGCGCAGCTGCAGGCGCAGCAGGCCGGGCCGGTCGAGGCCGAGGCGGATGGCGCGACGACCGAGGGCCGGATTCTCCTCCCGCTCGGTCTCCAGATAGGGCAGCACCTTGTCGCCGCCGATATCGAGGGTGCGGAAGGTCACGGGCCGGTCGCCGGCGGTGTCCAGAACCAGTTTGTACAGGGCGGTCTGGCTGGTCAGCCGGGGCAGTTCCTCGGAGACCATGAACTGGAACTCGGTGCGGAACAGGCCGATGCCCTCCGCGCCCGTGGCGTCCAGATTCTCCAGATCGACGGCCAGACCGGCATTGGTCAGGACGGTGATACGGGTCCCGTCGAGGGTGACCGCGGCGACGTCGCGAAGCTTGGTGAACTCGGCCTGGCGTTCGCTGCGGACCAGCATCCGCGACTGGACGGCGGCCAGCATGTCCGGGCGGGGCCGCAGATAGGTCTCGCCCGTCTCGCCGTCGACGATGACGAGGTCGCCCTCGGACAGACGGTCGCGCAGGCCCATGACGCGGCCGACGCAGGGGATCTGCAGGGCGCGGGCGACGATGGCGGCGTGGCTGGCGGCCGACCCTTCCTCAAGCAGCAGGCCGCGCAGCTTGTGGCGCGGGTACTCCAGCAGGTCGGCCGGGCCGAGGTTGCGGGCAACCAGGATGGCGTCGGGCGGAATGTCGCGCTCGCCGGGCCGGTCCCCGGCCAGAACCCTCAGCAGCCGGTTGGCCAGGTCCTCGAAATCGTGCAGCCGCTCCTTGATATAGGGGTCACGGGCCTGGGCGAAGCGGGCGCGGTGCTCATTGCGGACGCGGTCGACGGCCGCCTCGGCGGTCAGGCCGGTCCGCACGGCCTCTTCCAGCGACCGGTTCCAGCCGCGGTCGTCGGCGAACATCCGGTAGGTTTCCAGCACCTCGAACGACTGGCCCGCCAGCTTGCCCTGACCCCCGTCGAGAATGGAGTCGATCCCGGCCTTGAGCGTGATCAGGGCCTCGCGCAGCCGGATCTCCTCGACCTGCTGGTTCTCGGCCAGCAGGTTTTCGGGCGGTACCGGCGCCTCGTGCAGGATGACGTGGCCATAGGCCAGGCCCTCGGCGAAGCGCTGGCCCTTGAGGCGTTCGGGCCGGTGCGGGGCGACCTCGATGTCGCGCAGCTCGTCCTGCGCCAGCAGTTCGCCCGAGGCCACGGTCTCGGCCAGAACCATGGCGATGGTCTGGATGTCCTCGACTTCCTCGTCGTCATAGCGCCGCTCGGAGCGGTTCTGGACGACCAGCACGCCGATGGCCCGGCCGCCGCGCAGCAGGGGCGCGCCGAGGAAGGCGTGATACGGGTCTTCGCCCGTCTCGGGCCGGTAGGCGAAGCTGGGGTGCGACGGGGCGTCCGACAGGCTGATCGGGGCGGCGGTACGCGCAACCTCGCCGACGAGGCCCTCGCCGGGACGCAGGCGGGTGGTGTGGACGGCTTCGGGCTTCAGGCCCTGGGTGGCGAACAGTTCCAGCTCGCCCGAGGCGCGGCGCAGATAGATCGAACAGACCTCGGCCACCATCGACTGGGCGATGATGCGCACCACTGTGTCGAGCCGGTCCTGGGCCGGGGACGCGCCGGCCATGGCTTCGCGAATCTGGCGAAGGAGGTTCCGTGGCCCCGTCGTCAATCCGCCAACCGGCATGGCCCCTCCTGATGAACGACGCCGCAGATGGGCACCGTCCGGCTGAATTCCTAGACTTCCTCGAGTCCGTACGCCGCATGAAGCGCACGAACGGCCAGTTCTGCATACGCCGCATCGATAAGAACGCTGATCTTGATCTCGGATGTCGAGATGGCCTGAAACTTCACGCCCTTGTCGGCGAGGGCCCGGAACATGGTCTGGGCCACGCCCGCGTGGCTGCGCATGCCGACCCCGACGACCGAAACCTTGGCCACGTCCTCGTCGACGCGCAGCTCCTCGAAGCCCAGTTGCGCCTGGGCCGCGCGCATAAGTTCGGCGGCGCGGGCTGCGTCGCGACGGCCCGTGGTGAAGGTCAGGTTGACCGCGCCCTCGCTGCGCGCCTGGCTCTGCACGATCATGTCGACATTGACGTTGGCCTCGGCCAGCCGGGTGAAGACGTCGGCCGGTCCCTCGACCCGGTCGGACAGGCCCAGCAGGGTGATGCGGGCTTCGTCACGGCTCATGGTCACGCCGGATACGATGCGTTTTTCCACGATTTCCTCCTCGTCGCAGATCAGTGTGCCGGACTTGGCGGGCAGGACGCCGTTTTCGTCGGGTTCGATGAAGCTGGACAGCACCCGCAACGGCACGCGTTTGGCCATGGCCAGCTCGACCGAACGGGTCTGCAGCACCTTGGCCCCGAGCGAAGCCATTTCCAGCATCTCTTCGTAGGAAATCTTCTCGAGCCGGCGGGCCCTGGATTCGATGCGCGGGTCCGTCGTGTAGACGCCGTCCACGTCGGTGTAGATGTCGCACGGGCAGTGGAGGGCGGCCGCCACCGCCACCGCCGAGGTGTCCGAGCCGCCCCTGCCCAGGGTGGTGATCCGGCCCGAACGGCTGACGCCCTGGAAGCCGGGGACCACGGCGATCTCGCCCTTGTCCATGGCGGCCCCCAGCACCTCGCCCGGTACGTCCTCGATACGGGCACGGCCGTGGGCTTCGTCCGTCAGGATCGGGATCTGCCAGCCCATCCAGCTGCGGGCATTCAGCCCCATGTTGCGCAAGGTGAGGGCCAGCAGGCCCGCGGTGACCTGTTCGCCCGAGGCGACGACGATGTCGTATTCGTCGTCGGACGGTTCCACGCCCGGGCCCGGGCGGCCGGCACCGTCGGTCCAGGCGACCAGCTCATTGGTCTTGCCGGCCATGGCGGAGACGACGACGGCGACCTGTTTGCCTGCGGCGGCCTCGGCCGCGACGATGCGGGCGGCGCGGCGGATGCGTTCGAGGTCGCCCATGGACGTGCCGCCGAACTTCATCACCAGTCGCGTCGTAGCTGGCCGCGTCATCGTGGCGGATCGCCCCATCTTGCGTGGAGGGCCGCGCGGGTTCATCCCTCGGCCCATGGCCGCTTCTAACGACACGGTATCGGCGCGCAAACCCCAAAGCCGCGCGGAATTCGACGACGGGGCCGCCGGCCCCTCGATCGATCCCGCCGATGTGGCCCGGTTTTCGGCCCAGGCGGCGGAATGGTGGGACGCGCGCGGGCCGTTTGCGCCGCTGCACAAATTCAATCCGGCCCGGCTGGCTTTCGTGCGGGACCGGGCCTCGGAGCGGTTCGGGCGCGATGTTAAGTCCCGCGCGGCCTTCGACGGCCTGACCCTGCTGGACGTCGGCTGCGGCGGCGGACTGATCGCCGAGCCGATGCGGCGGATGGGATTTGACGTCACCGCGGTCGACGCCTCGGCCGAGAACATCGGCACGGCGCGGGCCCATGCTGAACAGCAGGGGCTAGATATCGCCTACCGCGCCGCGACGGTCGAACAGCTGGAAGCCGGGGGCGCCGGGCCGTTTGACGTGGTGCTGACGCTGGAGGTGATCGAGCATGTGGCCGATCCGGAGGCCTTCATCCGCGCCTGTTCGCGGCTGGTGAAGCCGGGCGGCATGATGATCGTGGCGACCCTGAACCGGACGCTGAAGGCGCTGGCGCTCGGCAAGGTCGCGGCGGAATACGTCCTGCGCTGGGTGCCGGCGGGGACCCACGACTGGAGCCAGTTCCTGAAGCCGGACGAGATCCGGCGGATGCTGTCGGAGGAACCGGTCGCGGTCAGCGGACCTTTCGGCCTGGTCTATGATCCGTTCACGGACCGCTGGAGCGAGAGCGACGACGCCGGGATCAACTATATGATGGTGGCGACGCGGGACTGAAGGCGGTTCATCGGCGGTTCATCGACCTGACCTCGAAGTAACGGGACAGCCGAGCCTGGCGGTGAGATGAGAAGGCTTCTCCCAACCTTCCGCATCAGGAGCCCCCATGAAACGCCTGCTCATCCTCTCCGCCCTGGCCGCCGCCCTCATGACCTCGGCCTGCATCACCGTAATCGACGCCGACGACGATGACGGCCTGGCCTGGCACGGCGAGAATGCCCGGCCGTTCGACGGTGCCCGCGCCGACTGCCGCGCCTCGACCGGCGAGGGCCAGCGCAGCGACGCCTTCCGCGCCTGTATGGCCGAGAAGGGCTGGACGCGCAGCTAGTCGGTCAGCCGCCGCACCATGTAGCGGGCATCCGGACCGTAGCCGGCCAGTTTGTCCGCCATGCCCGGCGGGTCGACCACCACAAAGCCGTGCCGTTCCCAGAACGGCGCGGCGTCGTTGACGGCCACAAGGGCCAGAGCCGGCCAGCCGGCGGCACGGGCGTCCCGCGCCAGTCGCTCGACGATCGGGCGGGACCAGCCGCCGCCCCGTACGGACGGGTCGATGGCGAGATCGTGCAGATACATCACCGAAGCCTCGTCCGGGATCGCCGCGATCAGGGTGTTGAGCGACGGGGCGGCGTTCCCGGTCCACGGATAGGCGACCAGATAGCCGCGCGGCGCATCACCCTCGCCGGCCAGCACGAAACAGCCGGCCGGGTTCAGGGCCAGCCGGTTCTCGAAACAGTCGCGGCCCTCGAAATGATCCGGGAAGCCGACGGCGGCGACGGCGGTGACGGCGTCCAGATCGGCCGCCGTCATCGCCCGCCACTTCAGGCCATCCTGATTCAGAGGGGGCATCGTGTGTTGAGCGGGGCCGCCGTGAAATTCCATTCCATGCTCCGCGCCTGCCCGTTGATCTCGCCCTCGATCCGGGCCTTGAGGGCATCACCGTCGCGTTCATAGATGATGCGGGTCGGGAAGTCGTTTTCAGGATTGGCGAAGAGCACCCGCATCTCGCCGGTCCCGGCCAGGACGAAGACCGTCGGGGGCGCGCCGCCGGGCTGGGCGACATAGGCGTACCCCTGCGGGGTCGGGCCGATGTGGGACATCTCGAACGAGACGCGGCCGCGTGACACCGTAACGGCATGGCCCGCCATCAGTCCGGCGCGCGGATCGCTCCAGGTCTCGGAGGCCTCGCGGCCATTGGCGCAATCCAGCCAGTAGCCGGCCATCCATGACAGGTCGGGGGTCGCTGGTGCGGCGGTCTGGATCAGGGCGGCGGCGAGGGCGGCGGTCAGCATGGGAAACTCCCCCTGGGTTCGGTGTCATCGGCACCCTAGTGTGGCGACAGCGGCCCCGGCTTGTAGGATTGCGACGCCAGCCGCCGCGCCAGGCCGGCCTGGTCCCGGGCCCATTCGGTGGCGGTGCAGCCGAGGAAGCGGCGGAAGTCGCGGGCCAGTTGCGGCTGGTCGAAATAGCCCGCCTCGAGCCCCGCCTCGAGCCAGCCCAGGGCTTCGGGGCCCGACTCGGCGGCGTGATCGAACACCCGACGGAAGCGGAAGATGGAACGCAGGATGCGGGGCGGGACACCGACGCGGTCGCGGAAGCGGCGCTGCAGGGCGCGCTGCTCGCCGGACGATCTGTCCGTGCCCGGACGGTCGGCGGTGGCGGCCTCGACTTCAGCACGGACCGACGGGTCGAGGGCCCAGTCACGGCGTCGGCGGTGGTCCTCGAGGAGCCCGACCATCACCGCGACCTGTGCCTCGGGATCACCCGCAGGCGCGGTGACGCCGGCGAGGCGGGCGGTCATGTCGAGGCGGCGGTCGACCGCCTCGACCGCCGGATGGCCCAGCCAGTCGCGGGCACCGTCGGGCTCGAAGCGGACGGCGACCAGTTCCACGGCACCGACCGACCGCAGGGCCAGCGGCCGGGTCATCTGGCCGGCGAACAGGGCCTGCGGCTGAAGCCGGAAGACGCCGTCCTCGCCCTGTTCCTCATAGGGGGCGCCGATGTCGAGGATCAGTTCAGGGCAGCCGTCCGGGGCAATCCTCTGGACGACCGGCTCGGGCGCGGGAGCGGCGTAGGTCCAGACGGTGCGGACGAAGGGGCGAAGCGCGGCGGGCGGTTCGAACTCCTGGTAGCGGTCCCCCTCCCCCACCGGTCAGTGGGCCTTGGCCGGATCGGGCGGGAGCGGTGGCAGGGCAGCGCAGGGGACGCCGTCTTCCTTGAGCTTCTTCACCTCGGCGGGCGTGGCCTCGCCGTAGATTTCGCGCTTCTCGGAGCGGCCTTCATGGATGTCGCGCGCCTCGCGGGCGAAGGCGTCGCCGACATAGTCGAAATTCTGCTCGACGTGAGACCGCACCTCGCGGGCCATCTGGGTCATCATGGTCTGCATCCTTGCCAGATCAGGGCCCGTGGCGGTCTTGCGGGTTCCCGCCACGGCCGGGGCCATGATCTGTTTCGACACCCCGCGCGAGCCGCAATGGGGGCATTCGACCAGTCCCCGCGCGGCCTGGTCGTCATAGGCGGCCGAGTCGCCGAACCAGGCCTCGAAGCCGTGACCGTCGTCGCACCGGAGGGCGTAGCGGATCATTGCGGCCCCGCGAAATCGCGGTCGTGGGTCAGTTGCGGCACGGCGTTGCGGACGCGTGTGACGGCGTCGAAGTCCAAAGTGGCGAAGAGAACGCCCGGTTCGTCGTGATCCAGTTTCGCGACCACCTCGCCCCACGGGCCGACCACCGTGGATCGGCCCCAGGTGCGGCGGCCGTCCTCGTGCAGGCCGGCCTGGGCGGGGGCGAGGATCCAGCAGCCGGTCTCGATGGCCCGGGCGCGCAGCAGCGTCTCCCAGTGGGCGTCTCCGGTCGGGACGGTGAAGGCGGCGGGGACCGAGATCATCCCGGCACCGGCCTTCGCCAGCGCGCGATACAGCTGCGGGAAGCGGATGTCGTAGCAGATGGTCAGGCCGAGCCGGGCCCAGGGCGTGTCGGCCACGACGGCGTCCTCGCCGGGCCGGATGGCGGCGCTTTCGCGCCAGCGCTCGCCGGTCGGCAGGTCGACGTCATAGACGTGCAGCTTGTCATAGGTCGCGACCACCACGCCCGTATCGTCGATCAGCAGGGAGCGGTTGGCGGCGCGATCGTCGCCCGTGTGACCCGACGTCACGATGGCCGAGCCGATCAGCAGCCAGACGCCCAGTTCCCGGGCCAGATCGCGCAACCCCGCCACCACCGTATCCTGGTCCTGGGTGGTCAGGGCGGCGGCGCGGGCGGCGGGGTCCCTGATCAGAAAATTGGTCGCTTCCGGCGTCAGGACCAGTTTCGCCCCGCCCGCCGCCGCCTCGCGGATCAGGGGCCCGACATGGGCGAGGGCCGCGGCCGGACTGGCCGGCGTGCGGGTCTGGATCAGGGCGATCGGAAGCGTTGCCATCAGGCCCCGAGCAATGCGTCCAGCTCGCCTTTGCGGTCAAGGGCGTGGAGGTCATCGGAGCCGCCGATGTGTTTTCCGCCGATGAAGATCTGCGGGAAGGTCATGCGACCGCCCGAGCGCTGGATCATCTCCTGCTTCTTCGCCGGGTCATGGGAGGCGACGATGTCCTCATAGGCGGTGCCCTTGCGGTCGAGCAGGTCACGGGCGGCGTGGCAGTAGCCGCAACCGGGCTTGGTGTAGATGACGACGTCAGCCAATGCAGAACTCCAGTCAATTATCGCCCGCCCTCAGGCAACGAGCCCCTCATCTTCACGAAGGCGGGGGGCGACGATCACAGGGCCAGCCCTATGTATGCAATTGCCGCGCCGTGCGCACCCGGGCCACGGCGGCCAGGTCCACGGCGCGGGCACCGGCCTCGATCAGTGCGCGGGCGCAGGCCTCGGCGGTGGCGCCCGTGGTCAACACATCGTCGACCAGAAGGATGCGCCGGCCCCTGATCTGACGCCGCCCCGTCTCGCTGACGGCGAAGGCCTTCCTGACGTTCAGGCGGCGGCCGCGCGCGGACTTGCCGCCCTGGGTGGTCGTATGGGACGTGCGGATCAGGGCGTCGGGCAGATAGTCGAGACCGGCATCGCGGGCCAGCGGCCGGGCGATCTCGGCGGCCTGGTTGAAACGCCGCGACAGCAGGCGGAAGCGGTGCAGGGGCACGGGGACGACGGCGTCCGCCTCGTCCAGCAGGGGCGCGGCGGAACGGGCGATCCAGCGGGCGAACAGGGGGGCGAAGGGCTGATGGTCGCCGTGCTTGAACCGGAGGATCAGTCCGCGCGACGCCTCGTCATAGACGCAGGCGGCCCGGGCGCGGTCGAAGGCATAGGGCTGGGCCAGGCAGGCGGCGCAGCGGGGCGAGGCGAAGGCACCGCCGTCCATCCCGAAGCCCGCGCCGCAGCCGTCGCAGACCGGGTCCTCAAGGAAGGTCACCCGGCT
The DNA here is from genome assembly GCA_943372245.1 of bacterium. Classification (GTDB taxonomy): domain Bacteria; phylum Pseudomonadota; class Alphaproteobacteria; order Caulobacterales; family Caulobacteraceae; genus Brevundimonas. Next base: position 60,436 of record CALRXX020000006.1, read on the forward strand.
CCAGGCCCCGGCGGTCAGCCCGGGCGAGGCGGCGGCCTCGGGGCTGTCGTGTGCCAGCGAGGGGAGCAGCAGGTCGGCGACGCCGCGGCCCAGGGCGCGGGCACCGAGCGCGATCCGCGGGGCGACCGCTTTCAATCGGTCGCGCCAGACCCCATCCTGAAGCCGCATGAGCCCTTCCTCCGGTCCCCCCCGCATTTTCGACGTTCAGCGCCGCACGGCAAGGCTTGAACGCAGCGAAAAGACGCTTTCCCGCGCCGACTTCCTGCATGGGCGGGCGGCAGAGAACGCCGTGGGCAGTCTGGAGGCGCTGCTGCGGGACTGGCCCGGAGCGGCGGACCTGTCGGCGCATCCCGGAGCCTTCGCCGAGGCGCTGGCCGACAGCGTCGCGACGGGCCGGGTCGGGCCGGTGAAGATCGTCGGCGACCGGGCGGCGCGGGCCGGACCGGGTGCGGCGTCCATCGATCTGGCCGACGGGTCTCAGGACCTGATCGTCTCCCTGATGAGCCTGCACTGGGCCAATGACCTGCCCGGCGCCCTGAGCCAGATCCGGCGGGCGCTGAAGCCGGACGGGCTGTTCCTCGGCACCCTGCTGGGGGCCGGGACGTTGAAGGAGTTGCGCGCGGTCCTGACCGAGGCGGAGCTGGAGGCGCGCGGCGGGGCCCAGGCGCGAGTCTCGCCCTTCGCCGACGGCTTCGACGGTGCGGCCCTGCTGCAGCGGGCCGGATTCGCCCTGCCCGTGGCCGATGTGGACCGGGTGACGGTGCGCTATCCCGACCTGCTGGCCCTGTTCCGCGATCTGCGCGCCATGGGCGAGACCAATGTTCTGGCGGGGACCGTGCGGCCGCTGACCCGGGGCATTCTGGCGAGGGCGGCGCAGCTGTATGCGGAGCGGCATGCCGACGCCGACGGCCGCATCCCGGCAACGTTCGAGATCGTGCACCTGGCGGGCTGGGCCCCGCATGAAAGCCAGCAGAAGCCGCTGCCAAGGGGCTCGGCGAAGATGCGGCTGGCGGATGCGCTGGGGGTCCGGGAGCAGACGGGGGAGGGGTGATCACCGATGTCCGCTCCCGACCCGTAGCGGACTTGACAGCGCCCCGCGTTGCTCGACATTGGGAGATCGTTGTAATTCCACCGTAAGTATTGATTGAATTGAGGGCCTCATGGACGACAAATCGATCGAGCTCCCGCTCCCGCCGAAGAAGCCCTATACGCGGCCGCAGTTGCACGAGCTGACCAGTCCAGAGGCTGACGGGAAGGCGTTCCCCACCGCCCCCGAGGTTGGTTTGGTCACCGGCCCGTCCTGAGCACGACATCGTGTTGCCCTGCAGGGGTGTTGTCAGCGCACCGGTCCAGGGAAGGCACCCTCTCAGCCGTCCCGGGTAGCCGGGGCAAACATCATCGCGTGCGCAACGCCTGTTGGAATGAACGGATGGCCGACTACCTTCAACTCCAGGCGCGGCGCAGGTCATGGCGTGATCCGGCTCCGAACCGCACGACGGCGGACGAGCCGAACGGCGACTAGCCGCCCATGGCGGTGCGCAGCGTGCCCATGGCGGTGTTGAAGATACCGCTGCCCGTGCCGCCAAAGGCCTGCAGGGCACCGAGGATGACGAGGAACATCAGGGCGAGGATCATCCCGTATTCGATGGACGTGGCCCCGCTTTCGTCGCGCAGGAAGCGGGAGAGGAAGCGTCTCGTCATCGGCCCCCTCCTTCCGGCGGCTAGAGCAGGTCGCGCAGCCAGGCGACCAGGGGTTCGTCTGCGGGCGGCATGGGAAAGTCCGAAAGCTGGTTCGGCCGCACCCATTTCAGCGCCGCATGCTCGCGGTTCTGCACCACCCCCGACCAGCGTCGGCAGAGGTACAGTGGCATAAGTAGGTGAAACGAATCGTAAGCGTGGCTCGCAAAAACGAACGGAGCCAGACAGGCCTCGTTAACGTCGATGCCCAGTTCTTCCTGCAATTCCCGGATCAGGGCCTGTTCGGGGCGCTCGCCCGGCTCGACCTTGCCGCCCGGAAACTCCCACAGCCCGGCCAGTTTCTTGCCCTCGGGCCGTTGGGCGATCAGCACCCGGCCGTCGGCGTCGATCAGGGCCACGGCAACGACGAGGACTGTGGGCAAGCCGTCGTTCACGACCGATAGTCGCCGTTGATCTCGACGTACCGCTTGGTCAGATCGCAGGTCCAGACGGTGGCAGAAGCCCGGCCCCAGCCGACATCGACGGTGATGTCGATCTCGGCGTTCTTCATATAGGCGCTCATCTTCGCCTCGTCGTAGGTCGGGGACGGGGCACCGTCGATGGCGGCGACATGGGGGCCGAAGCGGATGGCGAGGCTGTCGCGGTCGACCGGCTCCTCGGTCTTGCCGACGGCCATGACGACCCGGCCCCAGTTGGCGTCCTCGCCGGCCAGGGCGGTCTTGACCAGGGGACTGTCGGCGATCGACTTGGCCAGTTTCCGGGCCGAGGCGGGGCTGGCGGCCCCATCCACGGTGACCTTGACGAATTTGGTCGCGCCCTCGCCGTCGCGGACCAGCTGGTGGGCGAGGTCGAGCATGACCTTTTCCAGGGCCGCCGAGAAATCCTTCAGCCGGCGGTCGCCGACCCGGCCGATGCGCGGCGCACCCGAGGCGCCCGTGGCGAACAGCAGGCAGGTGTCATTGGTCGAGGTGTCGCCGTCCACGGTGACGCTGTTGAAGGTGGTGCGGACGTGCAGGCCCAGAAGCGCGCGCAGCACCGGCGGGGCGATGGCGGCGTCGGTGACGATGAAGCCCAGCATGGTGGCCATGTCGGGGGCGATCATGCCCGACCCCTTGGCGATGCCGGCGATGCGGACCTTGCGGCCCTCGATCTCGCATTCGGCATAGGACCCCTTGGGGAAGGTGTCGGTGGTCATGATGGCCAGGCCGGCGCGGGCCCAGCCGTCGGGGTCAAGGCCCGCTTCGATATCGGGCATCCGGGCGACGATCTTGCGATCGTCCAGCACCACGCCGATCACGCCGGTGGAGGCCAGCATGACGTCGCGCTGGCGGCAGCCGAAGCGTTTGGCGACCTCGGAGGCCGTGCGCCGCGCCGCGTCGGCGCCGGCCTTGCCGGTGAAGGCGTTGGCGCAGCCGGCGTTGACCACCAGGGCCCGCACGTCCTGCCCGCCGCCGTCGGCGTCCAGCTGGCGTTTGCACCAGTCGACGGGGGCAGAGCCGATCTTGTGCCGGGTGAAGACCCCGGCGCAGGTGGTGCCCCGGGCGAAGTGGAAGACCACCAGATCGTCGCGCTCGTGCTTGTAGAAGCCGGCGCGGGCCGTCGCGATCTCGACGCCGCCGATGGGCGGGATGGTCGGGAAGGGCACCGCCAGGGGCGAGATCTCAAGGCCCGGCTTGCCCGGCGCGGCAGGTGGCGGCGATTTTGGCGGCGGCGGGGTGGTGGCGCGTTTCAGGGCTGTGGCCAGAGGATCCAGGGCCTTTTCGATGGCCTGTTCGATCTTCTGGCCGGCGGAGGCGCGGCCGGACTCGGGGGGACGGCTCATGACGCCTTCTTCGGCGCGGGGGCCACGGCGACGGGCGGCGGCGACGCGGGGGCGGCGGGGGTTCCGGCAGAAGACGCGGGCGGCCGCGGCGCGGAGGCCGGCTCCTGCGAGCGGGGGGTGTCGCCCGGCAGCAGGTTCTCGACCTCGGCCTTGCCGCGCAACTCCTCAAGCAGCTGGCGCACGCCTTCATAGGTCAGATAGCGCACGATCTGGGGCCGCGCCTGCTCCAGCGTGGGCGGGGTTTCGCGGCGGCGGTCCTCGACCCGCAGCACGGCCCAGCCGCCCTCGGTCTGGAACGGGCCGACGGTCGAGCCCGCGGGCCGGTCGCGCAGGGCGTTCTTGTAGGCCTCCGGCATGACGTCGATGGTCCGGTAGCCGAGGTCGCCGCCGGAATAGCGGGTCGCATCGTCGATCGAGCTTTCGGCGGCCACGGCCTCGAAGGCCGCCCCCTGGGCCAGAATGCCGATCACGGCGTCGGCTTCGGGCTTGGTCCGCGACAGGATCAGGCGGACGCGGATTTCCTCGGACGTCTGCGCCAGACGGACCTGCTCCTGATAGATGGTTTCCACCGCACGGTCGGAGATGGAGCCGTTGACCACGGTCTCGACCAGCATGTCGCCGAGAATGCGTTCGCGGGTCGCCTCAAGCCGACGCTGGGCGAGGGCGGAGTTGTCGAGGCCGCGACGTTCGGCCTCGCGGGCCAGCAGCTTCTGGTCGATGACCTCGTCCAGCACGCGGCGGAACAGGTCCGAAGTGACGTCCAGCGGCTCGCCCTCGCCGACCAGGCCCTGGGCCACCGCCTCGCGTTTGACGTCCGAGGCCCAGATCGTCTTGCCCTGGACCTCCGCCACGGCGCGATCCCCGGGTTCGGGCGCACGGTCGGTGCCGCCGCCGGGGCCGCAGGCCGAAAGGGCCAGGCAGGCCGCCAGAAGAACGGGGACGAAGGGGCTGGAAAGCCGCATTTGGGCGCGCTCCGTCACGGGGCGGAAAAGCCCCTCGCGTTGACAGGGATAAGGCCGGTGCTTAAGTCCCGCCTGCGCCCAAGTCGAGGGGTTTTCGAACGATCGCGCGGCCCTCGCGTGCGCCTTTGACAGGCGCACCGGGTCGCCGTCGCCGAAGCCCCTTCCCCCCGCGCAGTCGTCGCCGCTCCTTCGGGACCTTTCAGTACCAGAGCCCCTGTCGCTCGCCCGCCTTCGGATCATCCATGCTCGGCATCGCCAAGAAGATTTTCGGCTCCTCCAACGACCGCAAGGTCAAGGACTTCATGAGCCGGGTTCAGAAGATCAACGCCCTGGAGGGCAAGTTCGCCGCCCTGTCGGACGATGAGCTGCGCATGATGACCGACACCTTCCGCGACCGGCTCGCGGGCGGTGAGACGCTGGACAAGATCCTGAACGAGGCCTTCGCCGTGGCCCGTGAGGCGTCCCGGCGCGTGCTGGGTCAGCGCCAGTACGACGTCCAGCTGGCGGGCGGCATGATCCTGCAGGACGGCGGCATCGCCGAGATGCGTACCGGTGAGGGCAAGACCCTGGTCGCCGTGGCGCCGGTGTATCTGAACGCGCTCGCCGGCAAGGGCGTGCACGTCATCACGGTCAACGACTATCTGGCCCGACGCGACGCCGAATGGATGGGCCGGGTCTACCGCTTCCTGGGCATGGAGGTCGGGGTCATCGTCAACGGCCTGTCCTCCGGTCAGCGCCAGGCGGCCTATGCGGCCGACATCACCTACGGCACCAACAACGAATTCGGCTTCGACTATCTGCGCGACAACCTGGTCTATGACCGCAAGGAAATGGTGCAGCGTCCGCACCATTTCGCCATCGTCGACGAGGTCGACTCCATCCTGGTCGACGAGGCGCGCACGCCGCTGATCATCTCGGGCCCGACCGAAGACCGTTCGGACCTCTATCTGATCGTCGACGGGATCATCAAGGAGCTGATCCAGGACACGACCACCTTCGATCTGGACGAGAAGCAGCGTCAGGCGCTGCTGACCGAGGAGGGCTCGGAGAAGATCGAGCAGATCATGGAAGAGCGCGGCCTGTTCGAGGCCGACACGACCGGTCTGTACGACGCGGCCAACATCACCCTGGTCCACCACATCAACCAGGCCCTGCGCGCCAACACCCTGTACCAGAAGGACAAGGACTACATCATCAAGGCCGGCGAGGTCATGCTGATCGATGAGTTCACCGGCCGGATGATGCAGGGCCGCCGCCTGTCCGAGGGTCTGCACCAGGCCATCGAGGCCAAGGAGGGCGTGAAGATCATGCCCGAGAACCAGACCCTCGCCTCGGTCACCATCCAGAACTATTTCCGCCTCTACGAAAAGCTGTCCGGCATGACCGGAACGGCCGCGACCGAGGCCCAGGAATTCCTCGACATCTACAAGATGGACGTCCTGGAAGTGCCGACCAACCGGCCGGTCAAGCGGATCGACCACGACGACGAGATCTTCCGCACCGAGGCCGAGAAGAACCAGGCCATCGCAGCCCTGATCGCCGAATGCCACGTCAAGGGTCAGCCGATCCTGGTCGGCACGGTGTCGATCGAGAAGTCGGAAACCCTGTCCGAACTGCTCAAGACCTATCAGTACGAAGTCACCCTCAAGACTCTGAAGCCCCAGCACGCCCATCTGCTGGAAGCGGTCACCAGCGAGGACGAGAAGGCGCGGCGCGAGGCCAAAAAGGCCTATCAGGCGCTGAAGGACGAGGATTTCGATATCGAGATCAAGTCCGGCAAGGGCATTCCGCACAGTGTGCTGAACGCCCGCCAGCACGAGCAGGAAGCCTATATCGTCGCGGACGCCGGCCTGCCCGGCGTGGTGACCATCGCCACCAACATGGCCGGCCGCGGCACCGACATCCAGCTGGGCGGCAATCTGGAGATGCGCCTGCAGAAATGGCGTCAGGACCTGCGCAATCTGGCGCAGGAGATCACCCCCGAGATGGAGGCGGCGGAAGAGGCCCGGCTGAAGGCCGACATCGCCGTGCAGAAGCAGAAGTCGCTGGCCGCCGGCGGTCTGTTCGTCCTGGGCACCGAGCGTCACGAAAGCCGCCGGATCGACAACCAGCTGCGCGGCCGGACCGGCCGTCAGGGCGACCCCGGCACGTCGAAATTCTTCCTGTCCTGCGAGGACGACCTGCTGCGCATCTTCGCCGGCGACCGTCTGGACGCCATCATGCGCAGCTTCGGCGTGGCCGAAGGCGAGGCCATCTCGCACCCGTGGCTGAACCGCGCCGTCGAGACCGCCCAGAAGCGGGTCGAGACGCGCAACTACGACATCCGCAAGAATCTGCTGAAATACGACGACGTCGTGAACGACCAGCGCAAGGCCGTGTTCGAGCAGCGCCAGGAGTTCATGGACTCGTCCGACCTGTCCGAGCTGGTCGGCGAGTTCCGCAACGACGTGATCTCCGACCTGATCGAGAAGCATATGCCGCCCAAGGCCTATGCCGAGCAGTGGGACATCGACGGCCTGGACGAGAAGGTGAAGTCGACCCTCGGCCTGGAGCTGCCGCTGCACGACTGGGCCGCCGAGGAAGGCGTGTCCAACGAGGAGATCGAGGAGCGGGTCATCGCCGCCGCCGACACCCGCGCCGCCGAGCGTCTGGAACAGATCGGCGCCGAGCAGACGCGCGGCCTCGAGAAGCAGTTCCTGCTGCAGATGATCGACATGCAGTGGCGTGAGCACCTGGTCCATCTGGACCATCTGCGCGGCGTCATCGGCCTGCGCGGCTATGGCCAGCGCGATCCGCTGAACGAGTACAAGACCGAGGCCTTCAACCTGTTCGAGACGCTGCTCTATGAGCTGCGCCACAATGTCACCCGCTGGCTGATGACGGTCGAGTTCCGCTTCGAGGCTCCGCCGGCGATGGAGATGCCGGAGTTCCAGGAAATCCACCTGAACCCGGGCACCGGCGAGAACGAGATGTCGAACCCGCTGGCCCAGAACCCGGAAGGCATGGTCACGGGCGACGATCGCGCGCGCCTGCCGGTCGACACCCTGCCCGTCGGCTGGGAGCGCACGCCCCGCAATGCCGACTGCCCCTGCCGCTCGGGCCGGAAGTTCAAACACTGCCACGGCAGCCTGATCTAGGGGCGCTAACGCTCGCGACGCGGTCGCTCGCTGCTTGAGCGCGCGTCAGGCCGCATCGGGTCGGGAGGTCCCGGAGGGCCGACGACTGCGGCCGGGCGTAATGTCGCTGCTTGAGCGCGTGACCGCGCCTCGCTATCGACCGTCGTTGTTCGCTACCGACGGGGAAGACTGATGGCCGCTCACAAGGACCTGTTCTCCCGCGCCCTGTCGCTGGATCCCGAGCGGCTGCATTTCGCGGCGCACAGCCATCACCTGTGGCCGGACGCCAGTTTCGACGGCCAGCTGCGGGCCTGGGTCGAGGCCAATCAGTTCGCGGACCGCAAATGGGAGCTGATCTTCGGGGAGGTCATTCCCGAAGCCCAGGCGCACGTCGCCCGTGAGCTGAACCTGCCGTCGGCGGACACGGTGGTGTTCGCCCCCAACACCCACGACCTGCTGCTGCGGATCGTCTCGGGCCTTGAGCGCAAACCGGTCCGCATCCTGTCGACCGACGGCGAATTCCACTCGTTCCGGCGTCAGGCCCAACGGTGGGAAGAGGCCGGCGAGGCGGTCGTCACCCGCGTGCCCCTGCATCCGTTCGAGACCTTTGACGAGCGGTTCGTCGAGGCCGCGAAAGGCGGCGGCTTTGATCTGATCCTGATCAGCCAGGTCTTCTTCCGCACGGGCCAGACCTTCGGCCGGATCGCCGATCTGGCGGCGCTGGCCGATCCGGCGGGACCGTGGGTGGTGATCGACGGCTATCACGGCTTCATGGCCCAGCCGACCGACCTGTCGGCCGTCGCCGACCGGGTCTTCTATCTGGCGGGCGGCTACAAATACGCCATGGCCGGCGAGGGCGTCTGTTTCCTGCACGCACCGGACGGCTACTGCCCGCGGCCGGTGGTGACCGGCTGGTTCGCCGAGTTCGGCGATCTGTCAGGGCCGCCGGGCGGGGTTCAGTATCGCACCGACGGCGGCCGCTTCTGGGGCGCCACCTTCGACGTCTCGCCCCTGTACCGGTTCAACGCCGTGCGACGGATGCTGGACGAGACGGGGCTCGGTACGGCCGACGTCAGCGCCCACGCCCAGAGCCTGATGGCGCGGTTCCAGACGGCGGTGGCGGGCGGCGAGGCCGGGCGGCTGGCGGCGGCCGAACTGATCAATCCCCTGACCGGCGAGCCCCGGCGGGCGCGTTTCCTGGCCTTCCGCCATGACGACGCCCCGGCGTGGAAGGCCCGGCTGCAGGACGCGGGCGTGATCACCGACGTGCGCGACGACGTCATCCGCTTCGGCTTCGGCCTCTATCAGGACGCGGACGACGTCGAACGGCTGATCGCCATCTGCAAGCGTGCGCTCTGATTTCTCCGCTCACCCCGGCGAATGCCGGGGCACGGATCAGATACTCAACGAATGGACCAGCGAGCACGGCCTGACCGTTGACGTAGGTCTTTCCATCCGGGTCCCGGCATTCGCCGGGATGAGCGGATGGATGAAAGCGGTCAGAAGAAGGTCGTGTCTTCCGCCTGTTTCGCCTCGGGCGCCTTGCGCGGCACGGGCGGCGTTACGGGTGCCGGCGTGGCGTCCGGTGCCGCGCCGTCGGCCGGGGCAATCGGCGGCAGGGTCGGATAGGGCAGGCTTTCGGGGCTGCCGTCGCCGGGGAAGGCCTGGGGTCCCACCGGGTCGCCCGGTGCGACGACGGGCGGATCCAGACGATCGGGCGCACCCAGATCGTCGCGGATGAAGACCCATGAGCGGCTGTCGGAACAGGCGCAGGCCTTCATGAAGCCCTCGCGGTCGCGCCAGATGATCAGCGGATAGCGCGCCTGCAGACCCACCTCCTTCAGATCGGTGGTCAGGCGGGCGACGAAGTCGCGTCCCGCCTCGACCACGGCCCCACGCGCCAGATTGCCGTCGGCAGCGGGAATGCCCGCGGCCGTCCAGTTGCGCACCGGCGTGGCAGTCCAGCGCTGGTACAGGGTCCAGTCACGGGTCAGCCACAGCTCGGCGATGGTGGCGCGCTCTGCGGCGGTGGACTGGGCCAGACCCTCGCGGTCCGGACGGGCGAACAGGATGGTCCGGGCCTCGATGCCGGCGGCGCGCAGCTTGGGAATCTCCTCGCGCTCGTAGCGGGCCATGGCCGCCGAGTCGCGATAGCCGATGATGTAGAGCGGCTCGCCGCCCCCGCCCGCCGAGACCCAGGACGCCTCGTCCAGCAGACGCTGGATTTCGGCCTGGTTGCGCGTCACCGTGACCGGCTGGAACCGCGCATAATAGGTCCAGTACGCCCAGTAGGCGACGCCGGCGAGGACCAGGCCGATGACGGCCGCGAGGGCCGACCAGATGAAAAAGCGACGCATGGGGGAAGGCGCTCCAGCTTCACGGTTCGCGAAGGTTAACGCCTAGCACCGAATTGGGTTGTCGCGCACGCCTGAGAGGCGAACCCGTCACCCCATGGTCGGGATGACGAAGCTCGAATCCGCGTGTTCCAGATCACTGTCGGGCCAGCGGGCGGTGACCGTCTTGACCTTGGTCCAGAACTTCACGCCTTCCATGCCGTGCTGGTTGGTGTCGCCGAAGGCCGAGCGCTTCCAGCCGCCGAAGGTGTGATAGGCGACCGGCACGGGGATGGGGACGTTGATCCCGACCATGCCGACATTGACGCGGGCGGCGAAGTCGCGGGCCGCGCGGCCGTTCTGGGTAAAGATGGCGACGCCATTGCCGTACTGGTGCTTCGACGGCAGAGACAGGGCCTCCTCGAAGCTGGCGGCGCGGACGATCTGCAGCACGGGGCCGAAGATCTCCTCCTTGTAGGATTCCATCTCCGGGGTGACGTGGTCGAACAGCGACGGGCCGATGAAATAGCCGCGCTCGTGCCCCTGCAGGCTGAAGCCGCGGCCGTCGACGACCAGTTCGGCCCCTTCCTGGACGCCCTTCTCGATCCAGCCCTCGACGCGGGCCTTGTGCTGGGCGGTGACGACCGGGCCGTAGTGGGCCCCGGCGTCGGTCGAGACGCCGACCCGCATGGTCGGGATCTCGGCGATCATCCGCTCGCGAAGTTCATCGGCGGTCTTCTTGCCGACCGGGACGACAACCGGCAGGGCCATGCAGCGTTCACCGGCCGAGCCGTAGGCGGCGCCGGACAGGTCCTTGATGACCTGATCCATGTCCGCGTCGGGCAGGACGATGCCGTGGTTCTTGGCGCCGCCCATGGCCTGGACGCGTTTCCCGTGGGTCGCGCCGGTCTGGTAGACGTAGTTGGCGATGTCGGACGAGCCGACGAAGCTGACGGCATGGATCAGCGGATGGGTCAGGATGGCGTCGACCGCGACCTTGTCGCCGTGGACGACGTTCAGCACGCCCGCGGGCGCACCGGCCTCCATCATCAGCTCGGCCAGACGGACCGGCACAGACGGATCACGCTCGGACGGCTTGAGGATGAAGGTGTTGCCGACGGCGATGGCCACGCCGAACATCCACATCGGGATCATGGCCGGGAAGTTGAACGGGGTGATGCCCGCCACCACGCCCAGCGGCTGGCGCATCGAATAGACGTCGATGCCGGGGCCCGCGCCCCAGGTGTATTCGCCCTTCAGCGCATGCGGGATGCCGCAGGCGAACTCGATCACTTCCAGACCGCGCTGGATGTCGCCCTTCGAGTCGGCGATGACCTTGCCGTGTTCGGCCGAGAGCATGCCGGCCAATTCGTCCATATGGGCCTCGACGAGGCGTTTGAACTCGAACATCACCCGCGCGCGGCGCTGGGGATTGGTCGAGGACCAGCCGTCAAAGGCGTTCTGGGCGGCCTGGACGGCGCGATCCATCTCGGCGACCGAGGCCAGCTGGACGCGGGCCTGGACCTCGCCGGTGTTGGGGTTGAACACGTCCGAGAAGCGGCCCGAGGCACCGGTGAAACTGGCACCGTCGATGAAGTGGTGGATGTCGCGCATGATCGGAAACGGTCCTGGAAAACGAAACAGTCGGGTCGGATGGGCAGCGGTTTAGCCCCTGACCCGCGCGGGCGCCAGCCGGTCTAGACCGCTGCGTCGAACAGGGCGTCGCGGGCGACGTCGGCCTGGAGCATGGGGAAGAAATGGGTGCCGCCCGGCACGGTCGCGACGGTGACGTGCGGCAGGCCGCGCGGGTTCTCGGACAGGCTGCAGGGCCCCGGCCCCTCGGCCTTGAGCACGGTCACCGGGCAGTCGAGCCCTTTCAGGGCGCACCAGGGGTCGTGGCTCTGGGCGGCGTAGTTGGAGGCCTCCCAGGCCGGGTCGCAGGCCAGGGTGAAACCTTCCGGCGTCTCGACCAGGCCGTCTGCGATATAGTCGGCCAGCATCATCTCGGGCCAGCCGCGGAAGGCGCCGCGGCCAAGGTAGGCCGCCATGGCCTGCTCGCGACTGTCGAAGACCTTGCGGCGGCGCAGGGCGTTCCGGACCAGCGGGATGCGCGAAGCGATCCGGTCGAGCAGCGGCAGTTTGAAGGCCGTCACGACCCAGCGGCTCCAGATCACCGGATCGAACAGGACCAGGCCGCCGACGCAGTCCGGGCGCTCGGCCGCCGCGAGCAGGGCCGAGGTGCCGCCCATCGAGTGGCCCGCCAGAATCACCGGGGGTCCCTCGAGCATGTCCAGCAGGGCGACGAGGTCGTCCCGATGATCATGCCAGTCGCGGCGCCCGCCGCTGTCGGCCGGCAGGGTCGTGCCGCCATGGCCGCGCAGGTCCGGGGCCCAGATGCGCAAGGATCCTGTCAGGGGCGCCAGCAGGGTCCGGTAGGTCAGGGCGTTGAAGCCGTTGGCGTGGACGAAGACCAGATCCACGGGCCGCTTCGGGTCGCCGAAATCCAGCACGGTGATGTGGCCCTCCCCCCGGTCGCTCGATACCGGCAGGCTCAGGCGTCGAGGCGGGGAAAGCCGGATCGCATCCATGGGGCGGAGATAGGGGCTCGGCTCGCCGATTGCCAGCGGGGCTATCGGCAGGCCGGGCAGCGGCCATGGGCCTCGATGGTGGTACGTTCTATGGCGTAGCCGGCGGCTTCGGCGGCGCGGCCCAGATCGCCGGCCACGGGCGCAGAAACCTCGGCAGTGGCCCCGCAGCAGTCGCAGATCAGGAAGGCGGCGGCGTGGTCGACCGCACCCGAGGTGCAGGCGACATAGGCACTGATCGAGGCGATGCGGTGGGCCAGCCCCTTGCGTTCGAGGAACTCCAGGGCGCGATAGACGGTCGGCGGCTTGGCCGGCTGGCCGTTCTCGCCGAAGCGGGCGATCAGGTCATAGGCCTTCACCGGCTCGCCGGCCGCGAGCAGGAGTTCCAGAACGCGCAGGCGGGGCGGCGTCATCCGCTCGCCCTCGGCGGTCAGGCGCAGATCAGCCGCCTGGATGGCGCGGGCGACATCGGCGGCTCCCGGAGGACCGTCGGCATGATGGTGGCCGCAGGCTTCGCTCATGACCCTGAGCTAGGCCCTCAGGGGCGGTCCCGCAACATCCGGCGCTTGACGCGCCATGATGTTATCTCATAACACCACGCCTTCACCCGTTTCCGGATATCCCGATGAGTTTCGCTTTTGTGACCCGCGCCGCCCTTTTGACCGCCGCAAGCTGGGCCGCCCTGGCCGGGGCCGCCGCCGCCCAGGCCGGGCCCCGCGCGAACGAGCTGGACGAGGTCATCGTCACCGGTGCGCCCTATGGCATCAGCGCGCGGGCCACGACCATCGCAACGACGGTCATCGACGACGAGACTCTTGCCGCTGCGCCCGCGTCGTCACTGGGCGATCTGGTCGCCGGCCTGCCGGGCATGCGCTCGACCGATTTCGCGCCGGGTGCCAGCCGTCCGGTGATCCGGGGTCTCAGCGGGCCACGGGTGCAGGTTCTGACCAACGGTATCGGCCTGATCGACGCCAGTTCGGTCTCGCCCGACCACCAGGTGGCCACGGACCCGGCAGAGGCGAACCGGATCGAGATCGTGCGCGGCCCAGCGACCCTCGCCTATGGCGGCACAGCCATCGGCGGGGTCGTCAATGTGCTGGACAACCGCATCCCGACTGCCCTGCCCGACGGCCTTGACGGCGCGATCTCGACCCAGGCCTCCAGCGTGGACAACGGCCGGTCGGTCGCGGGCCGACTGACCTTCGCCCTCGGGCCGGTAGCGGTCAGTCTCGACGGGGTCAGCAAGCGTGCCGACGACTATGACATTCCCGCTCCCTCGATCTCTCAGCGGCTGGCCGATGCCGACGGCATCCCGCGGGGACCGGGCGGCAGCCAACCCAACAGCTTCTCCGAGCTGGACAGCCGGGGCGTGGGCCTGTCGTGGATCGGATCGCGCGGTTTCATCGGCGCCTCGGTCAAGGACCTGTCCAGCACCTATGGCGTGGTGGCGGAAGGGGACGTCTTCATCCAGCTGGAACAGACCCGCGAGGACGTGCGCGGCGAGTTGACCTTCGACGGCGGCCCCTTCCAGCGCCTGACCGGGTCTTTCGGTCACGCCGACTACACCCACACGGAATTCGAGGGACCGGGCAATCCGGGCACCGTCTTCCAGTCCGACGGCCGGGAGGCGCGCCTCGACCTGGTGCAGCGGACGCGCGACGGCTGGAACGGCGCGATCGGGGCCCAGACCCTGTCGCGGTCGTTCGAGGCCATCGGCGCGGAAGCCTTTGTCCCGGGCAGCGAGGTCGAGGAAACCGGGATCTATTCGGTCCAGCGGCTGGATCGCGCCGACTGGGGTCTGGAAGGCGGGCTGCGCTACGACCGGCGCACGGTGACCGCGACGCCGCTGTCGGGCGGTGCGGAGATCGAGCGCGATTTCGACAACTGGTCGGGATCGGCCGCGGCCTTCATCAAGCCCTCGGCCGACCTGTTCCTCGGGATCAGCCTGGCCCACAACGAACGCGCGCCCTCCGAGGTCGAACTGTTCGCCGACGGCCTGCACATCGCCACCGGCGTCTATGAGACCGGCGACGTCACCCTGGACAATGAGACCGTTACGACGATCGAGGGGACCGTCCACTATGACGCCGGGCGGTTCCACGGCGATCTGCACGTCTATGCGTCGAAATACGACGGCTTCATCGACGAGCGGGACACGGGCGCGGTGTTCGTCGACGGCGGCGAGAGCTTCCCGATCTTCCAGTTCGTCCAGACGGGGGCGGATTTCCGAGGTTTCGAAGCCGAGGCCGGCTATCATCTGTGGTCCAGCGGCGAGCGGGCGCTCAGCCTCGAGGGCGCGGTCGATTATGTGGAGGCCGAGACCGATCTGGGCCCGGCGGCGCGGATCCCGCCCTACAGCGCGACCGCACGGCTGGTCTGGGTCTCGACGCCGTTCGACGCCACCCTGGAGGTGCGACGGGTCGGGGAGCAGGACCAGCTGGCCGCCTACGAGTTGGGGACGGACGGCTATACGATGGTCAACCTGTCAGGCGTCTGGCGTCCGTTCGCCGACCGGGACATTTCCGTCTTCGCAGAGGGACACAACCTGACCGACACGGAGGCGCGCGAGCACGTCAGCTTCCTGAAGGACCGGGCTCCGCTGCCGGGCCGGAATTTCCGGGCGGGGATCAGCTACCGATTCTAGGGCGACGCCTGAATGGCGAGGCGGTTTGCCGCCCTGCCGCGTCTGCGCTAGACACGCGCCTTCCTTCCTCAACAGAGCTCGTTTCGCGTCCATGACCGACACCACCTCCACCGCCGGCCTGTCCGGCAACGTCCTGTTCTACGGCAAGCCCGAGCCCCTGTCGGTCGAGGCCCACGGTACCCTTGGCGTCGATCCGGTCGAAAAGCCCTACGGCTTTGTGGCCACGACCAACCTTGTGCCGCTGACCGTGACCGAGTTCGCCCCGGCCGCCCTGTCCTATCCGGTGATCTTCGTCGGCGACGCCAAGATGCCGGTCGCCGTCATGGCCCTGCGCGGCGGCGAGAACCTGTTCGTCAGCGACGCGGGCGAGTTCCGCCCCGAGGCCTACATCCCGGCCTATGTGCGCCGCTACCCGTTCGTCTTCGCCAATGACGAGGTCCAGAAGCGTCTGATCCTCTGCGTCGACCGCAATGCACCCTTCATCAAGGACGGCGGCGCCACGCCGCTGTTCGTCGACGGCAAGCCCTCGCCCTACGTCGAACAGGCGATGGAGTTCTGCAACAATTTCGAGCTCGAGCGTCAGCGCACCGACGCCTTCATCAAGGTCCTGACCGATCTGGACCTGTTCGACACCCGCGAGGCTGTGTTCACCCCGCGCAATCCCGACGGCACGGCGGCCGCCCCGCAGAAGATCGCGGAGTATTTCGCCGTCTCGGAAGACAAGCTGAAGGCCCTGCCGGCCGAAAAGCTGGCTGAACTGCGCGACAACGGTGCCCTGGGCCAGATCTACGCCCACCTGGTGTCGCTGCTCGGCTGGGATCGCCTGATCGCCATGGCCTTCCAGAAGGCCGCCGCCGCTGCGCAGCCGGCTGCCGGCAACGCGTAAGCGCGCTACGCGCGAGTGGTTAGTGGCTAGTGATTAGTGGCTAGGCGTCTGAGCCGCTGATCGCTCTGCTGATCGACCAGAAGCAAGCCCCGCCCGGTTCGCCGGGCGGGGCTTTTTCTTCGAGGCGTTCGAGTCCCCGCACCTTCCACCTAGCCACTAATCACCAGCCACTGCGGACGCGTCAGCGTCCGCGTCAGCGGCGGGCGAGCAACGCCCGGGTCAGACACGAGAAAACAAGACGGCCGGCTTCATCGAGCAGGTCGTGCTGGGCGATGACGATCCCCTTCTCGTCGCCGACCGGATCCTTGCCCATGACGGTCATCCGTCCCCGCATCAGTTCGCCGGCGGGCGGATTGCGCAAGTAGCGCAGGCCGTCGACCGCCAGCACCTTGGACTGGGCCCAGCCCGAGGCCTTGTCGGTGAACAGCCGGCTCCACAGGGCGTAGACCATGGCGTCCGGCGCCCCATAGGACGCGTCCCAGCCCGGCAGGAAGCGTTCGACGAACAGGTCCAGCGCGGCCGGGTCCACCATACAGGCACCCAGCGGCACGACCTCGCCCACGCCCAGATCCTCGAAATGGACGAGCAGCGGCTCGGTCATCAGCGCATTCCCATCAGCCCGCGGGCTCTTCCGACACCCGAACCAGCAGCTTGCCGTCGTGGTCGCCCGTGAACAAGCGGTTCAGCGAATTCAGCGCGCCTTCGAGGCCGTCGTCGACATGGACCTTCCATTTGACCTCGCCGCTATGCAGCCAGGGGCCCATCTCGGCAACCATCTCGCGGGCGCGGTGGGCGTAGTCGAGCACCAGGAAGCCCTGGATGTTGAGGCGGTGGGTGATGATCCGGCTGAAGTTCGGCGACGGCGGCATCTTCGTGGCGTTATAGGCCGAGATCAGGCCGCACACCGCCATCCGGCCATGGGTCTTCAGCCGGTTGTAGACAGCGATCATGATGTCGCCGCCGACGTTCTCGAAATTCAGATCGATCCCGTCGGGCGCCAACCGGTCCAGCGCCTCGCCGACGTCCTCATTCTTGTAGTCGACGGCGGCGTCGAACCCGAGTTCCCCGGTCAGCCAGCGGCATTTGTCGGCACCGCCCGCGATGCCGATGACGCGGCAGCCGCGCGCCCTGGCCACCTGGCCGGCGATCGAGCCCACGGCACCCGCGGCGGCGGAGATCACCAGCGTCTCGCCGGCCTTGGCCCTGAGCACGTCGGTGACGCCGAAATAGGCAGTCATCCCGGTCATGCCGAGCACGCTGAGATTGGCCGTCAGCGGCATCCCGGGCGCGCGGTGGACCTGTCGCAGCTCCATCTCGTTGACCACGGCGTAGTCGGCCCACCCGCCGGACATGGGGGAGACCACATCGCCGGCCCGGAACCGGCTGGACCGGCTTTCCTCGACCACGCCCAGGGTCAGGCCCCGCATGACCCCGCCGATGGGCACCGGCGGCAGATAGCCTTCGGCGTCGTTCATCCAGGTACGGTTGGTGGGGTCGAGTGACAGATAGACGGTGCGGACCAGGACCTGGGATTCATTCAGGGCGGGAACCGGCGCCTCGACCAGCTCCAGATCCCCCGGCTGGATCAGACCCCTGGGCCGCTGGCGCAGTACCCACTGACGATTCACGCGAGCCATGGCCATCTCCGGGTCTGTAAGGGGTTTTCTTTGTGAACCCGCATAGTCTGCAAGGCGCGGCCTGCTGTCCAGCCGGACCAAGGAAAAAGGCGGACCGGAAGGTCCGCCTTGAAGTGGCATCATCGAGAATGAGGCGCGGAGGCGACAGGCTGACTTTCGTCAGCCTCAAGTCGGGGGGGCCTTGCCGCCTCCGCAGGATGGTAACGGCGAGCGACGCGTCAGGTTCCGGTCCGGCCGAAACTTTCTGACCTGTCGGGCGACCCCGGAACAGCGGTGGTTCGGGCCGCGTTCAGACGGTCAGAGCCATCGCCGACGGAGTTCCGCCCATGACCCATCCATCGCCGCACGACAGGGCCGCCGACGCGGTGCACGCGGGACGGCCCGTCGAGGCGCAATATGTTCGCGGCGGCGGCAAGGGCCGGCGCATCTTCGTGATCCTGGTCGTCTCGCTGTCGGCCGTGGCCGTGTTGCTGCTGGGCATGTGGTTCGTCAGCCAGGGCGGCTTCGCGGACACCAACGCCAACACCGGTGCCCAGCCCGTCGATGTCCAGGCCTTTGATGACGCCGGTCGGGCGCCGGCGCCGATCCCCGCTCCGCAGTAGGCCGATACGAAAAAGCCCCGGTCCTGCGACCGGGGCCAATCCATTTTTCCGGGGCGGCGAGCCTACGCCGCCGCCTTCTCACGCGAGGGGTGGAAGAACAGCGCCTGACTGATCGCCGCCTTTACCGTTTCCGGCTGGAAGGGCTTGGTGATCAGGAAGGTCGGCTCGGGCCGCTCGCCGGTCAGCAACCGCTCCGGGAAGGCGGTGATGAAGATCACAGGCACATCGATCCGCTTGAGGATGTCCTTGACCGCATCGATGCCCGACGAGCCGTCGGCCAGCTGGATGTCAGCCAGAACCAGACCCGGGCGATGACGGGCGACGGCGTCAACGGCCTCATCATGGGTGGTGGCCGTGCCGGTGACGCGATGACCCAGTTCCTTGACCAGGCTTTCAATGTCGGCCGAGATAATGGCTTCGTCCTCGATGATCAGCACATCGGTGGCCAGTTCGGCGTCGATGTCCCTCTGGGCTTCGGAGATCAGCCGTTCGACATCATGGGCGTCAGCGTCGAGGATCTGTGCGGCTTCGGAGGGGGTAAAACCCTCAAGCGCCGTCAGAAGGAAGGCCTGGCGCGAGCGCGGCGCGATACGCATCAGCCGGCGCGAGGCGTCGTCGTCACGACCGTCGAGGCCGCTCCTGTCCTCCAGCTGGGCCCCGGTCGTGGTCCAGATGGCGTGGAAGACGTGATAGAGCGCCACGCGCGGCGTCATTTCCGTGGGCAGCTGGCGTTCGCCGGCGGCGAGCGCCTCGAGAGCGACGCGGACGTAGTTGTCGCCCGTGGTCTGGTCGCCGGTCAGCGCGCGCGCGTAACGACGGACGTAAGGCAGATGCGGCGCAAGGCGTGCCAGCAGGCTCATGGATCAAATCCCCGACGATTGCGGCTCCCAACCTGGAGCCGCTGCAGAGCCCCTCAACGTATCAAATCGGTCACGGTTCCGCTTCGGTGCACAAGCTTGAGCATTTATTGCACCTTCCCCAGGAACCCGGCCTGCGGGGCGGCGTTCCGGAACTCGCAACAACTATCGTCAGGGTGGCGGCCGTTTTTTCAATGACAGACAATTCCAATCCCCCCGGCAAGCCTCCCAAGGGCGGCGCAAGCCTGGAGGAAGCCCGACTTCGCCAGCAGGCGATCGGCGTCAAACTGCGTCACATGTTCGACGAGATCGTGAACGAGCCTGTTCCCGACGAGTTTCTGGACATTCTGCGACGGGCCGACGCGCGCTCGGCCGAAGGGAATGGCGAATGAGCGGCGCTTCAAGCCCGCCGCCGAAACCTCCCTCAGCCGACGACGACGCCTTCAAACGGGAGTTGGTCGCGCTGATCCCGCACCTGCGTGCCTTCGCGCGGACCCTGACGGGCGATCCGACGGCGGCCGACGACCTGGCCCAGGACGCCATGATGAAGGCGTGGGATGCGCGCGCCAGCTATCAGATGGGCACCAATATGAAGGCGTGGACCTTCATGATCCTGCGCAACCAGTTCTATTCCGAAAAGCGCCGCTCGTGGCGGCAGACGCAGCTGGACCAGGAGGCCGCTGAACGGACCCTGGTCGCGGTCGATGACCCCGAATCCCCGGTGGCGCTGGACGAACTGCGTCTGGCTCTCGGCACCCTGCCCGAAGAGCAACGCGAGGCGCTCATCCTCGTGGGGGCCGGCGGCTTCGCCTATGAAGAGGCCGCTGAGATCTGCCAGTGTGCCGTCGGGACGGTGAAGAGCCGGGTGTCACGGGCCCGCAAGGCCCTTCTGGCGACGCTCGAAAGGGGCGGTTTCCCGCGCGACGGCCGCGCCGCCGGCGACGCCATGCGCTCCATACTCGCGGCCGCGGACCGTCTGAGCAGCGCGAGGCAAGGCTGACGCGGTGGTCAGGTTCGGCCGATCGATCACCAGAGGAATAGGGCGGGGCCTGGGTCCTGCAAAATTCCAGGGCATCCGCTTCCGGTTGGGACTCTGGCTGGCCATCGCCCTTCTGCCCCTGGTGATCCTCGGCGGCTTCCAGGCCCAGTCGGCCTTCCGGGCCCAGGACGCGGATCGCCGCTCCGACCTGCTACTGGCCGCCGAACGAAGCGCGGCCAACGCCAGGACGAGGCTGGACAGCACCGGGGTCCTGCTGGTCGCCCTGCGCCCGGAGGCGCTCGAGATCTTCTGCGAGCCGCGCCTCAGTGACCTGGTCCATCGGCTGGAGAATCTGGACGGGCTGGCGCGGTTGACCGCCGGCGGCACCACGGCGTGCGCCTCCGCCAGCCTCGGCGCTGCGCCGCCCGTGTGGCTGAGCCGGGCGCGGTCGACCCCATGGTTCGAACGGTTGCGCGGCGGCGAACGAACGGTGCTGGCGCGCGCGCCGGCGGTTGCCGGAAAGCCCCCCGGACTGATCGTCGCAACCCGGCTGGAGCGGCCGATGGGCCGATTCGACGGTGCCATGGTCGCCCTGATCCCCCTGTCCAGCCTGCAACCCGACCTGGACGACCCCTCCCTTCCGGAAGGCTCGCAGGCGGCGCTCACCGACGCCGACGGACGGCTGCTGACCGCCACCGACGTCGAAGCCTTCACCCTGACCCGCGGCCAGTCGATTGTGGGTTGGGTCGAGCGGGCGCGGACCGGGGCCTCGGCGATCTTCGAGGCAGACGACGCCGACGGCCGCCACAGGGTCTATGCCGGAGCCGCCCTGGCCGGCCGGGATGTTTACGCCCTTCTCTCGGCCCCCGCGCCGGGCCTGTTGTCCTGGGCACGGTTGAACCCGTTCGGCGCACTGTTCATGCCTTTGCTGGCCTGGTTCCTGGCGTTCAGCGCGGTCATGTGGGTCAGCGAGCGGGTCGTCATTCGCTGGCTGAACTATCTGGAGCGGGTGGCGGCCATCTATGCGAAGGGCCGGTTCTCGGTCCGTCCGGTCCAGGCCATGAACGCCCCGGCCGAGATCCGGGTTCTGGCGCGAACCCTGGACGAACTGGCCGAGTCGATCGTCGCCCGCGATGCCGCCCTGACCGCCTCGCTGGAGGAAAAGGACGCGCTGATGCGCGAGATCCACCATCGCGTGAAGAACAATCTGCAGATCATCTCGTCCCTGCTGTCGATGCAGCAGCGGGCCCTGACCGATCCGGCCTCCAAGGCGGCGGTTGGCGATACGCGCCAGCGGATCTCGGCGCTCGCCCTGATCTACCGCACCCTCTACCAGAGCGACGACCTGCGCTACGCCGACGCCCGCATCTTTCTGACCGAGCTGGTGGGACAGCTGGTGGCCAGTGAATCGGGACATGGCCAGCTGGTCACCTCTTCGGTCGAGGCCGATTCGCTGGTTGTCGATCCCGACAAGCTGGCACCGCTGGCGTTGTGGCTGGTCGAGGCTGTGACCAATGCCCAGAAGCATGCCTTCATCGGGCGCGGCGGCGACCTGAAGGTCCGCTTCTTCGTACGGGGCGAGACCAGTGTGCTGGAGGTCCAGGACGACGGACCGGGCGTCAGCGAAACCTTCCGCGCCGGCGTGGGACGCACCCTGATGGGGGCCTTCGCCAAACAGCTTCGGGGAACGGCCGAAATGGTCCCCGCCGAGGGCGGAGGCACCATCGCCCGCATGACCTTCGCCACGCCGGAAGCGGTCGTGCCGACCGATCCGGCCGACCTTGGAACCGCCGCGCCGCCACGACGTTGATACTCCAGATGCCGCCTCCCCGGCCCCAAGGAGTTCTTCAGATGCGCAAGATTTTCGTCCTGTTCGCCGCCGCTGCCGCCCTCACCACCGCGGCCTGCAACACCGTCTCCGGCGTCGGCCGTGACGCCTCCGCCGCGGGCCATGCCGTCACCGGTGCCGCCGAAGACGCCAAGAACTAGACGCCCCCTTCCCGACCGCGACTCCCCCCCGAAGCGTGGTTCGGTTGAAGAAGGCCCGCCGGCACCCCCCGTCGCCGGCGGGCCTTCGCTATTTGCGCGGCCCGCAACGCCGTCTAGCATCCCCCCGCAGGCGTCCGCAGAGACGCCATCACGACGCGGGGAGGCGATCGATGACGGATGCGGTTGAGACCAGGGCGGAGCCGAACCTGAGAACGGTGGTGGTGGCGTCGGCCGCCGGCACCGCCTTTGAATGGTACGATTTCTTCGTCTTCGGCTCCCTGGCCACGGTTATCGCGCGCCACTTTTTCGCCGACGCCGGCGAGACCGTCGCCTACATCCTGGCCCTGCTGACCTTCGGCCTGGGCTTTATCGTCAGGCCCCTGGGCGCGCTGGTGTTCGGCTGGTTCGGCGACCGGACGGGGCGCAAGACCACTTTCCTGGTCACCATCACCCTGATGGGCGTGGCCACCGTGGCCATCGGCCTGCTGCCCGACTACGGCCAGATCGGCCTCGCGGCGCCCATACTGCTGCTGATCATGCGGGTGCTGCAGGGCTTCGCCCTGGGCGGGGAGTACGGCGGCGCAGCCATCTATGTCGCCGAACATTCACCGCCGAAGAAGCGCGGCCTGCTGACCGGCTGGATCCAGACCACCGCCGCCTTCGGTCTGATCGGTGCCCTGTCGGTGATCCTGATCACGCGCCAGATCGTCGGCGTCGAGGCCTTCGACGAATGGGGCTGGCGCATCCCCTTCCTGCTGTCGGCCCTGCTGTTGATCATCTCGCTGTGGATCCGGCTGAAGCTCAACGAGAGCCCGGCCTACAAGCGGATGGAGGCCGAGGGCGGCGAACGCCGCGCGCCTTACAAGGAAGCCTTCTTCCAGTGGGGCAACGGCCGGTTCGTGCTGATCGCCCTGTTCGGAATCATGATCGCCCAGGGCGCGGTCTGGTACTGCGGCTATTTCTACACCCGCTTCTTCATGGAACGGGTGCTCAAGATCGACGTCAACACGGTCGACCAGCTGGTGCTGATGGTGACCGTGGCCTCGGCGGCGCTCTACGTCTTCTTCGGCTGGCTGTCGGACCGTGTGGGGCGCAAGCCGGTGATGCTGTTCGGCATGATCCTGGCGCTGGTCGCCTTCTTCCCCGGCTTCCACGCCCTGACAAAAGCCGCCAATCCGGCGCTGGCGGAGGCGCAGGCCGCCGCCCCGGTGACCGTGATCGCCGACCCCGCCACCTGCGCCCTGCAGTTCGACCCGATCGGCAAGGCCGCCTTCTCCAGCTCCTGCGACATCGCCAAGAGCGTGCTGTCCAACGCCGGTGTCTCCTACGGTAACGCCGGGGCCGCACCGGGCTCGATCGCCATGGTCCGGGTCGGCGGCATTGAGGTCGCCTCGGTCGAAGGGGCAGGCATGGACGCCGCCGCGCTCAAGGCCGCGCGCACCGGCGTCGAGACCCGGATCAAGGCGGCGCGGGTCGAGGCCGGTTATCCGGCGAAGGCCGATCCGGCGCGGATCAACATGCCGCTCGTCTTCGGCATCCTGATGATCTTCATGGTCGCGGCCACCGCCCTTTACGGACCCCAGGCGGCGGCGCTGGTCGAACTGTTCCCGACGCGGGTGCGCTATACGGCGATGAGCCTGCCCTACAACATCGGCACAGGCTGGGTCGGCGGCCTGCTGCCCGCGGCCAGCTTCGCCCTCGTGGCCTGGTCGGGGAACATCTATTTCGGTCTCTGGTATTCGGTCGCCTTCACCGCCCTGGCCGCCGTCGTGGCGCTGATCTGGTTGCCTGAGACCAGGGGGCGGGATCTCGATGCGATCTAGGGGGGCCCGGGACCATTGATGAAGAAGGTCCGCCTCAAGCCCCTGGTCTGGCCGGTCGCGCTGCTGGTCGTCGGGTCCGTGGCCAGCTGGCTGGCGGAGTTCGCCGTCGGGCGGTGGCAGGACTATCAGCTCTACAGCATCTCGCGGCCGGTGGCGGACCTGCTGCTGATCATCGGCGCGGTCTGGCTGGTGGTGGCAGTGATCAAGGTGATGCGCCGCCGCGGCTGAGCGTCAAACCGGCAGAGCTCCGCGCTTGACCACCGTGCGCATGGCCACGCTGGAGGAGACGCGGGTCACGCCGGGGATGCGGGTCAGTTCGCGGGAGTGGACGCGTTCGAGGTCATCGACGTCCCGCACCACCAGACGCAGCAGGTAATCCGACCCCCCGGTCATCAGATAGCATTCGACCACCTCCGGCACGGTCGCGATGGCGGTCTCGAAGGCGGTCAGGGAGGCCTCGGCCTGGGATGAGAGGGTGACGGTCACGAAGACGCTGATCGGCAGGCCGACGGCGCGTTCGTTGATGATGGCGGCGTAGCGGCTGATGACCTCGGCGGCCTCCAGCGCGCGCAAGCGGCGCAGGCAGGCGCTCTCCGACAGGTTCACCGTCCGGGCCAGGTCGGCGTTGGTCATGCGACCGTCGCCTTGCAGGGCGCGGATCATCTTGCGGTCGGTGTCGTCGAGGGTGACAGCAGAAACGGTCTTCAAGCACGCACTCCTTCGCAGGTTCTGCGACTTTACAGCGATCATACGATGAAAAGAACAGGAACCTGCGGTCGAACCGCCGCTAGATTGCCGCCCGAAACGGAGCCGCCGCAGATCGGCCCGTCCTGTCTGAAGAGGAAACGGTCATGCGCGTCGGCGTCCCCAAGGAAATCAAGAAGAACGAACACCGTATCGGCCTGACGCCGACGGCGGTGCGCGAATACGTGGCCCACGGCCACACCGTCTCGATCGAGACCGGCGCGGGTCTCGGCGCAGGCTTCACCGACGCCGACTACAAGAAGGCCGGGGCCAGGATCGTCGCCGATGCCAAGACCATCTTCGCCGAGAACGACATGATCGTGAAGGTGAAGGAGCCGCAGAAGGTCGAGTGGGAAATGCTCCGCGAGGACCAGATCCTGTTCACCTATCTGCACCTCGCGCCCGATCCCGAGCAGACCAGGGGTCTGATCGCCTCGAAATGCGCCGCCATCGCCTATGAGACCGTGACCAATGCCCAGGGCGGCCTGCCGCTGCTGGCGCCGATGTCCGAAGTCGCCGGCCGGATCGCCGTCTTCTCGGCTGCTGAGACCCTGCTGAAGCACAACGGCGGCATGGGCCTGCTGTTCTGCGGCGTCCCCGGCGTGGCGCCGGCGCGCGTGCTGGTGCTGGGCGGCGGCGTCGTCGGCCTGAACTCGGCCCGCATGGCCATGGGCCTCGGCGCTGAAGTCGTGGTGCTGGAACGCTCCATCCCGCGCATGGCCTATATCGACGAGGTCACCAACGGCCGCGTCATCACCCGCTATTCCTCGATCGGCGCGATCGAGGAGGAGATGGTCAAGGCCGACGTCATCATCGGTGCCGTTCTGGTGCCCGGTGCGGAAGCGCCGAAGCTGATCAAGCGCGAACACCTGAAGCAGATGAAGCCCGGCTCGGTGCTGGTCGACGTCGCCATCGACCAGGGCGGCTGTTTCGAAACCAGCCACGCCACGACCCACGAAGACCCGACCTATGTGATCGACAATGTGGTCCACTACTGCGTCGCCAACATGCCGGGCGCCGCCCCGCGCACCTCGTCGGAAGCCCTGAACAACGCAACCCTGCCCTTCGGCCTGGCCCTGGCCGACCACGGTCTGGAAGCGCTGAAGAAGAATCCGCACCTGGCCCGCGGCCTCAATGTGCTGAAGGGCGAACTGACCTATCCGGCCGTCGCCGAGGCGCTGGACATGCCGTGGAGCGATCCCTTCGGCGTCTGGGCGAAGGGCTGAGGCTATCGGGCCCCCTCCCGGGCGGGAGGGGGCTCAGGCCTGAACCGACGCGCCGGTCGATGCCGGCTCCGGCACCCCCGTCGGGGCCGTGTCGATCGCCTTCTCGAGCGTAGCCATCTCCTGGTCGGCATCCTTCCAGTCGTCCCGGCCCGGTGCCTTCGGATGGGCCCAGTTGGCCTTGATTTTCTCGCGCGCCTCCTTGAGTTCAGCGAGCGCCTGTTTCACCAGCTGGAAGAACCCCCGGTCAGCCGTGGCCGCGCCGAGCACGGCCTCGGCCCGGTCGGCACGCTCGTCCCGCGCATCCGCGACGCTGAAGGCGGCGGCATAGGCGAGTTGCGCCCGCTTCAGCTCCGCATCCACGACCGCCGGAGCCGTCCCGGCCTGCGCCTCCCCTGCCTCCAGGTCGGGCTCTTTCGGTTCAGCGGGCAAGCCGTTCAGCGCGGCGTCGGCCGCCTCGCGAGAGTCCATCGCGTCACGGCGGATCAGGGCCATCTCGCCGTCGGTGATGTTCCTGCCGCCGGCGTCGACATAGTCCTCCACCGCCGACCGGAGCTCCTTCGCCAGCGCAGCGGTCATCTTCAGCGCCGCCTTCGGGTCGATCTTCACCAGCAGCATCAGGGCGTCGCGGCGTTCACGGACTGCCTGAACCTTCTTCGCCGCCATCTCCTTCCGCATCGACCTCTGTGCGTCGCGCAGATCGGAGAGGGACGGGAGGCCGAACCCCGGCGCCGCCTCCGTGGCGGGCCGGGACTTGCCCGGCAACGGGGTACGCCAGCCGGGAAGTGGCGAGGCCGAAACGGCCGTCAACGAGATCATTCTGATCTCTCCATGAACGTTCCCGGACATCCTGTTCCGGCCACGCTTACGATCCGTTTAAGGCTGACCGGCCGCCTTCGCCTGTAAATCGCCGCTCTCTTGGGGCATAAGCCGCGCTCAAGCAGCGAGCGACCGCGTCGCGAGCGTTAGCGCCCACTTAGAAATCCCGCGATGAAGTTTCTCGACCAGGCCAAGATCTACATTCGCTCCGGCAACGGCGGGGCGGGCGCCGTCTCGTTCCGGCGGGAGAAATTCATCCCGAACGGCGGGCCGGACGGCGGCGACGGCGGCAATGGCGGCAACGTCTGGATCACGGCCATGGACGGCCTGAACACCCTGATCGACTTCCGCTACCAGCAGCATTTCAAGGCCCAGACGGGCGTCCACGGCATGGGCCGGCAGATGCACGGCGCCAAGGGCGAGGACATCATCCTCAAGGTGCCGGTCGGCACCCAGGTGCTGGACGACGACAAGGAAACCGTCCTGCTGGACATGGACTACGCGGGCAAGACCGAGATGCTGCTCAAGGGCGGCAACGGCGGCTGGGGCAATGTCCATTTCAAGGGCCCGTCCAACCAGGCGCCCGCCTACGCCAACCCCGGCCAGGAAGGGCAGGAGCGCTGGATCTGGCTGCGGCTGAAACTGATCGCCGACGTCGGCCTGGCCGGCCTGCCCAATGCCGGCAAGTCGACCTTCCTGGCGGCGGCCTCGGCGGCGCGGCCCAAGATCGCCGACTATCCGTTCACGACCCTGGTGCCCAACCTCGGCGTGGTCGACCTGTCGCCGACCGAGCGGTTCGTCATCGCCGATATTCCCGGCCTTATCGAAGGTGCCTCGGAAGGCGCCGGCCTCGGCACCCGTTTCCTCGGCCACGTCGAGCGGTCGGGTTGTCTGATCCATCTGATCGACGGCACCCAGGACGACGTCGCCGGCGCGTACCACACCATCCGCAACGAACTGGAGGCCTATGGCGCCGGTCTGGCGGAAAAGGCCGAGGTGCTGGCCCTGAACAAGGTCGACGCCCTGACGCCCGAGGCGCGCGAGGAAAAGGCCGCCGAACTGGAGGCCGCCGCGGGCCGCCGGCCCATGCTGGTGTCCGGCGTCTCGGGCGAGGGCGTGACCGAACTGCTGCGCGCCGCCTGGACCGAGGTCCGCAAGGACCGCGGTGAGATCGCGCCGGCCGAGACCGACGAGACCGTCATGGAGACCCCCGGCGGCTGGGCGCCCTGATCGCGTTCAGGCGACCCGCGTCCACTCCATGATCCAGCCCCAGTCCCAGGTCGTGCCGCCGTCGCGCGAGACGCCCTGACGCCAGCGGCAGCCGGTGGCGGTGATCTGGTCCCAGCAACCGCGATAGATCACCGGCTGGCCGTCCTCGGTATCGGCGCTGTCGAAATTGCCGACGCCGTCGACGAACCGGCCCGGCGTTCCCGCCGAGCCCGGCACGCCGACTTTCGCGTTCATCCAGTAGTCGAGCCAGACCCCGTTGGCGGCGTCCAGGGTCCGCAAACCCATGCCGCTGAAGTCCCGGGCCGGGATGCGCAACTCCTCGACGCTGGCGACGCCGCCGAGGATACTCCAGCAGGTCGCCTCGCCCTCGAACACGTCCCAGTCGCCGGGCGCTTTCAGACGGCGATGGGCGATCCGCCATTCGCCGGACAGAAAGTCGAATTCTCCGGCCCGGGCCGGTGGAGGAGCCGCCCGGGCCGAGGCGGGCGCAGCGCCGACGGCGGCGAGCGCGGCGGCGGCCTGCAGGACGGAACGGCGTCGGGGGCGGGAATGGGTCATGGGCGTCTCCTGTAAGATGGGCATCCTGACCCGCATTGCCTGACACAGAGCGTCAGGATTTCTCGCTCCCCGCGCAAAATCCGGCAGTCGATCGCAGGCGACACCGGAGGGGCGGCGTGTTAGCTCCCTTGTGAGCATAAGCCCCCGCGAGCCCGTCTTGTCCTTCTTCCACGCCGGACCCGCGCCGAAAACCAATGGGCCACGACCCGGCGTCCTGCGCGACGGGCTGGACCTCGCGCCGGGCATGGCCGTCGGCCTGTTCGGCGGCTCGTTCAATCCGGCCCATGACGGACACGCCCATGTCGCCGAGACGGCCATGCGGCGGCTGGGGCTGGATCGCGTGATCTGGCTGGTGTCGCCGCAGAATCCGCTGAAGGACGCCCGCGACAGTGCGCCGCTGGCCGAACGGATGGCCTCGGCGCAGGCGGCCGCGGCGATGGCGGGGGCGGGCCGGTCCATGGTCGTCTCGGATTTCGAGACCCGGGCGGGCACGCAATGGACCATCGACACCCTGCGCGCCCTGACGGCCCGCCACCCCGGCGTGCGCTTCGTCTGGCTGATGGGATCGGACAATCTGGCCAGCTTTCACAAATGGCGCGGCTGGACCGACATCATGCGGATGATGCCCATGGCGGTGATCGCCCGGCCGGGATCGCTGCACCACAGCCGCACCTCCCCCGCCGCCGCGCGGTTCGCCTCGGCACGGATTCCGACCGGCCAGGCACCGCTGCTGCCAGGCATGGAGGCACCGGCCTGGACCTGGCTTACGGCACCGCTTAATCCCCGCTCCTCAACCGCGCTGCGGGCCGCGCGTGACGCCGCCGCGCGTTTGTGATAGGCTTCCGCTTTAGTAATCTCCCCGGAGCCCTCCGCTGACCCCCTCGCCCGCGCACGACGCGCAAGACGCCGCCAACACGGCGCAAGAGATGGACGAATTCGAATCCATCCAATCCGACGGTCCGCAGGCTCCCCTTCCCGTCGGCTCCACCGCGCTGGAAACGGCCATCCTGTCGCGTCTCGATGACGACAAGGCCCAGGACATCGTCCTCATCGACCTGAAGGGCAAAAGCCCGATGGCCGACACCATGATCATCGCCTCCGGGCGCTCGCATCGGCACGTCGGCGCCCTGGCCGACCATCTTCAGCGCACGCTGAAGGAAACCGGTCTCGGCAAGGTCAAGGTTTCGGGCCTGCCACACTGCGACTGGGTGCTGCTGGATGCGGGGGACGTCATCGTCCACCTGTTCCGCCCGGAAGTGCGCGCCTTCTACAACATCGAGAAGATCTGGTCGGTCGAGAGCGGCCACCGCGTCGACGCGCGCGCCTGATCGCCTGATCCGGAAGTCCTGAACCGATGAAGCTGGCCGTCATCGCCATCGGCAGGCCGGGGCGGGGACCGGAGGCCGTGCTGGCGGCCGACTACGCCGAGCGCGCCACCTTGGCCGGACGGGCCCTCGGGCTCGGCCCGCTGGAGCTGGTCGATCTGGAACCGCGCAAGCCGGGCAAGGCACCGGAGGCCGAGCTGATCCTCAAGGCCGCTGAGGGCGCGCATCTGATCGCCTGCGACGAGCGCGGCAAGACCTTCTCGAGCCGCGCCTTCGCCGACCATATCGCCCTGCTGCGCGACCGCGGCGAGCGCCGTCTGGTGTTCGCCATCGGCGGGGCCGACGGGCTGGACGAGAGCGTGCGCGCGGTGGCGGGCTCGACCCTCGCCTTCGGCCCGCAGACCTGGCCGCATGCGCTGGCGCGGGCCATGCTGGCCGAACAGCTGTATCGCGCCGTGACCATCCTGGCCGGATCACCCTATCATCGGGACTAAAGCGAAATCGGTGCGGATGCGCTTGCATCCGAACTCAGATATTCGCTCAGGCACCATGCGCGCGCCCGTCCTGATCCTCTGCCTGAGCCTGATCGCCCTGCCTGTGGCGGCGATCGCGCGCCAGTCGCCGCCGGCGGGCGAGGTCAAGCGGCTGCAGGCCGAGTTCCGGGACGAACGCGCCCGCGCCCTGCGCCTGCGCGCGGAGGCCGCGGAGGCCGCCCGCGAGATCGCCCGGCTGGAAGGCCAGCTGACCGAACTGCGCGCCGCCGTCGGGCAGGACGACGCCGTGATCGCCGGTCAACGGGCGCGGCTGCGCGAACTCAGCGCCCGCGAGGCGGCGCTGGTGGCCCAGCTGTCCCGGGCGCGGGGCCGTCAGGGCCGGCTGCTGTCGGCCCTGCAGATGATGAGCCGCCGTCCTCCGCCCCCTCTGCTGGTTCCCGCCGACAAGGCTGTGGACACCGTGCGGGCGGCCATACTGATGCGGGCCATGGCGCCCGAGTTGCAGGCCCGCGCCCGGGGCCTGGCCGACCGTCAGGCCGAGATCGTGCGCGTCCGGCGCCTCAGTGCCCTCAACAGCGAACAGTTGTTCACCACCGAAAGCGCCCGGGGCGACCGGCGCGCCGAGATCGAGGCCCTGACCGGTCGCAAGGCCGGGCTTCAGGCGGTGCTGAGGGCCGAGGCAGAGGGTGCCGAGCGGGCCTCCCGGGTCCTGGAGGCCCGACTGCGCGCGCTGGGTGCCGCCGTTCCGCCCCCCGGGACCGAGGCCGAGCCGACCGCAGCCCATCTGCCCGCCGGACGCAGCCGATTGACCCCGCCGGTCGAGGGGGCCCCGTCGCGGCGCTTCGGCGACGGTTCCAGCGGCTGGAGCTGGCGCGCAGACAGCGCCGAGGTCCGCGCCCCGGCCGCCGGACAGGTGGCCTTCTCCGGGCCGTTGAGCGGTTGGGGGCAGGTGGTGATCCTGGACCTCGGCCCCGGCTGGCGCGCAGTGATCTCCGGACTGGATGAGGTCTCGGTCGAGGCCGGAGACCGCGTCACGGACGGCCAGACCCTGGGCCGGACCGGTGCGGACGGCGAGCCGGCGTTCGAGCTGCGCCGCGATGAACGCCCGATCGATCCGGCACCGTGGTTGAGGTAGTGGCTGGTGGTTGGTGATTTTCGAGTTCGCGGGCCGGGTGCCTGTTCTGCAACCTGCCAGTCACCAGCCACCCACCACCAATCACCCCTTCAGCGAAACCGCTTCCCATCCGCCGATGACGCTGATTTTATCCGGGAATAGCCGACCGGCCACGATTTCGTCGCCGGTCGGCCCGTAACTGCCCCGACCCAGAGCCGCCTTCCTGTCCGCTGAAAGAAACCCGATGCGTAAATTGTTGCTGGTAGGCGCCGCCGCCGTGACCCTGGTGGGGCTGGGCGCCGCGAGCGCGACGGGCCAGACGCCGCGTAACGAGGCGTTCCGGATGCTGGCGCTGTTCGGGGACGTGCTGGGCATTGTCGAACAGGCCTATGTCGTCCCGGTCGACGACAAGAAGCTGATCGAGGCGGCGCTGCAGGGCATGATGGAGGCGCTGGATCCCCACTCCAACTATCTGCCGCCGTCCGGCTATGATGAACTGCAGGAGCGGACCTCGGGTGCCTATTCGGGCGTGGGGCTGACCATCCAGGCCGAAGGCGGGCTGGTGAAGGTGATCTCGCCGATGGACGGCGGACCTGCCGCCCGCGCCGGCGTCAACGCCGGCGACGTGATCTCCTCCATCGAGGGCCAGAGCGCCGCTGGCCTGACCGTCAGCCAGGTCTCGGAAAAACTGCGCGGGGCCGTGGGCACCTCGGTCAAGGTCACCTTCTTGCGCGACGGCGAGGAGCCGCGCGAGGTCACCCTGACGCGCGAGGTCATCAAGATCGAATCCGTCACCGGCCGCATCGAGGGCGATTTCGCCTATCTGCGCGTCTCGACCTTCAACGAAAACACGGGCCGCGAACTGGGCGAGACCATCAGCCGGCTCAAGGCAGAGAACCCCGGCATCAAGGGCTATGTTCTGGACCTCCGGAACAATGGCGGCGGCCTTCTGGACGCGGCCATTGCGGTTTCGGACGCCTTCCTGGAGCGCGGCGAGATCGTAAGCCAGCGCGGGCGCAAGGCCGACCAGATTCAGCGCTACGGCGCGCGGCCGGGAGACCTGACCGGCGGCCTGCCCCTGGTGGTGCTGATCAACTACGGCTCTGCCTCGGCCTCGGAAATCGTCGCCGGTGCCCTGAAGGATCACCAGCGGGCGACGATCGTCGGCCTGACCAGCTTCGGCAAGGGTTCGGTCCAGACGGTCATTCCGCTGCGCAACGGCGCCGACGGGGCCCTGTCGATCACCACGGCGCGCTACTACACCCCCTCGGGCGCCTCGATCCAGAAGATCGGCATCGAGCCCGACCTGGAAGTGTCGCGGTCGCTCGCCGAGGCGCGGATCGTGTCGCGGTCGAACTTCATCTATTCCGAAGCCGCCTACGCCACGGCGCTGGATGCCTCCATCGGGGCCGAGCGCAAGGGGCCGCACATCCCGAACGAAGCCCCCGGGGAAGGCTGGCCCGAGGACAAGGACTACCAGCTGGAACGGGCCCTGGACGTGCTGCGCGCGGGCGGAAACCTGGCCCAGCTGGCCGCCGCGCCCGAGGGCATTGTGGTGACCGCGCCCGGCACGGCACTCGCCGCCGCCGAGCCGGAGCCCGCGCCGGAAAACTGAAGCGGCCAGAGACGACATATGGATAACGGCGCGTTAGGCTTTCTTAACCGACGCCCGTCACTGTGAGCCCTGAAGGAGTCCGCTTCGCGGATCCCCGTTCGAGCGTCCAGTCCTGCCCATGTTCGCCAAGCGCCAGTCTGTTCTCGCCACCACCGCCGGAGCGCCACCGGTGCGCCGGTCGCTGCGCGAAAACCTCGCCCCCGTCGGCCGAATCCTGAAGAAGCCGCCCGTCGCCGTCGCCGGTGCCGGCCTGTTGCTGCTCGGTGCCGCCGCCCTGTTCATCACCGTACTGGGCGACCCCCGTGCCGGTGCCCCATCGGCCCGTGCCGCGCTGAAGCGCGAGGCGCCCGTGGCCGCTCCCGCTCCGACCGGCCTCGAAGCCTTCTCGGTGGGTGCCTATGGCTCATGGCAGGACCTGGCCGCAGACGGCGGTGCCGTCGATCCCGCCCTCGGCGGCGAGGCCGTGATCACCCTGCCCAACGGAGCCACGGTGTCGGGCAACGGCGCGCCCGTGACCGCCCCACGCGTCGCCGCCAGCCCCCTGCCCGCCGCTCCGATCGCCGGTCTGAGCCAGCCGGGACCCAATGGCCCGCTGCCGACCATCGCCACCGACGGCCGCGTCCCGGCCCAGGCCTATGCCCGCCCGTTCCGCTCGAACGGCCGGCCGCGGGTCGCCCTCATTGTCGGCGGTCTCGGCCTGAACGCCGTGACGACGCGCGCCGCCATCGAGCGGCTGCCCGCCGAGGTAACGCTCAGCTTCGTCCCCTATGCCGAAGGCCTGCAGGGCTGGATCGATCTGGCACGCGCCCAGGGCCACGAGGTCATGCTGGAAATGCCGATGGAGCCGTCCGGCTATCCCGACAACGACCCCGGCCCGCACACCCTGCTGGCCTCGGCGGAGGCGGCCGACATCCAGGCGCGGATGAACTGGCTGCTCGGTCGGGCGACCGGCTATTTCGGCGTCACCAACTATATGGGCGACCGGTTCGCCACATCTGACTCCGGCATGACCGCCTTCATGACCATTCTGCGCCAGCGCGGCGTGGCCTTCCTCGACGACGGATCGATGAGCCGCCGCCCCGGCGCCTGGGCCCGGGCGAGTGCCAACCGCATCATCGACGAGGAACAGAACCCGACGGCCATCGTCGCCCAGCTGAATTCGCTGGAAGCCCTGGCCAAGGGCCGCGGACAGGCGCTGGGCACCGGCTTCAGCTATCCGGTCACGGTCGAGGCCGTGGCCCGCTGGACCGCCGACATGGACGCCCGCGGCCTGCAACTGGCCCCGGCCAGCGCGATGACGCAGCGGCCGGGACGGTAGGGATCAGGGATGAGGGATGAGGGATTAGGGATTAGGGATTAACGCAGGTCGTCCGACCGCTATCCCGTGCCGCACCCCTTCCCCTTCTCATCCCTAATCCCTTATCCCTGGTCTCTATGAAGGACCTCTCCCGCTACCGTCCCAATGTCGGCGTCGTTCTGTTCCATCCGGACGGGCGCGTCTGGTACGGGCGTCGCGCCGGGACCGAGGGGCCCCTGAACTGGCAGTTCCCGCAAGGCGGGGTCGATGACGGCGAGGATCTTGAGGCCGCCGCCCGGCGCGAGCTGGCGGAGGAAACGGGGGTCGTATCGGCTGAACTGATCGCCCGTACCGAGGAATGGATCGCCTATGACTTCCCCGCCGACTACGGCGGCTCGAAACAGGCCCGCGGCTGGGCCGGCCAGAAGCAGCAGTGGTTCGCCTTCCGCTTCACCGGCGAGGAGTCCGAGATAGACCTCGAAGGCGATGACGAGATCGAATTCGACGCCTGGCGCTGGGGGCCGCTGGCCGATGCGCCCGACCTGATCGTGCCGTTCAAGCGGGCATCGTATGAGCAGGTCGTGGCGGTGTTCGCGCCGCTGGTGGTCTAGGCGCGGATCAGCCGGGCGCGGCCTGGTTCATCACCGTGATCATGATTCCGGCGGCACCCCAGTGGGACCCGGCGGGCGGGACCGTGGCCTCGACCATCACCGATTGACCGTCAATGGTCCCGCCATAGGTCGTCTGGCCCGCGGCGGCATCGTTGGAGATCGGGTTCCAGTCGCCCGAGGCGGCCCGCAAGGCGGCCCGGATCGCAGCCACGTCGCTCGCGGCAACGTTGATGGCCGCAACTCGGCAACTGCCAGCCTCGTCGGCGCCGATCACGATCTGACCGCTCGCGGAGCTTACCGCCCCGTAGTCGATCGTCACGGGCATATCGTGGAAGGCACCACGCACATCCGGATCGGTTCCGCCGTCGATCAGCATCACATTGAGAGCCGTCAGGGCAGCCGTCGGTGCGTTGAGCGGCAGATTGCCCATGGCGTTGGGCGCACAGACCTTCTCCACCGCATACTGGAAGGCCTCGGCCGGAGTCGCCGTGGCGGTCTGGGCCGTGGCCACGGTGGGCGGCAAGGCGGTGAGGGCGAGGCTCGAGACGATGACAAGCACGGACCGCATGGCACAACTCCTGCTGTTGGGGACCGAAGGTTAACCATAGGGCGCGACAGGCGGCAATCGAGCAAACGATGTTCCGGGAACTCACGACGCGGGGGTGCAGCCCCCGGGCTTCAAGACCCGCACGGTCGAGGCTGGATACTTCGCCAGTTTCGATTCGGGTCGGACAGGTCTCGCGCCGAACCCGCCGCCGCAGTTGGGGCAGACGCCCTTGAGCACGCCGTCCACGCAATCGGCGCAGAAGGTGCATTCGAAGGTGCAGATGCGGGCTTCGACGCTGTCGAACGGCAGGTCGCGGTCGCAGCATTCGCAGTTGGGGCGGAGTTCGAGCATGACGGCCTCCCGATCAGATGCCGGAGGCTAGTCGGGCTTTCGCGGTGCGCCAAGCGCCAGCCGGGCCAGGCCGAACACAGCCACCATCGCCCAGGCCCCCTCCATCAGCGCGGCGGACAGGTTGAAGTCCACGGTCAGCGACCAAAGGATCAGAAGGGCCCCGACAAGGTTCAGGACCAGCGCCGGCGCCTGTCTGGGATCCAGCCGGCCGGCGGTCGCACCGGAATAGGCGATGAGGATCAGAATGACGCCGAAAACACCGGCGGCATCGATCAGGCTCAAGCCGCGGCCACTTCCGAGGCCTGTTCGGCCAGGATGGTCAGGCCGGCCGGGGTCACGTCGGCAAAGCCGCCGTGGACCTCGAACTGGCGGCGCGAACCGCCGTCGATGACCGTGACGACGCCTTCCCGCAGGGCGGTCATGAACGGCGCGTGGTCGGCGAGGACGCCGAAGTCGCCCTCGACGCCGGGCGCGTCAACCTGATCGACGAGGCCGTTGAAGACCTCGCGTTCAGGCGACACCAGCGAAAAGCTGAGCTTGCCGGCCATGGATCAGGCCGCCTCGGCGGCGAGCTTCTGGGCCTTCTCGACGGCTTCCTCGATGGCGCCGACCATGTAGAAGGCGGCTTCCGGAAGGTGATCGTACTCGCCGGCGACGATGCCCTTGAACGAGCGGATGGTGTCTTCCAGCGAGACGAATTTGCCGTCGGCACCGGTGAACTGCTCGGCCACGAAGAAGGGCTGCGACAGGAAGCGCTGGATCTTGCGGGCGCGCGAGACGATCAGCTTGTCCTCTTCCGACAGCTCATCCATGCCCAGGATGGCGATGATGTCCTTCAGCGCCTTGTACTGCTGCAGGACTTCCTGGACCGAACGGGCGACGCGGTAGTGCTCCTCGCCGATGACCAGCGGGTCCATGATCCGCGAGGTCGAGTCGAGCGGGTCCACGGCCGGGAAGATGGCCTGGGCGGCGATGTCGCGGCTCAGCACGGTCGTCGCGTCGAGGTGGGCGAAGGAGGCGGCGGGGGCCGGGTCGGTCAGGTCGTCGGCGGGCACGTAGATGGCCTGGACCGAGGTGATCGAGCCCTTCTTGGTCGAGGTGATGCGCTCCTGCAGGTTGCCCATCTCGGTGGCCAGCGTCGGCTGATAGCCCACGGCGGACGGGATGCGGCCCAGCAGGGCGGACACTTCCGAACCGGCTTGCGTGAAGCGGAAGATGTTGTCGACGAACAGCAGAACGTCCTTGCCTTCCTCGTCGCGGAAATACTCGGCCTGGGCGAGACCCGTCAGGGCGACGCGGGCGCGGGCACCGGGAGGCTCGTTCATCTGGCCGTAAACGAGGGCGCATTTCGAGCCTTCGGTCGAGCCGCCGTTCTTGGTCGGGTCCACGTTCACATTGGACTCGATCATCTCGTGATACAGGTCGTTGCCCTCGCGGGTGCGTTCACCCACGCCGGCCAGAACCGAATAACCGCCGTAGGCCTTGGCGATGTTGTTGATCAGTTCCTGCATGGTCACGGTCTTGCCCACGCCGGCGCCACCGAACAGGCCGATCTTGCCGCCCTTGGTGTAGGGGCACATCAGGTCGATCACCTTGATCCCCGTGACGAGGATTTCCGACGAGGTCGACTGCTCTTCGAACGAAGGCGCCTCGCGGTGGATCGGGCGGTACATGGTGGTCTTGATCGGGCCCTGCTCGTCGATCGGCGCGCCGACGACGTTCATGATGCGGCCGAGCGTGCCGGGGCCGACCGGGGCCAGGATGGAGGTGCCGGTGTCGGTCACGGCCTGGCCGCGCGTCAGACCTTCCGAAGTGTCCATGGCGATGGTGCGGACCATGTTCTCGCCGAGGTGCTGGGCGACTTCCAGAACCAGGGTGAAGGGCTTGCCGGTCTTCTGGTCGACGTTCTGCGTCTCCAGGGCGTTCAGGATCGCCGGCAGCTGGCCGGTGAACTCGACGTCGACGACAGCGCCGATGACCTGGGCAATCCGGCCCACGCCGGTGCCGGCCGTATAGGCGGCATTGCCGGTTGCGGCGGAGGCTTTCGGGGCCTTGGGAGCGGCCGGCTTCTTGGCGGCGGGTTTCTTGGCGGTGGTGTCGGTCATCGGTTCGTTCCGTTCGGAAGGTCGTGCTTGGCGTGTATCTGGGCGTATCTGGGCGGGGTTCGGATCAGAGGGCTTCTGCGCCGGCGATGATCTCGATCAGTTCAGTGGTGATCTGGGCCTGGCGTTTGCGGTTGTACTGCAGGGTCAGGCTGTTGATCAGGTCGCCCGCATTGCGCGTGGCGTTGTCCATGGCGCCCATCTGGGCCCCGAAGAAGCTGGCCTGGTTCTCGTACAGGGCGGCCAGCACCTGGGTGGTGATGTTGCGCGGCAGGAGCGTCTCGAGGATTTCCTCCTCCGAGGGCTCATACTCATAGGTCGCACCGTTCAGGTCGATCGGCGGGGCGTCGCCGTCGACGACCGCCGGGATCAGCTGTTTCGGCGTCGGGATCTGGGCGATGACCGACTGGAAGCGGCTGAAGAACAGGGTCACGACGTCGGCGTTGCCGCCCTCAAACTCTTCCGCGATCAGGGCCGCGATCGGCTCCGCCGCGGGCAGGCCGATGACCTTGTGGTCCGACATCTCGAACGTCTTGACCAGTTTGTCGCCGTACAGGCGCGCCAGGCCGTCGCGGGACTTGCGGCCCACGGCGATGATGCGGACGTCCTTGCCGGCTGCGATCAGGCTGTTGATCCGCTCGCGCGCGGCCCGGATGACGTTGGTGTTGAAACCGCCCGCCAGACCCTTGTCGCCGGTGGCGACGACGATCAGGTGCTTCTTGTCCGACCCCGTGCCGGCCAGAAGTTTCGGCGCGCCGTCGCCGGACACGCCGGCGGCGAGGTTGGCGATAACCGCGGCCATCTTGCGGGCATAGGGACGAGCGCTCTCAGCCTGGTCCTGGGCGCGCTTCAGCTTGGCCGCGGCGACCATGTTCAGGGCTTTCGTGATCTTCTGCGTGGACTTCACGCTTCCGATCCGATTGCGCATTTCCTTGAGGCTGGCCATCCGGGGCTACTCTCTCGCTATCCGGCCGGGCTCAGGCGAAGGTCTTGACGAAGGCTTCCAGCACCGACTTCAGCTCGGCTTCGAGCTCGGCGGTGAGGTCCTTCTTGGCGCGGATGCCGTCCAGCAGTCCGGCGTTCGACGACTTGATGCGGGCCAGCAGCTCGCTCTCGAAGCGGCCGATGTCGCCGACGGCGATGCCATCGAGGTAGCCGCGCGTACCGGCGTAAACCGAGACGACCTGCTCTTCCATGGTCAGGGGGCTGTACTGGGGCTGCTTCAGCAGCTCGGTCAGGCGGGCGCCGCGGGCCAGCAGTTTCTGGGTCGAGGCGTCGAGGTCCGAACCGAATTTCGCGAAGGCGGCCATTTCCCGATACTGGGCCAGCTCGCCCTTGATCGAGCCGGCAACCTTCTTCATCGCCTTGGTCTGGGCCGAGGAGCCCACGCGCGACACCGAGATGCCGACGTTCACGGCCGGGCGGATGCCCTGGTAGAACAGGTCGGACTCGAGGAAGATCTGGCCGTCGGTGATCGAGATCACATTGGTCGGGATGTAGGCCGACACGTCGTTGGCCTGGGTCTCGATCAGCGGCAGGGCGGTCATCGAGCCCGAGCCGTAGTCGGCGTTCAGCTTGGCCGAACGCTCCAGCAGGCGGCTGTGCAGATAGAAGACGTCGCCCGGATAGGCTTCGCGGCCCGGCGGGCGGCGCAGCAGCAGGGACATCTGGCGATAGGCCACGGCCTGCTTGGACAGATCGTCATAGACGATCAGGGCGTGCATGCCGTTGTCGCGGAAGAATTCGCCCATGGCCGTGCCCGAGAACGGGGCCAGGAACTGCAGCGGGGCCGGCTCCGACGCCGTGGCGGCGACGACGATGGTGTAGTCCAGGGCGCCGCGCTCCTCGAGCGTCTTGACGATCTGGGCGACGGTCGAGCGCTTCTGACCGATGGCGACGTAGATGCAGTACAGCTTCTCGCCTTCGGACGCGGCGGCCGCGTTGGTGCTCTTCTGGTTCAGGATGGTGTCGATGGCGACGGCGGTCTTGCCAACCTGACGGTCGCCAATGATCAGCTCGCGCTGGCCTCGGCCGATCGGGATCAGGGTGTCGATGGCCTTCAGGCCGGTCTGCATCGGCTCATGCACCGACTTGCGCGGGATGATGCCCGGAGCCTTGACGTCGACGCGGCGGCGCTCGGTGAACTGGATCGGGCCCTTGCCGTCGATCGGCTCGCCCAGCGGGTTGACGACGCGGCCCAGCAGGCCCTTGCCGACCGGAACGTCCACGATCTCGCCAAGGCGGCGGACCTCGTCGCCCTCGGCGATCTGGTTGTCCTGGCCGAAGATCACGGCGCCGACGTTGTCGCGCTCGAGGTTCAGGGCCATGCCCTTCACGCCGGCTTTCGGGAATTCGATCATCTCGCCGGCCTGGACGTTGTCCAGACCGTGGATGCGGGCGATGCCGTCGCCGACCGACAGCACCTGGCCGACGTCGGACACGTCGGCTTCCACGCCGAAGGAGGCGATCTGCGACTTGAGGATGGCCGAGATTTCGGCGGCGCGGATGTCCATGACAGGCTCTCTGTTATCGTCTTGTCAGCGCAGGGGTCAGACCCGCTGCATTCTTGTTGGTCAGCGCGCTTACGCGCGCTTCAGGGCGAACTTCATCTGGTCGAGCTTGGTCTTCAGCGAGGCATCGAAAAGCTTCGAGCCGACCTTGACCTTGAGGCCGCCCAGGATCGACGGGTCGACGCGGGCGGTCATTTCCGGATCCTTGCCCAGCGAGGTGCGGAGCGCGGTCTGGATGGATTTCATCTGGGCGGCGGTCAGGGCCTGGGCCGAGACCACCTCGGCGGCGACCACACCGGTCTTCTTCGCATAGAGAAGATCGAAACCGGCGATGACGGCGGTCAGGTCGCGCGAGCGGCCGTTCTGGGCCAGCAGCCCGAGGAAATTCTTCGTCACGCCGTTGAACTTCGCCTTGGCGGCGATGGCGGTCAGACCCTTCTGCTGGTCTTCGGCGGCGATCACCGGCGACTGGGCCAGACGGCGCAGGTCGGCGCTCTCGTTCCAGGCCGCGCGCAGCGAGGCCAGGTCGGCGCGTACGGCGTCCAGAACGCCCGTCTCGTCAGCAAGGTCGAACAGCGCCTGTGCGTAGCGCTCGCCGACTTCCGTCGTCCTGTAGTCGTCAGCCACTAGTCATGTCCGCGCGGTTAGCGTTCGGGTTGGCGACCGGCGGCGTGTCCGCGCCAGTCAAAGGTCTGAAATGCTTTGAGAAAGCACTTGGGGGACGCGTCTTGCAACGCGCCCTCCGGCTCAGCCGGGCGCCTGATAGCATCGTAACCCCCCGACCGCAACCGAGGCGGCGGGTCGCAGCCTGTATGATTGCCGCACCCTGTCAGTGGGCGGCGTGCTTGCCGCGAGGGATGAGGTGCAGGATCGTCACAATGACCCCGCCGGTCGCGAGGCCGACGACCGCCGAGGCGGCGGCCGTCGCCAGCCATGCCGTGACGGGACCGAGAAGGGGGACCCGCCCGGCGGCGTGTCCGAAACGCTCGATCAGGCCGGGCAGGAGATCGAGATGGTATTCATGCAGGCCGTGGACCAGGATCCCTCCGCCGACCCACAACATGGCCCCGGTGCCGATCGTCGCCAGCCCCGACAGGACCACCGGCATGGCGCGAACCAGACCCCGTCCCAGCGCGCGTGTTGAAGCCAGACGGCGCCCGGCCAGATGCAGGCCGATATCGTCCATCTTCACGATCAGGGCCACGGCACCATAGACTCCCACGGTGATCAACAGGCCGACGATGGCCAGGGCCGCCGCCTGGGTCGCCAGCGGACGTTCGGCCAGGTCGGCCAGGGCGATGGCGGTGATCTCGGCCGACAGGATCAGGTCGGTGCGGATAGCCGAGCCGACCATCTTGCTTTCCTGTTCCTCGGAGGACAGCGCCAGCTCGTCCGGCGCGGTCTCGCCGTGGTCGTGTCCGGCCAGCTTCTCCCAGATTTTCTCCGATGCCTCGAAACAGAGATAGGTGCCGCCCATCATCAGGAGCGGCGTCAGCGCCCAGGGCGCAAAGGCACTGATCACAAGGGCGCCGGGCAGGAGGATCAGGAATTTGTTCTTCAGCGACCCGATGGCGATCTTGCCGATGATGGGCAGCTCGCGCCGGGGCGAAAAGCCCATCGCATAGCCCGGCGTCACCGCGGCGTCGTCAACCACAACCCCCGCGGCCTTGACGCCGGCGCGACCGGCGGCGACGGAGACGTCGTCGACCGAGGCCGCCGCCATCTTGGCGATCGCGGCGACGTCGTCGAGAAGGGCGGCAAGACCTGAGGGCACGCTTCACCTGACAGAACAAACACAGTTCACCCTTGGCTAGGCTTGCCCGGGAGCCGGGTCCAGAGGGCCGCGCCAGCGCGGCGCCCTGACGCGCCTGCAGCAGCGGAAAAATCTGGCGCGGCGTCCCGGGCTGTCATATCTCAGGGTCCATGACCGAAATCACCGCACTCCTTTCCGATCCCGCCGCCTGGGCCGCCCTGATCACCCTCGTGGTCATGGAAGTGGTCCTGGGAATCGACAATCTGATCTTCATCTCGATCCTGTCGAACAAGCTGCCGCCTGAACATCGGCAGCGGGTCCGTCGCATCGGCATCTCCCTGGCGCTGATCATGCGCCTCGGCCTGCTGTCGATGATCGCCTGGATCGTCAGCCTGACGGCGCCCGTCTTCACCGTCATGGGCAACGAATTCTCCTGGAAGGACATGATCCTGATCGCCGGTGGCCTGTTCCTGCTGTGGAAGGCGACCAAGGAGATCCATCACAGCGTCGATCACTCCAGGAGCGACGACATGCTGGAGAAGGACAAGACTGACGTGGTCATCTCCAACGTCGGATCGGCCATTTTCCAGATCATCCTGCTGGACCTGGTGTTCTCGATCGACTCGATCCTGACCGCCGTCGGCATGACCGACCATCTGCCGATCATGGTCGTGGCCGTGCTGGTCGCCGTGGCGGTCATGCTGCTGGCCGCGGACCCGCTGGCCAACTTCATCAACGAGAACCCGACCGTGGTCATGCTGGCCCTCGGCTTCCTGCTGATGATCGGCATGGTGCTGATCGCCGAGGGCTTCGGGGCTCACGTTCCCAAGGGCTACATCTATACCGCCATGGCCTTCTCGGCCGCGGTCGAAGGTTTGAACATGATCTCGCGGAGCGCCCAGGCGAAGAAGGCGGCCGCAGCCGAGGCGCGCCTGGCCGGGCTCAACAAGGCGGAAACCGCCGAGCCGGGCGTCTGATCATGAGGGTCGCCGCGCTCCTGTTCGCCCTGCTGCTGCCGCCGGTTCCGTCAGCAGCGCAATCGACAGGGGTGCCGGCGGCCCCGGCCACGCCCGTGCCGGTCTATGGATTCGAGGTCGTGCGCGTCTATCCGCACGACCCTGAAGCCTTCACCCAGGGGCTGGTTTTCAGGAACGGCGAGCTTCTGGAAAGCACCGGCCGCTATCCCTCGACGGTCCGCCGCGTCCGGCTTGAGGACGGCGTCGTCCTGCAGCAGCGCGTGCTGGACGAGGAATATTTCGGCGAAGGGCTGACCGCGGTCGGCGACCGGGTCCTCACCCTGACCTGGAAGGGCGGCAAGGGCTTCATCTGGGACCCTGCGACGCTCGAGCCCGAAGGCGAGTTCGCCTACGCGGGCGAAGGCTGGGGCCTGACCCATGACGCGACACGGGTGATCCTGTCCGACGGGACCCCGGCGCTGCGCTTCCTCGATCCGGTGACCCTGGCGGAGACCGGCCGCGTTCCCGTCACCCTGCAGGGTCGTCCGGTCGGACGGATCAACGAGCTGGAATGGATCGAGGGCGAGGTCTTCGCCAACCTGTGGCAGACGGACTATATCGTCCGCATCAACCCGGCGACGGGGACGATCACGGGCATTGTCGACCTGACCGGGCTGATGCCGGACCGAAGCGGGCTGGACCCGACCGACGCCGTATTGAACGGCATCGCCTGGGATCCTGAAAGCCGCCGGCTGTTCGTGACGGGCAAGAACTGGCCGAAGCTGTTCGAGATCCGGCTGACGGGGCCCCGTTAGCGTCGCTTCGCGGCGCGAACGCTCTCTCTTTTTGGGCCGCGGTCGTCGGCCCTTCGGGACCTCCCGACCCGACGCGGCCTGGCGCTTCGCGCATGCCCGGAACGGCAACCCGCGCTCAAGCAGCGAGCGACCGCGTCGC
Source organism: bacterium (assembly GCA_943372245.1). Classification (GTDB taxonomy): domain Bacteria; phylum Pseudomonadota; class Alphaproteobacteria; order Caulobacterales; family Caulobacteraceae; genus Brevundimonas. The sequence goes on from CALRXX020000006.1 coordinate 104,572, forward strand.
GAGCGTTAGCGCCCTACAGAAAACTGTACGGGTCCACGTCCACCGACAGCCGCACCGAGCCCGGCACCTTCACCCGCGTCAGCCAGGCCCGCAGGAAGCCCTGCAGGTCGACGTCGCGGTCGGCGCGGACCAGCAGGCGTTTGCGGTGGCGGCCGCGCACGAGTGCCAGCGGGGCGTCGGCGGGTCCATAGACTTCGAGGCGTTCGGCGTTGGGAATCGAACCGGCCAATTCGCGCGCCAATTTCTCAACCGCGACCGCATTTTCACTCGACAGGATGATCGCCGCCAGCCGTCCGTAGGGCGGCAGAAAGGCAGCCTCGCGCTCGGCCAGTTCTGCGGCGACGAAGGCGTCCCGGTCGCCGGCAGCCAGCGCCATCAGCACGGGATGCTCGGGCGTCCAGGTCTGCAGGACGGCCCGGCCCGGCCTGTCCGCCCGGCCGGCCCGGCCCGTGGCCTGGGTCAGCAGCTGGAAGGTCCGCTCCGCCGCCCGCAGGTCGCCGCCGCGCAGGCCGAGATCGGCGTCGACCACACCGACGAGCGTCAGCAGGGGGAAATTGTGCCCCTTGGCCGCCGCCTGGGTGGCGACGAGGATGTCGATCTCGCCGTCGGTCATGCGCTGGATCAGGGCGCGGGCGGATTTCGCATCCGGCGTGGTGTCGGAGCTGAACACCGCCGTGCGCGCCTCGGGGAACAGCTGGCGCACCTCCTCCTCGACCCGTTCGACGCCGGGGCCGATCGAGACCAGGCTGTCGACCGCGCCGCAGGACGGACAGTGTTTCGGCCGCACCATGGTGAAGCCGGTCAGGTGGCAGATCAGCCGGCCTGTGTAGCGATGCTCGACCAGCCAGCTGTCGGTGTCCGGTGCCGTCAGCCGATGGCCGCAGACCCGGCACAAGACCACGGGCGCATAGCCGCGGCGATTCAGGAACAGAAGGGTCTGCTCGCCCCGCGCCAACGTCTCGCCGATGGCCTCACGCAGGGGCTGGGACAGCCAGGTCTGGGGGTCGGGCGGGCACTGCCGCAGGTCGAGGAGAGTGACCTCGGGCAGGAGGGCGGCCCCGTGCCGCGCCGCCAGCTTCAGCCAGCCATAGCGGCCCTGATGGGCGTTCCACAGGGTCTCCAGCGAGGGCGTGGCAGAGGCCAGCACCACCGTCGCGCCTTCGATCCGGGCGCGGGCCACGGCGAGGTCGCGGCCGTGATAGACCAGTCCCTCGTCCTGTTTGAACGAGCCGTCGTGCTCCTCGTCGACGACGACCAGGCTGAGATTGACGAAGGGCAGGAAGAGAGCCGAACGGGCCCCGACCACGATGTTGCAGCGGCCGGCGACCACGGCCTCCCAGACCTGCCGGCGCCGCGGGGGGCTGACCCCGGAGTGCCATTCGGCCGGGGCCGCGCCGAACCGGGCGGTGATACGGGCGATCAGGTCCTGGGTCAGGGCGATTTCAGGCAGCAGGATCAGGATCTGCGCCGCCGGATCGGCCTTCAGCGTCCGCGCCGCCGCCTCCAGATAGGCCTCGGTCTTGCCCGATCCGGTGACGCCGTCGAGCAGGAAGGGGGCGAAGCCGCCCTTCGTCGTGGCCCCGGCCATGGCCGACGCCGCTGCCGCCTGATCCGGATTGAGCGCCGCCGGGGCGTGGTCCGGGTCCGGCGCGTCGAAGGCGGCGACAGCCTCGATCTCGATGACCTCAAGCACGCCCTCGTCCAGCAATCCCTTGACCACACCGGACGAGACGCCCGCCGCCCGCGCCAGATCGGGACCCGGCATGGCGCGCCGGCCCAGCGCCTCCAGCACCGCCGCACGCGGCGCCGTGAGCTTGGCGGGCGCGCGGTCGCCGACCCTGCGCACGCGCCGCTCGGGGCGGGGCCGAGGCGCGCGCAAGCCCTTCAGCGCCGCCGCCGCCATCTCGCCCGGCGCGCTCAGTGTCCAGCGGGCGGCCCATTCGACGAAGTCCACGGTCCGTTCAGGCAGGCGCGGATCGTCGATCAGATGGTCGATCGCCTTGAGCCGCCGGTTCGAGCCAGTCGTCTCGCGCGCCCCGGAAACCACCCCCCGCATCAGGCGCGGCCCCAGCGGCACGGCGACCTGATCGCCCCGTGTCACATCCATGCCTTCGGGGACCTCGTAGTCGAAGGCCTCGGACACCGGCAGGGGGATGAGGACGCTGGCGACTTTCACCGCCCTTCGCGCTCCGCTAGAGAGACCGACATGAAACTCTTTCTCGACACAGCCGACGTCGCCGTCATCAAGGACATGGTCCCCACCGGCATGGTGGACGGCGTCACCACCAATCCCTCGCTGATCGCCAAATCCGGTCGCAACATCGCCGAGGTCATCGCCGAGATTTGCGCCCTCGTCGAGGGGCCGATCTCCGCCGAGGCGGTGGCGACCGATTTCGAGACCATGGTGAAGGAGGGCGACAAGCTTGCCGCCATCGCCCCGAACGTCGTGGTGAAGTTGCCCCTGACCTGGGACGGACTGCGCGCGGCGCGGGCCTTCGCGGACAAGGGGATCAGGACCAACGTCACCCTGTGCTTCTCGGCCGCCCAGGCCATGCTGGCCGCCAAGGCCGGCGCCACCTTCATCTCGCCCTTCGTGGGTCGCCTGGAGGACCACGGTGCCGACGGCATCGGCCTGCTGGAGGAAATCCGCGTGCTCTATGACGTGCACGGCTTCGACACGCAGATTCTGGCCGCATCCCTGCGCAATCCGAACCATGTCAACGCCGCCGCGGTCGCCGGTGCCGACGCCGCGACCATCCCGGCCGACGTTTTCAAGGCCCTGGTCAAGCACCCGTTAACCGACAAGGGGCTTGATGCCTTCCTCGCGGACTGGGGCAAGACGGGCCAGTCCATCCTGTAGTTTCACCTCGAGGAGAGGTCTTTGAGCGGCAAGCCTGACCCCTCCCCGACGCTCTCGTCGGCCGAGCCCGCCAGGGAGCCGCACTGGCCGGAGATTCGCGCCTGGCTGCAGGCCAATCCACAGACCCTGCTCGACGACCGCTCCCTGCTGGAGGAGATCGGCCTCAAGCCGCACGGCCGCAACGTCGTGGAGTTCGGCCGCGCCGCCCTGACCAGGCTGGAAGAGGCCGCCGAGCGCGAGGCCGACGCGCGCAAACGCATCGAGTCCATCGCCCGGGCGAATTTCGCCGCCCAGACCCAGACCCATGTCGCGGCGCTTGACCTGATGGAGGCGCGCAACCCATCCGATCTGGCGCGTCGTCTCGATGCGGTGGCCCAGGGCCGGTTCGGCCTGGCCGGCGCGGCCATCGCCCTCGAAAAGCCCGGCGGCGTGCCGTTCGGCTGGCGGGGGCTGGAGGCCGGCGGGGTCGATTCCCTGCTTGGGGAGCACGGCCTGACCTGGCTGGGACCGAATTTCGACGGCCTGAACCTGTTCGGTGCCTCGGAGACCGACGTGAAGTCCGTCGCCCTGATCCGCATGGCCCCGCAGTTCCCTGGCGCAGAGACGCCCGTGCGACCTGCCATCTGCGCCTTCGGCTCGCCCGAGGAGGACGGCTTCACCCCGACCATGGGCTGCGAACTGGTGGCCTTCATCGCCCGGGTGGTGGAACGGACAGCCGAGCGATGGCCGATCCTCAACTGAGCGCCCCCAGGCAACCGGGCGCCGACGACGCCGTCGCAGCCTGGCTCGAGCATCTGGCACACGAACGGCGTCTGGCCGCGAACACGCTGGAAGCCTACGGCCGCATCGGCCGGCGGTATCTCGCCTTTCTGGAGCGACACCGCGGCGGGCCGCAGCGGCTGGCCGATCTCGGAACGGTCACCGCCGCGGAGGTTCGCGCCCATCTGGCCGAGCGGCGCCAGGGTTCGCAGGAACGCGGTGACCATCCGCTGGCGGCCCGGTCGCTGAGCCAGACCCTGTCGGCCATCCGCGCCTTCCACGGCTTCCTCGACCGGCGCTGCGGCACGCCGGCGCCGCAGCTGGCCCTGGTCCGCGGCCCCCGGATCAAGGCGTCCCTGCCGCGCCCCGTCAGCGAGGATCAGGCGCGCGGCCTGTTGCAGGAGACCGACGCCGACCTCGACGTCGAGCCCTGGGAGGCCGCCCGCGACCGGGCGGTCCTGACCCTGCTGTACGGCTGCGGCCTGCGGATTTCCGAGGGGCTGTCCCTCAGCCGGTCGGACGCCCCCCTGCCCGAGACCCTGCGCATCACCGGCAAGGGCGGCAAGACCCGGCTGGCCCCGGTCCTGCCCGCGGTGCGCGAGGCGGTCGAAGCCTATCTGGCCCTGCAACCCTTCCCGCTGGCACCGGCCGACGCCCTGTTCCGCGCGCGCCGCGGCGGGCCGCTGACGCCACGCCATGTGCAGGCCATGGTCCAGCGGCTGCGGGGACGGCTGGGTCTGCCGGCCACGACCACGCCGCACGCCCTGCGCCACAGCTTCGCCACCCATCTGCTGGGTGCCGGCGCCGATCTCCGTTCGATCCAGGAACTGCTGGGCCACGCCAGCCTGTCGACGACACAGAAATACACCGCCGTCGACGCCCAACGCCTGTTGAACGCCTATTCCGCCGCCCACCCCAGGCGCTGACAGCCACGGGCTGGTCAGCGTCACTGAACGGGGTAAAGTGACGCTCAAACCCGCTGGGGAGGCGGCACCGAGGGTGAGTGGTTTTCAGGGCCTGGATCGTCGCGGTCTGATCGCCGGCCTGACCGCAGCCGTCGGCATGGGCGCGGGGTGGTCCGCCGTGGCCCGGGACGGCCCGCAGGACACCGGTCCCGGGGGCGACGTACAGCCGATCCAGCTGCTGGCCAATCTGTTCACGCGCGTCGGGGCGTCCGTCTTCATCAACAACCACGGCCCGTTCACCTTCGTGATCGACACCGGCGCGGGCACCACCTCCATAGCCGACACCCTGGCGGACCAACTGGCCCTGCCTCCGCTCGAGCCGGTGATGGTGCACGGCATCACCGAGGCGCGGGTCACCCGCAGCGTGGCCGTAGGCCGGTTGCAGCTCAGCGGCCTTGGCTTCCGCGGCCTGACCTGTCCGGTGTTCCAGCGCGATCAGCTGGGCGCGGACGGCCTGATCGGGCTCGACGTCCTGGGACGGTTCAAGCTTCGCTTCGACGTTGTGCGGCGTGCCGCCAGCCTGACCATGCGCGGCGTCACCGTCGTCATGGGCGGTGACATGCAGACCGGCTCGCGCATTCGCCGGGACGGTCTTCGGGCGTCGACCGGTCCCTTCGGCCAGATGATGCTGACCCAGGTGACGGTGGACGGGCAGCCGACCACCGCCTTCATCGACAGCGGGGCGCAGTATTCGATCGGCAATCTGGCCCTTCGGCGTGCGATCGCCGCGCGGCGAAGGGATGGTGGACGCCTTTCGCGGGCGGTGCCCATCTATGGGGTGACAGGCCAGAGCCTGAGCGCCGACCTGGCGCAGGTCGACGACCTGAGGCTGGGGGCGACCCGGCTGGGGGCGACGCCCATGCTGTTCGCCGACCTGCACTGTTTCCAGACCCTTGGCCTGAGCGAACGGCCGGCCCTGCTGATCGGCGCCGACCTGCTGGGCCGATTCCGCGAGGTCACCCTCGACTTCCCCAATGATACGGTGACCTTCGCCGGCCTGCGCCGTCAGTCGACACGGACGCTGGAGCTACGGGGCGACTAGGCCTGCATCGTCCAGCCCTCGACGCCCATGGCCGCCTGTTTGACGGCTTCCGAGCGGGTCGGGTGGGGATGGCAGACGCGGGCGATGTCTTCCGACGAACCGCCGAAGGCCATGGCCACACAGGCCTCGCCGATCATCTCGCCGGCCTGGGGCCCCATGATGTGGACACCGAGGATGCGGTCGGTGACGGCGTCGGCCAGCACCTTGGCGAAGCCGTCGGTCTCATGGTTGATCTTCGCCCGGCTGTTGGCGGTGAACGGGAATTTGCCGCTCTTGTAGGCGACCCCGGCGGCCTTCAGCTGGTCTTCGGTCTGGCCCACCCAGGCGACCTCGGGAGCGGTGTAGACGACGCTGGGGACCAGATCGTAATCGACGTGACCGGCCCTGCCCGCGATCAGTTCGATGACCGCGACCGAATCCTCCTCGGCCTTGTGGGCCAGCATCGGGCCGTGGGTGACGTCGCCGATGACCCAGACGCCTTCCGTGACCTTGAAGTGGTCGTGGTCCAGGAAGCCGCGCCTGTCGGGCGTGACGCCCACCGTCTCCAGACCCAGGCCCTCGGTATAGGGACGACGACCGATGGCGACGAGCACCACATCACCCTTGAGCGTCTCGGCGGTGCCGCCGGCGGCCGGCTCGACCGTCAGTTCGACGCCGTCCTTCGAGGATTTCGCCGCCGTGACCTTCGACCCCAGTTTGAAGGTCATGCCCTGTTTGGTCAGGCTGCGCTGGAAAGCCTTGGCGAGATCGCTGTCCATGCCGGGGGTGATGCGGTCGAGGTATTCGACCACCGTCACCTGCGCCCCCAGCCGGCGCCAGACCGAGCCCAGCTCAAGGCCGATGATCCCGGCCCCGACGACGATCAGATGCTTCGGAACGGCGGGCAGCGACAGGGCACCGGTGGAGTCGACCACCTTGCCGTCCTCGAAGGTCACGCCCGGCAGGGGCGTGGGCTCGGACCCGGTGGCGATGACGATGTTCTTCGCGGTCAGGGTGCTGATCGACCCGTCCGCGGCGGTGACCTCGACCTTGCCCCGGCCGGCGATGCGGCCGCGGCCGCGGACCCAGTCGACCTTGTTCTTCTTGAAGAGGAATTCGATGCCCTTGGTCAGGGCGGTCACGCTCTCGGACTTCTGGGCCATCATCTGCGCCAGATTGAGCTTCGGTGTCACCTCGATGCCGAGGCCGGCGAACTCCTTGCCCGCCATCTCATACAGTTCGGACGCATGCAGCAGGGCCTTGGAGGGCATGCAGCCGACGTTCAGGCAGGTCCCGCCGAGGGTCTCGCGCATTTCGACACAGGCCGCGGTCAGGCCGAGCTGGCCCGCCCGGATGGCCGCATTGTAGCCGCCGGGACCGCCGCCGATGATGACGACGTCATACGAGGCGCTGGAAACGGCGGCTTCGGCCATGGAATCTCTCGGGTCTGTCTTGGGCGCGGAAAGGCGCGCGGAACCTAGCGGCCCGCCCGCAAGGGTCAACCGTCAGCCCGCATATAGGAGGCTTCGCGGCCAATCCGCAGCCGGGGCGTCAGAAATTCAGCTGGCCCGCTTCGCGTTTGCGCCGCATCCGCCGGCTGGCCAAGACGACCAGCAGGCCGAGCAGGAAGACCGCGCCCAGCACCAGCCAGACCGGATCGACCGGCAGGCCGCCCATGGCCTCGGGAGCCGCCATGGTGGTCGGACCAGCCGAGCGGGCGGCGACGTCGCCTCCACCCTGCTGGCCGAGCGCGAGCCGGAGCACCGCGTCGGCGATGAAGCCGAGGAAATAGGCCACGGCGGCCCTGGGGTTGCCCGAGCCGAGCAGCAGGGCCGCGACCAGATAAAGGCCCACCGCCCCGACCCAGAGGATCCAGGCCGGCAGGAAGCCAAACAGGTCTCCGCCCGACTGCGCCTCGGCACCCATGCGCGATGCGGCCACATCGGGACCAGCGCCTTCCAGGAACGGAGAAATGAACGGCCAGGCCAGCCAGCCGGCGTAGCCGATGACCGCGAGCACGACGATGAATCGCAACAGCTTCATAAAGAACCTCCCGCCCCCGCGTGCACCACCCTACTCCCGCCGGACCAACGGTGGAAGGCGGCGGCTCAGGCCGCGCTGGGAAGGGTGATGGAGACTTCGGCGCCTTCACCGGGCACGCTGTCGATCGACAGGACGCCGCCGCACTGGCGGGCGAAGGCATAGGCCTGGGACAGGCCGAGGCCGGCGGCACCCTCGCGGGTGGTGAAGAAGGGCTCGACCGCGCGGGCGGCCAGGTCGCGGTCCATGCCCGGGCCGCTGTCCCGCACACTGAGGCGGACGCCGCCCTCGAGCATGGCCTCCAGCCGCACAGCGACCGACCCCCGACCGGCGACGGCTTCAACGGCGTTCCGGGTCAGGCTGCGGACTGCGCCCTCGAAGCCGACGGGATCGAGACTGACGGGCGCGGCTTCGGACGGGCCTTCGATCATCAGGTCAACGCCGGGCCCGCCGAGATCGCGCAGACGGCTCTCCATGCCGCGCAGCAGCACGCCGGCGTCGAGGACGCGCAGCACCGGTTCGTCGTCGCCCTGGGAGAAGGCGGTCAGGCGACGGGTCAGAAGCTCGCCACGCTGGCCCGCGGCCAGGGCCGCCTGACCGATGCGGCGGACCCGGGCGGGGTCGTCGGCCTGGCGCAGCATCATGTCGAGAGCGCCGGTCATGACCCCCAGAAGGGCGTTGAAATCGTGCGCCAGCCCGCCGGTGAGACGGCCGACATTCTCCATACGGCGCCCCCCGGCCAGTTCGGCGTCGGCGTCCTCGCCGGCCTTGCGGGCAGCGGCCCAGGCCGTCTGTGCTTCCTCGCGGGCGGCGGCGGCGGCGGCGATCGCCTCATCGGCCTGACGGCGGGCTTCATCAGCGGCCTCGCGCAGGGCGAGGGTCTCGTCGGAGACGGCGTCAGGGTCTGTCGCGGCCTCGATGACGACCGGTTCGAAGGCCGGGGTCGGATCCGCGCGCTCACCGGCCAGCAGCAGGGCGTCGACGCGGCCGTCGGCGTCGGTGAGAGGCAGCATGGACCAGCGGATGCCTTCCTCGGCACCGCGGCGCGAGACGAAGGGCTCGGCCTCGCCCGCCGGAGCGGACAGGGCGGCGCGCAGGGCCTGACGGCCCTCGGCGCGCTCGTCTTCGGCCAGGAACAGATCGGAGAAGTCGCCGTCGGCCTCGGGGCGGCCCAGCACAAGCAGGGCCGTGCGGTTGGCCTCGCGCACCCGGCCGCCCGCGGCGACGACCACAAGGGCGCTGGAGGCGGCGTCGAACACCCGGCGGGTCAGGTCGTCGGACGGAGCCGCGACGGGTTCCGGCATGAAGACTTCCGGCGTCTGCAGACCCTCGGTCTCGACGATCGCGGCGGTCGAGCCGGTGACCTGGCCCAGCTCATTCTCGATCGGCATGGCCGTGACCGAGACCAGCATCTTGCGGCGCGAGGCGGGATTGGCCAGCAGATGCTGGAAGCCGCGGACCGTCTGGCCGCGCAGGGCGCGGGCGCTGGGCAGCAGGTCCGGCGGCACCGGGCGACCGTCCGGGAAGGTGATGCCCCAGGTCGCCGAGTGGAAACGCAGACCGATCAGTTCGGCGTCCTTGCGGCCCAGCAGCTGGTGGGCGGCGCGGTTGGCGAAGACGAATTTGCCCTGCCGGTCGGTCTCGACCAGGGCGACGGGAATGGCGTTCAGGGTTTCGAACAGGCGCCTCTGGGAATCGTCAGCGACGCGCTGGACCAGATCGAGCTGATCCGAGGCGCTGACGTGGCGCGTTCGGTTGCGGAAGGCGAACCACAGGGCCACGAGCCCCACGATCCAGCCGACGGCGGCGACCGCCCCCAGAACCCACATCCAGTTCACCTGGCCTTCGAGAAACATGCGACCCGACTGTCCCGTTCTGGCGCCACGCGCGCCTGTCCGGGAGACACCTTGCAAACGGCGAACCGAACCGGTCCGCTTTCGCCCCGAAGGCGACCTAGCCGGGCCGGAGCGCGCCGTCCAGCGTCACCATGCAAAAGGAGGGGGCCGCAACGAAAAGGGGCCAGGCATCGCTGCCTGGCCCCCTGTCTTATTCCGTCACTCGGCCTGGATCAGAAAACGAAGCGCACACCGCCGGTGTAGCGGCTGCCGAACTGTTCCCACTCGATGGTGTAGGCCGGTTCCCGCGAATAGCGGCGGCCCGGGTTGTTCAGCAGGTTCGACGCGTCGAAATAGACTTCGATATTGTCGTTGATCTCGTAGCGGGCCGAGAAGTCCAGCTCGTCATCCGACGCCCAGTAGGTGTTGCCGCCGTCGGCGACAGCGCCGAATGCGTCGAGCCATTCGCTGCGGCGCTGATAGTTCAGGCGCGCCGACAGGCCGTACTGCTCGTAGTAGGCACCGACATTGTAGACCAGGTCCGAGGTGTTCGGCAGCGTCACCTTGCTGCCGTCCGGGGCCTCGGCCTCGCTTTCGTTGAGGGTGACGTTGGCCGTCAGGCCGAAGCCGCCCGCCCACTCCGGCAGGCCCAGTTGTTCGGTGAAGATCGAGAGCTGCTGCTGAACCGCGAACTCGAGACCGCGGATATAGCCCTCGCCGCCGTTGACCTCGGTGCTCAACCGATAGCCCGAGCGATCAAAGCCGGGCGTGTTCAGAACATCGGAGCCGAAGACCCGCGTGTCGCTGAACAGGACGTCCTCAACCTTCTTGTAGAAGGCGCCGAACATCACATAGCCCTGGGGCTGGACGTACCATTCGAAATAGGCGTCGACGCCGTAGGCGCGCTCGGGCTGGGCCTCGGGGTTGCCACCCGAAACGGTCTGATTGGAGTCGTTGAAGGTGAAGTTCGGACGCAGCTGGTCGTAGTCCGGGCGGGCCGCACCGCTGTTGAACGACAGGCGCAGCTTCTTGTCGTCGGCGATGTCGTAGTTGATGTGCAGGCTGGGGTAGACCAGCGTCAGATCGTTCTCGACCTCGATCTCGGTCGGGATGCCGGCGAGGGTCACAATGGCCTTGCCGGTGTTGACGATGTTCTCGACCCGGACGCCGCCCAGGATCGAACCCCAGTCATAGGCGATGCGCGCCATGGCATAGGCCGCAGCGACCTCTTCCGTGACATTGTAGTCATTGGCCGGCTCGGAGACATAAGGCGTCACCGCAGCGGCGCGAGCCACCTGATTGCGCATGGCCACATGGTCGAAGTATCGGAAGTTGTAGCCCAGCGGGATTTGGCCGTTGAACGCGGCGCTGATCGAAACCGGTGCGAAGGTCGTCGATATGCCGGCGGCAGCGAGCTGGGCGCTGTTCGCAGCAGACGTCAGCGTAAAGCGACGGTTGTCAGAGTCCTTGGTCCGCTGGTCGTACTGGCCGCCGAAGGTGAACGTCGTGTCGTTGCCCATCCAGTCGAAATTCCGGCGCAGGTCGAACTTGGCGGTATAGGCCTCGGTCTCGTCGATCAGTATGGCCGAGGTAAGCGACGTCAGGGGACGGACGAAATCCTCGATGTCGCGGACCGGGGCACCGGCCGTGAACGTCGTCGGACCGGACGTCGAGATCGTGCGGAACAGCTGGATCCGGGCGACGTTCGGGTCGGTGAAGTCATAGCTGATGGTGGGCCGGAGGTTGCGGGTCGACGGGCTGTCGTAGCGCGCCTCGCCCACGACCGAACGGTCGTCGATCGCCTTGGTGTAGTTCAGCCGCCAGTCGAAGGACCAGCCGTCGTTGAACTCATGATCGCCGCCGAGGGTGTTGGTGAAGACCGACTGTTCGAACGCGCGCAGGGTGGCGCGCTGGTTGATGTCGATGCCGTAGACCGTGCCGACCAGCGAGGTATTGCCGATGCAGGTGTCGGCATAGCCGGTGTTGGTCACGGTGGTGACGGGAGTCACGGTGCAGGGCGTCAGCGCCGAGCGCGGCGGTGTCGACGGATCGGCCTGACGGTCGTCCATGTCGAAGATGTAGTTGTCGCGGGCCTCATCGTCCGTGAAGGTCGTGAAGATGGATTCGACGAACAGACGATGGTTGTCGGACGGGCGCCAGTCGAGGCGACCCGACTGGGAGTAGTTCTTGCGGGTCAGGCGATACAGCTTGTTCTCGGTCTCGCGCGCCCACAGCCGGGTGGCACCACCCGGCTGGACGTCCTGGGAGACAACCTCCCAATCCGTCTCATAGTTGTCCGTGATCATGTTGCGCTCGTAGTAGCTGCCCGAGACCAGCAGTCCGAACTCGCCCATGTCCGTATCGAAGCGGTTCGACAGGACCAGCTGGCCTTCGTATTCCTGACGCTCGCCCAGCTCGACATAGCCGCCGCCGGCCTTGCCGGAGATGCGCAGGCCCGGATAGTCGAACGCCGAGCGGGTGATGATGTTGACGTTGCCGGCAATGGTCTCGCCGGTCATGTCAGGGGTCACGGCCTTGCTGACCACGATCTGCGAGGCAATGGCCGAGGGCAGGCTGTCGTAGCGGGTGTCGCGGCCCTCGGGGCTGACGATCGAGATGCCGTCGATGGACAGGGTGGTCCAGTTCACCGGCGCGCCGCGAAGGCTGATATAGCGCGCCTGGCCCTGGTCGCGGGCAACGGCAGCGCCCGGAAGGCGGCCCACCGCCTGGGCGACGTTCTGGTCGGGAAGGCGGCCAACGGAGTCCGAGGCGACGACGGCCACGAGTGAGTCGGAGTTACGCTGCACCCGCAAGGCAGCCGCCTCGGATTCCGCGATCGGGCGACCGCCCACCACCACCACGTCGTCGAGCTGTGCCGACGGTTCCGGAGCGCTCTGGGCGAGCGCCGAGGTCGCGAAGGCGAGCGGCGCGAGCGACGCGCCGAGCAGAAGTCCGAGTTTCATAACAAGCATCCCGATGGCCCGGTCGCCCCCACGGTCGCCGGTTCTGGCGGCTCCCCTAGGCTTTGGGGGCGACGGCGTCGCGACGATTTGGCGAAACAGGCTTGGCAGTTTTCGAACACCACGGTGAAGCTTGTTCTGATAACGGATAACCTTTCACCGAAATGACGCTATTCCGTCATCCACGCTTGCGTTGACGGACCCGATGCCCCGTGCTTTGGCGCGACGATCCCGATCCATCACAGGCGCGCTCAATGTTCGTCCGCACCCTGGCCACGCTCGCCGCGTCGGCTACTCTTCTGTCCGCCTGCGCGATCCGGGAGGTCGACTTCCAGGGCGAAGGGGAGGGTTTCATCGGCGAGGGCACCGGCGTCCAGGCCCGACTTGAAACGCCTTCGGTCGGGACAGCCGGCCAGGACGCCGCCGACGACCCTGCGATCTGGGCAGGCCCGGTGCCCGTGACGATCGGCGGCGTGTCCACACGCGGCTTCGTCGCCGGCACGGACAAGAAGGCCGGCCTCTACATCTATGGGCTGGACGGAACGGTGCTGCAGTTCCTGCCGGAAGGCCTGCTGAACAACGTCGATCTGACCGCCGGCCTGACCGTGAGCGGCCGGCCGCAGGTGGTGCTGGGCGCCAGCGACCGGACCCCCGGCAAGACGGGCGTCGCCCTCTACCTGTTTGACCCCGCCGGGGACGCCGGCGTGCGCCACTGGGGGGCGATCAGCACCGACGTGGTCGAACCCTACGGCTTCTGCTTCGCCCGACGCGGTACCGAAATCCACGCCGTGCTCGTCGGTCATGAGGGGGAGGTGCGACAGTTCGTCCTGACGGCCGACACTGCGGGGCATCCCGTGGCCCGCGAGGTGCGCCGATTCGACATCGGGACAATTTCGGAAGGTTGCGCCGCCGATGAGGCGACCGATGCCCTCTACATCGCCGAGGAGAACGTCGGCCTCTGGCGCTATGGCCTCGACCCGGCCGCCGGCGCGGTTCGGACCCTTGTCCAGCCGGTCGCGCCCGGCGTGCTGGTCGCGGACGCCGAGGGCCTGACCATCCTCGAGGACGGTGCCGCCCGCTATCTGATCGGCTCGAGCCAGGGCGACTCGACCTTCCCCGTCTGGCGCATCGACGGCGCGGCCCCGGTCTATGCGGGTCGGTTCGTGGTCCAGGACGGCGTGGTCGACCGCGTCACCGGCACCGACGGCCTGGCCGCCCGGGGCGGCCCGGTGGGCGATGCCTTCCCCGAGGGCGTCGTCGTCGTCCAGGACGACATCAACGACGCCGGCACGCAGAATTTCAAATACATCGACTGGCGCGATATCCGGACGGCGCTCGGCCTCTAGACGGGTCGCGCCCGCGCGCTCCCGCAGCGAGCCCTTGCCCTCCTGGCCCTCCCGCTTGCGGCGCAGCACGCCAAAGGCAAAAGCCCGGCCGAAGCCGGGCTTTTCAGGTTCCAACTGGAGCGGGCGAAGAGATTCGAACTCTCGACCCCAACCTTGGCAAACTCAGGCGGCCCATAGCGCCAAAACCAAAAAGCCCGGCCGAAGCCGAGCTTTTCAGGTTCCAACTGGAGCGGGCGAAGAGATTCGAACTCTCGACCCCAACCTTGGCAAGGTTGTGCTCTACCACTGAGCTACGCCCGCACTTCAGTCGGAGGCGGGCGTATACCGAGCGGCCCGGTCCCTCGCAAGTCCCCAAACCCACAATTCGGCGCTCAAGCAGCGAGCAACCGCGTTGCGAGCGTTAGCGCCTGCGCGAAGCGCATCCGCGCGTCAGCGCGGCGCCAGGCGTATGGCTCCATCAAGACGTATGCATTCGCCGTTGATGTAGACGTTGCGGGCCAGCTCCAGAACCAGAGAGGCATAGTCCGCGGGCGTGCCCAGACGGCTGGGGAAGGGAATGGCGGCGGCGAGAGCGTCCTGGATCTTCTGGTCCATGCCGGCCATCATCGGCGTCCACATGATGCCGGGCAGGATGGTGTTGCAGCGGATGCCTTCCTGGGCGAGGTCGCGGGCGACCGGCAGGGTCATGGCATAGACGCCGCCCTTGGAGGCTGAATAGGCCGCCTGGCCGATCTGGCCGTCCTGGGCCGCCACCGAGGCGGTGTTGACGATCAGGCCGCGCTCGCCGTCGGCCATGGGCTCCAGCGTCACCATGCCGGCCGCCGACTGGCTGAGCACGCGGAAGGTGCCGAACAGATTGACCCGCACGGTGCGTTCGAAGGCCGCCATGTCGTGGGCGCGGATCTCGCCGGTGTCCTTCTTGCGACTGACCGTCTTCTGGCCGGTGGCGATGCCGGCGCAGTTGACCGTCAGGCGCTCCTGGCCGTGGGCGGCGCGGGCCTTTTCGAAGGCGGCGGCGACCGAGGCGTCGTCGGTGACGTCGACCTTGCAGAAGACGCCGCCGATTTCGGTCGCGATGGCCTCGCCGCGCTCTTCATTGAGATCGAACAGGGCCACCCTGGCGCCCGTGGCCGCGATGGCCCGCGCCGTCCCCTCGCCGAGGCCCGAGGCTCCGCCCGTCACCACCGCCGCAATCGACCCGTCGAGTTTCATGGCCGGAGCCCCTATGTTGAGATTGAACCTGAGATCAGTTGCGGGGATTTAGCCGCCATGACCACGAATGCCAAACCGATCACGCCCGAAGAGGCGCTGGACCCGTCCCGCGCCCTCGTACCCTCGATCCAGCAGGTCAATGAGGTGCGGGTCCAGAAGGGATTCTGGCCCAAGATCCGGCGCACCGCGGCCCGTATCCCCTTCGCCCGGCAGGTGGTCAGCGTCTGGTACGCCGCCCGCGATCCGGAGACACCGACGGCGGCCAAGGGGATCATGCTGGGGGCGCTGGCCTATTTTGTCCTGCCGGTCGACGCCATTCCGGACGTTTTCGCCGGCATCGGCTTCACCGACGACGCGGCGGTGATTGCGGCCCTGATCGCCACCCTCGGCACCAATATCAAACGCCGGCACAAGGATCAGGCCGATGCGGCGCTGGAGCGGCTGCGCGACGTCTAGATCGTCCGGTGTGAGTGCAGCCAGCCGGTGATCGACAGCCGGTCCCGGGGGGCAAAACTGGCCACCTGGGTCACGGCGTGGCGCATCGGCACGGCGAACAGGTTCAGAGCGTTGAAGGCCGGTGCATAGCCTTCCTCGATGTGACCGTCCGCGCCCTCGAAGGCCAGCACACCGCCCCAGTCGGCGCGCCAGTCGCGCGTCAGGTTCAGCACATAGGCGTAGAGCCGGCTCTTGCCTTCGGCCGCGTCGTCGTGACCGGTCAGGACGTGGCCGGGCCGGTAGCGGGTGGCCTGGGCGTCGGCGAAGTCGATGCGGTCGTCGCCGGTCACGCCCCGGACGAAGGCCAGGAAGTCCGGTCCGTTGAGGAAGGCCAGCATTTCGCTGACCGCGTCCCGGGGCCCATCCTCCAGCTCCAGGTCCAGCCGGCGCGTATCGAAGATGTACTGCATGCGGGGCTCGGAGCCGTCGACGCGGGCCCCGTCGATCCAGCCCTGTTTGCCCGGCTCGGCCGCGACCCGGCCTTTCAGGGGCAGTTCGAAGAATTCGCCCCCGGCGGAGACGCTGAGCTTCCAGCCGTCGAAAGCCTCCATGGCCGCGACGAGCGCCCCGGCGCTGTCGGGATCCAGTACGCCCGGAACATGCAGCCGCCGCCGCGCCGCGAACGCCGTACGCAGCGCCGCCGCGTCGAGCGCGGGCGACAGCCGCGGGGTCACGATCCGACCGTAACCACGACCTTGCCCATGACCGACCGGTCGCCCAGCGCCCTGATCGCCTCATGCGCCCGTTCCAGCGGGAAGGTCCGGCTGACGCGCGGACGAATCTTGCCCTCGCTCCACATCGTCAGCAGCTCGGCCATGTTGGCGGCGTGGGCGGCGGGGTCGCGCATCACCGCCGCGCCCCAGAACACCCCGATCACCGACACCGACTTCAGCAGGGTCAGGTTCAGCGGCAGGGACGGAATACCCGCCGGGAAGCCGACCACCAGATAGCGGCCGTTCCAGTCCATGGCGCGCAGGGCCGGCTCGCAATAGTCGCCGCCGACCGCGTCATAGACCACGTCCGGCCCGTCGCGGCCCGAGGCCAGTTTCAGCTCGCCGGACAGCTCCTTCTGGGCCGCCTTGTCCATCTTGCCCGAGGGATAGATCAGGCCGTTGTCAGCGCCCGCCTCGAGCGCAAACTGGACCTTGTCGTTGGTCGAGGCGGCCGCCGTGACCTGGGCTCCCATGGCCTTGCCCAGCTCGACCGCGGCGACGCCGACGCCGCCGGCGGCACCCAGCACCAGCAGCCGCTCGCCGGCCTTCAGCTGGGCCCGGTCCTTCAGGGCGTAATACGAAGTGCCATAGGTCATGACGAGCGCGGCGGCCGTGTTGAAATCCATGGCGTCGGGGATCTTCATCACCGTGGCGGCGGGGACCGCCAGCCGTTCGACCATGCCGCCCCATCCGGGCACGGCGATGACCCGGTCGCCCTTGCGGACATTGGTCACGCCCTCGCCGACGGCCTCGACCACGCCCGCGACCTCGCCGCCGGGCGAGAAGGGGCGCGTCGGCTTGAACTGGTATCTGTCCTCGATGATCAGGGTGTCGGGGAAATTGACCCCGACCGCCTTCACCTCGATCACCACCTCGCCCTTCATCGGCCGGGGATCCAGCACCTCCTCGACGACGAGGGTTTCAGGACCGCCGGGGGCCTTGGACAGGACTGCGCGCATCAGGGGGTCTTTCTGAACGGGTTCGGGGTTGGTGCCCGGCCGGGGAGGAGGCTGAGGTCGATCTGACGGACCCAGCCGGTAATCGACAGGCGCGGCGCGCCGGCGAAAGGGGCCACGCTGGAGACGGCGTGGGGCTGGGGTACGCGGAAGAGGTTCAGCGCATTCCAGGCCGGGCTGTAGGCCTCGGCCACATGGCCGTCGGCGTCGATGAAGTTGAGCAGGCCGCCCCAGTCGGTTCGCCAGTGCGGCGTCAGGTTCAGCACATAGGCATAGAGCCGGCCCTTTTCGGCGGCGGAGTCGTCGTGCTGGGTCAGATAGTGGCCACGCTCATAGCGGGTCGCCTGGGCGTCGACATAGTTGGGGCGCGGGTCGCCGGTCAGTGCCCGCACGAAATCGAGGAAGGCCGGGCTGTTCAGAAATCCGTAGGCGGCCGCCAGTTCGACCGCCAGCGGTTGCCGCTGTTCGGCCAGGTCGCTGATGCGGATGCTGTCGAACATGTAGTGGAAGCCGTCGCGCGCCTCGGCATGGGCCAGTTGCAGGAAGCGCATGGCCTGGTCGGGCGGAAAGGCCTCCAGCTGTTCCACCGGCACATCTATGGTCTGGCCGCCGCCCATGGTCGAACAGATCCAGAGCTTTTCGGTCGACAGCGCCCGATACAGCCCCTCCGCCGAGGCCGGTTTGAGGAAGCCCGGGATATGGATGCGACCGTATTGCCTGAACGCCGCGGCCATGGACGCCGGTTTCAGCGCCGGATCGATCTCGATCCGGGCGGAATTCGAAACCACGAAGGGCCCTGAAGCTTGCACGGATCCTCCCTTGGCGCGCATGACGGGCGAAAGCGCTACCGTCGAACCATGACGCTAGCGACCCTCGACCTGAGATAAAAGAGGCCCTGATGACCGGCAGACCCGCCCTCATCCTCCACGGCGGCGCCGGTGCCCGGCGCGAGCGCGACTACACCCTCGAGATCGCCCACATGGGCGAGGTCGTGGCGGCCATGAAGGCGCGGCTCGACGCGGGGGCCCCGGCGCTCGATGTCGCGGTCGAGGCGACGGTGCTGCTCGAGGATTCCGGCCTCTATGTCGCCGGACGCGGGGCCTCGCCCAATCTGGCCGGGGCGTATGAGCTGGACGCCAGCCTGATGGACGGCGCGACGCGCAAGGCCGGGGCGGTCGCCGCCCTGCAGGGCTTCCGCAATCCGGTCGTGGCCGCCCGCGCCGTCCTGGACCGCACGCCCCACGTCATGCTGGCCGGCGAGGGCGCGGCCCTGTTCGCCCTCGACCAGGGACTGGAGCCCATCGCCGACGAGGCGGCCTGGTTCACCCGGGCCGGTCAGGGCGAGGACAACCATCCACCCGGGACCCTGAGCCACGGCACCGTCGGCTGCTGCGTTCTGGACCGCGACGGCCGGCTGGCGGCGGCGACCTCGACGGCGGGTGTGTTCGGCAAGATGCCGGGTCGCGTCGGCGACACCCCCATCCCCGGCGCCGGCAGCTGGGCCGACGGCCGCGTCGCCGTCTCAGGCACGGGCCAGGGCGAATATTTCATCCGCGTCGCCGCCTGCGCCCAGGTCAGCTGGCGTGTCGGGGCGGGGCAGTCCCTCGCCGAAGCGGGCCGCGCCGTGATCGACGAGATCGGTGACATGGGCGGCGACGGCGGCCTGATCGCGCTCGACCGCGCCGGCAACATCGCCGCCCCCTTCAACAGCCAGGGCATGAAGCGGGCCTGGCTGACGACCGACGGCGAGATCGGGGTCGAGGTGTTCGGCGCTGGACCGGCGCGCCTTACGGCGATTTAATCCCCGGACGAAAGCGGTTCATCCGGCGTTCACCGCCCGCCACGCTAAAGCTTGCCGCGAAAAACACCGGGGAGCCCGAAATGAAACCCTTCGTCACCGCCGCCGTCGCCGTCACCCTGCTGTCCGCCGCGGCCTGCGCCCCTGTCATCGAGGGTGGCCCGCCCATGGCCCTGCCGATCGGCCTGCAGGAGACCGCCCAGATCGGCAGCGTCACCCTGTCGACCGGCTGGATCAATGCAGAGGACGACTTCTCCGAGACCTTCTCCCAAGAAATCCATGAGGAGCTAAGCCGCTGCATGTGGGGCACCGCGCCGATCAACCTGCGCGTCCATATCGACGAGATGCAGCGCGCCGGCCGACTGGAAACCCTGCTGACCGGCGAGGGCACCCACACGCTTTCAGGCACGGTGGAGTTCGTCGATCCGGCCGACAACCGGGTGGTGGGTCGCTTCCCCGTTTCGGTGGCGACCAGCGCCCAGGGCCGCCTCGGCGGCGTGCTCGGCGACCGCCAGATGATGGTGTCCGAAGAGTTCGGCCGCGCCGTCTGTGAACAGGCCTTCGGTCGGAATCCCCGCGATCGCGGGCTTCACAACGCGACGGCAGGCTAGGAGCACCTGTTCATCCAGGACGCCGCGAGGCGGTGATCCGGGACGACAGGGTGAGGGGTTGAACCCCTGCATCAGGCCCCGGGTCTGGTGCCGCCATGACCCATGACGGAAATCAGGGCTGCCGGCGGGGCGGGGACGGCGCGGCGGCCGCGTCTTCCCCGCTGACCTTCGGCGTCATCAGGCTGGGCCGGCGGTCGAAGCATTCGTCGCGATGAGGGCCGTCCGCATCCACATAGTGCAAAAAGACCTGCACGAGCCGTTCTCCCTCATACGGTTCGCGCCAGTGAGGGCAGTCCTTGCCGAGGTAGATCAAGCCGTCGCCCGGGCTGAGTTCGGCACCGAAAACGCCTCCAGGCCCCTCGATATTGAACGCCCAGGGGGTGCCCGGTCGTTGCCCCACGTTCAGGCTGACGCTCACCTCGCAGGCGGGTCGGTCGCTATGGCGCAACAACCGGTGGCCCTTGCTGTAGATCCTTGCGAAGCCGTAGGTGGGCAGCAGTCGCAACCCCACCGCCGCCTCCACCCGGGGCCGGACGAACTCCAGCAACCCGTCCAGCGCCGCGTCGCCATAGGCGACGGGGGCACCCGGCACCTGCGGAGACTGGCGCATCTGGAAGCTGGCGAATTTGGTGTGGGCGTAGGACCAGAAGAAGTCGGCCATCTCGAGCCCGATCAGACCCGGCACCAGGCGATATCCCACGTTTCGGAAGGCAGCGACCTTGGTCACATCGCGCGGATCGGGTCCTGAACTCATGGGCGAACTCGCAAGAGGCGGTTTGGCGGGACCCGCCCTTCCGCCTTTAACGCCTCCGCCGTGTGGGGCCTACCCCCGAGTTCAGGCCGCAGAAGCCGCCCTGTCACAAAACCCGCCCTGTCATCCCGGCCGCCGCAAGGCGGCGATCCGGGAAGCTTGCGCGCACAATCCACTCTGTCCCGGCTCGCCCGGCCCCGGAGCGGGATCATTCTGTCGGGTGATGGCGGCGAGACGAGCAGGGCGTCGGCCATGACGGCCTGCTGGTTACATCGGCGGGGTCACGCCGTCCTTGCCCATGGCCAGGAAGCCGGCAGAGGTCGCCCCCTGCGGGATGACGGCATACACCTTCTGACCGACCGCCAGCGAAGCCCTTTCGGTCGGTTCGAACCGCACGACCGGCGTTCCCTCGGGAATGGTGACGTTGGCGGAGCCGCCCGTGTAGGTGATGGTCAGTACACGGCCGCCGGACGACGCCTCATTGCCGGCCACCGTGCCGTTGGTCATCGCGCTCTGGCTCGCGACCGTGCCGTTGGTCATCGCACTCGACACGACCGATCCGCCACCACGGGAGGCGACAACGCCCGGGACGTCCCACGGATAGTGACCCTCGCCGGCGCCGCGCATCGATTCCGGGAAGATCACCAGCTCCAGCGACCGCAACGCCGTCTTCGGACCCTCGGTCGCGGTCCCGACGAAATCGCCGTCCTTGAGGGTCGAAAGGCTGGACGCCACGACCCAGACAAACCGCGTGGTCGCCGCCACCGGCACCGCGACCGTCCGGCCGTCCCAGGTCTGAACCGTCATCGAGCCGTCCGTCACCGACTGGACCGTGCCGCGCACGCGCACGGTTGCGTTGGCCGCATCGACGACCTCGGCCACGGGGGCTGTCGGCGCCGGGGGCGAGCATGCGGCGAGCGTCGCCAGCACGGTGGAGACAAGGGCCAGGGTTCTGATCGGGGTCATCATGTATCCGTTCGTCGGCAAGGGTCGGCGTTCGACACCGCGTTGAGCTCTGATAATGCCTGTTCCTGACAGCGCCTGCCATGGTCCGGCGTCTGCGACCAATGGTCCACGCTTCTGAGCCGAGCGCCGGCGGCGAACCGGGGTTGGGCGACGGTCGGCTTCCGACCCGGAGCGGACGTTGGCGAGACAGCGTCCATCAGACATAGTCGCGCGATGAAAACCCGTCGCCGATTTCGGTTCAATCACCCGCTCGACTGGTTTGGGCCGGGCATCGGCAAGGCTCTGTTTCCGGCGACTTGGGAGGGCTGGACGCTTTTCCTTCTGTTTTTCGGTGTGATCGGTGTTGCTGCGGTGGCCGAGCTTGGTCGATAGCAGAAGTCCGCTTTCCCCCCGGAGGCGGCAGTCCGCTCCCGACCCATTGCGGACATCAGGCAAACCGATAGGCTCAATGCATGAGCAGCATAACGGTCTGGCACAACCTCGCTGGGATACTTATTGGCGCGGCTATCGTCGCCCTCGGCCGCTTTGCCATTGCGAAATCCCGTCCCCTCGCTGATGCGACCATCGATTTTGAGTCGCAGTTCAAAAGGTCGCCCAAGGATTGGGGCTCCGAGGAAAATCGGGAAGCCGAGACGAGCTTCAACAGGATGTTGGGCCGCATCGTGGTTGGGGTGGGTGCCGTACTTGGGTTCATCAGCGCGGTTCAACTTCTCTACCGGCTCCTGACCTGACAACCCCGGGGGAGGTCCGCTTTCCACCCATAGCCGACCTTCGGAACGTCCGCTTCCGGCTCCACACGCCGCCAAACAAAAAAGGGCCGGCGGATCGCTCCGCCGGCCCTCTTTGTTTCGTTCGGTCTTAAGCCTGGTCGGCGTCGCCGCGCGCCAGGTTGCGCAGGACGTAGGGCATGACGCCGCCAGCCTTGAAATAGTCCAGCTCGGTCTGGTTATCGATGCGGCAGCGGACCGGGAAGCGGGCCATCTTGCCGTCCGAGGGACGGAACAGTTCGACCCACAGGTCCTGACGCGGCTTCAGCTTGCCGATGTTGACGTCCGACAGGCCGCGGATGGTGACGATCTCTTCCCCCGTAAGGCCAAGGCGGGCCCAGCCCTCGCTCTTGAACTGCAGCGGCACCACGCCCATCCCGACCAGGTTGGAGCGGTGGATACGCTCATAGCTCTCGGCCAGGACAGCGCGGACGCCCAGCAGGCGGGTGCCCTTGGCGGCCCAGTCACGCGACGAGCCGGTGCCGTATTCCTTGCCCGCGAACACGACCAGCGGCCGGCCCTCGGACTGGTAGCGCATGGCCGCGTCATAGATGGACATGGTGTCCTGCGACGGGAAATGCTTCGTCACCCCACCCTCGATGTCGGGGGTGATCTTGTTGCGGATGCGGATGTTGGCGAAGGTGCCGCGCATCATGACTTCGTGGTGGCCGCGGCGGGCGCCGTAGCTGTTGAAGTCGAGGGCGTCGACGCCGCGGTTGGTCAGGTAGGCGCCCGCCGGCGAGGTCTTCTTGATCGAACCGGCCGGGCTGATGTGATCGGTGGTGATCGAGTCGCCGAAGATGGCCAGAACGCGGGCCTCGACGATGTCTGTGATCGCGGTCGGCTCCATCGAAAGCCCCTCGAAATACGGAGGGTTGGCGACATAGGTCGAGGTCTCGTCCCAGGCGTAGGTCTGGCCGCCGGTGACCTTGATGGCCTGCCAGTGTTTGTCGCCCTTGAAGACGTCGGCATAGCGTTTGGCGAACATGGCCGGGGTGACGCATTTCTTCTGGATGTCGGCGATCTCTTTCGAGGTCGGCCAGACGTCCTTCAGGAAGACATCCTTGCCCTTCTTGTCCTGACCGATCGGATCCTTCGAAATGTCGATCCGCATCGAGCCGGCCAGGGCATAGGCGACGACCAGAGGCGGCGAGGCCAGATAGTTGGCCTGGACGTCCGGGTTCACCCGGCCCTCGAAATTGCGGTTGCCCGACAGCACCGAGGCACCGACCAGACCGTTGTCGTTGATGGCTTTCGAGATGCTGTCCGACAGCGGACCCGAGTTGCCGATACAGGTGGTGCAGCCGTAGCCGACCAGGTTGAAGCCCATGGCGTCGAGATCGGCCTGCAGGCCGGCGGCGGTCAGATAGTCGGTGACCACCTGCGAGCCGGGGGCCAGGGAGGTCTTGACCCAGGGCTTGACCGACAGGCCCAGCTTCTTCGCCTTGCGCGCCACCAGACCGGCGGCGATCAGGACGGAGGGGTTGGAGGTGTTGGTGCAGGAGGTGATGGCGGCGATGACCACGTCGCCGTCGCCGAGATCGAATTTCTCACCCTCGACCTTGACGCGCGGGGCGTCGGTGGCGCGACCGAAGACCTCGGTCAGGGCGGTTTCGAACGACGGGGCGGCCACGGTCAGTTCGACCTTGTCCTGCGGGCGTTTCGGACCGGCGATCGAGGGCACGATCGAGGCCATGTCCAGTTCCAGCACGTCCGAGAAGACCGGATCTTCCGAGGTCTCGTCGATCCACAGCCCTTGCGCCTTGGCATAGGCTTCCACGAGGGCGACGCGCGCCTTGTCGCGGCCGGTGGCGGTCAGATAGCCGATGGTCGCCGCCGAGACGGGGAAGAAACCGCAGGTGGCGCCGTACTCCGGGGCCATGTTGGCGATGGTGGCCTGGTCCTCGATGGTCAGGCTGATGACGCCCGGGCCGAAGAACTCCACGAATTTCCCGACCACGCCCTTCTTGCGCAGCATCTGGGTGACGGTCAGCACCAGGTCGGTGGCGGTCGCGCCTTCCGGAAGGGCACCGGTCAGGCGGAAGCCGACGACTTCCGGGATCAGCATGGGGATGGGCTGGCCCAGCATGGCGGCCTCGGCCTCGATGCCGCCGACGCCCCAGCCCAGAACGGCCAGGCCGTTGATCATGGTGGTGTGGCTGTCGGTGCCGACGACGGTGTCGGGATAGGCGACGGTCTTCTTGCCCTCTTCCATCGTCCAGACGGTCTGGGCCAGATTCTCGAGGTTCACCTGGTGGCAGATGCCGGTGCCGGGGGGCACGACGCGGAAGTTATTGAAGGCCGACGAACCCCAGCGCAGGAAATTATAGCGCTCGATGTTGCGCTCATATTCGCGCTCGACATTCTGGTTGAAGGCGCCGGGCGTGCCGAAATGATCGACCATGACCGAGTGGTCGATGACCAGATCCACGGGCACCAGCGGATTGATCTTCGTCGCATCGGCACCGAGGGCCGACATGGCGTCGCGCATGGCGGCCAGGTCGACCACGGCGGGCACGCCGGTGAAGTCCTGCATCAGGACGCGGGCCGGGCGGAAGGCGATCTCGTGCTCGACCGAGCCCTTGTTGTCGATCCAGGCGGCGACGGCGCGCAGGTCGGCTTCGGTGACGGAAACCCCGTCCTCGTTGCGCAAAAGGTTCTCCAGCAGCACCTTCATCGAGCGCGGCAGACGGGAAATCCCGGCCAGACCGGCTTCCTCAGCGGCGGGAAGGCTGTAATAGGCGTATTTCTTGCGCCCGACGGAAAGGTCCTGACGGGTCTTGAGACTGTCGTTCGACGGCATGGAGAGGCTTCCTCTGGTCAACGCCGCCCGACAATCCGGTTGCACGTTCGCGCGGTCGACGGCGGGGCGCACAGGTCCCCGACGCGCGCGGCGAACGCCTGCTGCGGCGAGGCCGGATATAACGAGGGTTGCAGGTCGCGTCCATGTATCCACGTCGGCGGCTGGGTCATTGAGAGAGATTCGCAACTGGTGGGGTCACGGATGATTTCCGCCTCCGCCCTCACCGTCTCCCGCGGCGAACGTGTCCTGTTCCGCGACCTGTCCTTCCACATCGCCCCGGGCGAGGCCGTGGCCCTGACCGGGGCCAATGGCGCGGGCAAGACCACCCTGCTGCGCACCCTCGCCGGCTTCGTCCGCCCGGACGCCGGGACCGTCGCCTTCGCTGACCTTGAGCCGGCCGAGGCCCGGGCGCGCCGCATCCACTGGCTGGGCCATCTGGATGGCCTCAAGACCGGCCGTCGGGCGCGCGAGGAGCTGGAGTTCCAGGCCCGCTGGTCCGGTGCCGATGCGACCGGGATCGCCGCCGCGATCGAGGGTCTGGCGCTGGAGCCCCTGCTGGACCTCGAGGTGCGCAAACTCTCGGCCGGGCAGCGCCGCCGCCTCGCCTTCGCCCGGCTGATCGCCGCCCCGCGGCCCCTGTGGCTGCTGGATGAGCCCTTCGCCCCGCTCGACGCCCGCTGGCGCGCCGCCCTCGGCCTGATGATGCAGACGCATCTCGGCACGGGCGGCGCCATTCTCGCCGCCGTCCACGATCCCCTGCCGGTCGCGGCGCGGGCACTCGACATCGGGGCCGGGCGATGAAGGCGCTGATGACCCTTTACCGGCGCGAGCTGGCCCTGGCCTGGTCCGGCGGCGGCGGCCCCCTGCTGGCCTGCGGCTTCTTCCTGTGCCTGACGGTGCTGATCCCTTTGGCGGCCGGCGGCGATCCGGCGGGGCTGAAGCCGATCTCGGGCGGCGTCGCCTGGCTGGCCCTGGCCCTGTCGTCGATCCTGTCGCTGGAGCGGCTGTTCGAGCGCGATCACGAGGACGGGGCCCTGGATCTGATCGCCCTCGGCCCCATTCCGCTGGAACTGGTGGTTCTCGCCAAGGCCAAGGCCCAATGGCTGGCCGTCGGCGTGCCGCTGGCCCTGACCGCGCCGGTCGCGGCGATCACGCTCGGCCTGCCGACGTCGCTGGCCCTGCTGGTCGCGCTTTCCGCCCTGATCGGCTCGCTCGGCTTCGCCCTGACCGGCGCACTGGGTGCGGCGCTGGCCCTTGGCTCGAAGCGCGGCGGCCTGCTGATCGCGGTCGTGGTCCTGCCCCTGTTCATCCCGCCGGTGGTGTTCGGCGCCGGCGCGCTGGAGCGGGCCGTCAACGGCCTCGACCCGGCCCCGGCGCTGGCCTTCCTCGGGGCCTGGGTCCTGTTCGCGGCCGTGGTCACGCCGTTTGCGGGGGCCGCGGCGGTCCGCAACGCGCAGGGGTGATCCGCCTCAGGCCTTCTTGACGAACTCTGTGCGCAGCACGAGGCCGCGGACCTTGTCGACATTGGCCTCGATCTCGTCGGTATCGCCGGTCAGGCGGATATTCTTCACCAGGGTCCCGCGCTTCAGCGTCACCCCGCCCGAACCCTTGACCTTGAGGTCCTTGATCAGGGTCACGCTGTCGCCGTCGGCGAGGATGTTGCCGTTGGAGTCCTTGGTCACATCGTCGGTCATGTCGGGATCTTTCGGATCGGATTTGTCGCCGTCCTAGCACGGCGCCTGCGGCCTGGCGCCACCCGGAGAAGTCCGTATATGGCGCACGACGTTCCGGCCCGCTAAGGAGTCGACGATGTTCGGCCTCGCCAATCCCGACCGCTTCCTGCGTTTCACCCGCCCGCTGACGCCGGTGGTGTGGGGGCTGGCCGCCGTGTTGCTGGCCGTCGGGACCTGGTTCAGCTTCATCGCGCCCGAGGACTATCAGCAGGGCGACACGGTGCGGATCATGTTCGTGCATGTGCCCGCGGCCTCGGTCGGGCTGATGATCTACGGCGCGCTCGGCGTCTCCAGCTTCTTCGCCCTGGTGTTCCGCCATCCGCTGGCCGACGCCGCCGCCCGCGCCGCCGCCCTGCCCGGCGCGGCCTATACGGCCCTGGCCCTGGTCACCGGCAGCCTCTGGGGCAAGCCGATGTGGGGCGCCTGGTGGGCCTGGGGCGACGCCCGGCTGATGTCGGTGCTGATCCTGTTCCTCTTCTACCTCGGCTATATGGCCCTGCGGGCCTCGATCGATGACGAGGCCAAAGCGGCGCGCGCCGCCGCCGTGCTGGGCCTGGTCGGGCTGATCAATCTGCCCATCGTCAAATTCTCGGTCGACTGGTGGAACACCCTGCATCAGCCGGCGTCGCTGATGCGGGCCGACGGGCCGTCGATGCCTGCCGCCTTTCTGACGCCCCTGCTGCTGATGATGGCCGCCTACGGGGCCCTGTTCCTGGCCATCTGGCTGACGGCGATCCGCACCGAGATCGTGCGCCGCCGCGTGGCGTCGATCCGCGCCCGCAAGGCGCTGGAGGCCTGATGATGCTGGACCTCGACATGGGCCGCTACGCCGCCTTCATCTGGCCCGCCTGGGCGCTGAGCGCGATGGTGCTGGCCGCGCTCACCGCCCGCGCCGTGATGGCGGCCCGCCGCTGGTCGGCGGAGCTCAAGCGGCTGGAGGCCGAGCCGGACCGCGCCCCGGCAGCGCAAAGCGCGGTAGCGCCCGAAAAATGAGCCGCTGGCTGTCCATCGTCCCGCTGATCGTCCTCGTGGCGCTGGCGGCCCTGTTCATCGGCTGGTCGCTGAAGCGCGATCCGTCGATCAAGCCCGACGCCATCGTCGGCCAGCCCATTCCCGAGACCGTCCTGCCGATGCTGACCGGCGATCAGCCCGGTCCCGGCCATCTCGATCTGAAGACCGCGGGCGTCGGCAAGCCGATGCTGGTCAATGTCTTCGCCAGCTGGTGCGCGCCCTGCCGGGCCGAACATCCCAATCTGATGGCCCTGAAGGCGCGCGGCGTGGCCGTGGTCGGCGTGGCCTGGAAGGACGATCCGGCCGCCACCCGTGCCTTCCTCGACGAACTGGGCGACCCCTACGCCATGGTACTGGTCGACAGGGAGGGCCGCGCGGGTCTCGACCTCGGCATCACCGGCGCGCCCGAGACTTTCGCGGTCAACGCCATGGGCCAGGTCGTCGCCAAATCGTCCGGGCCCCTGCTCGACGCGGCCGAGATCGAGCGTCTGGTCTCGGCCATACAGGCGCCGGCCCGGCCGCTGCCCACGGCGACACCGCGCGCGCCGGGTCGTTAACCTCTTTCCGACGGTTTTCGTTAACCCTGCCGGCATGAGCGCGATTCGACCCAACCTGCCGTCCTTCCCGACACCTCTGCAGCCCACGCAGGCGCCCGTGCGCGCCGCGCGGTCGGACTTCTTCAGGGCCGCGCTGGATGCGGTGCAGGCAGGCGCAACCGAGCCGGCCGTTCGCGCCGCGGCACCGGCATCGACGAACACCGTCCGGGAAGACCAGCCTCCGCGCCCCGGAGCCCTGCTGGACATCCGCGTCTGATCATCCCCTGCCACCTTCGGCCTTCACGCGAAAATGAGCGGCGCGTTTTCGCGTGCCGTGATTAACCTTTGCGCCATGCGCGCGAGGGGCTGGATCATCCCTGCGGCGGCCCTGGCGGCCGCCCTTGTCGCGGCCGGGTCCGTGGCCCAGCCGTCATCGGCCCGCGCCGTCCGCGAGGTCGCGCCGCCGGCCGAGCCCGTGGTCATCGAGCTGTTCACCGCCCAGGGCTGCGCCGGCTGTCCCGAGGCCAATGCCCGCTTCGAGTCGGTCGCGACCGAGCCCGGGGTCATCGCCCTGACCTATGCCGTCGACTACTGGGACTATCTGGGCTGGCACGACACCTTCGCCCGGCCCGAGTTCGCCCAGCGCCAGCGCGCCTACCGCAAGCCGCTCAGACTGCGCGACGTGTCCACGCCCCAGGTGGTGATCGACGGCCGCCGTCAGGTCGTGGGCGCCCAGGCACCGGCCCTGCAGAGCGCCATCGACGAGGAGGCGGCGCGCCGCGTGTTCCCGCCGGAGATCGAGTTCCGCACCGGCGGCGACCGTGTCGGCGTCGGCTCGGGCCGCGTCCCCTCCGGCGGCGCCGAGGTCGTGGCCGTGACCTTCACGCCCGGCCCGCAGGAAGTCGTGATCGCCCGGGGCGACAACCGCGGGCGCACGGTGCGCCACATGAATGTCGTGCGCTCGGTCCGGACGCTCGGCGAATGGACCGGACGGCCCGCCCTCTACGCCCTGCCCGGCACCGGCGATCCGGGTCAGGCCGTAGCCATTCTCGTCCAGGCGAAGGAAGACCGTCGCATCCTCAACGCGGCCGTCCTGGCCCCCCGCTGAACCACCGGCCCGCCCCTGTCAGCTTCCGTCAGTATCCCGGTTCTCCCAAAGCCCGGGAAAGTGCATGATTGGCCCCGGAGCGAAGTCGGCCGTGGCGGACAGCGGACGGGAACAGTGATGCGCATCGGCGGACGGACATGGATCGGCGCAGGTCTGGCGATCAGCCTGCTGTTCGGCTGCGCCGCCGTGGCGACGGCGGGACAGGACGAGGGGTCCATGGCCCCGGCCGCACGGGGCGTGACCCAGGTCCTGACCGCCGCCGAACTGGCCGCCTGGGGTCGTGACCGCAGCGACGCCGGAGCCCTGATCATGGCGGCCCGCCTGCTGGCCGAGGTACCGCTGCGGCAGGCCGACGGCGAGGCCCCTTTCCTGACCGCGGCCAGCCTTCTGGATGAGGCCGCCGCCCTGGCGGGGGACAATCCCGGCGTTGTCGACGCCATCGACCGGCTGCGCGACCCGCTGACCCGCGGCGTCCGATCCTCCACCTTCGGGAACGGACCGGTTCTGACCGTGAAATCGCTCCAGGCCCGCGAAAGCTGGGCCTTTGCCGTCGAGGCGCGCGGGGGCGAGATCCTGCGCGTCGCGGCCATCGGCGACGGCGACACCAATATCGACCTGACCGTGCGCGACGCCCGCGGCGCCGTGGTGTGCCGCGACGGCTTCGGCGACCACTATCCGGTCTGCACGGTCTCGCCGCGCGCCGGCGGACGGATGCAGATCGACATCGTCAACCGCGGCGACGTCTGGACCAAGGTCCAGGTCCTGAGCAACTGAGGCCCGAACGGATGATCGCAGCCCGGGTTGTTCGGTCTCTGGCCTCGGTCGCCGCAATCGCCGCCATTCTCGTCGCCGGCCCCGCGCCGGCGCGCCAGGAATCCCCCGCTGCCCTGCGCGCCGAAGCGTTTGAGGCGGCGCAATGGGCCATCGCCTCCGACGCCGCCGACGCCCTCGCACGGGTCTCGGCCCGCTTCGCCCAGGGCGACGATGCGCTCGGCCGGCTGGCGGAGGAACGCGAAGACCTGATCGAGCGCCGCGACCGGCTGGAGCGGGACCTGGAACGGCTCTACGCCTCGGAGGACGCCGACGCGCTGGCAGGGCGCACCCGCACCCGGGCGGCGTGGGAGACGACGGTCGACCGGTTGCGGACCGTGGACGCCGACATCGACGCCCGCTTCCCGGCCTATTCCGAACTGACCAGCCCGCGCGCCCTGTCGATCACCGAGACCCAGGCCCTGCTCGGCCCCGACGAGGGCCTGCTGCTGGTGCTGGTCAATCCCGAGGCGACCTATGTCTGGGGCCTGTCCCGCGAGCGGGTCGAATGGGCGCGGGCGGACCGTCTCGGCGACGCGGCCATGACGGCGGCCGTCAACCGGCTGCGCGCCTCCCTGACCAGCGCCGGCGAGGTGCGCGGCGGGCAGGACGTCGATCCGCTGCTGTTCGCCGGCCCGCAGGCAACGCCGTTCGATCGCTCGACCGCACATCGTCTGTACACGGAGCTGGTCCAGCCGGTCGAAGGCGCCTTCGCCGGCAAGAAGACCCTGATTTCGGTCGTCACCGGTGCCCTGACCGCCCTGCCCCTGTCGGTGCTGACGACCGCCGCGCCGACCGGTTCCGACGCCGCGCCCGAGGCCCTTGCCGCCACGCCCTGGCTGATCGACCGCTACGCCCTCGCCACCCTGCCATCGGTGTCGAGCCTTGAAGCCCTCCGCTGCCATCTGGTCGCGGACCCGGCGCAGCGCAGCGCCGGCTGCCCGCCGCGCCGCGGTGCCGTGGCGCGGCGAGCCGACGCCGGCGGCGCCCGCCTGCAACTCGCGGCCTTCGGCGCGCCCCTGCTGACGGGCGAGCCGACCAACGCCACCCGCGGCTCGCCCGCGGCCGACGACGTCATGGGCGAAGGCCGGCTGGCCGATGTCGGCAAGCTGCGTGCCCTGCCCGCCCTGCCCGGTTCGAAACTGGAGCTGGAGACGCTGAAGACCCGCTACCCCGACGCCCTGGTCCGGATCGGGCCTGAGGCCACGGAACACGCCGTGCGCGCCGACGACGCCGATGCCCTGTCGCGGGCGCGGTTCGTGGTCTTCTCCACCCACGGGCTTATGGCCGGTTCGGCCGCCGCCGAGCCGGGACTGGTCATGACCCCGCCCGATCATGCCACCGAGGCCGACGACGGCTATCTGAGTGCCTCCGAGGCGGCGCAGCTTCGGCTCAACGCCGAGTTCGTGGTCCTCTCGGCCTGCAACACCGCCGCCTCAGACGGACGGCCGGGCGGCGAGGGCCTGTCCGGGCTGGCGAGGGCCTTCTTCTATGCCGGGGCGCGGTCCGTGATGGTGTCCCACTGGGAGGTATCGGACGCCGCGACCACGACCCTGATCACCTCGGCCTTCGCCGACCTCGACGGCAGCCGCGCGAACGATCCCGGCGTCCGCGCCCGCGCGCTGCAGGCCGGCATCCGCGCCGTCCGCGCCGAGCGCCGCTGGGCGCATCCGGCCTATTGGGCGGCGTTCACCCTGGTGGGGGAGCCGGGGTGAGAGAGAGGGATCAGGGATTGGCCTATCCGTATTTGACAAACCTGACGGGCGCCGCGTTCTGGTGAGATGACGATGTCGGCCCCGACCTTTGGTGGACTTGACAGCGCCCGGCGTTGCTCGATTGTGGGAGGTGGTGCAGCTCGACCGTATGCACTGGTCAAACTTGAGGGCCTCATGGGCGACGAAACGATCAACCTGCTGCCCGCGCCGAAGAAGCCATATAAGCCTCCGCAGTTGCATGAGCTGACCGGGTCAGG
This sequence comes from bacterium, assembly GCA_943372245.1. Taxonomy (GTDB): domain Bacteria; phylum Pseudomonadota; class Alphaproteobacteria; order Caulobacterales; family Caulobacteraceae; genus Brevundimonas. The sequence continues at coordinate 136,600 of CALRXX020000006.1, forward strand.
GGCGGAGGGGAAGTTGAACTACCCTCGCGAGCTTTTTTATGCGACGGGGCCGTCCTGAGCACGACATAGCCACCCTGGCTGTCGCCAGGAGCATCCGCTTCCGGCTTCGGGCTGATCGCCACCTTCCCAGGGATCAGGGATGAGGGATTAGCGGGTCTGAGCGGATCGATGGCCGGTCGAAGGAGTGCCCCCAAGGCTCTAGCTTCAATCCTTCCTGGTCCCTGATCCCTGATCCCTCCTCAGGCGCCGGCCTTCTCCGCAAAGCTCAGCGCGCCCGCTGCCAGCATCGGCACCTGGGCCGCCATGGTCCGGGCGTGGGCCGAGGCCGCCGTGCCGTCGCGCACCCGTCCTGCGATGCCCTGGCAGATGGCCGCCAGCCGGAACAGGTTGTAGGCGAACAGCCAGTCCAGATTGGCCGGCGTCGTCCCGGTCAGCCTCGCATAGCGTTCCACCGTCTCCGCCACCGAAGGAATGCCCAGGGACTCGATATCGGCGCCGGCGAGGCCGTTGCGCGCCGTCGCCGGAATGACCCAGGCGATCAGCAGATAGGAGAAGTCCGCCATCGGATCGCCCAGCGTCGACAGCTCCCAGTCCAGCACGGCACGGACCTGCGGTCCGTCCGGGGCGAGGATCAGATTGTCGAGGCGGAAGTCACCGTGGACGATCCGCGTCGGTCCGTCCGGCGGCAGGGTGGCCGGCAGGAATTCGATCAGCCGGTCCATCGCCGGGATCGGATCGATCTCGGAGGCGCGATACTGTTTGGTCCAGCGCCCGACCTGACGCTCGAAATAGTTGCCGGGCCGTCCGTAGTCGGACAGACCGATGGCCGCGGGATCGAAGGCGTGCAGGGCCGCCAGGGTGTCGACCTGGCTGTCATAGATGGCGCGCCGCTGGCCCGGCTCCAGACCGGGCAGTTTCAGATCCCAGAGCACCCGGCCCTCGACCTTGTCCATGACATAGAACATCGAGCCGATAACGCCCTCGTCCGTGCACAGCGCATACGGCCGGGCGACGGGATAGGCCTGTTTGTGCAGGGCGGAGATGATGGTGAATTCCCGGTCGACCGCATGGGCGCTGGGCAGCAGGGTTCCGGGCGGCTTGCGGCGCAGGACATAGGCGTGTCCGGGCGTGACCAGTTCATAGGTCGGGTTTGACTGGCCACCCTTGAACTGGCGCACGGTCAGCGGACCGGCGTAGCCCTCGACATGGGCCGCCAGCCAGCGATCGAGCGCGGCCTCGTCGAGCGCATAGCGGGGATCCACCTCCCGGGTGCCGGAGAAGGTGGCCTGGGCATCGGCGCTTTGCGCGTCTTCGGGGGCGGTCTGGGTCATGCGTCTTCCGGGTGAGCGGCGATGATGGCCGCGCGGACCGCGCCGCGCCAGCCCTTCAGCAACCGCGCGCGCACTTCCGGTGCCATGCGGGGCGTCCAGCGCGCCGGGGCCTCGACCGGATGGTCCTCCAGATCACCGATCAGGCCGACGCCGAGCGCCGCCAGCTTGGCCGCCCCGAGCGCCGTCATTTCCTGGAAGGCAGGGCGTTCGACCACGACGTCGCAGATGTCGGCCACGAACTGCATGGCGAAGGCGTTGGCGGTGACCCCGCCGTCGACCTTGAGCACCTTGAGCTTCGGCGCCCCGTCCCCCGCCAGGGCGTCGAGCAGGTCCCGGGTCTGGTAGGCCAGCGATTCCAGCGCCGCCCGCACCATCTGGGCCGGGCCGCTGGCGCGGGTCAGGCCGACGATGGTCCCCCGCGCCTCCGGCTCCCACCAGGGCGCGCCGAGGCCGGTGAAACCGGGCACCAGATAGACGCCACCGTTGTCCTTCAGCCCCTGGGCCATGGCCTCGGACTGGCCCGATTCGGTGATGACCTTGAGCCCGTCGCGCAGCCACTGGATGGCCGAGCCGGCGGAGAAGATCGAGCCTTCGAGGGCCCAGGCCAGGTCGTCGCCGACGGCGTAGCCCATCGTAGCGAGCAGGCGGCTGGTGGAGCCGACCGGTTCGGCCCCGACATTGGCGACGAGGAAGGCGCCGGTGCCATAGGTGATCTTGGCGTCCCCGGCCTTGAGCGCGCCATGGCCGACCAGCGCCGCCTGCTGGTCCCCCGCCGCGCCATGGATGGGCAGGGCCGCGCCGAACAACGACGGCTCGCAGTCCCCCAGATGATCGGTGCAGCCGCGGATCTCCGGCAGGACGGCCATGGGTACGTTGAAGAGCTCTGCGAGATCGGGCCGCCACCGGCGCGTCGACAAGTCCATCAGGGAGGTTCGGCTGGCGTTGGTGGCGTCGGTGACGTGGCGGGTGCCGCCGGTCAGCTTCCAGATCAGCCAGGATTCGATGGTGCCGACCTTGACCTCACCCGCCGCGGCCCGGTCGCGCGCGCCGGGCACGGCGTCCAGCAGCCAGGCGAATTTGGAGGCGGAGAAATAGGGGTCGAGGATCAGGCCGGTCGCCGTCTGGACCATGGGCTCGTGCCCGGCGGCCGCCAGGCCGGAGGTGACATCCGCCGTGCGCCGGTCCTGCCAGACGATGGCGCGATGCAGGGGATCGCCTGTGGCAGCGTCCCACAGCACCGAGGTCTCGCGCTGGTTGGTGATGCCGATGGCGGCGAAGCGGCCGACCCCGCCGGCCTTGCGGATCACCTCGCGGCAGGTCTGCAGGGTCGCGGTCCAGATCTCGGCGGCATCATGCTCGACCCAGCCGGGATGCGGGAAATGCTGCTCCAACTCGATCTGGCTGACAGCGACCGGCCGCAGGCCGCCCTCGGGCGCTGTCTCGAAGGCGATGGCCCGGGTCGAGGTCGTGCCCTGGTCGATGGCGAGGATCAGGCGGTTCATGAGGGATTAGTGGCGAGTGGGGCGTGGCGAGGCAAGCGTCGGCGGGGGCGCGACCCGCGGGTCGTCCGGAAGCGTCAGACCCTCGGCCTCGCCACTCGCCACTCGCCACTCGTCACCAAGCTGAGCTAAATGCGATCAATGACCCACACCGCCTCCTTCGCCGGCGTTCGCGACGCCGCCCGCCAGATCGCCGGCCAGGCCGTGCGCACGCCCCTGATCGAAAGCCCGGCGCTGAATGCGCTGACCGGCGGCCGCATCCTGCTCAAGGCCGAGAACCTGCAGCGCGCCGGGGCCTTCAAATTCCGCGGGGCCTGGAACCGGATCAGCCGGCTGACGGCCGAGGAGAAGGCGCGCGGGGTGGTGGCCTATTCGTCGGGCAACCACGCCCAGGCCGTGGCCGCGGCGGCCCAGATCCTCGGCATCGAGGCCATCATCGTCATGCCCGCCGACAGTCCGAAGGTGAAGGTCGAGGGCGTCATCGGTTTCGGCGGCGAGGTGCGGATGTACGACCGCTACACCGAAAGCCGCGAGGCCATCGGCGAGGAGATCGCGGCGTCCAAAGGCTCCGTCCTCGTCCGCCCCTTCGACGATCCCTTCGTCATCGAGGGCCAGGGCACGATCGGGCTGGAGATCATGGAACAGGCCGACGGCCTGATCGACCAGCTGGTCTGCGGCGCCTCGGGCGGTGGACTGATCGCGGGGATCAACCTGGCGATGGAGGCCCTGTCGCCCGACAGCCCGGTGATCGCGGTCGAGCCGCAGCACTACAACGACATGCAGCGGTCGATCGCCGCGAACGAACGCCTGACCTATGCGCCGGCACCGGGCACCATCTGCGACGCCCTGATGACCGACCGGCCGGGCGAGCTGACCTTTCCGATCAACCGCCGCGTCGATCGGGTCGAGACCGTCTCGGACGCCGAGGTGGCCGCGGCCGTCGCCTACGCCTTCAAGGTGCTGAAACAGGTGGTCGAGCCGGGCGGCGCCGTCTCCCTGGCGGCCGTCCTGGCCGGAAAGATCGAGACGCGCGACCGCACCACCGCCGTCATCCTGTCGGGCGGCAATGTCGACCCGGCCCTGTTCGCCGCCATCATCGAAGACCGTTTCACGCCCATTCCCTGAAGGAGCCGACCGCATGAGCCGCACCGAACGCAAGGGTGCCCCCACCCCCGTCGCCGACCTGGCCGGCCTGATCGGTCAGGAGATCGGCGTCAGCCGCTGGATCACCGTCGACCAGGCCCGGATCGACGCCTTCGCCGAGATCACCGAGGACCGTCAGTTCATCCACATCGATCCGGTGGCGGCCGCGCAGACTCCGTTCGGCGGCACCATCGCCCACGGCTTCCTGACCCTCAGCCTGCTCTCGGCCATGACCTATGACGCCGTCCCGCCGCTGGAAGGCGTGGTGATGGGGGTCAACTACGGGTTCGACAAACTGCGCTTCCTCGCGCCGGTGCCGGCAGGGTCGAACGTCCGGGGCCGGTTCAAACTGCTCTCCGCCGACGACAAGGGCGGCGGCCGCTGGCTGCTGAAACACGAAGTCACGGTCGAGATCGAGGGCGCGGACAAGCCGGCCCTGATCGCGGAATGGCTGGGGATGCAGGTGGTGGGCGGCTAGCCCTCCCCCAGGCACCTCAGCGCCACCTCGAGGTTCCTCAGCCCGTCCTCGCCCGTGACCGCCGCCGGTTCGCCGGTGCGGATCGCGTGGGCGAAAGCTTCCAGCTCCTTCTTCAGCGGCTCGGCGGGCCAGCTGTTGACGGCGCGGGTCTGGTAGGAGCCGTCGGCCTGCTGGCCGAAATACTCCGTGACCTGACGGGTGATCAGATCGGCGACCACGAACCGGTTCATGGTGGCGACCTGCAGGGTGCGGACCTTGTAGGGCGTGACCCAGTTGGTAGTGATGTGGGCGATGGTCCCGTTGGCCAGGCGGAACTGCAGCAGGGCGGTATCCTCGCGCTCGGCCTTGGTGCGGGCCAGCTGGGGCTGGACCTCGACGATCTCGGACCCCGTCAGGTGACGGATGATGTCGATGTCATGCACCGCCAGATCGATGACCACCCCGACCTCGCCCATGCGCGGCGGGAAGGGGCCGACGCGGGTGATCTGGATGGAGATGACGTCGTCGCCGGCGATGGCGCGCTTGACGGCTTCCACGGCCGGATTGAAGCGCTCGACCTGACCGACCATCAGCACGCGGCTGTTGGCATGGGCGGCGTCGATCATCCGCTGGGCGTCGGCGACGGTGGCGGCGATCGGCTTTTCGACCAGCACATGCACCCCGGCTTCCAGCAGGGCGACGCCCAGTTCGGCGTGGTGCCGGTTGGGCGTGGCGACCACGGCGGCGTCCAGGCCGGCGGCGACGAAGTCGGCGGCCGTGGTGAAGGCCTTCGCGTCATACAGGGCGGCGACGCCGTCGGCGGTGGCGGCGTCGGGGTCGAAGACGGCGGTCAGGTCGAAATCACGGATGTCGGACAGGACGCGGGCGTGATTGCGGCCCATGACGCCGACGCCGGCGACGCCGACCTTGAGCGGGGGAAGGTGCTGGGTCATGCGCGATCCTTAGCGGAAGCTGGCGACCGCGGCGATGATCCGGTCCTGGGTCGCCTCTTCGAGATCGGCGTGCATCGGCAGGCTGATGACCCGCTCCATCAACCGCTCGGTGACCGGCAGGCTGCCCGGCCCGGCGGAGAAGCGCGCATAGGCGGGCTGCAGGTGCATGGGCACGGGATAGTAGACCGCCGTGGGCACGCCCTGGTCCTTCAGATGCGCGGCCAGGCCGTCGCGGTTCTCGTGTTCGATCGTATACTGGGCCCAGATCGAGACCCCGCCGTCGATCACTGCGGGCACGCTGGCAACATGGGGCGCGAGGCCTGCCGCATAGCGGTCTGCCGCGCGGTTGCGCCATTCGATTTCCTGCGGGAAGACCTTCAGCTTCTCGATCAGGACGGCGGCCTGGATGGTGTCCAGCCGGCTGTTCATGCCGATCCGCATGGCCAGGTATTTGGGGTCGTGGGCGAAGGTCTCGCCGGGCTTCATGTCCTTGGCGACGACCTTTCCATGGACCCGCAGCGAGTCCATTTCCTGGGCGAGATCGTCATCGTCGGTCAGCACCGCCCCGCCGTCGCCGTAGCAGCCCAGCGGCTTGGCCGGGAAGAAGCTGGTGGTGGTGATGTCGGCCCATTTGATCGGATGGTCGCCGTTGAGGGTACAGCCGAAGCCCTGGGCCGAATCGGCGATCAGCTTGAGGCCGTATTTGTCACAGATGGCCTTGATGGCCGGATAGTCAGCGGGCTGGCCGAACAGGTCGACGGCGATGACCACGCGGGGCTTCAGCCGGCCCTCCTTCAGGGTGGCCTCGATCGCCGCCTCCAGCTGGACCGGGTCCATGTTGAAGGTCCGGGGGTCCACGTCCACGAACACCGGGGTGGCACCCAGCCACGGCACGACCTCGCCCGTGGCCGTGAAGGTGAAGCTGGGACAGAAGACCGCGTCGCCGGTACGGATGCCCCAGGCGATCAGGGGCAGGATCAGGGCGTCCGTGCCGTTGGCGCAGCCCAGCGCATGTTTCGCCTGGCCAAAGGCGGCGAGGTCGCTCTCGAACTGGCGCACCTGCGGGCCCATGACCCAGGCGCCGCCGACGACGGCCTCCTGCACGGCGGCCTCGATCCGGCCGTTGAGGCGCAGGCGCTGGGCCTGAAGGTCGATGAAGGCGATGCTCATGTCGGGAAATTCTCCGGGCGCGCGCGGCGTGACGGCGGCGGTCAGCGCCGCTGCGGTTGCGGCCTCCTACCAAATCGGTCGGCGTAAAGCCAAATCCCGTTCCGTCACTTCGCGTGACGGGTTGCAACGACCGCATGCGGCGGCGTATGGCCAGAAACCATGAATTCTGGCGTCCCCGCCGTCTTCCTCGATCGCGACGGCGTGCTGATCGAGGACACCGGCTATCCCCACCTGGAAGAGCACCTCCGCCTCATGCCCGGCGCGGCGGAGGCCGTGCGTCAGCTGAACAAGCTCGGCTATCTGTGCGTCATCGTGACCAATCAGTCGGGCGTCGCGCGCGGCCTGTTCAGCGAGGCCCAGATGAAGGCCTTCAACGCCCTGATCGTCCGGAAACTGGCGGCCAGGGGCGCGGTGATCGGTGCCGTCTATGCCTGCCCCTTCCACAGCGAGGGCCGGGTCGAGGCCTATCTGCATCCCGACCACCCGGACCGAAAGCCCAATCCCGGCATGCTCCTGCGGGCCATGACCGACCACAACATCGATCCGGCGAAGAGCTTCATGATCGGCGACCAGCCGTCGGACATGGAGGCCGCCCGCCGCGCCGGCGTACCGGGCTTCCGCTTCGAGGGCGGCGACCTGTATGAATTCGTCCGGGAACTGCTGGGTCACTGAAGAGCTGACACCGGCTGTCAGTTCACGTCGGGTGGGAATTCTCCTACCCATGAATTAAGCTTGGCCTTCAGCCTTTGGAGCCCTCCATGACCCAGACCTTCGCCGAGCGCCGCTGGTCCAGTGCGGATGGCCTGAGCCTGTATGCCCGCGACTATGCTGCGGCGTCCGGGACGTCGAAACTGCCGGTCATCGCGATCCATGGCCTGACCCGCAACTCGGCGGATTTCGAGACCATAGCGCCGCTGATCGCCCAGAGCGGGCGCCGGGTGCTGGCGCTCGACATCCGTGGCCGCGGCCAGTCGGACCGGGCCCGCGACCCGATGACCTACCAGCCCGTGACCTATGCCCAGGACGTGCTGGCCCTGATGCGCGATCTCGGCATCGAGCGCGCGGTCTTCCTCGGCACCTCGATGGGCGGGCTGATCACCATGGCGCTCGCCGCCATCCGCTCGAAGGTCATCGCCGCCGCCATCATCAACGATGTCGGTCCTGAGGTGGCCAAGGAGGGCCTGACCCGCATCGCCGCCTATGCCGGACAACCGGTCGAGATCAACAACTGGGCCGACGCGGCGGCCTATGCGCGCAAGCTCAACGAGGTCGCCCTGCCCCACCTCACCGATGCCGACTGGGAGGTATTCGCCCGCCGGACCTTCCGCATGGGCACGGAGGGCACGCCGATCCCGGACTATGACCCCGACATCATGGCCCCGATCCGGGCCGCCGGATCAAAGGCCCTGGTCCCCAATCTGTGGCCCTTCTTCACCCGCCTGGCCAAGGGCCGGCCGACCCTGCTGGTGCGCGGCGAGACCTCCGACCTGCTCAGCCCCCAGATCGCGGCGAAGATGCGCAAACGCGCGCCCAGGATGGACTATGTCGAGGTCCCCGGTGTCGGCCACGCCCCCATGCTCGACGAGCCCGAGGCCAAGGCGGCGATCTTTCCGTTTTTGAGCGAGTTGCCCTGAAGCGGGTGATTGGTGGTTGGTGATTGGTGGCTGATGCAGTGCTGACCGGGCTCAACGGCCCGCGAAAAGCGAACTCGCAATCACCAATCACCAACCACCAATCACCCCTCCGGGACGTTCGCCTCCAGCTCATCCAGCCAAACCCGGGCGGTGGCATCCGACGGCGCGCGCCAGTCTCCACGCGGCGACAGTGATCCCCCCGTGACCACCTTCGGCCCGTTGGGCAGGGCGGAGCGTTTGAACTGGCTGGTCTGGAAGAAGCGGAACAGGAATTTGCGCAGCCAGTGTTTGATCGTGGGCAGGTCATAGGCGACCCGCTCCTCGTCCGGCGTGGCGCTCGGCCAGTGGCCGGTCGCCGCGTCCTTCCATGCCTGATGCGCCAGATACGCCACCTTCGACGGCTTGAGGCCGAAGCGGGTGATGTAGAACAGGAAGAAGTCGTTCAGCGCATAGGGCCCGACCGTCGCCTCGGTGGACTGCAGCTTGCCGTCCGCACCGGCGGGGACCAGTTCGGGCGAAATCTCCGTATCCAGAATGGCCTGCAGCACGTCCGCCGCCCCGCCCGTATGCTCCTTCATCGCCACCCAGCGGATCAGGTGCCGGATCAGGGTCTTCGCCACGCCGCCGTTGACGTTGTAGTGGCTCATATGGTCGCCGACGCCATAGGTGCACCAGCCCAGGGCCAGTTCCGACAGGTCGCCGGTGCCAAGCACAAAGGCACCGTTCTGGTTGGCCAGCCGGAACAGATAGTCCGTCCTCAGACCGGCCTGGACGTTCTCGAAGGTGATGTCGTGCACCGGCTCGCCGCTGGCGAACGGATGGCCGATGGCCTCCAGCATGGTCTGCGCCGTCGGCCGGATGTCGATCTCCGCCCCGGTGACGCCCAGCGCCTTCATCATGGCCCAGGCGTTCGACTTCGTGCCCTCCGAGGTAGCGAAACCGGGCAGGGTATAAGCGAGGATGCCGGTCCTCGGCAGGCCCAGCCGGTCGAAGGCACGGCAGGCGACCAGCAGGGCCTGGGTCGAATCCAGCCCGCCCGAGACGCCGATGACCAGCCGCTCGGCGCTGGTCGCCTTCATCCGGCGCATCAGCCCCTGCACCTGGATGTTGAAGGCCTCGTAGCAGTCCTGGTCCAGCCGCGCCGGGTCGTCGGGCACGAAGGGGAAGCGGTCGAGGGGGCGGCGGAGGTCGGTGGCCGGCCCCGGTTCCGCCTCGAACGGCACGACCGTCGCGGGCTCACCCTCGAGCCGCGCACAGTCGGCGAAGGTGCCGTTGCGCAGCCGGTCCAGCCCGATCCGCTCGACGTCGATGTCCGCGATCGTCAGCTGGCTCTCCAGGGAGAACCGCTCGCCCTCCGCCAGTTTCGCACCCAGTTCATGGATCGTCGCCTGACCATCCCACGCCAGATCGGTGGTGCTCTCGCCCCAGCCCGAGGCGGTGAAGACATAGGCTGACAGCGTCCGCACCGACTGGCTGGCGCACAGCAGGGCCCGTTCATCCGCCTTGCCGATGACGATGTTGGAGGCCGACAGGTTCAGCAGGATGCGAGCCCCGGCCAGCGCCGCCCGTGTCGAGGGCGGCTGCGGCGCCCAAAAGTCCTCGCAGATTTCGGCGGCGAAGACGAAGCCGGGCCGATCCACCGCCTCGAAGATCAGGCCGGGCGCGAAATCGACCGTCTCGCCGTCGAGGACGATCGTGTCCTCCGACCGGCTGGCGGCGGGGGCGAACCAGCGCTTCTCATAATATTCCCGGTAGTTGGGGAGATAGGTCTTCGGCACCACACCGAGCACGGCCCCCGAACCCAGAACAACAGCGCAGTTATACAGGGCGTCGCCGTTGCGCAGAGGCGCGCCGACGACCGCGATCATGCCCTCCTTCTCCGCAGCATCAGCCAGTACCGCTATCTGCCGCTCCACCTCGGCCAGCAGGGCGTCCTGCATCAGCAGGTCGTCGATGGCGTAGCCGCTCAGCGACAGCTCGGGGAAGACGATCAGGTCGACGCCCTGTTCGCCTGCCTGCCGGATCAGGGCGATATGCTCCTCGGCATTGGCGGCGGGGTCGGCGGTGTGGACCACCGGCGTCGCGGCGGCCACGCGGACGAAGCCGTGGGTGCGGGGCGAATGGAACGGGTGGGTCTTGGGCAAGGCTGTGATCCTGATTGGGATCGTTCTAGCGCCCATCCGGCTTCGCTGCCACCACACCTCCGCTCATCCCGGCGAATGCCGGGACCCGGATTACGGGCTCCAGCGGCTGGATCAGGCGGCGCGTCTCCTCTTCGCTGAGCGAGTCTGTCCATCTGGGTCCCGGCATTCGCCGGGATGAGCGGGTGAAAATGCGATTGCTCGTGACGCTCAACCATTGCCCCGCTAAAGCCAACCCATGAACGACGCGCCGAAAAAGGGCTGGCTCTCACGCCTGACCGAGGGCCTCTCCCGCTCCTCGAAGCAGATGACCGAACAGGTCGTCGCGACCTTCATCAAGGAACCGCTGTCCGAGGCCGCGCTCGAGGGGCTGGAAGAGCATCTGCTGGAGAGCGATCTGGGGCCCGCGGCCACCGACCGGATCGTGGCCCGCTTCCGCGAGCTGCGCTTCGGGGCGGGCGCCAATGAGCGCGAGGTCAAGGAGGCCCTGGCCGAGGCCGTGACCGCCGAACTGATCAACCACGAGGCCCGCTACGAGCCTTTGTCCGGCGCGCGACCGTTCGTCACCCTGTTCGTCGGGGTCAACGGTTCGGGCAAGACCACGACCCTGGGCAAGATCGCGGCCGACCTGACCGGACAGGGCGCGAAGGTGATGATCGTCGCCTGTGACACCTTCCGCGCCGCCGCCCGCGAACAGCTTAAAGTCTGGGCCGAGCGCGCCGGGGCGAGCTTCGAGAGTCGCCGAGACGGCGCCGACCCTGCCGGCCTGGCCTTCGACGCCTATACCCGGGCGAAGGCAGAGGGCTACGACGTCGTCCTGATCGACACGGCCGGCCGGCTGCAGAACAAGTCCGCCCTGATGGACGAACTGCTCAAGATCGTTCGCGTGCTGAAGAAGATCGATCCGGAAGCCCCGCACGAGACCCTGCTGGTGCTGGACGCCACGGTCGGCCGCAACGCCCTGGCCCAGGAACAGATCTTCGGCCGGACCGCCTATGTCTCCGGACTGGTCATGACCAAGCTGGACGGCACGGCGCGCGGCGGGGTTCTGGTGCCCGTGGCCCAGGCCTCGGACGCCCCGATCAAGCTGATCGGCGTCGGCGAAGGCGTCGAGGATCTGCAACCGTTTGACGCGCGCGCCTTTTCACGACTTCTGGTGGGGCTTGAGGACTGACGCATGACTGACGCCCCCGCCCCGGAACCGACCGCGAAGAAGGAGTCCGGCCTGAGACAGGCCGTGGATTTCGGCGGCCTGCTGGCCTTCGGCCTCGCCTTCCTGGTGATGCGCCTGCGCGGGATGAGCGGCGACGACGCCCTCGTTCACGCGACCTGGTTCCTCGTCGCCGGTTCCGCCGTGGGCGTGGCGGTCGGCCTGATCGTCGAGAAACGCCTGGCCCTGATGCCTCTGCTGGTCGGCGGCTTCGCCCTCGTCTTCGGCCTGCTGACCGTGCTGACCGGCGATGCCCTGTGGGTGAAGATCAAGGTCACGGCGCTGAACCTGTCGCTGGCCGCCGCCCTGATCGGCGGGATATTCCTCGGCAAACAACCGCTGAAGGCCCTGCTGGGCACGGTGATTCCCATCAACGACCGGGCCTGGCGGACGCTGACCCTGCGCTACGGCGTCTATTTTCTGGCCGTCGCCATCGTCAATGAACTGGTCCGCAGCGAAGCCCTGGTCGGCTGGGCCGCCGCCCAGGTCGGTCGCCACGACATCGACCCGGCCGACGTCTGGGTCAGCTTCCGCGGCGTGCTGTGGATCGCATCGTCCGCCTTCGGCCTGTCGCAGATCCCGCTGATCATGCGCAACCTGACCTCTCCGGACGCGCCGGTCGATCCGATGGCACCCGCGGAGCCCGACACCGCGCCATAGACCGGTGGCGGATCGTCCGTCGTCAAACCGTAAAACGCCGCTGCTACGCATGGCCCATCGAGGCCGAAGGGATACGGTTCATGGTCAAGTCCGGGAACAAGTCGAAGCGCAGCGGTAGTCTGGGCGGCTCGCCCAGCCATCTGATGCACCGCGTGCTGCAGCTGGCGCTCGACATCTATTCCGAGGAGGCCGGCTCCGACGGCCTGACCCAACGCCAGTTCGCCGTGCTGGAAGCCGTGTCACAGAAGTCAGGCCTGACCCAGACCGATCTGGTCCGGGCCACGGGCATCGACCGCTCCACCCTGGCCGATCTGGTCTCGCGCATGACGACCAAGGGCCTGCTGGACCGTGAGAAATCCGCGATCGACGCCCGGGCCAAGGCGGTCCGGCTGTCTGCGACCGGTCAGGCCGCGCTGGACGCCGCACGGCCGAAGGTCGAGGCCGCTGACAAACGCATCCTCGCCCTGCTGCCGAAGGCCAAGCGTGAGGGCTTCCTCGACCTGCTCGGTGAACTGGCCGGCGAAGCCGATGCGGCCCCCGACAAGGCCCGGGCCGAGGCCCGCGCCGCCAAGAAGGCCGCCCGTGACGCGAAGAAGCTGGCCAAGAAGGCGGCCAGGCCGGCGAAGGTAAAGGCCGAGAAACCGGCCAAGGCGCCCAAGGCGGAAAAGCCCGCCAAGCCGAAAAAGGCCAAGGTGGTCGAGCCGGCTTAGGCCCCACTATCGTCATTCCGGCGAAGGCCGGAACCCAGCGGCACCGCGACGGCGGCGAAACACCGGCGGCTACGGGTCTCTGCTCGCTGACGGCGCTCGCGACAGTTTCGCGCTCGCGCGCGCCGCTGGGTCCCGGGGTTCGCTTCGCGCCCCCGGGATGACGATAGCGGCGGGGGCAGGTTTGCCCCTGCCCTAATCCATCAACTGCTGCGCCAGATACACATAATGCCGCGCCCAGCGCCTCGCATTGGCGATCGGGTCGGCGTCGTTGGAGTGACCGCCTGAGGTCTCTTCGTAATAGAGGTGGTCGTAGCCCATCTCGCCCAGCCGCGCGGCGAACTTCCGCGAATGGCCGGGGTGGACGCGGTCGTCGCGGGTGTTGGTCGTGATGTAGACGCGCGGATAGTCCGCGCCCGGACGCAGGTTCTGGTAGGCGGAGTATCGGGCGATCCAGGCCGCCTCTTCCGGAATGCGCGGGTCGCCGTATTCGCCGATCCACGAGGCCCCGGCGGGCAGTTCGTGATAGCGCAGCATGTCGATCAGCGGGCTCTCGATCACCGCCGCATGGAACAGCTCCGGGTGCTGGGTAATCGACACGGAGGTCAGGACCCCACCGTTGGAGCGGCCATAGATGCCGGTGCGGCGCGGCGAGGTGATGCCCCGCGCCTGCAGGTCCCGCGCCACCGCCGCGAAATCGTCGAAGGCCAGCTGGCGGTTCTCGTTCAGCACCGACTGATGCCACTCCGGCCCGAACTCGCCGCCGCCGCGGATGTTGGCGTTGACATAGACCCCGCCGTTCTCGAGCCACAGCTTGCCCATCTCGGCGATGTAGACCGGCGGCTTGGACACCTGGAATCCGCCGTAGCCGTAGATGATCGTCGGGGCGTGGCCGTCCATGACCAGGTCACGCGGCCGGGTGACGAAATAGGGGATCTTCGTCCCGTCGGACGAGGTGGCCTCGAACTGTTCGACGACGTGGGTGGAGGCGTCGAAGCGGGCGGGCGCGGTGCGGATCTGCGTCATGTCGGGCGATGACACGTCAGCCAGACTCAGGGTCGGCGGCGTCAGGAATCCCTGGGTCGAGACGAAGAACTCGCCGCGCGATTTCGAAGAGTCGCCCAGCGAGACATCGACATTTTCGGGCACGGCAACGTCGGTTCTGGGCCAGCCGAATTCGCCGCGGTTCTGGAACACGGCCAGACGCCCGACGACATTGTCCGAGATGGCTACCACGACCCGGTCGTGCATGACCCGGACGCCGCCGATCGACTGACGGTCGGTCGGCTCGAAGATGGTGTCGACCTGGTTGGAGATCACCACCGGACCGTCCGTGGGGCGGACACAGGGGATGCAGATGGCCAGCAGGGAACCGGCCTTGTGCCGCCTGCCGGGCCGCGACCAGTCCTCATCCGGCGACAGGATGAATGACCCGCCCTGCACGCCATAAATGCTGACCCGCTCCGGCAGGTTCAGCTTCACCGGACGGCCGTCGACCAGTTCCCAGGTTTCCGCCCGGAAGGTGTCGAGCGGCCGGCTGATCAGCACCGCCTGCACCGTGCCGGTACGGTCGCGATAGACGCTCGGGCTGACGCCATACCCCCCGTCGCCGATGTCGCCGCGATAGACTTCGGTGGCCTGCGCCAGCGTCTGACCGCGGCGCAGCGACTTGACGATGAAGGGATAGCCGCTCTCCGTCAGCGTTCCCGCGCCGAAATCCGTCGCCACCAGAAGCGTGTCCCGGTCCAGCCATTCCAGCCGGTGCTTGCCCTCGGGCAGGCTGAAGCCGCCGTCGACGAAACGCTTGGTGGTCGTGTCGAACTCGCGCACCACCACGGCGTCCTTGCCGCCGTCGGACAGGCTGATCAGGCAGCGGGTTTCGTCCGGGGCCAGACAGTCGGCCCCCTTGAACACCCAGTCGCGGCCCTCGGCGCGGGCCAGGGCGTCGATGTCGAGGATGGTCTCCCAGCGGGTATCGGCCGAGCGATAGGACTCCAGCGTCGTGCGCCGCCAGATGCCCTTGGGATTGGCCGCGTCCTGCCAGAAGTTTCCGATGCCGTCGCCGAGGAAGCTCGGGCCGGGGATGCGGTCGGTGGCGGTCAGGATCGCCTCGGCCTGCCGGCGGAAGGTTTCATAGCGACGGTCGCCGGTCAGGGCGGCCAGGGCGCGCTGGTTCTCGCCGGCGACGAAGGCCATGGCCTCGGTCCCGTTGACCTCCTCCAGCGCCAGATGGTCGTCGGCGGCGCGGACGCCGGCGGGGCTAAGGTCGGCCGGCATGTGGGGCGGCGGGAGCAGCAGCGGACGCGGCACGTCGGCCACGGTCAGCGTCGGGACCTCCATCGTCGCCGGCGCGCCCGCACAGGCCGCGAGCATCAACGCCGGAATCGCGGCAGACAGGATCAGGTGACGCATGTTCAACTCCGCTCATCCCGGCGAATGCCGGGACCCAGATCAAAAGCGCCGGCGGCAGGGACCGGCCATGGGATAACTCTGCCCCGTTTCCCGCCGCTCCAGCTTGCATCTGGGTCCCGGCATTCGCCGGGATGAGCGGATATTTGAGAACCCTATTCCGCCGCCGGGGCGTCCATCAGCCGCCGGGTCAGATAGGTGTATTCCAGCGCCAGCCGCCGCGCGGTCTCGCGCAGGTTGGCCCCCGCCGCGTGGCCGCCGTCGGTGTTTTCATAGAACAGCACCGGATAGCCGAGCTCCTCCA
>CALRXX020000007.1:0-149553 GCA_943372245.1 bacterium
GCGGATCAGGTCGCGGACCATGTCCTCCGGCACGATGAATTCCGCCGGCTTGAGGCCGTTTTCAGCCGTCACCTTGGGCAGGACGTGACGCAGCGCGATCTGCACCTTCTCGTCCTCGGTGTAGCCGCTGACCCGGATGATCTCCATCCGGTCCAGCAGGGGCTGGGGCATGTTCAGCGTATTGGCCGTGGTCACGAACATGACGTTGGACAGGTCGTAGTCGACCTCCAGATAGTGGTCGCCGAACGCATTGTTCTGCGCCGGATCCAGCACCTCGAGCAGGGCCGAGGTCGGGTCGCCGCGCCAGTCCGCGCCCAGTTTGTCGATCTCGTCCAGCAGGATGAAGGCGTTGGTCGTCTTCACCTTCTTCATCGACTGGATGATCTTGCCCGGCATGGAGCCGATGTAGGTCCGGCGGTGGCCGCGGATTTCGGCCTCGTCGCGCACGCCGCCCAGCGACATGCGGATATACTCCCGGCCCGTGGCCTTGGCGATCGACTTGGCCAGCGAGGTCTTGCCGACGCCCGGAGGACCGACGAGGCACAGGATCGGCCCCTTCAGCGTATTGGTCCGGGCCTGGACGGCCAGATATTCGATGATCCGTTCCTTGACCTTCTCGAGGCCGTAGTGGTCCTCCTCGAGGATCTCCTCGGCCTTGTTGAGGTCGATGGCCTTCGACTTGGCCTTGCCCCACGGGATCGACAGCAGCCAGTCGAGGTAGTTGCGCACCACCGTCGATTCCGCCGACATCGGGCTCATGTTGCGCAGCTTCTTGACCTCGGCCTCGGCCTTGGTGCGGGCTTCCTTGGACAGGCGCGTCTTACGGATGCGCTTCTCCAGCTCCATGATCTCGTCACGGCTGTCGTCGGTCTCGCCCAGCTCGCGCTGGATCGCCTTCATCTGCTCGTTCAGATAATATTCGCGCTGGGTCTTCTCCATCTGGCGCTTCACGCGCGAGCGGATCTTCTTCTCGACCTGCAGGACGGAGATTTCGCCCTCCATCAGGCCGTAGACCTTCTCCAGCCGTTCCGGGACAGCGATGGTCTCCAGCAGGCCCTGCTTGTCGCCGATCTTGACCGACAGATGGGCCGCCACGCTGTCGGCCAGCTTGGACGGGTCGGTGATCTGGGGGATGGAGCTGAGGGCCTCCGGCGGCACCTTCTTGTTCAGCTTCACATAGTTTTCGAACTGCTCGATCACGGCGCGCAGCAGGGCTTCGGACTGGGCCGGCTCGCCCGGATCATCCGTGATCTCGACGGCCTCGGCCTCGAAATACTCGGCGCGGTCGGTGAATTTGGTCAGGCGGGCGCGGCTTTTGCCCTCGACCAGCACCTTGACGGTGCCGTCGGGCAGTTTGAGCAGCTGAAGCACGGTGGCCAGAACGCCGATCGGATAGATGGCGTCGGCGGAGGGGTCGTCGTCGACGCTGTTCTTCTGGGTGGCCAGCAGGATCTGCTTTTCGCCCTTCATGATCTCGTCGAGCGCCTTGACCGACTTCTCGCGGCCCACGAACAGCGGGACGACCATGTGCGGAAAGACGACGATGTCTCTCAGCGGCAGCACGGGCAGTGTTTTGGTGTCAGTCATGATGCAACTCTCACTGGGTCCTCGTTGATCTCGGACCCGCCGCGGCGGCGTGCGGAGCGCCTCTGCCCCGCCGTTCCGACTCGGCCCGCCATTCAGCGGCCTTCGGATGAGTATGTGGTTCAGATGACGCGCCGTTCAAGCGTGTCCGCAATCCATTCACATGCGTCGCGTGTTTCGCCCACGGACCGCCCGGCTAGGCACCCGGGCGGATTTGATCTACCGAAACGGCATGGGTTCCCCGACCGCCACCGGCTCAGGAGACGCAACCGCCCGGCGCTTCGCCTCATTGGCGGCGCTGGTCTTCCTGTTCGGGGCCGCCATCGCATTGCAGTACACAATGCCGTTTCAAGAAGGGTTGTTCGGCCAGCTGACGGCCTTCGGCAAGGCAATGGTCCGGGACCTGTCACCCACCAATTTCGTATTGGGAGGCCTCGCATTCTCCGCATGGCTCGTCCTGGTGGTGGTCCTGAGACTGGCGATTTTCGGTGTCTGCCTGCTGGTCGAGGTCCTTCTGGAAGGCCCGCCGAAAAGTTGGCGCACCACCATGGAAGCCACGGCGTTGCAAGGTTGGTCCACGGCGATCCTGGCCACGGCCAGCCCGTTCGTGGCCAGGATCCTGCCGGACACCTGGGGACTTCCACCCCTGCTCCGGGTCACCGAGGCCAGTCTGCCGGACTGGCTCGCCCCGGCGGCACCGATCGCCCTCGCCCTGCTCAGCCTTTGCATCCTCAACCTGGCCCAGTACTGGGCGCACCGCGCGCAGCATGCGATCCCCTGGCTCTGGCGTTTCCATTCGGTGCACCACAGCGTTCGCGACATGGACTCGATGAACAGCTCCACGCATCCGGTCGACCTGATCGGTCTGCAGATCGCCAGCAGCGTCCTTGTGGCCCTGGTCGTCGTCGAATTCGAGATGCTGTTGTGGATCGGCGGGATGATGGCCGTCCACGACCGGTTTCTCCACACCCGCGCCAATGTGAACTATGGTGTGTTCAAGGATGTGCTGATCGACAATCGGCACCACTTCATCCACCACAGCGCCGATCCGCGTGATTTCAACCGGAATTTCTCCTTCCTCTTCACGATTTGGGACAGGCTCTTCGGGACCTATGCGCCACCGAGGGACATATCCCTCGTCACCACGGGCATGCCCGATCACAAGCCCGTCCGAACGCTGGGAGGGTTCATTCTGGCTCGTCTCGAGCCCGAATACGCACCAGGCACCCGGGACGGGAGCCGGCCTGCCGGACCTCGCCGCCGCCTCGAGGCATAGACAAGGCGTCGCCATCGGTTCCGGGCGGCCCGGACGGGCCATTGGTGATCTCCGGCCCGTCGCCGCGAAAGAACCGGCGACATGACGGAACGCGAGCACCGACCCGTCGATTCCGACGGCGTTCGCACGAGTGTTTGGTCTCAATCGCCTACTGTTCAAGCGTCGCAGAGCGGGAGAACACCTCTTCTCCATTCCTTCCGCTTGAAAGCTCCGCGGCAGCTTCGATGTCCGGCACGATGAGCGCCGCCCCTGCAGGCGTGAGGTGGTTGGTGTCGAAAAACAGCAGCTCACCATCTTTCCACGTCATGCATCGCCTCGGGCCGCAGAAGCGGGACCACGGAAGGATCAGGCGAACCTCCGGGTTGTCCCGCGCGAACCCTGACAGAACCGCATGGACCTGCCCCGCCCGCAGCGCATTGCTGGGTTCCATGTTCGTGCAGAAGGCGGTGTTCAGCGAAGCGGTCCTTCGCCTGGCAAAGCAGTCGCCGGGGTCGGTGTGAAACTCCGGGGTCGGCCCAATGATCAGGATGCGGACGTCCGCGCCAAACCGGGACCTGAGGGCTACGAGGTTGGCGTCCAGGCTCCGCCTCAACCCGCCCTTGGGCTCCGCCATGCCAATCTCGTATGTCCAGCGAGTCGAAAGGACGACAAACCTCAACCTGCGCCCAGCCCCGAACGCCGCAAGCTGCTCCCGGTTGCCGGCGACGCAGCCCGGCCTGACCCATGACTCGTCCGCCGTCACGACGGTAGGAAAACAGCCGAGATTCCAGATATAGCCGTCCGTTATATCATGCGCCGCCGACCAGCCCGAAAGCACGGTGATGTAGTGCCGCATGTGGGAGTCGCCCCAACCGAGCAGTTCGCTGTCCGCAGCCGGGGCTACGGTCCACAGCCGGCAGAGCTCGGCATCGGGGTCCCGGCCACAGAACGCCATGAACATGTCCCGCATCTCCCGCATCTTCAGAATGGCATCGACCTTCCGCACCTCCGAAGGAACGCGCTGCGGCAACCCGTCGAGCATCCGCAGGGACAGGCCGATCCCCGCCGTCAGCGCCATGCACACCAGGGTCACGACCAGGACCTTGAACGGGGGAACCCGCAACACCGGCCCCCGTCGGAACGGCTGTTCGACAAATCGCCAGGAGAGGACTGAAACGACGCCCGCGAGGAGCAGGCAGACCACGGTCTCGAGATTTGACAGGGCGCGACTGACGACAAGAGAAGGCAGGAACAGCAGTGGCCAGTGCCAGAGGTAGAGAGAGTACGAGATCGTCCCGAGGAAGACGGGCGGTTTCAACGACAGCAGACGGCCCACGAGCGTGACCACCGAACGGCCCGAGTGGATCAACAGCATGGTGCCGCCCACCGCCATCACGGCGCGGCTGCGCGATCCCGGAATGTCAAAGGCGATGAAACAGCTCAACACCACGAGCACCAGGCCCAGGGCACCGAGCCCCTGGCGGACGGCGGGCCTTGTCAGGCCCCATGGGGGAATCAGGGCGACCAGCGCACCCCCGGCCAGTTGCCAGGTCCGACTGTCGGGGAGGTAGAAGGCCAGCGTCCGGGCCTCGTTCCCCCACCGGTCGGCCCAGAGGGCAAGGGAGCCCAGGGCCAGGACCGTGACCAGGGCCGCCGTCCAGCGCCCTCGATCGAACCGGCAGAGGGCAAGGATCAGGAGCGGCCAGACGAGGTAGAACTGCTCCTCGACGGCAAGCGACCAGAGGTGCAGCAGGGGGCTGGCCGGCTGGGGACTGAAATAGTTGTCCTGCTGCAGGGCGAACCAGATATTCGAACTGAAGGTCGAAGCCGCCGCCAGGTCGGAGCCGAGTTTGGCGAGATCGCGCGGCGCAAGGGCGACGAGGCCGAACAGGACCAGGGTCACCAGCAGGACCAGGAGCGCCGGGACCAGACGCCGCGCGCGTGCGGCGTAGAAGTCGACCAGGGACGACGCCCCCGTCCCGGCGCGGCGCAGCAGCAGGTCGGTGATCAGATAGCCCGACAGGACAAAGAAGACGTCGACGCCGCGAAAGCCGTCGGCGAACCTGTCCGGCCAGGCGTGATAGAGCACGACCGCGAGGACGGCGACGCCACGAAGACCCTGTATGTCGCCGCGCCAGGCGAGCCTGTCGTCGACGCCCCCGGCCCGGGCGGACATCAGCGCCACCCCGACCGGTCGCTACATCAGGCGGCGCTGTCGGGCGCGGCCTTCTTGGACTTGGTCTCGGAGTAGATCAGCAGCGGCTGGGCCTTGCCCTCGATGACCTCGGCGTTGACCACCACTTCCTCGACGCCTTCGAAGGTCGGCAGTTCGAACATCGTCTCCAGCAGTATGCCTTCGAGGATCGAACGCAGGCCGCGGGCGCCGGTCTTGCGGGTGATGGCCTTCTTGGCGACGGCGATCAGGGCGTCGTCGGTGAACGTCAGGTCGACATTCTCCATCTCGAACAGACGCTTGTACTGTTTGACCAGGGCGTTCTTGGGCTCGGTCAGGATGGTGACCAGGGCCGGTTCGTCCAGGTCCTCCAGCGTCGCCAGAACGGGCAGACGGCCGATGAACTCGGGGATCAGGCCGAAGCGCATCAGATCGTCCGGCTCGACACCCTTGAGGATGTCGCCCGTGCGGCGCTCGTCGATTTCCTTGACCTTGGCACCGAAGCCGATCGAGGCGCCGTCGCCGCGCGCCGTGATGACCTTCTCGAGGCCGGCGAAGGCGCCGCCGACGATGAACAGGATGTTGGCGGTGTCGACCTGCAGGAACTCCTGCTGGGGATGTTTGCGGCCACCCTGCGGCGGCACGGAGGCGACGGTGCCTTCCATGATCTTCAGCAGGGCCTGCTGCACGCCCTCGCCCGACACGTCGCGGGTGATCGACGGGTTGTCCGACTTGCGCGAAATCTTGTCGATCTCGTCGATGTAGACGATGCCGCGCTGGGCCCGCTCGACATTGTAGTCCGAGGCCTGGAGCAGCTTGAGGATGATGTTCTCGACGTCCTCGCCGACATAGCCGGCTTCGGTCAGGGTCGTGGCGTCGGCCATGGTGAAGGGCACGTCGATGATGCGCGCCAGCGTCTGGGCCAGCAGCGTCTTGCCCGAACCGGTCGGCCCAATCAGCATGATGTTGGACTTGGCCAGTTCGACGTCGTTGTTCTTCGTCGCGTGGTTCAGCCGCTTGTAGTGGTTGTGCACCGCGACCGAGAGCACCTTCTTGGCGTGCGACTGGCCGATCACGTAGTCGTCCAGGACCTCCCGGATCTCCTTCGGCGACGGCACTCCGTCCTTGGCCTTGGAGAAAGAGATTTTGTGCTCTTCACGGATGATGTCCATGCAGAGTTCGACGCATTCATCGCAGATGAACACGGTCGGTCCGGCGATGAGCTTGCGCACCTCGTGCTGGCTCTTCCCGCAGAATGAGCAGTAGAGCGTGCTCTTGGCGTCGGTGCCGGCGGCTTTGGTCATCGAGGTCTTCTCACTCCCGCGGTTCACCCCGATATGGGGCTAACGCGCATCCTTCGCGTTGATTCCCGGACAGTGGGCGCAAAGGTCTTCAGAAATTGACAATCACCCATACCGAGCCCCGCCACAACCCCGGCCAAGCGTGGCTGGAACCGGAAGCGGACGGTCAAATGTCGGGGGAGATCGCGGCGAATGTCTGACATGGGAAGCCCTGCCCTGATTCACCAGCCGCGGGGCAAGGATCAGGCCATTGTGGCGTTTGATTTCGACGGCACGCTGACGGTTCGTGACAGTTTCACCGGGTTTCTGCGCTGGCGGGCAGGCGGGCGCGGCTGGCTGAAGGGTCTGGCGAGGCTGACACCGGATGTCGCCGCCTATGTCGGGGACCGGGACCGCGGGCGACTGAAGGCCGCCTCGGTGCGGGAATTCCTGAAGGGCGTGCCCCGGGTCCAGCTGGAGGCCGACGCCGAAGCCTTCGCCGGTCAGGTCTGGCCGGGCTTCATGCGCCATGACGCCCTCGCCTGCTGGAATGACTGGGGCAGGAAGGGGGCGTTTCGCGTGATCGTCACCGCCAGTCCCACGACCACCGTGGCGCCGTTCGCCCGACGGCTCGACGCCGAGGCCTTGCTGGGCACGCCGTTGCTCTTCGACAGCGATGACCGGGTCACGGGCGCGTTTGCCGGCCCGAACTGCCGCGGAGAGGAAAAGGTGCGCCGGCTGCGGGCCGCGTTCGGTGACGATATGGCGCTGGCGGCGGCCTATGGCGACACCTCTGGCGACACGGAGATGCTGGCTATCGCCGATGAGGCCGGGTTCCGGCGCTTCAAGGGCTGACGCGACCCGTCAGTGCCCTTCGGCGTCCACGTCGAAAACCATCGGCTTGCCGCGGGAGGTCGGATTCCATCCCGCTTCGATCACCGCCGTCACAGCGTTGCGAATGTGGTCCGGATTGACGAACTGCTTTTCCGTGTCCGGGCGGCCGTTGGGGCGCAGGGGCGGCGGGAACTGCACAATGGCCTCGCGCTTGAAGTCGGCCAGGCGCAGCGTCACGGCGATCCCTTCCCACTTGCCGCCGCTCAGGGGCCGGGGCTGACGCCGCAGCTCCCAATGGTAGATGTCGCCGTCGATCTCGACGGTCCCGGTGTTGTCACGCGTCTGCATGGCGTCCTGATAGCACAAAGAAAAAGGCGCGCCGTCTCCGGCGCGCCTTTTCATCACCGATGCGCGGCCGACGTCAGACCGTCTTCACCCCGTCGCCCTCGGCCTGTTCGCGGCGGTCGTAGACGTGGTCGACGACGCCCCAGGCCTTGGCTTCCTCGGCGCTCATGAAGTGGTCGCGGTCCAGGGTGCGTTCGACCTCTTCATAGGTCCGGCCGGTGTGGTGGACGTAGATCTCATTGAGGCGGCGCTTGGTGTAGCGGATGTCGGCGGCGTGCAGTTCGATATCCGAGGCCTGGCCGCGGAAGCCGCCCGAGGGCTGGTGCACCATGATGCGGGCGTTCGGCAGGGCCACGCGCTGGCCGGCGGCGCCGGCGGCGAGGATCAGCGAACCGGCCGAGGCAGCCATGCCCATGCACACCGTCGAAACCGGCGAGCGGATGTATTGCATGGTGTCGTAGATCGCGAGCGCCGACGACACCTGACCGCCTGGGCTGTTGATGTACATGCTGATTTCCTTCTTCGGGTTCTCCGACTCGAGGAACAGCAGCTGGGCGCAGATCAGCGACGCCATGCCGTCCTCGAACGGGCCGGTCAGGAAGATGATCCGCTCGCGCAGCAGGCGCGAGAAGATGTCGAAGGCGCGCTCGCCCCGGCTGGACTGCTCCACCACCATGGGGACGAGGTTCATGTTCATCAGTTCGATGGGATCGCGCATGTGGGCCTTCTCGGGATGCATTCGGGCACGACTCACCGGTCGCTCACCCTGTTGGACAGGATATCGCGTTGCCGAACCGTTGACGCAAGGCGCGAAGGCGTCAGGAAAGTCTGATCACTCGGAAGGGGCCCGGCCCGCCTCGCGCCGGTCGCGGGTGACCGCCTCGGCCACCGCGCGGACCTGGCTGTTGCGGTTGATGCGGAACTGGTCGTGCTCGTACAGGGCCGTCAGGTACGAGCGGTCCCAGTCCGTCAGGCCCGCGGGTGCCGAGGCCGGGTCATCGAACAGGTTCAGGATGGTCGGAAAGGCCGAGGTGTCGGCTTCGGAGTCGACCTGGGCCAGCGCCACCAGCGCCAGATAGTCCGCGAGCTGCACCAGATTGGCCCCACCCAGCCGGTCGACATCGACGATGATGATGGATCGCACCAAATCATCGCGGATCTGGGTCCGCAGGCGCGAGGCGGCGAAGACATTGATTGTCGGGGCGACGGGGCCGCCGGTTGACGGACTGATGTCTCCGGGCAGACGCACGGCCCGGGTGCCGGTCTCGGCATCGATCGGCATGCTGATCTGCCACCAGCGCACCGGCTGGTCTCCGGTCCTGAAATTCCGGAACGCCCGGGTCCCCGCATCCGTGCCGTTGTGGCGCAGGTCGAAATTGCGCGGCCGGTCCTCGACCAGCGCCGAGGCCAGCCCGGCACCGTCGACGGCGGCCACGATCAGGACGTTGGGCCGGCAGCCGGGCTCCCCGGCCTCGATCTCCAGCTCACGGGCGAGGTCAGAAATGCGATCGACGACATACTGGCCGACGTCATTGCGCAGGTTGACCGCCCCGACACAGATCGGCCGGTTCCACCGCGCCAGACCGCGATTGTTGGCCGGCTGGGAGACTTCGGTGACGAATTCGCGGACCAGCGCCTCAAGCTGACGGCCCTCGACGACCACGTCCTCCAGCTGGGCCGAAGGCCGGGCCGGCGGCGTCTGGGGGGCCGGCTCCCGGGCGGAAGCCGCGCCGGCCATGAGCGCGAAAGTCAGGGACAGGACGGCGGACAAGGACGACATGGCAACCCCGCTGACAATGCGTCGGCCACCCTGACCTCGCCCCACTGACGGGTCAATCCTGGCGAATGCCATCCAGACGCGAGCCCCCGGTCAGGGCTGTTCGAGGTCTTCGGGATCGGCGGTGCTGCCGCGGTAGGCGCTGGCGATGGCGGACGCGACCGCCTGGACCTGAACGCGCTGGTTGATGCGGTGGGTTTCGGAATTCGGATCGTACAGGCCGTCCAGATAGGCCCGGTCCCAGCCCGTCAGACCGGTCGGGGCGGTCGCGGGATCGTCGAACAGGTTCAGGATGGTGTCGAACTGACCGGTGTCGGCGTCCGGGTCGACCTGGGCCATGGCCACCATGGCCACATAGTCGCCGAGCTGTTCGATGCTGGCACCGTTGAGCTGGTCGACATCGATGATGATGAAGACGCGCTTGAGGATGTCCTCGGTCTGGTCGTTGAGGCGGGACGGAATCTGGACCCGGGTCTGGGGCGCGTACTGCTGGGCGGAAGTCCCGCCCGTCTCGGCTCCGGAGCCGCTGATGTAGCCCGGGGACCGCACCACGGCGTCGCCGGTCTCGCTGTCCACCGGCAGACTGACATGCCACCAGCGGACCGGCCGCTCCTCGCTGATGAAGTCGCGCAGCTCCGCGCCGCCGCGATCCATGCCCGCCCCTCCGACCCGGAACAGCCGGGGGCGCATGGCCACGAACTGTTCGGTGAAGCGCGGCCCGTCGCTGGTGGCGACGATCAGCACGCTGGGATTGCAGCCGGGTTCGTGGGCGCGCAGGCCGAGGCTGCGGGCCACGTCGGACACCCGATCGGCGAGGTACTGGGCCGGCTCCCGCTGCAGATTGACGACCCCGACGCACATGCCGTCCTTCCAGCGGGCCAGACCGCGGCGACGCGCGGGCGCGGCGACCTCGTCGACATAGGCCTCGGTGGTGTCCTCCAGCCGCCGCGCATCGACCACCACGTCTTCGAGGCGGACCGGGTCCTGTGAGGGTGCCGTCCCGGCGGCCGGCGCGGCTTGGGGCGACGCCAGCAGGGCGGCGGCCAACAGGGCGTACAACATGGGCGTGTCCCGGACTGACTGGACACGGACCGTAGCAACGTTCCGCCCGGCCGGGAATACGCCTGCCCGACCCTCCCGGACACGAAAACCCCGCCGCGACAGGGTCGCGGCGGGGCGGGTTCGTCAGGCTGGACGTCGAACCTAGAGGTCCTCGTCTTCCTTGAGCAGCTCTTCCTTGGTGATCGGCGTGTCGGTGACCTTGGCCGTATCGAAGATCAGGTCGCAGACCTTCTCCTCATAGATCGGGGCGCGCATCTGGGCGGCGGCGTTGGGGTTCTGGCGATAGAAGTCCAGCACCTGACGCTCCTGGCCCGGATAGTTGCGGGCCTCGTTCATGATGGCGTTGTTCAGTTCCTGGTCCGTGATCTGGATGTTGTTGGCGCGGCCGATCTCAGCGAGCACCAGGCCCAGGCGCACGCGGCGCTCGGCGATCTTGCGGTACTCTTCCTTGAGCTTCTTCTCGGACTTCTTGGCGTCCTCTTCCGGCAGGCGGCCGGCTTCCTTGTCAGCCTGCACCTGACCCCAGATGCCGTCGAACTCGGCCTCGACCATCTTGGGCGGCAGGGGGAAGTCGTGAGCCTTGTCGAGGGCGTCCAGCAGGGCGCGCTTCAGCTTGAAGCGGGCGGCGCCCGTGTACTGCTGGTTCAGGTTGGTGCGCAGCAGTTCCTTGAGCTTGTCCAGCGACTCGATGCCGATGCGCTGGGCAAATTCTTCGTCGATCACGGCGGGGGCCTCGGCCTTGATGGCCTTGACCTTGACGTCGAAGGTCACAGCCTTGCCGGCCAGATGGGCGGCCTGGTAGTCGGCCGGGAAGGTCACGTTCAGGACCGTCTCGTCGCCGACCTTCGTACCCTTGAGTTGCTCCTCGAAGCCCGGGATGAAGCGGTTGGAGCCGATCACCAGCTGGGTGTCCTCGGCGGCGCCGCCCTCGAAGGGTTCGCCGTCGAGCTTGCCGAGGAAGTCGATCGTGACCTCGTCGCCTTCGGCGGCCTTCACGGACTTGCCCTTCTTGTCCGCATAGGACTTGGCCTGGCCGGCCAGTTCGGTGAGCGCCTCGTCCAGGTCGGCGTCCGACGCTTCGTAGGTCGGGCGAGCCAGCTTCAGCTTCTTGATGTCGGTCGGGGTGAAGTCGGGCATGACTTCCAGCGCCATTTCGTAGGCGAGGTCTTCCGTGCCCGCGATGACCTTTTCCATGTCCGAGGTCAGCTTCATCTCGGCGGGCGCGGCCGGACGCACCTTGGCGTCGTCGAGGGCCTTCTGGCTCGAGGTGTTCAGCGCGTCATTGACGATTTCGCCCATCAGGTCGCGGCCGAAGGTCTTCTTGACGTGAGACATCGGGACCTTGCCGGGACGGAAGCCTTTCAGCTTCATCTGCGGCGCGACTTCCTTCAGCTTGGCGTCCAGCTTCTGGTTCAGCTCGGCGACGGGGATGGTCACCGCGATGACGCGGCTGAGACCTTCGTTGGACTTTTCGACAACTTGCATGGCCGGGATTCTGACGCTCTGGGGCGGCACCTTTTGGGCAGGCGCTGCGCTGTGTGGGTAAAACAAAAAGGGCCGCCCCAAATCCGTTTCCGGGGAGGCGGCACCTTTGAAGCCCGCCCTTATGTCTATGACCGTCCGAAAGGTCAACGTGAGACGCGGACGAAGCATGGTTTCAGCGCAGCCCCCGGCGCGCTATCTGGTCAGTATGAGTTCCTCACCCGCCTCCATCGGCGTCGCCGTCTTCCCGGTCACGCCCCTGCAACAGAACTGCACGCTCGTCTGGTGCCGCAAGACGATGAAGGCCGCGATCATCGATCCGGGGGCTTCGGTCGACGGCCTGCTGGGCGCGGTGGCGAAACAGGGGCTGACCCTTGACGCCATCTGGATCACACACGGCCACCTCGACCACGCCGGCGGCGCGGCCGAGATGCAGGAGAAGACCGGGCTGGAGATCATCGGCCCGCATCCGGACGACCAGTTCTGGATCGACGGCATTCCGGCCCAGGGGCAGATGTACGGACTCCCCGAGGCACGCAGCTTCACCCCGACCCGCTGGCTGGGCGACGGCGACGTCCTGACGCTGGGCGAGACGACCTGGGAGGTCCTTCACTGCCCCGGTCACACGCCGGGTCATGTGATCTTCTTCAACCGGGAGGCCCGATTCGCCCAGGTCGGGGACGTCCTGTTCCAGGGATCGATCGGCCGCACCGACTTCCCGCGCAGCGACCACGCCAGCCTGCTGCATGCCATCACCACCAAGCTCTGGCCGCTGGGCGACGACGTCACCTTCGTGCCGGGCCACGGGCCGACCTCGACCTTCGGAGCCGAGCGTCGGAGCAATCCTTTCGTGTCGGACGCCGCCATGCGCGGCACGCCCATGGCCCGCCCGGCGTCCGGGCCGTCCTGAAGCCTGCCGGCCATGGGGTGCGCCCCACCCGATCGTGATTGAACGCCGAGGGTCACCACCGCGTTCTCCTTTCCGGAAGGAGAACCACCATGACATTCGTCGAACCCGACAGCCCCGGCGGGCCGCCCGAGATCATCCCGTCCGAGACGCCCGGACCGGACATCGATCCGTCCGGCGCGCCCGAGGAAATGCCGCAGCAAGACCCGGACGGCGGCGGCGAAAGCGATCCGCAGCCATATGGTCGCACGTGACCGCCGGTCGCCCAAAGCCCGAAATTCGCTCGCAATTGCGTGACCGGAAATCCGGAACCGGAAGCCGTGCAGAGGGTTCATCCCCCGAACAGTCAGCGCCGCCACGAAAGGAACCTCAAATGGCTCAAGGTCAGCCCACACGAGCCTCCGGCGTGTCCAAGCGGGGCTTCGCCTCGATGGACCCGGAACGCCAGCGCGAAATCGCCCGCAAGGGCGGTGCCAGCGTCCCCGGCGAAAAGCGCAGCTTCTCCCAGGACCGCAGTCTGGCGGCCCAGGCGGGCCGCAAGGGCGGTGAGGCCTCCCACGGTGCACGCCCCCGCACGACACCGCCCGTCGTCGAATAGACGTCCCGCCGGACACATCCGAAAGGGCGGCGACCGCTCCGGTCGCCGCCTTTTCTTGTTCAGGCCTCGAGCAGGGCGAGGGCCACGGCGGGGTCCGGGCTGGTCTCGAAGCCGGCGACGGTCCAGCCGGCCGCCCCGGCCAGTTCACGCACCGAGGCCTCGGTGTATTTCCGCGAGCTCTCCGTATGGATGGTCTCGCCGTGCCTGAAGGCGATGCGGCGGCCATCCAGCAGGATCGTCATGTCGCGGGTCGCCTCCAGATGCATTTCCATGCGCGAGCCCGTGGCGTTCCAGACGGCACGGTGAGCGAACGAATCCACATCGAACCCCGCCCCCAGCTCGCGGTTGGCGCGCACCAGAAGATTGCGGTTGAAGGCGGCTGTGACGCCGGCGGAGTCGTCATAGGCGGCGATCAGCGTCTCCGGTGCCTTGACCAGGTCGACGCCCAGTATGAACAGGGCGGCGGGCCCCAGCAGGCCGCGCGCGGCCCTCAGGAAGGCGATGGCCTCGTCCCGCTCCAGATTGCCGATGGTCGAGCCGGGGAAGAAGCCGATGCAGCGTCCCTGCCCGATCCCGGCCGGAAGCGCCCCCAGATGCAGGAAGTCGCCGACCAGCGGGTGTACCTTCAGCGCGGGATAGGCCTCGGCGATGCGAAGGGCGGCGGCGTCGAGCGCGGCGGCACTGATGTCGATGGGCACATAGGCGGCGAGGCCCGGCGCGGCGTCGAGGACGATGCGGGTCTTTTCGCTGGCTCCCGAGCCGAACTCGACCAGGGCCGCGTCAGGCCCGAAGCGCGCCGCCCATTCCGGCGCGACCCGCCGCAGCAGGGCCGCTTCCTGCCGCGTCGGATAGTATTCCGGCAGGCGGGTGATGGCCTCGAACAGGTGCGAACCTTCGGCGTCATAGAACCATTTCGGCGAGGCGACCTTGGGCATGCGCGACAGACCCGCGCCAAGGTCGCGGCGGAAGCGGGCCGTCTCGCCCTGATCCGTCGCGCGGACCAGCGGCACCGGCGCGGCCTCGGCCAGCCGCAGGCCGGCGAAGGCCCAGCGTTGATGGGGGTAGAAGAAGTTTCGATAGCTGACCCGCGCATGGCCCTCGGGGGTGGCGAAGCTGGAGCCGCGCAACACCATCTGGTTGGCCATGAATTTCCCGTTGTACTCGGACGCCGTGCCCGCGGTCGGCTGGAAGCCCGGATAGGGCGCATAGGCGCTGGCGGTCCATTGCCAGACCTCGCCGAAGGCGTTCGAAAAGGCCTCCGGACGACAGCGCACCGCATGCTCCCATTCCGCCTCGGTCGGCAGCCGCTTGCCGGACCAGCGGGCATAGGCGTCCGCCTCGTAGAAGCTGAGGTGCCGGACCGCCGCCGCCGGATCGACCGGCGCACGGCCTGCCAGGGCCATGGTCGTCCAGCCGTCGCCCTCGCGGCGCCAGTACAGGGGGGCCTCCCATCCCTCTGCCTGAACCGTCGCCCAGCCGTCAGAGAGCCACAGCCCGGGCCGGGCGTAGCCGTCGTCATCGATGAAGGCGACCCAGTCGGCGTTGGACACGAGATCGTTGGCCAGGGCGTAGGGCTCAAGCCAGACCCGATGCGCCGGTCCTTCATTGTCGAAGGCGAAGCCCGCCCCGTCGTGGCCAATCTCGACCAGGCCGCCGTCGAACCGGGTGGTCCCGCCCCTCGCCTGCTGTGCCGGACGCGCGCGCGGCTCTGCCTTGAAGGCCGCCGGGTCCAGCGGTGAGCGCGCCATGAGGTTCAGGATGTCCATCAGGAACAGTTCCTGATGCTGCTGATCGTGATGCAGTCCGAGGGTGAACAGGTATAGCCGTCGCGCATCGGTCGGCCCCGCACCGAGCCAATTCGTCATGCGACGGTCGATCTCACGCCGGTAGGCCAGCACCTCGTCCAGCGAGGGCCGGGTCATAAGGCCACGCCCGGGGCGTTCAACCCGGGGCCCGAGCGCCTCATAGTAGCTGTTGAACAGGGCCTGGAAGCGCGGATCGACGGGGCGGTAGCCCGGCTCCTCTCCCAGGATCATGGCCTCGAAGAACCAGCTCGTATGGGCCAGGTGCCATTTGCCGGGACTGCAGTCGGCCATGGACTGTGCCGCGAGGTCCTCGGCGCCCAGGCCCTCCGCCAGAAGGGGCATGGCGGCGCGGACGATCCGGAAGGCCATCAGGTCGTCGGCCGTGCGGTCGGCGATGCGCGATGGTGCGTTCATGACAGTCTCTCCGGCCCCGGACCGATCGCCGTCAGACGAGAATGGTCATGCTTTGTTCTATCTAGGTGGGGCATGGCGACTGTTCAATGACGCCGCGCTCAAAGCGTTGCGATGGCCTGCAAGAGTTCGTCCACGGCCTCTTCGCGGGTCGCCCAGGAGCAGACGAACCGGACCGAGCCGTCGTCGAAGCGGTAGCAGGCCCAGCCCGCCGCGTTCAGCCGCTGGTGCGCCTCCGGCGGCATCCGCACGAACACCGCATTGGCCTCGACCGGATGGGCCAGAACGAAGGGCGAGCGGGCAACGATACCCGCCGCCAGCCGCTGCGCCATCAGATTGGCGTGGGCGGCGCCGGCCTCCCAGTCGCCACTCTCCAGCAGCCCCAGGATCGGGGCGGCGAGGAAGCGGGTCTTGGACGCCGTCTGCCCGGCCTGCTTCAGCCGGTTGTCGATCCGGCGCGCAAGCGACTTGTCGAACATGACGATGGCCTCGGCGCAGTTGGCCCCCGCCTTGGCCCCGCCGAACACCAGAACATCGACGCCCAGCCGCGCGATCTGCGTCAGGTCGAAGCCCGCCGCCGCCGCATTGGCGAGACGCGCGCCGTCCATATGCACGCCATGGCCCTTGAGCTTCACCGGCTCGATCAGGTGGCGCAGTTCCTCTTCGGTATAGACTGTGCCGTATTCGGTGGACTGGGTCAGGCTGAGCGCCGCCGGGGGCTGGCGGTGGCCGACCTCGGGCTCTCCCAGAACGGCCTGCAGCGCGAGCGGCTCGATCTTGCCCGAAAGACCCGGCAGGCCGATCAGGCCGACACCGGAGCCGAAGAAGCCGGGAGCCCCCGTCTCATCGGTGCAGACGTGGGCGGCATGGTGCGCCAGCACCGCCTCGTGCGGCCAGGCCAGCATGGACAGGGCGATGGCGTTGGCCGCCGTCCCGGAGAAGACGAACCGGATCTCGGCGTCGGCGTCGAGCCGGGCGCGGATCAGATCGGCGGCGCGGGCGGTGACGTCGTCAGCGCCATAGGCCCGGGCAAAGCCGTCATTCGCCGCGATCAGGGCATCCAGCGCGGCGGGTGCCATGCCGGCGGTGTTGTCGGAGCCGAAATCATAACGCATGCAATCAGGCCTTCCGGCCCAGCCGGCGGCGGCGCTTGGCCGGCGCGGGTGTCTGGGGCTCAGGTTCAGGTTTCGGTTTCTTGACCGGATCGGGTCCCGGCGCGGGCGGTTCATAGGCCACAGCGACCTGATGCGGGAAGGGGATTTCCACCCCTGCGAGGTCAAGCGCCTCCTTGCCCCCCTGCACGAGGTCGGCCTTGACCTGCCACCAGTCGTCCACCTCGACCCAGGCCTGCAGGGTCACTTCGACGGCGCTGTCCAGCAGGTTCGTCACCCCGGCCCAGGGCACCGGGTCGGGCAGCACCTTCCCATGCGCTTCGGCGACACCTGTCAGCACCGCGCTCGCCTGCTTCAGATTGGCGCTGTAGCCGACCTTGAACAGGATCTCGATGCGCCGCGTCTTCTGGCCCGTCAGATTGACAATGACGTCGCCCAGCACCTTCGAATTGGGCACCACGATCTTGTGATTATCGGCGTTCGACATCTGGGTCACGAACAGGTCGAGCCGCTGGACCGTGCCGGAGGCACCGCCGATTTCGATGACGTCCCCGACCTTGTAGGGGCGCAGCACGAGCAGGAGCACGCCGGCCGCGACATTCGACAGCGTGCCCTGCAGGGCCAGGCCGACCGCCAGCGAGGCTGCGCCGAGGACCGCAATGATCGAGGTGGTCTGGACACCCAGCCGCTGCAGAACGGCGATGAAGCCGACGATATAGACGACGACCCGCACTGCCTGGACGACGAAGCTGACCACCGTCCGGTCGTTCCGAAAGCCGCGCACCCGCGACAACATCCGACGCATGATCCCGGAGACCCATCGTGCCGCCAGCACGGTGGCGACCAGTATGATCACGGCGATCGACAGGTTGACGGCGAAGTCGCCGGCCATGTCGGTCATCTTGCTGATCATGGCCGTGTCGACGGCAGCGGCCTTTTCACCGGCGGAAATCGCCTCGTTCAATATGGGAATGCGGGAGACCATGCGCCGGGTCTAGCGCCTCTGCCCGGATTTGGAACCCCGGCGAGCCGCAAACGCTGCTCGACGGCGGCGGCCGGGTCGCGCAGGATTGTCTGCAGGAGCCCCCATGAAACCATCGTCCCTGAAGGTCGGCATCGACGTGCCCTGGGTCACCAGCTGGACGGGAGAGCCGTCACTGGGCGTGGGTCCCTGTTCGTCCGTGGGCGGTGCCCTGGCGATCCTTCAGGCAGAACAGGCCGGGCGGGGCAAGCCCCTGTATTCGCAGAATCATGCGGTGCGGCAACGGCTGTCCGTGCGCGACATGCGCTGTCCCATGTGTGGTGAACCGACGGCGGCGGATGATCGCTGGACCCAGGTTGCGCATCCCGTAGCCGCGGGCCGTCTGCGGGCGGATGGCCGAGGCGACCGGCTGCCGGCGGAACTGCCCGACGACAGCGTCCTGATCGACGCGGGTGCCATCGCTCCGCTGCACAAGGCCTGCGTCGACCGTTCGCTGCGCTACTGTCCGCACCTGAAGGCCGATCCGGACATCGATGTGCGGCGCTTCCCCGACCGCTGGGTCGTCCTGCCGCTGACCACCCTCGCCCAGGCCGCTCCACAATTGTTCCTGGCCCGCCCCGCCCCAGCCCGGACAGCGACCGTGATCGGCTTTCTGCAACTGTGCGGCCTGACCAGCGAACGCGACCCCGCGTGGCGAGACGCGCGCCGCTGACATGAAAACGCCCCGCAGGTTTCCCTGCGGGGCGCGCTTCAGGCGGTCTGAACGCTATTGCCGCCGGATCAGGCGGCGGCCGCCGTCTCGCCGGTGTCGACCAGCGCCCGGATGGCCGCGCGTCCGCCGGCGACGCGGTTCATGACCTTGGCCAGGGCGGCGAAGTCGATCGGCTTGTTCAGATAGGCATCTGCCCCGGCGTCCAGCCCCGCGGCATGGTCCTCGCGGCGGGCCGAGGCCGACAGGACGACGATGGGGGTGTCGTGGTTCGGCCCCTCGCCGGCGCGGATCGCGCGCGTGGCGGTCAGGCCGTCCATCACGGGCATGTTCACATCCATGATGATCAGGTCGAAGCGTTGCTCGCCTGCGGCTTCGACGGCGATCTGACCGTTTTCGGCGGTGGCGCAGACATGGCTGGCCGAGCCCATCCATGCCTCCAGGATCATGCGGTTGACCGGGTGGTCCTCGACCACCAGCACGCTCAGCGCCTGCCCGTCCTTGACCTCGGCGTGGATCGGTTCGGCGGCGGCCTGACGGGTCCATTCGACCACGTCGGCCTCGACCGTAAAGGTGAAGGTGGAGCCCTCGCCGAGGGTCGACACCACGCGGATGTCGCCATCCATGATATTGGCCATGCGGCGCGAGATCGTCAGGCCCAGCCCCGTGCCGCCGAACCGGCGCGTCGAGGAGGCGTCGACCTGGGTGAAGGGCTGGAACAGGCGCTCAAGGTCATCCGGAGAAATGCCGGCGCCGGAATCGGTGACCGCGAAGTCGAAGCGCACACGGCCGTTCTCCAGCCGCTCACCGCGCACCAGATAGGAGACCTCGCCCTTGTCGGTGAATTTCACCGCATTGGAGAGCAGGTTGTGAATGACCTGGCAGACGCGCAGCGGGTCGCCGCGCACCACGGCCGGGATATCGCCCTCGAACCGGGCGTTGAAGGTCAGCCCCTTGGCCTCGGCCTGGGCCTGGAAAGGTCCGGTCACCCGCTTGTGCAGGTCCTCGATCGACACATCGACGATCTCGAAGGTCATCTTGCCGGCCTCGATCTTGGTCATGTCGAGGATGTCGTTGAGCAGGCTCAGCAGATTGTCGCCGGAGTTGCGGATAATCGACAGATAGTCCCGCTGGGTCTGCTCCAGCCGGGTCGCACCCAGCAGCTGGGCGGCACCCAGAACGCCGTTCATCGGCGTGCGCAGCTCGTGGGAAATGACGCCGAGGAAGTTGGACTTGGCGTCGCTTGCGGCATTGGCCTTGTCGCGGGCCGCTTCCAGTTCCTCGATCAGATGGGCCTGGTGCTCCTGGAAGGCGCGGATGCGCTCTTCCCGCAGCATGGTCATCATCACCAGCACCACCAGGCCGGCACCCGTGAAGGGTACCACGGCGATGAACTGCCAGAATTCCGGCCTGCCCCAAAGGCTCGCGGCGATCACCACGCCGGCGATGCCGTAGGGCGAGGAAATCACCAGCGCCTGGCGGGGTGAACTGCGCAGTTGCGAGAACACGAGAACATAGCCGGAAACCAGCAGGGCCATCGCCAGGGCGTGACCGAACTCGGCACCGGAGAACCAGGCGAGCAGGGGCGCAGTGGCCCAGGCGGCCGTGGTCGCGGTCGCGACAGCCGGGAAGACCAGACCCCAACCCGCACCGACCCGGTCGCTGATGCGCTTCTCGACCGCGCCGCGGATGGTGCCGGCGGCGACGGTGCTGACGAACCACAGGGCCGCGCTGGTGAAGCCCACCGTCGCCAGCAGGCCCAGCGCCCAGGTGCCGATGATCATGTAGCGGAGGTATTGGGTCTGGAGAATCGCGCGCAGGGCCTGCGCGGCCTCACCGGCACCGGGCTCGCCGCTGGTCGACTTGCCGATGCCGTCGGATTCAACCATTGCGCCCAGACCCTCGTTAACCCCACCGGGACGCTAGGGCGAACCTTCTAAGACGAGGTGAACGTGACGCTTCTGTTACGCCTGCCGTTCGGCGAACCTCAGGCGACCGACGTTTCGGCCTCCGCAGGCGTCAGCGCCTTGATCGACAGCGCATGGACCGGACCGGCCAGCTCCTCGCGCAGCAGGGCGTTGACGGCCCGCTGGCGCTGCACCCGCCCCTGCCCCTCAAAGGCCGCTGAAACGACGGTGACGTTGAAATGACTCTCGCCGCCGGGCTTCGCATCCATGCCGCCTTCGTGATGGTGACCGGCGTGCCGCGCACTGTCGTCCTCGATGTCCAGCCGGTCGGGCGAGAGGCCCGCCGTCAGTTTTTCCCGGATAATCGTCGCAATCGGGCCTTCCGGCATGGGTGTGTCCTTGTTGGTGACTAATTCGACCTTACACTGGCGTTGATGTCATCCGAGTTTGAATACAAGCCCCGCTTCAAGGACATGCGGATCAAGCCCCCGCGCCCCGAAGAGGCGGCGGCGGAAGCCGATGTCCTGCATCTCAAGCCCGGCGAAATCCGCTGCCAGTGGCCCGACTGCAGCAAGCCGGCGACGGCGCGTGCACCCAAGTCGCGCGAGCGGCTGAACGACTTCTATGAATTCTGCCAGGGCCATGCGGGCGAGTACAACAAGGGCTGGAATTTCTACGCCGGCATGAGCGACGGCGAGGTCCGCGCGGCCAAGGAAAACGAGGCCATGACGGGCGGCCGCCCGACCTGGGAAATGAAGGCCGGAAAGTTCAGCCGCGAGGCTGCCGCCTTTGCCTCGAAGATGGGCACCGCCAACACCCGGGGCGCCGGCAGCTGGCAGGACAGTTTCGGCCTGTTCGGACGTCGCACCAGGGAACAGGCCGGCCCGGCGGGCGAGGACACGCTGCGCCTCGGCAAGCTGGAGCGCGCAGCCCTGTCGGTGCTCGATCTCGACGCCCGCACCAACAAGGCCGGCGTCAAGGCGCGCTATCATGAGATGCTGAAACGCTTCCACCCGGACCTGAACCAGGGCGACCGCGGTGCCGAGGCCAAGCTGCAGAGCGTCATCAAGGCCTACAAGACGTTGAAGAAGGCCGGCCTGGCCTAGCCCCCGGCTTCACGAACGCCTGGCTATGGGGTCCGACATGCAGGAGCCCACACATGGCAATTCTCCTCGCGCCCACGCCAACGCCACGCGCGGCAATGTGGACGTGGCCCTGAGCGCGGAATAGCCTCGCGGCCCATGGCGTCCCAGCCCGAGGTCCTGATCGTCGGCGCCGGTCCCACGGGACTGGCGGCGGCGCTGTTCCTGAGCCGTCGCGACGTGCCGGTCCGCATCATCGACGCCGCCGCGCAGCCGACACGAACCTCGAAGGCGCTCGGCGTCAATCCGCGGACGCTGGACCTGCTGGCCGCCACGGGCGTCACCGCCGCAATCGAGGCGGAAGCGCAGGGGATGCGCGCCCTGCGGCTGCACCGGCTCGGCCGGCCCCTGGCAAGCCTGACCATCGACTGGGAGGCCCTGGGCGTCGACCACCGCATGGTCATCCTGCCCCAGGCCCGGACCGAGGCGCTGCTGACCGACGCCCTCGCGGCCTTCGGCGTGGTGCCCGAGCGCGGCCTCGGCCTGAGCGGCCTGACGCAGACGGCCGATGCGGTGACCGCCGGCCTGACCGATGGCTCCACCCTCAAGGTCCCGGTCGTGTTCGCCGCCGACGGAGCCCATTCCGTCGCCCGCAAGGCGCTGGGACTGGGCTTTCCCGGCGATGGCTGGGACGAGCCCTGGCAGATCCTCGATGTCGACCTGACGGGCCCGGATGCCGACGAGGGGTGGATCGACCTGCGCCCCACCGGCCCGTTCGTCTGCCTGCCGTTTTCCGGAACCACCTTCCGCCTGATCGGAGTCGGCCCACCTCTGCTGGAGTCCCTCCCTGCGGGCTGGACGGCGGGCGAGGTGCACTGGGCGTCGGACTTTCACATCTCGCACCGAATGGTCGAGGCGATGAACCTCGGACGCGTCTGCCTCGGCGGGGACGCGGCCCACATCCATTCGCCGATCGGGGCGCGGGGCATGAACCTGGGCATCGAGGACGCGTTCGTCTTCGCCGCCTGCGCCGCCGACTTCCTCGCCGGTCAGAGCGGTCGGCTGGAAGACTACGGCCGCATCCGACAGCCGGTGGACGCCGCCGTCGTCCGCCGCGTGCGGGCCCTGACCGCGACGGTTCGGGACACGTCCGGCGGCGCGGACCTGATCCGCCGACTGGCGATACCGGCACTCAGCCGCCTGCCCTTTGTCATGAACCGCATCATCCGTGTCGGCATGGGTCTCGACCACCCGGTGACGGTGCGGTAATCGCACCTCCATGACCTCCCCGCTCGACGCCTCCCCCGATCCCCTGCTCACGCTTGAACCGCACCGCCACGCCACGGTGCGCGAGATCTTCGGCGTCGACTCGGACATGACCGTGCCGGTCTTCGCCGAGCGCGACAGCCATGTGCCCGAGATCGACGAGGCCTATCGCTTCGATCCGCAGACGACCCTGGCCATCTGCGCCGGCTTCAGCTTCGACCGCCGCGTCATGGTCCAGGGCTATCACGGCACCGGCAAGTCGACCCATATCGAACAGGTCGCCGCCCGCCTGAACTGGCCGACCGTGCGCGTGAACCTCGACAGCCACGTCAGCCGGATCGATCTGGTCGGCAAGGACGCCATCGTCCTCAAGGACGGCAAACAGATCACCGAATTCCGCGAGGGCATGCTCCCCTGGGCCATCCAGCGCCCGATCGCCCTGGTGTTCGACGAATATGACGCCGGCCGCCCCGATGTGATGTTCGTAATCCAGCGCGTGCTGGAGGCCCAGGGCCGGCTGACCCTGCTGGACCAGAACCGCGTCATCCGTCCGAACAAGTGGTTCCGCCTGTTCAGCACCACCAACACCATCGGCCTGGGCGACACCTCGGGCCTGTATCACGGCACCCAGCAGATCAATCAGGGTCAGATGGACCGCTGGAACATCGTCACCACGCTCAACTACCTCGACCACGACGTCGAGGCGGACATCGTGGCCGCCAAGGTCCCGGAGTGGTCGGACGCCGACGGCCGCCGCCGCATCGCCGCCATGGTCCGCGTCGCCGACATGACCCGCAACGCCTTCATGAACGGCGACATCTCGACGGTCATGAGCCCGCGCACGGTCATCACCTGGGCCCAGAACGCCATTATCTTTGCGGGCGACGTGGGGTTGGCGTTCCGGCTGACGTTCCTGAACAAATGCGACGAGCTGGAGCGCCCGACGATCGCGGAGTTCTACCAGCGGGCGTTCGGGGAGGACTTGCCGGAGGCGGCGACGCGGGTGAAGGTGGGTTAGTCCCTCACTCCGCTCATCCCGTCGCCTTCCCCCACGCGCCCGCCGCCATCCCGCGAACCGTCTCCCGCACCCCCTCCGGCCAGCCTTCCACCGCCGCGTCGAACGCCGCAGCGTCTCCCGCGAACAGCCTCCGCGTCGCCTCCTCATAGCCGGGCAGATCCCCCGCGATCGCGGTCATGAACCGGTAGGCCGCCTCCTTTGCCCGGCGCGCCCGGTCCGGCCCCCCGGCCTCTTTCAGCGCGCCCTCGACCAGTTTGCGCAGGGCCACCGACGCGCCGCCCGGCTGGCCGGCCAGCCAGTCCCAGTGGCGCGG
Organism: bacterium; assembly: GCA_943372245.1. GTDB lineage: Bacteria > Pseudomonadota > Alphaproteobacteria > Caulobacterales > Caulobacteraceae > Brevundimonas. The sequence goes on from CALRXX020000007.1 coordinate 23,903, forward strand.
CAGCAGGGTCACCTCGCGCGCGATGACGCCCAGTTTCGGACGGCCGGGTCCGCGCTTCTCCGGCTCGGTCGCGGGCGTCAGCCGGGCCAGGACGGCGGCCAGGTCGCCTCGCAGGTCGAGGTCGACGACCCGACCCGTGGCATCAAAGGTGAGCACGGTCTCGCCGGCATCGGTCGCCGTCCTGACGGCCGCCACCACCTCGGCGGCCGGGCCGCGGGACAGCAGGCGATGGCCGGCGAAGGCGAACAGGGGTTGGTCGGCGGGCACGGTCATGGGGCAGGTCCTCGGTTGAGACCTCAGGATTTACCCGGACATAATCAGTCCGTCAATATAATCCGGGTAATATCGGAACCCATCGGGCTGCGACACGCCGCCTTCAGGTCCTTTTCACGGGAACCGGCCGTCCCCACATGCGCTCCATCGGCAGTCTCCCCCTCCCCGATCACAAGGACTTCTCCCATGACCGACCAACGTATCGACGGTGCCCCCACCGGGCTCGAAGGCAAGATCCAGTCCGGCCTCGGCCGCCTGACCGGCGACGCCAAGCTGCAGCTGGATGGCCGCCTCAATGAGGTGAAGGGCAAGGCGCTGGACGCCTATGGCCGCGTCATCGACGGTCTGGACGGCCTGGTCGAAAAGGCACCGCTCGAATATCAGGGCCGCGCGCGTCAGGGCCTCGACTTCGCCCGCCGCAAGCCGCTGCTGACCACCGGTATCGTCGCCGGCCTGGCCGTTCTCCTCAGCAGCCTCGGCCGCCGCCGCTAGCCGTTTTCCGCTGCCGCCGCGAACAGGCGGGCGATCTCGTCGTTCACCGCGCCGGGTCCGTCCAGTTCGATCACGGCGATCAGCCGCTCGGACCAGCTTTCCTTGCGCACGGCCTCCGCCAGCCGCGGCGACGACGCCGGGTCCAGTTTCAGCCCCAGCAGCGCCCGGCCGCCCTTCAGCGGCCGGGTTGCGGCGAACTGAACGGCCCGGCTGAACGAGGTGTAGCCCTTGCGCTGCCCCGCGATGACGCCGTCAACAGTCGCGGCCGCGCGCTCGATCGCTTCCAGAATGGCCAGTGACCGCGGCTCGCTCCACAGGGCCGCGCGCAAGGCCTCGGCGTCGTCCCAGCCCATAGCGTCGTCAGGTCGCGCGGCGTTCAGGATATGGGCCGCATGGTTGGAGCCTATGCCGTGGGTCGCCTTCAGCCAGGCCGCCTGGGCCTTGGGCCGGGTCTCGGGACAGCCCTTGAGGATGTCGACCCAGACCGCGACCGGCCGCCCTGTGGCCTTTTCAAAATTGGCCTCGACCGTGGCGAACCATTTCTGCTGGCGTTCGGTCAGCACCGCGCCGCCCTTCATGGCCGATCCCCCGCTCAGTCCGCCGCCTCGGCCTCGACCGCCTTGGTCTGGGCGGCGTTGGGACCGGAGATGTCGAAGGCGATCTTGCCGTCGGTCAGGGTCACCTTCACATGGCCGCCGCGGGTCAGGCGTCCGAACAGGATGTCGTCGGCCAGCGGCTTCTTGATATTCTCCTGAATGGTCCGGGCCAGGGGCCGCGCGCCATACAGTTCGTCGAAGCCGTTCTTGGCCAGCCAGTCGGCCGCCTCGTCGGTCAGTTCGATGGTGATGTTCCGGTCCGCCAGCTGGGCTTCCAGCTGGATGATGAATTTGGTCACCACCGACTTGATCGTCTCGGAGTCCAGCGCCTTGAAGGCGACGATGGCGTCGAGGCGGTTGCGGAACTCGGGCGCGAACAGCCGCTGTATGGCCTTGTCGTCCTCGCCCTCGACCTTGCCCCGGCCGAAGCCGATGGAGGCACGGGCGTTGTCGGCGGCCCCGGCATTGGTGGTCATGATCAGGATGGTGTTCCTGAAATCGACCTTCTTGCCGACCGCATCGGTCAGCATGCCGTTGTCCATCACCTGCAGCAGGATGTTGTAGACGTCCGGGTGGGCCTTCTCGATCTCGTCCAGCAGGACCACAGCGTGCGGATGCTGGTCGACGGCGTCGGTCAGCAGGCCGCCCTGGTCATGACCGACATAGCCCGGAGGCGCGCCGATCAGCCGGCTGACGGTGTGCCGCTCCATGTACTCGGACATGTCGAAGCGCAGCATCTCGATGCCCAGGGTCGAGGCCAGCTGTTTGGCGACCTCGGTCTTGCCCACGCCCGTCGGGCCGCTGAACAGGAAGGCACCGATCGGCTTTGACGGATCACGCAGGCCTGCACGCGCCAGTTTCATGGCCGCGGAGACCTGTTCGATGGCCGACGACTGGCCGAAGACGACCCGGTTCAGGTCGGTCTCGAGCTGGCGCAGGCCCTCGGTGTCGGACTTGGACACCGACTTGGCGGGAATGCGGGCCATGCGGGCGATGACGGCCTCGACCTCCTTCTGGCCGATGACCTTCTTCCGCTTGGCTTCGGACAGCAGCATCTGGCTGGCGCCCGCCTCGTCGATGACGTCGATGGCCTTGTCCGGCAGTTTGCGGTCGGTCATGTAGCGCGCCGACAGCTCGACCGCCGTACGCAGGGCCGCGTCGGTGTAGCGGACCTTGTGGTGGCCTTCGTAGGAGGTCTTCAGCCCCTTCAGGATCTTGATCGTGTCCTCGACGGTCGGCTCGTTGACGTCGATCTTCTGGAAGCGGCGGGCCAGGGCCCGGTCCTTCTCGAAATGCTGGCGGTATTCCTTGTACGTCGTCGAGCCCATGCACCGCAGGCTGCCCGAGGCCAGCGCCGGCTTCAGCAGGTTGGAGGCGTCCATGGCCCCGCCCGAGGTCGCGCCCGCGCCGATCACCGTATGGATCTCGTCGATGAACAGGATGGCGTTGTCGTGCGTCTCCAGTTCCTTGACGACCTGTTTCAGCCGCTCCTCGAAGTCGCCGCGATAGCGGGTGCCGGCCAGCAGCGCACCCATGTCGAGGCTGTAGATGGTGGCGCCTTCCAGCACCTCCGGGACTTCGTGATTGACGATCTTGCGGGCCAGGCCCTCGGCGATGGCGGTCTTGCCGACGCCGGGGTCGCCGACCAGCAGGGGGTTGTTCTTGGTCCGGCGGCACAGGATCTGGATGGCGCGCTCGACCTCGGCGTGACGACCGATCAGGGGATCGATCTTGCCGTTGCGCGACTTCTCGTTGAGGTCGACGCAATAGGCTTCCAGAGCCTCTCCGCCGGTCTTGGCGGCGGCGGCGTCCTCGGCGTCCTCAGGCGAACCGCCGGTCTTGGCCGGACGGGTCTCGCCCGACCCGCCGGCCTTCTTGGCGATGCCGTGGGCGATGTAGTTGACCGCGTCATAGCGGGTCATGTCCTGCTCCTGCAGGAAATAGGCGGCGTGGCTTTCGCGCTCGCTGAAGATGGCGACGAGCACATTCGCGCCGGAGACCTCCTCGCGGCCCGAACTCTGGACATGGATCACCGCGCGCTGGATCACGCGCTGGAAGCCTGCGGTCGGCTTGGCGTCCTCGCCGTCGCTGGTGGCGAGCGCCGCCAGGTCGGTGTCGACATAGAGCGTCAGCGCCGTCTTCAGCGCGACCAGATCGACGTTGCAGGCGGTCATCACATTGCCGGCGTCCGGGTCGTCGACCAGGGCCAGCAGCAGGTGTTCAAGCGTGGCGTATTCGTGCCGACGCTCGTTGGCGTAGTGCACCGCGCGGTGCAGGGTCTCTTCGAGAGGACGCGAAAATGAGGGCATGGGGAGGTTCCTCTCAGTCCTTTTCCATCGTGCATTGCAGAGGGTGCTGGTGGCGTCGCGCCGTCTCGATCACCTGTGCGACCTTGGTTTCGGCCACCTCATAGGTGAAGACGCCGCACACGCCGACGCCATGCTGGTGCACATGCAGCATGATGCGGGTGGCCGCCTCGCGGTCCTTCTGGAAGAACCGCTCCAGCACATAGATGACGAACTCCATCGGCGTGTAGTCGTCGTTCAGGATCAGCACCCGGTAGAGCGAGGGCTTCTGAAGCTTCGGCTTGGTCTCGGTGACCGTGGCGGCACCGAGGCCTCCACCTTGTTGTTCACCTGGCCTGCGGGACGGCGGCATTCGTAATCCGTATGGGGAGAGTCGGTGGCTCAGATAGGGAATGATGGCCTGATTTACAGGGGCGTCCAGTCACAGCTTGCGTGACAGACACGCCATGACCAAAGATTCACGGGACATGGGTCTTTCATGCCCGCAGGTTCGGCCTCGCCGTCAGCCCAGACGGCAGAGGGCTCTCCATGACTCCCGTCGCAATTCTGGCTGTGCTGGCTGCTCTCCAGACCCCGCCCGTCGCCTTACCTGTCGGCGCGGCTCTGACCGAGGCCGTGTCCGCCAGCGACGCCGCGTTCTTCGAACTGTTCTTCGAAGGCTGTGATCCGGACCGGCTCGCCACAATGGTCACCGATGACTTCGAGTTCTTCGACGACCGCGGTGGACGGGTGGTCACCGACGGCGCGTCCTTCGTGGCCATGTACCGGACCCGGTGCGAGGCCCGTCTGGCACCGGACTCCTGGCGGTCGCGCCGGGAGGTGGCGGCAGAGACGCTCGGCATCTATCCGATCAACAACTACGGTGCCGTCGAGACGGGCGAGCATTTCTTCTACGAGCGTCGCGGCGACGGGCCGGAGGCGCGGGTCGGCCGTGCCCGGTTCAGTCAGATGTGGAAGCTGGAGGGCGGCCGCTGGAAGCTTGCGCGCGTGTTCAGCTACGACCACGCTCCCGCTCAATAGCAGACAGCGAAAAGGCCCCGGCGTTTCCGCCGGGGCCCCTCTTACGCTTACAGACTACGCTTACTGAAGCGTGGGTCGCCTTAGCGGGCGGCCTGGAACTTTTCGACCGAGGCGGTGACGCGCTCGTTGATCGGCTGGAAGGTGTTCTTGACCGAGTTGGTCACGACGTCCGTCGCGCGGGTGACTTCAGCCAGATAGGCTTCGGTCGCCGACTTCGCCCAGGTCGTCTGCAGCTCGATGAGCTCCTGGATCGAACGGGCCTGCGACATGGACTTGGCGGCGGCGACGCCGTCTTCCCAGGACTTCTTGGTGAAGGCGACCGACTGGGCCGACAGGGCCTCGGCGCCCTTCTGGGCGGCGGCGGCGGAAGCGACGATGGCTTCCAGGTTCTGCTTGCCCTGGACGTTCAGCTCGGTCAGGCCGGCAGCCGACTTGTCGGCGACTTCGCGCAGCGCCTTGGCGCCGGCGGCCTGGGCTTGCTCGGCATTGGCCTGGAACGTGGCCTGGGCCTTCTCGGCCGAAGCCTTGACGGTCGCCGTGGCGGTCTCGACGGTCTTCTTCACGGTGTCCGTGGCGGTTTCGACGGACTTCTTGACGGTGTCGGCGGTGGTGTCAGCCATGATGATCTCCAGTGTCGTAAGGCGGCGGGGGCGCTGCCGGTGATGTGTTCCGCGACAAGCCATGCCATCGCGACAGACGGTCATATGGTGCAAGTGCGAAGGTGCGTCAAGAGGAAATGGTGCGATGCACAAAAGTTCACAAAATCGTTGACGGGTTGTTTACCCTCACGAAACCGGAATGACGCATGTTAGCCTCTCTTCAGCGTCGCGTGGTGGGGCCGCCGTCGCGCTAAATGTCCTGTGAGGCCTGTCTTTGCCGCTCTCCGCCCTGATCCGTCGCGGACTCCTGTCGCTGCTGCTGGCGGTCGCCGTCACGATGACCCCGACGACCCCGCCGCTGGCCCAGTCTGCCGACAATGCGCGCTATGCCGCCATCGTGGTGGACGCCGAGTCGGGCGAGGTCCTGTTCGCCCGTCACGCCGACAGCCGCCGCTATCCGGCTTCGATCACCAAGGTGATGACCCTCTACCTCGCGTTCGAGGCCCTTGCGGAGGGCAAGATCAAGCTGGACGACGTCATCACCGTCTCGCCCCGCGCCGCCAGCCAGCCGCCGTCCAAACTGGGACTCGCCGCCGGCCAGACCATCACCGTCGACGACGCCATGCGGGCCACAGCGGTTCGCAGCGCCAATGACATGGCCATGGCGCTGGCCGAGCATATCGGCGGCTCCCAGGACCGCTTCGCCGCCCAGATGACTCTGAAGGCGCGCGAACTCGGCATGACCCAGACCCGCTACGTCAATCCGAACGGCCTGCCGGATGCCCGTCAGCTGACCTCGGCGCGGGATCTGGCGATCCTGGCCCGGGCGGTCATGCGCGACTACCCGCAGTACTACCGGTATTTCGGACTGCACGACTGGACCTACAACGGCCGCGACTATCGCAACACCAACGGCCTGCTGCGCGGCGGCAATGGCTATGACGGCATGAAGACCGGCTATACCAACGCCTCGGGCTACAATCTGGCGGCCTCGGCCGTCCGCGACGGCCGCCGCATCATCACCATCGTTATGGGTGGACGCACGACGGCCAGCCGCAACGCCCACGTCGCCGCCCTGATGGATACCGGTTTCGAGGTCGAGCGCGCCCGCGCCAGCGGCGAGACGATCCAGGTCGCCCAGACCTTCTTCGAGGCGCGCGGCTTCGGCATCGGCCCCGACAGCAATGGTCCGATCGAATACGCCGCCGTCGCCGATGACGAGGACGGCGAGACGAACGCCGGGTCCGGCGCTCCGCCGTCCGGAAATGTGACCTACGCCGCCCTGCCCGCTGCCCCTGTCCAGCCGGCCCGCGTGACGCCCTCGCCCAGCGAGCGCGCGGCGCTTGAGCGCCCGGCTGATGTGACCGCCATCCTCAACGGCGGATCCTCCGTCGCGACCCCGCCCCGACCACGACCGCCTGCCCGACCGCCCGTCCGTCCGCCGGCGCGGGAGCCGGCACGCGAACCGGCCGGGCGCTGGTCGGTTCAGGTCGGTGCCTTCCGCGACGAAACCATAGCCCGCGACTGGCTGACCGAGATCAACCGGCGCTTCCGCAGTCAGTTCACCTCGGCCGAACGGACGGTGCAGAACGCCAGCGGCTGGTATCGTTCGCGCTTCACCGGCATGTCCGAACAGGGTGCCCAGGCCGCCTGCGCCGCCCTGTCCGAGCGCCGGGTGACCTGTATGGTGGTGCGGCCCGAGTAACGGCGGCGGACACGTCTCTCCGGCTGTCGCGCAGTCCGGGCTGGACCCCTCCGTCCTTTTCCCCTATACGCGCCGCCTTTCCAGGACTTCGGTCCCGGTCGCGGAACTCCAAAGGGTTCGGGAAGTCATCCCGGCCGCCGCATCGGGATCCATCGTGGGAGAGGACTTACCCGGTCCCCTCGCGCCGACGTCCTACAAGGGAGAATACCGCATGGCTCTTTATGAGCACACGGTCATGTCGCGCCAGGATATCAGCGCGCAACAGGCCGAAGCGCTGAACGACACCATCAAGGGTTTGATCGAAGCCGGCGGCGGCACCGTCGCCAAGATCGAATACTGGGGTCTGCGCAACCTGACCTATCGGGTCAAAAAGAACCGCAAGGCGCACTATTCGCTGCTCGCCGTCGACTGCCCGCCCGCCGCCATGGCCGAGGTCGAGCGTCAGCTGTCGATCAACGAAGACGTCCTTCGCTGGCTGACCGTCCGCGTCGAGGAACTCGACCTGGAACTGTCGCCCCTGCTGGCCCGCCGCGAACGCGAGCGCGAACGTGAGCGTGAACGCACGCCGCGTGACGACGCCGCCGCCGAAGCCACCTTTTAAGGAACCCGGAACATGACCGACACCACCGCTCCGTCGCCGGGCGCGCCGGCCGGCTCCGGCGCCGCCGGACGCCGTCCCTTCTATCGTCGCCGCAAGGTTTGCCCGTTCACGGGTGAAGGCGCGCCGAAGATCGACTACAAGGACGTCAAACTGCTGCAACGCTACATCAGCGAGCGCGGCAAGATCGTCCCGTCGCGCATCACCGCTGTTTCCCAGATCAAGCAACGCGAACTGGCCAAGGCCATCAAGCGCGCCCGTTATCTGGCCCTCCTGCCTTACGTGGTGAAATAAGATGAAGGTCGTTCTGCTTGAGCGCGTCGATAATCTCGGCGCCATCGGCGACGTCGTGTCCGTCAAGGACGGCTTCGCCCGTAACTTCCTTCTGCCGCGCGACAAGGCCCGTCGGGCCACGTCGGCGAACCTGAAGGCGTTCGAACTCGACCGCGCCGCCATCGAGGCCCGCAACGAGAAGAACAAGGCCGACGCCGGCACGATCGGCGCCAAGATCGACGGCCAGACCTATGTCATGATCCGGCAAGCCGGTGAGACGGGTCAGCTGTACGGTTCGGTCGCCGCGCGCGACATCGTCGAGGCCGTCACGGCCGAAGGCGGCAAGGTCGAGCGCAGCCAGATCGTTCTCAACACCCCGATCAAGACGCTGGGCGTCCACGAAGTGCTGGTTCGCCTGCACGCCGAGGTCTCGGCCACCGTCAAGATCAACATCGCCCGTTCGGCCGACGAAGCCGAGCGTCAGGCGAAGGGCGAGGACGTGATCAAGGCCGCCTATGACGAGGACCGTGAACTGGCCCTCGAACAGGCCAAGGACATGGTCGCCGGCGGTGCCGGCCAGCAGGACGGCCTCGGTTCGGAAGCCTGAACCGGCGCCTTCTGATAACAAGTCAGTGATCGGGCGCGTCCAGTCGGGCGCGCCCTTTCTCTTGGCCGCTATACCGCCGCAAAGTCACGGCCAAGCTTGGCTGTCCGGGGAGATTGACCATGAAGAAGATCGCACTCGCCATCGGTATGGCCGCCTGTCTGGCCGCCGGCTCCGCGACGGCGCAGTCCGCCATGACGCTGAATGACTTCGTCACGCGCGCCAATCGCATCCCCTTGAACCCGACCGCCATGCTCCGCCCCGATGCGCACCGGCTGAAAGGCGAGGTCGAGCGCGCCTTCCGGACCGTAGGCAATGAGATCGAGACCGCCCGGACCGCCGGACGAACGCCGCCCGCCTGTCCTCCGGAGCGCATCAATCTGAATGTCCGCCAGATGCTGGCGTACCTCAACGGCATTCCCGAGGCCCGGCGTCAGCGCATGACCGTGACCGACGGCATCAGATCCTGGATGGGTTCGAGCTATCCCTGCGCGGCCCGTTAACTGATCCGCCTGCGGAATTCCGGACTGCCCACAGCGGTCCGGAATCGCTCCCCATGAAGCCTGCGACCGAGACTGACGCAGCCCGCGCGCATGGTTAAGACATGCTCCCGATGAACGCCTTCGCCCCCGTCCAATTCCCGTCGCCGATGGACTCCGGCTCCATCCCGTCGATGCCGCACAACCTCGAGGCCGAACAGGCGCTTCTGGGGTCGCTGATGTTCGACAATGCCGTGTTCGAACGACTGTCCGACCGGCTGCGCGGCTCGCATTTCTACGAGCCCTTCCACCAGCGTCTGTACGAGGCCATCGAGGACCACATCCGCCAGGGCATGCTGGCCGAGCCGACGATCCTGATGGAGCGGTTCAAGCTGGATCCGGCCTTCCAGGAGTTCGGCGGCCTGCGCTATCTCGCCGATCTGGTCGACCGCGCGCCGCCGGCGGCCAACGCCCCGGACTATGCCCGCGTGGTCTATGACCTGGCCCTGCGTCGCGACCTGATCCGCATCGGCGGCGAGATCGTCCGCGAGGCACCCCAGCCCGAAACCGCGGCCATTGACCAGATCGAACAGGCCGAGCAGCAGCTCTACACCCTGGCCGAGACCGGCAAGCCGTCGTCCGGCTTCGTCAGCTTCTCCAGCGCCCTGAGCGGCGCCGTCGAGATGGCCGCCGAGGCCTATCAGCGCGACGGAAAACTGGCCGGTCTGGCCACCCATCTGGACGACCTCGATTCCAAGCTCGGCGGCCTGCACCCGTCCGACCTGCTGATCCTCGCGGGCCGTCCGTCGATGGGCAAGACGGCCCTGGCCACGAACATCGCGTTCAACATCGCCCGCAATTATCGCTGGGAGCCGACGCCCGAGGGCCGCAAGACGGTCAGCGGCGGGGTGGTCGCCTTCTATTCTCTGGAAATGAGTGCCGAACAGCTGGCCATGCGGATCCTGGCGGACGCCTCGGGCGTATCCTCGGACAAGCTGCGCAAGGGCGAGATCGACGCCGCCGACTTCGGCAAGATCCGTGAGGCCGCAGTCGAGATCGGCGAGAGCCCGCTGTTCATCGACGCCACCGGCGGCCTGTCCATCTCCAAGCTCGCCGCCCGCGCCCGTCGCCTGAAGCGTCAGGAGCACGGCCTCGACCTGATCATCGTCGACTACCTTCAGCTCATCACCGTCGGCGAGGGCAACAACCAGAAGAACCGGGTTCAGGAGGTGTCTGAGATCACCGGTGCCCTCAAGGCCCTGGCCAAGGAACTCAGCGTGCCGATCCTGGCCCTGTCGCAGCTGTCGCGTCAGGTCGAGCAACGCGAGGACAAACGGCCCCAACTGTCCGACCTGCGCGAATCCGGCTCGATCGAGCAGGACGCCGACTGCGTCATGTTCGTGTACCGCGAAAGCTACTACCTCGGCCGCGCCGAGCCCCGCGAGGGCTCGCCCGAACACCTGCAATGGCAGGAAGACATGGACCGGCTGGAGCACCAGGCCGAGGTGGTCATCGGCAAGCAGCGCCACGGCCCGATCGGCATCATCAAGCTCAGCTTCGACGCCAATACGACCAAGTTCGGCAACCTGGCGCAGGGTCAGCGGTACGAAGGCTATGGGGACTGAGGCCTTTTGGTCAGAACCCTGAGCGGGGCCATGGTATTCTATGCTGCAGGGTGGCTGGACGCGCGAACGACCAGTTCGGGGCGCACGATCTCGCAGGCGGTGTCGGCCACGGCTTCGCCGGGTTCGCTGATGAGGCGGACCAGACGCTCCAGAGCGCTGCGGGCGGTTTCCGAGATGTTGCTTCTCAGCGTGGTCAGGCCGGGCCGGACAAGGCCCGCCATCGGGACATCGTCAAAGCCGACGACGGCGATGTCGTCCGGGATACTGAGACCCGCGTCCTGAAGCGCCAGCATCGCGCCGACGGCCATACTGTCATTGCCGGCAAAGACGGCATCCGGTCGTGGCTCGCGCCGCGCGAGTTCCAGTCCCGCAGCGTGGCCGGACACATGGGTGAACTGACCGTCGACGACCGAGGTCGGCAGGCCCGCCCGGGCCATCGCCTGTAAATAGCCGGCCAGACGGGCCTCCGCCTCAAGGTTTCCGGCGGGCCCCGCGATATGGGCGATCCGACGACGGCCCGTATCGACCAGATGCTCAACCGCCAGCATGGCCCCGCCGTGATTGTCGATAACGATAGACGGAATTCCCGCGTCGGTGCCTCCGTTCATCACCACGACGGGCGTCCGCATGGCCAGTTCGGCGGCGAGATGGCTGGCGTCCAGATGTGGCGACAGGATGATCAGGCCGTCGACCCGCCCGCGCATGGAGCGAACCGCGGCTGAGGCTTCTTCCGCGTCGTCATGGGAACTGGAGACGAGCAGGTGATAGCCCTGAGATCGGGCGGCCACGTCCATGCCGCGGATCAACTCGGAGAAGAACTCTCCGTAAAGGTCCGGCAGGATGACGCCGATCGTCCGGGTCTTGCTCGTCGACAGGCTGCGAGCACCGGAGTGAGGGACATACTGGAGCGCCCTGGCGGCTTCGAACACGCGGTTACGGGTCGCCTCGGCCACCGGACCGGCACCGTTCAGCACCCGCGATACGGACGCAACCGACACCTCCGCACGTTTGGCGACATCACGGATCGTGGCGGCTTTCAAGCCACCCCCTCCACGGGCAGGTGCTGGATCGCCCTCGGTCCCAAAGTCCCTCCCCCTGTGCAGTCCCGGTCCCGGCCCGCTTGTCGCGGGTCCGTCCGAAAACACCATGTAACCGATTACGTGGCACACGAGCCATGGAGCCCGCAAGGGTCCTGGTCCGGTTATGCCGGGTTTGGGCAAACGCTCCGGGACGCGCACTCACGGGCACCGATCCGGTCCTCCAGACCAGATTTCCGGGTGCCTTGGCCTACCGAACACGCTTTGAACCTCACCGGAGTCTTTCGTAGAAGGCTTCGATCAGGTCCAGCCGGGCAGCGTTCGGAATCGGCCGGGCCACTGGACCGGCGTTGGTGAACTCCAGCAGCCGGTCGCGTTCGGCCCCGAACTCCGGCCAGGCGGGGCGGCCCGGTCCGTCGGGGTTTCCCGTGGCCGCAAAGGTCGTCCAGTAGTCGGCCATGGCCGTCGCCGCCCGGTCATCACGCTCGCCCATCGGCCGCCCGACGGTGTGCAGATTGTCGAACACATAGGGCCGCTCCGACGCATGGGTGGCACCGCCGCCGGGTTCGGGATTGGATCCGGGCACAACGTCGAACCGGTACAGATACGTCGGATGCCCCGCAGCCGCGTGCAGCCGTGCCAGGTGCCGCCCGGGCTCGTTGAAGACGAGGTCGCTGACCACGTGCTGGTCATAGCCCTCCGGCCCGCCGTAGGCCGCCAGCAGGGCGTCATGCTCGGCCCCGGTCATGGCGTCATCGGTGCGGCCATAGGCACCGGCGTCAGAAGGCCGGAGCCACCAGAACTCGGCGCTGTTGGCGCCCAGGATCAGCGGCACGGGTGCCTGACGGCCCGCCGCAAAGGCCTCGACCACATCCTCGCTCAGCACGACGCCGTCGACGATCAGATTGTCGCTGTAGAAGGCCGGCATGGGACTCAGCAGCCGCTCCGCCGGAACGGCGCGCAGGTCGTCCGCCGTCGCCTCCGTCGGCAGCCCCGCGCCCTGCGCCCACGCCCGTCCCAACGACCGGGCCGACGGACGCCCGGGACGATCGAGCGCCAGCCCGGCTGACCGCTGCCGTCCCATCCCCGATTGCACAACCGCACGGTGGAACAGGCCCCGGGCCGACGGCGCGACCATCAACTGGGTCACCGCGACGCCGCCCGCGGACTCGCCGAAGATCGTCACGTTTCCGGGGTCACCCCCGAAGGCCGCCGCATTGTCGCGCACCCACGCGAGCGCCGCGATCTGGTCCATCAATCCATAGTTCGCCGCGGGCTCGCCCGGCACCCGCTCCACCGCCAGTGCCGGGTGATCGAAGAAGCCCAGCCGACCGAGACGGTAGTTCACCGTCACCACCACCACGCCGCGCTTCGACAGGTTGGTCCCGTCGTAGAGGCCGGCCGTCCCCGAGCCGTTGTTGTATCCCCCGCCATGGATCCAGACCATGACCGGCCGTGGCCTGGCACCGCGGTCCGCCGGCGTCCAGACGTTCAGCGTCAGACAGTCCTCGCTCATCGGCAGGGGGCCGACACCGGGGTCACCATTGGCCGGCGGCTGGATGCAGATGGCGCCCACCTGACCGGCGTCGCGCTCGCCCGTCCAGGCCGCCGCGGGCTGTGGCGCCCGCCAGCGCAGGGGCCCGACCGGCGGGGCGGCATAGGGGATGGCCTTGTAGCTGACGACACCGTCCGCCAGCCGGCCGACCAGCCGTCCCTGCTCGACCGTGGCCCGCGGAAAACGATTGGAAGGCGAACCCGGACTGGACATCAGCACCGCCGCTGCAAGGGTGGAAGCGAGGATCATCGGCCGACCCTAACCGGCGCCGGTCCCATGCCCAATGGCCATCCGGTCAGCTGCGTCAGCGGAATCCGGCAACTGGCGCAGGCGGTCGAAGTCCACTACGCATTTTCGGAACGGGGCCAGGTCATTCCGACCGACCGGGGAAGATTTTCATGAGCCAACCGCTCTCGGCCCGCCGCGTTCTGTTGGTGGAAGACGAGGCGCTCATCGCCATGCTTCTGGAAACGATCCTCGAGGACATGGGCTGCATCCCTGTGGGACCCGCCGCGACCGTAGAGGACGGGCTGGCCATGGTCGCAGACCCGGCGCCGCTGGACGCCGCCCTGCTCGACGTCAATGTCGCCGGTCGTCAGGTCTTCCCGGTCGCCGAGGCGCTCAAGGCCCGCGGCGTGCCCTTCGTCTTTTCGACCGGCTACGGCGAGAGCGGTCTGCCCGAGGCATGGCGCGGTCACGCCACGGTGCAAAAGCCCTTCACCGAAAGCGCCATCCGCGAGGCTCTGATGAAGGCCATGGGCGTGGCGCAGGTCTAGGCGACCCCACCCTACTCGAGCGTCGACAGGAAGGGCACCAGCCGGTCGCGCCAGGCCCGGTAACCCGCCTCGTTCGGATGCACGGCGTCCATGAAGAAGGCCCGGTTCTGCTGGCCTTCGCTGCCGAGGAAGGTCGGATACAGGTCGAGGTAGCGGACATGACCGGCCTGGTCCGGCCCCACGGCGAAGGCCGCCAAGGCCGCGTTCACAGGGACGACCAGCGCCGCATTCCTTTCGGGCTCCTGTGTGGGAAGCAGGGACTGGAGCACGATCCGCGCATCCGGTTTTCGCGCATGGACCGCCGCGACCACCGCCCGAACCCCGGCCACCACGCTGTCCACGGCGGGGGTCTCGGCGTCCCAGCTGTTGTTGATCCCGATCATCAGAACGATGACATCGGGATTGAGGTCCGGTCGGTCCAGCTGTCCCAGGCCGCCCTCGGATCGCGGCAGGATCCGGTACAGGAGGTGCTCGGTGCGATCCCCAGAGATACCCAAGTTCAAACCGAGCCTGGATGGGTCGCGCCCGCCGAAGGTCTCGTTCCAGACGGCGCGGCCGCCGACCGCACCCGGGAACCAGGGATTGTCTCCCATCGTCCAGAAGTCGGTGATGGAGTCCCCGAGGAACAACAGCCTGACGTCTGCGAGACTGTCCGGCTGGTCCAGACGGGCGCTGATCTCGTTGAGGCGCTTCTGCCAGTATTCGATCCGCACGGTCGGGCGGGTCGAGTTGAAGCCCGCGGGGGTCTGGGCCATGGCCGGAGCCGCGGGCAGGACGAGGCCGGCCACCATCGCGACCAGAACTGCCAGCGCGACGCCTGCGACCGATTGAAGTCGTTTCACATCCGTTCTCCCCCGATGAAGCCTGGACGCTAGGCCCGCCCCGTCGGCGCGGCAATCCAGTCTGGCAATCCGGCCTGGCAGGACGGTCAGCGACCCATGTCCTTGAGCACCGCCCGCGCCGCATTATGCCCGGGTGCGCCGGTGACGCCGCCGCCCGGATGGGCGCCTGAGCCGCACAGATACAGGCCCGGCACCGGCATGCGGTGATCGGCGTGGCCCAGCACCGGCCGGGCGCTGAACAGCTGGTCCAGCGTCAGCCGCCCGTGGAAAATGTCGCCGCCGACGAGGCCGAAACGCCGCTCCAGGTCGCGCGGCCCCAGCGCCAGCCGCCCCACCACCGACGCCTTGAAACCGGGGGCGTAGCTGTCGACCGTCTCGATCATCAGGTCGGCCACCGTGTCGCGATGCTCGTCGCCCAGGGTCGGATCGACATGCTGGCAGAACAGGCTGGCGACATGCTGCCCGGCAGGGGCGAGGCTGTCGTCGAGGGTCGAGGGGATCAGCATCTCGACGATCGGCTTCGACGACCAGCCGTTCAGCCGCGCCTCGGCATGGGCCCGATCCATATAGGCCAGTGACGGGGCCATGATGATCCCGGCGGTCAGGTGGTCGCCCTGCCCCGGCAGGCTGGTGAAATTCGGCAGTTCGGACAGGGCCACATTCATGCGGAAGGTGCCCGAGCCCGACTGGTAGTTTCCGATCCGCTCCCTGAAATCCGCCGACACGACAGCGTCATCAACGAACCGCTCGAACAGCAGACGCGGGTGCAGGTTGGACACCACGGCCCGCGCCCGCACGACGTCGCCGGCCTCGGTGACGGCACCGACGGCGCGGCCCTTCCCGGTCAGCACCTCGGCGATCGGCGTCTCCAGCCGCACCTCGACGCCCTGTTCGGCGCAGGCCGCGGCCATGGCCCGGGTGATCGCGCCCATGCCGCCGATGGCGTGGCCCCAGACGCCCTTGCGACCGTTCACCTCGCCGAAGACATGGTGCAGCAGCACATAGGCCGAGCCGGGCGTATAGGGGCTGGCGTAGTTGCCGACCACGCTGTCGAAGCCGAACAGCGCCTTGATCGGATCGCTCTCGAACCAGCCGTCCAGCCAGTCGCCCGCCGATTTGGCGAACAGGTCCAGCAGGTCGCGCCGCCCCTGGGTGTCCAGCCCCGCCGCCTGTTTGCCGAGCGACGCGCCCTTCAGCAGTTCGGGCAGCATGGCCATCCAGCCACCCTCCACCATGTTCGGCGGTGCCTTGAGGATCCAGTCGCGCAGCACCGCCGCCACCACCTCCAGCCGCCGCTCATACTCGGGCAACCGCTCCGCATCGCGCGCCGAGAATTTCGCCAGCTCCCCCTGCGTTCGCCCCTCGCCCGCGAGGAAATGGCGGCCGTCGTCAAAGGGCAGGAAGTTGGACACCTTGCGCTCGACCACCCGCAGCCCGTGCCGCGCCAGCTCCATGTCGGCGATGACCTTCGGGTTCAGCAGGCTGACCGTGTAGCTGGCGGTGGAGTTGCGGAATCCGGGGTGGAATTCCTCCGTCACAGCCGCCCCGCCGACCACATGCCGCCGCTCCAGCACTGTGACCTTCAGCCCGGCCCGCGCCAGATAGAAGGCGCAGACGAGGCCGTTGTGGCCCCCGCCGAGGATGACGACGTCGGTGGTGGTGGTGGTCATGAAATCTGCTCTAGAGGGGCGAGGGTCGAGGGTCGAGGGTCGACCCTTCCTCCTCCGGCCGGTGCACCAGCGACACCAGCACCACGCTGATCATCATCAGCAGGAACCAGCTGCCCAGCTTGGCCAGTGAGACCATTTCCCAGCCGTCCTCCTGACCCGGATAGGCCCAGGCCTTCGCATAGGTACCGACGTTCTCGGCCAGCCAGATGAAGACCGCGACGAGGAAGAAGCCCAGCAGGAAGGGCATCGTCCGCCGCCTGCGGTCCGGGGTGAAATAGAACCAGCCGCGCCCGAACAGCACGGCCGTCAGGGCGAACAGGCCCAGCCGGATGTCCGGTAGCCAGTGATGGGCGAAGAAGTTGACGTAGATGGCCGCGGCCAGCACCCAGGTCGTCCACAGCGGCGGATAGTGGCGGAATTTGATGTCGAAGATGCGCCAGATGCGGGCGATGTAGCTGCCGACCGCCGCATACATGAAGCCCGAGAACAGCGGCACCATGCCGATGCGCAGGAGACTGTCCTCGGGATAGATCCACGACCCGTGCTGCGTCTTGAACAGCTCCATGATGGTGCCGACGACGTGGAAGACGAAGATCACCCTCGCCTCCTCCCAGCTCTCCAGCCTGAGGATCAGCATCCCCGCCTGGATGGCCAGGGCCGCGACCACCAGGAAGTCGTAGCGGCTGACCGGCGCCCCCTCGGGCCACCACAGATGCGTCGCAAGCAACAGGGCCAGCATCGCCCCGCCGAACAGACAGGCCCAGCCCTGTTTGATGCCGAACATCAGGAACTCGAAGGCGTAGCGGGACCAGGCGGCGCGGTCGGCCCCGGTCTGGAGCCGCAGCAGCCAGTGCCGGCCCCAGGTCTCGAGCGGAAGGCGGAGGCGTTCGGTCAAGGCAGCCGCCGGCTCGCCGCACGGAAGTCCCGTGGCGTCACACCGACCTGCGCCCTGAAGGCGCGATTGAACGGTCCGACGGATCCGAATCCGCAATCGAAGGCGACCTCCAGAATGGGCAAGACCTGATCAGGGTCAGCGAGCAGACGTTTCGCGCGCTCAATCCTGTGGTGGTTGATCAGCCGGTTGAAGTTCGGGAAGCCCAGAACGGTGCTGATGCACTGGGACACCTTGTATTCCGGCTGGCCCAGGCGCGCGGCGACATCGCCGATCCTGAGGTCTGGCCGGCTGTCGATCGCTTCGTCGCGCAGCAGGCCCAGAAGTCGTTCGGCAAGGCGCGCATCGTCATCCGTCGGCGCGCGGCGCGCCGATCTTGCCCCGTCTGCCTGAGCGAGGGGGTGGCGCAGACGAAACCAGACCGCCGCGGCCGCCCAGGCGAGGCCGACCACCGCGCAGCCGATCCGGATCAGGTCGGTCCGCCAGGCTTCCGCGGGAACCGGACTGGAGGCCCGCAGCCCCAGAACCGCGACCACGACCAGCACCCCATAGATGGCGAGGAAGGCGATCCGGAACCGCTTCTCCAGGGGCGACAGGTCGCCGCGGCGCGAATGGAGGGGCTCCACGAAGGTCAGCAACAGGGCTGCCGAGCCGCTGAGCCCATAGACATTGCCTGCGAAGCGGGAGAGGTCGCCGTCGGCCGGCAGGAGCACGGTAAGGGCACCGGCGACCGCGATCACGGTCGCCACGATGCGCGGCCACCAGACATCACGGGGTGCGGGATCGAACAGGGCCCGGGTCAGCAACCAGGCCCATCCGCAGGCTCCGACGCCGACGAGCGAAAACAGGATCCCGGCGGGGCCGTCGGTCAGCCGGCCCGCGATATAACAGACGAAGGACACCGCGCAGAGCGCCCCATAGGCCTCAAGACGGCCGGGTGCCCGCAGGGGCCATGAGGTCCGGCTGAGGTCGGGAAGGCTGGGAACTGGCTGCGTGGACACCGATCCTCCGGGGGCGGCGCCAATTCATGACCCGCCCGCACGGCCCTGTCCAGCGCGCGGCAGCGCGGCCTTGACGGTCCCGCGCAGGAAATTTCTGGCCGATTTCCAAATCGGCGAGACGCCCCGCCGACATCGCCGGCATCCATGCCGATGCCCCGCATTTCCGGGTGTGTCGGGAGACATCATGTCCAGTCATTCTTCACCGGCGCCCTTGAAGGGCGCTGCCGCCGGGGCCCTGCGTTGGGCCGGCATCCTCTGGTTCGTCGTCGCCGCCATCGGCCAGGCGTCGTTCATCGGGTTCATCCTGGCCTTTTACGGCACGCGTACCGTGACCGGGGACTACGCCGGCTGGAACGACAAGCCGCTGATCGACGGCTATATCGCCGGCGATGCGGCCGGGAATTTCGTCTTCGCCGCCCATGTCCTGCTGGCGTCGGTCGTCACCTTCGCCGGGCTTATGCAGCTGGTCCCGGCGATCCGGCGTGCCTTCCCGGCCCTGCACCGCTGGACCGGACGGACCTTCCTCATAGTGGCCGCCTTCATGGCGTTGAGCGGCTTCTGGCTGACCCTGGTCAGGGGGACCTCCCTGTCCGCCGTCTCCTCGGTCGCCATCGTGGTCGACGGGCTGCTGATCCTCAGCTTTGGCGGACTGGCGTGGCGGCACGCCGTCAAGCGACGGTTCGACCAGCACCGGGTCTGGGCGATGCGAACCTTCATGGCGGTCAGCGGCGTCTGGTTTCTCAGGGTCGGCATTATGGGATGGGTGCTGGTCAACCAGGGGCCGGTCGGCATGTCGAACAGCCTGTCCGGTCCGGCCGACATCGTCCTCGTCTTCGGCAGCTATCTGATCCCGTTGGGCTTGCTGGAGCTCCATTTCCGGGCCGGGCGCAGCGCCCATGCGGCGCCGAAGTTTCTCACCGCAGCCATCGTCCTTGCAGCTGCGGTCTTCACCGCGATCGGGGTCTTCGGCACCATCGCCCTGATGTGGGGGCCATACCTCTAGAAGCGGCGATTCTCCGCCCGCGACACGTCGGCACGCCCTGATCCGGCAGCCAGAGCCCCTCCGGAGACGCGTCTATTTCGCGAACAGCTGGCCAAGGTCATCGAAGGCCTTCATCTCGATGGCGTTGCCGCTGGGATCGCGGAAAAACATGGTGGCCTGCTCACCGGGTTGGCCCCTGAACCGGACATGGGGCTCGATGTCGAATTGCGTGCCTGCGGCGATGAGGCGGTCGGCCAGCGCCTGCCAGTCCTTCATCTCCAGCACCACGCCGAAATGGGGCACCGGCACCTGATGGCCGTCGACCGCATTGCCGCCGACGTCGGCCGTCTCCATCCCCGCAACGAGGTGGGTCACGATCTGATGGCCATAGAAGTCGAAATCGATCCATTCCGCGGAACTGCGCCCCTCGGGGCAGCCCATGGTCCCGCCCCAGAACCGTCGCGCGGCCTCGAGGTCATGGACGGGAAAGGCGAGGTGAAACGGACGGATCGACATGGGACGGCTCAGCCCCGTCCGCGATAGGTCGGCACGCCCTGATCCGGCAGCCACAGCCCGTCCGGTGCCGCGCCCGTCTGCCAGAAGACGTCGATCGGGATGCCGCCACGCGGATACCAATAGCCGCCGATCCGCAGCCATTTCGGCTGCAGCAGGTCGG
This sequence comes from bacterium, assembly GCA_943372245.1. Taxonomy (GTDB): domain Bacteria; phylum Pseudomonadota; class Alphaproteobacteria; order Caulobacterales; family Caulobacteraceae; genus Brevundimonas. Next base: position 43,904 of record CALRXX020000007.1, read on the forward strand.
CGATCTTCTTGCCGATGGCCACGGTGCAGTCCTCGTGGAAGGCGCCGTGATTGCGGAAGGCAGTCAGGTACAACTTCAACGACTTGCTCTCGACCAGCCAGTCGCCCGGCGCATAGTCGATGACGATATGGGCGAAGTCCGGCTGGCCCGTCACCGGGCACAGGCTGGTGAACTCCGGCGCGGTGAAGCGCGTCAGATACAGCATCCCCGGATGGGGGTTGGGGACGCGCTCCAGTTCGGCCGCTTCCGGGCTGGTCGGCTGGACGGTGTGCTGGCCGAGCTGGTGCAGGCCTGAGGTGTCGGTGGTCATGGGGGCGATGTAGCGGGTTCGGCCTTCCGCGTCATCCGGGTGGTTGGTGGTTGGTGATCGCTGGGCTCCCTGCCGGCGGAAGGGCGGCGCCGGCTGCGCCTTCACACCGGCGGCGGCCGCCTCCAATCACCAACCACCCATCACTCTCTTCCAGTTGCCTTCCCCCGCGACAGCCCGCTATCCGTAGCGAAAGACAACTCGGGGAAACACCATGGCCATTCCGGCATCGCTGCAAAAAGGTCTGAAGCTGCCGGTCATCGCGGCGCCGATGTTCCTGGTCTCCGGGCCTGACCTGGTGGTCGAGACCTGCAACGCCGGCGTCATCGGCACCTTCCCGTCGCTGAACCAGCGCACCACCGAGGGCTATCGGGAGTGGCTGCACGAGATCAAGTCGCGCCTGAACCCCGACGCCGCCGCCTACGGCGTCAACCACATCGTCCATCCGACCAATCCGCGCCTGATGGCCGACATGATGGTTTCAGTCGAGGAGAAGGTGCCGCTGATCATCACCTCACTGGGGGCGGTGCGCGACGTGGTCGACGCGGTCCACGGCTATGGTGGCGTGGTCTTCCACGACATCGCCAATGTGCGACATGCGAGGAAGGCGGCCGAGAGCGGCGTCGACGGCCTGATCCTGGTGGCCAACGGGGCCGGCGGCCACGCCGGCGTCATCAACCCCTTCGCCCTGGTCAATGAGGTGCGCGAGTTCTTCAAGGGCACCATCATCCTGTCGGGCTGTCTGTCGACCGGACAGGATGTTGCGGCGGCGCTGATGCTGGGGGCCGACTTCGCCTATCTGGGCACCCGCTTCATCAACACCACCGAGGCCATGGCACCGGACGCCTACAAGGAGATGATCATCGAGAGCGGCGCGACGGACATCGTCCACACCCCCGCCGTGTCGGGGATCCCCGCCAATTTCATGATCAAGTCGCTGCAGGCCAACGGCATCGATCCCAAGCAACTGCCCGAACACAAGCTCGACATGGGCGACGAGGCCAAGGCCTGGAAGACCGTCTGGTCCGCAGGCCAGGGCGCGGGGGCGATCCATGACGTGATCCCGGCAGCCGAACTGGTGGCACGCCTCCGGTCGGAATATGCGCTGGCGACGAGCCAATTCGCCAACAAGGTCGGCGTGGCCTAGACCATGGGCGGATGACCCGTCTCTTCCGCCTCGCCCTCGCCCTCGGAGCCGTCTTGCCGACCGCCGTCCTGGCGCAGGACCGCGACACGGCGCGCTACAGCCCGGAACGGTCGTCGCACTGGTCGGTGGAACTGGGGGCCGGCTCCGACAATCGATCAAAGGGCGCATCCAAGAGCGACGGTGCACCCTATGTTTTCGGCGATGTCCAGTGGAACGGGGCCAGCGGCTTCTATACGGATCTGGAGTTCGAAACGATCGACTCTTCCGGCGCCTGGGCCGAGACGGAAGTCGAGGCCGGCTGGCAGTTCGAGGCTGCAGGGCTGGAGTTCGATTCGTCCGTCTCCCGTCGATGGCGTCTTGGCGCCGACGCCGGCCATGACGACGCTGCATGGGAGTTCCAGTTCGACGTGATCCGGGACTTTGGTGCCGTCGACGCCCGCCTGCGCCTGGAGCATTCGCCCGACGGGCTGGGATCAACCCTCGCCACGACCTGGGTCGAGACCCGTCTTCGCTGGCCCGTCGCGGACCGACTGCGGGCCAGCGTCGTCCTGGGTCGGCGCGAACAGCAAAACGCACCGGACTATACCGGCTGGAACGCCGGCCTGGCCTGGGCCGTGACTGACACGACCGACCTCGACCTGCGCTGGCACGGCACCGACGCCGATGCCGGGGGCTCACAGTTCGAGGATGCCCTGGTCGCCTCGGTCCTGGTCAGCTTCTAGACCTCGGCCGCACAACCCGGACGACGATACGGGCTGAACCGCGGGCGTCACGCCAAGGGAGCGCTGGTCTGACACCCTGGTCGTCGGGGATCAGGCTCGCCGGCCAGCCCTCGCTTTTCACGGCCAAGGCCCTATCTAGAGTTAATGAGCAGCCATCGCCCGACGACCCTCGAACGCGCCTATGAACTGGCGCGTGGCGGAGGCTGCCGCACCGTCAGCGAGATCAAGCAGGCTCTCCAGTCCGAAGGTTTCGAGCGGATTCAGGATTCCCTGTACGGCCCGACCCTGTCGGCCGCCCTGCGCAAGCTTTGCCAGGAGCACTATGTCGCCGCGCCCGAGGGCGATGCGGCCGAATAGCCCGGCGGGACGCCCGCCTTGATTTTGGCGCGGCCCCGGTCCAAAAGCGTTTTGTCGAGCTCTCTGCGAAACGCCACCCTCTGCTTTCGCACTGAGGTCTAGCCGCTCCTTTCAGACCCGACAGACCGCAGGGGCTTTTCCCTGTGGTCAACTGCTAGCGGAGGTCCTGAAAATGGCTACCGGCACTGTTAAATGGTTCAACTCCACCAAGGGCTACGGCTTCATCCAGCCTGACGACGGCGGCAAGGACGTTTTCGTCCACATCTCGGCCGTCGAGCAAGCGGGCCTGCGCGGCCTGGATGAAAACCAGAAGGTTTCCTACGAAATCGAGCGCGACAAGCGTTCGGGCAAGGAATCGGCTGGTCAGCTGAAGACCGAAGGCTGAGTTCACGCGTCGGGCCTTACCGACGCATGATTTCGACGGCGGCGCGGGCGAAGGCCCCCGCCGCCGTTTTGCTATCTGCACCGCGCCGCTTGCTATTGGCCCGGAAAGCGCCCACCTGAGGCTTCGTCGATCTCACTGCGAAACGCTGCTGCCCCTTTGCATCGCGCACCGAGGTCCAAAGCCGATCCCATTCAGACCCGACAGGCCGACCCGGAACCTCTTCCGGCGGTCAACGCCTAACGGAGGTCTCAAAATGGCTACCGGCACTGTGAAATGGTACAACTCCACCAAGGGTTACGGCTTCATCGCCCCCGATGACGGCGGCAAGGACGTGTTCGTCCACGCCTCGGCCGTTGAAACGTCCGACCTGGGCACGCTCAACGAAAATCAGAAGATTTCCTACGAAGTCGAACGCGACTCGCGTTCGGGCAAGGAATCGGCCGGTCGCCTCAAGGCTGCCGAATAGTTTCCGACAAGCGACCCTGCCGGGATTGATTTCCGGCTGACGGAAGGGCCGGCCGCCGAACAGGCGCCGGCCCGACTGTTTTTCAACTCCAGGAGAAGCCGATGACCCCGCTGGCCGATAAGCTCCCGACCATGAGCGACGCCGATCTGAAGGCCCTGCGCCTCAATGCGGTCCGGCTGTCCGAGAGCGGCTCCCCCACCAAGATGGCCACTGCCGCCGAACTGGTGCCCCTGATCGACGCCGAAACGGCCCGCCGCGCCGCCGACAAGACCACCATCGCGGTCAAGAAGCCCCGCGCGGCCGCCAAGAAGAAGGTCGTCCCGGCGACCGGCCACCAGACCGCCCTGCCGGACTCGAAAGCCGCCTGATCTAGGCCAGCGCCTGATCCAGATCCGCGATCAGGTCCTCGACCTCTTCGACCCCGACCGACAGCCGGATCAGGTTCTCCGTCACCCCGCCGGCCTCGCGCACCGCCTTCGGCACCGAGGCGTGGGTCATGATGGCCGGGTGGTTGACCAGACTTTCGACCCCGCCCAACGACTCCGCCAGGGTGAAGACCTGCACCCGCTCCAGCACGCGCTTCGTCCGCTCCAGATCGCCGTCGATCAGGACCGTGACCATGCCGCCGTAGCGGCCGTTCATCTGGCGTGACGCCAGTTCGTGCTGCGGATGGCTGATCAGGCCGGGATAGATCACCCTGGCGATCCCCTTCCGCGCCTCCAGCCAGCGCGCCACGGCCAGGGCGTTCTCATTGTGCGCCTTCATGCGCAGGCCCAGGGTCTTCAGGCCACGGTTGGCCAGGAAGGCGTCGAACGGCCCCATGACCCCGCCGACCGAGTTCTGCAGAAACTTGATCTCCTTCGCCAACTCCGGGTCCGCCGTCACCAGCGCCCCGCCGATGATGTCGGAGTGGCCGTTCAGATATTTGGTCGCCGAATGCATGACCACATCGGCCCCCAGCTTCAACGGCTGCTGGCTCCAGGGCGTGGCGAAGGTGTTGTCGACGATCAGCAGCAGGCCGTGGGCCTTCGCGATCTTCGACAGGCCGGCGATGTCAGCCAGCTTCATCAGCGGATTGGTCGGGGTCTCGGCCCAGATCATCTTCGTCTTCGGCGTGATCGCCGCCTCGACCGCCGCCAGATCGCTCAGGTCGACATAGGCGAAGTCCAGCCCCATCGACCGGCGCCGCACCCGCTCGAACAGACGCCAGGAGCCACCGTACAGGTCGTCGCCGGTGACGATGTGCGAACCGGCGTCCAGCAGCTCCAGCGCCGTCGAGGTCGCCGCCATGCCGCTGGCGAAGCCGAAGCCGTGGGTCCCGCCCTCCAGATCGGCCAGACAGGCCTCGAACGCCTCGCGCGTCGGGTTCTTGCCGCGGGCGTACTCATAGCCCTTGTTCACGCCCGGACTTTCCTGGGCATAGGTCGAAGTCGCATAGATCGGGGTCATCACCGCGCCCGTCGTCGGGTCCGGGCGCTGGCCCGCGTGGATGGCGCGGGTCGAAAAGCCCTGACTGTTCTTGAGCGATGCCATGAGTGATCCAGTTACTGTGAAAGGCGGCCGATGTGGCCGTTGAAGAAGTCCAGCGCATAGGCATAGACCTGTTCCCACTGCCGCCGGTTCATAATGTGGCCCGCTCCGCGCACGGTACGGGACCGGACCGGCACACCGGCCTCCGTCAGGAAATACCGCCAGTGAGCTGTACTGACAGGGCGCACATGGGTGTCCCGCTCGGCCGAGATGAGCAGGACGGGAATGCGGCGCGCCGGGCGACGGGGCACGTAAACATCCCAGCCGCCGGCCACGGAAATCGCCGCCGCCGCCCGGCTGCGGCCCAGGGCGCCGTCCACGGCGATATGGGAGCCGAGGGAATATCCCATGATCCCGGTGCGACCGCTGTCGATCCCCTGCCCGATCAGCCATTCGATGGCGTCGGCTCCGCAGTCGCGCCAGGCGTTCATCACCGGCTCTGGCCGTACGATGTCGTCCTCAGCCGCGTCCAGATAGGTCGGGACCACGGCGACATAGCCATCGGTGGCGAATTTCTGCCCCAGCACCACCTGCTCCGGTCCGATGCCGCCCGAGCCGTGCATCAAGACCACGCCTGAGCCGCGTGCATTCGCGGTCGGACGGAACACGGCCGCCCGGATCGCCTTGCCGTGGCTGGGGTAGGTGGTCAGCTCGGTGGTGAATGCGGGCGTTTCCGCCGTCTGCCGGGCGGATGCCGGCGAGGCGACGGCCAGGGCACCGGCCGCAACCAGCAGGGCGCGTCGGTCGTACCCGGGCTTCATCGTCCGGCTCATGATGCGCCGCCCCCCGGCCCGCCCTCCAGAAACGCGCGGGTCCGCTCCATGACCGCACACCAGGTGGGCAGATCATACTGATGCCCGTCGAAATCGAGGGCCTGGACCTCAACCCCGGCTCCGGCCTCGCGCAGGTCGGCTGCGAGGTCCAGCGTCGCGCGCACGGGCACCGCCTCGTCGCGACGGGCGTGCATCAACAGGAACGACAGGTCCCGGTCCGCCAGACTTTCGTCGACCTCGCCGCCGCCGGCCACCAGCACGACCGAGCGGACGGAGCCCTCCGGCGTCGTCGCGGCGTTCAGGGCGACGCCCGCGCCACGGGAATAGCCCCAGAGCGCCACCCGGTCCGCAGACACACCCGGCTTGCCGGCCAGCTGCGCCGCCGCATCCAGCGCCGCCTGACGCCACGCCCGCGCGTTCACCAGCCGTCGACCCTGGGCGGGGGTATCCGCGTCGAAATAGGCCGGCAGGATGACCCAGTAGCCGCGCGACGCCAGCTGGATGGCATGGGCGTCGAACAGGATCGAATTCATCTCGAACCCGGTCCCGCCGTGCAACATCACCAGACCAGCGCCGTTGGCCTCGCCCCGCGGCGCATAGAGATAGGCCCGGATCGGACGACCGCGGCTCTCGAAGGTGATCAGGGTCCGGGACGCCTGGACCACCACATCGTCGCTACAGCCGGGGATCCCGACGCGCGGCGGGGCCGGGTCTGTCTGGGCCAGGACGACTGGTCCGCCAGCCATCGCCACCAGCAAACCCAGCGCCGCAATGAGGGTGTGGCGCACCGGCGCGCTACGTCGCGGGGGCCGCGGCCGCCGGCAGCAGATTGGCGTCGAGGAAACGCCGCGTGTGCTGGAACACTTCGCACCAGACCGGGCCGGACATGGACCGCTCGGAGGCCGCCAGCATCTGCACCTCAACGGTGGCACCGCGGCGGCGCAGGTTTGCGGCCAGTTCGCGCATGGTGGCGGAGGAAATGATGGGGAAGGTCGAATAGCCCTCGATCAGCATCATCGGCACGCCCTCCCGACGGCCGCGGCTCGCTTCGAAAATGTCCTGGCCCGTTCCCACGCCGATGGCTACGCGCGCCGTCGAATCCGGGTGAGCCGATCCGTCCGTTGCGACGAAGCCGCCGAGCGAGAAACCCCAGATGCCGACCCGCGTCGGATCGACGCCCTCCAGCGTACCCATCCAGGCGACGGCGTCATGGCCCGCCTCTTCCCACAGGCGGATATCACGCCCGTTCCACGGAACCTGACGCGCCCGGGCCTCGAAATAGTTCGGCACCAGCACATGATAGCCGCGGGCCGCCAGCTGGATGGCGTGCGCATCGAACGAATGGGCGTCGACGGACAGGCCTTCAGAGCTGTGGAGCAGGACCACAGCCGCGCCATTGGCAGGGCCCGTCGGCTTGTAGATCAGGCCGCGCACGGTCTGGGAGTTGCTGATGAACTCGGCGGGTCCGCGCGTGGCCCGCTGCGGCACGTCGTCGGCGCAGCCCGCCGGAGCAGCGGCCTGCGCCCAGGCGTTTGAGGTCACGCCCAGCATCACGGCCGCGGCGGCGCAGGCGAGAAGGCGTCTGGAGAATTTCAGCGTCATCGGTTCAGGCTCAGGTGGTTGATGAGGTCCGTCCTCGTAATCAGGCCCACAAATTGCTCGCCGTCCAGCACGATCGCCACACGATCGCGGTCGAACAGGGGGATCAGGGCGTCCAGACTCTCGCCCACCTGGACCGTATCGAGGTCGCGGGTCATGGCCGAGGCGACCGGACGGGCGAATCTTTCCTTCCGGGTGATCTCGTCGGTGTTCATCACATGGACCAGGTCGCTCTCGTCCAGAATCCCGACCAGCCGGCCATCCTGGATGATCGGCAGTTGCGACACATCGGCACCGCGCATGCGTTTGAACGCCGTGTCCAGCGTGTCTTCCGGGCCTGCGACGACCACGTCGCCGTTCTGGTATTTGCGGCTGATCAGGTCCGAAAGGTCGCCGTGCATCGGCTGACCCCCCAGGCCCTGATCGGCCAGCCAGGCGTCATTGTAGACCTTGGACAGATATTTGGCGCCGGTGTCGCAGACGAAGGTCACGACCCGCTTCGGCTCCGTCTGTTCGCGGCACCAGCGCAGGGCGCTGGCGATCAGGGTTCCGGACGACGAACCTGCGAGCACGCCTTCCTTCAGCAGCAACTCCCGGACGGTGGCGATCGCCTCGGCGTCGGGGATGGAATAGGCCTTGTCGATCAGACTCATGTCGGCGGTGTCGGGCACGAAATTCTGGCCGATTCCTTCGACCGTGTAGCTGCCCTCCGGTCCCGGCACGCCCTCGTTGACGATTCCCGCCAGCGTCGAGCCCACGGGATCGGCGAGGATGATTTTCGCGTCCGAACCGACGCTCTTCAGATAGCGGGCGATGCCCGTGATGGTACCGCCCGAGCCGATGCCCGCGACGAAGGCGTCGATGTCGCCGCCCATCTGTTCCCAGATCTCCGGCCCCGTGGTCCTGAAATGCGCCAGCGAGTTGGCGTCGTTGGCGAACTGGTTGACGTAGAATCCGCCCGGGATCTGTTGCGCCAGTCGCTCGGCCATGTCGGTGTAATATTCGGGATGCCCATGCGGCACATCCGAGCGCGTCAGGCGAACATCGGCCCCCATCGCCCTGAGATGCTGGATTTTTTCCTTGGACATCTTGTCCGGGATGACCAGAAGCACCTTATATCCCTTGGCCTGACCCACGAGCGTCAGCGCCAGACCGGTGTTGCCGGCCGTCGCCTCGACGATGGTGCCGCCGGGCTTCAGAAACCCCTCCGCCTCGGCCGCCGCGATCATCGACAGGGCGATGCGGTCCTTGATCGACCCGCCCGGGTTCTGCGCCTCCAGCTTGAGAAACAGACGGCACGGCCCGGTGTCGATCTTCGTCACCTCCACCATCGGCGTCTGGCCGATCAGGTCCAGCAACGAGCCGGTCGGACCGGACAGGACGGGCTTGGCGGCCAGCGACATTCAGACAACTCCAGAGGTTTCAGCGCCGGAAGCTAGGCGCGCCCTCTCCCCATCACAAGCCGCGCAAGATTTCGCCTCCGAAGAGGCCAGTCCTGCGTTATCAAGGATACAAATGAGCAAATCACCCCGCCGGCCCGTCGCCGGACTCCCCGACGAAGCCACACTGATCGCCTTCCTCCGCGAAGCCGGATCAGCCGAGAAAACCGATATCGCGCGCCATTTCGGCCTGAAGGGCGGCGAGCGTCGCGCCCTGCGTGAAATGATCCGCGCCCTCGAGGAGGCCGGCAAGCTGGGCAAGCGCGGCCGCAAGGGATTCTCCGAGGTCGGTGCCCTGCCGCCCGTCGGCGTGGCCGATGTGGTCGAGCGCGACCTCGACGGCGAACTTTACGTGCGCCTGGTCGAAGCCTCGGCCGACGCCCCGCGCGCCCTGCTGATCCCCGACAACGGCGGCAAGACCGGCCCCGCCCCCGGCATGGGCGACCGCGTCCTGGTCAAATTCGCCCGCGGCGAGGACGGCTGGGAAGCCCGGCTGATCAAGAAACTCGACGCCGGCGCCAACAAGGTTCTGGGCGTCATCCGCAAGTCCAACAAGGAGGTCCGGGTCGAACCCGTCGACCGCAAGTCAAAGGACGTCCTGCTGGTCCCCCACGCCCAGGCCGAGGGACTGCGCGACGGCGATCTGGTCCTGGCCGCCATCGAAAAGGGCGACCAGCGCTACGGCCCCAAACGCGGCAAGATCCTCGAGAAGATCGGCCACGAGGGCGACGCCCGGGCCGCCTCCCTGATCGCCATCGCCGCCCACAATGTGCCGATGGGCTTCTCCGAGGCCGTCGAGAAGGAGGCCGGTGACCAGGAGCTTCCGTCGCTCAAGGGCCGCGAGGACCTGCGCAACCTGCCGCTGATCACCATCGACCCCGCCGACGCCCGCGACCACGACGACGCCGTCTATGCCATGCGCGACGAGGACCCGAAGAACCTCGACGGCTGGATCGTCTGGGTCGCCATCGCCGATGTCGCCGCCTACGTCCGCCCCAATACCAATCTGGACCGCGAGGCCCGCGACAAGGGCAACTCGACCTACTTCCCCGACCGGGTCGAGCCGATGCTGCCCGAGCGGCTGTCGAACGGCCTGTGCAGCCTCAAGGAGGGCGAGAACCGCGCCTGCATGGCGGTCCGCATGGTCTTCGACCGTGAGGGTCGCAAGACCGGCCACAAATTCATGCGGGGCCTGATGCGGTCGCATGCCAAGCTCAGCTACGAACAGGCGCAGTCAGCCATTGATGGCCAGACCGACGACGCGACGGGCCCCATCATGGCGGCGATCCTTGAGCCCCTTTGGGCGGCCTACCGCACCATGCTCAAGGGCCGGCTCAAGCGCAGCCCGCTGGCGATCGAGAGCCCCGAACGCCGTATCCGCATGAACGATCAGGGCCAGATCATCTCGATCGAGCCTCGCGTCAGCCTCGAGGCCCACCGGCTGATCGAGGAGATGATGATCCAGGCCAACGTCTGCGCCGCCGAAACCCTGGAGCAGAAGAAGACCCCCTTGCTTTACCGTGTCCACGACGCCCCCAGTCAGGAGAAGCTGTTCAACCTCGGCGACTTTCTGCAGACCATCGGCAAGCCTTGGACCAAGGGCGAGCCGGCCACGACCAAACGGTTCAACAAACTGCTGGACGAGACGCGCGGCGGCGACCACGCCGAGGTCGTCAATGAGGTCGTCCTGCGCAGCCAGATGCAGGCCATCTATTCGGCCGAGAACGTCGGCCATTTCGGCCTGAACCTCGATCGCTACGCCCACTTCACCTCGCCGATCCGGCGCTATTCCGACCTGATCGTCCACCGCGGCTTGATCCGGGCCCTGGGCCTCGGCAAGGACGGCCTGACCGACCGGGAAGTGACGGAACTGCCCGCCATCGCCGAACAGGTGACCATGACCGAGCGGCGGTCCATGGCCGCAGAGCGCGCCGCCATGGACCGCTACATGGCCGCCTTCCTGCAGGAGCGGGTCGGTGCCACCTTCTCCGGCCGTATCACCGGCGTGACCCGCTTCGGTCTTTTCGTCCGCCTCGATGAAACCGGCGCTGACGGCCTTGTCCCCGTGTCTTCGCTGGGGACGGAGTATTTCACCCACGACGACAAATCCCATGCCCTGGTCGGTGAGCGCACAGGCGCTCGCTGGACCCTGGGCCGAACGGTCGAGGTGCGGCTGAAGGAGGCGACACCGATCACCGGCGGGCTGGTCTTCGAAATGCTGTCCGACCCGGCCCCGCGCGACCCCAATGCCCCTGCGCCCCGCCTGGGCCAGCGCGCCCGCGGACCGGGCGGCGGCGGCTTCCCCAAGCGCGGCGCAGGCCGCCCCGGCGGTCCCAAACCGTCAGGGGGCGGACGCCCATCGGGCGGGCTGAAGGGCGTCCGCAAGGGCAAGCGGCGGTGACGGCGGAAATCGTCACGACACCGCCGCATCCGATCGGCTAGACTCGCTGAGGGAGGACGAGATGATCAGACTGAACCGCAGCGTCGCCGCCCTGCTGGCGGCCTTCATGCTCGCCGCCCCGGCCGCCGCGAATGACAGCGTCGCCTCCATGGGTGCCGGCGGCCTCGTCTTCCAGCGCACCGACGGCATCGAGATGCGATCCGAGGATCTCTATGTCTCCGCGCGGGAAATCCGCGTCCGCTACCGCTTCTTCAACCGCACCGACCGCGACATCGGCACCCTCGTGGCCTTTCCCATGCCCGATCTGCCGGGCGGAATCGAAAGCGACGTCGCGATCGAGGACCCGCTGCAGATGCCCTTCACCACGACAGTGAACGGTCGGCGTGTGGCGACCAATGTCGAACAGAAGGCCGTGCTCAACGGCGTTGATCACTCCGACATGATCCGCGGCCTGGGCCTGCCGCTTTCCCCCCGCGGCGAGCCGACGATGCAGGCCCTCGCCACCCTTCCACAGCCGCAGATCGACATGCTGGTCGAGATGGGCCTGCTGGAGGACCGTTCATGGACCGATGGCGGCGTCCGGCATCTCGAGCTGGTCCCGCTCTGGACGCTCAAGACGACCCATTTCTGGACCCAGGTCTTCCCGGCCGGACGGGAACTCGATGTCCGCCACCGGTATGCGCCGGCCGTCGGTGGCTCGGCCGGCAGCAGTTTCGGCTATCCCGTAACGGCGGAGGGCGACCAGGCCGCTGAGGACGCAGCACGCTACTGCGCCGATGATGCCTTCCGGGCCGGCGCGCGGCGGATGCGGACGCGCGGCCTGTATCTGAGCGAAACCTGGGTCGACTACATCCTGACCACGGGCGCCAACTGGGCCGAGCCGATCGGCGATTTCCGGATGGTCGTCGACAAGGGATCCTCGCGCAATCTGATCAGCTTCTGCGGCGAGGGTGTGCGCAAGATCAGCGCCACCCGGTTTGAAGTCCGGCGGCGCAACTTCACGCCGACCAGCGACCTGTCCGTGGTGATCCTGACCGGCACGCGGATCGACGACTGATCGGCCGGCCAGTCGTCCGCCGGCCGGCGAGCGTGCTATGGCCCGTGGCATGGCCACGCCTTTCGACTCGACCCGAGATCTCACCGACGCCCCGCGCGTCGGCGGCCGACAGACGCCCAAGGACGCCGCCACCCTGATCCTGACCCGCGTCCGCAGGGGGCAGGCCGAGGTGTTGATGGGCCGCCGGGCGCCCGGCCACGTCTTCATGGCCGCCAAATGGGTCTTTCCGGGCGGTCGGATCGACCGGTCTGACTTCACCGCCGCCTCCGCCAACGACCTGCCCGCGCCGGACACGGCCCGCCTGATGCGCGAGGTGCCCGCCCGCCGCGCCCGGGCGCTCGCCCTGACGGCCGTGCGCGAGACGTTCGAGGAGACGGGCCTGCTCCTCGCGGAACCCGCGCCCGTCGCGTCCGTCGCCGGTTCGTGGCGCGAATTCCGGGCGGTCGGAGCCCTGCCCGACCTGGCCGCCCTGTCCTATGTCGCCCGCGCCATCACCCCGCCCGGGCGGACCCGCCGTTTCGACGCCCGCTTCTTCATGGCCGACGCGCGCGCCCTGCTGCATCCCGAGCCGACCGCCGGTTCGGGCGAACTGGACGAGATCGCCTGGCTGCCGCTGGCCGACACCCGCTCGCTGGACCTGCCCGCCATCACCCGCTTCGTGCTGGGCGAAGTGGGCGAGCGCCTTTCCCATCCGGACCGGCCACTGCCCTATGTCAGGATGGTGCGCGGCCGGCATGTCATCGAGCATCAGGACTGACGCGGCGGGCGCATGGACGGCACCCCACGGCAGGGCTAACCTGACCCCATGACGCCGATGATCCTGGCCGGCCTTGGGGCGTACTCCCCGCGCGAACACCGGCCTTCGCAGGCGCTGGACGCCGTTTTCGGCCAGCCTGCGGGCTGGACCGAGGCCCAGTTCGGAATCGCCTCACGCGGGGTCGCCGCCCCCGACGAGACCACCTCCATGATGGGTGCCGAGGCTGCTCGGCGGGCCCTGGCCATGGCGGGCTGGGAGCCGGGAGACCTCGATGTCCTGGTCGGCGCCTGCGGCGTGATGGAACAGCCCATCCCCGGCGCATCGGTGCTGATCCAGGAGGCGCTGGGGCTGGGACAGTCCGGTATCTGGGCCTTTGACGTCAACCAGACCTGCCTGTCGTTCGCCGCCGCCCTCGACATCGTCGCCATGGGCTTCGCCGCCGGCCGGTTCCGGCGCGCCCTGATCGTGTCCAGCGACATCCCCTCGTGCGGACTGGACTGGGCCACGCCCGCCTCCGCCGCCATCTTCGGCGACGGCGCGGCGGCCGTCTGCGTCGAGGCGGGCGATGATCCCCATGGCCCGGGACTGCTGGCCCGTGGCTTCGAGACCTATGGCACCGGCAAGGATCTGGCCTCCGTCCGCTCCGGCGGGACCCGCGTTCGTCTGGACGACGGACTGGAGGCGTTTGCCGAGGGCGCGCGCTTCCGGATGGACCCCTTCGGCATCTTCAAGGCCGCCTCGCGGACCCTGCCGGCCCTGATCGACCGGGTCCTTGGCGAGGCCGGGCTGACCCGTGAGAGCGTCGATGTCATCGTCGGCCACCAGGCCAGCCGGCCCGCGATCGAGCACGCCCGCCGACTGATGGGCGGCGACCCGGACCGGGTGGTCGACATCTTCGCCACCACGGGCAACCAGATCGCGGCCTCCCTGCCGACGGTGCTGGTCGAGGCCCACGCGACGGGACGGCTGGGTCCCGGCAAGACCGTCCTGCTTCTGGGCACCGCCGCGGGGATCAGCCTGGCCGCCATGGTGCTGAGAACGTGAGCCGCCGCGCCCTCGTCACCGGCGCGACCGGCGGCCTCGGGCTGACCCTGACGCAGGCATTGCTGGACGAGGGCTACGCGGTCCGCGCCGCCGGCCGCAGCCCGACCGCCATCGCCCGGCTTCGGGCGATGGGTGCCGAGACCCTGACGGGCGACCTCTTCGAACTCGGTCCGGACGCCCTTTGCCGGGACATCGACGTCGTCTTCCACGCCGCCGCCCTGTCCAGTCCCTGGGGCCCCGACGCCGACTTCCAGCGCGCCAATGTGGACCTGACCCGCGACCTGCTGGGGGCCGCGCGGCGATCGGACGTCGGATCGTTCGTCTTCGTCTCCTCGCCCTCGGTCTATGCCCGCTGGGCGGACCAGACCGGACTAACCGAGGAAACGCCCTGGCCCGAGCGGCCCCTGAACGCCTATTCCCGCACCAAGGGCGAGGCCGAACGACTCGTGGTCGCAGCAGACGCACCCGGCTTCCGCACCGTCTCCATCCGCCCGCGGGCCATCATCGGTCCCGATGACGCGGTCCTGCTGCCGCGCATCCTCCGGCTGGTAAAGCGGGGACGCTTCCCGCTGTTCCGCGGCGGGCGCGCACTGGTCGAGATGACCGATGTCCGCGATGCGGCCCGCGCGATCCGCCTGGCCGACACCCATCGCGAAACGGCCGGCGGGCAGGCGATCAACATCACGGGCGGCCAGCCGCTGCCGGTCCGCGATCTCGTCGGCCGCCTGGGGCAGGCGCTCGGCGTCGAGGTCCGCATCGTCTCCCTCCCGCTCGCCCTCGGGCAGGCCCTGTCGGTCGGCGCCGACGCCCTGTGCCGCATCCTGCCGGGCCAGCCCGAGCCGGTGCTGACGCCCTACACCTTGTCCACCCTCGCCTGGTCGCAGACCTTCGATCTGGGCAAGGCGCGACGGCTGCTCGGCTATGAACCGGCCCACGACGCGGTCGAGACTGCGCTGGCGGTCGCGCCCGGGCTGGCGGCGTCGTGAAGCGCTGCCGGGTCCATATCCTGCGCGCGGGGTCCTGTTCACATCCCGCCGTCATGACCCGTCGCGACGCGGGACTGGCCCCGGCCGTCTTCCCGGCGCTGGCGGCCCTGATCGTCCATCCGGATGAGGGGCCGATGCTGTTCGACACCGGCTATGACCCCGCCTTCTTCGCCGCCACCGGGCCGTTTCCCGAGCGCCTCTATCGCTGGACCACGCCCGTCGACCTCGCCCCGGGCGATGCCGTCGCCGACCAGCTGCCGGCCTTCGGCTTTGCACCGGAAGACATCCGCGCCGTCATCGTTTCCCATTTCCATGGCGACCACATCGCCGGCCTGACCCGCTTCCCCAACGCCCGCATCTTCTGCGCCCGCGCCGGGCTGGCTCAGGTTCAGCGCAAGGGCCGGGTCGCCCGCGTTCGCCGCGGCGTGCTGGCCGCCCTCGCCCCGTCAGACATAGAGGCCCGTGCGGTCTTCTACGAGGACCGGCCGCAGATCACGCTCGGCCCTGACATGGTGCCCTTCGAGACCGGTGCCGACCTGCTGGGCGACGGTGCCCTGCTCGCGGTCCAGTTGCCCGGTCACTGTCCCGGTCATTGGGGCCTGCTGGTGCGGCAGGACGACGACCGCACCCGCTTCCTGATCGCCGACGCCGCCTGGTCCAGCGGTGCCGTTCGGGACGACGTACCACCACCGCGCCTGACCACCGCACTGCTGGGAGAGACCGGCCCGTACCGCGCGACGCTGAACGCCCTGCACCGTCTTTGGGCGCGCAATCCGGAGGTTCTACTCACCCCTTCCCACTGCGGCGAGGTCGAGATCGAGATGGGCCGTGCAGACTGACCGGCGCGCGGTTCTGCGGGCCTGGCTCGCCGCGCGCTGGAGCGGCTGGAGCCTGCGTACCCCGGCCAATGTCGCTCGGCGACAGGACCGATTGTGGCGGGCCATGGCACCCGTCGTCGCCCGTACCCCGGCGGTCAGCGCTTTCGCCGGCCAGCCGCTGGCCGACTTCCCGATCCTGTCGCCCGATGTCCTGCGCGAGCACTTCGACGACTGGAATACCCTCGGCCTGACACGGCCCGGGACCGAGGCCGCCGCGCTGGCGGCGGAGACGGGCGGATCCGGCGAGGTCCGGCCCAGGATCGTCGCCGGCTTCTCGACCGGCTCCTCGGGACGACGGGGCCTGTTCGTGACCAGCGCGGCGGAACGCGCCGGCTGGATCGGCCATATCCTCGCCCGCCTGCTCCCTGTCGACGCCCTGTTGCGGCCCACGCGGATCGCGCTATGCCTGCGGGCCGACAATCAGCTGTATGGCGACATCGGAGCGGCGGGGCCCTTCCGTTTCCTGTTCGTCGGCCTCGAGGTCCCGGCCGGCGAGCGGTTCGAGCGGCTGCGGGCCTTCGCCCCGGACGTCCTGATCGCGCCACCCCCGGTTCTGGCGGACCTCGCCCGACGGACGGACCGGCCCTGGCCGCTGCGCCGCCTGTTCTACGGTGCCGAACCGATGGGCGAGGCCGAGCGCGGCTGGATCGGCACGGCCCTCGGGGTCAGGCCGGACCCGATCTATCAGGCCACCGAAGGCTTCCTCGGTGCCGCCTGCCGTCTCGGGACGTTGCACCTGAATGAGGATGTCCTGATCATCGAGCGCGAGGCCGTGCCGGGGACCCCTCGCTTCCTGCCGATCGTCACCGATCTGCGCCGCACCACTCAGCCGATGATCCGCGTTCGCCTGCCCGATCTGCTGGAGCCGCGGGCCGCGCCCTGCCCCTGCGGTTCGCCCCTGACCGCCGTTCAGCCGGTCGAGGGCCGGCTGGAGGACCTCTGGCGCTGGCCCGGCAACGTGATCTGCCCGCGCGAGGTCGAAACGGCGGTCAGCGGCGCTCTCGGCCCGCAGCAGGAGTGGCGCGCCGTCGCCTCGCCGCACAGCGTCAGGGTCGAGGCCGAACCGGATCGGGTGGAGACCGCCCGATCGGCGGTGGCGGCCTTGCTCGCGACACATGGGGTGGAGGTCTCAGTCACCGACGGGGGCCGTCCGGTTCAGGACGGCGTCAAACGGCGGCGGGTGCGCTGGACCGATGGCTGAGAGGGTCCTGATCACCGGTGCCCGGGCGGTGGCGGCGCTGGACATCGCCCGCAGCCTGCGCGCCGCCGGCTATGAGCCGCATCTGGCCGACTGCAGTCCGGCCTGGGTCGCGCGGATGTCCCGCGCCGCCGGACCCGTGCATCGCTACGCCTCGCCGGTGGAGCGTCCGGCCAATTTCGCCCGCGACATCCGCGGCCTGATCAAGCGGCTCGATCCCGTGCGCATCATCCCCACCTGCGAGGAGGTGTTTCACCTCGCCGCCCAGGCGGAGGCCGAGGGGTTTTCCGACCGGGTGTTCGCCCCGTCGCCGGACCGGCTGGCGACCCTGCACGCCAAGGACCGCTTCGCCGACCTGTGCGGTCGGCTCGGCCTGCCCGTCCCTGACACCACGACGATCACCGACCGGCCCGCGCTGGACACCCTGTCCGGCGACGCCGCGGGCCATGTGTTCAAACCGGTCTGGTCGCGCTTCGGTGCCCGCACATTGATCGCGCCGACGCCCGCCGCCCTCGCCGCCGTCATACCCTCGCCCGAGGCACCCTGGGTCGCTCAGCGCCGGGTCACTGGTCAGGAGGTCAGTTTCTACGCCGTCTGCCAGGAGGGCCGGGTCACCGCCTTCTGCGCCTATGGATCAGACTGGCGGCTGTCCGGCGGTGCCAGCTACGTCTTTCGTCCGCTGGGCCCAGACCAGACCGCGCGGCTGCGCCCCATGGCCGAGGCACTCGCCGCCTTCGCCGGGACTGGCCAGATCGCCTGCGACGTCCTCATCGATGCCGGGGGACAGCCCTGGCTGATCGAATGCAATCCCCGCGCGACCAGCGGCGTCCACCTGTTCGGCCGCAGCGCAGAATTCGGCCGGGCACTGATGGGACGCGGCGAGGGGGAACCCGCCGCCGTGACACGCCACCTGTCCCCGGCCCTCTGGCTCCACGGTCTGCCGAGCGCCCTGCGAGACGGGCGGGTCGCGGACTGGCGTGTGCAAGGGCGGACGGGTTCAGACGCCGTGGCCGCTCCGGGCGACCATGGTCCTGTCCTCGGTGCCCTCGCCGACGCCGCCGCCTTCGCCCTGCGCGCGGTCCGTACCGGCCGCTCGCTCACCGCGGCCATGACGGCCGATATCGAGTGGAACGGCCGCCCCCTCGATCCAGCCGGCTGACCTCGCCCTAGGCGCCGGCCGCCGCCGCGGGCCGCGCCCGACATTCCGCCAGCCAGCGCGCCAGATGGGTCAGCTCCTCGGGCGGCCGGTATTTGATCATCCGCGCGAAATCCAGACCGACGACAGCGACGACGTCCGCGATGGTGAACCGGTCCGCGGCGATAAACGCATGGTCGGCCAGGCGGCGGTCCAGCGTCTTCATGAATTTCTCGGCCGCCACCCGGTTGTACTCGGCCAGCTGCGGGATCTGCACCGCTTCCAGCGCGGCCAGCGCCGGGTGCGAATGGCGCACGCTGAGCATGATCGGATTGGCGAGATAGAATTCGCACCGCCGGGTCCACATCTCGATCACCGCCAGTTCCCGCGCATCCCGGCCGAACAGGTTCGGCTCCGGATACAGGGCTTCCAGATACCGGCAGATGGCCACGGATTCCGAGATCGTGGTCCCGTCGTCCAGCTCCAGCGCCGGCACGTGCGGCACGCCCACGCGCGCGCGATACTCGGGCGTCTTGTGCTCGCCGGTGAGGATGTCGACCTCGATAACCTCGACGTCCTCGATCCCCTTCTCGGCCATCACCCAGCGGACCCGGCGGGGGTTGGGGGCGCGGTGGGAAGTGTAGAGTTTCATCGATCTGTCTCCGGCTTCAGCGGAACATGGCTTCGGGCATGGCGCCCACGATGGCGGCCGTCATCAGGGTGGCCAGGAAGCCGGCGAACAGTGCCTTCCAGACCATGCCGAGAACCTCCTCGCGTCGTTCCGGCATCAGCACGCTGAGGCCCGTCACCGTGATGCCGACAGACCCGATATTGGCGAAGCCGCACAGGGCATAGGTCATCAGCATCCGCGTCCGCTCGCTCATCTCGCCCACAGGGACGGCACCCAACTCGATGAAGGCCTTGAACTCGGTCTGGGTCAGCTTGACGCCCAGCAGCCAGCCGGCCTTGCCGGACTCGGCCCATTCGACCCCGGACAGCCAGGCCACCGGCATGAAAACCCAGCCCAGAAGGCGCTCGATCGTGACCGGGCCGTCGAACAGCCAGAACCCGCCCAGCATGACGTTGATCAGGGCCATCAGGGCCACGAAGACGATCAGCACTGCCGAGATGTTGAGCACCACCATCAGGCCGTCGGCCGTACCCTTGACGATGGCGTCGATGGCGCTGTCGTATTTCAGGGCCGAACCGTAGTCGGCGGCGGCACCGCCCTCGCCGGCGGTCTCGGGAATGATGATACGGGCCAGCAGCACACCTGCCGGGGCGGAGACGATCGAAGCCACCAGCACATGGCCGGCGGCGTTCTGCATCACGGGGGCGAGGATGGCGGCATAGGCGACCATGGTCGAGCCGGCGACCGTGGCCAGGCCGACGACCATCATCAGGAACAGCTCGGACCGGGTCAGCTTGTCCAGATAGGCACGGATGACGATCGGGCTCTCGACCATGCCGAGGAAGATGTTGGCCGCCACCGCCAGCGCCGAGGCACCGCCCAGGCCCATGGTGCGCTGGAACAGGAAGCCGAAGCCGTGGGTGATCCATTTCAGGATCTTCCAGTGCCAGAGCAGGGCCGACAGGGCCGAGATCACCAGGATCATCGGCAGGACGTTGAAGGCGAAGGTGAACAGGGCGGGCGGGTTCTCGACCGAATAGGGCTGATCGCCGCCGGCCAGATAGCCGAACACGAACTGCGCGCCCGCGGCGGAGGCGCGGGTCAGGCCGTCCACGGCGCCGGTGATCGCCGTCAGGACGACCTGGGACCCCGGAATCCCGAACAGCACCAGCACCAGACCGGCCTGCACCGCGACCGCCCCCAGCGTCAGCCGCCAGGGAAAGGCCTTCCGGTTCTCGGACAGGCCCCAGCAGGCCGCGACGATGACCGCCAGCCCCAGCAGGCTCTGAAGATTCAGAATACTGAACATGAATGCGCTCCCCGACGGTCCTTGCTGCCGCAGACAAGGGTGCCGCGCAAGAAATGATGTAACCTCGGATCGTTCCAGCGCGAATGGTGAGACAACGTGGTCGACCGGGAAGCCCATCTCAAACGTCTGATGTTGTTGGGCCTGGACGGCGACTCCAAGGCCTGGCGTGCCCTGCTGTCCGACGTCCGCCCGGCCATTACCGCATTTTTGAAACGTCGGCTCATCGGCTTGGAAGCCGATGCGGAGGATCTCGTGCAGGACTGTCTGATCGCCATCCATGCCAAGCGGGCGACGTTCGACCGCAGCATGCCGTTCACGGCATGGGCCTATGCGATCGCGCGCTACAAGCTGATCGACCATCTGCGCCGCCAGGGTCGTCGCGGGACCGTGCCGCTTGAAGACGCCTCGGTCCTGCTGGCCGGGCACACCGTCGAGGATGGCGTCGTGCGACGTGATCTGACCCGAGTGCTGTCCATCCTGCCCGCGCGCCAGCGAAAACTGGTCGAGGATGTGCGGATCGGTGGTTTCAGCGTCGCCGAAGCCGCCGAGCGCAACGGATTTACCGAGGGGGCCGCCAAGGTGAGCGTTCACCGTAGCATGAAGACGCTGACCGCCAGCGTGACCAGCCATGAAGACTGATGATCTGATCGAAGCCCTGGCCGCCGGAATCGAACCGGTCAGGCCCGCGCGCCTGTCGCCATGGATGGTCGGCGGCGCGCTCGCCGTCGCCGTGACTTCGGTGGTGGTCATACTGGGCCTCCTGCCCGACCTGGTCGAAGCCGTCCGGGGGCCGGCGTTCTGGGCCAAGGCCGCCTACACCGGCTCGCTTGCCGTCGCGGCCCTGTGGCTGGTCACCCGACTGGGACGACCGGGTGCAGCGATCGGCATGGTGGGGTGGTCGGTTGCGGCCATCGTCGGTCTGGCAGGCCTGTTTGGTGCGATCGAACTGCTCCTGCTGCCGGCCGAGGCGCGGATGGATGACTGGCTGGGCTTCACCTGGAAGGTCTGTGCCCTCAACATCCTGATGATCTCGGCCTTTACGGCCCCCCTGATTTTCCTCGCCGCCCGCCGGATGGCACCAACCCGTTCGATGGAGGCGGGTGCCGCTGCGGGCCTGCTGACCGGTGCCGTCGCCGCCACCGCCTATGGCCTGCACTGTCCAGAGGCCACCGCAGCCTTCGTGGCCACCTGGTACACCCTCGGCATCGCCGCTGCCGCCGCATTCGGAGCCGTGATCGGTCGCTTCGCCCTGCGCTGGTAGTCCGTCCGCAAAAGCCGCTCTTAAGCCCTGAATCCGTCGCGATCCTCACGCGTCATCACGAAACCGTGATCGGCACGGGACAGGGAGAATGACGATGCGCAAGGCTCTGATGCTGGCCTCGGCCGGCCTGATCGTATTGGCCGGATGTTCACCGGCGAGTGACAAGGCGGAAGAGGCTCCGACCGAAGCGATGCCCGCCGCCGAGGCGGCGGCAGAGGCACCTGCAGACGCCGCCGCGCCTGCTTCAGTGGTCGCGCCGCGCCCGGCCCCGCTCGCCCCCGTGGCGCAGATTGCCTATGCCTACCGCTACGCCCTGTCCCTGCCGCGGGATCGCGGTGCCGGGATGATGAGCCGGCACGAACTGGCCTGCGTCTCCGCCGGCCCCGGCTACTGCCAGGTGATCTCGGCCCAGGCCGACTGGACCGCGCGCGAGCCCGCGGGAAGGCTTGAACTGCGCGGCCAGCCTGAATGGATCAACCGCTTCCGAAGCGGTCTGGCGCTGGATGCGCAGAACGCCGGCGGCCGACTCGATGAAGCCGTCACCGAAGGCGAGGACGTGACGCGCGACATCGATACGGCCGCCACAGGCGCGCAGACCACCGCCTCCCTCGCCGACCGCATCCGTCAGCTGCAGGCGAGGTCCGGCGGGACGATGGCCCAGCGGCTCGAGATCGAACGCGATCTGGCGGAGCTGCAGCAGCAGTACGACGCCCAGCAGATCGAGCTTCGCGCGCTCAACGCCCGGGTCCAGTCGGCGCGACTGACGCTCGACTACCGCCAGGGCGGGGTCATGGCGGCTGACAGCCCGACGCGACCCGTCGCCCGCGCGCTCGGCGACGCTTTCGGCCTGTCGATGGGCATGCTGGCGATCCTGATCACCGTCGGCTCGGTGATGCTGCCGATCGTCGTCATCGGCGGCGCGGTCTGGTGGGCCGTGCGTCGGCGGAAGCCCGCCTCAGCCTAGAGCTCTCCCCGCACCAGCCGGCTGTATTCGTCCATCAGGCTGAGGCTGAGGTCACCCGGGGTGAAGCGATGGTCGCCGATCTCGCTCACCGGGGTGATCTCGGCCGCCGTGCCGCACAGGAAGCATTCGCTGAACCCGGCCAGCTCTTCGGGCAGGATGTGGCGCACCTCGACCTCGATCCCGCGCGCGGCCAGCATTTCCAGCACGGTCTGACGCGTGATGCCGTTCAGGATCGCGCCGTCGGCGGGCGGGGTGATCAGCCGGCCGTCCTGCACGAAGAAGACATTGGCACCCGTCGCCTCGGCCACATAGCCGCGCCAGTCCAGCAGCATGGCATCGGAAAAGCCGCGCGCGTCGGCATAGTGACGATTGATGGTGCCGATCATGTACAGACCCGCGGCCTTGGCCTCGGTCGGGGCGGTTTCCGGCGACGGCCGCTTGTAGGGTGCCCAGCACAGGCGGATGCCCTTGCGCTTGGTTTCCGGGTCGAAATAGCTGGGCCAGTCCCAGACGGCGATGGCCACATGGACGGTGGTGTTGTGGGCCGGGACGCTGACCTGCTCCGAGCCGCGCCAGGCGAGCGGGCGAACATAGGCCTCGGTCAGGCCGTTTCGCGCGCAGGTCTCCTTGCAGGCGTCGTTGATCTGCGCCACCGTGAACGGAATCTTGAAGTCGAGCACCTCGGCCGAACGGAACAGACGGTTCGTATGCTCCGTCAATTTGAAGATCTGGCCATTGTACATCCGCTCGCCCTCGAAGACCGAAGAAGCGTAGTGGAGCGCGTGGGTCAAAACATGCACGCGGGCTTCCCGCCAGGGCACGAATTCGCCGTCAAACCAGATCCAACCGTCACGATCGTCGATAGGAACGAAGGCCATTGAATAACGTCTCCCGCGCTGATCACCGGGTTAGAGCCGCCGGAATCGCTCAGGTCAACGCCTTGGCGCACCGTCCGGTCGCTTCGGCATGAGCGACGTCCGTTCCCACGGCCGTTCGGGCCCCGTCGCCGGCGCGGGCGCGGGCAGGCATCTGCTGGTCGTCGATGACGACGACCGCATCCGCGAACTGCTCAAGGAATTCCTCGCCCGCGAAGGCTATCGCGTCACCGGCGCCGCCCACGCCGCCGCCGCAAGGCGCCTGATGGAGCTGATCGAGTTCGATCTGGTGGTCCTGGATGTGATGATGCCGGGCGAGAGCGGTTTTGATCTGACCACCTGGGTCCGCTCCAAGGCCGAGACGTCAAAAACCCCCGTCCTGCTCCTGACCGCGCGCGGCGATCCCGACGACCGTATCGAGGGCCTGTCCCGCGGCGCCGACGACTATATGTCCAAGCCGTTCGACCCGCGCGAACTGGCACTGCGCGTCGACGCCATCCTGCGCCGCACCGGCGGCAAGCCCCTGACGCCGCGCGAGATCAAGCTCGGCCCGGCGGTGTTCGACATGGAGCGACTGGAGCTGATGCGCGACGGCAAGCTGCAGCGCCTGACCGAGGCCGAGGCCCAGCTTCTGAAGACCCTCGCCATCCACGCCCACTCCGCTGTCGAGCGGATGAGTCTGTCGCCCGACACCGCCGACATCACCGGCCGGGCCGTCGACGTGCAGGTCACCCGTCTGCGCCGCAAGCTGGAGGCGGACCCCAAGAACCCGCGCTACCTCCAGACGGTGCGCGGCGTCGGCTATATGCTGGCCCCGGACTGATGTTGCGATGAGGCTGCTCCCCGCCAGCCTCTGGCCGCGGTTCCTGAAGCGGCAGCTGCCGACCTCGCTTTGGGGCCGGTCGCTGCTGATCATCGTCCTGCCGGTGCTGGTCATGCAGGTGGCCGTCACCTGGGCCTTTTTCGACATGCACTGGCAGACGGTGACCGCCCGCCTGTCCGACGGTCTGGCCGGCGACATCGCCTGGGCGGCCGAGAGCTGGCGCGACGACCCGACGCCGGAAAACATGGCCGTCATCTCGGAGCGGGCCGAACGCTCGATGTCGCTGTCGGTCCAGTTGCGGGAGGGCGACGTCCTTCCGGAGGAGGAGCGGCGCGGGCCGATCGGGGTGGTCGACCGCACCCTCGAAAAGGCCCTGGCCACCCGCATCGACCAGCCCTTCTGGTTCGACACCACCCGCTATCCCGCCTACGTCGATATCCGCGTGCAGCAGCCCCAGGGCGTATTGCGCGTCATCGCCCCGCGCGAGCGCGCGGTCGCCACCCAGGCCCACATCTTCGTTCTCTGGCTGACCATTGCCACGGTCCTGCTGATGAGCGTCGCCATCCTGTTCATCCGCAATCAGGTGCGCGCCATCGAGCGACTGGCCGACGCCGCCGAAGCCTTCGGCCGGGGCGAGACGAGCGAGAATTTCAAGCCGCACGGCGCGCGCGAGGTCCGCGCCGCCGCCAACGCCTTCCTCGCCATGCGGGAGCGGATCCAGCGCCATATCGATCAGCGCACAGCCTTGCTGGCCTCGGTCAGCCACGACCTGCGCACCCCCCTGACCCGTCTGCGCCTCGAACTGGCGCTGGCACCGCCATTCAAGCGCGCCGGGGCCATGCAGGGCGACCTCGACGAGATGGAGCATATGATCGACGAATACCTCGCTTTCGCACGAGGCGAGGCCGGCGAGGCGGCGCAGGCCGTTTCGATCGCCGACATGCTCTCGGCCGCCGCCGAGGATGTCCGCCGCGCCGGGGCGGAGGTCGAGGTGGTCGCCCCTGCCGACCTGACCGCCACCCTGCGTCCGCTGGCCTTCAAGCGCGCGTTGACCAATCTGGCCGGAAACGCCGCCGCCCACGGTGAACATGTCCGTCTCAGCGCCCGCCCCCTGCCCTCCGGCGGACTGGAAATGTCCGTCGAGGACGACGGACCCGGCATTCCGGAAGACATGCATGAAGAGGCCTTCCGCCCGTTTTCGCGGCTGGACGCCTCGCGCAACCAGAACCGCAAGGGCGTAGGCCTCGGCCTCGCGATCGCCCGCGATGTCGCGCGCGGCCACGGGGGAGAAATCACCCTGGAGCGCAGCGACATGGGTGGCTTGCGAGCCCTGATCCGTCTGCCGGGCTGATCAAATTTTGTGGAGGCCCTCTGGCGAAGCGTCGCCTTAAGGCACACCTTCGGTTCCGACAGGGCCAATGGAGGACACCATGCGCAAACTCGCCATCTTCGCACCGCTCGCCGCCGTACTCGCATTCAGCGCCGCCCCGGCCATGGCCGAGCCTGCCCTGATCAGCGTCAGCCTCGGCCCCGACCTCCAGGACAAGGCCGAGGAGTTGGGCCCGCGCGAGGTTCAGCAACAGGCCGATCGGCTGGCCGAACTTGTCGGCCGCGCCCTCGCCCGCGAAGGCGACCTCGACGGTGCCCGGATAGAACTGGTGCTGACCGACCTGCGCCCCAATCGACCGACCTTCCAGCAGATGACCGACCGCCCCGGACTGGATGGCTTCCGCAGTCAATCGATCGGTGGCGCGGCCATCGAGGGCCAGATCACGACCGCCGACGGCCGCACCCTGCCGGTCCGCTACGACTGGTTCTCCAGCAGTCTGGCGGATGTGCAGGGGATCGACACCTGGTCGGACGCCGACCGGGCCTATCGCCGGCTGGCCGTGAACATCGCCGACGGGCGCTACGTCACGCGCTAGATCGAAATCGGCCTTGATGGACGCAGTCCGACAGGGCCCGGATTTCGCCCAAGCATAATTCTGGTCCACTTTCCGGATTCAGGTCGAAGCGACCTGAAGCAAGAATGGTCTAGAAGCTTCGCGCACGCTGCACGGCGGCCCTGACCGCGGCCCCGGCCGCCCGGTCGAGGTCGCCGCTCGCCGCCATGGCGTCCAGCCCTGCCCGCGTCGTGCCGCCCGGAGAGGCGATCCGGGCGATCAGCGCCTCCAGCGCCTCGCCCGTCTCGACCCCGGCACCGGCCGATCGCAGGGCCCCGCGCGCCAGCCGCGCCGCCGCATCCGCCGAAAGCCCCTCGGCCTCGCCCGCCCGGGCCAGCGCCTGCACAAAGGCATGGATGAAGGCCGGTGCCGATCCCGCCGTGGCAGTGGCGACGTCGATGTGAGCCTCAAGATCCAGATCCACGACCTCGGCCATGGCCTCGAACAGGCCGCGCGCTGTCTCGCGAGCCTTGTCGTGATCGGACCACAATGCCGCGACGCCGCGCCCCTGGGCCACCGCCGTGGTCGGCATGACCCGCGCGACCGGATGACTTGCCACAGCGCGGATGTCCGCGGCCGCGACGCCTGCCATCACCGAGACGATCACCGCACCGGGGTTCAGCGCGGCCACCAGGGAGCTCAACGCCTCGCGCCATTTCGCCGGCTTGACCGCCAGCACCAGCGTCACCGCCCCGGTCAGGGCGGCCAAGGGTGGATTGATCCGCGCACCCTCCGCCCGCGCCAGATCGGCGGCCGGCTTGTCCGACGGGGTCAGAATGATCAGGTCCCGCGCCGCGAGGGCTCCGGTCTTCAGCCAGCCCTCGAGCAGGGCTGAACCCAGCCGTCCGCACCCCACCAGGGCGACGGTTCCGGCTGTCGAAGGAGCGTTCATGGCCTCAGGCCGTGCCGACGGTCTCGAACAGGCAGGAGTCGATCGCCTCCTGCGGCTTCTTGTTGCCGCGGATCATGAAGTCAAAGGCGGGATAGTAGCGGTCCGCCGCCTCGACCGCCGCGTCGATCATCGAGGCCGCCTGGGCCAGGGTCGGCCGCTCGCCCATCGGCAGGGCCAGCGAATGGCGGAAGACGATCTCGCCGTCTTCGGCCCAGACCTCGAAATGGCCCATCCAGGTCCGCTGGTTGATCAGCCCGACCAGTTCATAGGCCGCGCCGCGCCGCGCCTTCGACGCCTGCAGGTCCAGCGCGCAACAGAGTTGCAGGCAGTCCCCCTCGGGCCGCCAGGCGAACCACAGCTCATAGTCCTTCCAGTCGCCCGCCAGCGCAAAGGCCAGATCGCCCTCGTCAGTCCGGTCGAACGGCAGGTTTTCAGCCACCAGAACGTGCTCCACGACATCCAGCGGGTCGTAGGGAACGTCGACTTCTTCGGGCCGAACAATGTCCATCAGGCACTCTCCGGGCGCGACTCACGCCCTGTCATCGGACGGTAGGCGGGTTCGCAGATTCGGCTCAACCGGCTGCGTCCTGAGGGGGAGAACCCGCTGTGGACGTTCCCGTGGCAGGCTTCTTTGCCGTCTTTGCAGGCGACTTCACCGGCGATTTCAGCGCCGCGACCTCGGCCCGCAGGGCGGCGATTTCGGCTTTCAGGGCATCGAACTCGTCGCGACGGACCAGATCGAGGTCGGCGGCCATACGGTCGGTGCCCGCGCGGAAAGCCGTCTTTGCCTCTTCGCCCGCCGCCTGGGCCAGCCCCATGGCGCCCGTCGTCAGCTTGGCGAACTCGTCGAGAAGGGGGTTGCGGGTCTGCATGGCACTCTCCGGCTCGGGCGAACGAGCGTGGTTAAGGAAGGTTCACCCGATATGGTGAACGAAACCTTGCTGTCGATGTGACCTATGGCCTGATTTGGGCGCAGCGCGGCACCTTGCCGAAATTTCAGGGACGCGCTCCCCGCCGCTTGCTAAACCGCATGCGAACCCCTTCGCAGGAGCGCCCGTGCAATTTCCCGAGTTCGACCCGGTGCTGTTCAGCATCGGCCCGCTGGATATCCGCTGGTACGCCCTGGCCTATGTCGCGGGCATCGTCCTGGGCTGGTGGTATGCGTCGAAGCTGATCAGGAACACGGCCATCTGGCCCGCCGGCAAACCGCCCCTGACCACGACGCAGCTGGACGACCTGATCCTGTGGATCACCCTCGGCATCATCCTCGGCGGCCGCTTCGGCTACGCCCTGTTCTACAAGCCGGAGCTCTACGGAGCCCTGTTCACCGGCGTGAGCTGGGGCGACCGGCTCGCGCTGTTCCGCCTGTGGGACGGCGGCATGTCCTTCCACGGCGGCATGATCGGGACGACCCTGGCGGTGGTGATCTTCGCCGGGCGCAACAAGCTGCGCACGCTCAGCATCGGCGACATGGCCCTGGCGGCCGCGCCTTTCGGCCTGTTCTTCGGACGCATGGCCAATTTCATCAACGGCGAGCTCTGGGGCCGCGAGACGACCGTCCCCTGGGCGATCCGGTTCTGCAACGCCCGCATCGAACAGCTGTACGGCTTCTGCCCCGCCGGCGACGTCACCCGCCATCCGAGCCAGCTCTATGAGGCCGGTCTGGAGGGCATCGGCCTGTTCCTCATCCTCTGGCTGGCGGTCTGGAAATGGCGGCTGCTGAACAAGCCCGGCTATGTCACCGGCCTGTTCCTGTTCGGCTATGGCCTGGCGCGGGCGACTCTGGAGAATTTCCGCCAGCCCGATTTCGGCATGGAGAACCTGCCGCTCGGCCTGACCATGGGCATGATGCTGTCGATCCCGATGATGCTGGTCGGCGCCTGGCTGATCTGGCGCGCCTGGAGCCGGCCGCCGGTCGCCGCCTGAGCCCATGTCGCTGAGGGACCGCCTGGCGCGCGAAATCGTCCTGACCGGGCCGATGACGGTGGCGGACTATGTCACCCGCTGCCTGCATGATCCGGAAGGCGGCTATTACGCCACCCGCCCTGCCATCGGCGCGACCGGGGACTTCATCACCGCGCCCATGATCAGCCAGATGTTCGGCGAGCTGATCGGCCTGTGGGCGGTCGAGCTGTGGCGGCGTCTGGGCGCGCCCGAACGGGTCCGGCTGGTCGAGGTCGGGCCCGGCGACGGCACCCTGATGGCCGACGCCCTGCGCGCCGCACGGCTGGACCCCGAGTTCCTTCGCGCCGTCGACCTGATCCTGATCGAGCCCAGCCCGCCGCTGCGCGAGGCGCAAGGCAGGATGCTGGCCGACAGCGACCTCCACCCGCGCTGGGTCGCCTCCCTGGACCGGATCGAGACCGACGCCCCGGTGATCCTGATCGCAAATGAGGTGCTGGACTGCCTGCCCGCGCGCCAGTTCGTGAAGACCGAAGACGGCTGGGCCGAGCGGCGGGTGGGCGTCACGGACGATGGCGGCCTGACCTTCGGTCTGGTCAAGATCACCGGTGGCTTCAACCGGCCGGATTTCGCCGTCGAGCCCGGCCAGACCGTCGAGATTTCGGACCAGCAGGCCGCCTTCGGCCGCGACCTCGGCACCCTGATCCGCGAGGCCGGCGGTGCCGCCCTGCTGATCGACTACGGCCGCGCCCGGCATGAGGCCGGCGACACGCTCCAGGGCCTGCGCCGCCATCAGAAGGTCGATCCGCTGGAGACGCCGGGCGAGGTCGACCTGACCCAGTGGGCCGACTTCCCCTCGGTGCTCGAGGCCGCCCTCCACGCCGGGGCCGATGTGACGGGAACCCTGGGTCAGGGCGAGTTTCTGGGGCTGCTCGGCATCGAGGCCCGGGCCGACCGGCTCAAGGCCGGCCGCCCCGACGCCGCCCCGGTGATCGACCGCCAGTTGGCCCGGCTGACCGCTGACGACCAGATGGGAACCCTGTTCAAGGCCTGCGCGATCTTCTCGCCGAGGTCTCTGGTGGTTCCGGGCTTCGAGGACTGAGCATGACCCTGCAGCCGATCATCCATCCCCTCCTCACCCGTGCCGGCGTCCGCCACGGCTTCTTCACGCGGCAGGGCGGCGTGTCCACTGGCCTGTATGAAGGCCTGAACACCGGCGTCGGCTCGAAGGACGACCCCGCCGCCATCGCCGAGAACCGCCGCCGCATCGCCGAACATCTGGGCGGCGTCCCCGACGACCTCGCCGCCTGTTTCCAGATCCACTCGGCCATCGCGCGCGTCGCGGAGGCGGGCTGGAAGGGCGACCGGCCCGAGGGCGACGCCGTGGTCACCGCTGCACCGGGCGTCCTCTGCGCCGTCCTGACCGCCGACTGCGCGCCTGTCTTGCTGGCCGATCCCGAGGCCGGCGTCGTCGGCGCGGCCCATGCGGGCTGGAAGGGGGCACTGGACGGCGTCATCCACTCGACCGTGGCGGCCATGCAGGCCCTCGGCGCCGAGCCCCGCCGCATGGTCGCCGTCGTCGGCCCCTGCATCGCCCGGGACTCCTATGAGGTCGGCGCGGACTTCCAGGACCGGTTCGACCACCACGACCCCGACAGTGCCCGCTTCTTTGCGCCCGGGGGAACCGCCGACAAACGCCTGTTCGACCTGCCCGGCTTCGTCCTCTGGCGGCTGGAACAGGCCGGCGTCGCCGACGCGGCCTGGACGGGCGACGACACGCGCACGGACGCGGCGCGCTTCTATTCGAACCGGCGGGCGCATCTGAACGGGGAAGCCGACTTCGGCCGGCTGATGAGCGCGATCAGCCCGGGCTGATCTCGCGGGCTGTTCAGCCCGCCATCGCCATTTCAGGCACGCGGGTCACTTCGCGCCAGGCCTGCGGATTGGCCAGCAGTTCGCGGACCAGCAGGTTGTTGATCTGGTGGCCCGCCTTGAAGCCCTCGTAGCGGCCCAGCAGGGGCGCGCCGAGCACATACAGGTCGCCGATGGCATCCAGCGCCTTGTGCTTGACGAACTCGCGCTCCATCCGCAGCCCGCCAGGGTTGAGGATCTGGTCGCCGTCGATGACCACGGCGTTCTCCAGCGAGCCGCCGCGGGCCAGGCCGGCACGGCGCAGGGCCTCGACCTCATGGGCGAAGCCGAAGGTGCGGGCGGCCATGATTTCGTTGCGGAAGGTTTCCTCGTCGACGACGAAGTCCACCACCTGATTGCCGATCACCGGCGTGTCGAAGTCGATCTCGAACCGCATCTCAAAGCGGTCGCAGGGCAGCAGGGCGGCGGTCTTGTCGCCTTCCTGGACGCGGATCGGCTCGAGGATCTCGATATAGCGGACCGGGGCTTCCTGACGGCGGAAGCCGGCGCGGTCCAGCAACTGGACAAACTGCAGCGCCGACCCGTCGAGGATCGGCAGTTCGGGGCCGTCCACCTCGACCACGGCGTTCGACACGCCGAGGGCGCAGAAAGCCGCCATCAGATGTTCGATGGTCGACAGGCGGACGCCGGCTGCGTTCTCGATCATGGTGTTCAGACGGGCGTCGATGACGGCCTCGCCGGACACCGGAATCCGGTTGTCCCGGTCCTTGATGTCCGTGCGCACAAAGACGATGCCCGTGCCGGTCGGTGCCGGACGCACGGCCAGGCGCACGCGATCGCCCGTATGCACGCCCACGCCCGCGATGATCGCAGGGGCGACGGTCGTCTTCTGGCGATGGTCGTTTCTGACCGACAAACTCAAACTCGCTACAATTCCCGCGCGCCGCCTCTGTGTGCGGAGTTCGCCCCACGAACCGTCTAGCGGCCCGGTCACAAGCGCGAAATGAAAGTCGGGTTTCGGATTGTTTCGGTTTCGGTAACCGTTTCGCCCGGCCGGGGAGGAGCAGGTCCTCGGGGTCAGGGACTAGGGATTAGGGAAACGCAGGCCGCGTGCCGGACGCAACCCCTCTCCAGCCAAACGAAAAGGGCGGCCACTGAGAGCCGCCCTTCCCTAATCCCTAATCCCTAGTCCCCAGGACCTGATCCCTAGTTGGCCAGGCGCCTCAGGAAGGACGGGATTTCAAGGTCATCCTCGGCCTCGCCCGGCTCGGGCATGGGCTGCGCCTGGCTGGTCGAGCGCATTTCGGTGTTGCGGGACTGCGGCGGATAGGTCGGCTGCGCCGGCTGGCGCTTGCCGCGGCCGAACAGGCTCCATCCCGACTTGCGGTGATCACGGTCGTCATAGTCATCGTGCGCCGGCTCTTCGCGCCGGGGCTCGGCCTGCGCAGCGGCGCCGCGGTCCATATAGAGGTCACCCTGGGCGACCGGTGCCGTGCCCTCGGCGGCCGTACGGCTGCGCGGCGCGGACTCATATTCCTCGACCCAGGGATCGACGATCGGCTCAAGCGTGCGCTCCTCGGTGACGTGGATCACCGGCTCGGGCCGCGGCTCGAAGCGGGGCTCGGGCGCGCGAGCGGCGGTTCCGTAGGTCGGCTGGCTGGACTGAAAGGTCGGCACGACCGGCGTGGCTTCCGCCTGACGTGGTGCCTCTGCGCGGACCGGCTCGCGGATGGGCTCATGACGCACCGGCTCGGCGCGCGACGCGGCATGGGCCGGGGTCGGGCGGCGGGTGTCGAACACCGAGGTCGAGGCGTTCGGGGTGGTCTTGACCGCCGCCAGGTCTTCCATGCCCGTGGCCACCACCGAGACGCGGATCTTGCCGTCCAGGGCCGGATCGAAGGCGGCGCCGAAGATGATGTTGGCGTCGGCGTCAACCTCGCCGGCGATGGCGTTGGCGGCCTCGTCGACTTCCAGCAGGGTCATGTCCATGCCGCCGGTGATGTTCACCAGCACGGCCTTGGCACCCTTCAGCGAGGTCTCGTCCAGCAGCGGATTGGCAATGGCGTTCTGGGCCGCCATCAGGGCGCGGTCGTCGCCCGTGGCCTCGCCCGTGCCCATCATCGCCTTGCCCATCTCGGACATGACGGCGCGGACGTCGGCGAAGTCGAGGTTGATCAGGCCGGGAAGGATCATCAGGTCGGTGATCGAACGGACGCCCGAATGCAGCACCTGGTCGGCCATGCCGAAGGCGTCGGCGAAGGTGGTCCGCTCATTGGCGACGCGGAACAGGTTCTGGTTCGGGATGACGATCAGGGTGTCGACATAGCGCTGCAGCTCGGCAATGCCGGCGTCGGCCAGGCGCATGCGGTGACGGCCTTCGAAGGTGAAGGGCTTGGTCACGACGCCGACCGTCAGAATGCCGCGGTCGCGCGCGCATTTGGCGATCACCGGGGCCGCACCGGTGCCGGTGCCGCCGCCCATGCCGGCGGTGATGAAGACCATGTGGGCGCCTTCAAGGTGCCCATGGATTTCGTCGGCGGATTCCTCGGCGGCATTCATGCCGACCTCGGGGTGGGCGCCCGCGCCCAGACCCTGGGTGATCGTCTCGCCCAGCTGGATACGGCGATCGGTCTTGGCGAACGACAGGTGCTGGGCGTCGGTGTTGGCGACGACGAATTCGACGCCCTCCAGACCCGCATCGATCATGTTGTTCACGGCGTTTCCGCCGGCTCCGCCGACACCGAAGACGACGATCCGCGGCTTGAGATCCGTGGCTTGAGGACGCACCAGCGAGAGAGACATTCTATTCCGACCTTATCCGACCCTGCCCCTGCAGTCCGATGCGAAAAACCCGCCGATTCGCATTGGTTATGAGCGTGTTAAGGAAACGCCCGATCTGCTTAAGAGAGTGTTACCGGATAGGGTGAGTCGCGGTTCAGGCCACGATTTTCGTTAACCATGAGCGCATTTTTCAGTGTGTGGACAAACGAAAAAGGGCGGCTCTTTCGAGCCGCCCTTTCCGTCTTGGAGCCTCCGGGTCTTACCAGGGGCGATAGTTCAGGCCCACGAAGAAGCGCGTGCCGTAGGGGTCCATGTTGCTGAACAGGGTGCCGCCCAGGTACTTGGGCTGTTCGGCGTCGAAGGCGTTGACCACACCCATGCGGACCGACAGGTCGTCCCGGGCATTCCACCGAACCGTGAAGTCGTGGCGGGCGAAGTTGCCGGTGTTGTAGGTGTCGGCCGGACGGGTGTCCAGGTTGTTGACGACGTCGCGGTAGAAGACGCTGTTCTGGGCAGTCTGCCAGTCCACGCTCCAGTTGACGCTCCACACATCGTTCGGCGACCAGGTCAGCGAGGAAGTCAGGCGAACGCGCGGGTAGAAGGGCGTGCTCGAGATTTCCGTACCGTCGGTCGGATCGGCGACGTTGGTGAAGTTCTCCTGCTCGATCAGCCACAGACCACCAACGCGGTAGTCGAAGCGA
Organism: bacterium; assembly: GCA_943372245.1. GTDB lineage: Bacteria > Pseudomonadota > Alphaproteobacteria > Caulobacterales > Caulobacteraceae > Brevundimonas. The sequence goes on from CALRXX020000007.1 coordinate 78,039, forward strand.
CCCATGTTCACACCGAACACTTCTTCGGTGTCGACCGAGTAGCGGGCCGTGAAGTCCAGACCACGGGTGGTCAGGGCGGCCAGGTTGACCGGGCTCTGGATGAAGCCGCCGATCGGATCGCCGCCAGGAGCGCCGACGCCGAACGGGATGGTCGGGTTGTTGCGGAAGACCACGTTACAGGCGTCGGGGTTCAGCGAGGTACCGCTGACGCAGGCGGCGGTCAGGGCGACGGCCGACGGCGACACGATCACGCGGCTCAGTTCGATCTCGTAGTAGTCGAGAATGATGCTGAGGTTCGGGAACCAGCGGGGCTGGAGCACGGTCGAGAAGGTGAAGCTTTCCGACTCTTCCGGCGTCAGGTTCGGGTTGCCGGAGTTAACGCCGGCGATGCCGCTGGAGTAGATCGGGTTGTAGTCGTCCAGGTTGGTCGCGGTCGCACCGGCGAAGTCGAAGGTGAAGCCGCGGGCCGTGGCCAGAGCCGTACAGTTGGCGATCCGGTTGGCCCGGACTTCCGCGTTCTGGGCGGCGATCTGCAGGGTGGCGCAGGCGTCGACGAAACCGTTGGCGAAGGTCTGGCTGGCCGGAGCGAAGTTTTCGCCCAGGTTCGGCGCACGGAACGAGGTGTTGAAGCTGGTCTTGAACGCGATGTCCTGGATCGGACGCCACACCAGGTTCACGCCGTAGACGTCGCCAGTGCCGGCGGTCGTGTAGTCGAACGCGCGGTACGAACCGCTGAGTTCGGCGTACTCGCCCATCCAGCTGTCACGGAACAGCGGGATCGAAAGTTCGGCGAACCATTCTTTCGACTCGTATTCCGCCGGAGCGAAGTCAGCGCCGGTGTTGAGGAACAGCAGGCGGTCGCCGGTGCCGGCCGAGCGGCCCACGCCCTCGGTGTATTCCTTGCGGTATTCGGCGCCGATGGCCATGCCGATTTCGCCCGCGCCCCAGATGTCCCAGAGCTGGCCGGAGATGACGGCGAGGCCTTGGTCCTGCTGGTTGACGTGGCTGACGGTGATCGCCGCATCGACATAGGCCAGGGCTGCAGCGCTCTGGTTGCCGGCGCCGAACACGTTCAGCGGCACGCACTGGCTGAGGGCCCGGGCACCTTCGGTGCTGCCCGAGATCAGACCGCCACGGACATAGTCATCAAGGCCGGCGGGGTTGGTCGCTGCCACCAGTCGGGCGCGGCAGACGATCTCGCCCGGACGGCCGTTGACGGCACCGGCCGTGTCCACGACCGCGTCAGCGGCCAGGGCGAAGCGTTGGACGTCAACACCGCGCTCGACGTTCTCGTTGCGAGCTTCGCCCGAAACCCAGGACAGATCCCAGTCGATGTTCTTGATGAAGCCGACCTGATCCAGGTCACCGCTCAGGGCGATGACATAGCGTTCGACTTCACGCGTGTTGTCCTGCGTGCGCTGCGGGCCGAAGATCGAGTGACGGGCCCACTGACGGACCGTCGCCGGCGTCACGGCCGTACCATCGGTATTGGCGTTGGCCGTCCAGTTGGTGACGGTGTTCGCCGTGATGGCGTCCTTCACGTTCTGGGGCAGGTAGGCGTTGTCCGAGTAGCGCAGGTCGAACTGCGACACGGCACGGATGACGTTGGTCCGGTTGGCGGCATAGGTGCCGTCGTTCAGGAAGATGTCGAAGAAGGTCGGCTGCGAGATGTCGAACGTGTCTTCGGTGATGAACTTGTATTCAACCGACAGGTCGACGTTGTCCAGAACCGCGAAGTTGGCACCGACCTGGTAGCGTTGCGAGGTCGACTGCGGAACGCGCGACTCCTGGCCGAAGTTGTTCGGGTTTTCACCGTCGCCGCCGATGTTCAGCGTGCGGTTCGAGCCGACGTTGCCGATGCGCTGGCCGAAGTTGGCCAGGCGAGCCGTGTTGCCTTCGTAGACGTAGGTCTTGGTGGGGTCCAGGCTGTAGCAGTTGGCGCTGGTCAGCGAGGTACACGAGGCCAGCGGCACATCGGGATCGTTCAGCGGGCTGGGACGCTGCGAGTTGGCGAGCGTGGTCTGGCCCCAGCGCGGGCGCGACAGGGTGCGGACACCGCTGAACACGGCGTTGTCGAGGAAGCCGTCGTAGGTGGCGTTGGTCGGATCGGCGTCGATGCCGACCAGGGCGTGGGCGGCGCGCAGCCAGTCGATGTCCAGGCTCTGGACCTCATCGATGTCTTCGTATTCACCGAAGGCGTAGAGGTTCAGGCGGTCGTCCAGCAGGTTGGTGCCGATCAGGGCCGAGACGCGCTTGTTGGCCTGTCCGTCCTGGTTGATCATGCCGTAGTTGGCGTCGATCTCGAGACCTTCGAAGTCACGACGCAGCTGGAAGTTCAGCACGCCCGAGACGGCGTCGGCGCCGTAAACCGACGAGGCGCCGCCGGTGACGATTTCGATGTTCTCGATCAGCAGGCGCGGGATGGAGTCGATGTCGACAGCCAGGTTACCCGCGGCCGCACCGACGTGGCGACGACCGTCGACCAGGGTCAGCGTCCGGCCGGAGCCGAGCGAGCGCAGGTTGGCGAAGGACAGGCCGCCGTCGTTCAGGTTCGAGCCGGTGGTGTCCGACGGAACCAGCGAGTTCGACAGGGCCGGGATGGTGGCCAGGTAGTCGACGACGGTCGACTGACCGGTGGTCAGCAGCGCTTCGCGCGAGACCTGGATCAGCGGGGTCGGGGCATTGGTCGGGTCACGACGGATGCGCGAACCGGTGACGACGACTTCGTCGATCTCGGTGGCCTGCCGGTCGGATTGACCCTGAACGTTGACGCCCGGGAGCTGGTCCTGGGCGAAGGCCGGAGCCGTAACGGACATGACGCCCGCGAGGATCGTCGTGCCAAAGAGGTACTTGCGCTTGAGAAGCATGGTGATTGGGCCCCAACCGTTGTGGATGCAATACGCAGCGCCCGCCGGATGACGGATTCTGCTTCGGACCTCCACGCTAGCAGCAAAGGCGGCAACGGCAAGGGATTGTGGCCGCTTGGCGACCACTCTGGCCGCCCGTTGTTACAATCCGGACACAGTCTCGCCATGTCGGGGAAATCCCGGCGCTGTCGCTCGCGTGACCCGCCCGCGCCTACAGATTTTCGCGCAGCCAGCCGGCGGCGCGGGCCACAATCCCGCCGCGGTGGACGCGCGGCGCGTCTGCGGCCGAAAGCTGGCGCGACATCAGTTTGCGGGCGGAAACGGCCTCGCGCGGCCCATAGGCGGCCCGCAACAGAACCCCGGCTGCCGAACAGAAGGCCGGGCCCGAGGCGGCGTCGGCCAGGTGGGGCGCGCGCTGGGGCTTGCCCAGACGGACGGGCCGGTCGAACACCCGGATCGCCAGCTCCCGGACGCCGTTCAGCTGGCTGGCTCCACCCGTCAGAACCAGTCCGGCGCCGGGCTCCAGCCCCACACCCGCATTGCGCAGACGGTCGCGCAGCAGCTCCAGCGTCTCCTCGACCCGGGGGGCGATGACGGTCTTGAGCATGGCACGCTGGACAAAGATCGGGCCGGCCGAGGCGTCCTCGCCGCGCGGCGGGGCCTCCAGCATCTCGCGATCCTCATGGGCATTGGCCATGGCCGAGCCGTGCAGGGTCTTGAGCCGCTCCGCCCCCGCCCGCGAGGTCGACAGGCCTCGCGCGATGTCCGCGGTGACATGATCGCCCCCGACGTTGAGCGACTCGATATGCAGCAGCGAGCGTCCGCCCCAGACCGCGGCCGAGGTCGAGCCGCCGCCCATGTCGATACAGACGCAGCCGAGATCCATCTCGTCGTCTTCCAGCGCCGCCAGCGACGACACGACGGGCGCCGCCGCCACCCCCTGCAGGTCGAGATGGGCCAGCTCGAGACAGTGGCTCAGGCCGTTGAAGGCGCTTTCGGCCATGGACACCACCAGCAGGTCCAGCCCCAGCGAATGGCCCCTCATCGAGCGCGGGTCGTGTACACCGCGTGCGCCGTCCACCGACCAGGCGATCGGCAGCACGTGGATCGGGCGGCGGTTGGGCAGACGGACCTGGGCCAGGGCCATGCCGATGGCCCGCGCCAGATCGGCGTCCCCGACCGGCGTCGCACCCAGCGAGACGCGGGCCTGCACCCTGTGGCTGGCCATCTGGCCGATCGCCGTGGTGACGACGACGCCTGAAACCGGCGAGCCGGCGGCGCGCTCGGCCCGCTCCACCGCATGGCCGATGGCCTGGGCCGCCTCATCCATATTGACGATGCCGCCGCCGCGCACGCCGCGCGACTGGACATGCCCGGCCCCGGCGACCCGGATGGTGCGGTCGGCGTGGCGCACGCCGTCCGCCTTCATGATGAAGCAGGCGACCTTGGACTGGCCCAGATCGAGGGCCGCGACGACAGGCGCGCGGCCGGGCGTTTTCCCCACGCCGTCCACAGACTTGTCCACAGTACGTCCGGCCATCAGTCGCCCCTCACTTCACGCTTCGCCGGCGGAGGGCCGGACGGCGACCTCCTCAGGCGTTCTCAGGTCAATGCGGGCGAAGCCCAGCTCCAGCAGTCGCTCGCGCTGGTCCAGGGCGTCGAGCTGGATCAGCGCCGCCTCCTGGTTGGACGCCGGAAGCTGGATCAGGCTGCCGTCCTTGAGCCGCAGGTCCCAGCGGCGCTCGTCGACCCGCACCAGGGCGTCGACCCGGCTGGCGAGCCGAGGGCGCTGGGCGATCAGGGGCAGAATTTCCGAGGCGGCCTGTTCGGCGCCCTTGCCGACGACCAGCGGCAGGTTCGGATACCGGCCGGCATCAGCCCCGGCGATAACCTGCCCGTGGCTGTCGATGACCTGGTTCACGCCGCCGGTCTGCCAGATGGCCAGACGGTCGTGCTCGATGACGTGGACGATCAGGGTGTCGGGCAGCAGGCGCACCACCCGCGCGGACTTGACCCATCCGATCGCCTCGACCCGCTCGCGCACGGCATCGAGGTCGATGGAGGTCATCGGCTGGTCGGCCGAAAGCTGCACGGCCTGCTGGATGGCGCGCGTGGCCTCGGGGCTCTCGCCCTCGATGTAAACGCGCTCCAGCTTCAGGCCGAGGCCGGCGGTCATGCCATCCACGCCGTGGCCGATCGAGGTGCCGATGCGCTCCGCCCGCGCGCCCGTCGCCAGAACGCCGGCCAGCAGCAGCACGCCGGCGGCGATCGAGATCAAAACTGCGCGGGGCGACAGATCCAGCCGGCCCAGCGCCGCCAGCTTGCCCGGGGTTGCGGGAGCGTTGCGGGGCGCGCGACCGCGTCCCTGGGATTTGGGAGTCGCGCCGCGTTTTGCAGGCTGGTTCGAACTCTGTCGCCGACCGCCGCGAACTACCGCGGGCATGAGGCGTCCTCCACCATCCACCGGACCAGGGCCTTGTAGTCCATCCCCACATGGGCGGCCTGCTCGGGACTGAGCGAGGTCGGGGTCATGCCGGGCTGGGTATTGACCTCCAGAAGGACCAGTTCGTCCTTAACATCGTCATAACGAAAGTCGGATCGGCTCACCCCGCGGCAGCCCATGGCGGTGTGCGCCAGCTCCGATTGCCGCAGCGCCGTCCTGAACACATGGGGCGGCAGAACCGCCGGCAGCACATGGCTGGAGCCGCCCGGCGCATATTTGGCCTCATAGTCATAGAAGCCCTTGGCCGGGGTGATGTCGGTGATGGTCAGGGCGCGCGGCCCCGACTTTTCCCCAAGAACCGTAACGGCCAGCTCCTTGCCGGCGATGAAGGGCTCGACCATCACCTGCTCGCCATAGGTCCAGTCGTCCCGACCCGGCTCGGCGCACGGCGGCTCGCCCTCGCGCACCAGATAGACCCCGACCGAGGAACCCTCGGCATTGGGCTTGATCACATAGGGCGGCGGAATGACGTGGCTCCGCGCCACCGCGTGCCGGTCGAACAGGCCACCGCCGGGCACGCCGACGCCCGCGGCGCGCAGCACCGCCTTGGACTTGTCCTTGTCCATGGCCAGGGCCGAGGCCAGCACGCCCGAGTGGGTATAGGGGATGCCCAGCGTCTCCAGGACGCCCTGGACGCAGCCGTCCTCGCCCCAGGCACCGTGCAGCGCGTTGAAGACGACGTCGGGTTTCAGCGCCGCCAGCACCTGGGCCAGATCGCGCCCGGCGTCGACGCGGCTGACCCGGGCGACCTGCCCTTCCAGGGCGTCGGCGCAGCCCTTGCCGGACGACAGCGACACCTCCCGTTCGGACGACAGTCCGCCCATCAGGACAGCGACGTGCAGGTCGGAAAAGGGGCGGCTCATGACGGACTCCGGATCAACCGATCAGTTGCCGCAGATGTCCTTAACAACGCCTCAACCCTGTTGCGCCCAGCCCCGGATAAAGTCGTGCTGATCCGACCAGTCGACCCAGACGGCGTTCGCCCACCGGCGCACGGCGGCGCGGTGCGCATCGGGCATTTCGGCCTCGACGACGTCGCCCACCGTCAGGGTGTAGTCGCCACGGGGCGGCAGTTCGGGCAGGTCGCCCTTGCGGGCGGCGAAGCCCAGCATGGCCGCATGGGCCGCCTCCCCTTCCAGCCCCTGATCGATCTGCACCATCAGCCGCGCCAGATGCAGGCCGACGGACTGGACGGCCCGGCGCGAGCCGTCGCCCGGATGCTGCACGGCCCAGGCATCGACGCTGAGCCGGTGCACCGCCATCAGGCCGGGATCGGAATACTCCCGCGCCATCACCGCATTGAACGCGGCCCAGCAGGCGGGCGATGACGTCATATAGGCGTGGACCGGCCCCTCGACCGCGGGCAGGCGCGAGCCGCAGCCCGGGCAGTCGGCGATCTCAGCCGGGCCGGCCAAGACGCCTGATCTCCCAGTCGAGCTTGACGCCCGTCTTCGCCAGCACATCGGCGCGCACGGCTTCGCCGAGACCCTCGATATCCGCGGCGGTCGCCTCGCCGGGGTTGATCATGAAGTTGGAGTGCAGTTCGCTGAACATGGCCCCGCCCCCGGTGGCGGTGAACAGTTTCCCGCGCCAGCCCGCCTCATCGACCAGTTTCCAGGACGAATGGCCGGGTGGGTTCTTGAAGGTCGAGCCGCCGGTCTTGTCGCGGATCGGCTGGGTCTGTTCGCGACGGCTGGTGATTTCGGCGATGCGGGCGGCGACGGCCTCGGGATCGTCCGGCGTCCCCCGGAACGTCGCCTCGATCCAGATGATGTCGGCGGGGGCCTCGGAGTGGCGATAGGTGTAGCCGAAATCGGCCAGCGCATAGTCGACCCGCTCCCCGGCCCGCGTCAGCCCCCACGCCGAAACCAGAATGTCCTTCGTCTCGGCGCCATAGCAGCCGGCGTTCATGGTCAGGGCCCCGCCGATGGTCCCCGGAATGCCCGCATAGAACTCCAGCCCGCCCAGCCCGGCCCTGGCCGAGGCCTTGGCCACCATGGAGTCCAGCGCGCCCGCGCCGGCGGTGATGGTGTCCCCCTCGGTCGTGATCCCCGCGAACGGCCGCCCGGCCAGCCGGATGACCACCCCCTCGACCCCGCCGTCGCGGACGATGACATTGGAGCCGACGCCCAGCACCGTCACCGGCACGGCGGGGTCCAGCGCCTTCAGGAAGTCGGCCAGATCGTCGGCGTCCGCCGGGAGGAACAGGGCGTCGGCATTTCCGCCCACCCGAAACCATGTGAACGGCCCGAGGGGCTCGTCGCGCAACAGCTTGCCGCGGACGGTGGGGAGGATGTCGCGCCCCATAATCACTGCGTCCTCAAACGTCGTCTTTTGATTGCGAATTCAATCAAGTTGTAGACGCCAACCAGCACGAGCCCCCCGACCAACAGCGATCGATGTAGCCACAGGTCTGAGGTCGAAATGAAGGAAACGCCCCCGTGCTGCTCGAACGGGACGACGAAGGGCCCCACGGGATTTGTGGGCCGGTCAGAAATCAGCGATCCGGTAAGCCAGGCCCCAAATATCAGATCGAAGACAGCCAACCCGATCACCAGACCTCGGGCCACGAGTAGACCGGAAAGCATCAACCCAGCCCCTCCAGCTGCCCCGGCAGGGCATAGGCCCACTGCGTAATGTCCCCTGCCCCCAGCAGCACCACCAGATCGCCGTCCTTCGCCTCGGCCGCGATCACGCCCGGCAGGGCCTCTACGCTTTCCAGAGCCTGCACCGACCGATGCCCGAAGCGGCGGATGCCCTCGACAAGGGCCAGTTTGTCCACCCCCTCGATCGGCGTCTCGCCGGCCGCATAGACGTCGGCCACGAACACGGCGTCGGCGTCGGAGAAACAGGTGGAGAACTCTTCCATGAGGTCGCGCAGCCGGGTGAAGCGGTGCGGCTGGACCACGGCGATAACCCGGCCCTCGGCCACCTGACGCGCGGCCTTCAGCACGGCGGCGATCTCGACCGGATGGTGGCCGTAGTCGTCCACGATCCGCACCCCGCCGACCACGCCCGTGGTCGTGAACCGCCGCCGCACCCCGCCAAACCCGGCCAGACCCGCCCTGATCGCTTCATCTGACACATCCAGCTCGCGCGCCACGGCGATGGCCGCGAGCGCATTGGCGACATTGTGCCAACCGGCCATGGGCAGGTGCAGGCCGGTGATGCGAACCGGCTCGTCCGCCGCGGCCAGGCCCTGCGGCTGGATCACCACATCGAAGCGGCAGCCGTCGGGGTTCATCTCGACATTGTCGGCCCGGACCATGGCCTGCGGATTGACCCCATAGGTCACCAGCCGCCGGTTATCGATCGAGGCCACCAGCCGCTGAACCTCGGGATGGTCGAGGCAGACGGCGGCGAAGCCGTAGAATGGGATGTTCTCGACAAAGTCCACGAACGCCTTCCGCACCCCGTCGAAGTCGCCGTAGTGGTCGAGGTGTTCCGGGTCGATATTGGTGACGATGGCCACCGTCGATTTCAGGCGCAGGAAGCTGCCGTCGCTCTCGTCGGCCTCGACCACGATCCAGTCGCCGTCGCCGACCTTGGCGTTGGTGCCATAGGCGTTGATGATCCCGCCATTGACCACCGTCGGGTCCAGCCCGCCGGCGTCCAGAATGGCCGCCACCATCGAGGTCGTCGTGGTCTTGCCGTGGGTGCCCCCGACCGCGATGGAGAACTGCAGCCGCATCAGCTCGGCCAGCATCTCGGCCCGCCGGACCAGCGGAATACGCCGCTCGCGGGCGACCATCATCTCCGGATTGGTCGCCTTGACCGCCGTTGAATAGACCACGGCCGAGACGCCGTCGCCGATGTGGGCTGCGTCATGGCCGATGAAGATCCGCGCGCCGAGTTTCTCCAGCCGCTCCGTATTGGCGCTGGCCTTCGCGTCCGAGCCCTGCACCGAATAGCCGATTTTCAGCATGATCTCGGCGATACCGCTCATGCCGATGCCGCCTATGCCCACGAAATGGACGGGGCCGAGGTCGAACGGAACGGGGCGAAGGCGAGCGATCATTTGAAGCGGACTAGCAGGGGTTTTGGTGGAATGCATCACCTGCGTTCAGTGGGACGGAAGGTGATTGGTGATTGGTGATTGGTGGCTGATGGGCTCACCGCCGGCGCCCCGGGCTCCACGGTCAGAGAGGCCGCAACCACCAATCACCAACCACCAACCACCTGGCCACACGGAGCGTTGGAACCCACCTCCCCCGCCGTCCGACCCTCAATCCTCCGCCACGAAATCCTGGGCGAACTCGGGGGCGTCCTCTTCGCCAGGCAATAGCGGCGCATCGTCTTCGTCCGAGGCACGCGACGGGTCCGGCACCTCGAAGCCGACCGGGATCGACAGGTCCAGCAGACCTGCCGCCTTCATCTCCTGAACGCCGGGCAGGTCGTAGAGATTGGACAGGCCGAAATGCTCCAGGAACCGGTCGGCGGTGCCGTAGGTCACCGGCCTGCCAGGGGTCCGCCGCCGTCCGCGCAGCCGCACGAACCCCATCTCCAGCAGCAGGTCCAGCGTCCCCCTGGACAGGGAGACGCCGCGCACGCTCTCCACCTCGGCCCGGGTGCAGGGCTGGTGATAGGCGATGATGGCCAGGGTCTCGAGCGCCGCCTTGGACAGCCGCCGTGGCTCCTCGCGCTCCTCGGTCATCAGGAAGGACAGGTCGGGCGCGGTGCGGAACTGCCAGCGGTCGGCCACGCATTCCAGCTCGACGCCCCGGCCATGATAGCGCTCGCGCAACGCCGATATGGCTCCGCCGACATCCGCCCCTTCGGGCAGACGGCGCGCGATCTCGGCCGCCGACAGCGGCCCGGCCGCAGCGAACAAAAGCGCCTCGACGCGACGCTCGATCTCTCCGTGATCGGGGGCGAACTGGATCATTCTGAATTCCGCTCATCCCGGCGAATGCCGGGACCCAGATGCAAAATCTCGATCTCCGGGGTCGAGAGCTCAAGGCCAAATGCCAGTGGTCCGTGCTCGCGATCTGGGTCCCGGCATTCGCCGGGATGAGCGGTTTGGGAAATCACGGCACCAGCTCCAGCACCTGACCCCGACCGCGCCGCTTGAGATAGAGATCCGCGAAGGCCTCGACCTGTTTCACATCCATCGCCCCCTCCTTCACCAGCTCCAGACTGGCGGACAGGGTCGAGGCGGTAAAGCTGGCCTGGGTCGGACCATCAGCCTTGCTGTGCGCCGGAGCCACCTGCTCCAGCGGCGTCCACTGCTCCAGCCGCGGCAGAACCTCCCGCAGCCAGTCGCGCGCCGCCTCAAGCCCGAAGGCCTCGATCCGCTGGCCGGGATTGTAGTGGCGCTGCTCCTCGCGCCGCCGCTGGGTCACATAGGCGGCCATCAGGTCGTACAGGCTGGCGTCGACGCGATCGGACGGCACAATCACCGTCGCCTGCGGATCGCCGCGGGCGAAGACGTCGCGCTTCAGCTGCGGCCGTGCGGTGATCGCCTCTACCGCCTTGCGCATCGCCTCCAGCTTCTGCAGCCGGAAGGCCAGGGCCGCGGCCATCTCCTCTGCCGGGATCTCGTCGCCCTTGCCCTTCTCGGTGCGCGGCAGCAGCAGGCGCGACTTCAGATAGGCCAGCCAGGAGGCCATCACGAGATAGTCCGCCGCCAGCGAGAAATTCCGCCGCCGCGCCTCGTGCACAAAGGCCAGATACTGTTCCGCCAGCCGGGTGATCGACAGCTTCAGCAGATCGACCTTCTGCGTCCGCGCCAGCGCCAGCAGCACATGCAGCGGCCCCTCATAGCCGTCGAGGTCGACGACGAAGGCCTCGCGCTCATCGACCTGTTCGGCGGCGGTGAAGTCGAGGTTGGGCTGGAAGGCGTCGGTCATGCCTGCGCCTCCCCAACGTCCGGTCCCTTCGCGGCGTCCAGCTTGCCGGCCAGGATGGCTGCGAACCGATCGCGCGCCTCGCGCTCGTCCAGCGGCTCAGGCGTTTCGACGATCCGCGCCAGCGCCGCCGCCGCCCGCTTCGCCGCCGGCCCCTTCAGCTTGCCGACGCCCTCGGCCACCTGACGCATCTCGTGGAGGTCGCCGTTGCAGTGCAGGACCACGTCGCAGCCGGCCTTGAGCGAGGCTTCAGCCCGGTCCCGCAGACTTCCCGACAGGGCCTTCATCGACAGGTCGTCGGTCATGATCAGGCCGCCGAAACCCAGATGCCCCCGCATCAGCTTCACGGCCTTCCTCGAGGTCGTCGCCGGCCGCTTCGGATCGATCGCGTCGAACACGACATGGGCCGTCATGGCCATCGGCATGTCGGACAGGGCCTTGAACGGCGCGAAATCCCAGCCGTCCAGGGTCGCGAAATCCGCATGCACCACCGGCAGGTCATGGTGGCTGTCGGCGAAGGCCCGGCCATGGCCCGGCATGTGTTTGATCACCGGCAGGACGCCCCCGGCCAGCATCCCCTCGGCCGCCGCCCGTCCCAGCTGCGCCACCGTCGCCGGATCGTGGGCATAGGCCCGGTCGCCGATGATGTCGTGGGCACCGGGGACCGGCACGTCCAGCACCGGCAGGCAGTCAACATTGATCCCCACCCCCTTCAGGTCATGCGCCATCAGCCGCGCGCCCAGCCGGACCAGTTCGCGCGCCGCCAGCGGATCATTGGTCGCCTTCAGATAGGCCTCGCCCGGCGGATATTTCGGCCAGTGCGGCGGCCCCATCCGCTGCACCCGTCCACCCTCCTGATCGATCAGTATGGGGGCTTCCGCGTCGCCGATGCTGTCGCGAAGGTCAGCGGTCAGGGCCCGCACCTGCTCCGGGCTGTCGATGTTGCGCCGGAACAGGATGAAGCCCCACGGCCGCGCCCCGGCGAAGAAGGCGCGTTCCGCCTCCGTCAGCCGATGGCCGCTACAGCCGTAGATCGCCGCCGAGGTCACCGATCGGTCAGCGCACGAAACAGTCGCCGCCGGCGGCCTTGATGGCGCTGCACAGGCCGGTCGCCTGGTCGCGGCTCAGGCCGGTGACGGTGGTGCGATAGACGGTGGAGCCGTTCGAGGCCGTCACCTCCTGCACCCGTTTGTCGGCGCCGGCTGTGAACTGCGGATAGCGGCCGACGATGGCGGCGAACTCGCGGTCCGCCAGACTGGGGGTCGAGAAGGCACCGATCTGCACGCCCGAGGTCCCGCCGACGGTGGCCGGAGCGCGGGGCTCGGCCTTCGCGGGGGGCGGGGTCGCGGGCGTCACACGCGGCGCGACGGCGGCGGTCGCTCCGGCCGGAAGCGGCGCGGGCCGTGGCTGGGCCGTCTCCGGCGGCGGGGTGAAGGTCGGGGCGGCGGTCGGGGCCTCGGCGGCGTCATAGACGTCGATGCCGGCTTCCGGATCGACCGGCTGGGCCTCCAGCGGCGCGTCGGCCTTCATTTGCACCACGGGCGTCCCCACCGCCGGCGGGGCGTCGTTCGAGGAGCGCGGTCCGGCTCGGTAATAGAGCACCACGACGATGATCAGCAGCAGCAGCACCCCCGCCGAGATGATCAGGGTCATCGGCGGTGCCTTGGCCCCGCCTCCCCCGCCACCGGCCCGTCGCGCATCATAGCCGCCGCGGTTGAACGGCAGGTCGTCGTCGGTCGGCGGGGTATAGGCGCCCCGGTCGCGGCCCTGGTTCGGACGATAGGGATCTTCGTTGGACATGACCGCGCCTCGTGGATCCACGCGAATCGGCGCGCGGAACACTCACTGTATCCCGGTCCGAGTCCTTTTTCAGGCCGGGAGAACGATCTCTCCACCGTCATCCTCGGGCTTGACCCGAGGATCAGAGGTCCAGCGCCAGATCCAGGCTGAACAGCTTGCGGTGTTCCTCGATCGCATACCGGTCGGTCATGCCGGCGATATAGTCGCACACCGCCCGCGCCCGCTTCGCCTGATCGGCCACGTCCGCCCGGCCCGACCATTCAGGCGGCAGGGTGCCGGGGTCGGCCATGAACAGCTGGAACATCTCCGCCAGGATGCGCCGCGCCTGGCTGCGCGTACGGTTGACGCGATAGTGGCGGTACATCCGCTCGAACAGGAATTTCCGCAGCACGCCCAGATCGGCCAGCATGCCCGGCGAGAAAGCCACCAGCATCCGGTCGGCGGTCCGCACCGCCTCGGTCGAGCGGATACCGGCCGCCTCGAGCCGGGACTCGGTCTCTGCCAGCACGTCCTCGACCATGGCCCCGATCATTCGCCGCACCGCCTCGATCCGGATCATCCGGTCGTCGATGGCCGGCCAGTCCTTGCGCACCCCGTGCAGCACCGGCCCGATCAGCGGCACATCGGCCAGGTCGTCCAGGGTGAACAGCCCCGCCTGCACGCCGTCGTCGACGTCGTGGTTGTTGTAGGCGATGTCGTCCGCGATCGCCGCCGCCTGGGCCTCCAGCGAGGCGAAGGTGCCCAGCCTCAGGTCCCAGCCGGGCGCATAGTCGGCGATCGCCTTCCACGCCGGCTCGTGCAGACGGTGCGACACCGGCCCGTTGTGCTTGACCACCCCCTCGACGGTTTCCCAGCTCAGGTTCAGCCCGTCGAAGCCCGGATAGCGCTCCTCCAGCTTGGTCACGACGCGGAAGGTCTGGACGTTGTGGTCGAAGCCGCCCCACGGCTCCATCTGGGCCTGCAGCTCATCCTCGCCCGCATGGCCGAACGGCGGATGGCCGAGGTCATGCGCCAGCGCCACCGTCTCGGCCAGGTCGCTGTCCAGCCGCAGGGCATGGGCCAGCGACCGCGCGATCTGCGCCACCTCCAGCGAATGGGTCAGGCGGGTGCGGTAGTGGTCGCCTTCATGCGCCACGAAGACCTGGGTCTTCTCCTTCAGACGGCGGAAGGCCGTCGCATGGATGATCCGGTCGCGGTCGCGGGCATAGGCGTTGCGCGTGCGGCTGATCGGTTCGGGCGTCAGCCGGCCGCGGCTGTGTTCGGGGTATTCGGCATAGGGCGCGCGTTCAGGGATCAAGGTCAGCCGCTCTTTCGGGTCCGGGCCTTTGCGATCGGCCCTGAACGCCTCATATACCCCCCGTGAGCACCGTCCAATCCGCACCCCTGTTCCAGATTACCCCCTCCGCCGGGGGGCACGGCCTGTCCTTGTCCGACAGCGCCGCAAAACGTCTGGCCGAACTGGGCGCGGCCGAGGGCCACCCGGTCATGCTCCGCGTCGCCGTCGACGGCGGCGGCTGCTCGGGCTTCCAGTACCGGTTCGAACTGGTCGAGGCCCCCGAGCCCGACGACATCCGCATCGAGGCCGACGGCCAGGCCGCCGTCGTCGACCTCGTCTCCCTGCCCTTCCTCAAGGGCTCCGAGATCGCGTTTGTCGATGACCTGGCCGGTGCCCAGTTCGTGGTGCGCAATCCGAACGCGGCCTCCAGCTGCGGCTGCGGCGTCAGTTTCTCGATCTGACCGTCGGTATATCCGACACCATCAGGGAGCCCGCCATGCTCAGCCTCATCCTCGCCGCCGCCCTTCTGACCGATCCCGTCGCCACGCCGGTCGTCCTGCCGTCGCAGCCCGCGGCCCTGCACGGGACCCTGCTGACCCCCGAGGGTCCCACCCGGGCCGCGGCCCTGATCATCGCCGGCTCAGGCCCGACCGACCGCGACGGCAACAATCCGCTCGGCGTCTCGGCCTCCAGCTACCGCCTGCTGGCCGAGGGTCTCGCCGAACAGGGCGTGGCCACCGTCCGCACCGACAAGCGCGGCGTGGGCGAGAGCGCCTACCCCGGACTGGTGGAAGCCGACCTTCGCTTCACCGACTACGCGAATGACGCCCGGGCCTGGGCGGCCGAGACTGCCCGGCTGACCGGCCAGCCGTGTGCCTGGCTGATCGGGCACAGCGAAGGGGCTTTGGTCGCCCTGGTCGCCGTGGCCGGCGGGGACGACGCCGTCTGCGGCCTCGTACTGCTGGCCGGCGCGGGTCGGCCTGTGGCTGCCGTCCTGCGGGAGCAACTGGCGAACGCCCCGGAACCCCTCCGGGGCCAGGCTGTGGCCATCCTCGCCGAGCTCGAAGCCGGCCGCCCGGTCACGGACGTGCCGCCGCAGCTGGCCGCGCTGTTCCGCCCCTCGGTCCAGCCCTATATGATCTCGTGGCTGCCGCTGGATCCCGCGGCGATGGTCGCCGCCTATCCCGGGCCTGTGATGATCGGTCAGGGCACGACGGACATTCAGGTCGGTCTGACCGATGCGAACGCCCTGGCCGCCGCCCGTCCCGACGCCCGTCTGACGATCTGGGAAGGGGTCAACCACCTGCTGAAGATCGCGCCCGCCGACCGCGCCGGCAACACCGCCACCTACAGCGACCCGAACCTGCCGCTCGCCCCTGACGTGGTTGAAGACGTAGCCGGCTTCATCCTCCAGCCGCGATAGACCATCAGTTCGGGTGCGTCCGGATGGGGGCCGGGGCCGCGTTTCGTCCCGGATACCCGTCACTGACCCCAGAAGTCTCGCCAACAACCCTGACGCTGCCAACGTCGGGCCATGACCTCCCTCTTCGATCCTGCACTTGTCCTGCACATCACCTGCGGCCTGGCCGCCTGTGTCGTCGGCCTGGCGCCGATCTTTACCCGCAAGGGCTCGCGCCTGCACCGGCTTTGGGGACGGCTGTTCGTCGGCCTGATGGCGGTGCTCCTCGCGTGCGCCTGGCTGATGACCGTCCTGCATTTCAGCCCCTATTTTCTCGCCTTGTCGGCCACCGCGACCATGACCCTGTTCTCCGGCGTCCGGGTGCTGGGCCGGAAGCGGCCGGACCTGCGACGCACGGACCGGGCGAAGGCGCTGGACTGGATCGTCACCTTCGGCGTCGTCGGCATCGGTGCCTGGGTTCTGGTCCTCGTGGTCACCGGCCAGACCGGCGATCTGGCGGCCGTGTCCTCTGCGCTCGCCTATGGCGCGCTGGTCTATGGCGTTTGGGACCTGTGGCGCTTCGCCCGGCCCACGGACTGGCCCTTCTCGCCCAACCTGTGGAACTATGAGCATCTGACCAAGATGTTGGGGGCCTACGGCGCAGTGCTCTCGGCTTTCTCCGGCAATTTCCTGACCTTCCTGCCTGCTCCATGGAGCCAGCTCTGGCCGACCGTCCTGTTCCAGACCGTGACCCTGATCTGGATCGCCGTGCTGATCGTGCGTCGCCGCCGTTCGCCGGCGTTCGACTGAGCCGGGTCACCACAGCCGAATGGGTTGGGGTCCTGACGGCCTACAGCTATCTGATGACCAGTACCTCCGCGGCCTGGTTCCTGCGCCGCGAGGTCGAGGCCCGGGGTGGGCAGCTCGGCGTCGCCGAATCCCTGCTATGGCAAGGCGCAGTTTACGGCCTGTGGCTGCCGGTCTGCTGGCTGGTCTGGCAGATGCTCCATCGCTTCGGCGCTGGAGCCCGGACCATGTCGGTCATGACCCTGGCCGGGCTGGTCATCGTGCCCCTGCAGGCGCTGGCGGCGACGGGACTCGACACGGCTTTCGGAGCCGGGACATCGTCAGAGATATTCGAGCGAACGATCGGCCGGACACCCGTGGCGATCCTGCTCTACACCGCCATCTGCGCGGTCGGCATGGCGGCGGCCCATCGCAGCCGGGCCGTCGCGGCGAGAACTTACGCCAAGGCACTGGAGGGGGCGCTGGCGCTCGCGCGACAGGCCGCTACCGAAGCGGACGCCCCGGCTGAACGACTGATGGTCATGATCGGCAACCGGCGCGCACCAGTGCTGCTGGAAGACGTCGAATGGTTCGCCGCGGCGGGCAATTATGTCGTCGTTCATTGGGCGGATCGAGAAGGTCTGATCCGCGAACCCCTGAAATCGCTGGAGGCGCGACTGGATGAGCGCGTCTTTGCCCGCAGCCACCGCTCGACCGTCGTCAATCTGGCGCGCGTGAGAGACACCCAGTCCCTGTCGGACGGCTCATGGAGGCTGACCATGACCAGCGGCGCGGAACTGGTCGCCAGCCGAACCTATCGAGACGCCGTGATGGCGCGCCTCGGCCGGCAGGGTGCCGGCGATTCCTGAAAGCGCCCGGATTGACCGTGACCGCGCCGATCGGTCCGGCGCTGACGATCAGCGATCAGGTGCGCTCGAGCAGCAGCTTTGTGGCCGCCTTCAGCACCCGGTCCGCCGGGAGGTCGTTCATGTGCAGTATCGCCTGGTTGAGGTTGGGGTCGATCTTGCGGAACTCTTGGACCGAGCGCGGGCCGCGCACTGCGATCCCGCCCCAGGGTCCGTGCTCCAGCTCGTCCGACGGCCCGAACGCCGCCACGACGGGGGCTCCGGCGGCCACGGCCAGGTCGGTCCAGATGGTGTCCGCCCCGACATAGAGCGCCGCCCGGCCGAGGGCCGCGACCGTCTCCAGCGGGCTGAGCCGCCCCTGCAACTCGGTCACCCGATTGCGCGGCAGCGACAGGCGGATGACGTGGGCCGCGTCACGGGCGTTCTCGTCGCCGACCACGATCACCCGACCGCCTTCCAGCGGGCCGCCGTCGCCGACCAGCGCCACCGCCACCTTGGCGTAGCGCTCGGACGGCCAGACCTTGCCCATCCAGTCCGCGCCGGGACCGATGGCGAGGATGGGAACATCCTCCGCCGGAATGAGGGCGTCCGCGGCCGCCCGGGTCGTCTCCGACACGAACAGACTGGGTGCTGGAACATCCTCGAGCTGCAGCACCCGCGCGGCCTGTTCGACTGCGTGAACCCCGGCTTCCCAGGCACCGCGAACGGCGCGCTTCTGTCGCTTCAGCTTGCTGGAAAGCGTGGTGCCCCGCATGTCGACCACCAGCCCCCATCGGGTCTCGCGCACCTTGTTCCACAGGCCCAGCCAGTCCAGCCGGCTGTCCCGCTCCAGGACGATCAGCCGGTCCAGCCGCGGCGTGTCCGCGAACAGGGGCGCGCTCTTCGGCGAGCCGACCACGGTGAAGCGCGCCTGCGGCATGGCCTCGACCATACAGGCGAGCACCCCCGACGACAGGATCGCGTCGCTCGCGTCCGCCTCGGCGATGTAGAGGATGGGGAACCGGCCGGCCATGGATTGGACCGTATACGGATTCTCTCGTCACAGCAGACGGCAAGCGACCATGGTCCACAGCCGCGACACGCCCTATCTAGAGCCCATGACCGCCCGCATCGCCCGCCTCGACAGCCGCGCCCTGATCCGGGTCGCGGGCCCGGACGCCCGCCCTTTCCTGCACAATCTGCTGACCCAGGACGTCGAGACCCTGGCACCGGGCCAACTGCGCTTCGGTGCCCTGCTGTCGCCGCCGGGACGGCTGCTGTTCGACCTGTTTCTGTGGGGCGAGGCCGACGCGGTCGTGCTCGACGTCGCCACCGACCGCCGCGACGCCCTGCTGCAGCGGCTGGCCATGTACCGGCTGCGGGCGCAGGTCGCGGTCGAGGCCGACGACCGGCCAGTGTTCGCGGCCTGGGGCGGTGACCTGCCCGACGGCTTCGTCGCGGATCCCCGCATCCCCGGCCTCGGCGGACGGCGCCCCGGCGGCGCGGCCACGGTCGATGCGACCGAGGACGACTGGCAGGCCCATCGCCTCTCGGTCGGCGTCCCGGACCCGACCGCGGACGCGCCCTCTGACAAGACCTATCCGATCGAGGCCAATTTCGACCTGCTGAACGGCATCGACTTCCAGAAGGGCTGTTACGTCGGCCAGGAGACCACCTCGCGCATGAAACGGCGCGGCGTGATCAAGACCCGCATGCTGCCGATCGCCTTCGACGGCCCTCCGCCCCCGTTCGGCTCAGAAATTCTGAACGGCGAACTCCGGGCGGGCGAGGTGCTGAGCGGACAGGACGGCGGTGCCATGGCCCTGCTCAGGCTGGATCGCCTGGACGGCGGCCTGACCGTCGACGATCAGGCGATCAGGGTGCGCTGGCCGGCGTGGATGGAACGCCCGGCCTAACCCGCCGGGCGGGCCGGCACGATCGAGCCGTAGCAACCGGAGATATAGGGCGCGCCGTCAGGCATCCGCTGCGGTGCCGGACAGGTCAGGATGATCCCGCTGTTCATCGGCACCACATAGGTCCGACGCTCGCCCGGCGTAATGTCGGGCGTCCGCTGGCCCATACAGTCCGGGGCCCCGTTGGTCTCCAGCGTCTCGGCGACGATCCAGGTCCCGTCGCGGTCGGTCTCGGTGCGATAGCGTTTGCGCACCCGCTCCGCACCGCTTTCGACCGTCATCGCGCCGTCGGTGCCGAACCGCCAGGTCTCGCTGCAGACCGGACGCCCGTCCTGCTGCGCATCGGTGCGGAACAGATAGACGCTCTCAAGCGTGAGATTCGGCGTTTCCTGCGCCACCGAGGATGCCGGCAGGGCCACCGTCAGGGCCGCCAGTCCGGCCAGAACTCGATTCGGCATTTGGGGCCTCCCTTGATCGCTGCCGGTTCGATGCCAGACCATCACAGGGCCAGGGCCGGATCAATCACCGGGCGTCTCGGCCTTGGGCCCCGCCGCCGCAACCGGCACGATTTCCGGCGGCTCAACGGTCACCTCCGACGGCTGCACGATGATCTCCGGCGGGACCAGATAGATCCTCAGCCCGCCGACCGTGACCGGCGGAGCGTCAACCGCGACCGGCGGCCCCTGGACATACAGGCCCGGCCCGGCCGGCCCCGGTGCCCAGGTCGTGCGGCAGGCAGGGCGGTGGGCATAGGCCGCGCGGCCCAGCGGAAGCCGTGGATTCAAATAGGGAGCGTCGGGGCGGATTTCGCACATACCGGCCGGTGCGTGGCCCTGCGGCGGGCCATGGGCGGCGGACGGAGACTGCGCCGCCGCGGGCGTCGCCGCCAGCAACAGGCCCGCCAGACCGATCAGCACGGATTTCATCGGCGCGTCTCCCCGGGGCCGACGATCCGCCAAAGGCCCTCGACAAACAGGAATAGCGTTTGTGTGACGCCCGTCCACTCCTTCCCAAAGGCCCGAAAACCGCAACCTCGGCCTATCAGGCCGGGACAGGCATGCCGGGAGCGGTCAAGATGGTGCCATGACCCTGACACGCCCCCGCCTGATCGACCTCAGCCACACCATCGAGGCCGGCATGATCACCTACAAGGGTCTGCCCGCGCCGCTGGTGTGCGACCACCTGAGCCGTGAGGAGTCGCGGGCCAACTATGAGCCCGGGACCGAATTCCAGATCGGGCGGATCGAGATGGTCGGCAATACCGGCACCTATCTGGACACGCCCTTCCACCGCTATGCCGACGGCGAGGATCTGGGCGACGTCGGTCTGGATCGCGTCGCCGCCCTGCCGGGCCTTGTGGTTCGCGTCCCCGATATCCGGGCGATCGACACCGACCGGTTCACCGGACTCGACGTGCGCGGCATGGCCGTGCTGGTCCACACCGGCTGGGCGCGGCACTGGCGCACCGACGTCTATTTCGAGGACCATCCCTTCCTGACCGAAGCGGCCGCCGCCTTTATGGTCGAGGCGGGCGCGGCGCTCGTGGGCATCGACTCCCACAATATCGACGACACCCGCACCCGCGCGCGGCCGGCCCACACCTGCCTGCTCGGCGCGGGCATTCCGATCTGCGAGCATATGCGAGGGCTGGAGCTGCTGCCCGACACCGGATTCCGATTCACGGCGGCTCCGCCGAAGGTGAAGGCCTTCGGGACATTTCCGGTGAGGGCGTTTGCTGAAGTGGCCTGACGCGGCACCGGCGGGTTTTCAACGCTTGCTGATTTTTTGCGCCACCTTCTCGACGCGGTTCGCCCATCAGTGATACGCCGGAAGGGCGCAAGGGGGCGCATCCCTCAAAGGATCCGTAATATGTTCAAGGCAATCGCACGCCGGGCCGTACTGGCGGCCGCCATTTCCGCCGTCGCCTTCGGGACCATGGGCTTCCAGTCCAACGATGGTCAGGACCGTCGCGTCACAATCATCAACGCCACCAGCGTCACCATGACCCATTTCTACGCCTCGAACTCGGGCCGGAACGACTGGGAGGAAGACATTCTCGGTCAGGACGTGCTGCCTGCCGGTGCCAGGGTCCGGATCAACATCGATGACGGCACGGGTGCCTGCATCTTTGACTTCAAGGCCCGCTTCGCGGACGGCGACGAGCTGATCCGCTATCGTATCAACGTCTGCGAGATCACCGAGTACCGCTACACCGAAGGCTGATCGACCGGACCGACGGAACATCAGGGCCGCGCCTTCCGGGGCGCGGCCCTTTTTCGTGGCCAATCCGCTACGCTCCGGCCATGGCCGACTCACTCCATCGCTGCGCCTGGTGCGGGACCGATCCCCTCTATGTCGCCTATCACGACGAGGAGTGGGGCGTACCCGAGTACGACGCCCGCGCGCTCTGGGAGAAGCTTTTGCTGGACGGCTTCCAGGCCGGGCTGGCCTGGATCACCATCCTGCGGAAGCGCGAGGGCATGCGCGACGCATTCGACGGTTTCGACCCCGAAATCGTCGCCCGCTATGGCGAGGCCGACATCGAACGGCTGCTGGGCGACGCCCGCATCATCCGCTCGCGGGCCAAGATCAACAGCGCCATCAAGGGCGCGAGGATCTGGCTGGAGATGCGCGACGGCGG
This sequence comes from bacterium, assembly GCA_943372245.1. GTDB lineage: Bacteria > Pseudomonadota > Alphaproteobacteria > Caulobacterales > Caulobacteraceae > Brevundimonas. The sequence continues at coordinate 99,915 of CALRXX020000007.1, forward strand.
AGAGGACTTCAGCGCCTGGCTCTGGTCCTTCGTCGGCGGCGCCCCGATCCAGAATGCCTGGACCGACAGCGGTGCCCGGCCCGTGGCCACGCCGGAGTCCGAGGCCATGGCCAGGGCGCTCAGGAAGCGCGGCTTCACCTTCTGCGGGCCGGTGATCGTCTATGCCTTCATGCAGGCCGTCGGCATGGTCAACGATCACGGCGTCGAATGCTTCCGCCATGCGCAGCTTCGTGCGAGCACCGGGTCGTGAAGAGCCCGGCGAAATCCCCCGCAAAGGCAAGGCCTTGCCGCATATTCCCGACCCTGACGCTCGAAATCCTGCTGATCGAAAGCGCGGGCGGACCCGTCTGCGGCGTCGATGAGGCGGGCCGCGGTCCCTGGGCGGGGCCGGTCTCGGCGGGGGCCGTGATCCTCAACCCCGACGACCTTCCCGCCGGCATCGATGACTCCAAGGCCCTGACCCACGCCCGCCGGGAGGCGCTGGAGACAGAGATCAAGGCCCGCGCCCTCGCCTGGGGCGTCGGCTTCGCCTCGGTCGAGGAGATCGACCAGCTCAACATCCTGCACGCCACCGGCCTGGCCATGTGTCGCGCGATCGAGGCATTGGCGATCCCGCCGGCCGCGGCGCTCGTGGACGGCAACTACCGGTTCAAACTGCCGTGTGCGATCCAGACGGTGGTCAAGGGCGACAGCCTCTCCCTGTCGATCGCCGCCGCCTCGATCCTGGCCAAGACGGCGCGGGACCGGCTGATGGTCGAACTGGACGCGGAATACCCCGGCTACGGCTTCGCCGGCCACAAGGGCTACAATGCGCCCCTGCATTCCGACGGCCTGAAGGCCCTCGGCCCCTGCCCGGCCCACCGCCGCAGCTGGGCACCGATCCGGGCATTGCTGGATCAATAATTTTCGCTCATCCCTTCGAAAGCCGGGATGAGCGGTGTCAGGGAGCCAACGCTCCGCCGGCCAGCGCGCCCACCACCGCCGCGACCACCCCGCCGGCGACGACCGTCACCCAGCCGGGCAGACCTGCGACCAGCTCCTTCAGCGCGGGCTCCTCAACCGCCGTATCATTCGCCACCCGCGTATCGAACCGCGCCGACGACGGAGGACGCCAGGCGACGGTTTCAAACGCATCGGCGGCGCGGCCATGGACGCGGACGCCTTCAAGGCGGCGGGCGGAGGGCATGGGAGACATTTCCATGCCCACATAACGGCGATGTCAAACGGGCGTTCCCGAGCCTAGGCCGCATCCGCCAAGGTGACCGGCCGCTCACTGACCACAAACAGATATTCCACGTTCCTCAGCCGCCCGACCGCCCCGACCTTCTCACCCTTCGGATTGTGGATGCCGATGCGGGCGCCGACGTAGCGCGGGCGGGCGATCTCGATCACCTGTACCTCGCCCCGCCCCGACAGCATGCCGACCAGCTGGTCGCGGCCCAGATAGCCTTCGTCGTTGAACGAGACGATCAGGTTCGGCGCCTTCAGCCCCTCGATGACGGCCTGCAGCGCCGGGGCGATGCCCGGCTTGCTGTTGAAGGCACTCTTTCGCGTCCGGACGTCGATCCGCTTGTTGGCGATCCCGTAGGTCTCGGGCTTGTCCCACAGCACCAGACTTTCCCAGCAGTGGTAGTTGCCGAGGTAGGAATGCTGGTTGTACGGCGGGTCCAGATAGACAAGGTCGGCCTCGACCTCGGGGGCCAGTTCGACCGCGTCCCGGCGCGTCGCCTTGCACGGTCCGCCCGCCACCCCCGGCAGGATGTCAGGCATACGCAGTTCGAGGGGTTTGAGCGCCCGCGCCGCCCAGGACTTCATATAGGCCATCTGCAGGCCGGCCGTGGAATCCACCCGGTCGGCGGCCTCCATCAGGCTGACCAGGGCGACGGCCTCCAGCTCGGGCTCCAGCGCCATGGCTGCGATCCGGTCGCGCATGGCGTCGATGACGGCACCGTTGTCAGGCGTGAAATAGCGGGCGTCCTCGCAGAAGGTTTTCGTGAACCAGCCGGCCTCGGGCGTCACGGTTCGCAGCTCCGCCAGCACCGCCCCGGCCTTCTCCAGCCAACGCTCCCGGTCCGCCTGCACATAGGCGGTGGCCAGGGTATGCGCATAGGCGTTGTGGTCGTTCGACCAGACCCGGAAACCGGCCCCCTTCAGCGCATGGCCGACCCGGGCGCTGCCGGAGAACAGGTCGCAGACCGTCCCGCCGTCAGGCAGCTGTCCACGGATCGCGGTCGCGATCTGCGTCAGCAGCGCGCGTTTCGATCCGATGTATTTGATCATCCACCCAGTCCCTTCGCCCCCCCGGGGAGGAGCGGCGGAGACGCCGCGCCCTGACGCGCTTCGGTGCAAGGGTCATCCAACTACAAAGAGCGAGTCAATCGGCGAAACGCGCTAGGCTTCATCCAACGGGTGGGGGTTGGCTTCGGGCCGTGCGCGGTCCGGACGGGTTTCCACCCACGACGGAGGCTCGCGACCCATGATCTTCCGTCCGGGACGTCCGCAGGAAGGGAGGCTCCATGTCCACAGAACCGTCTGACCCCAAGCCCAAGCCTTTGCTCGCGCGGCTGGGTCCGGGTCTGATCACCGGGGCAGCGGACGATGATCCCGGCGGCATCGCCACACATTCCCAGGTCGGGGCCCAGTTCGGGCTCGGCCTGATCTGGATGCCGGTTCTGGCCTTTCCCCTCATGACGGCGATCCAGGCGGTCTGCGCCCGAATCGGGCGGGTCACAGGCGAGGGGCTGGCCGCCAACATGGCGCGGGTGCTGCCGCGATGGCTGGTGCACGTCATCGTCGGGCTTCTGCTTGTGGCCAATACGGTCAACATCGGTGCCAATCTGGCCGCCATGGGCGCGGCGGCCCGGCTCGTCCTCGGCTGGGGCGAGATCGGCTTCGCGGTCGCCTTCGCGGCCGGTTCGCTGCTGTTGCAGGTCCTCCTGCCCTATCACCGCTATGTGCATGTGCTGAAATGGCTGACGATGAGCCTGTTCGCCTACGTCGCCGTGGTCTTCACCGTGGCCATAGACTGGAGCGAGGTCGCTCGGGCCGTCTTCATGCCGCGGATCACACTGACCCGCGACACCCTGATCGCCATCGTCGCCGTGTTCGGCACCACGATCAGCCCCTATATGTTCTTCTGGCAGAGCGCCGAGGAGGTGGAGGACGAAAAGCTCTCCCGGGACGGCTCACTGCTCGAGCACCCGGATCAGGCCCCCGTCGAGCTCAACCGGATCGCCTGGGACACCCTGGTCGGCATGGGATTTTCCACGCTGATCTCCTTTTTCATCGTCCTCACCACGGCCGTCACGCTCAACGCCCAGGGGATCACCGATATCGCGAGTTCGGCCGACGCCGCCCGGGCCCTGCGGCCCATCGCCGGCGAGTTCGCCTTCCTGCTGTTCAGTCTCGGGATCATCGGCACCGGATTGCTGGCGCTGCCGGTTCTTGCCGGTTCGGCCGCCTATGCGGTCGGCGAGTTGCGGGGCTGGCGCATCGGTCTCGAGCACCGGCCGCAGAACGCCAAGGCCTTCTACGGCGTTATCGCCCTGTCATTCGGCTTCGGCCTGCTGATGCTGTTTCTGCCCATTGACCCGATCAAGGCGCTGTTCTGGAGCGCGGTACTCAATGGCGTGATCGCCGTGCCCCTGATGATCGCCACCATGCTGGTGGTTTCGAACCGCAGGCACCTCGGGGCCTTTGTGGCGCCCGTCGGGCTCCGGATCATGGGCTGGCTGGCCACGGCCGTGATGGCGGCGGCCGCATTGATGATGTTCATTCTGTAGCGGGCGAGCGATCCGCCCTCAGCGCTTCGCCTTCGCCGGAGCGTGGGCCAGGCGCAGCAGATTCGCAGCCCCCGGCGCGCCGAAGGGCGTTCCCGCCAGGATCAGGATCCGCTGGCCCGGTTGCGCCATGCCATAGGCCACAGCGCTGCTGACCGCGTCTTCGGTGACATCCTCCAGCGAGGCGGGCTCCTTGCCCAGCCGTGTCTCCAGTCCCCAGACAAGTGCCAGCCGCCGCGCCGTATCGGGATTGGGCGTCAGGGTCAGGATCGGTTGCAGTGGCCGCTCGCGCGCCATCCGCCGCGCGGTCCCGCCCAGCGTCGTGAACACGACGATACAGGCCGTCGACTGGGCCTCCGCCGCCTTGCGCGCCGCGGCCACGAGGGCGTCGGCGTCGATATCGTCCATGCCGGCGTGTTCGGCATCCATCAGGCTGGGCCACATCGGGTCCCTCTCGACCCGTTCGATGATCCGGCTCATCACCCCGACCGACTCGAGCGGATAGTCGCCCGACGCCGTCTCGGCCGACAGCATCAGGGCGTCGGCACCCTCATAGGCCGCATTGGCCACGTCGGAGGCCTCGGCCCGGGTCGGGGCGGGAGACGACGTCATGCTCTCGAGCATCTGGGTGGCCACGATCACCGGCACGCCGCGCTGGCGGGCGGCCCGGATGATCTGCTTCTGCGCCACCGGCACCTCTTCCGGCTCCAGCTCCACGCCGAGATCGCCGCGCGCCACCATGACCCCGTCGCAGTAGTCGAGGATGCTCTCCAGCTCGAGCAGCGCCTGCGGCTTCTCGATCTTGGCAAGGCAGGCGGCGCGGCCCTTCACGATCTGCTTCAGCTCGGCCATGTCCTCGGCCTTCTGGACGAAGCTCAGCGCCACCCAGTCGACGCCGATGCGCAGGGCGAAGGCCAGATCCTCGCGGTCCTTTGGGGTCAGGGCCGAGACCGGCACCACCGCCTCGGGCACGGCCACGCCCTTGCGGTCCGACAGTTTGGACCCGCTCTCGACCGTCACATCGGCCCAGTCATCGGTGCGCTCATTGACCCGCAGCCGCACCCGGCCGTCGTCAAGCAGCAGCAGCATGCCGGTGCGCAGGGCGCGGAAGATCTCCGGATGCGGCATCTGCACCCGGGTCGCATCGCCCGGCGTCGGATCAAGATCGAACCGCATCCTGTGGCCCGGCTTGATGTCGATCTCGACGTCCCGGAACCGGCCCAGCCGCAGCTTGGGACCCTGCAGGTCCGCCAGCACGCCCAGCGGCCGCTTCAGCGCCAGTTCCGCCCCGCGCACAGCCTTCAGCGCCGCCGCATGATCCTCGTGCGAGCCGTGGCTGAAGTTCAGGCGGAAGACGTCGACCCCGGCCTGGGCCAGGGCCTTGACCATGCCGGGTGCCCGGCTTGCGGGTCCCAGGGTCGCGACGATGCGGGCGCGCCGGGCTCTTTTCATCGAATATCCATGCGATCGGAGGGGTTTCCCCCTTGTGCCCATGAAAGCGCGTCGGGTTAAGGGCAGTTCTTTGCAAGAAACACGAAGTTACGCCGGCCGGTCGCGCGCCGCCGCGTTTCGCGCTACCTGACGCCATGCAACGGAGCGGACCATGGCGGGCCTGAAGGACAAGCGCGGCTTCATCGACAAGGATCGTCTGGACCTGTCCGAACGTCAGGCCGTCGAACACTGGATGAAGCGCTGGGGCGTGACCCGCGACCAGCTGACCGCCGCCCACCGCAAGGCCGGCCGCAACGTCAAGGACATCGCCGCGGAGCTGGGCAAGAAGCGGTAGGTCGCAACTCACGCAATACCGAACTCACATCGGAAAGACGCGGGTCTGTTTGACCACACCATAGGCGAAGCTGGTGTCGATCGCGGCCACGCCCGGAATGGCGTGGATGCGCCGCCGGATGAAGTCCTCATAGGCTTCCAGACTGCCGACAATGACGCGCAGCAGATAATCGTCGCCCCCGGCCAGCAGATAGCAGTCCAGCACCTCATCGATCCGGGCGATCTGGTCGTCAAAGGCTTTGACCACGGCCTCTGAATGCCGCTCCAGCCGGATCCGGATGAAGGCCGTGATCGGCAGGCCGCATGCCTTTTGATCGACCAGGGCCGTATAGCCCGTGATCACACCCGCGGCCTCGAGATTGCGTAGCCGACGCAGGCAGGGCGAGGGCGACAGATTGACCCGTTCGGCCAGATCCTGGTTGCTCAGACGCCCGTCAGCCTGAAGCGCGCGGATGATCTGTCGGTCCTTGTCGTCCATATTCCCTCCGATATTGGCATATTATGCCACTATTGGCTCGAATATCGACAGTGTTCGCAAGAAAATGCGGTCAGGTTTGGCACATCATGGGGCAGCTCAGGAGTGTCCCCATGATCGACCCCACCGCCGGATTCGCCACCCGCGCCATCCATTTCGGCTATGAGCCCCGGGACGAACAGGGGGCCCTGACCCCGCCACTCCACCTGTCATCGACCTTCGCCTTCGAGACCGCCGAGGCGGGGGGCGAGATGTTCGCGGGCACACGGACCGGCCATTTCTACACGCGGGTATCCAACCCGACCAATGAACTGCTGGAACGTCGGCTGGCTGACCTAGAGGGTGCCGAGGCGGGGCTGGCTGCCGCCTCGGGCATGGGGGCCATCACCGCCGTCATGTGGACCTTCCTGTCGCCCGGCGACGAGGTGATCACCGACAAGACCCTGTACGGGTGTACTTTTTCCTTCCTGCGTGACGGCCTGGCCCGGTTCGGCGTCACCGTCACCCATGTCGACCTGACCGATCCCCAGTCCCTGGTCGAGGCCATCAGCCCGCGGACCCGGATCGTCCATTTCGAGACCCCGGCCAATCCCAATATGCGGCTGGTCGATATCGCCGCCATCGCCGCAATCGCCCGGGCGGCCGGCGCACGCACCGTGGTGGACAACACCTACGCAACCCCGCTGCTGACCCGCCCCATAAGCCTGGGCGCGGACATCGTCGTCCATTCGGCGACCAAGTATCTGGGCGGACACGGCGATCTGATTGGCGGACTGGTGGCGGGCAGCGCCGAGGACATGGCCCAGGTCCGCCTCGTCGGCATCAAGGACATGACCGGGGCTGCAATGTCGCCGTTCAACGCCTTCCTGATCCTGCGGGGCCTCAAGACCCTTCAGCTCCGTGTCGAACGTCATTGCAGCAGCGCCATGATCGTCGCCCGCTTCCTCGAGGCCCACCCGGCCGTCCGCGCGGTCTACTATCCCGGTCTGGACAGCTTCCCCCAGCACGCCCTCGCCCGGCACCAGATGGCCGATTTCGGTGGCATGATCGCCTTCGAACTGGAGGGCGGCATGGCGGCGGGGGTGACCATGATGAACCGGCTCAGGATGATTCTCCGCGCCGTCTCGCTCGGCGACGCCGAATCCCTGATCGAACACCCCGCCAGCATGACCCACGCCACCTACTCAGCCGAGGAACGGCTCGCTCACGGCATTTCCGACGGTCTGGTGCGCCTGTCCGTGGGGCTGGAGGACGTGGCCGACATCCTCGCCGACCTCGGCCGCGCCCTGCCCGACCGGCTGGCCGCCGCGGCCTGACCGGCGGCGGTTGGTGCGAGCGGCGGGGGTCGAACCCGCAATCCCTTTCGGGCGACAGATTTTAAGTCTGTTGCGTCTACCAGTTTCGCCACGCTCGCGGCTGCGGCGTGATCTAGCAGCGCCCGGCAGCTTCGGCCATGCGATCAGTGCGCCGCGGCCTGCGCCGGCCGCATGGCCCGGAAGTCCACGTCCGAATCCGCGATGAGCCAGACCAGCGCCGCCCAGGCCGCCACGTTCTGGCTCATCTGCGCCGGATCGATCTTGTCCAGCGTGTCGTCCGCCGTGTGGTGCAGGTCGAAATAGCGGGTGCCGTCCTGGTTCAGGCCGAACACCGGCACGCCCGCCTCCGCCAGCGGACCGACGTCGGCCCCGCCATGCAGTTCGGGATCGGGCGAGGGCAGGACACCGATCGGATAAAGTACCCGCGCCGCCGCCTTGGCGAAGTCCGATCCTTGCGCGCCCGGCGGCAGGCCCAGGGCGTAGACCCGGTCAGCGCCGAAATCGCTCTCGCCGGCGATGATATGCTGCTCCACCGCCGCGCCGATGCCGCGCAGATAGGCACCGCCGCCATTGCCCGTGTCCGTCGGCTGGGCCACCTCTTCGGAGCCGTACAGGACCACGCGGACCGTCCGCGCGGGACGGCGGCCGCTCTGGGCGATGGCCTTGGCCGCCGCCAGGGTGATGGCCCCGCCGGCGCCGTCGTCGATCGCGCCCGTACCCAGATCCCAGCTGTCCATGTGCGAGCCGAGGACGATGACCTCTTCGGGCCGCAACCGGCCGGGGATGTCGCCGATCACGTTCTGCGACGTGGTCTGATAGGTGTGCGCCGTCGAGGACAGGCGGATGCGCACGGTCTCGCCCATGGCGATCAGGCGCGAGACCGTGTCGGCGTCCGGTGCTGCCAGGGCGAAGCCCGGCAGCGGCACGACGCCATTGACGTAGCGGGTGGTGCCGGTGTGGGGCATCCGGTGCTCGTCAGAACCGACAGAGCGCATGATGAAGGCGACCGCCCCCTTGGCCGCGGCCGCGCCCGGCCCGGCGCCCCGGATGCGCGTCAGCGGGCCGTAGCCCGAGCCGTCCTGCATCCGCACCATCTGGCCGGCGTCGACATAGGCGATCTTGCCGGTCAGCGACCCGGCCGGGGCGGCGTTCAGCGCCTCAAGGCTGTCGAACCGCACCACCTCGGCCTCGATGACGCCGTTGGTGCCGGGCGAATGACCGAGGGCCGCCAGCACCAGCCGCTGCGGCCGGGCACCGACGATCGAGCCGCTCTCCTCGCCCCGCTCCCAGCCGACCAGGGGGAACTGTTCGATGCGCACATTCTGGAAGCCCTGGGCCCGCATATAGTCGGCGGCCCAGGCCGCGGCATCCTGCTCGGACTTCGATCCCGCCGGCCTCGGCCCGAAGCGGGTGGTCAGCTGCGTGATGTAGTCGAGGGCGATATTCTGGTTCCGCGCCGCGTCGCGGATCGTTTCGGCCCGCGCGATGGTCGCGGCGTCCTGGGCCCATGCGGACGACATGCCGGGTGCCGCAACGAGGGTCAGGGCCAGGGCGCTGGCGGCGAGAAGGCGAACGGACAGGCGCATGACAGCTCCGGGACTCACAAGGTGCCGGAACCTGAACCCTGCGGGAGGAGCGGACAAGCGGTCCGCGTCAGAGTTTTTTCGACGGTGCCATAAGGGCCGGCCGGACTACTCGCCCTTGACCCAGGCCTCGACCGGGCCCTGCAGCTTGACAGTCAGGGCCTTGCCGCGACGGTCGACGCGGTTGCCGACGGCCAGGCGGACCCAGCCTTCCGAGATGCAGTATTCCTCGACATTGGTCTTTTCCTCGCCCTTGAAGCGGACGCCGATCCCCTTCGCCAACAGGTCGGCGTCGTGGAACGGGCTGTCGGGATCGACGCAGAGGCGGTCGGGAAGATCGGTCATGGCGAGAAGGCCCGGAAAACAGGAGAAGGCGCGGGCTTTAGCCGAGGACGGCCTCCGCTCCAAGAGCGCTTGACCTGACCCGGCGTCAATCGGCTAAGTTCGTTGCGAATAGCTACGGACGTCAGATGAACGACCCCGTCATCCGCGACTTCATCGCCGAGGCCTCAGACGGCTATCCCCTGTCGATGCGGCTGGTCTCCGCCGAGGCCCCGACGGTGGCCGTGCTGGTCAGTTCCGGGACCGGCTTTCCCAAGGGCTTCTACGACCGGTTCGCCCGCCATCTGGCGTCGCGCGGCGCGGCAGTCCTGACCTATGATTTCCGCGGCATCGCCGGTTCGCGGCCCGACGACCTCGCCGCGATGGAGATGGACTATACCGACTGGGGTCGGCTCGACATGCCCGCGGCCCTGGACGCCCTGATCGCGGCCGTGCCGGGCCTGCCGGTTGTCCATGTCGGCCACAGCGTCGGCGGCCATTTCCTCGGCTTCATGCCCAACCACCACCGCATCGACCGCCACGCCTTCGTCTCGGTCGGCAGCGGCTACTGGGGCCGGCACCATCGGTCCTACATTCCGGTCGTCCTGTTCTTCTGGCTCGGCTTCGGCCCGCTCAGCCTGCTGCGGCGCGGCTATATCAAGGGCGGCGGCCTGTGGGGCGGAACCGACCTGCCGGCCGGTGTCTGGAAGACCTGGCGGCGCTGGTGCCTGAAGGAGCCCTATTTCCTGGAGGAATTGAAGGACCGGCTGCGGCCCCATCATTTCGACGACGTCACGGCACCGATCCGCTCATGGATCTTCACCGATGACCCGATCGCCACCCCGGTCACCTCGCCCATCCTGCTGCAGGTCTATCCGAACGCGCCGCGCGAGGTGGTGGTCCGCGCCCCGGCCGACGTCGGTGCCGTCCGCATCGGTCACGAGGGTGCGTTCCGCAAGGGACTGGAGCCGCTGTGGGACGAGATGTTCGACTGGCTGGTTGAACCAACGGCTGCGGTCCCCAGTTAAGCCGCTTCCCCCGCCGGAGCCCCCCATGACCGACCAGCCCGCCATCACCGTCGACGGCCACGCCATTCCCCTGCTCGGCTTCGGCACCTGGAACCTCACGCCCGAGGTCGCCCGGACCATGGTCGCCGAGGCCCTGCGCATCGGCTATCGCCACATCGACACGGCCTGGATCTATCGCAATGAGGCGGCGGTCGGCGACGGTATCCGCGACGCCATCGCCGCCGGCCACGTCGCCCGGGCGGACATCTGGCTGACCACCAAGATCTGGGTCGCCCATTTCGACCGCGAGGGCCTGCTGGCACAGGCGCGCGAGAGCGTCGCCAGCCTCGGCTTCACCCCCGACCTCCTGCTGCTGCACTGGCCGAAGACCGAGCCGGCATGGGAGGAAACCCTCGGCGCCCTGAACGAGGCGAAGGACCTCGGCCTGACCCGTACCATCGGCCTGTCCAACTTCCCCTCGGCCGAGTTCCGCCAGGCCCAGGCCCTGTCCAAGGCGAAACTGGTCACCAACCAGGTCGAATACCACCCCTACCTCAAGCTCACGAAACTGCTCGGGACGGCGCAGGACCTCGGCTCCTCCATCACCGCCTGGTCGCCGCTGGCCCAGGGCAAGATCGCTGACGACGCCACCCTGATCGAGATCGGCAAGGTGCACGGCAAGACCGCCGGTCAGGTCACCCTCCGCTGGCTGATCCAGCAGGGCGTCATCGCCATTCCGCGCACCTCGAAAGTCAGCCGCGCCGAAGAGAGCTTCGACATCCTCGACTTCCAGCTGTCGCCTGAGGAGATGGACCGGATCCACGCCCTCGCCCGTCCCGACGGCCGCCTCGGCGACTGGCTCGACAAGGCGTTCAACTGGGACGAAGAATGGGCCTGACGCGCCGCAAGCAGACGGCGCGCGCGGAGGGAGCCAACAGATGGGTTCGGTGCTGGGGTTCCCCGGCGTCGATCCGCTCGACGCAGCGGTCGGCGCGAGGCTGAAGCGGTGGCGTGAAGCGCGCGGCATGGCCGTCGATGACCTCGCCGCCCTGCTCAAAATCTCCGCTGAAGAAATCCGTCGCGCCGAGGCCGGCCGCGCCCATCTGAACGCCGCCCGGATCGGCGCGGCGACCAGCGCCCTGCGCCTGCCGCTGTGGGCGCTGGTGTCCGACACCCGGGCCTACTAAAGGGCCGCACCCCTGGACGGCGTGACAGGACGCGCATGTCCGCCTAATCCACACGCTCCACCGGAGCGGTTCATTGGCCTACAAATCCCTGCGCGACTTCATGGCCATGCTGGAGGCCGAGGGCGAACTGGTTCGCGTCTCCGAGCCCGTCTCGACGCACCTCGAGATGACCGAGATCCAGACCCGGTTGCTGCGCAACGGCGGCCCGGCCGTGCTGTTCGAAAAGCCCGTCATGCCCGACGGCTCGATCAGTCCCATCCCCTGCCTCGCCAATCTGTTCGGCACGGTGAAGCGCGTGGCCATGGGTGTGACCATGGAGAAGAAGGTCCGCACCACCGCCGCCGAACTGCGCGAGGTCGGCGAGCTTCTGGCCTTCCTGCGCAACCCGACCCCGCCGCGCGGCCTGTCGGACGCCATGGAGATGCTGCCCCTGGCCCAGACGGTCATGTCGATGCGGCCGAAGGTGGTGAAGTCCGCCCCGGTGCAGGAAATCGTGCTGAAGGGCGACCGGATCGACCTGACCTCCCTCCCCGTCCAGGGCTGCTGGCCCGGCGAGCCCGCGCCCCTGATCACCTGGGGCCTGGTCGTCACCAGGGGGCCGTCCGAAGACCGAGAGGACGACTTCAACCTCGGCATCTACCGCATGCAGGTGCTCGGCAAGGACAGGGCCATCATGCGCTGGCTGGCCCACCGCGGCGGAGCCCAGCACTACGCCCGTCACAAGAAGGCGGGGAAGAAGGGCCCCCTTCCCTGCGCCATCGTGCTCGGGGCCGACCCCGGCACCATCCTCGCCGCCGTGACGCCCGTCCCGGACACCCTGTCGGAATACCAGTTCGCCGGCCTGCTGCGCGGAGCCAAGGCCGAGCTGGTCCCCTGCAAGACTATCCCCCTGATGGTCCCGGCCAATGCCGAGATCGTGCTGGAAGGCCACGTCCTGTTCGACGAACACGCGCCGGAGGGCCCCTACGGCGACCACACGGGCTACTACAACTCGGTCGAGACCTTCCCGGTCTTCCAGGTCACCGCCGTCACCATGCGGAAGGACCCGATCTATCTGACCACCTTCACCGGCCGCCCGCCCGACGAGCCGTCAGTGCTGGGCGAGGCGTTGAACGAGGTCTTCATCCCCCTCCTGCGCGCCCAATTCCCAGAGATCACCGACTTCTGGCTGCCTCCCGAGGGCTGCAGCTATCGCATCGCGGTGGTGTCGATGAAGAAGGCCTATCCGGGCCACGCCAAGCGCGTGATGATGGGCGTCTGGAGCTATCTGCGCCAGTTCATGTACACCAAATGGGTCATCGTCGTGGATGACGACATCGACGCCCGCGACTGGAAACAGGTGATGTGGGCCATGGCCACCAAGATGGACCCGGCCCGCGACATCACCCTGATCGAGAACACCCCGATCGACTATCTCGACTTCGCCAGCCCCGAGAGCGGCCTCGGCTCCAAGATCGGCCTCGACGCCACCGACAAATGGCCCCCCGAGACGAAGCGCGAATGGGGCGAGGAGATCCGCATGGACAAGGCGGTGGTGGATCGGGTCTCGGACATGTGGAGCCGGCTGGGACTGCCGGGTGACGGGAAGCCGATCTGGAAATAGCCCCGTCGATTCCGTCGGGGATTGTGTCCAAAAAACGCTATTCAGGTAACCGAACTGTAATCTAGGTTCCCCGTTCCCTTGTTCGCCACTGTTGAGGCCTGTCATGAAGCTGCCGCTTGTCACCCTGCTCGCTGTCGTCATCGCTGCGCCGGTCGTAACCGTTCCGACCTACGCTGACGCCCAGGTGCGGGTCGGCAGCGGTGCCCGTCGGGATCCGCCGCGTCGCGTCCGTCCGCCGGCACCGCGCCTGACAGAGGCCGAGGAAGACCGGCTGTGGGACGCACAGGCCGAGGTCAACAATCTCGACAGCCAGATCGCAGCGGTGAACGCCCTTGCCGCGGCTGCGGGCGGCGCGACCTCCGAGCATCAGGCGACGCTTGCCGACCTGACCGCCCGTCGCTCGTCCGAGCAGGCCGTGATCGACCGCCTGCAGGCCAAGCTGAACCCCTGAACCCTCAGTCCCGATAGAGCTGCGCCAGCCGCCCGGCGGCTGCGCGCATGGCCTCTCTGAGGGCCGCCGGGGCCAGGACCTCGGCCTCAGGACCCAGCCGAAGGAAGTCGGTCGCAGCGTGCGCGACCGACTCGATCGGCACAGTCATCTCCAGCCAGCCGTCGCCGGGCTCCGCCCCGGCGGTGGCTTCGGCCGCGAGCCGCGCATGTTCGGCCCCCAGCTGCGCCAGCCGTTTCAACCCGTCGCGCGACACCCGCAGCATCGCCGTCCCGGTGAAGATGTCCGCCTCGAACCGCCGCGAGGTCTCTGCCCACCATGTCGCAAGGTCGAACCCTGCGGGTCGCTCGAACGTCGCTTCGGTGACGGTCAGGTTCAGAATATTCGAGACGCGATAGGTCCGCGGCTCCCTGCGCCCCTCAACCGCCTGCGCCGCCAGATACCAGAACCCCGCCTTGAGGATCAGGCCGAGCGGCTCGAGCTCGCGCGCCACCTCCCCCTTCCAGCTTTCATAACGCACCGAGATTCGGCGGCTGTTCCAGACGGCCTGGGCGATGACGGGCAGGCGTTCGGCCTCGTCGGTGGTCTGGTACCAGCCGACCGGATCGAGGTGGAACCGCCCCGCCAGCCGCTCGGCCGCGGCCTGCCTCTCCGGGGGAAGCGCGGCCAGCAGCTTCAGCTGCATCGTCGTCACCGCGCCGGAGAAGCCCATCTGCGCCGCCGGGCCGGACAGGCCGCCGAGGAACAGCGTCTCGGCCTCGGCATCGGTCAGGCCGGTCAGCCGCGTGCGGTAGCCGTCCATCAGCTGGAAGCCGCCCGACCGGCCGCGATCCGCATAGACCGGCGCACCGGCGGCGCTCAGCTGGTCGATGTCGCGATAGATCGTGCGCACCGACACCTCGAACTCGGCCGCCAACGTCTCCGCCGTCATCCGCCCCCGGGTCTGGAGCAGCAGCAGGATCGAAAGCAGTCGGCTGGCGCGCATTTTTCGACCGTAGCGGATTTATCCTGACAAGAGGTGTCAGTTTATGGGGCATATGGCCTTGCGGTGTTTCAGCGAAAGGAACCCGCCATGTCCCCGCAACCCGTCGTAGCCCTGCCCGAGATCCACGATTTCGACTTCATCCACGGTCGCTGGTCGGTCGCCAACCGCCGGCTCAGGGTCCTGGGAGCCGGTAGCGACGACTGGGATGAATTCCCCTCCACTGGCCGGTGCGAGCCGCGGCTGGACGGGCTGGCCAATGTCGAGCAGATCGACTGCCCGGCGCGGGGCTGGACCGGCATGGCGGTGCGGTCCTTCGACATCCCCGCCCGCGAGTGGGTCATCTACTGGATCAGCAGCCAGAACGGCGTGCTGCAGCCGCCCGTGCGCGGCCGGTTCGGCCCCGACGGCTGCACCCTCGAAGGTCCGGATTTCTGCAACGGCCGCCCCGTGATCGCCCGCTACATCTGGTCGGACATCACCCCCGACAGTGCCCGCTGGACCCAGCGATTCTCCTTCGACGACGGGCAGAGCTGGGAAACCAACTGGGTCATGGACTTCACGCGGGCGGCCGATTGCGGGGTGACGCCGGTCTGATTCCGCCCCTAATCTCGGGGGAACAAAGGTCGGGGGGCCGCTCTTGAGCGCGTTCGAGTTCTTCTTCAGCTTCTACGGCCTGTTGCTGGGTCTCTCGGTCGCCGTCATCGCCACCGGGCTGGCGACCGCGATCCAGCACCGCAAGAAGATCCGCATCGGCTGGCTGACGCCCGTGCTGGCGCTCTTCGTCGGCCTGGACATCGCCAGCTTCTGGGACTTCGCCTGGACCATTTTCCGCGAGGTCCCGTTCAGCTATGGCCTTCTCGTCGTCGGTCTGGTGATCGCGCTGGTCTATTTCGTCGCCGCCTCGCTCGTCTTTCCCCACGGCATCGAGGACGGTCTGTCGCTGGACGACCATTTCTGGGCCAACAAGAAGCTGGTCCTGCTGTTGACGACCGTTGCGAACATCCTCGCCGTGGTCACAACGATCCCGGTCATCCTGTCCAGGGCCGGCGGCGCCTTTCTTCTGGGAAACTACGCCATCACGCTGGGCCTCTACGTCGCGCTGGTGGTCCCGGCCGCCTTCGCGCGCAGGAAGACCCTGTTCGCGTGGCTGACCGGCGTCCACATCGTCATCTATCTGCTTCTGGCCGGCCTTTCGGCGGCAATGCCGAACGCGAGCGCGGCGCTGCTTGAGCCGGCGAACAGGGCCGATGCCGTCGCGGACGCTGGGGCGACAGCCCCGTAAGCGCCTTCGAATTCTTCTTCTGCGTCTACGGCCTGCTCCTCGGCCTGTCGGTGGCCGGGCTGGTCGGCGGCTTTTCGCGCGTCCTGCATGAGCGGCATCGTGTCCGGTCGTCGTCGGGGCCCTGCTGATCGTGCTGGTCTGCACCCTGTGGAACATGGCCCGCGCCGGAGCGATCCTCATCGCCAAGGGTGCCTGGCTACCGGCGACGGGTGGCTGAGGCTTGCCAGACGGGCGGGATCAGCCGACGAAGGCCCATGCGCCCGATCCTGATGTCTGCGGCCTTCGCCGCCCTTGCCAGTTGCGTGACCCCTGCCATGTCTCAAACGCCGCCGTCCGTCCCCAATACCGCGCCGTGGGACCAGCCCTTCCTGCCGCCTGTGCCCGCCTGGGACGGTGCCAGCCGGGCCCTGCTGCGCGGGGTCTCGGATCCGTGGGTCACGGCCTTCGAGGCCGACGCCGAACACAATGAAAGCCCGAACTACGCCGACACCCGCGCCTGGTTCGACCGTCTGGACGCCGCCTCTGACCTGATCCGCATCGAACAGTTCGGCGTCTCGCCCGAGGGCCGGCCGATCTACGCCGTCATCGCGTCAAGGGATGGCGCGGCCTTCGACCCGTCCAAGCCCGTGCTGCTGGCCCAGGCCGGCATCCATCCGGGCGAGATCGACGGCAAGGACGCGGGCATGATGCTGCTCCGCGACATCGCCTTCAACGGCAAGGCCGACCTGCTGGACCGGGTCAATCTGATCCTGATCCCCATCCTGTCCGTCGACGGCCACGAGCGCGCCTCGGCTTACAGCCGTCCCAACCAGCGCGGGCCCCGCATCCAGGGCTGGCGCAATACGGCGACCAACCAGAACCTCAACCGCGACTATCTGAAACTGGACCAGCCGGAGATGCGCGCCGTCCGCGGCCTGGTGCTGAAATACCGGCCCGACCTGTATGTCGACATCCACGTCACCGACGGCATGGATTACCAGTACGACGTCACCTACGGCTACAACGGCGAGAACGGCGTCTATTCACGCTCGCCCGCCATCGCCCACTGGCTGGACACGACCTTCAAGCCCGCGATCAACACGGCGCTGGAGGCCCAGGGCCATATCCCCGGCGAACTGGTCTTCGGCATCGACGCCGACCCGCGCGCAGGCCTGTCCGACGGCGGCCTGGGCGAGCGGTTCTCGAACGGCTGGGGCTCGGCCGCCCACGTCCCGACCATCCTGATCGAGAACCACAGCCTCAAACCCTATGAGCAGCGGGTGCTCGGCACCTATGTCTTCCTCGAGGCGGCGATGCGCCGTCTGGCCGCCGACGGTCCCGCCCTGCGCACCGCCATCGCCGCCGACACCGCCCTGCGCCCCGCCGGGATCCCGGCCAATTTCGTCCCCGACCCGACCCCGGCCTACACCCGCAGCTTCAAGGGCATCCGCTACGAGATGTACGACAGCCCCGCCTCGGGCCGTCAGGAGATCCGCTGGCTGGGCGTCGCCGACCCTGAGCCCTGGTCCCTGCCCTTCTACGGCTCGCGACCGACCCTGACCCTGGCCCGTCCCGCGGCCTATTGGGTGCCGTCCTACCGGACTGACATCATCGAACGCCTGCGCCTGCACGGGATCCGCATGGAGACCCTCGATGCTGCCCGCACCGTGAATCTCGACATGTTGCGCCTTGTCGGGCCGACGCTGGCGACCCGCGCCAATGAGGGGCATGTCGGCGTCACCGTCACCGGCGTCACGCCCGAGCGCCGGGACTGGATCTTCCCCGCCGGCTCGGTCCGCGTCCCGACCGACCAGCCGCTCGGCGACATCGTCGTCCTGCTGCTCGAACCGCAGTCCTCCGAGAGCTTCTTCGCCTGGGGCCTGTTCCCCGAGGTGCTCAGCCGGGTGGAGTATATCGAAGGCTACGCCATCGCCCCGCTGGCCGAGGCCATGATGGCCGCCGATCCGGCGCTGAAGGCCGCCTTCGAGGCGAAACTGGCCGCCGACCCCGCCTTTGCCGCCGACGGCGACGCTCGGCTGGGCTGGTTCTATGAACGAACCCCGTTCTATGATGACCACTACCGACTCTATCCGGTGGGACGAGAAGACTGATGGCGATGTTCGAGACGATGACGCCGGTTCAGGCCGCCGCCCTGTGGAGTGGCCTGCTGCTCCTGTTTATGCTCCTGCTTTCGGTGCGGGTCGCCCTGAACCGAAAGAAGCACAAGGTGCTGCTGGGCGACGGAGCTACGTCCCAGATCACACTGCCGGGCCGGGTCTTCGGCAATGCCGCAGAGTATATCCCGGTGGGCGTCGGTGCCCTGGCCCTGCTGGCCCTGCTGGGCCTGCCGGCCTGGTCGGTGCACGCGGTCGGTGGGGTGCTGTTCGCAGGGCGTCTGATCCACGCCGTCGGCCTGAGTGACAAAAAGCCGACCTTTGGTCGCGTCCTCGGCATGGCCCTGACCTATCTCGCCCTGTTCACCGCCGGCGGGATGCTGGTGGTCCACGCCTTCGTCTGAAACGGATCGGGGCGGTTGCGGCCCGGCCCTGTCCCGGCCATATCGGGGCATGTCTGACCGTACCGCGTCCGCCGCCACCCCCGACATCCTGCCCGATCTGGTCGCCGCCGCCCTCAGGGCCGGTGCCGACGCCGCCGAGGCCGTCTCGGCCGAGCGCGCCTCCCTGTCCGTGGGCGTCCGCAACGGCGCCCTTGAGGAGGTCGAGCGCGAGGAGAGCCGCGACCTCGGCCTGCGCGTCTTCATCGGCCGGCGTCAGGCCACCGTCTCCGCCTCGGACCTGTCCGAAGCCACCCGCGCCCGCCTGGTCGAACGCGCCGTGGCCATGGCCCGGCTCGCGCCCGAGGACCCGTACGCCGGCCTCGCCCCGCAGGACCGGCTCGCCCGCGGCCCCTTCGCCAACCTCGACCTGTTCGACCCCACCGAGCGCAGCGCCGCCGAGCTCGAGGCCATGGCGGCCGAGACCGAAGCCGTCGCCCTGGCCGTGCCCGGCGTTGCCAAGTCCGAAGGCGGCCACGCCTCGGCCTCGTCCAGCCGCTGGCGGCTGGTCACTTCGCATGGCTTCGACGGCGCCTATCACGGCTCGGCCTTCTCGCTCGGCGTCGGCGTCATCGCCGAGAAGGACGGAGCGATGGAACGCGGCGGCGAGCACCGCGCGGTCCGTCACCTGTCCGACCTGCCCTCCGCCGCCTCCATCGGCGACTATGCAGGCCGCCGCGCCGTGTCGCGGACCGGGCCGCGCAAGATCGACTCGACCACCGCCCCGGTGATCTTCGAGAACCGCGTCGCCACCCAGGTCCTCTCGCCCATCCTCGGTGCCATCTCCGGCCCCTCGATCGCCCGCGGCACCTCCTTCCTCAAGGACCGGCTCGGCCAGCGCATCCTGCCGGCCGGCGTCGACCTGATCGATGATCCCTTCCGGGTCCGCGGTCTCGGCTCCACGCCGTTCGACGACGAGGGCGTCGCGGTGTCGCGCCAGTCGATCGTGCAGGACGGCATCCTGACGACCTGGCTGCTGAACAGCGCCGCCGCCGCCCAGCTGGGTCTCGCCTCGACCGGCCACGCCTCGCGCGGTCTCGCCGGCCCGCCCGGGGTCTCGACCCACAACCTGCATCTCGAACCCGGCGAGCACGATCTGGCCGGTCTGATGGCCGACGCGGGAACCGGCCTGCTGGTCACCTCCATGTTCGGCCCCTCGCTGAACGCCAACAACGGCGACTGGTCCGCCGGGGTCTCGGGCTTCTGGTTCGAGCACGGCGAGATCGTCTGGCCGGTCAGCGGCGTCACCGTCGCGGGCAATCTGGCCGAGCTCTGGACCCGGCTTGAGCGCGGTTCGGACCTCGAGTTCCGCAACAGTTTCAACAGTCCGTCGCTGATGTTCGACGGCGTCGCCATCGCCGGCAAATGAGCGATCTGGCCGCAGACCTCGCCCTGATCCGCGACGCCGCAGAGGCTGCGGGCCGGCTGGCGCTGGCGGAACGCGATGCCGGGCTGAAGGTCTGGTCCAAGTCCGACGGCTCCCCCGTTACCTCGGCCGACATGGCCGTCGACCAGCTGCTCAAGGACACCCTGCTTTCGGCCCGGCCCGACCACGGCTGGCTGTCGGAAGAAACCGCGGACAATGCCGACCGTCTGGCAAACCGCCGCATCTTCGTGGTCGATCCCATCGACGGGACCGTCGCCTATATGAAGGGCAAGCCGTGGTGGTGCATTCCCATCGCCATCGTCGAGGACGGCCGCCCCGTCGCGGCCGTGATCCACGCCCCGGCGCTGGGTGAGACCTTCACCGCTACGCTCGGCGGCGGCGCGTCGCTGCAGGGCCGCCCGATCACCGCCTCCGACACAACCGACCTGGACGACGCCTCCGTCCTGGCCGACGCTCGTCTGATGGAGGGGCCGCACTGGATCGAGCCCTGGCCCGCCATGCGGTTCGAGAAGCGCAACGCCATCGCCTACCGTATGGCGCTCGTCGCCGCCGGGGCTTTCGACGCCGCCATCAACCTGTCGCCGAAATGGGACTGGGATGTCTGCGCCGGCTGCCTGATCGTCGAGGAGGCCGGTGGCCGGGTCAGCGACCACCACGGCCACCCCTGGCGCTTCAATCAGGCCGACCCGCGACAGAACAGCCTCGTCTGCAGCGCACCTGCGCTTCACCCGTTGATCGTTCGGCGGACAGCGCCTATTCCGCTGGCGCCCCGCTAGCTACCCCATATCCGGACGCCACCCATGACCGCTGAACCCGACCAGCTTCTCCACCTCGTCATCGGCGGCGAGTTGCGCCACCTCGACGCTCCGGTGTTCCGCGACCTGTCCAAGGTCGAGTTCGTCGGCGCCTTCCCCAACTATGAAGAGGCCCGCAAGGCCTGGAAGGCCCGCGCCCAGGCCACGGTCGACAACGCCCACATGCGGTTCTTCATCCTGCACGCCCACCGGATGATCGATCCCCGCGGCGACGCCCACAGCCACTGAATGCGGAACCGGGTCCCGGCCCCGCGCGCTTTCAGGTCCATGATGCCCTTCCATACGCAGGAGCCCCGCCATTGACCCTCTTCGGCCGAACCTTCGACGGACAGGAGATCGCCTCCCTGGTCTCGCTGCTGCTGGTTCTGGTCCTGTGGATCAGCGTCTGGCGGGGCAATAACCGCGAGTCACAATGGCTCAGGACCTGGAATGCCGAGCGCAAGGCGCGCCGCGACGCCGAAATCGCGGCTGAAAACGGAGACGCCGGAGCGCCGTCCGAAAAAAGCGAGCCGCGCGGCCCCTGGGGCTGACGCCTACTCCCGCCGCAACAGTTTGTCGGTCAGGATCGTGCCCCACCAGCCGGCCTTGAACTCGGCCCGGATCGCCTTCGGATCATAGGCGTCGCTGTCGATCCAGTCGATGAAACTGACCCCGGTCGGCTCGACCTCGTTGAGGTATTTCTCGAGCGTATAGTCCAGCACACCGGTCAGCCCCTCGCGGTGGTGCAGGTAGCGTTTGGACAGCTGTTCAATGGCCACCGACATCGGCTCGCCCAGATGGAAATGGCGGTAGAAGACCGCCATCATGCCGGCCCGGTCCGCCCCCGACTTGCAGTGGATCAGCACCGGATAGTCGATGGTCCGGAACAGTTCGCGCGCCCGGTGAACCCGGTCCTTCTGCGGCGGATCACGCGAATCCAGAGGCGCGTCGATCAGGGTCAGACCCAGCCGCTCGCAGGCCTCCTTCTCCAGCGCATAATAGGCCTCGTCCCGCGCCCCGCGCAGGTTGATCACCGTCTTGATCCCCTTGGACTTCCAGTAGGCCAGTTGCCGCGGCGACGGCTGGTTGGTCCGAACCAGATCCGGCCCCAGCCAGTGGCCGTTCATGAACCAGCGGCGCAGGAAGGCGTGGTCCTTCCAGACATAGTCCCATTTCGCCTTGAACCGGCCGCCCGGGGTGCTGAGATCGTAACGAGGCATCAGGATGAGATAGGGGATCGGGAGCCGCGCGTCATCCGGGGTGATCGGATGTCCGCCATCGGTGGGGAACAGACACTGCGGATGTCGCCACCAGACAGCCGCCCTGGTGCCCGCCCGGGCTCTCGACCCGGCCTGACGCCGCCGGCAGGATGGTCTAGTCTGGTCGGGTTTTCGGGGGACGGTCATGCACAAGGGACGGCTGGAGGCCTTCAGCGACGGCTCGATCGCCATCTTCATCACCATCATGGTGCTGGAGCTGCACGTCCCCACGGGGGCCGACTGGTCGGCCCTTCGGCCGCTGATCCCGGTGCTCTCGGCCTATGTCTTGAGCTTCATCTACATCGGCATCTACTGGAACAATCACCACCACATGTTCCAGGCGGTGAAGAGCGTGAACGGCGCGATCCTCTGGGCGAACCTGCACCTGCTGTTCTGGCTGTCCCTGGTGCCCTTCGTGACCAACTGGGTGGGCGAGCATCCAACCGTCAGTGCCCCTGTCGCGGCGTACGGCCTCGTCCTGATCATGACCGCGATTGCCTACACCATCCTCTACAACGCCTTGAAGCGGCACGAGGGGCCTGAGTCCCAGCTCGCCCGCGCCGTCGGTGCCGACATCAAGGGCTGGATTTCCCTGTCGATTTACGCGACGGGAGTAGGGCTCGCCTTCTTCTATCCGATAGCGTCCCTGGCCGCCTATGCCGTGGTGGCTGCGATCTGGTTCATTCCTGACAGCCGCATCGAGCGGGCGTTGATCTCCCGGGGATAGGCAACGACCCGGCACCGACGCTTTGCATCGAGGATGCTGTCAGCCTGACCCGTCTCGGTCACAGCGGCCGTCGCGATTCAGCCCGCAGCTGGCGGAGGGTCGGCCGGCGGATCAGATGGGGCGGAAGATTGAAGACATTGCAGGCGGCAGTGACCCGGGGCGAAGGTCCGCTCCGGGTCGGCAGCAGACATGCCGAATCCCGGGGACGCCGATCCGCTCCACTTCGCACCTCCCCGCTTGACTTCCCCCCCGCGCCGTCCGACCTCGGACCGATGACGCCGCCGATCCCCGCCGCTGACGAGAAAGAGCCGCTGCGCCCGCTGCTGGGTCGCATCTGGCGCGACTATCTCTCGCACCACCGGACGCCGTTGTTCCTGTCGATCGCCTGCGCCGCCGTCGTCGGGATCATGGCCGCCACAGTGCTGCAGCTGCTCGAGCCGGCCATCGACGGCCTGTTCCTCGGCAAGGCCGTGACCATCTGGGGTGTGTTCACCGTCCCGGCGGGCCGGGCGCTGGTCTGGATTCCCGTCATCATCATCGGCGCGGCCCTGATCTGGACCGCCGCCGCCCTCGGCCAGGCTGCCCTCGTCAACCGGCTGGGCCACGGCATCGTCGGCGACATCCAGGTCAGGCTGTTCGGAGCCATGATCCGCGCCGATCTCGCCCGGCTGCGCAGCCAGCATTCGGGCGGCTTCGTCTCCTCGGTGCTGTTCGACGCCAATCTGGTGCGCGAGGCCTTCACCAACGGCGTGGTCAACTACACCCAGCACGCCCTGACCCTCGTCGCGGTGATCGGCTACATGGCCTGGACCGACTGGCAACTGACGCTGATCGTCCTGCTGGGCGCGCCGGTCATCGCCTTCGTGATGGGGCGCTTCGGCAAGCGGATGCGCAAGGCCACCACTGGCGCCATGGTCGAGACCTCCAACCTCTCCACCGCCCTGATGGAGAACCTCGACGGCGTCCGCCTGATCAAGATCGAGAACCGCGAGGCGGCCGAGCAGGACCGCGTCGGCGAGGTCGTGGCCCGCCGCCAGCGCCATGTCATCAAGAGCGCCGACTCCCGCGCCTTCGCCGGCCCCCTGTCCAACCTCATCGCCATGATCGTGGTCGCCGCCGTCATGGCCTACGCCGGCTGGCGCGCCCTGGACGGGACGATGAGCGTCGGCTCCTTCGCCGCCTACATCGGCCTGCTGATGGCCGCCGGCCAGTCGCTGCGGCAGGTGACCAATCTCCAGACCGTCATGTCCGAGGGCCTCACCGCCGCCCGCCGCCTGTTCTCCGCCCTCGATATCGAGCCCGAAATCCGCGAGGCACCCGATGCGGTACCGCTCGCCGACGGCCCGATCACCGTGGCCCTCGAACGCGTCTCCTTCGCCTATGCACCGGCCGCCCAGGGTGGTGCCCCGACCCTGTCCGATGTGTCGCTGTCCGTGGCACCCGGTGAGACCGTGGCCCTCGTCGGCCCTTCGGGCGGCGGCAAGTCCACCATCCTCAGCCTGCTGCCGCGCTTCTATGACGTCACCGCCGGTGCCGTGAGGGTCAATGGCCGCGACATCCGCGAGCTGAAACTCCACGACCTGCGCTCGAAGATCGCCCTGGTGACCCAGGAGCCCTTCCTGTTCGACGACACCCTCGCCGCCAACATCGCCTACGGCCGTCCCGGCGCCACCGCGGACGACGTCGTCGCCGCCGCCCGGGCCGCCGCCGCCCACGACTTCATCTCCGCCCTGCCCGAGGGCTATGCGACCCGCGCCGGCGAAGCGGGCCTGCGCCTGTCCGGCGGCCAGCGCCAGCGCATCGCCATCGCCCGCGCCTTCCTCAAGGACGCCCCCATCCTGCTGCTCGACGAGGCCACCTCGGCCCTCGACACCGAGAGCGAGGCCCTCGTCCAGGCCGCCCTCGAACGGCTGATGCAGGGCCGCGCCACCCTGATGATCGCCCACCGCCTGTCGACCGTCCGCAACGCCCACCGCATCCACGTGATCGAGGCCGGCCGCGTGGTGGAAACCGGCTCCCACGCCGAGCTGGTCAAGCTGGGCGGCCTCTATTCGCGACTTGCCAAACAGCAGTCGCTCGACGGGGATCCCGTCACGGCGGTGATATGAGACCGCTCCGCAACCCCGTCATCCAGGGCGTCCTCGCCTGGCTACTGGCCGCCTGGATGCGGTTCTGTTTCGCCACCATCCGCTGGACCCACAAGAATGAGGGCGTGGCCGAAGCCGTCTGGAAACAGGGCGGCGGCGTACTCTGCACCTTCTGGCATTCGCGCATCGGCCTCTCCCCGGCCTGCTGGCCGCTGGACCGGGCCCAACCGGCCAAGGCCCTGATCTCGCTCAGCCCCGACGGCCAGTTCATCGCCCGCGCCGTGGCCCTCCAGGGCATCCCCGCCGTGCGCGGCTCCTCGGCCAACAAGGACAAGGCCGACCGCGCCAAGGGCGGCTCGCAGGCCCTGCGCGACGGCCTGCGCCAGCTCAAGATCGGTGCCCTGGCCATCACCCCGGACGGTCCCCGCGGCCCGGCGCGCCAGATGGCCGAGGGGCTGCCCCTGCTGGCGAAACTGTCGAAGGCACCCGTGCTGTTCATCGGCCTGTCCTGCAACCCCGCCATCCGGCTGAACAGCTGGGACCGCGCCATCCTGCCCCTGCCGTTCAGCAAGGGTGCCATCGTCTGGGATGTCGGAGATTATCCCGAGGGTGCCGAACTGGCGGATGTCGCACTCGCCTGGACCGACCGACTGAACGCGGTCGAGGCCGAAGCCGACGCCATCACCGGGCTGGAACCGTCCCGGTGAGCCCCGCCCTGATCGCCTGGCGGCTCCTGACCCGCCTGCTGGAGCCGCTGGCCCCGCGCCTGCTCGACGCCCGCGCCAAACAGGGCAAGGAAGACCCGGACCGCGTCGACGAACGCCTCGGCCACGCTTCGGTCCCCCGGCCCGGCGGCGACCTGGTCTGGTTGCATGGCGTCAGCGTCGGCGAGACCCTGTCCCTTCTGCCCGTGGTCGAGCGCCTGCGCCGCAGCCGGCCGGACCTCGCGGTTCTCGTCACCTCCGGCACCCTGACCTCGGCGCAACTGCTGGCCCGGCGGCTGCCCGCCGGCGTCATCCACCAGTTCGCCCCGATCGATGCGCCGGGCGCGGTCGCCGCCTTCCTCGACCACTGGCGGCCGTCGCTGGCCGTCTTCGTCGAGAGCGAACTCTGGCCCAATTTGATCCTAGAGGCCCGTCGCCGGGGCGTGAAACTGGTCCTCGCCAGTGCCCGCATCACGGAAAAGACCGTCGACGGCTGGCGTCGCTTCCCCGGCGCGGCGCGCAAGATCCTGACCGCCTTCGACCGCATCCTGCCGCAGGACGAGACCTCGGCCGCCCGACTGCACAGCCTCGGGGCCCGCATCGACGGCCATGTGAACCTCAAACTGTCGGGCGAGGCACCGCCGCATGACGCCGCCGCCTTCACCCGCCTAAGTGCCGCCATCGGCGACCGGCCGGTCGTCGTCGCCGCCAGCACCCATGACGGCGAGGAGATCGCCCTCGTCCGCGCCCTCGACAAGCTGGCCGACCGCCTGTGCCTGGTCCTCGTTCCGCGCCATCCGGCCCGCAGTCCCGGGATCGCCGCCGCCCTCTCCAGGGACGGCTACGCTTTCGCCCGACGCTCCGAGGGACACGAGCCCGACCGTGAGACCGACCTCTATCTGGCCGACACCCTCGGCGAGATGGGCCTGTTCTTGCAACTCGCCGATGTGGTGGTCATGGGCGGCTCCTTCTCCGCGGCGCTGGAGAAACCCCCGGTCGGCGGCCACAATCCGCTCGAGCCTGCCCGCCTCGGCAAGCCCGCCGTCACTGGCCCCGACATGAGCAACTGGGCCGCCGTTACCGAAGCCCTGGTTGAGGCCGGCGGTCTTGCGGTCGTGGAAGCGCCCTGGGACCTGCCCGCGGTCATCGCCCCGCTGCTCGCCGATGACGCCGCCGCCAGGGCCATGGGCGAGCGCGGCCGACGCGCCGCCGCCGATGCCGGCTCGGGCCTCGACCGGCTGTGGGACGCGCTCTTGCCCCTGCTGCCGCCCGCGCCCCTGCGAGGCCGCCGATGAAGCTGAACACACCCCGCTGGTGGTACACGCGCAACGCCCGTCACGGTGCGGTCACCCGCCTCCTGCTCAAACCCCTGTCGTGGATCTGGGCCGCCGCAACGGCCCGCCGCATCGCCCGCGCCGAGCCGGTTGATCCGGGCATTCCGATCATCTCGGTCGGCAATCTGACGGTCGGCGGCTCGGGCAAGACCCCCGTCACCCGTGAGGCGATCCGTCTGCTGCATGAGGCCGGGATCAACGCCCACGGCCTGTCGCGCGGCTACGGCGGGTCGTTGCGCGAGCCGACCCGGGTCGACGCCTCTGTCCACACCGCCGCCGATGTCGGCGACGAGCCCCTGATGCTGGCCCTCGGCGGCCCGACCTGGATCGCCCATGACCGGGTCGCCGGTGCCCGCGCGGCCGCCGCGGCCGGGGCACAGGTTCTGGTCCTCGACGACGCCCACCAGAATCCGACTCTGAAGAAGACGCTCAGTCTCGTCGTCGTGGACGGCGAGACGCGCGACGATGAATGGCCCTTCGGCGACGGCTCGGTGTTTCCGTCCGGGCCGATGCGCGAGAAACTCCAGCGCGGTCTCGCCCGCGCCGACGCCGTGGTCATCCTGCTGCCGGCCGATGCGCCGGGCGCCGATCCCGAGCTGGTCCAGGCCTTCGGCGACCTGCCGGTCCATATCGCCCGGCTGACCCCCGCCGCGCCGCCGCCCATGGGGCCCATCGTCGCCTTCGCCGGCATCGCCAAGCCCTGGAAGGTCGAACGCGCCCTCGACGCCGCCGGTGCCGAACTGGTCGATTTCGCACCCTTCCCCGACCACGCCGCCTTCCGCGAGGAAGACCTGCGCTTCCTCGCGGACCGCGCCGATCGCTATCACGCGCGACTGGTCACAACCGAAAAGGACTGGTTCCGCCTGACACCCGAATGGCGGGCGCGGGTTCTCTCATGGCCGGTGAAGGCGACCTTTGAGGATGAAGCGGCGTTTCAGCGGTTGTTGCTGGGCGCGATGAAGCCCAGCCCCCTCCACCGCCGTGCCGGTGGTCCCCCTCCCCCGATGGGGGAGAAATAGCGCGATCCATTCCTCCCCCATCGGGGGAGGGGGACCAGCTGAAGGCTGGTGGAGGGGGCCAGTTCGCCCCTACTCCGCCCGATAGACCACCCCGCCGCGCATCACGAACCGGACCCGCTCCAGCTCGGTCACATCGCTCAGCGGATCACCCGAGACGGCGATCAGGTCGGCGGGCATGCCGACGGCGAGCCGTCCGGCCTGGGTCTGGATGCGCAGATGCTCGGCACCGTTCACCGTCGCCGTCTGGATCGCTTCCAGCGGCGTCAGCCCGGCCCGGACCAGCAGGGCAAACTCGCCCGCGTTGTCGCCGTGGGCCGAAACGCCGGAATCCGTGCCAAAGGCGATCCGCACGCCGCCGTCATGCGCGCGCCGCGCCATGTCCAGCATCCTCGGCCCGGCTTCCAGCGCCTTGGCCGTCTGCGCCGGCGTCAGGAAATTGTTCGGACCCGCCGCCAGCCGCGCCACGAAATCTCCGGCCATCAGGGTCGGGACCAGAAAGGCGTGGTGCTCGCGGAACAGCCGGATCGACTCGGCGTCGAGAAAGGTACCGTGCTCGATGGAATCCCCACCGGCCCGAAGGAAGGAGTTGATGCCATCCACGCCATGGGCGTGGGCGGTGACCTGACGACCCATCCGGTGAGCGACCTCGACGATCGCGGCCAGTTCGGCGTCGGTGAACTGCTGGCCCAGACCGGCCGCCGTGTTCGACAGCACGCCGCCCGTGGCGGTGATCTTGATGATGTCGGCGCCGGCCCGCACCTGGGTCCGAACGGCCCGCATGCAGTCTTCCGGCCCCGAACAGACGCTCTCGGACGACAGCAGATGCATCACGTCTTCGCGGAAGCCGTTGATGTCGCCGTGTCCACCGTGGATCGAGACCGCAGATCCGGACGCGATCACCCGCGGCCCGGCCACCTCGCCCGCCGCGATCCCGTCGCGCAGGGCGAAGATGGCGTCGTTATCCGCGCCAAGGTCGGCCACCGTGGTGAAGCCGGCCATCAGGGTCCGCCGGGCGTACAGGGCGCCGCGGATCGCCTGGTCGGCGCTGGACTGGGTCACCTCCTCAAGCCGGGCGTTCGGGTTTTGCTGGTTGGTCAGGTGAACATGGCTGTCGATCAGCCCAGGCAGGACGAAGGACGACCGCAAATCGACGATCCGGCCCTCTCCGACGAAGCCGTCGCGCACTTCGACGATCCTGTTCCCCTCGATCACGAGAGTTTTATCGCGCTGCACAACGCCGGTCGCCGGGTCGGCCAGAAGCCGCCCCACCTGAACGAACGTCGTTCCCTCCACAGGGGAAACAGGTGCGGGTGCGGGCGTTTGCGCCGCAACGCTTGTCGCGGCGAACAGGGCCGCGGCGGCCAACAATGTTGTGATCAGCTTCACGAAATCCTCCCGGAACAGGGCTTGCACCTTACACCTCCGGGGGTCTTCACCAAGGCTCAGGTTGAAACAACCGTCACGAACTGAAACAACCCGTGACCTGTTCTGTAACCGTGCGAGGGGCGTCGCATGCGCTTGGCGAGACGAGGCTTTATTCTGGGTGGCGTAGCGATGCTTTCGGGCTGCGCCACGGCCGCCGCGCAGACGGCGAGCGTTCAGCCGCTCGTGACCGTCACCCCCGGCCCGCAGCTGCCGGCCGCGCCGGCCCAGGTCATCACCTCCCGGCTCAACTCCACCCGCCCGCTCGATCCGCGCAGCCAGGTCCGCAAGGAACTGATGGACCGCGCCATGGCGGCGCTCGACATCCACGATCACCGGATCACCCGGCGCGACCGGATGTATCTGGTCGATTTCAAGAAATTCTCGGGCGACGAGCGCCTGTACGAGGTCGACCTCGAAGGCGGTGCCGTCACCCTGATGCGCACCAGCCACGGCCGCGGCTCCGACCCGGCGCACACCGGCTACGCCACCAGCTTCAGCAACACCCCGGACAGCCACATGTCCTCGGTCGGCTCCTATGTCACCGCCGGAGCCAGTTACGGCGCAGAACAGGGCCCCAATGTTCTGCTCGACGGGCTGGAGTACACCAACAACCTGGCACGCGAGCGCGCCATCATCATCCACGGCGCGGACTACGCCGACCCCGCCTTCCTCGCCCGCGAGGGCAAGCTGGGTCGCAGCTACGGCTGTTTCTCGGTCGGCCACGCCGACCTCCCGGCCCTGCGCGAGCGCATGGGGGAGGGCCGGCTGCTGTTCGCCTGGGCCTGAGGCTGTCCTACTTCAGCACCGCCAGCAGCACCGCCACCCAGTGCACCGCGGCGGCCACCACGACGTGGCCGTGCCAGATCGCGCGCCGGTAGCGCATCGCCTTGTTGGCGTAGAAGATCACCCCGACCGAATAGAGCAGCCCGCCGACCGCCATCAGGATCAGCGGCGGCAGGCCGAGGCTCTGCATGATCGGCTGGACGGCGATGACCATCAGCCAGCCCAGCGCCAGATAGACGACGATCCAGAACCCCTTGCCCAGACCCGGCAACAGCAGCTTGGCCACAACGCCGAAGAGGGCGATGGACCAGACCGCCGCCGTCATCCCCCATGCCCAGGCCCCCGTCAGATGCTGGGTCGTGAACGGCGTGTAGCAGCCCGCGATCATCAGGAAGATCCCGGCATGATCGAACCGGCGCAAAAGCGGCTGGAACCGGGGCGCGGCGAAATTATAGGCCGTCGACAGTCCCAGCATGGTCAGCAGCCCGACCGCATAGATGGCCGAGGCCGTCAGGCTGCCGGCGTCGCCGAACCCGATCGCCAGCCCCAGCAGCATCCCGCCCCCGACCAGCGCCAGCGCCAGTCCGGTCAGGTGCACGATCAGATCGGCCAGCCGCTCCTTGCCGTCGCGATAATGGCTCGGCGGTTCGGGCGGCAGGGTGTCGTCATTCATGGCTTCAGTTCCCCCCGGAATCCCGCTCCAGCGCCCGCCAGCCGATGTCGGTGCGGTGAAACCCGCCCGGCCAGTCGATCTTCTTCACCGCCGCATAGGCCCGCGCCCGCGCCTCGGCGATGTCCTTGCCGCGCGCGCAGACGTTCAGCACCCGGCCGCCCGCCGCCGCCAGCTGTCCGTCGGCGCGGCGGCGCGTTCCGGCATGGAAGATCTGCACATGCGGACCGAAATCCTGCTCCGCCCCGCGGATGATCGAGCCTTCCAGCGGACTGTCGGGATAGCCTGACGCCGCCATCACCACGCAGATCACCGTATCGGGGCTGAAGGCCGGCATCGGGGCCCGGGTCAGGTCGCCGCGCGCACAGGCCAGCAGCAGGGGCACGACGTCCCCGTCCAGCCGCATCATCAGCACCTGGCATTCCGGATCACCGAAACGGGCGTTGAACTCGACCACCTTGGGCCCGTCCTCCGTGGCCATCAGTCCGGCGTACAGGACCCCGCGATACGGCATCCCCTCGGCCGCCATGGCCGCCACCACCGGCTGGACGACCAGCCGGTCGGCCGCCTCGACCAGTTCGGGCGTGAACACCGGCGCCGGCGAATAGCTGCCCATGCCGCCCGTATTGGGGCCCAGGTCGCCGTCATAGGCCCGCTTGTGGTCCTGCGCCCCGCCCAGCAGAACGGCGCGCTGGCCGTCGCAGACCGCGAACAGCGAGCCTTCCTCGCCGTCCATGAACTCCTCGATCACCACCCGCGCTCCGGCCGTGCCGAACCGGCCGCCCAGCATCCGCTCGATTTCGCCCTCGGCGTCGCGTTTGGTCGGACTGATGGCCACGCCCTTGCCCGCCGCCAGACCGTCGGCCTTGATCACATAGGGCGGCTTGAACACCGTCAGCGCCTGCCGCGCCTCGTGCAGCCGCTCATAGACACCGAAGCCGGCCGTGGGGATTTCGTGCCGCTCCATGAAGGCCTTGGAGAAGGCCTTGGAGGTCTCCAGCTGCGCCGCCTTCGCCGTCGGTCCGAAACAGGGGATGCCCGCCGTCGTCAGCCGGTCGGCCAGTCCGGCCTCCAGCGCCGTCTCCGGCCCGACCACCACCAGATCGGCCTTGATCTCGCGCGCCAGGGCGCACAGGCCGTCGGCGTCGGTGACCTTCATCGGCCGCAGCTCGCCCAGCTTCTCCATGCCGGGATTGCCCGGCGCGATGACCAGCCGCCGCGTCAGCGGCGACTGGGCGATCTTCCACGCCAGGGCGTGCTCACGCCCGCCTGATCCAACCAGCAGGATATTCATGCGCGGGCAATGACCGGAGCGGCGAGGCCGGTCAAGTCGCGGATGCTCACCCGGCGACCAGGGCGGAAACGACGTAGACCGCGACGCCCAGCAACAGGACGCTGCCGATGAACAGCCAGGGGCTCACGGTCGGCCCCTCGCTGCGGCGTCCCAGCTCGCGTTCGCGCGGGTCCCGGTCGTCGGGATCGGTGTTGGGAGGGTCGGCCATGGCGGGGACAATGACGGCCGCGCGCGGAGAGTTCCAGAGGCTTCGGCCGAACGGACGGGCGACCGGCGGACGGAGGCATCCGTTCCACCGGAACCAAAGGCACCCTACCGGTCGCCTTGTCATCCCGGACGGCGCGAAGCGGAGAGCCGGGACGCTTCGCTGCACAACCACACCCTCCCGGAAGCGGCGTCAGCCGCTATCCGGGAGACGGGCCAGGCCCCAGCCCGGTGCCCACTCGTCTCCCGGACAATCGCGCCGCGATTTCCGGGAGGTGCGGACCAATAGGCGCACGCCGTCCCGGATCGCCGCTTCGCGTCGTCCGGGATGACAAGCGCCCTGACCCCAGTCGATTCAATCGCGGCTGAACAGTCCGCTTTCGACCCGGTGCGGACATTGGCCGTGATGCCCTCGCTGGAGCCGTTTCCTCAGCTTCTGGGAATTCCAGCGCCGACCCATGGCAAGCTTGACAATGCAATTCTACGGTCGCTTGTGGGGGCGGGTGAAATTCCACCGGTAGTTTTGAATGAATCGAGCGTCTCATGGACGACGAAACGATCGAGCTCCCGCTCGCGCCGAAGAAGCCTTATGTGCGACCGCAATTGCATTGGCTGACGGGGTCAGGGGCTTATGGGAAGAGTTTCCCCCTTCCTATCGAGTTCGGCAGCAGTGACGGCCCGTCCTGAGGAAGACGCATCATCCGTTGAACGGCCGAGTGTTGTCAGCCCAACCGATCCACGGAAGGCTCCGCCACCGCCGTCTCGGGTAACCGAGGCAAGCGCCTTCGCATGCGCCAACTCTGGTTGGGATAACGCAATGACCGAGGCGAAGGGTCCGCTTTCCACCCAAAACAGACATCCGACCCTCCCCCATTCCCCCCACCCGGCTCCCCCGCTACCCTCCCCCCATGAGCGACGACTCCTACGTCTTCGGGGGCCCGGCCGACGAACCACCGGCATCCCCACGCGACAACAATCCGCCCCAGACGGTCTCGGAGCTGTCCTTTGCCCTCAAGCGCACGCTTGAGGACAGGTTCGGTCATGTCCGGCTGCGGGGCGAGATATCCAAGGTCAATCACCACGCCTCGGGCCACGTCTATCTGACGCTCAAGGACGACAAGGCGGCCATTGACGGGGTCATCTGGAAGGGGTCGGTCCGCGGCCTGGGCGTCCGGCCCGAGTCGGGCCTCGAGGTCATCGTCACCGGCAAGATCACCTCCTATCCGGCGCGGTCGTCGTACCAGATCGTCATCGAGACCATGGAGGCCGCCGGGGCCGGGGCGCTTCTGGCCCAGCTGGAGCGGCTGAAGGCGAAACTGGCCGGCGAGGGGCTGTTCGAACCGGGCCGCAAGAAGCCCATCCCCGCCTTCCCCGCCGTGGTCGGCGTCATTACCAGCCCGACGGGCGCCGTCATCCGCGACATCCTGCACCGGATCGCCGAGCGCTGGCCCTGCCGCGTCATCGTCTGGCCCTGCGTCGTCCAGGGCGACGCCGCCGCCAGTCAGGTCGCCGCCGCCATCCGGGGCTTCGACAGCCTGACGCCCGGCGGGCCCGTCCCGCGTCCCGATGTGGTCATCGTCGCCAGGGGCGGCGGCTCGGTCGAGGACCTCTGGGCCTTCAACGATGAGGGGCTGGCCCGCACCGTTGCCGCCGCCGCCATCCCGATCATCTCGGCCGTCGGGCACGAGACCGACACCACATTGATCGATTTCGTCTCCGATCGCCGCGCCCCCACCCCGACCGGCGCGGCCGAGATCGCCACCCCGGTGCTGGCCGATCTGCAATACGCCGTCGCCGATTTCGACCGCCGTCTGGCCCGCGCCGGCGGCCGCATCCTCGAGGACCGCCGCACCCGATTGCGCGCCGCCGCCCGCGGCCTGCCCGCCCGTCCCGAGGACGTCCTCGCCCTGCCGCAACAGCGGCTCGACCACGCGGGCAGCCGCCTCGCCTCGGGCCTGACCCGCAATGTCGCCCTGCATGAGCGCCGCCTCGTCCGCGTCACCGGCCGCCTGTCCCGCGCCCTGCTGGACCGCGCCATGGAACGCCGCCGGGACCGGCTGGAGTCGGTCTCCGCACGCCTCGGCTCGGGCCTCGACGCCAATGTGAAGGCCCATGAGCATCGGCTGCTGCGGGTCCTCGCCCGCCTCTCGCCCGAGCCCCTGCACCGCCGCCTCGACCAGCGCGCGGCGCGGCTCCAGTCCGTCGCGACCCGGCTCGACGCCCTCCCCCGGCGGATCGAACGCGACGAGGCCCGCCTCGCCGCCCTGTCCCGGGCACTGGCCGGCCTCAACCCGAAGACGCCCAAGCCCGGCTTCGCCCGGGTGGAGAGCGAGGACGGCACCATGATCGCCGCCGCTGCCGCCCTGCACGACGGCCAGGCCGTCCGTCTTGTCTTCGGCGACGGCGCGCGCGGCGCGCGGATCGACGGCGGCGACGCCGCGCCGCCCGCGCCGAAACCGCCCGCGCCTCCGCCCCGCGCCAAGGTGCCGCCGCCCGGCCAGGGCGATCTGTTCTGAGCACGAAAGCCGTGGCCTTGCGCGCAAGGCCAAGCTAGCCTGCGATCATGCCCAAGACCCAGACCGCAAAGGCGACCCTCCACTACGGCGACGGTGAGTTCGCCGTGCTCAAGCCCGGCCGCTTTGTGACCTGCGCAGTCAGCGGCAAGAGCATCCCGCTGGAGACCCTGCGCTACTGGTCGGTCAGTCTGCAGGAAGCCTACGCCGGCCCCGACGAGGCCTTCCAGAGACTGGGACAGGTCGCGTGATCCTGAACCGCCGGAGTGTCGTTCTCGGCTCCGGCGCCCTGCTCGCCGCCGGTGCGACCCGGGCCCAGGATGACGAGGGTCTGACCCTCACCGGCCGTTTCGTCCAGGGCGGTCACGCGCTCGGCCGCACCTGGCCCCGCGCCCTCATCTTCGTCGACGGCGAGTCCCTGACCGCCGCCTCGGCCGACGGCGTCTTCATCGTCGGTTTCGACCGCGACGCCGCCGGCAGCGTCCAGATCGAGACCCGGCTCGACGGCCGTTCCGCGCGCCGCACGCTCGACATCGCCCCCGGCCAGTTTCCGAGCACCAGCGTCAACGGCCTGCCGCCGTCGACCGTCGAGCCCTCCGACCCCGAGCTGCTGGCCCGCATCCAGCGCGAGATCGTGGTCAAGACCGAGGGGTTCGCCAGCCGCATCGACGCCGATTATTTCCGCGACGGCTTCGACTGGCCGCTGGAGGACTTCCGGGTGACCAGCCTCTGGGGCAGCCAGCGCATCCTCAACGGCACCCCGGCGCGGCCCCACTACGGCATTGATCTGGCGGCACCGCAGGGGACGGTGATCCGGGCCCCCGCCGCCGGCCGCGTCACCCTGGCCCAGCCAGGGTTGCATTTCGAGGGGGGTCTGGTCCTGATCGACCACGGCCAGGGGTTGATCACCGCCTACCTTCACCAGTCCCGACTCGATGTGGTGGCGGGCCAGGACCTGAGGCGTGGCGAGCCTGTCGGCCGTGTCGGCATGACAGGCAGGGCCACCGGCCCGCACCTTTGCTGGCGGATGAAGTGGCGTGACCGCAACCTCGATCCGTCACTGCTGGTGAAAACCTGAACGTGCGTAACCGGTTATCTCTCTGACTGAACGTCGATCGGTCATGGACGTGTAACGATTCACCCCCTAAATTGATCACCCTCCCGCCGATTCCGGCATGGCCCATTTTATGTCATCTCTTCAGGCACTCCAGGTTCTGCTGGTCGACGACAACCAGCACATGCGGGCGATCACGTCCGCGGTGCTGCAGTCGGCCGGCGTCCGCAAGGTGCGCGAAGCCGCCGACGGTGCCGCCGGCCTCGAGATCCTGCGCGAGCATGCGATCGACCTGGCCATCGTCGACTTCAACATGTTCCCGCTGGACGGCGTCGAGTTCACCCGCCTGGTCCGCAACAGTCCGGACACCGCCAATCCCTATCTGCCGATCATCATGATGACCGGCCATTCGGAAAAGAGCCGCGTCTATGAGGCCCGCGACGCAGGGGTGACGGAGTTCGTGGTCAAGCCGATCACAGCCAAGGCCATCCTCGACCGCATCCAGGCGGTGATTTTCAGGCCTCGGCCCTTCGTGAAGACCGACGGCTATTTCGGACCCGACCGCCGCCGCTCCAACGCCTCGAACTACAAGGGGCCGATGCGTCGCGCTGCGGATCAGGCCAAGGATTCCAGCGCGGCATAGACCCGGTCCGGCCACCGCTTGTGGACCCAGAACCAGTCCACCGGGTTCTCGCGCACCCGGTCCTCGACGAAGCTCGTGATCGCCTGCACCCCACGCGCGATATCGGCCTGACGGTCGTCGGTCCGGGCGAGTTCGATCGGCGCATGGACGGTCAGCCGGAACCGCACCCCCGGCAACCGCACCACCGACATCGGCTGCAGCACGGTCCCGAACCTCAGCGCCAGCCGGCTGGGCCCCGGCGCGGCGTTCACCGGCTGGCCGAAGAAGCGGACTTCAGGCCCCTCCGAGAATTTCTGGTCGTTCATCAGCGCGACGGACTCGCCCCGCGCCATGCCCGCCAGCAGCTCCCGTGCCCCGTCCCCGCCCTTGGGCGCGAACAGTTTGACGCCATAACGTGCACGCGCCGCCTTGATCTGGGCGTCGACATAGGGGTTGTTCGCCGCGCGATAGGTGATCTGGCAGGGGACGCCGGAGCCCGTGATCGTCGCCGCCAGCGTCTCGAAATTGGCGAAATGCCCGCTCACGAACACCACCGGCTTTCCCGCGTCCCGGATGGCGTGCAACCGCTCCAGCCCGACCACCTCGACCCGGCCCTGCTTGATCAGAAGGTCCATCATCGTCGTCTCGGCGAAGGCGCGGCCGGTCTGTTCCCACTGCGCCAGCGCCAGCGCCTCGCGCTCGGCCGGCGACATGTCGGGGAAGGCGATGCGCAGGTTGCGCAGCACCGTGCGCTGGGTCCCCGTCTTCGGCCCCAGCGTCCGCAGCAGCCAGCCGCCCAGCGCCGAGGCCCGCTCGATGCCGAGCATCCGCATGAAGCCGACGAAGCCTGCAAAGGCGATCGACTCCAGCCGCCACTGCAGATCCTGGCCGACGCTCACGCGTTTATGGTCGTCACCAGGCAATGGTGATCCCGCCGTCCACCACCAGCGTCTGGCCGGTCATATAGGCCGAGGCCGGCGCGGCCAGATAGACCGCGGCACCCGCGATCTCGTCCGGCTGGCCGATCCGCTTCAGCGGCGCGGGGTCGGTGACCTGTTTCAGCAGTTCAGGGTTCTCCCACAGGTATCTGGCGAAGTCGGTCTGCACCAGGCCCGGCGCGATCGTGTTGACCCGTACGTTCGACGGTCCCCACTCCACCGCCAGATTGCGCGCCAGCTGCATGTCCGCCGCCTTGGAGATGTTGTAGGCGCCGATCAGGGCGTTGCCGCGCAGGCCGCCGATCGACGAGACGATGATCACCGACCCGTCCTTCCGGTCCAGCATCTGTGGCGCGACCATCTGGATCAGCCAGTGGTTGGACACGACGTTGTTCTGCAGGATCTTGCCGAACTGCTCGTCATTGATCCCCGCCATCGGCCCCGCATAGGGGTTGGTCGCGGCGTTGCAGACCAGGATGTCGATCTTGCCGAAGGCCGCATTGGTCTCGTCCACCAGCCGCTGCAGCTCCTCCTTCGAGGCGATATTGGCCGGAATGGCGATGGCGCGGCCCTCGCCGTGCTTCGCATTGATCGCCTGGGCGACCTCATCACACGGCCCGGCCTTGCGCGAGCTGATCACCACGCGCGCGCCGTGCTCGGCCATACGCTCGGCTATGGCCTTGCCGATCCCCTTGGAGGAGCCGGTGATGACCGCGACCTTGCCGCTCAGATCGAACAATTCCATCGTTAACCTCGAAGATGTGGGGAGAATCCGTGCACAGACGCTAGGCGTTTGGCCTTGATACCCCGATACTCGGGCGATTCCATCCGGGAAGACGGACGATCCGTTTCCAATGCGCGCACTCACCCAGGGCTTCCTGTTCTTCGGCTACCTCTTCCTGGCCCTGACGGTCGGCGCCTTCGTGTGGCGCGCGGGCCTCGGTGCCGGTGCGGGCGCGGCCGGGGCCATCGCCACCATGGGCCTGATGATCGCCGTCCACGTCGGCATTGCAGGTCGGGCCGACAAGGCCGCCCTGCGCAACGAGATCGAACAGGTCCGCGAGGCGCACCGCCTGCTGGCCGACGCCATGGAGTCGACCCAGGGCGCCCTGACCGAACTGGCCCAGGCCATCGAGTCCGGTGCCGTCACCTCCACCGAAGCCCTCTCGGGCGAGGTCCGCATGCTGGAGACCCTCATCCAGCAGATGAGCGAGACCCTCGAACAGCGCGCGGCCCAGCCGGTGCCCTCCAATCCCTACGAGGCCCGGCACCGCGAACAGTCCAACGTCCTGCTGGCCAATATCCATGAGGCCCTGGCCGAGAACCGGGTCGACCTCTACCTCCAGCCGGTCGTCTCCCTGCCCCAGCGCCGGACCATCTTCTACGAAAGCTTCACCCGCCTGCGCGCCGCCGACGACCGGGTGATGATGCCGGCCGAATACCTCTCGGTCGCCGAGGGCGAGGGTCTGGTCCCGGCCATCGACAATCTGCTGCTGTTCCGCTGCGCCCAGATCGTCCGCCGGCTGGCGCGTCAGGACCGCAAGGTGGGCGTCTTCTGCAACGTCGCCCTGTCCTCGCTCGGCGACGAGACCTTCTTCCCCCAGTTCCTCGAATTCCTCAGCGAGAACCGCGACCTCAACCAAGCCCTGATCTTCGAGCTCGGCCAGGCCACCTTCGACGCCCGCGGCGCGGTCGAGGCCCGCAACATGGCCAAGCTGGCCGACCTCGGCTTCCGCTTCTCGATCGACAAGGTCCAGACCCTGGACCTCGACTTCGCCGACCTGCAGCGCTCGGACGTCAAATTCATGAAGGTCGCGGCCGACCTGCTGATCGAACAGCTGCTCGACCTCGACGGCGCCTCGGCCCTGCCCAGCCTGCGCGACATCTCCGCCGCAGACTTCGCCGGCCTGACCCGCCGCTACGGCATCGAGCTGATCGCCGAGAAATGCGAGAGCGAGCGCCAGATCGTCGACATCCTCGAACTCGACGTCGCCATGGGCCAGGGCCACCTCTTCGGCGAGCCCCGCGCCATCAAGGAAGCCGTGCTGGCCGAGACCGACCCGCCCGCCGACTTCATCCGCTCGACCCTGCGCAGCGCCGATCACCGGCGGCGGATGGGTTAGAGGCTGGCGGGTTCAGGTCCGCTATCGAGACCCATTGCGGACGTTGAAGTTAGAGGTCGTCTACGTGTAGTCCGTCCGATCTGTGTCGGATGCCGCGCTCATCGATCAGACACGACCACATGGCATTCTTTGGCCATCCACCGGCACCGGCTTCGATGCGAGAGACGGTTCCAGCGGCGATCAAGTCATCCCGCTCGCCAAGCCCGTTCACATCCTGATCGAAGACCAAAACCTTCATGCCCTCCAAAAGGGTGGTCATTCGCCCTCCTTCATCCTCCCGTTGGTCGGTCGCGGAAAGCAGGACCACCTGAGGTCCGACAAGCTCGTTGAAATCGACAGGAAAGACGGGTCGGTTTGGCATGGAGCCAAGCTGTCATGACTAGCGTCCGCTTTCCACCCGTAGCGGACGCCACCGCCGTCATCGTCAGAATGGACCGCATGCTGTCTCTCCCTCAGGTCACGGAGCTCGAACGCCGGGCGGGCCAGGGCGGGCCAGGGCGTTCCGCTTCACCCACGCGGCCGAACCGGCTATCAGCCCCCCATGACCCTCCCTCACGCCCTCTCCGGCCTGTCCGACATCGCCGCCGACTACGACCTGCTGCTCTGCGACGTCTGGGGCGTGATCCACAACGGCCGCGAGAGCTGGCCCGGGGCCTGCGAGGCCCTGAGCCGCTTCAATCGCGACCATGGCCACGTCGTGCTGATCTCCAACTCGCCGCGCCCGGCACCGGGCGTGGTGGTCCAGCTCGACGCCCTGGATGTGCCCCGCGACAGCTGGCACGCCGTCGTCACCTCGGGCGACGCGACCCGGCATGAACTGGCGAAGCGCGCGCCCGGCCCGGCCTGGATCATCGGCCCGGACCGCGACTGGCCCCTCTATGACGGCCTCGGCCTGCAGGTCGCCGGGGGCGCCGCCGACGCTGCCTTCATCTCGGTCACCGGCCCGGTCGATGACGAGACCGAAACGCCCGAGGACTATCGCGAACGGCTGGCCGCGGGCGCCGCGCGCGGGCTCGAACTGATCTGCGCCAACCCCGACCGCGTGGTCCAGCGCGGCGACCGGCTGATCTATTGCGGCGGCGCACTGGCCGACCTGTACGAAAGCCTCGGCGGCCGGGTCACCATGGCCGGCAAGCCCTTCGACCCGATCTACGGCCTCGCCCTGGCCGAGGGCGAGCGGCTGCTCGGCCGCCCGGTCGATCGCTCGCGGGTGCTGTGCATCGGCGACGGCGTCATCACCGATGTGCTCGGTGCCAACAAACAGGCGCTCGACTGCCTGTTCATCGCCCAGGGCATCCACGGCGACGCCGCGCGCGGCCCCGACGGCCGGCTTGACCCGGCCCGCGCGGCCGGGCTGCTAAAGGCCGAATCCACCTTTGCCCGCTACGCCGCCCTCGATCTGGCGTGGTGACCCGGCCATTCTTGCGTCGGGTCGGCTCGGCCTGAATCCAGAAAATGGCCCACTCAGAGGCAATTCGCGCTAAGGCCGTGCCATGACTGAAATTGTGACGAAACACCCCTCCGGGGGCTACATCCTCGAGGAGCTCCACGTCGGCATGACGGCGGAGACGAACATCCTCGTCACCGAAAAGCGCATCCAGCAGTTCGCCGAGGCCTCGGACGACTTCAACCCCGTCCACATGGACGAGGCCTTCGCCGCGAAGACGGCCTACCGCGGCCGTATCGCCCACGGCCTGCTGTCGGCCTCGTTCGGTTCGGCCGTGGTCGGCACCATCCTGCCGGGCGCCGGGGCCATCTACCTGACCCAGACACTCGGCTTTCACCTGCCGGTCCGGATCGGCGATGAGGTTCTGGTTCGCGTGAGCGTCAAATCGGTCGATCCGGAAAGCGCCCGCGTCGAACTGGATTGCGAAGGGTTCGTCGACGGCAAGCGGATCATGGACGGCGTCGCCCTCGTCCGCGTCCCCCGTCGCCGGCGCCCCGCGAAGGACTGACCGGGTCGTGGTCGTCACGGACTGGCGCGACCTGCCCGACCCCCTGCGCGGCGCGGCCGTCGCCATCGGTGCCTTCGACGGCGTCCATCGCGGCCATCAGGCGGTGATCGCCCAGGCCCGCGCCGCCGCCGACCGCCTCGGCACCGCGCTGGCCGTCGTCAGTTTCGATCCCCATCCCCGTCGCTGGTTCCAGCCCGACGCCGCACCCTTCCGCCTGATGACCGCAGGCCAGATGGCCCGCGCCATGGCCCCGCTCGGCGTCGACCGCCTCCATCTCCTGTCC
This sequence comes from bacterium, assembly GCA_943372245.1. GTDB lineage: Bacteria > Pseudomonadota > Alphaproteobacteria > Caulobacterales > Caulobacteraceae > Brevundimonas. The sequence continues at coordinate 141,394 of CALRXX020000007.1, forward strand.
TTCGACGCCGCCATGGCCGCCATGACCGACGAGATCTTCGTCAGGCAGGTTCTGGTGGAGGGCCTCGGCATCCGCCACGCCGCCGTCGGTTTCGATTTCAGCTATGGCAAGGGACGCACCGGCTCGGCCGAGGGCCTGCGTCGCCAGGGCGACGCCCTGGGCTTCGGCGTCACCGTGGTCGACCGCATCGATGACGGCGACGGGCTGAAACTGTCCTCCTCCGGGGTTCGCGAAGCGCTCAAGGCCGGCGACATGCCCCGCGCCGCCGCCATCCTCGGCCGCCCCTTCGCCATCGAGGGCGAGGTCATCCATGGCGACAAGCGCGGCCGCACCATCGGCGTCCCGACCGCCAATGTGTCGATGGCCGACTACATGCGGCCCGCCTATGGCGTCTACGCAACCCGCACCCGCCTCCCGGACGGTCGGGTGATCGACGGCGTCGCCAATCTCGGCGTGCGTCCCATGTTCGAGATCGACCAGCCCCTGCTCGAGGTCTGGCTGTTCGATTTCGACGGCGACCTCTACGGCCAGACCATCGAAACCCAACTGGTCGCCTTGCTCCGCGGCGAGATGGCCTTCGACGGCCTCGACGCGCTCAAGGTCCAGATCGACGCCGACGCCGCGGCGGCCCGGGCCGTCCTGGCTAGCTGATCGCCGCCATCAGCTGTTCGGTCAGGGCCGGCCGTCCCGCGACCAGCACATCCGAGACCTTCCACATCGGCCCCTCCTTCACCAGTTTCAGCGTCTGCCGCTTCGTCTCGCCAGCATTGGTGAACACCACCGCCGCCTCGGCCGCCTGCGGTCCCGACGGGGTCACCACCACCGAATCCAGGGTGAAGCCCTCGCTGTCCTGACAGTCGCAGATCGGATCGTAGTTCAGCGTCGGAACCTCGCCGGCCGCCTTGGTGAAATCGGCACCGATCATGGCGTTCAGCATCCGGTCGTAGATCGGATCCTGCCCCGGCTGCAGCGGCTCGCCCATGCCGGCTCCCGGTGTGGCGTGGACGGCGTACAGTGCCCGCACGAATTCCTCGGGCCCGACCCGCGCGGCCTCATAGATGGCCGGACGTCCCGGCGGCAGGGTGGCCGGCGCGTCGGCCGGCTCGACGACTTCATCGCCCGACGGCGAACAGGCAGCCAGCGAAGCAAAAGCCGCGGCGATCAGGATATGACGCATCGGAACCCTCCCATAACCCTCCGACTATCCCGCCGCTGTCCCCGACTGGCAATCCCGGCTGGCGTCCGCCCCTCCCCGTCTGCTAGACCGTCCTCACCATGACCGTCCGCGTGTTTCGCCCGATTTCGATTAGCCGCCCGGCGTAGCGCCGCAGGGCTTTGGCCCCGTGCACGCCGGGATCGATAACGACGCGAACGATCACACATCGACGACGAAACGAGACTTCATGGCTGACGCCAGCGACACCCCCACCGGACGCGACTATCGCGAAACCGTCTTCCTGCCCGAGACGCCCTTCCCCATGCGCGGCGGCCTGCCCCAGAAAGAGCCGGCGATCATCGAGCAGTGGGGCGACCTCTATGCGGCCCTTCGCAAACAGCGTCAGGCCGAGGGAGCGCCGCTCTACGTCCTGCATGACGGCCCGCCCTACGCCAACGGCGACATCCACATCGGCCACGCCCTGAACAAGACGCTGAAGGATTTCGTCGTCCGCAGCCGCTTCCTGCTGGGCAACGACGTCGACTACGTCCCCGGCTGGGACTGCCACGGCCTGCCGATCGAGTGGAAGATCGAGGAACGCTACCGCGCCCAGGGCAAACGCAAGGACGAGGTCTCAAAGGCCGAGTTCCGCCAGGCCTGTCGCGAATATGCGACCGGCTGGATCGACGTGCAGCGCGAACAGTTCAAGCGGCTCGGCATCGTCGGCGACTGGGACAACCGCTACGCCACGATGGATTTCGGCACCGAGGCCGCCATCGTCGGCGAGTTCCACAAGTTCAAGAACTCGGGCCAGCTCTACCGCGGATCCAAGCCGGTCATGTGGTCGCCGGTCGAGCGCACGGCGCTGGCCGACGCCGAGATCGAATACCACGACCATGTCAGCCCGACGGTCTGGGTCAAATTCCCCGTCACCGGCGCGACCGACAGCCATCCGGACGATCTGCTGGCCTTCCGCCACGCCAATCCGTCGATCGTCATCTGGACCACCACCCCCTGGACCATCCCGGCCAACCGCGCCATCAGCTATGGCCCCGAGATCGCCTACGGCCTCTATGAGGTCACGGCCATGGAGACCGGGCTCGAGTTCGAGCCCTGGGCCAAACCGGGCGACCGGCTGATCGTCGCCGACAAACTGGCCGAAGACGTCTTCAAGGTCGCGAAGATCGCCACCTGGACCCGTCTCGATGACCTGAACCCGTCCGGCCTGGAATGCGCCCATCCGCTGGCGGCCCTCGCCCCCGGCTACGGCTTCTCCGTGCCCCTGCTGGCCGGCGACCACGTCACCGACGACGCGGGCACCGGCTTCGTCCACACGGCACCGGGCCACGGTGCCGACGACTTCGAGGTCTGGAAGGCCCACGGCCATCACGAGGTCCCGGACACGGTCGATCCCGACGGCGCCTACTATGACCACGTTCCCCTGTTCGCCGGCCTCAAGGTGCTGGAGACCGAGGGCAAGAAGACCGGCAAATTCGGCCCCGCCAACGGCGCGGTGATGGACAGGCTGATCGAGGCCGGAAACCTGCTGGCGCGCGGGCGGCTGGAGCATTCCTACCCCCACAGCTGGCGCTCCAAGGCACCGATCATCTTCCGCAACACGCCGCAGTGGTTCATCCGCATGGACACACCGCTGGCGGACGAGGGCACCCTGCGCGACCGGGCGCTGGACGCCATCGACAAGACGGACTTCCACCCCGAGGCCGGACGCAACCGCATCCGCTCGATGGTGGAGGGCCGGCCCGACTGGCTGATCAGCCGCCAGCGCGCCTGGGGCACCCCGCTGGCCATGTTCGTCGACAAACAGACCGGCCAGCCGCTGGTCGACGCCCTGGTCGACGCCCGCATCACCGCCGCGGTGGCCGAGGGCGGTGCCGATGCCTGGTTCACCCGTCCCGACGCCGACTTCCTCGGTGCCCACGACCCGGCCCGTTACGAGAAGATCGAGGACATCCTCGACGTCTGGTTCGACTCCGGCTGCACCCACGCCTTCACCCTGGAGATGCGCGACCCGGCCCATGGCTACACCGGCGACCGTCCCTCGCACTGGCCGGCGGACCTCTATCTCGAAGGCTCGGACCAGCACCGCGGCTGGTTCCAGTCCAACCTGCTCGAAGGCTGCGGCACCCGCGGCCGCGCCCCCTATGACGCCGTCCTCACCCATGGCTTCACCCAGGACGAGAACGGGGAGAAGATGTCCAAGTCGAAGGGGAACACGACCGACCCCGCGACCATCATCAAGGAGTCCGGTGCCGACATCCTGCGTCTGTGGGTCTCGCTGGTGGACTATGCCGAGGACCAGCGGATCGGAAAGCAGATCCTGCAGACAACGGTCGACGCCTATCGCAAGCTCAGGAACACCGTCCGCTACCTGCTCGGCGCCCTGGTCGGCTTCGACGAGGCCGAACGCCTGCCGCTGGACGAGATGCCGCCGCTGGAGCGGTTCATCCTGCACCGTCTGTGGGAGTTGGATCGCGACGTGCGCGCGGCCTACGCCGATTACCGCTTCCAGGATGTCGTCCGTCCGGTACTGGAGTTCTGCTCCAACGACCTGTCGGCCCTCTATTTCGACATCCGCAAGGACAGCCTCTACTGCGACCGTCCCGACGCGATCCGCCGCCGCGCGGCCCGCACGGTGATGCACGAGGTCTTCATGCGCCTGACGGCCTGGCTGGCACCGCTGACCCCCTTCACCATGGAAGAGGCCTGGGGCACGCGCTATCCGGACGGCGGCTCCAACTGCGCCCGGGTGGTCCCGGAGACGCCGGCGGCGTGGCAGGATTCAAGCGAGAAGTCCCGCTGGAAGGCAATCGAACGCGTCCTTCTGGTGACCAACGGTGCCCTTGAGATTGAACGCCGGGAAAAGCGGATCGGGACCGGTTTGGACGCCGCACTCACCGTCTACGTGACCGACGAGCAGATCGCGTTCGCCTTCGGGGGCTTCGACCAACAGGAAATCGCTGACATCTTCCGGGTGAGCCAGGTCCAACTTGTTCAAGGCTCGCCACCGGCTAACGCCTTCCAGATGATGGAAGTCCTCAACGTCGCTGCGGTAGTCCAGCCCATCACGGACCACCCCAAATGCGCCCGCTCCTGGCGGCGCGTGCCCGACGTCGGTTCCGACCCCGCCTATCCTGAGCTCAGCGCCCGCGATGCGGACGCCGTGCGCTGGTGGGACGCCCGACACGGCTGAGGATCCGCCCGCTCCGGCCAGACCGGAGCGGGCGAACACCTTGTCAGGTCAGGACGGCTGGCGGGCGGCGCGTTCGCGCAGTTCGGCCGCCCGACGCTCCAGCCGGTCGGCCTGGGCCGGCAGACGGAGCGACAGGGCTTGCAGTTCCGCGTCCGTGACTGTCTGACCGCGCGCACGCGCCGCCTCGATCTGCGTCGCCCGATAGGCCGGATCGCGCAGCCGCGCCGACTCCTCGCGCATCTGCCCGGCGCCGGCGACCATCTGGTCCGCACCCCGGGCCATATTCACCCGGGCATTGGCCATATCACGCGCGGCATGTTGCCGGGCGACCCCTGCCTGCACGCGGGCTTCTGCGGCAGCGCTGATCGCGGCCTGCGCACGGACCCGGGCCTCGACCGCCCCGCGGCGCGCCTCCGCGGCATCGATCCGGGCTTCGACCGCCGCCTGACGCGCCTCGACCATGGCCTGGCGCTCCGCCTCCGTCAGCGGCCGGCCGGAGCTCTGAACCCAGCCGGCGCGCGGCGCACGGGCGGGCGGCGCCGGGGGCGCGGGCGGGGCCGGAGGCGCGGGCGGGGCCGCCATGGGTGCGTAGGGCGCAGGCGGTGCGGGCGGAGCAGGCGGCAGAGGCGGGAGCGGCGGCGGCGGCGGCGGCGCATAGGCGTCCTGGCCCCCGTACCAGTCGCCGTCAGACGCGACCGGCGCGGCGGCGTCGACCGCTGCAACGGCATCGATCGGGGCGATTGCATCGACCGCCGGGGCAACCGGAGCCATGTCGTCGATCGTATCGACGGCCTCGACCGGGTCAGGCTGGGAGATCGGCGCGAGCGGTGCCTGCGACGCCTGGGGCGCTCGCGGCGTCAGTTCGAGCGCGGCGATCGGGGTCGCCACGCCGATCAGGGCGCCGATCGTCAGGGCCATGGCCAGCGGACGGCGACGGAGCGGGGTTGAGGTCTTCATGATGCAGGCGATCCTTCGGGTGAGGGTTTCGGCAGGACCCGCCATCCCGAGGGCGGCGGGCGGGTTGAAGTCAGAGGCGAGATCGACGAGGGCCCGGGCATAGGCGCGGGGCTCGACCTCGCCGACGGCGACGGCATCGGCCGCCTCCTCGCTGCGAGCCGACAGGGCGGCGTGGAGCACCCAGACCAGCGGGTTGAACCAGAACAGGCCGAGGGCGACCCGCGACAGGATCAGAAAGACCCAGTCGCCACGCTGCAGATGGGCCAGTTCGTGGGCGAGAACAGCGCGAGCGGTATCAGGGCGGGCCAGTTGCTCCGTCCCGATCAGCACCACGCCCGGCGGGATGCCCCAGCTCAGCGGCGCGTTGACCGCCGTGGACACCACCAGCCGCGGACGGCGGCCGAACGGGAGCTGTGCCAGGCGGTCGGTCCAGGCCGCAACCGTCACGGCATGGCCGCGCCGGGTCCAGCGCCGCAGGGTCCAGACGCCGAGAGCAAACCGGCCCAGCACCAGAACGGCGCCGACGGCCCAGGCCCCCATGGCCAGGTCTCCCACCGACGGCCAGAGGATCGAACCGGACAGGGCGACCCCTTCGACCGGCTCAACCGCCCCGGCCCAGACCACGGGCGACACAGCCAGGGCCTCCGCGGCCTCGACCGCCGGAAGCAAGGCCACCGGCAAGCCTGGCGCGATCGCCATCACCACCGGCAGGGCGATCAGGAGACAGACCGTAGCTCTGAGGATATCAACCCGGTCGGCCGCCGGGCGAAAGCGCAGGGCCACCGATAGTGCCAGCCCCGCGCCGGCGAGCATGCCGGACTTGAGCAGCAGCTCAAGGATCAGGGCGACGCTCACGATCCCCGCTCCCGCGCCTGTTCAATGGCCCGTTCCAGCGCCTCCAGCTCTTCAGGTTTCAGTTTGTGGGTCAGGCCCAGCAGGGCCGTGGCCGCGGACACGGCCGACCCGGCGAAGAAAGTGTCGACCGTCCGCCGCAGGGCGCCCGCCGCCAGCGCCTGCGGACGCTGCATCGGCCGGTAGACCACGCCGTCTTCGGCCGACCGGCGTCCCACCAGTCCCTTGGTCTCCAGCCGCGCCAGCAGGGTCCGGACCGCAGAATCGCTGAGATCACCGCTCATGGCCGCGCGCACGGTGCCCGTCGTGGCCTCCTCAAGGCGGCACAGGACCTCGAAGGCCTCTCGCTCACGTCGCGGCAGGGATTCAATCACGGCGGCACCTCGGGTTGTCGCTACATTTGTCGCGCTACGTTTGTAGCGGACTGGGGCAGGATTGAGGCATCAGGGTGACTTCGCGGTAAGGCGGCGTCGGTGGGCCGGCGGCCAGGCGGGAGACCAGACCGCAAAAGGCCCCACCGGCGATGCCGGGCGGGGCTTTCAGATCCTGGGTGCAGGAGCAGGATGTCTGCCTGCGACCTCGTGAGACGAGCGGAAGACTGTGAGGCGCACAGACTGTTTCATCCCCACACGCCCGCGCGCCAGACATGCAAAAGCCCGCCGGACGTATCCAAGCGGGCTTCTGGAAGTTTGGGTGCGGGAGCAGGATTTGAACCTGCGACCTTCAGGTTATGAGCCTGACGAGCTACCGGGCTGCTCCATCCCGCGGCAAACGGTAGTGTAGAGGAAGAGCAGTTCGAGAGATGGGTGACAGCCCATAATACAATCATCTATCCGTCTGGTAGACCCGGCAGCGACCTACTCTCCCACGCCTTGAGACGGAGTACCATCGGCTCTGGAGGGCTTAACGACCGAGTTCGGAATGGGATCGGGTGGGGAACCTCCGACATAGCCACCGGGTCAACCAGGCGGATAGACGATTGTGAGAAGACATTGTCGTATTCGAAAATCGAATGAGTTTTGCTGAGAAACGATCAAGCCGATCGGATTATTAGTACCAGTAAGCTTCATGGGTCGCCCCACTTCCACACCTGGCCTATCAACGTGGTAGTCTTCCACGATCCTCAGCGAAGCCTTGTTTTGAGGTTAGTTTCCCGCTTAGATGCTTTCAGCGGTTATCTATTCCATACATAGCTACCCTGCTGCACAACTGGCGTCATGACAGGTCCACCAGAGGTATGTCCATCCCGGTCCTCTCGTACTAGGGACAGATCCTCTCAAGCTTCGAACACCCACGGCAGATAGGGACCAAACTGTCTCACGACGTTCTGAACCCAGCTCACGTACCACTTTAAATGGCGAACAGCCATACCCTTGGGACCTGCTCCAGCCCCAGGATGTGATGAGCCGACATCGAGGTGCCAAACTTTGCCGTCGATATGGACTCTTGGGCAAAATCAGCCTGTTATCCCTAGAGTACCTTTTATCCGTTGAGCGATGGCCCTTCCACGCGGGACCACCGGATCACTATGGCCGTCTTTCGACTCTGCTCGACTTGTCAGTCTCGCAGTCAGGCAGGCTTATGCCATTGCACTCAACGAGCGATTTCCGACCGCTCTGAGCCCACCTTCGCACGCCTCCGTTACTCTTTGGGAGGCGACCGCCCCAGTCAAACTGCCTGCCATGCGCTGTCTCGGACCCGGATGACGGGTCGCGGTTAGACATCCATGACGATAAGGGTGGTATTTCAAGGATGACTCCACCAGAGCTGGCGCCCCGGCTTCAAAGTCTACCACCTATCCTACACATGCCGACACGAATGCCAGCGCAAAGCTGCAGTAAAGGTGCACGGGGTCTTTCCGTCTGACCGCAGGAACCCCGCATCTTCACGGGGAATTCAATTTCACTGAGTCTATGCTGGAGACAGCGGGGAAGTCGTTACGCCATTCGTGCAGGTCGGAACTTACCCGACAAGGAATTTCGCT
>CALRXX020000008.1:2500-142517 GCA_943372245.1 bacterium
CACCTTGTCCTTGTCGCAGACCATCAGGGCCCCGACTCGCAAGCGGTCCAGCTCCCCGCAGGCGTCACCGAGCGGCATGTCCGGCCCGATGGCGTAGACCGCGTCGCCCTTGTCCTTGAGAATTTCGGCGACCAGCATCGCGGCTCCTCCCTCTCTATCTATATAGAGCGTGGCCGCGGACGGCCCGCTTCAGGCATGAGGGTCGCCCAGATCGGGCGGGGAAGCAAATGGCGCGGCCCTTGAGCCGAAGGCCCTCGCCCACGGCCCGATCAGCAGGGCTCCACAAACGAATCCGAACGCATGGGCTTCCCAGGCGATACGGGCGCCGTCCATGCCCGGGGCGAGTCCGGCCAGACCGACGGCGGCGTTCACGGCCATAATGACGGCCGCGGTTGTCAGGAAGCGGCGATCCCCGAGTGACCTCAGACTGTGATCGGGCCGGCCCAGCAGTCGCAGGGCGCCGCCCATCAGGCCAAAGACCGCGCCGGACGCCCCCACCAGCGAATCATAGCTGTCCAGGTGGATCAGGCCGTATCCGCCCGTAGCGACCAGCCCGCACGCCACATAGAAGAGAAGGAAGGCCGCCGCCCCCTTCGCCCCTCCGGTCAGACGCGCCACGGGCGGGCCGAAGGCCAGGGCTGCCACGGCGTTCATGGCCACGTGGGCCCAGCCGCCGTGAACGAACATCGAGGTGAGCAGCCCCGGCCACCATTCCCCGGTCCACAGGGACGAAGGCCGGAACGCCAGGGACAGTCCCTCGTCTGGCAGACGTTGCTGAATCAGATACAGCGCAGGCATCGACGCTGCGACCAGCACAGCCACAGCCGGCGCGTTGAAAATCCGTTCGGCGGGCGGCTGGGTCAGGTCGGCCTCTCCTGGATCACGTCGTCGCCCGGGCGGGCACCAAACGACATCATGGCAAGCGCTTCTTAATAACCATGACCCAGATTGGCACGCGGGGTCCTTGCCGGCCCGTAAACCATGTTTGCGTGGAGTCGCCCGCCATGAACGTCCGGACCAAGGCCCTGCCGGCCCTCGCCGTTGTCGCCTGCGCGTCGCTGGCCGTGCCCGCCGCGGCCGCCGCGCAGTCCGCGGGATCGTCCGGCATGGGCGCCTATTCCGCCGGCTATGGCGGGTCGCGCTATACGACGGCCCGTCCCCAGACCGGCTCGACGCGGGACACCAACGGCAACCGGTTGATCGTGGATGGAATCATCCAGGCCGGAGCCAGCGCCTATTCCAGCGCCTCCGGCGGGGTTTCCTCCAGCTTTTCCGGCGCAGGCGGGAACGGCGGCACGGCCATCGGCGGCTCCACCGCCATTGGCAACAGCCTGAACGTCGTGGTCCAGGGCAATCACAACACGGTCATCGTCAACTCGACCCAGGTCAACAACGGCACCATCACCGCCGGAACCAGCCTGAACGGCACGCTGAGGCTTCCATGATCGCTGGCTCCATCTCACGGCGCCTGAGAACGGCAGGTATCGCCTGCGCGACCGCGGCTTTGCTGAGCGGCTGTATCTCGGCCTCGGCCGGTCCGCAGGGCCTCTACGCCACGCCCATGGGCAATGCGCCGGTCACGGCCAATCCGACCCCCTACTCCGCCGCCCTCTATTGCATGGCCGACTACGCCCGACGCTACAACCTGCCCTCCCCGCGCATCGCCGTGGGCCGGATCGCCGACTACACGGGCACCGTCTCGGCCGATGGCGGCCGCCAGATCACGGGCGGTGCCTCCCTGATGGCCATGACCGCCCTCGCGAAGTCGGGCGCGCGGATGGTCGAGCGCTATGACACCTCGGTCTCCGAGATGGAGCTGCGCTACGCCAACAACCGCCTGATCGGTGACGATGGTCCCGCCGGTGCCGACGATGTTCAGTACCGGCGCATCATTGCCGGCTCGGTGCCCGGCACGGACTTCTACATCATCGGCGGCATCACCGAGGTGAACTACAACATCCGCTCGGGCGGTTTCGACATTGCCGCGGGCCAGGCGAACAGCCAGACGCCGCTGTCGACGGCTTTCGCGGGCAAGGCCTATGTGATGAACATCGGCATCGACCTGCGGCTGATCCAGACCACCACGCTGGAGGTGGTTGATGTGGTCTCCTATCAGAAGCAGATCATCGGCCGGGAGATCTCGGCCGGGGTGTTCGACTTCCTCGACGGCAATGTCTTCGACATCTCGGCCGGCGAAGGCGGGCTCGAGCCCGTCCAGCTGGCGGTGCGCGCCCTGATCGAACGCGCCACGGTCGAGTTCATGGCCAACCTCTACGGTGCGCCCGGACCGGAAGTCTGCCTCAACGCCGGGCCTGACCCGCTGGGCGGCACGGTCGGCCCGACCGGAGGCTTCTATGCCGCTTACCCCAACACGGACACGAACAATGGCGAAACCCGCGCGGATCCGTCTCGCTGGCACGATCGCCGCGACGATGCTGTGCGCCGCAGCCGCTACTGAGGCCGCGGCCCAGGACGGCACGATCGTCCTGAACCAGCAACTGCAACTGGGCGACGTCTTCGCCGGCCAGACGCTGAACGTCGTCGATTCGCAGGACCAGGTGACGGTCGAGACCTCGGCACAGGGCAACAGCGCCTCGGGTGCCGTCTACAACGGCTCGATCACCGTCCAGTCCGACCAGACCATGCAGGGCGACGCGGTGGCGACCACCGACATCACCCTCGGCGGCGACACCTATGGCGTGGTCAACGCCACGACCCAGGCCGGCGGCAACTATCTGGCCGTCAGCGCCTATGATGCGACCCTGACCCTCGATGCGACCCAGACGACCGACGACGGCCTGATCAGCGCCACCACCGAGGTCGGCGACAGCAGCGCACGCCTGCACGCCGGTGCCGCCGTCGGGGCCTCGGCCATCTCCAACACCGTCGCCGTCTACGGCCAGACCTCGGTCGTCAGCGGGACGATCGACCAGTCCTCGTCGGCCCTCGTCCGATCGTTCGGCCGGATCGAGAGCCAGTACATCCCCGCCGGGGCCAGCGTGACCAGCCAGGCCATCGCCAACGCCATTGCGGTGAACAGCGACCACACCTCGGGCCAGGACCTCAGCATCGCCCAGCGCTCGTTCGGCAGCTTCATCGAGGCCGAGGCCAGCGCCAACGCCGGCAACGCCTGGGATCTCGCCGCCCGCGCCCGCGCCACCGCCAACCAGGCCGTGCTGTTCAACGAGGGCGGCTCGGTCGTGACCGCGTCGGACCAGCGGAACTCCAGCTTCGTCCGCGCCTCGGCCCTGACCACCGCCTATGACTACGGTCGCGCCGAAGCCTATGCCCGTGGCGCGGCGAACGAACTGTCGGTCGGCAACAACGACATCTACGTCGAGATCGACAACACCCAGTTCAACACGGGCGGCGTCGATGTGATCGCCACCTTCTCCGGGACCAACGGCTATGACGTCTCGGTCGGAGCCGACGCCGTCGGCAACAGCGTCACCGGCTACGCCTGCTCGGAATGCGAAGGCTATCTGGAAGCCGCCAACACCCAGACGAACACCGGCAATGTGTCGGCCGTCGCCAACACATCCGTCGCGGGTTCCAACCGTTCGGTGATCACCGGCGCCAATGCGGTCGGAAACTCAGCCAGCTTCTACGTCTCGCGACCGGGATCGTAGCAACTTACGTAAAGTTCACTTTACACTCTCCAGGGTTTGGGCGACCTTGGCAGCAGAAGACATGGATCAACCTGTCTGCTGTTCACCCGGGCCGTGCCCTCAGGCGCGGCCTTCAATTCGTCCGGAGCCCTCATGACCCTTCGTCATCTTCTGCTGGCCGCCGTGTCCGGCGTCGCCCTCCTCACCGGTCCGCTTGCGGGTACAGCCCTTGCCCAGGTGCAGCCTGGCGCCACGCCATCCGATCCATGGGCCCAGGCGAGCAGCGACATTCCGGTGGATTCCAACGTCCGCTTCGGCGTTCTGCCCAACGGCATGCAGTACGCGGTCATGCGCAACGCCACCCCGCCCGGACAGGCCTCCCTGCGCCTGCGAATCGACGCCGGCTCGCTGATGGAGAACGAAGACCAGCTGGGTCTCGCCCACTTCATGGAGCACATGGCCTTCAACGGGACGACCAACATCCCCGAGAATGAACTGCTGCGTATCCTCGAGCGTCTGGGTCTGGCCTTCGGGGCCGACACCAACGCCGCGACCGGCTTCGACCAGACCTTCTACCAGCTGGAACTGCCGCGCACGAACGACGAGACCGTCGATGCGGCCCTGCGGATCATGCGCGAGCAGGTGTCCGAGGCCCTGATGGACCCTGCCGCCGTGGACGCAGAACGCGGCGTCATCGAAGGCGAGCAACGGACCCGCGATACGCCAGGCCTCCGCTCCACCAAGGCCCAGCTGGCCCTGCTGGCACCCGGCCAGCGACTGTCGAACCGCTTCCCGATCGGCGACCTGAACATCATTCGGACCGCCCCGCGCGAGCGGTTCGTCGAATTCTATAACGCCTACTACCGGCCCAACCGGGCCACCTTCCTCGCCGTCGGCGACTTTGACGTCGATGTGATGGAAGCCAAGATCCGTGCCGCTTTCGAAAGCTGGCAGCCGAAGGCCGCCGAGGGTCCGGAACCGGATCTGGGCACGGTCCAGCCGCGAGGACCCCAGACCAGCATTCTGGTCGAGCCCGGCATCCAGTCGTCGATCCAGCTGAACTGGGTCCGCGCGCCCGATCTGGACCCGGACACCATCGCCGAACGCCGCTCGAACCTGATCCGCAACCTGGGTCTGGCGGTCCTGAATCGCCGACTCGGCGAGATTTCCCGTCAGGAAAACGCCCCCTTCATCAATGCGGGCGCATCCAGCTCGACCCTCGTCGACAGCCTCGAGATCGGCGGCATCAATGCCACCTTCAACCCGGGCGGCTGGCAGCGCGCGCTTGAGACGGTCGAACAGGAACAGCGCCGTCTGGTGCAGTTCGGCGTGTCGGATGCCGAACTGCAACGCGAGATCACAGACACGCGCACGGCCCTGGAAAACGCCGCCAACGCAGCCGCAACCCGGACGACTCCGGGCCTGGTGAACGGCCTGCTGAACGCCGCTAACAATGAGACGGTCTTCACAAGTCCGGCGACGAACCTGGCCCTGTTCAACCAGGCCGTCCAGGGATTGACGGCGGCACAGGTGAACAGCGTCCTGCCGCCGGTCTTTGAGGGACAGGGTCCGGTCGTTCTGGTGGTCACCCCGGTCGAGATCGAGGGCGGTGCCGATGCCGTCACCGCGGCGCTCGCTGCCTCTCGTCAGGTGCCCGTCGCGGCCCCTGCCGCCCAGGCGCAGCTGGACTGGCCCTACGCGAATTTCGGCACGCCGACGGTACCGACGAGCCGTACCGAGCTGGCCGCTGTCGGGGCCACGGTCGTCACCTTCCCGAACGGCGTACGTCTGACGGTCAAGCCGACCACCTTCCGCGACGAGCAGATCCTGGTCAGCGTCCGGACCGGCATCGGCGAACTGTCCCTGCCGACCGACCGCTCGACGCCGCTGGCTTTCGGCGGCTTCGTGTTCCAGCCGGGCGGCCTCGGCAGACTGACGGCCGATGAACTCAACCGCGTCCTCAGCGGCCGCATCTACAGCGTCGGTTTCAGCGCCGACAGCGATGCCTGGCAGCTGTCGGGCGCGACCCGGCCTCAGGACCTGAACCTGCAGATGCAGGTGCTGGCCGCCTATCTGACCGATCCGGGCCTGCGCCCCGCACCGTTCCAGCAGATCCAGGCCCTGTTCCCGCAGATCATCGCCCAGCAGATGGCCACGCCGGGCGGAGCCTTCGCCCTGCAGTCAGGCGTCCTCCTCGCCAGTGGCGACAAGCGCGAAGCGCTCCCGACCGCAGCGGAGGTCGCTTCCTGGACGATCGACGAGCTGCGCAGCGGCGTGACCGCCGGTCTGGCCTCTGGACCGATCGACGTGACCATGGTCGGCGACGTGACGATTGACGACGCGATCGCCGCTGTCGCCTCGACCTTCGGAGCCCTGCCCGCCCGTGCCCCCGCGCCTCAACCGGCACCGGGAGCCACCGTGCGACGCTTCCCGGCCGGCACGCCCGAGCCGGTCGTCCTGAAACACACCGGTCCCGGTGAGCAGGGCCTGGCCTATATCGCCTGGCCGACCACCGACTCGGTCACCGACCGCACGGAGTCCCGGATCGTCCAGATCCTCGGCGAGGTCATGAGCCTGCGGGCTACGGAAGAGATTCGCGAACGACTGGCCATTGCCTATTCGCCCGGCGTCGGCACCAGTTCGTCCGACACCTTTGCCGGCTACGGTTCGATATTCGTCCAGGCCCTGACCCGTCCCGAGTCCTTCACAGCCTTCTATGACGCCGTGAACGCCATCACGGCCTCCCTCAGGGATACCCCAATCACCGAAGACGAGCTCAACCGCGCCCGTCTTCCCGAAGTGGAGCGGCTCAAGCGCAGCCAGGCCGGAAACGAATACTGGCTGGGCCAGCTCTCCGGGGTGGCCGCCCATCCGGCCGAGGTCGAACAGATCCTCACCAACATCTCCGATCTGGAGGCCATCACCGTGGCCGACATCCAGCGGGCGGCCCGCCAGTATCTGCGAGCCGACACGGCCTGGCGCGGTGTGTCGGTCTCCGACAACCCCGTCGCCCCGGCGGCGGCTCAATAAGCGAAAAAAGGCCCCGGCTCATGCGAGCCGGGGCCAGTTTGCTTCTCAGGATCGTCGACAGAGCCGACGCTCACACTCTGGGCCGCCGCGACTGACGCGCGGCTGAACGCCGGTGTTCACTCCCGCGTCAGAAAACCCGGCCGCCGACGCCGCCGTCCAGGGTAATTGTCGCGCCCTGCACGGCATAACCGGCCTGCTCGACCACTTCCTCGCGGTATTCGGTGTAGGTCTCCTCACGGACCCACGTCAGGATCTTTACGCCCGCGCCATAACGGCGCAGCAGCGAGCGCTCGTTGCACTCGCGTTCGGCCTGCTGGGCCTTGCACTCAATCCGGCCGCCGCGGCCATGCCACAGGGCCTCGCCCTTGCGGCAATCCATGGTCTCGCCGTGGCCGAAGTCAGCGTCGCCCGTATACTCCGCCCAGGTGATCTGCAGCCAGGTCCCGGCCAGGCAGCGGTACAGCTCGCCCTCATAGTCGCCGTCCACGTCCCGGTCGGGACGAACCTGCGACGCCGGATGCGGCACATTGCGATCGTCGATGCAGAAGGCGCGGATCACGACCCGCTTCTCCCACCGCCGGCGCGCTTCATAGGGGACGCGGATGACCTGCCGGACATGCGCGCCCTCGACCATCAGGCCGTTGATCGTCGTCGGATAGGGCTGGTCCACCGTCACATAGGCCGAGCCGCCGCCACCGACATAGACGCTGCCGCCCGCACGGGCGTTCAGGCCCGCCCGTGCGGCGGCGTTGGCGTTGGCATTGGCGTTCACATTGACGTTGACGTTCAGATTGCCGCCACCGCCGCAGCAGGGGGGTGGCGGCGGATTCTCGCAGCAGGCCGGAGGCGGGGGCGGCGGCGGCGGCGGAGGGGGCGGCGGCTCGCAGCAAGGCGGGGGCGGCGGGGGGCACACCGGGCCGCACTGGGCCGCCGCCTTGTCGGCGAACAGCGTCAGGGCGAGGAAACCCGCCAGCGCCGGCAGCCATGTCATGATCCGCACCCGCATGGGCCGACCTCCCGTCAAGTTCATACGAACCGCGTCGGGCGCAGCTCGCTTCAGCGTCCATCTGAACCGCAAAAGCCTTTCATTTCCGTTGCCTTTCGCCCGGCCCGGTTACAGGCGCGGTGCTTGCGTCGCTACGGCCGGAGGCCAGCGCGATGTTTCATCCTGACACGCAATTCCTGATCGACCACTGGACGGGTTTGTCCCGCCGGGGAGCTGTGCGCGCCGGGATTCCCGATCGCGCCTCACTGGAGCCCGACGCCCTCGGCCTGCGGCTGCCGCGTGCCTTTATCGCCGAACGCAACGGGGACGACGCCGTCATCCGCCTTGCCGGCACCTGGATCGAGGGCTTCCACGGCGAGCCCTTGAAGGATCGCGCCCTCTTGTCCGTCTGGCGCACCGCCTCCCGCCCCCTGGTGGCCGCGGCCATGACCCAGACCGTGCGCGAAGCCCGGCCCGTCGTGATCGCTGCCCTGGCCGGCTTCCTGTCGGCCCAGATCGAGATCGTCCTCGTCCCCCTGCGCGGCCCTTCGGGTGGCGCGGACCGGATTTTGGGCCTCTATGCGCCGATGGCCACCCTCAGCCTCGCCGCCGATGAGCCCCGCCTGCTGACCGCCCGGGTCTCCATCGGCGTGGGCGAAGCCGCCCGCCCCGCCCTTTCGCTTGCCGCTGTCGGCGGCCGCCGGATCGCCTGACCACCGGAAATACGGCTCAGGCCTTCAGGTCCCGCGCGTACCGCTTCCAGTTCTGAACATAGTGGGCGGCCGAGGCCCGCAGCGCCTCGATCTGGCCCGGCTCCAGTTCCCGCACCACCTTGCCCGGCTGGCCCATGACCAGTGAGCCGTCGGGGATGACCTTTCCCTCGGTGATCAGGGTATTGGCCCCGATCAGACAGTTCTTCCCGATCTTCGCCCGGCCCAGCACTACCGCGCCGATACCGATCAGGGTGTTGTCACCGATCTCGCAGCTGTGAAGCATGACCATATGGCCGACGGTGACCCCGTCGCCGATCGTCAGAGGCTCGCCCGGGTCGGAATGCAGCACGCTGCCGTCCTGGATGTTGGTGTCCCGACCGATGGTGATGGGATCATTGTCGCCGCGCAGCACGGCGCCGAACCAGACGCTGGCGCCCGGTTTGAGAATCACGTCTCCTACAAGGGTTGCGTTCGGTGCCAGCCAGTATTCGCCCTCCGGCGGAAGCTGTGGTTTCTTGTCGCCGAGACTGTAAACATTCATCCGAACACCGCCATTTCTCAACAAAACGAGGGCTTTAAGCTCTCGTAAACCACGTTAGCATCATAGTGTAGATGCGATTCGAGGCCGCCATTTCGGCCCCGGATTGGAAGCCGGATCAAGCCCGGTCCGGTCAGACCTCGGGGGATTGTGCGTGGTGCGCTCGGTTCGGCGGATGATTCCGCTGGAAGTTTATCCTTCTTCCGACCCGGGCGGATGCGTCGCGTCCCCTTCTCTCCTTCCCACCTTCGTTCGAGGCGATGCTTTTCCGGCATCGCCTTTTTTCATGCCCCGCGACGACGCGTTTTCCGCGTCGTCGTCTTCCATGCCCTGGAGGCGTCCATGACCAAGCGTGCGGCCATCAAACGTCAGACCCGCGAGACATCCCGTGAACACGGTGTGCTCGATTCCCGTCAGTTCATGGAGGACTCCAAGGTACGCCGGCTTCCGACCCACGCCGGCTGGTCGCCCTATCCATCCAACGACGACCGCGACCAGGCCTATCTGAAGACACTTAAGCCCAAGTCGGACGGCCAGGCCGAGCTGATGACGGCCATCGACCACCACAACCTCGTCCTGGCCCTCGGGCCGGCAGGCACAGGAAAGACCTATCTCGCGGTCGCCAAGGCGGTTGAAGCGCTCGAAGCCGGCAAGGTCGGCCGTATCGTCCTCAGCCGTCCCGCGGTCGAGGCCGGCGAATCGATCGGCTTCCTGCCCGGCGACATGGAGGACAAGCTCGCCCCCTACCTGCGTCCGCTCTACGACGCCCTTTCGGACCGGCTCAGCATGAAGCGGGTCAAGGCGTTGATGGCCGAGGGCCTGATCGAGATCGCCCCCATCGGCTACATGCGCGGCCGCACCCTGAACAACGCCTTCATCGTCGTCGATGAGGCGCAGAACTGCACCTATGTGCAGCTCAAGATGCTGCTGACCCGCCTGGGCTGGCATTCGACCATGGTGGTCACCGGCGATCCCCAGCAGTCGGACCTGCTGCCGGGCATCTCGGGCCTGACGGATGTCGCCCAGAGACTCGAGCCTGTGCCTGACATCGCCGTGGTGCGTCTCGCGGAGCAGGACATCGTCCGGCATCCTCTGGTGGCCTCGATGATCGGCGTGCTCTGACGCCCATACACGTCTGACAGGTCAGGCCGTCGCCGGGTTCCCGGCGGCGGCCTTTTCAGTCGCGCCGGAGCCGTGCGCGACCCCGTGACACGATTGCCCCTTCGCGTGCAGCGCCGGGGCTGCTAACCGAAACCCCTTCACATTTCAGCGACCCGAATGAAAATCCCACGCATCGCCTACGCCGCCTACGGCTTCGCCCTCATCGTCATCGTCCTGGACCAGCTGACCAAGTCCTGGATCATGAGCGGCCTCGATCTGCGCGAGATGGGTCATATCCCGGTCCTGTCGCCGCTCTTCAACCTGACCTGGGTCGAGAACCGCGGCGTCAGTTTCGGTCTGTTCGGCGACGGCTCGGCCCGCTGGATGCTCAGCGCCTTCTCGATTGCCGTGGCCGGCATCCTCGGCTGGTGGGCACTGAAGGCCGACCGCCGCCTGCTGATCACCGCCATCGGTCTGATCATGGGCGGGGCGCTCGGCAATGTGATCGACCGGATCCGCTTCGGCTACGTCGTCGATTTCCTGGACTTCTCCGGCCCGCATTTCTTCCTCGGCACGATGAAGATCAACTTCCCATGGATTTTCAACGTCGCCGACAGCGCCATCTGCATCGGCGTCATCCTGCTGATCCTCGACAGCCTGCGGGCCGGACAGGAAGCCAAGGTTGGCCTCGCCGCCGAAAAGTCGTAATCAGCCGCTTCCTGTAGGGTTTACGCGCGCGCCCTTTCCGGCGCCCCGCACCGAGATATCAAACATGCGTCTTCGCACCGTCGCCGTTCTGACCCTCACCACCTCGGTGTTCGCCCTGGGCGCCTGCTCAGGCCTGCGCACGGGCGTCGGCATGAACAAGATCACGCCGGACGAGTTTCTGACCGTTTCGACCGCCCCCCTGACCGTTCCGCCGGAGTACGGCCTGCGCCCGCCGGCACCGGGCCAGCCGCGCCCGCAGGAACTCGCCCCCGAATCCGCTGCCCGCCAGATCCTGCTCGGCCAACGCCAGGCCGTGACCCGGTCGGAAGGCGAGCAGGCGCTGGTGGCCCAGGCCGGCGGCGACCGCGCCGACCCCCTGGCCCGCTATGTCGTGGACGACGAGTTCGGCGACCTGGCGCACAAGGAAGAAGGCTGGGCCAACCGCATCATGTTCTGGCGCCGCGGCGACGCCGCGAGCCAGGCACCGACGACCCTCCAGACCTCTGAAGGGGCCGTCAACGTCGACGCCGCGAGCGAATATGCCCGCGTGCAGGCCCTGACCGGAGGCCGCGCCGGCATCACGATCACGCCGCGGCGCGACACGGGCTTCAAACTCCCGGGCCTCTAGGTTCGGGCACAGGCTGCAAGGAGGCCCGGTTGCGAAGGCAGCCGGGCCTTTTTCATGGCCGCGTCGGATCGACAGGGCGGAGCCCTGTGACCGCGGCCCCGCGAGCGGGGATCAGGACTTGGCGGCACCCGCTCTCAAGCCGCGCTCGGCGAGGGCGACAATGGCGACGCCGCCCATGGTCAGGGCCGCGCCGACCAGGATTTGCGGCGTCAGCACATCGCCCATGACCCCCCAGCCGATCAGGATCGACACCAGGGGCGTGGACAGCAGATAGGGGGTCACCCGCCCGGCCTCGCGCTTCTGCACCAGCCAGAACAACAGGGTCGTGGCAAACACCGACGACACCAGCCCGGCCCAGATCACGCAGGCCCAGACGAGGGCGTCGGCCTGTTGCACGGCCTCCCACTGGCCCCGCTCGAACAAGGCCGAGGCGAAGGCCAGGGACGGCAGGGCGAACAGCGCCAGCAGACCCTGCATCTTCAGCGGCGGGATCGAAGTCGTGCGCCGCGCCACGACCGTGGTCAGGGCCCAGGCACCGGCCGCGCCGACCGCTGCCAGAATACCCTTCCAGTCGGCGATGGCATGGGGGTCCAAAGTCATCCAGGCGACACCGAGGAAGGCAACGACCATGCCGGCGAGGGCAAACCGCGACAGTCGCTCGCCCAGGAGCAGGAAGGCGAACAGGGCCGTGAACGGAATCCAGAGCTGTGCCGCCACCGACACCGTACTGACATCCCGGGCCAGCCAGAAGGCCAGATAGAGCAGGCCGTAGTGAACCGGCCCGCCCAGACCGACGATGATCAGCAGACTCTTCCAGTTCGGGAACGGCGGCCGCACGAAGGGGATCAGACAGGCCGCCGCGATGGCGAACCTCAGCGCCGCCATCAGCAAGGGCGGCAGGGTCTCTGTCCCGAATTTCGCCGCCGCATTATTGACCCCCCAGATCACCACCACGGCGATGATGGCGAGGATCTCGACAGGCGAGAGCGGGCTGTGCGGCTTGTCAGGAGTGGTCACCTGCCCCGCTTAACGCGCGCTGCCGTCGCACGCGAGCGCGCGCGGCGACACTTTGCATTTCCGAGTATGGCGCGGGCCTAGAACGGGATGTCGTCGTTCAGGTCGTAGCTTTCCTTGGGACCGCCGGGTTTGTTGGCACCGCCGGTCGAGAAGCCCGACGAATAGTCGTCGTCCCCGCCGCGCGAGGCACCGCCGCCGACGCTGTCGCTGCGCCCGCCCAGCATGGTCAGTTCGCCGCGGAATTTCTGCAGCACGATCTCGGTGGTGTATTTCTCGACGCCCGCCTGTTCGTATTTCCGGGTCTGGATCGAGCCCTCGATGTAAACCGTCGAGCCCTTCTTAAGGTAGTTCTCGGCCACCTTGACGATGTTCTCGTTGAAGATGACCACCCGGTGCCACTCGGTCTTTTCCTTGCGTTCGCCGGTGGCCTTGTCGCGCCACTGTTCCGAGGTCGCGAGGGACAGATTGGCCACCCGCTCGCCCGAGTTGAGCGTACGGATTTCCGGGTCCTTGCCCAGGTTGCCGACCAGAATGACCTTATTGACGCTGCCCGCCATCGCCGAGCTCCTTCTTCGTTCTGGCCCGCCGCGCTTCGCGCTGTTCGGTGCCGATTGCCTGTTGTCCGGGCCTAGCGCGCTTTCGGCCCCTGCGGGTCCGGTTTGTCGTCACCATCCACAGGAACGCGTTGTTCCACGTTTGTTCTATTCCGTCTAGGGCGCGGGCGGCGCCGTCGGGTCCGGCGCGTTGTTGGCCGACACCGCGACCGGGGTGCCGTCGATCGCCCGCTGGATCGCTCCCGGCATGGCCAGACGGCCGTCTCCGGTCCGGGCCATGGCGTTGAACCGTCCGCCGTTCAGCGTCTGCGACAGCCAGACGCCGCCGCGATCGATGAAGATGAACTGGCCCTGGTAGGAGCCGATGATCTCCTGTCGCGACCCGCCCATGCGCAGGAAGCGCAGGCGCACCTCTTCCAGCCGCGCGGCGCAGAACTCGATCTGGGGCTGGTTGTCCGCCACCTTGTTGAACCGCGGTGCCTCGCCCTCGGCTCCTACCTCGACGGCGTAGCAGACACCCCGGTCGAATGGAGCCTCGACGGCCTTTTCACAGGCGGCCAGGGAAAGAGCACCGGCGGCGATGCCGGCAATGGCGAGATATTTCATCAGCGCAGCCCCGGGAATGTGCAGCTTCGGTCCTGTTCGGCCAGCGTGCGGAACCGGCTGTTGTCGTTCGATTGCTCGACACGACGCGGCACCAGACGGAGCGTGATGTCGCCCCAGCGGCCATACAGCGCCTCGCCCGGCCGCACGCAGGTGCCCGAATACAGCGCCTGGACGCAGGCGTTCAGGCTCATATTGCCCGACAAGGAACGCCAGTCCGAACCCGTGTGCCTCAGGCAGGCCGACCCGGAGGCCGGCTGGACCGAGGGCTCGGCCGCCGGCTGATCAACCAGCGCCGGCTGTTCCGCCTCGGTCAGCTCGACCGGAGGGGCGATGGGCGGCGGTGCAAAGGCGGCGGTCGGCGCGGCGGCCAGGGCGCCGGTCTCATCAATGCCGACGTCGAGCGCGTCCGTGGCGACGCCATTGCGTCGCGCGCAGTCGGACAGGGTCGCCAGACCGACATACTGGCCGTCGACGAAGCAGCGCAGTTCGCGCGTGGTGTTCAGTTCAGGCGCGTCGGCGACATCAACCGTCAGGCCGCCCTGGGCCGCCGGCGGGGGTGCGGTGTTACGCTCCCGACCGGCGCTGAAAATCAGGGCGATCACGACGGCCGCGACAACCGCCAGGCCGGCGCCGATGGCGATGAGAAGACGATTGTCCTGGGGCATAAAGAGCTCGCGCGGATTGAGCCTCCAATAACCCCGCCGGGCCCTTCGACGTCAACGATCTTCGTCGTCGGCGGCCCTAGCCGGTCAGTCGGGCGAGCGCGGCCTGATAGTTTGCGAGCTGGGCGGTCAGATAGGCGGGAGCCGCGCCCGTGACGGCCGGTTTGGAGGAAGCCGGCGCGAGCGCCTTGTAGGCATCCCGAACCACCCTGACGGCGGCCCGGAGTGCCTCGACCGTGGTCTTGATCTGATCGGCCCCCGCCAGTGACAGGGTGGGCGGAAGCGCCATCGCAAAGGTCTTGGGGTCGCCCGCCTTGGGCGTGGGACGGACGATCCCGGGAGACAGGCCGAGGGCGGCCAGGGCATCCCGGCCCGTCTCGCCGCCGGTCAGGATCGCGCCGGCACGCCCCTCCCGCGGCACGATGGACAGCCTCTGCATCCGTCCGCTGTTCTGGTCCTCAAGCTCTCCCGCCTTGAGCGGATCCGTGACGACGGTGACCTTCAGCTGGCCGGACGAGGCCTGCTCGATCTTGCGCGCCAGCGTCTGCAGCGTGTCCGCGCCTTCAATGGTGACCGCCCGGCGTCGGCTGCCATCGGTGGGCCCCACATAGAAGCGGTCGCCCGGCCGCAACGCCGTCGCCGCCGTCAGTGTCTTGGAATCCCCCATTGAAACCAGCCCCTGGGGCAGGCCCAGCCGGTCCAGCACGCTGGCACCCCCGCTGGCGACGGCGAGACTCAGGGGCGATGCCTGCTGGTCCGCCCCTGCCCAGGTCCGGGTCCATTCGACAGCCCCGGTCAACGGGTCGAGCCGGGTGAGGTAGCCCTGCCTCGGATCAGCCTCCGGGGCCCCGGCCGGACGATCGGCGATGCCTGTGATCCAGACCTTTCCGTCATGCACCTTCATATCCGCGACGCTGTCGTCACCTGCGCCGCCGAAATAGGTCAGCCGGTCTGCGGCGGCCGGCGAGAGATCGGCCTGCAGCACCGCGACATAGGCGTCCGAACTGCCGGAATGGGCCGTGTTCACCGTCGCAATGTCCAGGGCGGGATTGCGGGTCGTTCCGGTCAGGACAACCCGGCCGGCAGACACCGCGACCCCCGTCACATCGCCGCTGGCGGCTCCCAGGTCCCTGACCGCGGACAGGCTCGGGGCACCGTCGACGTCAGGCGTGTAGTGACGCACGACGACCCGGCCGCCTTCGACCCCGGCCGTATAGATCGACGAACCCTCGACCGTCATCGCCTTGACGCTGTCGTCGCCGACGGTTCCGAACTGGCTGATCGACACGGCCGCCGCCGAGAAGGGTGCCAGGCTGTGCGCCTGGGTCGCCGAAAAGCCCTGGAGATACCCGTCCCATCCCCCAAGCCCCGACGCGCCCGGCATCGCTGATCTGGAACGGCCCGCGACATAGACCCTGCCGTCGGACCCGAACGACACAGCCGTAGCCTCGTCCGCAGCCCTGGCACCGCGCCGCTGGGTCCACAGCTCCTCTCCGGCCCCATCGAAGACGGTGACGAAACTGTCCGACACACTGGCGTCAACGACCCGTGCGCCCGGTTCGAGGTCGCCGGTGACCGATCCCGCGACGGCCACCCGTCCATCAGCGGCGATGGCGATCGCATAGCCGCTCGCCTCATCCGCGGCCCCAAGCATCCGCGTGGCCACGACCCGTCCCGCCGGGTCAAGCTTCATGAGCGCCACATCGCGCTCGCCCTTGAGCGGCTGGGAGCCCGGTGCCGCCTCGATGTCGGCGACGATCCACAGCGACCCGTCGGACGCGGTGGCGCTGGCCCGAACCGTCTCGACGCCCTTGGGCAAGGCCGTCTGCGAGGCCCGGCCGGCCACCCAGCCTGTCTGTCCCAACGGCTGCAGGGGCTCCGGCGCGGCGCCGCCGTCGCTCTGGAACTTCAGGAGTTCGTTCCCGCCGGCGGCACCGGCGGCCTGGACGACATAGACCGCGTCGGAGGTCTGCGGCGTGGTGAAGCGGACCGTCTCGGCGCTCGAGCCCTGAACAACCAGAGCCCATTGATCCGCCTGCGCGGGCAGGGTGATGGTCTTGGCACCGAGCTGGATGGTGCGGGGCGCACCGTTGACCTTTTCCCGGCCCAGCCGCGTGGCGACCCCGGCGTCGGTCAGTTTGTCGTTGACGAAGGTGATGACGTTGTCGAGCGTTCGGGTCTGTACGCCCATGCTGGCGAGGTCGATCGGGACCGTGACGTCCCCGCCGACGGTTCCGATCGTGATGTCGAACACCACGGGCCCCTCGAGGTTCGGCACGGACGACGCCAGGTCGCCGTCGTGAACCGGCCGTGTCACGATCCGTGTCGCATCGCGCGCCACCGCCGCAGAGGTCTTCGCGGCCGTTGACGACACGCCCTGCACCATACGGACGTCTTCGAATCCGGCAGTCCGCAGATAGTCGCCGACTTCCGAGATCCCGGATGCAAAACGCTCGCGGATCCGGGCGGCCTCGCCCTCGCCGACACCGCTCTGGTCCACCCTTGTCGCGAGGGCGGTGAGTGATGTCAGCCCCTGATAGAGCGCGAACAGTTTCCGATAGTCGGAAGACGCTCCGGGAAGATCGAGGCGACCGGAATCGACATTGATCAGCTGTCGGGCAGAGAGCGCGGTCCGCACCACGGCGTCGGGCTTGGAGGGCTTGCTGCTGGCGTCCCATGGCGGAGTCGGCTGGGTCCTCACCGGCCTCGCGGTGGTGACGCCAGACGCGGCCGCGTCTCCTGCGGACACCCCGTACAAGCCGAGCAGGTAGCTGTTGTTGATCACGTCGAACTCCCGACCACCACTATGGCGGCTCAACCGTAACGACGGCTTAACGTCCGGTTACGGAGGGACTCGGGTCGCGACTCAGGGAACAATGTTCCTGCGCCACCGTTATCGGCGCACTGGATGAGGAGGACGCCGTGAAGAACGCCTTCGTCAATGCCTTGAAATCACTGCTTTCGCTGTATGGACTGGGCGCGCGGCGACGCCGCGCCGCCATCCAGATCGGCCCGGCTGGCGTGCGTCGACCGGCCTAGTTCCGGAACAGCGACAGAATGATCTGCGGTGCCTGGTTCGCGATCGACAGCGACTGCGCACCGAGCTGCTGCTGCACCTGCAGCGCCTGAAGGCGGGCGCTTTCCTTCGCCAGATCGGCGTCGACCAGCTTGCCGATGCCGGTTTCAAGCGAATCCATCAGCGTTGAGACGAAGGTGTTGTGCGTCTCGATCTGCTTGGCCTGAGCGCCGAGCGCGGACAGCCCCGAGTTCACCGTCACCAGCGCCGCATCGATCGCTGCGAGCGCGGTCGACGCAGCGGCCGGCAGAAGCAGGTTCTGTGTGCTCAGGCCCAGGCCGGCGCTGGTGAGATCTTGCGGATCGATGGAGATCGTCTGGGTCGCGTCAGCATTGGCGAGGAAGGCGACCGGTGCCGTCAGGGAGTTGTCCAGCAGGTTGACCCCATCAAACGAGGCACCGGCGGCGAACTGCTGCAACGAACGCACCAGGCTCTGGAAGTCGTCGTTGTAGGCGGTCCGGGATTCGAGCGTCTGGGAGAGGTCTGACGCGGCCACAGCCTTCTGGCGCATCTGGATGATCAGGTCCGAGATCGCCTCACCGGCTGCCAGGGTCACGTCAGCCAGCGAGGTAGCCCGGTCGAGACTGGTCTTGACCGCAT
The DNA here is from genome assembly GCA_943372245.1 of bacterium. Taxonomy (GTDB): domain Bacteria; phylum Pseudomonadota; class Alphaproteobacteria; order Caulobacterales; family Caulobacteraceae; genus Brevundimonas. The sequence goes on from CALRXX020000008.1 coordinate 20,327, forward strand.
CGAGGGCCCCCAGATCGGCGCGCTGGTTCTGCGCAATCGCCCAGACCGCCGAATTGTCCTTGGCACCCGTAACCTTCAGACCCGTGCTGATACGGTTCTGAACATCCGACATCCGGTCGTTGATCTGATTGAGATTTTGCAGCGCAACGAGCGCGGAGGTATTGGTGTGGACGCTGTTGGACATGGTTCTCGCCCTGGATTGGATCAGGGACAGCGTATGGGGCGAGTCGTATGCGTATGGTTAACGCAAGATGTCCGGGCGCGCGGCTGCGGCCCGGGGACGGTCAGGTCTGGACGACGGTTCAGGCGGTGGTGTTGATCACCGCTCCGACGCCGTAGTCGTCACGCTGCCTCATCTTGAGGACTTCTTCGCTCGGCAACTGACGCACGACCTCCCCGGTTTCCCGGTCCAGAGTCTTGTAGACAAAAGACCCCGCGCGGGGGCCCTGCTCGATCACCAGCCGATAGCGGGCCAGTCGTTCGGCGTCTGCGGAGGCTCTGGAGCTGGTTTCGTGATCAGCGCCTGACTGGAGCGGTGTTTCGGCTACAGGAGCCCGGACCGCCCGTATTGTTGCATCTGCATTCATCTCCTGAACGTCGGCAACTAGGCCGGCGCCTCCTGGTTACGTGCGCGCGGAAAGCGAGGCGGAGCCGCGAATGGCTCCGCCTCCCCCCCCTGTTTTTAGCGGAACAGACCGAGCACGATGGAGCTCGACTGGTTGGCGATCGACAGCGCCTGCACACCCAGCTGTTGCTTGGTCTGCAGAGCGGTCAGTCGGGCGCTTTCCTTGGCCAGATCGGCATCGACGAGGTTGCCCACGCCGGCTTCAAGGGCGTCCTGGATCTTGCTGGTGAAGGTCAGCTGACGGTCCAGGGACTTGGAGTTGCTGCCCAGCGTACCGAGCTTGGCCGAAAACGCCGTGATGGCGGTATCGACGGCGGCAGCGGTAGCACCGGCCCGGACGATGGAGCCGGTGGCCGTCGCCACGGTCGTGGCGGTGCCGGCCACGGCATGCACCGAATAGGTGGAGGCGGTGCCCGTCTGAACGACCAGGTTGTTGGTGGCCGAGCCGGCGGAGAACAGGTTGATCCCGTCGAAGGTCGCGCCCGCCAGAGCGGCCGTGATTTCAGTCCCCAGGGCGTTGAAGTCGGCGAGATAGGCCGTTTCAGCCGCGGAACCGGCGACGGACGACTGGATGGCGACCGCCAGACCCTTTTGCTCTTCCAGGGCTTTGGAGATCGTGTCACCGGCCGCCAGGGCGACGTCGATGACCGACTGACCGCGCTGGATGGAGTTCTTGACCGAGTTCAGGGCGCCCTGTTCAGCGCGCAGGCCGGAAGCGATCGCGAAGATGGCCCCGTTGTCCTTGGCGCTGGAAACTTTCAGGCCGGTGTTGACGCGGTTCTGAACGGTGTCCAGCTCGCGGCTGGTGGCGTTCAGGCTTTGCAGCGCAACGAGAGCGCCGGAGTTCGTGTTGATGCTATTAGGCATTTTTGCCTTCCTTCTGTCTTCGACATGACCGACGCCGTTTTGGCTGCCGGGGGCGTTCTGCCCGATGGAGTTGAAGCAAGGACGGAGCCACCCGCGGAAACACCATGCCAACTCGGCAGTCGTTGTTTTTGTTACGGTAGTTCTTGTTCACCACATTCCCGACCCGGAAAAATCTGCCGGGCTGCGGCAGGATTTGCCGGGTGGTCGGCAGCCTGTGCCGGGCTCGCTTCTGTCGGGGTGAACGACCGGTTTGCCCCGATCCGGCCGGAGCCGATGACACTCGGCATACCGACCAGGTTCCATCTGCCGGGGAGTCCGGACCGTCGGGCTGGCTCCCGGCCGAGCGACCGTTCCGGGCTGGCTCACAGAAACCCCCGGGGAAACGATCCCGTCGGAACGATTGATCCCTGACGGCACACGACCGGAACCTCGAGATCAGATCCCGAAACGATGAACAGGCCCAGGAGCGAAGTCAGCCCCGGCGGACACGGTCCACCGGGGCTGATTCTGTATGAAGTTACCGCGAAATCCCAAGTGGGACCTTGGCGTAGGTCGCTTGAAGCAGGCCTGACTAGTTGCGGAACAGGCCGAGCAGGATGGACCCGGACTGGTTGGCGATGCCGAGAGCCTGCACGCCCAGCTGTTGCTTGGTCTGCAGGGCGGTCAGTCGGGCGCTTTCCTTGGCCAGATCGGCATCGACGAGGTTGCCCACGCCGGCTTCAAGGGCGTCCTGGATCTTGCTGGTGAAGGTCAGCTGCCGGTCCAGGGACTTGGAGTTGCCGCCCAGCGTACCGAGCTTGGCCGCAAACGCTGCGTTTGCAGTGTCGACCGCAGCCGCGGTAGCACCGGCCCGGACGATGGAGCCGGTGGCCGTCGCCACAGTCGTGGCCGTGCCGGCCACGGCATGCACCGAATAGGTCGTGGTGGTGCCGGTCTGAACCACCAGATTGTTGGTAGCCGAGCCGGCGGAGTACAGATTGACCCCGTCGAAGCTCGCACCCGCCAGAGCGGCCGTGATCTCGTTGCCCAGGGCGTTGAAGTCCGCGAGATAGGCCGTTTCAGCGGCGGAACCGGCGACGGACGACTGGATGGCGACCGCCAGACCCTTTTGCTCTTCCAGCGCCTTGACGATCGTATCCCCGGCCGCCAGGGCGACGTCGATGACCGACTGACCGCGCTGGATGGAGTTCTTGACCGAATCCAGGGCACCCTGTTCAGCCCGCAGCCCGGAAGCGATCGCGAAGATGGCGCCGTTGTCCTTGGCGGAACCGACCTTCAGCCCGGTGTTCACGCGGTTTTGCACGACATTCAGCTCACGGCCGGTCGCGTTCAGGTTTTGCAGCGCGACCATGGCGCCGACGTTCGTATTGATGCTGTTAGCCATTTTGGCTGTCCCTTTGTCTTCGACATGTCTGACGCCATTTTGGCGGTCAGGAGCGTTCTGCTCGGGTTACTGTTGAGCAAGGACAGGGCCACCCGCCGGGCATCGAAGATCGCTCTTCGTCTGTTGATTTTGCTGCATTTTTTCTATTCCCGCACGCCGTCCGTCCGGCAAACCCTTCCAATGCCGGGCACCTTCTGCCGAGTGGTGGGCAGGTCGTGCCGGTCGGGAACTGCCGGGCGGGAATCCGGGACCGGTCTGCGCCTGCCTTTCAGGGCCAGACCGCCGGTCTGCGCCGCGTCCCGGTCTCGCGCCGCCATCGGTCCTGCAGCGCCCTCTCGGCCGTCAACGTCCCGACCGCCGAGGCCCGGGCGTTCTCGCAGGCGACCAGACGCGCGCCCCGTTCGACATAGGCGACCTCAAGGTCAGCGATTGTCGGTGCTGCCGGCAGTCGCTCCAGCACGCAGGGACGCGTCGCCGCCTCCGGCAGGGCCAGCCGTGGCGGTTCCGCAGACGGCGGGAGCGAGGCGGCACAGCTCGCGGTCATGACCGGCGAGGCGAGCCATGCGATCGGGGTCCAGCGGGGTATCGGCATCAAGAGCGCTCCTGGCCTGTGTCGTGGCCCGCACGGTCTCCCGCGTCACGGCCACGGCCTGTTGGTGATGTTCTTCGATCCGCCGTGCCTGGTCTGCGGCTCCGACGACCTCAAGCCTGCGCGCGGCGGCGTCCGCACCGGCCGCGGACGCTCCGGCCTCGGCCGCCGCCAGCCGGCGTTCGGCCAGCCTCAACGGGTCCCAGCGAAAGCCCAGACCATGGAGGCCGATCAGCGCCGCAGCCAGCACACCGGCCACGGCCAGCGCCCAACCCCACGGGGTCAGGGTCCGCAGAGGCACCCGCGTCCTCACGGGAACACCTTCCGGTCCAGCTCGAAATGGGGGCCGTCCCTCAGACTGGTCCAGCCGCCGCCCCAGATCATGGCCGTGCACTGTCGCGCCGCCGCCGCCTTGAACGCCGCAGCGATGCGCGGATAGAGGGGCCAGTCCCATCGCACCTGCCCATCGACCAGCGCCGCGACATCCACCGCGTGGCCGGTGAGGTGACGCGAACGCTTCGTCCGGCTGGCCCCGGCCCGGACAAGGGCGGCCTGACGTTCGGGCGTGCGGAGACCCTCTGTCACCATGAACTCAACCGGGCTCAGGGCTGCGGCCTCCCGCACGAGGGCGACGAGGCGCGGATGCACGCCGGCCAGCCGACTGAGCGATCGCTCGGACAGACGAAAGCTCATGGCCGGACCTCCTCGCCGATCCGGGGCCGCAGGACCGCCAGCGTCGCGATCAACTGCTGGGCCGTCGGGGCCACCAGATAAAGGACCAGAACCAGCGCCAGCAGGGCCATCAGCCCCTGCGCCAGCCGTGGCGCGGCCTCGGGCGGCGTCCCTTCGATCAGACGGTCGAGCAGCAGCCAGGCCGCGCCGCTGGTCGCGAAGACATACAGCCTGCGCCACAGCCAGCGACCCTCGGCCAGCACCGGAATGCCGGGCGTTGAAGACGTGGTCATCGGTCATCCTCCGGGTCATCAAGAGGGGCATCGCCACGACGCCAGCCGGGACTGGCGTGAGCGAACAGATCGGCGTCCGTCAGACGGTCCGGGCTGTCCCAGACCTCATCATCCAGCAGCCAGGGATCGGCGCGATCGTCGGAAAGGCTCATGGCGCGGCTCATCCGACAGCGACCAGCCAGACGACGCCCGGCGCACCGGCGCCGCCGTTGCCGCCCGCGGTGACCCCGGCTCCGCCACCGCCGCCTCCGCCGCCGGCCGACCCGCCCGCGGCGCCCGCATGGCCCGACCCGGAAGCGGCTGCGCCGCCGCCGCCCCCGCCGCCACCGCCCCAGAACAGGGTCGGTCGGGGTGCCGTTGTCCCCGGCGACCCTGCGGCGACAGATCCGCCGGCCCCGCCGAGGGCCCTGACCGCCTGGGCACCGCCATCGCCACCGGCACCGCCGGCCCGCGCGACTCCCGCGCCGTCCAGGCCACCGCCTGCCCCACCGCCGCCCGCTCCGTCCGGCCGGTCAAGGCTTCGACCGGTTCCGCCCGTCGCCGTTACGCTGGCGGCACCGCCGCCGTTGGAGGCCGGCGCGCCCGCCGCGGGGGTTCCGGCCGCCCCGCCCGTGCCGTCGCCCCGCCCGCCGCCGCCGCCTCCGCCCGCGGCCAGCAGTCTGGCTCCGCCCATGGAGACTGTACTGTTGGCTCCGTTCGAGCCCCCGGCCGCGCTGCCGCCGGCACCGCCGGCGCCCGCAACCACATCCAGCGTTCCTCCCAGCAGTTCCGCCGCCCATTCACCCCGGCTGATCCCGCCGCCGCCGCCCCCGCCGCCGCCGAAGCGGGAGCCGGACGCACCGAACGCCCCGGCCCCGCCGCCGCCGCCGCCCCCGACCGCGACAGCCTCGACGCTGCGCGCCCATGCAGGCACGGCGAAGCTCCCACTGCCGGTAAAGATCGTCACGACCCGCCGGCCCGCGCCCAGCGCATGGGTCATCCGCCCAGTGGCGCGATCGACAGCAAAGGCGTCATGCCAGCTCGAACCGTCGGCGCTGACCTTGAGCCTGAGGTCGTCATCCCCGACCAGCCCCAGTTCCGCCCGGCCGCCCCAGCCGCTCTGGAACAGCAGCGACAGCACATCCCCGGCCGCCTCCTTGTTCAGCGTCAGCCTCAAGTCACCCGTACCCCCGGCCCCGGTCTCCAGCGCGGTCCACAGCGCTGTGTTCAGCCGCGCCGCAAACGGATTTCCGGCATCCGCTGCGGTCCCGAGCCCGAACAGGCTCAGCGCCTGAACCACGCCCAGCCGCGCACCCAGCGGTGCCCAGTTCCCGCCCTGCCGCACCACGAACTCGTCGGCATCCGCCACCAGGACGATCAGGCCGTCTTCGGCCTCCACGATCGTCCAGCCGCCACCCTCCGCCCGCATCAGCGCGCCCGTCGGCCGCGTGCTCCAGTCCCCGCCCGTCGCTCCGGGCGGCAGGATCCACAGACTGCCGTCGTCAGGCGCACCCGGCTGGGCTGTCGTCGTACGGCTGACCACGGCGGTCTGGACGATCGAATCCAGCCGCGTCAGCGCCTCGTTCAGGGTGACATGCTTCTGCATCTGCCCGGCCGCCAGATACGGCAGGGCCAGCCGCGCGCTGTGATCGTCGCTCATGGAAGTCTCCGAAATCGTGTCGGAGATCAGTCTGGCGGGCCGCCTTCCTCAGGCGGGCTCATGACGCTGTCAGCGACATGAAGCGCCAGAAGTTCAACGGCTTGTCACGCCGGAATATGCTGACAATCGGCGAAAAGGTAGCGGGGAGACCGTAGTTGGAAGGGCTGGACGGCCTCCCCGCAGACGGGCCCGCAGGCTGTCAGGACCAGGCAGCGCGCTTGCGCGAGCCGCTACCGCACCCGTCGCCAAAGCTACGTCGGCGGTCCAGTTGCGGATGCAGGCTACAGCCGCTGGAGCACGCCCTGGGCGACAACCGGGCCATCCGGCTTGTTCGGGGCCGGCGTATGGCCGGGAGCTTCCATCGAGACCGCGACAGCGTTGGCCTGTCCGGCCGGGCCGAACAGGGCCTGACCCAGGTTTTGGCGCGAGCTGGCCGAGCCGTCGACTGCGCCGACAAGCTGGACGCCGCCCTCGGGCATGACCAGCCAAAGATGCGGCACCCGCTTGTCGCCCGCCATCTCCGTGGTCGGGGCGAGGTAAAGTTCGCCGGTGTTGGCGTCATAGACCAGGGTCATCGCCGCCGCGCCGCTCTCCAGCGTCAGGGTCGCGACCCGGATTACGGCGGGCGCAGGTGCCGGCGGGGCGACCGGCGTCGGTGCCGGCTGGGCCATCAGCATGACCACCGCCGCCACGCTCGCCGCCAGCAAACCGGTCGAACCAATGGCCCATCGGCGCCAGAACACGACGCTGTTGTCGTTGGCGGCGGCCGGCGGCGTCAGTCCCGCCTCGACCCGCGGCCACAACCAGGGCGAGGGCTCGACCGATACGATCCCGTCGGCGAGCCCGCCGAGCCGCTCGTTCCAGGCCTCCACATGGGCCGCGAAGGCCGGGTCCGCCGCCTCGCGGGCGCGGGCCGCGGCCTCTGCCTCCGGCGAGAGAATGCGCAGGGCCAGTTCCCCGGCCAGGGCCAGGTCTTCATCCATTCCGCCAACGTCCGTGGGATCGGTCATGATTCGAGACACATCCTCAGCCGCATCAATCCGCGCCGGATCCAGCTCTTCATCGTGCCCAGCGGCACATTTTCCCGCACCGCCAGGGCGTCATAGGTCACGCCCTCGATAAAGGCCGTCCGGATGGCACCCCCGGTCTTGTCGTCCAGCTGCCCGAGGCAATCGTTGAGGCGGCGCACATCGTCGCCGGTCTCCAGCGCCTGGGCCGGCGACGGGGCGTCGTCAGCAATGATGGTCGCCGCTTCGTCGATCGGGGTCGATTTGCGCATCGCCGCGCCTGACCTCAGCCGGTCGATCGCCCGGTTGCGGGCGATGGTCACCAGCCAGGTGATGGGGCTGGCGCGTGAAGCATCAAAGCTTCCAGCCTTCCTCCATACGGTCAGATAGGTGTCCTGCAAGACGTCCTCGGCGAGCTGTCGGTCGGCCAAGATACGCAGGGTAACGCCCAATAGCTTCGCGGAGGTCGCCTCATAGACGCGACGGAAGGCAGCCCGGTCCCCTTCGCCCGTGCGGCCGAGCGCCAGGGCCAGTTCATCTCGGGTCAGTATCGCGCTCATTCACAGGTCCGGCGTAGGTGAGACCTGAGTTGGCGGAGGCGGCGCGGGTTCGTCAAGCGGTTCAGTCGTGGAGGTAGACGATCCGCCGCAGCTTGGGATTACGACGCATGTCCGCGACATGGTCCTCGTGCGCACCCGACTCCCGCGCCTCACGCGCGTTCGCTTCCACCCAGTGTGTGCTCTCGATGTCCTTCTGCAGCGCCTTGGCCGCCAACAGGTGGCCCGGGAACAGGAGGTCGACCACGTCCGCGGCGAAACCGGCGAATGGCACTTCGCCTACGACGCTGGTCGCCGTGTCCAGCCCGAGGTAGCTGACCATCTGCAACAGCGTTCCCGGCGTAGCCCGCGCCTGCACCCCCTGGATCAGCAACCAGGCCGCGGCCCCGACGCTGTAGACCGTCCCCAGAACGGGTATCCAGGTCAGCAGGCCGTCCAGCCCGATCCCGAACGGACCGATACCCACTGCCCGGTCGGACAGTTTCTTGACGCCCTCGACATTGGACCAGATCTTCTCGATATCCGCGACGGACCGTCTGGCCATGTCTGCCCTCCTGAAGCGAGACCTTAACGCGCCATGACGAACCCCGTTCACCCGGAAAGGCAAGCCTCCTTCGCAAACGGAATCGCATGGTCCGTCAGGCTCTCCCTGGCCGGGCTGGTCGCGACGCCGACCTTCATGGCCCTGGTGGCGATCACCGGCATGCGAAACCAGTACGCAGACCTGATTGCCCAGTTCACGGCACCCGCCCTGTTCGCCACCCTGGGCCTCGGCATCATCCTCCTGCTCTTCCGCCGGCGGCGGTGGGCCGCGGCGACCCTGCTGCCGGCGGCCATGCTGCTGATCGCCGTGTCCCCCCAGTGGTTTCCGTCCGCCTCGAAGCCTGCGGACGGCGCGGCCTCGGTCCGGCTCTATTCAGCCAATCTCTGGGCCCGGAACCGGGATCTGGACGCCATCGCCGCGTCGATCCGCCAGGCCGACGCCGATGTCGTCATGCTGATCGAACTGGGCGACGCCACCGCGCCCCATCTGGAGGCCCTGGTCGGCGACTATCCCCATCGTATCGCAAGCCCACGGATCGATCGTCCGAACGGCGCCGTCCGGTCGGTAATCGCGTCCCGCTATCCGCTTGTCGCGCTCCCGCGAACGGACCGAATGGAGGCGGTCGGTGCCCGGGCGATGACGCCGCTCGGTCCGGTCAATTTCGTCAGCATCCACCTGACCCGGCCCTGGCCCTTCGAGGAATCATGGGGTCAGATCAGCCAGGCCATGTTCCTGGACGAGATGCTTCAGGGTTTGAGCGGGCCCGTTGTGGTCGCCGGCGATTTCAACAGCGTCTCCAGCGCCCGCATCGGCAAGATGGTCCAGAGGGACATTGGCCTTCGCCCCGCCCCGGGGTTCCCCGGCACCTGGCCGTCCAGCCTGCCGTCAGCCCTGTCGATCACCATCGACCAGGTCTATGCCTCGCCTGATCTCGCCTTCATCAGCCGCCGCCTCGGCCGCCCGACCGGTTCGGATCATCGTCCGGTCGTGACCGAAATCACCCGCGCGACGGACTGAAATCAGGGCCTGACCAGCGCTGCCAGCCATTCGGCGTGGCCGTCTGCCGGGAAATCAGCGGCGATCCAGCGCTCCTCGAACGCCTTGAGCAGCCGCCCGGTCTCCGGCCCCGGTTCCACGCCCAGCCGCGCAAGCTCGCGGCCACCGACAGGCATCGTCGGGCGCCGCCAGCCCTCGGCCAGCGCCAGCAAACGGCGCCCGTCGCCGGCCTGCGCCGGGTGCTCCGCCATCCGCAGGTGCAGGGCGTCGGCCACCGCCCGTCCCCCGAAACGATAGACGGCGGCGCGGACCTCGGGGTCGTTCATCGCAAGGCTCACGGCGGGGCTCGCCACGGCGGCGGCCGCCAGCCGGTCGCGGGTCGAGTTTGGAAACCGGAGCCGCGCCGAGGCCTCTCTCACAACCCGTTCGTCGCTTGGGAGCAAGGTCATCAGCCGGATCACCGGGTCGGTGCCCTGTTCCACCGCCGCCTCGAACAAGGGTCCGGCCGCGGCCTCGGGCAGGATCTGCGCCAACACCCCGGCCTCAGCCATCGCTGCCATGGCGACATGGGGATCGGGCGCGGCCAGCAGGCTCATCAACTCCTTGGACACCCGCTCCGCCGACAGCCGCGTCATGCCTGACGCCAGCGTCCGGCACGCCGCCAACGCTGCGGCGTCAGGCTCGCCACGTCCGTACCAGGCGAAGAAGCGGTAGAAGCGCAGGATGCGCAGATAGTCTTCCCGGATACGTGTCTCCGGGTCACCGACGAAGACAATCCGTCCCGCCGCCGCATCGGCGACGCCCTCTCCGGTCGGATCGAACACCCGCCCCTCTCCGTCGGCATAGAGCGCGTTGAGGCGGAAATCGCGACGCGCCGCGTCCTCGGCCCAGTCGTCGGTGAAGGCCACCGTGGCGTTGCGCCCGTCCGTCGACACGTCGCGGCGCAGGGTGGTGATCTCGAACGGCTGGCGTCCGGACACCGCCGTCACCGTCCCGTGGGCGATGCCGGTCGGCACAGCCTTCAGTCCGGCGGCGCGGATGGCGCGGTCTGTCTCTTCAGGCTTCAGGCTCGTGGCGAGGTCGATGTCGGCCACAGGTGCCCCGATCAGGGCGTTGCGCACGCAGCCGCCGACGAAGCGGGCGCAGTCCGGCCCGCCCGCCGCCTCCAGCGCCGCCAGCACCGCGCGCGTGGCCGGGGCCGCCAGCCAGGGCTGGTCGTCGAGCCGCCTCACGCCGCGTCCTCCGACACCACATCCGGGCGGACATCCTCGCCGTAGAGCCGCGTCCGCAACGCCCGCACGATTCCCGCCGTCACCCCCCAGATGTACCGCTCCTCATGGGTGATGGCCCAGTACCACCGGCGCGGCTGACCCTCGCGGTCGTAGGAATCGCGGCGATGGTTGGCCGGGTCCATCAGAAAGTCCCACGGAACCTCGAACACCTCAGCCACCTCATCCAGCGCCGCCTCGGTCGCGGGCGTTTCCCTCAGCCAGCCGATGACCGGCGTGACCAGAAAGCCGGTGCCGGTCTCATAGGCGTCGCCGACCCCAAGCACCTCGACCAGCGCCGGGTCCAGCGCCACCTCCTCGAAGGCCTCGCGCAGGGCGGCCTCGACCGCCGTCTCGCCGGGGTCCAGCCGCCCGCCCGGAAAGGCGATCTGGCCAGTATGGCTGGCGAGACTGTCGGACCGGCGCGTCATCAGGACGGTCGCACCGTCCGGCCCAGTGATCACAGGGATCAGCACGGCTGCGGGCCTCAATGTGCGCTCGGGCCGCTCGGCGTCCGGGTTGAGATCGAAATCCGAACGCGCGGGGGCGCGGTCCGCCGTCCAGCTGGCGGCCGGCTCCAGATGTTCGATCAATCGTTCGCGCAGGCTCGCCAGGCTCATTCCACGCCCGCCCCGACCGGCCCCAGGGCGAAGGCGACCCCGCCCGAGCGCACTGTCAGCCGCCCGTCCTCGACCCCCGCCATCTCGACCAGTTCATAGAAGACCGGCCGCGCGATCCGCGCCCAAAGGTCGGCGCGGACATGCACCGACGGCGACGGCTCTCCCGTTTCAGGATCCGTCTCGACCCGGATCGGATGTTCTGGTCCCGCCTCGGCCTCGTCGCCCACATCGGTGGTGAAGATCAGCGCCTCGCCGCGCCGCGCCACGCTCACAGCCCGGAACGGCAGGTCCTCGACCGTGATCGACAGCTTCTCGCCCGGCGTGACCAGCACATAGCCGTCGTCGTCCTTGCGCAGCACCGTCGAGAACAGCCGAACCAGCTCGCTCCGCCCGATCGGCGAACCCTCGTGCATCCACAGGCCGTCGCGGCGGATGACGATGTCGATCTCGCCACAATGCGCCGGATGCCACAGGTGCACGGGCGGCAAGCCACGGCCCGGTGCCTGCTTCGCCGCCGCAGCCACGCCGGCCAGTCCTGTCATGCTGTCCGCGGATTCAGCCATGGCCCAGACTTAGGCCGCGTCGGGCGGATCGGAAAGGCGTCGACCGGCGGATCAGGCCGGCAGCACCGCGCCGTTTGGCTCGCCCTCGCCCCTCCAGAGCACACGGCGTTGATCGACGGGCCCGCCAAGGCGCGCATCCGGCGCCGGCCGGAACCCGAAGCGGCCGAACCAGGGAAGGTCGCCGACCAGCAGGATGCCGACATCGCCGGCATGGTCGACGCAGGCCTGCACCAGGTCGGCACCCAGTCCCGCCCGGCGGCTGGCCGCCGACACCGCTATGGGGCCGAGAAACAGGGCGGGCTCGCCCCCGACCGTGATCGCCCACAGCCGCACAGAACCGATGATCTGCCCGTCCTCGCGTACGACGAAACCGGCGGCGATCCGCGCCCGCTCCCGCAGACGTTCCGCCGTCTTGGCGAACCGGCCCGGACCGAAGGCGGCCAGCACAAGACCCTCGACCGCCGCCACATCGGCAGAGGCTTCGATCTCTATGCGCAGCGGCGCGGGTCTGGCGGGGGCGTCGAACATGAGGGCGCGCAACTAGGGCTCGTGCGCGTCCGAATCAACCGGCTTTTGAAAAGTCGGGCGCGCGCTTCTGGCTGAAGGCCATGAAGGCCTCCATCGCCTCGGGGCTCGACATCTGGCTGCCGAAGGCCTCGCCCTCGCGCTGCATCAGGGCCCACAGCCGTTCGGCGTCGCGCATCAACCGCTTGGTCTTGCGGATGGAGTTGGGGGCCCGCGCCGCCAGTCTGCCGGCCAGTTCGGCGGCGACCGCATCGACCTGATCTGCCGGAACCGCCCGGTTGGCCAGTCCCCAGGCCACAGCGGTCCGCCCGTCGATCGGCTCGCCGAGAGCGAAAATCTCGAACGCCCGCTGATGGCCCAGGACCGCGGGCAACAGCATAGACGACGCCGCCTCTGGGGCCAGCGCCAGATTGATGAAGGGGGCCGACAGCAGGGCGTCCTCGGCCACCACCACCATGTCGCAATGCAGCAGCAGCGTCAGGCCGATCCCGACCGCCCGGCCCCGGACCGCCGCCACCGCCGGCTTGTCCAGATCCGCCAGCGCCTTCAGGAAGTCGAACACCGGCATCTGCGCCGGCTGCTGTCCCTGCGACCCGAGGGCGATGAAGTCGGCGATGTCATTGCCCGCCGAAAAGCTGTCGCCCTGACCCTTGAAGACCAGCACCCGCACGGCGTCGTCCGTCCGCGCCCGGTTGGTGGCCTCGGCCAGCATGGCGTACATGGCCTGGGTGATGGCGTTCTTCTTCTCCGGCCGCGCCAGGGTGACGGTCAGGACACCGCCCGCCAGTTCGGTCTGAATTTGGTCGGTCACGCCGCCTCTCCCCGTTTGGTGATCGTCCACCAGTCCACGCCGTCCGCATCGCGCGTCCGGGTCACCCGGCCCCGATGCAGCAGATAGTTCAGATGCGCGATCGCCTCGCCCGTGGCCATCCCCCGCACCCCGTCCCCGACCGCCCGCGCAAACAGGGCACCGAACACATCGACTGCCCGTTTCGGCGTCTGCAACGTCTTCTCCAGCCGCTTCAGCGAAACCTCATGCCCCCGGATCAGGGCGTCCAGCCGCGTGTGCACCCCGTGGAAGGGCTCGCCGTGCGAGGGCAGGATCAGACCGTCGTGCGGCAGGACCCCCTTCATACGCTCCAGCGAATCCAGCCAGTCGCCCAGCGGGTCCGCCTCCGGCTCGGTCGGGAAGACCGACACATTCGAAGAAATCCGCGGCAGGATCTGGTCGCCGCCCAGCACAACCCCGTCGGCCTCACGCCACAGACAGGCGTGCTCGGGACTGTGCCCCTCGCCGACCACCACGCGCCAGTCCTGCCCGCCTATGTTCAGCCGGTCCCCTTCGCGCATCCGCACATAGCCGGTCGGCATGGCAGACACCGCCCGGCCGAACTGGCCGAATTCGCGCCGGTACGTCTCGATCTGCGCGTCATCCCATCCGGCCGCGCGATAGTGGACCGCCCCGGCTTCCGGCGCCGGCTGTCCGGTATCGGCCAGCAGCATACGCGCCGTCACATACTCCACCCGCGTCATCACCAGCGGCGCGCCCGTCCGCTCGCACAGCCATCCCGCAAGGCCGATGTGGTCGGGGTGCATATGGGTGCAGATCACCCGCGTCACCGGCCGCCCGCCCAGCGGTCCCGCGAGCATTGCCTCCCAACGGTCGCGCGAATCGGGGATGTTCAGCCCGGTATCGATCAGGGCCCAGCCTTCGCCGTCCTCGACCGCATAGACATTGATGTGGTTCAGCGCGATCGGCATCGACAGCCGCATCCACAGCACACCCGGCGCGACCGCGATGGCCTCGCCGAATCCCGGCGGGACCGGATGCGGATAGGTCAGACCACGGCCGTCGCGGGCCGCCTGATCGATCTCCGCCGGGACAGTGCCGTCCGCCAAGTCCGTCTCCAATTGAAACTGATCGTCTTGATACCCTCAAGCGACGGTTCCCGTCCAGCCGTTGGGAAGCGCACGCCTTGACCCCGCCACATCGGCCCGCCAAGGGTTGAGCCAACGGTTATCCTGCTCGGAGTAGTCACGTGTTCCACAGAAAATTGCTCGCGCTCGCGGGCGGCGCCCTCGCCCTGGCGCTCATTGCGGCCCAGCCCGCCTTTGCCCAGGACACGCCCGACACGCCGGGTACGGTTGGTCGTTCCGAGACCGACCGGGCCTCCGGCACGATCCGCGGCGAGTCCGTCCTTCCCGGCCGCGTCGGCGGCGGTCGTCGCGACCAGGTGCCCGAGAGCCGCGCAACCCGCAATCGCCCGGCTCCGCCCCCGGCGCCCCCCACGCCCGAGGCCATCAAGGCCGCCGCCCAGGCCCTGATCCTCGCCTCCGGCGGCACCTGCCAGGTGACCGAGGCCGCCCAGCCCGGCATGAACGCAGAACTGCAGAAGATCTATGAAGCCGCCTGTTCCGAAGGCCCCGGCTATATCCTGATCGAGTCGACCCCGCCCCAGAGCTTCGATTGCCTTGAGCTGGCCGGCACCGCCTACACCGCCCGGCTGCGCGATCCCGCCGCCGACGTGGGCCAGCAATGCACCCTGCCCGCCAACCAGAACGGTCTGGCCGTCATCGGCGGCTGGGCCCGCGCCGCGGGCGTCAGCTGCACGGTCGACCAGGCCGTCGCCATCGGCAAGAGCGACGCGGACAATATCGTCTATGAGGTCGGCTGCGCCGGCACGGACGGCTACTGGCTGGAACGCGTTGGAACCGGCTGGGACCTCAAGGACTGCCTGCAGGTCAACTCGACCGGCGGAACCTGCCGCTTCACCACGGGCCAGGAACAGGCTGACGGCTTCGAACCCAGGCTCGCCGGCACCGACGCCGCCGGCTGCGACGTCACCCAGGTCCGCCTGATGGGCTCCAACGCCAATGGCCGCTTCTTCGAAGCCAAATGTGCCGCCGACGGCGAGGGCTATATCGCCCGCATCAACAACGAGGGCGTGACCCAGCAGATCTATCCCTGCGCCACCGCCCAGCGCATCGGCGGCGGCTGCCGGTTCACCCCGGCACCGGCCCTGCCGCCGGCCGAGTAACCGGACGGTTGTTCCATCGAGACCACGCCCCGGAGTTCGCTCCGGGGCGTTTTTCGTTGCTTCACAGACCGCCCCGACGCGCCGTAAGCATGGCGTATGCGCATCGCCACCTGGAACGTGAACTCCGTCAACGCCCGCCTGCCCACGGTGCTGGCTTGGCTGGAAGCGGCCCAACCCGACGTGGTCGGCTTCCAGGAGATCAAATGCCTGGACGAGAAATTCCCCCGCGAGGCCTTTGAGTCGCTCGGCTACAACGTCGAGACCAACGGCCAGAAGACCTACAACGGCGTCGCCCTGCTTTCGAAATACCCGCTCAGCGACGTGCGCCGCGGCCTGCCCGGCGTCGACGCCTCGGGCTTCGAAGCGGAGTTCGAACAAGCCCGCTATATCGAGGCGGTCATCGAATGCCCCCGCCCGGTCCGGGTCGGCTGCCTCTACCTGCCCAACGGCAACCCGATCGGCACGGAAAAGTTCGCCTACAAGCTCGCCTGGATGGACCGGCTGCAGGCCCATGCGAAGGACCTGCTCCGGCAGGAAGAGGCCTTCACCCTCTGCGGCGACTACAACGTCATCCCGACCCCGGACGACGCGAAGAACCCGTCCGCCTGGGCCGGTGACGCCCTGTTCCAGCCCGAGAGCCGCGCCGCCTTCCGCGCCCTGACCCATCTCGGCCTGTCCGAGGCCGGGGCCCTGGGCAAACAGCCGCCCGGGACCTTCACCTTCTGGGACTATCAGGCCGGGGCCTGGCAGCGCGACCACGGCATCCGCATCGACTTCCATCTCCTGTCGCCACAGGCCGCCGACCGCTTCGTCGGCGTCGAGACCCATCGCGACGCCCGCGATATGGAGAAACCGTCGGACCACGTCCCCGTCGTGGTCGAGCTGGAGGACTGAGCTTGGCCGATGCGCTCAGGGTCATATTGCTGGTGGCCCTGGCGGCGGCGGCCCTGACCACCGCCGCCCTGGTTCTCAACTGGTGGATGGAGCCGATCCGCCGCATGCGCCGCGCCCTGCTGAAATCACTCGGTGCCACGCCCGAGGCCGAGGCCCTGTCCCCCGCCGAGGGCCGCGCCGCCGGTCTCGACTTTGACGGTGCCCAGGTCGCCGTCCTGTGGAACCGCGGCGGATCCGGTCTGGTCTATGCCTTCGAGGAGATCGAGGGCGGCGAGATCATCGTAGACGGTCATGTCGTCGCCCGCGTCCGCCGCGGCGAGCCCCGCAAGGCGCTCGACCTCATGGCCCCTGACGCCGAACAGGTGGTGCTGCGTCTGATGTTCGCCGACGCCCGCCACCCCGAGTTCGAACTGGCCCTGTGGGACGCCACCCTCCCGGTCCAGACCGGCTCCCCCGGCGAGGCCCTCCGCCTCGGCCGCCGCTGGCTGTCGCATCTGGAAGCGCTTTTGAAGGGATGAGCGGATGTTTGGGTATCACCCTTCCGCCCCCGCCCCCGGACCGCTAGAACCCCCCATTCCCCGTGACCGAGTACCCCGAGGAGCCTCCGTGGCCCGCCTGTTCGACGCCTACATCATCGCTGACTGGACCGCCGCCGAGGGCAAGAAACTCGGCGATACGTCCCTGTGGCTCGGCGTAGCCAAGCGCGATGTGCGTTTCCGCCTCTATTCCGAGACCCACAATGTCGCGACCCGGGCCGAGGGCGAGGCCCTGCTGACCTCCCTGCTGGCCGAGCACCGCAAGCGCGGCGACCGGGTGCTGGTCGGCTTCGACTTTAATTTCGGCTTCCCCGCCGGCACGGCCGAGCGGCTCAAGCTGACCGGCACGCCCTGGTCGGCGATGTGGAAATTCCTCGCCTCGAACGTGGTCGACAAGCCCGACAACACCAACAACCGCTACCAGGTCGCGGCCAAGATCAACCGGCTGATGACCGATGAGGCCTGGCCCATGTGGGGCGCTCCGGCCAATCAGGCCCAGCGCTGGCTGACCACGACCAAGCCCCCCGTCGGTTCAGGTGCCGACATCCCCGAATACCGCGCGACGCAGGACGCAGTCCGCAAGGGCAAGCTCCAGCCCAAGAGCGTCTGGCAGATGCACGGTGCCGGCGCCGTCGGCGGCCAGACCCTGGTCGGCGTCCCCGCCGTCCGCCGCCTGCTGGAGAGTCTCGGCCCCTCGGGCACCGTCTGGCCGTTCGGAACCGGCTGGCGCGCACTGGACGCCGCCGACGTCGAGCCGCTCTCGGCCCTGGTGGTCGAGGTCTACCCGTCCATGTTCGACGCCAGACCGAACGAAGGCGAGTTCAAGGACCAGGCCCAGGTGCGCGTCACCGCCGAACATTTCGCCGCCCTCGACGAGGCCGGGACCCTCTCCACCGCCTTCGCCCCGCCCAAGGGTGCCGACGAGGCCCTGATCGCGAAGGTCGAGCAGGAAGAAGGCTGGATACTGGGGGCCTGACCGGGATAGGCTCTGGCCATGCGCGCCACTATCCCAAGCCTTGTCGTGGCCTTCTGTTTGCTCACGGGCTGTGCAACCAGCGCGCCGTTTTCCACATCGACGGCACCCGAGGACAGGACCGGCGCGTGCGAACAGCGGACGGCCGAGGTTTTCGCCATTACGGGCGAGATCGACGCCGGGCTTGCGCGATGCGTCCGCAACACCTTTGCCGAAAGCACCCGGGAACTGGTGCTGAACTCTGAGGGCGGCAGCATAGAAGCGGCCCTGGACATCGCCGAGGTATTGCAGGGCCATGGCCTGACCATGCGGGTGGAAGGCGCGTGCAACTCGTCCTGCGCCAACTATTTCCTGCCACTGGCCAAACGCATCGAGATTGGCCCCGAAGCGATGGTGCTCCTGCATGGCGGCATCGATCCATGGACCCTTGACCGCATGCGCTCCAACAAGCCGGCGTTCATGGCCATGCAGGCCCGAAACGGTCGCAGCCCGGAACAGGCCGAAACGGACTTCGCCGGCCTGATATCGAAGTCCGAGGCCCTTGCGACCCGACAGGCGGAGTTCGTACGGGATCACGCCGTGGCTCCCGGCTGGATGCTTTTCAGAATGCCGGGTTCGGACGACATCCCGGGACTGATCAACCACCCGACCGACGTCAAGGCCATCCTTGTCGAGGAGCCGATGCTTCGGTCGTGCCTGCCAAACGTCGAGATCGCACCCTATCAGCAGGCGCTTGAGAGGCACTGGACCCAATCATTCCGGCGGCTCGGACTGCTGTGGGACCGGATCGGGCCCAGCGGACGGACGGTCTGCTCGCCGTCATGACCCGGCCGAAGGCCGCGACCTTCATCCCCGCGTCACCGGCCCTCCCTATCAATGGCGGATGTTCCGGCTCATCCTCCTGACCATCGCCCTCCTCACCGCGAGCCCCGCGCTGGCCCAGCCCGCTCACCCCCTGATCATCGCCCACCGCGGGGCCTCCGGCGAACGGCCCGAACACACCCGCGCCGCCTATGACCTCGCCATCCGGCAGGGGGCGGACGTCATCGAGCCCGATCTGGTGATGAGCCGCGACGGCGTGCTGATCGTGCGCCACGAGAACGAGATTGGCGGCACCACCGACGTCGCCGCCCGTCCCGAATTCGCCGACCGCCGCGCCACGAAGACCATCGACGGCGAGACCGTCACTGGCTGGTTCACCGAGGATTTCACCCTCGCCGAGCTCAAGACCCTGCGCGCCCGCGAACGCCTGCCCGAGCTGCGCCCCGCCAACACCGCCTTTGACGGACAGGAGCCGGTCCTGACCTTCGAGGAGGTGCTGGACATCGCCGCTGCGGCGGGTGTCGGGATCGCTCCCGAGCTGAAACACCCGACCTATTTCGCCGCCCTCGGCCTGCCGATGGAGGACGTCTTCGTCGCCACCCTGGAACGACGCGGCCTGACGGGGGCGGACGCCCCTGTCATCGTCCAGTGTTTCGAGGTCGGCCCCCTGCAACGCCTGCGCGCCCGTATCGCGACCCCGCTGCTGCAGCTGGTCGCCTCTGGTGGCGGGCCGGCCGACCGGCCGGACCTCAGCTATGCCGCCATGACCACGCCGCAGGGCCTCGCCGACATTGCCGCCTACGCGGACTGGATCGGCACCGACACGGCCCTGGTCGAACCGACCCCCGGCACGCCCTCATCCCTGATCACCGACGCCCACACGGCCGGCCTCAAGGTCGCCGCCTGGACCTTCCGCGCCGAAAACGCCTTCCTTCCCGAGCCTGACCGCATCGGCACAGACCCCACGGCGCACGGCCGACTGCGCGAACGCCTCGCGCGGTTCGCGGCCTATGGTCTGGACGCAGCCTTCATGGACCAGCCGGTCCTGGGCCGCTGAAGCCGCCCTTCCCCTTCCGACCCCCGACTCTCCCTTTCGCGATTATCCAGGAAAGCTTTCCTTCTCCCCTTGAGGGAGAAGGTGCCCCCGGAGGGGGCGGATGAGGGGTGAAACATATTCGTTTCTCTGCTACACTCCATCCATGCTCAAGCCGACCGAGCGCACACGCACCGCCGCCCTTCGCTCGCGCCGTGAGCCGACGATGGCCGAGGCCGCGATGTGGAAGTTGCTTCGGGACCGAAGGCTCGGCGACCTCAAGTTCCGCCGCCAGATGCCGATCGGCCCCTACATCGCCGACTTCTGCTGTCCGGCGCTCAAGCTGATCATAGAACTGGACGGCGGGGTCCATGTCCTCCGGGCGGAGAGCGATGCGAAACGGGACGGCTGGCTGACGGGCAAGGCCGGATTTACTGTCCTGCGGTTCGAAAACGAAGCGGTGCTGCGCAATCCGGCGGTCGTGTTCGAGGCGGTCCGGCGACATGCGGGGCGTCAGACCTGACCTCCGCGTGTCACCCCTCATCCGCCCCCTCCGGGGGCACCTTCTCCCTCAAGGGGAGAAGGAAAGCTCTCCTAGCCCCCGACCATCCCGAAGTCCGCGACCCGGCCCATCACGCTGCGGACCTGCCCCAGCAGTTTCAGCCGGTTGTCCCGCTCCTCGGCCACCTCGGAGTTGACCATCACCTTGTCGAAGAAGGCGTCCACCGGGGCCCGCAACCGCGACAGCGCGGTCATGGCGGCGGCGAAATCCTCGGTCTCGAGCGCGGCGTCCACGGCGGTTGCGGCGGCGGCGGCGGCGAGGGCCAGGGCGGTCTCCTGCTCCGGCTGTCCCGGCAGGCCGGTCCGGACCTCGCCGGTCGGCACGGCCCCCTTCTTCTCCTCGGCCTTGAGGATGTTGGACGCCCGCTTGTACCCGGCCAACAGATTGGCCCCGTCGTCCGTGGCGAGGAAGCCGTCGAGGGCCTCCACGCGGCGCACGACGCGGATGAGGTCGTCATCGCCCAGCGCGAAGACGGCGTCCACGAGATCGTGGCGCTTGCCCTGATCGCGGAGCAGGACCTTCAGGCGGTCGGCGAAGAACCCCGGCAGGTCCATTTTCACATTGACCGCCTGCGAAGCCAGCTGCGGGTCTGAAAGTACAGGCCTTCCGGAATTCTGCTCAACCCACGCAATAATCAGCCGGGTCAACGGAAGGCGTACTCCGCTTTCCAGCACCAGCCGGATCACCCCCAGCGCCGCCCGTCGCAGCGCGAACGGGTCCTTCGACCCCGTCGGCTTCTCGTCAATCGCAAAGAACCCGACCAGCGTGTCCAGCTTGTCGGCCAGCGCCACGGCCACCGTCAGCGGCGCGGTCGGCACCGAGTCCGCCGGGCCCTGCGGCTTGTAGTGGTCGCGCACCGCATCGGCGACGGCGTCCGGATGGCCGGCGGCGCGGGCGTAGTAGCCGCCCATGACGCCCTGCAGTTCGGGGAATTCCCCGACCATGGCGGCCGACAGATCAGCCTTGGCCAGCTTCGCCGCGGCCTCGGCCTGATCCGGGTCCGCCCCGACCAGCGGCGCGATCTCGCGCGCCAGGGCCGCGATCCGCTCGACCCGCTCGGCCAACGTCCCCAGTTTGGCGTGGAAGGTCACGCCTTCCAGCTTCCTCGACCAGACGTCGAAGCCGGTCTTCAGGTCCTCGTCCCAGAAGAAGCGGGCGTCATCCAGACGGGCGGACAGCACGCGGCTGTTGCCGGCGGCCAGCGCCTTGCCGCCGTCGGTCGCCTCGACATTGGCCACGACCACGAAATGCGGGGCCAGGCCGTGTTTCGCCGGATCGCGCACCGCAAAGTATTTCTGGTGCACCTTCATCGACAGCCGAACCACCTCGGGCGGCAGGCTGAGGAAGGCCGGGTCCATGTCGCCCAGGATCGGCGTCGGCCATTCGGCCAGCCCCGCCACCTCGTCCAGCAGGCCGTCGTCATCGACGAGGGCGAGGCCCTTGTCGGCACAGACCTTCTGCGCCGCCTCGAGGATCTTCAGCCGCCGGTCGGCCGCGTCCAGCAGGACGAAATCGCTCTCCAGCTTCGCGCGGTAGTCGGCGAAATCCTTCACCGCGAACGGCCGGCCGCAGCCGAGGAAGCGATGCCCCTCGGTCAGGTCGCCCGAGGCGATGCCGTCGATGTCGAACGGCACGACATGGCCGTCGAACAGGGCGACGATCCGCTTCAGCGGCCGCACCCAGCGCAGCGTGCCCGAGCCCCAGCGCATCGACTTGGGCCAGGGGAAGCCGCGCACGATCTGGTCGACCATCTCCGGGATCAGGGCCGCCGTCGGCTGGCCCTTGCTGCTGAGGACGGCGAAGAAGACGCCGTCGCGCTCGACCAGCTGGTCCTTCGTCAGGCCGGTCTTGCGCAGGAAGCCCTCCAGCGCCTGCTCCGGCGCATTGGCCCGCGGTCCCTTGACCTCTTCCTCGCGGTCCGGCGTCGCCGCCGGCAGCCCCTCGACCACCAGCGTCAGCCGGCGCGGCCCCGCATAGGTCGTCAACGCCTCATACGTCAGCCCCGCGGCCTTCAGCCGCTCGGCGGCCATCCGCTCCAGATCGCGCGCCGCCCCGCCCTGCATGCGGGCCGGGATCTCTTCGGAGAACAGTTCGATCAGCAGCTGGGCCATCAGACGCGCCCCCTTTCCTGCTCGACCCATTCGGTCGCGCAGGCCTTGCAGAGGTCCCTGATCCGCCCGATGTAGCTCTGGCGCTCGGCCACCGCGATGGCCCCGCGCGCGTCCATCAGATTGAACAGATGGCTGGCCTTCAGCACCTGGTCATAGGCCGGCAGCACCAGCGCCTGATCCTGCGGCCCCTTCATGGCCAGAAGGCGCGACACCTCGCCGACCATGTCCTCGAACCGGCGCTTCAGCCCGTCGACGTCATAGCCGTGGAAATTGGCCTCGGACTGCTGGCGCTCGTTCTCGAGGAAGACCTCGCCATAGGTCAGGCCCTCCTTGGTGAACTTCAGGTCGTAGACGTTGTCGACGCCCTGGACGTACATCGCCAGCCGCTCCAGCCCGTAGGTCAGCTCGCCCGAGACCACATCGACCTCGATCCCGCCCACGCCCTGGAAATAGGTGAACTGGGTCACCTCCATCCCGTCGCACCAGACCTCCCAGCCCAGCCCCCAGGCACCGACCGTGGGGTTCTCCCAGTCGTCCTCGACGAAGCGGATGTCGTGCAGCTTCGGATCGATCCCGATCGCCGCCAGCGAGCCGAGGTACAGGGCCTGCAGGTCGTCGGGGTTGGGCTTCAGGATCACCTGATATTGGTAGTAGTGCTGGAGCCGGTTCGGGTTTTCGCCATAGCGCCCGTCGCCGGGCCGCCGCGACGGCTGGACATAGGCGGCCTTCCACGGACGCGGGCCCAGGGCGCGCAGCACCGTCGCCGGATGCAGGGTCCCGGCCCCGACCTCGATGTCATAGGGCTGCAGGATGGCGCAGCCCTGATCGCCCCAGTATTTGTGGAGCGTCAGGATCAGGTCCTGGAAGGCGAGCGGTTCGGTGGTCACGTCAGGCTGTTCGCAGTCGCAAAATGAGAGGCGCGGACCCTAGACGGCGGGCCTTTGCGGGGCAAGGCGAGGTCGGGTAGCGTCGGACGATGATGAAGGTTGGCTCAACAATCAGACGCAAGGGAAGGGTCGTCGGGAAAGCCACCCTGACGGTCGAAGACGGAGAGGATTCCGCCGCGGCCATCCGTGCCGTAGCCGAAGAAGCGTCGCGCCAGGCGAAAGCCCGCGACATAGCCCGACACACTGCCCGATCCGGCTTCCGCAAGCCCAAGGCCGGCTGACCAAACGCTTCCTTAAGCGCCGCGACCTCAAACTGTACCCATGAAGCAGATCGACCAGATGCGCCGGCGGGCCGCGCGCTATCTCGACATCGAGGCGGTGACCATCGCGCCGGCGCGCGGGGTCTTCTCGCTGAGCTTCGACGACTTCCCCGCCAGCGCCTGGACCGAAGCCGGGCCGATCCTCGCCGAGCACGGCGTGAAAGCCACCTACTATGTCTGCGGCGGCCTCGCCGACGGCGTGAACATGGACCGCGACCAGTTCCGGGTCCCGCACCTGCAGTCGCTCCACGCCGCCGGCCACGAGGTCGGCTGCCACACCTTCGGCCACACCAGTGCCCTGCGCATGGACGCCGAAGCCCTGCGGCTCAGCCTCGACGCCAATGCCGCCTGGGTGGCCGAGCGGCTGGACGGCCACCGCATGACGACCTTCGCCTGGCCGTTCGGCGATGCGACGGTCGGGGCAAAGCGGGTCGTGCGCGAGCGGTTCGCCATGGCCCGCGGCGTCCGCGACGGCGTCAACGCCGGGCGCGAGGACCGGGCCCTGATCAAGTCGATCGGCCTCGAAAGCCGCCGCCTGCCCGGCTACGACCTCCCAGGCCTGATGGCCGAGGCTGCGGCGTCGAAGGGCTGGCTGACCGCCTATGGCCACGATGTAAGCGACCGGCCCACGGACTACGGCTGCACCCCGGCCGATCTGGATGGGTTGCTGCGGCTTGCGAAGGCCGCCGGGCTGGAGATCGCGCCGGTCGGCGCGGCCTGGGACAAGGTCACCCAATAAGCTTTCGTCATTCCGGGCGAAGCGCAGCGGAGGCCCGGAACCCAGCGGCGCGCGAGAGCGCGAAGCTGTCGGGAGCGCCGACACTGCCGGCGTGAGATTTCTGACACCACGGTGTTTCGCCGCCGTCGCGGCGCCGCTGGGTTCCGGGTCTGCGGCTCGCGTTGCTCGCCTTCGCCCGGAATGACGACAGCAAAGGAGAGCTAGGCCGCTTCGCGCATCATCGCCGCCTTGCGCCCGTCAGCCCATTTGATCAGGGCGGCGCGGGGGAAGGCCACAATCCACGAACGGGCCGTGTACTCGCCGGCCTCGATCAGGGCGGCGCGGGTCGGCGAAGAGGTGGCGGCGCGCTGGGTGTGAATCTCGCCCGGCCCCTGATGCACCATGAAGGCGCCGTGCTTCAGCAGGTTGAGCCGCAGATAGGCGAGGCGCGGGCTGATCTGCTCCAGCGGCGGATCATAGAACCAGCTCGAGCCCAGCATGCCCGCCATCTCGGGGCGGCGCTTGCAGATCTCGGCGGCCGTGGCCCAGGCGCGGTCCCAGCCGGCCTCGTTGAAGTCGGACAGTTCGCGGCTCTCGGTATGGACCTCCAGCCAGGGCTTCCAGGCCTGGGCGGCGGCATAGGCCGGGATCACCGACCAGCCCCAGCCCTCGCGGGCGTGGCGCAGGACCTGACCCGGCCCCATCGGCGAGGACAGGTCGATCATCTGGGTGCGGGCGCCGGGCACGCTGAGGACCAGCGAGATACGCACGTCCTTGGCCCAGAAGTCGCGGTCATAGGGGTCGGCGGCGGCGGTCAGGAAGTCGGCGAGCCGCTGGATCCATTCCGGATAGAGCTCGAGCGAGGCCTGCGGCAGGTCGGCGGCGGGGATCCGCGCCGGCATCTCCAGAGCCCACACCGCGATGAGCGCGCGACGGTGGTCGTCTGTCAGGGCGGAGCCGAAAGCCCCGGCCAGGGCCTCCTCGGCGCGATGGCCCGGCTGGTCGAAATCCCAGTGGGGGGCGGAGGCGGCGGCCGCGGCGGCGGCGGCGTCCTTGAGGGCGTGAAGCCGGGCGCGATCCTCGAGCGGGACCTTGCTGAGCACGGCTTCGAACGCGGCGATCTGGGCGGGCGAGAGCGTTTCCATACCGCCACTCTGCCAGACACGGGTTTGCCGACGGTTAAGGCGGCGATCAGCGGCTAGCGCAGGACAGTCGGCCGGACCCACCAATCGGGGTAACGCGCTGACAGGGTCTGTCCGGCGGCCTCGGCGGCCTCGGTCGTGTCGAACAGGGCGAAGACCGTAGCACCCGAGCCGGACATGCGTGTCAGGCGCACCCCGGGCAGCGCCGCCGTCGTCGCCAGCGCCTCGCCGATTGCCGGGGCCAGAGCCACGGCGGGTGCCTCCAGGTCGTTCCGCTGCTCCGAGAGCCAGTCGATCACAGAGCGCACCGACCTGTCAGACGGCGACGACGGCCGGTCCGCCGTTCCGGTCACGCCGTCGTCAAAGGCACGATAGACGGCCCCGGTCGAGGAGGGCACGCCCGGATTGACCAGCAAGGCCGGCAGGGGCGGCAGGCCGTCCTCAAAGCTCAGAACATCGCCCCGCCCCTCGGCCCAGGCGGCCCGGGCGTGCAGGCACATGGGGCCGTCGGCGCCGATACCGGCGGCGATCTCCGCCAGCACCGCATCGTCCAGCGGCAAACCCAGCGTATCGCGCGCCAGCTTCAGCGCCGCCCCGGCGTCGGACGACCCGCCACCCAGCCCGGCGGCCACCGGCAGCTGCTTGTCGAGGGTGATGCGCAGGGCCGGCTCCCCGACCCCCGCCGCCGCGCCCAGCGCTCGCACCGCCCGCAACACCAGATTGTCGCCCTCGCCTGTGAGCGCATCGGCGAACGGGCCGGCGACCGCCAGCGACAGGCGCTCCGCCCGCTCGACCGTCAGCCGGTCTCCGACATCGGCGAAGACGACCAGACTGGCCAGAGGGTGATAGCCGTCCGCCTGAAGCGGTCCGACGTGCAGGAACAGATTGATCTTGGCCGGGGCGAGCCGGGCGATCGCGGCCATGGCTCAGAACTGGCCGGCGGACACCGGCGGCGCAATCGACAGACCGTTTGCCAGCTTCTGTTCCACCTCGGTGCGGCGTTCGGCGTCCGGATCCAGCGTCAGTACGCGGTTCCATTGCCACCGGGCCTCGCGCGTCCGGCCGACCTGCCAGTAGGCGTCGCCCAGGTGGTCATTGATCGCGGCATTGGCAGGTTCCTTGCCGACGGCACCCTCAAGGGTCTCGACGGCGATGTCGTACTGGCCCTGCCGGAACTGGGCCCAACCCAGCGAATCCTGGATGTTGCCGTTCTCGGGCTCGGCGGCGTGGGCGCGGGCGAGCATTTCGGCTCCCTGCAGGACGCGGCGGCCACTGTCGACCCACATATAGCCGAGCGAGTTCAGCAGCGATGAGTTGTCAGGTGCGGCCTGAAGCGCCGCCCACAGCTCGGCCTCGGCCTCGTCCATGCGGCCGAGCTCCTGCAGGGTCAGGCCGCGGATTTCCCGAATCTCCGGTTGGGCCCGCGCCGCGTTCGCGCTTGGATCGTCGATGGCGGCGAGGGCTTCCTCATGACGGCCAAGGCCGTTCAGCTGGGCCGTCAGCAGGCGCAGAATCTGTGGTTCGCCCGGTGAAACCGCGCGCGCCTGTTCGAAGGCGGCGAGCGCCTCGGCCGTGCGGTTTTCGCGCGCGAAACTGATCCCGATGCCGACCCGGGCTTCGGCGTATCGGATCGGGTTCTCCGGCCCGACCCGGCCGAACGCCAGCCGGGCTTCCGCCTGTTGGGTACCGGCGGCAAGGGTCTGTCCCAGATGCAGGGAGATTTCATCGTCCGGGTGCAGGTTCTCCGCCATTCGCAAATAGACGACCACCTGCGAGCGCGCCTCCGGGTTGGACCCCAGGAAGATGGCCGCAAACCTGAGTCCCTGGGCCGCCGTTTCGGCCGGCGTGGGGGCCGCTGGCGGGCGGATCTGCACCAGACCCCGGGCTTCGGTCGAAGTGTCCGCTCCGTCGGTTGCGGCGGCGTCGAGTACGCTCCGGTAGTAGGCGAGCGCTTCGCCGGTCCGGCCGCGCCGCTTCAGGAAGTCGGCATAGTCCCGCGCGAACAGCTGGGTCGCGATCGGAACCTGGAGCAGGGTCAGATAGGCCGTCTCCGCCTCGGCATAACGACGGCGGACCTCCAGCAGGCGGGCATGCTGGTGCAGCAATATCAGGGTGGCCGGATCGCCCGGTGCCAGCGTCACCGGCTTCAGAGCCGAGTCCCAGTCGCCCGCCGCAGCGGCGACAGGCGCCCGCAGGAAGCGCGCCGCCAGGGCAAACGCCTCATCAAACTCGCCCGCGTCGAGGATCGCCAGCCCGGCCCGGGCATCACCCCGTTGCATGGCGTCGACCGCACCCGCGAGTCGCCCCGCATCGGCGAGCGCCGGTTGGTTCTGGAGGGCGGGTGAAATCCGGACGATGGCGTCGAGATCACCGGCCATCAGGCCGGCGCGGAAGGCGTCGAATCCTACCCGAGGCTGTTCCGGGACCAGGCTCTGACTCCGTGCCAGCAGATCCGAGCCCTCGGTGTAGTCGCCGCGGAGGCTGGCGAGCAGGCCGGACAGGTAGAGACCGTAGGCCGACTGTCCCGTCGCATCGACGGGCACAGGGGACCAGACTGCGGGTATCGGCGGAGCGACGGGCTCGTCCGGCGCGGCCGCAGCCGGTTCCGCAGGGGCCACGACCGGCGGGTTCACGACGGCCGGAGCCTCCTGCGCCAGGGCAGGGGAGCCCAGCGCGGTCAGGACGCTGGCTGTCAGGAGCAGGGAGAGGCGGGAAAGGCGCATGACCCGACCCTTCCCGGATTATGCGGCGGCGACAAGGCCTCTCGCCCGCCCCAAGAAGTTTTGGCCTTACATATTCGGATAGTTCGGCCCGCCGCCGCCCTCGGGCGTGGTCCAGACGATGTTCTGGGACGGATCCTTGATGTCGCAGGTTTTGCAGTGGACGCAGTTCTGGGCGTTGATCTGGAAGCGCGGATTGGACTTGCCGTCCTCGTCGTACAAAACCTCGTACACGCCCGCCGGGCAGTAGAGCCGCGCCGGCTCGCCGTATTCCGCCAGATTGACCCCGATCGGGATCGACGGGTCGAGCAGCCTCAGGTGCGCCGGCTGCTCCTCGGCGTGGTTGGTGTTCGAGATGAAGACCGAGGACAGTTTGTCGAACGACAGCTTTCCGTCTGGCCTGGGATAGGCGATCGCCTTGTGTTTCGAAGCCTTTTCCGTCGAGGCGGCGTCGGTTTTTCCGTGCTTCAGGGTCCACGGCAGGTTCACGCGGAAGATCGACGAGAACCACATGTCGAACAGGCCGAGTGCGCCGCCGACCGTCGTGCCGAATTTCGACAGATAGGGTTTGGCGTTCCGGACCTGTTTCAGCTCCTTGTAGACCCAGCTCTTCTCATAGGCGGTCTGGTATTCGACCAGCTGGTCGCCCGCGCGCCCGGCCTGCACCGCGTCATAGGCGGCGTCAGCGGCCAGAATGCCGGTCTTCATGGCGTTGTGGCTGCCCTTGATGCGCGGCACGTTCACGAACCCGGCCGAGCAGCCGATCAACGCACCGCCGGGGAACGAAAGCTTCGGCACGGACTGGAAGCCGCCCTCGGTGATGGCCCGGGCACCGTAGGAGATGCGGGTCCCGCCCTCCAGATGCTCGCTGATCGCCGGATGGTGCTTGAAGCGCTGGAACTCGTCGAACGGCGACAGGAAGGGGTTCTTGTAGTTCAGGTGCACGACGTAGCCGATGGCCACGTAGCGGTCCCCGAAATGGTACATGAAGCTGCCGCCGCCGGTGAATTCGTCCAGCGGCCAGCCGGTGGTGTGCTGGGCCAGGCCGGGGCGGTGCTTGTCCGCCGGAACCTGCCAAAGTTCCTTGAGACCGATGCCGAATTTCTGCGGCTCGGCCGTGTCGCACAGGTTGTGGCGGGCCATGATGGTCTTGGCCAGCGAACCGCGCACGCCCTCGGCGATGAAGACGTATTTGCCGTGCAGTTCGATGCCCGGCTGGAAGTCGTCGGTCGGCTTGCCGTGGCGGTCGATGCCGAACACACCGGCGACGACACCCTTCACCCGGCCGGACGGTTCGTCCCAGACCACATGGCTGGCGGCCATGCCGGGATAGACCTCGACGCCGAGCGCCTCGGCCTGTTCGCCCAGCCAGCGCGCCAGATTGCCCAGCGAGGCGATGTAGCAGCCGTCATTGTGCATGATCGGCGGGAGCAGCGGCATGGGCAGGGAGGCCTGACCCATCGGCCCCAGGATCATGAACCGGTCCTCTGTGACCGGCGTCTCCAAGGGCGCGCCGCGGTCCTTCCAGTCGGGGAAGAGCTCCTTCAATGCCTTCGGATCGATCACCGCGCCGGACAGGATGTGGCCGCCGACCTCGGCCGACTTCTCGAGCACGGCAACGGTGATTTCCTTGCCGTCCTTTTCCGCCCGCTGTTTCAGGCGGATGGCGGCGGACAGGCCGGCGGGACCGCCGCCGACGATGACGACGTCATACTCCATCACCTCGCGCTCGACCCCGGCCAGCGCCTCGGCGGGCGGCAGCTTGTCGATCACGGCTTCCTGCCAGGCGTTGGTTGCGCCGCCTTCGATGGCATTGTCGGCCATGACCAGAATCCTCAGTGTTCAGTGGGGTCTTGCTGTTTTCCGCTTATCCGAAGGTGACGCAAGGGTGGTCAAGGACTATCCCTGTGCGCATCCAGCCGATGACAACGCCGCACCTCGACACCGCCAGCGCCGAAAGCCTGCTCGCCTTCTGGCGGGATGCGGGCGTCGACGCCTGTTTCGAGGACGCCCCGGTCGACCGCACCCACGTCGCCCCGCCCCCTGCCGTCAAGGCGGTGGCGAAGGCCACGGCCTCGGTGACGCCGATCATCTCAGCCGACGACGCCTTGTCCGAGGCCCGGCGGCTGGCCGCCGGCGCGGACACGCTCGAGGCCCTGGGTCTCGCCATCGCCGCCTTCGAGGGCTGCCCGCTGCGCGGCATGGGCGCGAAACAGGCGGTGTTTTGTCGCGGCAACCCCGAGGCCGAGGTGCTGATCATCGGTGAAGGCCCCGGCGCGGAAGAGGATGAGCGGGGGCAGCCCTTCATCGGCAAGGCGGGCAAGCTGCTGGACCGGATGCTGGCCGAGGCGGGGCTCGAGGGCCGGGTGTTCATTACCAACACCGTCTTCTGGCGACCGCCCGGCAACCGGACGCCGACGGCATCAGAACAGGCGGTCTGCGCACCTTTCGTCGAGCGCGCCTTCGCCCTGCTGAAGCCCAAAGCCGTGCTGTTGCTGGGTGCGGCCTCGGCCAAGTCGGTGCTGGCGACCGACGAGGGCATCATGCGGATGCGGGGGCAGTGGCGGGAGTGGCGGCTGGCGGAGGGCGCAGTGTCGGCACCGGCCCTGCCGACCCTTCATCCGGCCTTCCTGCTCCGCCAGCCCATCGCCAAGCGCGAGGTCTGGGCCGACCTGCTGTCCCTGGCCGCGCGGATTGCGGACTGACGGCCAGGCTCGTTCATCCTTCAGACTCAAAACTGCCCCAAAAAGGGGTGAAACATTGACATGGGCTGAGGCGGTGGCGCCTTTCTGGCCTGACGACCGAACGAACAGCGCGAATTGACCCGGGTCGAGACGGGTCGTTCGATGCTCTCAGGGGGGCCGCCTCAAGTGCGATCTGATTTCCGCCGCGCGATTTTCGCGCCGACGCTGGCCCTGGCGTTGTTCGCCCTCGCCGGCGCCGCGCACGCCGAAGAAGGCGAACGTCGCCCGCCTTCGACGCTCAGCGCCGCGGACCGCCTGAA
Organism: bacterium; assembly: GCA_943372245.1. Lineage (GTDB taxonomy): Bacteria > Pseudomonadota > Alphaproteobacteria > Caulobacterales > Caulobacteraceae > Brevundimonas. The sequence continues at coordinate 51,236 of CALRXX020000008.1, forward strand.
CTACACCACAGCATTCGACGCCCTGCGCCGCGGTGATCTTGAGGCCGCCCGCGACTCGGCGAGACAGGCCAATGACCACGTGCTTCTTGGTCAGGTCGAGTTCGAGCGTCTCTTCCACCCCGACTATACGGCCACCTTCGAGGAACTTGCGGCCTGGCTGGAAGAGTATTCTGACCTCCCGGTGGCTGAACGCGCCTGGAATCTCGCCATGCGTCGCCGGCCCGACGGCGCGGCCGAGCCGAGGCAGCCATCGCGGATGGGGGGCGGACGCTACTGGAACCGGATCGAGGCCGCCGGCGGCAACACCGAGGCTGACCCGATGAAGGCGGCCCGGGTCGCCCTGAACCGCGACGACCTGAGCGGCGCGGTCTCGATCGGCGAGCAGATCGGCGACTGGTGGACCGTCGCCCTGGCCCAGTATCGACTCGGCGAGTTCGCCGCTGCCAAGATCGCCTTCGAACGGGTTCTCGACGATCCGACCGAGGACGGCTGGGTCCGTTCCGGGGCCGCCTTCTGGGCCGCCCGTTCGGCCGGACGGTCCGGCCAGCAAGACCGCGTCCAACCCCTGCTGCACCGCGCCGCAACCTGGCCGGCCACCTTCTACGGCCAGATCGCCCTGCGACAGCTGGGCGAGGAACCCGTGATCGAGAATCTGGGACCGACGCCCTATGCCGCCGGAAGTCCGCGGCCGGCCGCCTATCAGGCCGAGGAGCCCATCGGCGTCGACGCCGACGAACTGGACGAATTCATCCGCTCCGAGCCTCGCGCACGCCGCACCGTCGCCTTCTTCGAGGTCGGTCGTCGCGCAGATGCCCGGGATGAGCTTCGGACCGGCCTTCGCGCCGCCGTCACCGACCGGGGCCGGCAGCTCTGGGCCGCGCTGGGCCGGGCGCTGGGTCCCAGGGTAACGGGTTCGGGCGACGATGTGCGCCGCATCGACGCCACGCGCTACGCCCAGCCGGTCATTGAGCCCGAGGGCGGCTTCACCGTCGAACGGTCGCTGGTCTATGCCATCGCCCGCAAGGAGACCGGCTTCAACGCCCGCGCCCGTTCCGGCGCCGGCGCCTATGGCCTGATGCAGGTCATGCCTGCAACCGCCGTCGAGCTGACCGGCGACCGGGCTTTCGTCAGCGACCCCGAGCGTCTGTTTCAGCCTGACGTCAACGCCCGCCTGGGTCAGGCCTATGTGAACCGTGTGCTCGCCCTGCCCGCGATCAACGGCGACCTGCTGCGGGCGGCGGCGTCCTACAATGCGGGGCCCGGCCCCATGGTCGCCGCCATCCGGAAGCTGGGCCATGACGCCGACCCGCTGCTGCTGATCGAGACGATCGACGTGCCACAGGCCCGGGAATATGTGGAAAAGGTCGTGGCGGCCTACTGGATCTACCAGCGCATGAACGGCCGGCCGCTGAATACACTGGACGCCGTGGCGTCCGGAGCGACCCTGATCCCGCTCTCGCTCGACTATGTCGCTCCGCCACCGGTTCCGGTGCCGCCGGTCGAGGTCGCAGCGGTCCCTGCTGTCAGCTCGAACTAGATGTTGACCAGCAGCAGGGCCGGAAGACAGCAGGCAATCACGATCATCAGGCCGTAGACCATCAGGCTGGGACGGCTTGTTCCGGGCTGTTCTGCGGGCATGGACATCGGCGGACCCCTGAACGCTTCTGCGCTCCTGAAGACCCGGATATACCGCCGTTGTCTTAAGACCGGGTTTTGCGGGGCGGTTAACGGCCTGACAGCGCCTCAGCCGACCATTCGAGGAAGTCCGGCTGGGTCAGGAGCGCGTCGCAGTAGGCCGCTGCCGCGCCGTCGTCGCCATAGTCCGCCAGATCGATCCGGTAATGCCGGAACCGCGCGGCGACCGGGGTGAAGAAGGCGTCCGGCACGGACCATTCGCCGAAAAGGTAGGGCCCGCCGATGCCGAACCGGGCGCGCATCTCCTTCCAGAGCCCGACAATGCGGCGGATGTCGCGCTCGACGGCTTCGCCCGTGGGAGGCGACGAACGGTCCGGTCCGACCATGGTGTGGTCGGGTCCCATGCCGCAGTCGGTGCGCAGAGCCATGAAGCCGCCGTGCATCTCGCAGGCCGCAGACCGTGCCAGCCAGCGGGCGTGCGGATCCGCAGGCCACAGCCGGGCTTCGGGATAGCGTTCGGCGCACCAGACCGAGATCGCCATGGAATCCCAGACCGTGACGCCATCGACCTCGAGCAGGGGCACGAGGCGGGAGGGCGAGATCTGTTCGAGCTCGGCCTGACCGGCCGGCGAATAGATATCGATCTCGCGCACGGTGAAGTCGGCCTTGCACCGTTTCAGCACCAGCCAGGGCCGCAGGGACCAGGTCGAATACAGCCGCGGGCCGATGATCAGTTCCATGGTCTTGCTCCTCAGGGGTGAGGTCTCACGCATAGGGCGCTTCAGGGCATCTGGACAATCCGTTCGAAGGCGTCAGGCACAAGCCGCGCTTGACTCGGCGGCGCCCTCGCCTGACACCCCGCCCCCATGATCAGCCGTTATTCCCGCCCCGCCGCCGTCGCCATCTGGTCCCAGGAGACCAAATACCGGATCTGGTTCGAGATCGAGGCGCACGCCGCCACGAAGATGGCCGAACTGGGCGTGATTCCGGTCGAGGCCGCAGAGGCGATCTGGGCCAAGGGCAAGGATGTGGTGTTCGACGCCGACCGGATCGACGAGATCGAGCGCACCACCAAGCACGATGTCATCGCCTTCCTGACCCATGTGTCGGAGATCGTCGGCGAGGAAGCCCGCTTCCTGCACCAGGGCATGACCTCCTCGGATGTGCTGGACACCTGTTTCGCGGTGCAGCTTGCGCGCGCCTCTGACCTGCTGATCGAGGGCGTCGACCGGGTGCTGGCGGCGCTTGAAACCCGGGCGAAGGAGCACAAGCTCACGCCCTGCGTCGGCCGCAGCCACGGCATCCACGCCGAGCCGGTCACCTTCGGCCTCAAACTGGCCGGCTATCATGCCGAGTTCCAGCGGGCAAAGCGGCGGCTGCTCACCGCGAAGGAAGAGATCGCCACCTGCGCCATCTCGGGTGCCGTCGGCACCTTCGCCAATGTCGATCCGGCCGTCGAAGCCTATGTCGCTGACCAGATGGGCCTGCAGGTCGAGCCGGTCTCGACCCAGGTCATCCCGCGCGACCGTCACGCCGCCTTCTTCGCCGCCCTCGGCGTCGTCGCCTCGTCGATCGAGCGTCTGGCGACCGAAATCCGCCACCTGCAGCGCACCGAGGTGCTGGAGGCCGAGGAGTTTTTCGACAAGGGCCAGAAGGGCTCTTCCGCCATGCCGCACAAGCGCAACCCCATCCTGACCGAGAACCTGACCGGCCTGGCCCGTCTGGTCCGGTCGGCGGTCGTCCCCGCGATGGAGAACGTCGCCCTCTGGCATGAGCGGGACATCAGCCACTCCTCGGTCGAGCGCGGGATCGGGCCGGACGCCACCATCCACCTGGACTTCGCCCTGCACCGGCTGGCGAATGTGGTCGAACGGCTAAACGTCTATCCGGCGAATATGGAGAAGAATCTCAACCTGCTGGGCGGGCTGGTGCACTCCCAGCGGGTCATGCTGGCCCTGACCCAGGCCGGCGTATCTCGTGAGGACGCCTATGCGGCGGTGCAGGAGAACGCCATGAAGGTGTGGCGGGGCGAAGGTCGCTTCCTCGATTTCCTGAAGGCCGACGCACGGGTGACCCTGCCGGCGGCGCAGCTCGAGGCGCTGTTCGACCTCGGCTACCATACCAAGCACGTCGACACCGTGTTCGCCCGCGTGTTCGGGCCCGCGTGAGCCTCAAACGCGCCTTCGACCCCGTTGTCGATGCGCACACACGGCTGCTGATCCTCGGCAGCCTGCCCGGCGAGGCTTCGTTGAAGGCGGGCCAGTACTATGGACACCCGCAGAACGGCTTCTGGCGTCTGGTCGGCGGCGTGATCGGCGTCGACCTCGTCGCCCGGCCCTACCCCGACCGGCTGGAGGCGGTGAAGGCGGCGGGCGTAGGCCTGTGGGATGTGATCGCCAGCGCCGAGAGACCGGGCAGCCTGGACGCGGCGATCCGCAACGCCGAGGCGGCCGATCTGAACCGCCTGATCGACAGCCTGCCTGCGCTGAGGGCCGTGGCCTTCAACGGCGGGACCGCAGCGCGGATCGGCCGGCGCAGCCTGACGCTCCGCGCGGACATCGCTCTGGTCGATCTGCCGTCCTCGAGCCCTGCCTACACCCGTCCGCTGTCGGAGAAGGCGGCGACCTGGTCGCTGCTGTCGAAATTTCTCCGCCAGGTGGCGGGGCTCGGTCACGTGTCGCGTCCCGATAGCGGGCGATGATGCCGAACCAGGCCCGGCCTACGCCGGATACGAGAAGGGCCGCTCCATCGCTGGAGCGGCCCTTTTTCGTCTGCGATGACGCGCCGACTATTCGTCGTTGCGGATCTGCTCGCGCGCGACCGACGACAGTTCATCCATCTTGCGGCGGATTTCGCCCTCCGAGACGGTCAGGCCGGCGCCTTCGAGGTCCTGGGCGATCTTGCGGTAGACGTCTTCCTCGCCCGGCTGATCGAAGTCGGCCTTGACGATGGCGCGGCCGTATTCCTGCGCGCGATCCGCGTTCAGCCCCATCTTCTCGGCGGCCCAGAGGCCCAGCAGCTTGTTGCGCCGGGCGACCGCCTTGAATTCCTGTTCCTGATCGAGGGCGTATTTGGACTCGAAGCCCTTTTCCCGATCGTCGAAGGTGGTCATGGGCGTTGCGAGGCTCCGTTTGGGCGGCCTGAAAGCACGGCTGCGGTCGAGTTGGTCTATAGCCGCCCCATGGCCGAACGCAACCGGAACTCGCGGGGTTGCGACACCGCGGCGGCAGGCCCTGCCGCAACGCAGTCGGTTTGTGTCGCGGTGCCGCATCCGCTAAGGGTTCCCGCGACATTTTCCCGCCCGCCCGATTCCGGATTGAGCCGCCCAGATCACCCTCTGGCCGCGCGATAGCCGTTTCCGTCGTGCCTGTCCGGACCAACCATGATGAACGTCAAGCGCAAGAAGATTTACGAGGGCAAGGCCAAGATCCTCTACGAAGGACCCGAGCCCGGCACCCTGATCCAGTATTTCAAGGACGACGCCACCGCCTTCAACGGCGAGAAAAAGGCCCAGCTGGAAGGCAAGGGCGTCATCAACAACCGCATCAGCGAGTTCATCATGTCGCGCCTGAACGGCATCGGCGTGACCAACCACTTCATCAAGCGGCTGAACCTGCGCGAGCAGCTGATCCGCGAGGTCGAGATCATCCCGCTCGAGGTCGTCTGCCGCAACATCGTCGCCGGTTCGATGAGCCAGCGCCTCGGCATCGACGAGGGCACGCCCCTGCCCCGGTCGATCATCGAATTCTATCTCAAGAAGGATGAGCTCAACGACCCGATGGTCACCGAGGAGCACATCACGGCCTTCAACTGGGCCACGACCCAGGAGCTGGACGACATCCTGGCCATGACGGTCCGGGTGAACGACTATCTGTCGGGCATGTTCGGGGCCGTCGGCATCACCCTGGTGGACTTCAAGATCGAGTTCGGCCGGGTGTGGGAGAACGATTTCTCGCGCGTCCTGCTGGCCGACGAGATCAGCCCTGATTCCTGCCGCCTGTGGGACACCAATACGGGCGAGAAGCTGGACAAGGACCGCTTCCGCCGCGATCTGGGCAATGTCATCGAAAGCTACACCGAGGTGGCCCGCCGCCTCGGCATCATGAAGGACATGCCGACCGTGATTCAGGGGGGACTGCACTGATGGCCAAGGTCAAGGTTCACGTCTTCCTCAAGCCGGGCGTGCTGGACGTTCAGGGCAAGGCCGTCGAAGGCGCCCTGCATGGACTCGGCTGGGCGGACGTGTCGAACGCCCGCGTCGGCAAGCTGATCGAATTCGACCTCGGCGACGGCGTCGAGGACAAGGCCGCCGAAGTCAAACGCATGTGCGAGACCCTGCTGGCCAATACCGTGATCGAAAGCTACCGCATCGAGGTCGCGTGAACCGGCTGATCAAATTCTCGGTTACGGCCTTTGTCGTCGTCGGCGTGCTGATCTTTGCGGCGGCCCTGGCCGGCGGCCTGACCGATGACCGGGCCTTCACCCCGGCGGCGAAGGAAGCGGCGCACTAGCGACGTGGGCCGTGCTCATGCGTTAGGGTCCGTCCATACGCAGCGAGGAGCGCCCCATGACCTTCACCCTCACCTCCACGGGATTCGCCGACGGTGGTGCCCTGCCGGACGCCCAGGTGTACGCGAAGGGTAACCGTTCACCACAGTTGAGCTGGTCGGGGGCACCCGAGGGCACGAAGAGCTTCGCCGTCACCTGCTACGACCCCGACGCGCCGACCGGCTCGGGTTTCTGGCACTGGACCGTGGCCAACCTTCCCGCTGATGTGACTGAACTGGCCGAGGGTGCCTCGTCCGCCGGCCTGCCCGAAGGGGCGGTCGAAGGCCGCACGGATTTCGGACCTCCGGGCTTCGGCGGTGCCGCCCCGCCGCCGGGCCACGGGCCGCACCGCTACATCTTCACCGTCTTCGCCGTGGACACGGAACGGCTGGATGTCACGCCCGAAAACTCGGGTGCCATCTTCGGCTTCAACCTGCATTTCCACACCCTGGCCCGGGCCTCGATCACGGGCGTGTACGAGAACCGCGGCTGATCACGGATTCATCGGGAGCGGCGGCATGAAGACCCTGATTCTGACCATCGCAGCGGGCGCTCTGCTGTTGTTCCCTTCGAGCGCACCGGCCGCGCAGGAGGCCCCGGCGGCCACGGCGGCACCGACCACGACGCCCTCCGGCATCCCGCTGGACAGCCTCTGGCGGCGCGCGGTGTACGAACAGGCGAACACGCACCTCCAACACCCGAGCTGGGGCGTGCGTCACTCCGAACGGAACTATGTACTCGGGATGGCTCTGGCGCAGGCAGAGGGCCTGACTGTCGATGCCGATGTCCTGTTCGCCGCGGCCTTCCTGCACGACTGGGGCGGGATCGCGCCCTTCGCGGTCGCCGGCAAGGACCATGCTGTCCGTTCGGTGGAACTGGCCGAACCCTTCCTGATGCAGGCCGGCTTCCCGATGGAGAAATTCCCGGCCGTCCGCGCCGCCATCCTGGGCCATATGTACGACAAGGAGCCCGAGGGAGCGGAGGCGATCGTCCTGCACGACGCCGACGCCCTGGACTTCCTCGGCGCCCTGGGCGCGGCTCGCCTTCTCGCAGCCACCGCCGACCGACCGGATTACGATCAGGCGCTGGGCCGGATTGAGCGATTCGCCGTCGATATTCCGCCGCGTCTCAAGACCGCTGCGGCCCGTGATCTGGCCGCACAGCGCATCGCGGTGATGACCGAATTCCTCGCCGGGGTGCGGCGTGAGACGCCCGAGGGCACCAGACCCTGACATGAGCGGCAAACGCTGCTACAGGGCCGCGCCATGAGCGCAGCCGTCATCGTCTTCCCGGGTTCCAACTGCGACCGCGACTGCAAGGTCGCTGTCGAACGCTCCACGGGCGAGCGGGTCGAGATGGTCTGGCACCAGGAGACGGAACTGCCGTCTGGCCTCGATCTGATCATCCTGCCCGGCGGCTTCTCCTACGGCGACTATCTGCGCTGCGGTGCCATGGCGGCGCAGTCGCCCGTCATGCAGGCTGTGAAGAAGGCCGCGGACGACGGTGTGGCCGTGGTCGGCATCTGCAACGGTTTCCAGATCCTGTGCGAGGCCGGGATGCTGCCGGGTGCCCTGCTGAGGAACGCCGGTCTCAAATATGTCTGCAAGCCGATCGCCCTGACCGTCGCCAACGGCCAGACCCGGTTCACCGCCGGCTACCAGGGCCAGCGCGAGGTGGTGATGACCCAGGGCAACGGCGACGGAAACTATTTCGCCGACGCCGAGACCCTGGCCCGAATCGAGGGCGAGGGTCAGGTGGTGTTCCGCTACGTCGACAATCCCAACGGCTCGGTCGCCGACATCGCCGGCCTGCAGAATGCACGCGGCAATGTGCTGGGCCTGATGCCCCACCCGGACCGGGCGTTTGAGGAAGAACTCGGCTCGGCCGATGGCGCGACCCTGTTCCGCAGCGTCTTCGCGGCGGCCTGATTCGGTCTGTGACCTTGACCTGACGCCTCGCATCGGTCGATCTCCCGAGGTGCAATCCGGGGGCCGACCGATGTTCATGAGCGAACGCCAGAAGATGATCTCGGGCCTGCCCTATGATCCCGGCGACCCCGAGCTTCAGGCCGACCAGACCGCGGCCAGACAGTGGATGGCGCGCTACAACGCAGCCATGGCTGCCAGCCCGTCGGAGCGCCGGGACCTGTTGCGCCAGCGGATGGGCGAGGTGGGCGAGGGCGCGATCATCCGGCCGCCCTTCCACTGCGACTATGGCTACAACATCCGCCTGGGCCGCGGCGTCTTCATGAATTTCAACTGCGTCGTGCTGGACGTCTGCGAAGTCGAGGTCGGCGACCAGACCCAGATTGGGCCGGGTGTGCAGATCCTGACCGCTGACCATCCGCGCGATCCGGTCCAGCGGGCCGAAGGGATCGAGTTCGGCCGGCCGGTCACCATCGGCCGGAACGTCTGGATCGGCGGCGGCGCGATCATCCTGCCGGGCGTCACCATCGGCGATGACGCCATCATCGGTGCCGGATCGGTGGTCACGCGGGACGTGCCCGAGGGCGCGACTGTCGTGGGCAACCCCGCCCGGCCGAAAGATTGATTGTGGACCGAAATCCGAGCCTTGTCGGACTGCGTCCAACAAGACCGATTTCGGTCTAGACCCCCCAGGCCTGTCCGCCGGCGCCGTAGGCGTCGACGGCCTGGAACAGCGCCCCGACCAGCGCCCGCTCCTCCTCGCTCATCTCCGGCTTCCAGACGTCGAAAATCAGGATGGTGCGGTCCTGGCCGCTGTCGTTCATGGCCTCATGCTCGATGGTGTCGTCAAAAGCCCAGGCCCGGCCCTCGCGCCACTCGCGCGTGTCGTTACCGACGCGGAAGCGACTGCCGGGCGGCGCGATCAAGGGGAGATGGCAGATCAGCCGGGTATTGATCAGGCCGTGGTGCGGCGGAATGCGCGCGCCGGCCTTGAGCTTGGAAAACAGGATCGACGGCGTCCGGCCCGGCACCCGGCATAGCGGAACCTCGGCGAGGGCCGCCAGGGTGCGCGGGCAGCGCCGGGCCACGTCCGGCTGTTCCTCCCCGTCCTTCCAGAGGAACAGGGCGCTCCAGTCAGGGTTGGACATCATGCCCGCCGCATCGCTGTTGGGCCGGTCAGCGCGCGGCTCGATATAGGGCCTGAAGAGCGCGGGCTCGGCCAGAAGCGCGTCGAGTTCGGCGCGAATCTCGCTCGCCGCCGCCTCGACCGCTGCCAGCCAGGGCAGGGTCTCGCGGGGCTGGAACTGAATCTGGGGCAGGCCTGGAAACAGGTAGAAGCGCGGTTCCTGCTGGTACAGCCGCTTGCGCCCGGCCATGAGGTCGAGCGACAGGACGAAGCGGTCGCTTGAGGTCCGGGCGTTGAAGCCCGCCCCTGTGAGGCTGCTGGTCAGATGGTCCTCAAACCGCTGGGCCTGGGCCTGGACGGCGGCCTGGGCGCGGCGCAGTTCGGCGATGACCGGCGGCGCCAGACCGGCACCGTCGCCGGCGGCGCGCAGGGCGGAACTGTAGAAGCTGGCGGCCGCCCGACTGTCGCCAAGCCCGCCGAGTGCATCCCCCTTGGCGATCAACGCACGCAAATCGCGCGGATTCGCGGCCAGCGCGCGGTCTGCCGCTTCGATCGCGGCGCGGTGGCCCTGTTGCGTATTCGCCATCCACTGATCGGAGGCGGGAGAACGGCGTCCGTCAAGATGAAAGCGTCAAACGGACCGGCGGCGGGCCCCGATTGAACCTTCACCGTTCGAGCGCGTATTGGTGTTCACAGCCAGCGGAGTCGCCATGTCCATCGAACGTCCCACGTCTTCACAGATGACCCGCCGGCTGGTGGTGCTGGCCGCCACGATCTTCGCCATCGTGATCGGCCAGGCCCAGGTCCTGCTTCAATGGGGTCAGAGCCCGGCCGAGTTTGCCGCCGACAGCGACGCCACCCTGAAGGTCGCCGGCTACGCCTTCGCCATCTGGGGTGTGATCTATCTCTGGCTGTTGGTCTATGCGGTCCGGCAGGCCCTGCCCGGTACGGGGGAGAGCCGACTGATTCATCGCCTGGGCTGGCCGTCGGTCGCTGCCCTGCTCGGCATCGGCTGGTGGATCCTCGCGGCGGCTTTCGACCAGGAGGTGGCGACCATCGTGCTGATCTTCGGCTCGCTGGCCGTCCTGCTGATTCCCCTGCTGGCCAATGCGGGGGCCATTCGCGCCCTGCCGCGCGGCGACCGGGACCGCTGGATGACCGTCTGGCCGCTGGCCTTGCTGGCCGGCTGGCTGACCATCGCGGCACCGGTCAACCTGATCACCGTAGCCACGGGCAACGGCTGGCTGCCCGAGCTCCTGTCGCCGACCGCCTGGGCGATTCTGGCCATCGCCGTGGTGGTCGCCGTTGCGCTGGGCGTCACGCACCGTCTGCGGACACTCGCCTATGGCCTGCCCGTCGCATGGGGATTGCTGGGAGCGTTTGTCGCCGAGCAGGTGCGCAACCCGATGCTGGCCTATGTCGCACTGGCCGCCGGCGTGACCATTCTGACGGGGGCCATCCTGCTGACCTTCCGCCAGCGCGCCGGGGCCGGACGAGCCACCGCCTGATCCCTGATCTCGCACTCATCCCAAGCAGTGGCTGACACGACTCTGTTCAACGGCTAGAAGGCGCGCCCATGAGCGCTCCCCAAAAGACCATGGCTGAACTGGCCGCCGACTACGGCCTGGCCCCGAACGAGTATCAGGTCGTCCTCGACCGGCTGGGCCGCGAGCCCAATCATGTCGAACTGGGCGTCTTCTCGGTGATGTGGTCCGAGCACTGCTCGTACAAGTCCTCGAAGATCCACCTCGGCAAATTCCCGACCAAGGGACCCCGGGTCATCTGCGGTCCGGGCGAGAACGCCGGGGTCATCGACATCGATGACGGCGACGCCTGCATCTTCAAGATGGAAAGTCACAACCACCCCAGCTTCATCGAGCCCTACCAGGGCGCGGCGACGGGCGTGGGCGGGATCATGCGCGACGTCTTCACCATGGGCGCGCGGCCCGTGGCCCTGCTGAACGCCCTGCGCTTCGGCGATCCGTCGCACGAGAAGACGAAGCGGCTGGTCAAGGGCGTGGTCTCCGGCATCGGCGGCTACGGCAACTGTGTCGGCGTGCCGACGGTGGCGGGCGAGACCAATTTCCACGCCGGCTACAACGGCAACATCCTGGTCAACGCGATGTGCGTGGGCGTGGCCAAGGCCGATGCGCTGTTCTATTCGGCCGCCCCGGCACCGGGCCTGTCGGTGGTCTATTTCGGATCCAAGACCGGCCGCGACGGCATCCACGGCGCGACCATGTCCTCGGCCGAGTTCGACGATGAATCGGATTCGAAACGCCCGACCGTCCAGGTCGGCGACCCCTTCGCCGAGAAGCTGCTGATCGAGGCGACACTCGAACTGATGGCCTCGGGGGCCGTCGCCGCCATCCAGGACATGGGTGCCGCGGGCCTGACCTCTTCGTCGGTGGAAATGGCCGGCAAGGGCGCGGTCGGGATCGAGCTGAACATGGACGCCGTGCCCCAGCGCGAAGAAGGCATGACGGCCTATGAGATGATGCTGTCGGAAAGCCAGGAGCGGATGCTGGCGGTGCTGAAGCCGGGCCGCGAGGAAGACGGCCACCGCATCTTCAGGAAGTGGGGTCTGGACGCCGCCGTCATCGGCGTGACCACCGACACCGGCCGTCTGGTGCTGAAGCACCATGGCGAGACGGTCTGCGACGTGCCGCTGGCCCCGCTGTTCGACGACGCGCCCCTGTACGACCGGCCCTGGGTCCAGCCCGCGCTCCAACCGCGCCTCGCCCCCGCGGACGTGCCCGCGCCCGAGAGTTGGGTCGATGCGGTGATCAAGGTGGTCTGCTGCCCCGACATGGCGTCCAAGCGCTGGATCTGGGAGCAGTACGACCGGCACGTCATGGCCGACACCCTGCACGACTCGGCCACCGCCGCCGACGCGGGCGTGGTGCGGGTGCACGGCACGGACAAGGGTCTGGCCATGACCTCGGACTGCACCCCCCGCTATGTCCAGGCCGATCCCTATGAGGGCGGCAAACAGGCCGTGGCTGAGGCCTGGCGCAACCTGACCGCCGTCGGTTCGCTGCCCATCGCCATCACCGACAATCTCAATTTCGGCAATCCGCAACGGCCCGAGATCATGGGCCAGATCGTCCGCGCCATCGACGGCATGGCCGAGGCCTGCCGGGTGCTGGACTTCCCGGTCGTGAGTGGCAACGTCAGCCTCTATAACGAGACCAATGGCGCGGCCATTCCGCCGACCCCGACGGTCGGTGCCGTCGGCCTGCTGACCAACTATGACGTGGTCGTCGGCTTCGGCGGCATGGTCGAGGGCGATGTGCTGGTCCTGATCGGTGAAACCAAGGGCGAATTGGGCTCCTCCATCTATCTGCGCGAAGTGCTGGGCCGCGAGGACGGCGCCCCGCCCCCGGTCGATCTGGCGCTGGAGCGCAGAACCGGCGACTTCGTCCGCGAGCAGATCGAGGCCGGGGCCCTGACCTGTGTGCACGATCTGTCGGACGGCGGGTTGATCGGGGCGGCGGCGGACATGGCGTTGGCCTCGGATGTGGGAGTGTCGTTGGGGATCCAGGGAGACGGTCCCGACCACTCCTTTTATTTCGGCGAGGATCAGGCTCGCTACCTGGTCGCCATGAACCAGAGCCAGCTAGACCAACTTGACGCGGCGGCCACTGAGGCCGGTATCGAATACCTGGTGGTTGGCGAGGCCGCAGGCCGGGACTTCTCAGCCAGTGGAAGTGACGGTCTTCTATTCCGCCTGCCGCTGGACCATCTGCGTGAAATGCATGAGAGCTGGATGCCGGCCTGGATTGAAGGACACGCCTGATGCGCCTCGCACCGATCGCCCTGGCCGCCCTCGCCCTGACCCTGTCGGCCTGTGATGGCGGCGGCGACCCCGTTCAACAGGCCCTGCGCGAGGCCTCGGCCGAGAACCATGCCGCGACCGTGCAGGAGGGCGTTGTTTCCGCGCCGGCCCACGCCGGTGGCCACGGCGCGACGCCGGGCGACCGGGCCTTCGCCGCCTCCGAAGCCGCCATGCACACCGACATGGCCCGGGCCTCCGGCGAGACGGTGGACGAGGCCTATATCGCCAAGATGATCGAACACCACCGCGGTGCCGTGGCCATGGCGGAAGTGGCGCTCAGGGAGTCGCGCGACCCGGAAGTTCGCCGCATGGCGCAGGTCGTGGTCGATACACAGACGCGGGAGATCGCGGAAATGCGCGCCTGGAAGCCGGCCACCCAACCCGGCCAGTGACGACCGTCACATTTCCGGGCTAGGTCGGGACGGTCCAAACCCGGAGGTCCTCATGCGTTCGCTCGATTCCGTCTCCCGCCGTGGCCTGATGCTGGCGCTGGGCGCGGGCGGGGTGGTGCTGGGGTCCGGTCGCAGGGCACTGGCCGACCCGGTATTCGCCGAATATCCCTTCCAGCTGGGCATCGCCGCCGGCGACCCGACCCCCGACGGCTTTGTCATCTGGACCCGGCTGGCCCCTCGCCCGCTCGAGATCGGCCACGGCATGCCGTCGGCTCCTGTCCCGGTGAAGTGGGAAATCGCAACGGATCGCGGCTTTTCCAACGTGGCGCAGAGCGGCGAGGCGATCGCCCGCCCGGAACTCGGCCACGCGGTCCACGTCGAGGTCGCGGGACTCGAGCCCGGCCGCGACTATTTCTACCGGTTCACAGCAGGGGCCGAGCGCACCCCCTCGGGTCGGGCGAAGACCGCTCCGGCAGCCGGTTCCGCGGTCGCCCGGGCCCGGTTCGGCGTGCTGGGGTGCCAGGCCTATGAGCAGGGCTTCTACACGGCCCACCGCAAGGCGGCGGCCGAGGACCTGGACTTCGTCTACTGCTACGGCGACTACATCTACGAAGGTCGGGGCAACCGGACCTACACGGGTTCGGGCGGGACCATCGAGAATCCGCGCCAGCATCTGGGCGGCGAGGCCTACAGCCTCGACGACTACCGGCGGCGCTATGCCCAGTACAAGCTCGACACCGACCTGCAGGCCAGCCACGCGGCGACGGCCTGGTATGTGACCTGGGACGACCATGAGATCGTCAACAACTGGGTCTCCGACATCGACGACGGCGTGCCGCCCGAGGTCTTCCTGCTCCGTCGGCAGGCAGCGGCCCAGGCCTTCTATGAGCATATGCCCCTGCGCCGGTCGGCCTTCCCGCGCGGCGCGGAGATGCAGCTGTACCGCCATGCCGCCTGGGGCGATCTGCTGGACCTGAATTTCCTCGACACCCGGCAGTACCGCTCGGACCAGCCGTGCGACGACGCCTGGGGCACGACCTGCGCGGGCGTCTCGGCGCGCGACGCCGACATACTGGGGCAGGCCCAGGAGGCCTGGCTGTACCGCAACCTCGACCAGTCACAGGCGCACTGGAAGGTGCTGGCCCAGCAGATCATGGTGATGGACCTGGACCGACGGGAAGGGCCGGAGCCGGGCTACAACCTCGACAGCTGGGCGGGCTACTCGATCCCGCGCCAGCGCTTGCTGGACCGCCTGCGCGAACGGCGGATCGGCAACACCGTCGTGCTGACCGGGGACGAGCACCAGAACTATGCCGGCGAGCTGTATCGCGACAGCCGCAATCCCGAGGGCGCGCCGATCGCCTCGGAGTTCGTCGCCACCTCGATCAGTTCATCCGGCGACGGTCAGGACCAGCGGGCCGACGGCCGCCGCTATCTGGCCGACAATCCGTTCCTGAAATTCAACAACGCCCAACGCGGCTATGTCGTCTGCGATGTCACCCCGGAACGCTGGCAGACCGAGTTCAAGGTGATGGACAAGGTGTCGGAGCGCGGCGGGACGCTGAGCACGCGGGCGAAATTCGCTGTGGCCAGCGGGGATGCGCGGGTGGTGGCGGCCTGAGATCAGGCCGGCGGCAGATAGTCGTTGGCCTCCACCAGCCGGAACCCCGGCGTCGTCTGAACGAACTGCCTGAGCCAGTAGCCGTGGCCCGCGCCATAGATGATCACGATCCGGTCGCCGGGTTTCGCGGCCTGCATCAGCCGGGCGAAGATCAGGGCATTGCGGGTGTACCAGCGGCCGTTAAGGACCGCACCCGGTTGAGCGTCGCCCGCCCCGAAGGCCAGCAGGGCCGTGTAGAAGGTCTGGTCCGATGCGGTGCGATCGGGGGTGTTCATCCATCGCAGCAGGCCGCCGACCGTGTCCGTCCGCTGGCGGGACTCCATCTCGGCGATCATCGCGCCGACCCGGGCGTTCATGGCGCCGAGGACATCCGTGCGGCCGTTCGCCTCGACCCAGGCCTGGACGTCCTCGAACGGGAAGTAGGACGGCTGCCCGTCGCGGTCCTGTTCGTCGATCGCATAGACCCGCTCGAGGCCGAGGCGGTACGCGAGGCGATAGCCGATCTGGACGCGCTCGTCGGGGTCGGTCAGCAGATCGGCGGGGGTGAAGGCCGGATAGCGGTGATCAAGCATGTCGGACTGGTCGCCGGCCACCCGCTCGATCGCGATCGCGGTCGGCCGGAAGCGGGCCAGGGCCTCTGTCACCGCCTCGAGTTCAGCCTGTTTCGCCGGGGTGGTGACAGGGTCGATCCGGGCATTGTGCAGGTCCTGGCCCGGATTGCCCATGTGATAGGTACCGAGCACCATGACCTCGATCGGCGCCGGGTCGGGCGTCTGCGCCATGGCGGTGGCGGGCAGGAGGAGGGCCACTACGGCCGCAAGCAGTTTCAGCATGGACTGGCTCCGGGGTCTGGAAGCCAGAGGCCCGGAGCCGGCCGTTTGGATGCACCCGCCTGTAATCAGTTTTCGGCGGGAGAGCCGCGGCGGCCGCCGGTGAAGCACCAGACGGCGTGGCCCAGCGTCAGGACGACCGCGCCGGCGACCACGACCATCGAGGCCGGGCTGGCGAAGGACAGGGGCGCAAAGGCCCAGAGCCCGGCGTGGGCCAGACCCGCCAGGGTGATCGACCAGCCGCCGACCCGCTGGGCCGCCTGGGCCCGGGTCTCGGCCTGGGCGGACCGACGCGGACCGCTGACCTGTTTGGGCATCACATTGGCATAGGCCGCGAGCCCGAGACCGATAATCACCTGGACCGCCCGGGTCGCGACATCCTCGCCGATGATCCCCTGGACGCCGGCATAGCGGAGGGCCGCCGCGGCGGCCAGGAAGGTGACGGCGAGCGCGATGGCACCGCCGAAGCGTTTGAAGATCATGACCTGGGTCCTTTTGAGGGAGCGGAGGCGGGGTCGGCGGACGGCTGCGGGTCCGAACCGAATCCGAAGGTCTGGGCGAAACCCAGAAGGGCGTCTTCCAGCACCGACAGCTTGATCCGGTAGGTGACTGTGGTGCCCTGTTTGCGGGCGTCGACGAGGTCGGCCTCGCGGAGAACATTGAAATGGGCGGACATGGTCGGTTTGGACACCGGGAAATGCTCGCACAATTCGCCCGCCGTCATCGGCCGCTGGCGCAGCAGTTCCAGCACCTTGCGGCGGGTCGGATCAGCGAGAGCCTTGAATACCCGGTTCATGGGTCGATAATTAGCTAATCATCGAAATAGAGTCAAGGAGCGTCCGGCGCTGCCTCGGCGGCAAGGTAACTACTGAACTACAGGTATCGCCTGGCTCAGCCGCCCGCCGACCCGGATCGGTTCGACGCGCGTGGCCAGACCGGTCTTGTCGTCGGTCTCGACATAGACGCCGCAGATGGTCGCCGGACCGTGCGCGGGCGTATAGCGGCCGCCCGACAGCCGGGTGGTGAACCGCCGCAGCGGCTCTTCCTTCTCATTGCCGATCACGGAGTCATAGTCGCAGCAGCCGCCGGCATCGGTCTGGTAGGCCGTGCCGCCGGGCAGGATCTGGCAGTCAGCGGTCGGGACATGGGTGTGTGTGCCGACCACCAGCGAGGCGCGGCCGTCGCAGAAATGGCCCATGGCCATCTTCTCGGAGGTCGCCTCGCAATGCATGTCGACGATGATGGCGTCGGCGGCCATGCCCATCGGACAGGCGGCCAGTTCCTTTTCGACGGCGCTGAACGGGCAGTCCATCGGGTCCATGTGGATGCGGCCCAGGACGTTCATGACCAGCACGGTCTTGCCGCTCTGGGTCTCGAACAGATTGGCCCCGGCACCCGGCGCATCCATCAGGCGCGGATAGTTGGCCGGACGGATCAGCCGTGGCTCGCGCACGATATAGGTCAGGGCCTCGCGCTGGTCCCAGCTGTGATTGCCCAGCGTCAGGCAGTCAGCGCCGGCCATGAACAGCTCGCGCGCCGTATTCTCGGTGATACCGAATCCGCCGGCGGCGTTCTCGGCATTGACCACCACAAAGTCGAGCTTCAGGTCGCGCTTCAGGCCCGGCAGGTGATCGCTCAGGCCGTCACGGCCGGACTTGCCGACGACATCACCAAAAAAAGCCAGTCTCATGCGAAGGGTCTATAGCCGGTCTCGGTCAGAACGCCATGCAGGCGCATGTCATGGGGCTCGACCGGCAGGTCGTCGACCTCCTGGCCTGCATAGGCGAAGCCGATGCGGGGAACCTCGGGCCGGGCCGCGAATGTGCGGTCATAGTAGCCGCCTCCCTGCCCCAGCCGTCCGCCACGGGCGTCGAAAGCCAGCAGGGGCGTCAGGATGAGGTCGGGCTCCACGATCCCGGCGAGCGGAAACGGCGCCGGCACTCCGGCTTCGTCCAGCTCCAGCGGCTCCCCCGGTGACCAGCGGCGGAAGATCATCGGCGCATCGCGCTTGATCACGACCGGAAGGCAAAGCTCGCGACCGGCCTGGATCAGGGCGTGCGACAGGGCCTCGACGTCGAGTTCCGATCCAATGGCTCGATAGACGGCGACGATCCGCCCCGGCGGCAGGGCTCCCGCCTGTTGCGCCGCGCGGTCAGCCGCGCCCGCATCCAGCCCGGCCAGGCGCTTGCGCGTGGCACGCATGGTCGCCCTGAGTTCGGTCTTGTCAGACATGAGGGCGCGCTCAAGCAGTGAGCCGCCGCGCGGCGAACGATAGCGCGCTCAGAAAAAGGGTTGGCGGCGCCGCAAGAACCGTGAAGGGCGTTTAAATCCTCTCGACCTGGGTAGCCAGGTGGGCGCCGTGTGCCCAGGCCCACGGGCCTGATCAGGGACAGCTCCCTTTGAGTGAATTAAGGTCGCAAGGAAATGTTGCCTTCGACGAGAGCCGCAGCAGGACCCGCCGCCGGACAAGATAGTCCCTAAGCCGGGGCGGAACAATGGCCGGGCGTCACAGTCCCTGGGCGATCTTCTCCAGCCGGGCGGCCACGGCATTCAACGCCTCGGCCACACCGTCGGTCGATGCAGAGGCCGCGGCGGCCACGGCGGAGGCACCGGGATTGCCCAGCCGGACTTCATGCAGTTCATCGGCCAGCATCAGGCCGGCCATAAGGAACAGGCGGATATCGCCGACGTGGCCGACCTCGCCCGCCACCTGACGGACATGGCCGTCGAATTGTTTGGCCAGGATGCGGACGCGCTCCTCCTGGCCGTCGGCGCAACCGACGGCATAGGGACGGCCGTTGATCTCGACGGTCACCGTCGCCATCAGCGGGCCTCCTGTTCGGCCAGGCTGTCGCGAATCGCGTCGGCGGCGTGGGTCAGGGCCTCGGCAGCATCGCGGCCGGCGGCTTCCAGCTCGTGGATGCGCGCGCGGTCGGTCTCGGTCGAAGGCTCAGGCGCGAACAGGTCGTCGTCGGGCACACGGCTGGTCCCGGCCGCCCGGCTCTTGAGCTCCAGCAGCCGGCGTTCCAGCAGCGCCAGCGCGCGGTCGACTCGGTCCTTGGCGGCCGATGCAGCGTCCATTCGGGTCACATCCTCCAGAATCCGTATAGAACCCGCCGACGCGTCGGGGTAAAGCGGCGCGCCTCCCTTTTTCCGCCTCCCGACGAAAGTGCCGCCCGTGGCCGACAGCAAGACCGTATCCGAAAAAGCTACGCCCAGGCAGATGGCCGACGCCATCCGGGTGCTGTCCATGGACGGCGTGGAGAAGGCGAAGAGCGGCCACCCCGGCATGCCGATGGGCATGGCCGACGTGGCGACGGTGCTGTTCTCCAAATTCCTGAAGTTCGACGCCAGCCGCCCGGACTGGGCCGACCGGGACCGCTTCATCCTGTCGGCGGGCCACGGCTCGATGCTGATCTACAGCCTGCTCCATCTGACCGGCTACAAGGCCGCAACCAAGCATGAGCTGTCGAACTTCCGCCAGTGGGGTTCGAAGACCGCGGGTCATCCCGAGTTCGGCCATATGCCCGGCGTCGAGACGACCACCGGCCCCCTGGGTCAGGGGCTGGCCAACAGCGTCGGCTTCGCCATGGCCGAGCGCCATCTGGCCGCCAAATATGGTTCCGACCTCGTCGATCACCGCACATGGGTCATCGCCGGCGACGGCTGCCTGATGGAGGGCGTGTCGCAGGAGGCGATCGCCCTGGCCGGCCGCTACGAGCTGAACAAGCTGACGGTGCTGTGGGACGACAATTCGATCACCATCGACGGCGCGGTGTCCCTTTCGGACGCCACCGACCAGAAGGCACGCTTCAAGGCCGCGGGCTGGGCCGTCAAGGCCGTCGACGGCCACGACATGAAGGCTATCAAGTCTGCGCTGCAGTGGGCGACGCGCCAGGACAAGCCGACCCTCATCGCCTGCAAGACAAAGATCGGCCGCGGCGCCGCCACCATGGAAGGCAGCCACAAGACGCACGGCGCGGCCCTCGGCGCAGCGGAAGTCGCCGCCACCCGACTGGGCCTGGCCTGGACCCACGACCCCTTCGAACTGCCCGAGGCGATCGACAAGGCCTGGAAGAAGGTCGGACGTCGCGGCTCCAGGGAGCGCAAGGCCTGGGAAGCCCGGCTGCACGCCTCCTCCCAGGCGGCGGACTTCACCCGCGCCATGAAGGGCGACCTGCCCGCCGGGGCCTTCGACGCCCTGAATGCGAAGATCGCGGAACTGGTCGAGACGAAGCCGGCGCAGGCGACGCGCCAGTCGTCGGGCGCGGCGCTGGACGAACTGTTCGCCGCCATCCCCGAACTGGTCGGCGGCTCGGCCGACCTGACCGGTTCGAACAACACCTTCGTCAAGGGCACGCCGATCTTCGACGCGCCGTCCTATGAAGGTCGTTACGTCAACTGGGGCATCCGCGAATTCGGCATGGCCGCGGCCATGAACGGCATGGCCCTGCACGGCGGTGTCATTCCCTACGGCGGCACCTTCATGGTGTTCTCGGACTACAGCCGGCCGGCGATCCGTCTGGGGGCCCTGATGGGCGTGCGGGCGATCCACGTCCTGACTCACGATTCGATCGGCCTCGGCGAGGACGGCCCGACCCACCAGCCGGTCGAGCATCTGGCCGCCCTGCGCGCCATTCCGAACCTGCTCGTCTTCCGCCCCGCCGACACGGTCGAGGCCATGGAATGCTGGCAGGCGGCGCTGGAACACAAGCATGCACCCTCGGCCCTGGCCCTTTCGCGCCAGAAGACCCCGGCGGTGCGCACCGTGGCCGCCGACGGCAACCTGTCAGCGAAGGGTGCCTATGAGATCCGCGCCGCCAAGGGCACCGCCAGGGTCACCCTGTTCGGCACCGGCACGGAACTGGCGCTCGCACTCGTCGCCGCCGATGTTCTGGAGGCCGAAGGCGTGCCGACCCGGGTCGTCTCGGTCCCCTGTTTCGAGCTCTTCTTCCAGCAGCCGAAGAAATACCAGGACAGCGTCATCGGCCGCGGCACGGTCCGCGTCGCCGTCGAGGCCGCCATCCAGCAGGGCTGGGAGCGGTTCATTGGCGAGGACGGTGCCTTCATCGGCATGACCGGCTTCGGGGCCAGCGCCCCGGCCGAAGTCCTGTACGAGAAGTTCGGGATCACGGCGGAGGCGGTGGTCGCGGCGGCGAAAGCGCGGCTCCAGGGCTGATGGCCCACATCGCCGCCTTCAGCCTGCTGGTCCGCGACTACGACGAGGCCATCGCCTTCTATGTCGGCAAGCTGGGGTTCGAACTGAGCGAAGACGCCGATCGGGGCGGCGGCAAGCGATGGGTCAGGGTCACCCCTCGCGGCGGCCAGACATCCCTGCTGCTCGCCCGCGCCGTGACCGATGCCCAACGGGCCGCGATCGGCAACCAGTCCGGCAGCCGGGTCTGGCTGTTCCTCGAAACGGAGGATTTCGACAGGGACCATGCGGCCTTCCTCGCCGCGGGCGTCCGTTTCCGCGAAACGCCTCGGCGCGAGGACTACGGCGTCGTCGCCGTCTTCGAGGATCTGTACGGCAACGCCTGGGATCTCATCCAGCACACCGACAAGGACCACTGACCATGCGCCCTCATGCCACAAGATTGGGCACCCCCCTCTCCGACAGCGCCGTGCGCGTCATGCCCTTCGGCACCGGGGAGCTGGGCAAGGAGTTGGCCATCGAGCTTCAGCGGCTCGGCGCCGAGGTCATCGCCGTCGAAGCCGCCGTCCAGCAGGGCTGAGAGCGGTTCATCGGCGAGGACGGTGCCTTCGTCGGCATGACCGGCTTCGGGGCCAGCGCCCCGGCCGAGGTCCTGTACGAGAAGTTCGGGATCACCACCGACGCCGTGGTCGCAGCAGTGAGAGAGCGGCTTTGACCACCGCGTGACGGCCGTGCCAAGCTTGCTCACGACGTCGTTTTCGGAGGGGAAGCCTATGACGAACCGGATGAGCGTGATCGGGGTCACGGCCTCTCTTCTGGCGGCAACGAGTCTTCTTGGGGCCTGCGCGCAGACTGGCCAGGTGCCCAATCTGGTGTGGACGCCGGAGCCGCATATGGACTTCTCGCTGGGCCCCCGGCTGGCGGGCCCGGGCACCGAAAGGATCAATTCCAGCCTGGCGGCTATCGACGCGCGGGTGCAGGTGCAACGCCAGGACTGCCTGAACGCTGCGGGCGAGGTGGGATCCTGGATCCGAACGGTCTGGACCCCCTACCGCGGTCCCCGGTTCCTGACCGTTGCCGTGAGCGATCAGAGGAACTGCGGCGGTCCCTATCCTGACGGTGAGATCAACTACTACACCTTCGACCGGGCGACGGATGATCTGCTCGACTGGTCGGCACTCTGGCCGGGCGTGAGCATTCGCCCGACCCGGCCCGAAGCGGGGACGGCTTCGGCGCGGACCGGCGCGCCCGCCCTGCGGAGATGGTATGTCGACGCCGTTATGCGTGACACCCAGATCGACCCGGAACTGCGTGGACTGTGCGCGGGCAGGCTGGCCCCGGAGGACGACGGCGAAGACATCGCAATCTGGCTGGACGGCGCGTCCGGTGGACTGGGCATGAAGCTGACCGACCTTCCGCACGCGGCCAAGGCCTGCGGCTTCGTGCAGATCATGCCGGCCGCCGAGATGGCACGCCTCGGCGCGAGCGACGAATTGCTCCGCGCGGTCCGCGCCGCGCCCGCCGCGTTCGACTATTCTGAAATGCCCCGTTGACCCGCCTCGGCACCCCCCTCTCCGACAGCGCCGTGCGCGTCATGCTTCTCGGCGCGGGCGAGCTCGGCAAGGAGGTCGCCATCGAGCTGCAACGGCTGGGCGCCGAAGTCATTGCCGTCGACCGCTATCCCAATGCCCCGGCCATGCAGGTCGCCCACCGCAGCCACGTCATCCCGATGACCGATCCGCAGGTGCTGAACGGCGTCATCATGGCCGAGGCCCCGCACATCATCGTGCCGGAGATCGAGGCCATCGCCACCGATGTGCTGGCGAATATCGAGGCCGCCGGTCTGGCGACGGTGATCCCGACCGCGCGAGCGACCCAGCTGACCATGAACCGCGAGGGCATCCGCCGTCTGGCGGCCGAGGAGCTGGGCCTGCCGACCAGCCCCTATGCCTTCGCCACCTCCGCCGCCGAACTGGCCGAGGCTGCGTACCGGATCGGCCTGCCGGTCTTCATCAAGCCGGTGATGTCGTCGTCGGGCAAGGGTCAGTCGATGATCGGCGCGCTCGAGGACGCCGCCAACGCCTGGGCCTATGCCCAGTCCAGCGGGCGGGTCGAGACGGCGACGGTGATCGTCGAGGGCCGGATCGATTTCGACTTCGAGATCACCCTGCTGACCGTTCGCTCACTGCGGGACGGTGCCGTACGCACGGACTTCTGCGCGCCGATCGGCCACCGCCAGGTGAAGGGCGACTATGTCGAGAGCTGGCAGCCGCAGGCGATGACGCCCGCCGCCCTCGCCTCGGCCCGGGACATCGCCCGCAAGGTCACCGATGCACTGGGCGGTCTCGGCGTGTTCGGGGTCGAGCTGTTCGTGAAGGGCGACCAGGTCTGGTTCTCGGAAGTGTCGCCGCGTCCGCATGACACCGGTCTGGTGACCCTGGCGACCCAGACGCAATCCGAGTTCGCCCTGCATGCCCGCGCCATCCTCGGCCTGCCGGTCGACGTCAGCCAGCGCGACATCGGCGCCAGCGCGGTCATCTATGGCGGCATGGAGGCGGTCGGGGTGGCCTTCGAGGGCGTGGCCGAGGCCCTGTCGGTGCCGACCGCCGACCTGAGGCTGTTCGGCAAGCCCGAGAGCTTTGTCACCCGTCGCATGGGCGTGGCCACGGCGCGCGGCGAGACGGTCGAGCAGGCGCGTGAGCGGGCGCGCGAGGCCGCTTCGAGAGTTCGGGTCGTCCCCGGCTAGAGCGACGGCGACGACTGCGCGGCCATCGCGGGGTCGACGCGAGGCCCGGCCAGGGCCGCCACGGCAGCGTCCAGCCCCGGGTCACGGCCGGCACGCCGGTCTTCCAGCGTCCGGGCAGCGGCAATATCAGGGGTAACGCCGCGCTTCTCCAGCCGGACCCCGCCGGAGGTGACGAAGTCGGCACGGCTCAGGCTCAGCCTTCCGCCGTCGGGCAATCGCGTCTCCTGCGAGATCAGCACCGCACCCGCCGTCGGTGCCCCGACCACGACCGCGCGCCGCGCCTCCTGAAGGGCGGCGGGCGTCAGTTCGGCGGCGCTGCGGCTGTTGCCGTCCACCAGCACGGCCACGTCGTTCCCGACCGGCTCTTCCAGATCGCCGCAGCCGCCGGCGGTCCGCAGGTCAACGCGTCGCCCGGAGCGACCGGTGCGCGCGGCCCACAACCGGTCGCGCGGCAGGAAGCAGCTGAGCACCGCATCGGCCTCGGCCAGTCGCCCGCCGGGATTACCACGCAGATCGATGACGACATCGATTTCCGGCGGCAGGTTTTCCAGCTGATCGCCCATCCACCGGCCCAGCCCCAGCTCGAACCCGTCCACGGTCAGCACCAGCAGGCCCGGGCGCGAACGGTCGGCGACGAAGGCCGGCGTCGGCTCCATCAGGCGGGGGATCAGGGTCAGGGGCCGTGCAGCGCCCTCGCCGTCGAGCAAAGACAGGGTCACGGGCCGCCCTTCGGCGATGTCCTGTTCCGGGGTCCACAGCGCGCCCTCGCCGGTGACCAGCCTCCAGCCCACGGCCACGCCGGCATCTGCAGCGGGCGAACCGGGCCGGACCTGTTCGATCAGATAGACGTCGCCCGAGGGTTCGGGCCGCAGGGAAACGCCAATGGCGGCGCGACGCTGACGAAGCGTGTCCTGACGCCGGGCCACGGCCGGCGGCGCCGCCCCCGCGTGGTCGTCGTCCAGCAGGTCGAGCATGTCGCCAATCGCCCGATACAGGGTCCGGTCGTCCGGCGCCGTCAGGGCGACCGGCCGCCAGGTCCGACGCGCGGCGTTCCAGTCAACGCCATGCAGGCCCGGATCGTAATACTGGCTACGCACCTCTGCCCATACGCGATCGAAGACCCGCTGGTTCATCCGGGCCCGCTCGGGGTCCGGTGTCGCTGACGGTGCGGCAGGCGCAACGGCGGTCGCTCCGGGGTCCGCCGCAAACGCCGGAGCGGCGACGAGCGCAAGGCTCATCGCCGCCGTTGCGGTCGATTTCTGAAGGAAGCGACCCAGGTTCATGGCACCATTAGAGGGCGCCTTGTCCGCCTTTCAAATCACGAAGTCGCAGGCGTATCAGTCCTCGTCGCCGGAGCGGGTCTCGATGCGATGGACAAAGACCTCGCCACGACCGCCCGCGCCGCGTTCACCGGCCTCGATGAAGCCCGAGTGATCGGCGTCCATCCGGGCGAAGGCTTCGCGCAGGGGGGCGCTGAATTCGGCCTCGCTGACCTTGCCGTCGTTGTCGGAGTCCAGATCGTTCTCACCGCCGGGGCCGCCGGCACGCACGATCTCGATCCGTTGACCGGGCCCGCCCTCGCCCAGGGCCTCGCCGAGTTCAGCCATGCCCTCGGGGCCCGAGAAGACCATCACCCGGGGCTCACCGCCCGGTCCCTCTGCACGGCGCAACTCGATACGCGGCGGCGCGCCGGCGGAACCGTGACCACCGCCCGGCTGCTGACCCCGTCGGGCCGACCATTCTGCCCAGGTTTCGCGGCGACCCTCGGCACCGGCCGGGCCATCGGGCCCTCCGGGTCCGCCGTGGATCACGATCTCACGACGGCCATCTGCACCCGGCTCGCCGACGACGACCCGTGTCTCGGTATCCACCCGCTCGACCCGGACACCCGGTTCGCCGGCGCCGAAGCTGTGCATTTCGATGCGCCGCACACCCGGACCACCCGGACCGTGCATCATCATGATGTCGTGATCGTCGCCTGCCATCTCGACATGACCGGCCGACAGTTCCTCGGTCGACAGGCGACCGTCGCCATTGGTGTCCATACGGGCAAAATGGTCGTTCATCGGCGCGGCGAATTCCTCACGCGTGATCTGGCCGTCACCGTCCTTGTCGAGGCCGCCGGGGCCGTCAGCGCCCATCAGCATGATGCGGGTGCGGACCTCGGGCGGTGCAGGCGGAGCCGGCGGTTCCTGCATCAGGGCGGCGGAAAGGGCGATCAGGGTCAGCATGAGCGGTCGGCTCCCATTGTTGTTCTGACCCTGTTCGACCACAGCCGGCTTGCCGGAGTGTTTCAGCCGTCGCGCCGATTGTTTCAAAGCTGAAATGACGGCGAGCATCAGAGTCGCCACAATGGGTCCATGTCAGCCGACACAGCCCCCCGCATTCTCGTCGTCGACGACGATCCCGGCATCCGCGAGGTGCTGTGCGACTATCTGGTCCAGCACGGCTACGATGCCGTCGGTGCCGCCTCGGCCACCGAGATGGACCGCGCCCTGGCGCACCAGGCAACCGACCTGATCGTGCTGGATCTGATGATGCCTGGCGAGGACGGGCTGTCGGTCTGTCGCCGCCTGGCCGGCAAGGGGCCGCCGATCGTCATGCTGTCGGCCATGGGCGAGGACACCGACCGGATCATCGGGCTGGAACTCGGTGCCGACGACTATCTGGCCAAACCCTGCAATCCGCGCGAACTGCTGGCCCGCGTCCGGGCCGTGCTGCGCCGCCCGCGCGACGAGGCCGCGGCCGAGGGCCCGGCCCTGACCTTCGCCGGCTGGCGGCTGGACCTGCTGCGCCGCGAACTGACCCGGCCGGACGGCCGCGCCGTCTCCCTGTCGGCGGGAGAGTTCGCCCTGCTGCGCGCCTTCGCCGAGAGGCCTGGGCGAGTGCTGACCCGGGACCAGCTGCTGGAACGCGCGCGGGGTGCCGACGCCGACGTGTTCGACCGCGCCATGGATGTGCAGATCAGCCGCCTGAGGAAGAAGCTCGATGACGACTCCGGGCTGGAGATGATCCAGACCCTGCGCGGCGAGGGCTATATGTTTGATGTGCGGGTGGAGCGCCACAACGGTGCGGTCCGGGGTGCCGCATGAGACGCCCCTCGTCTTTCCCTGTCATGGTCCAGGTGGCGGCCCTGGCCGTGCTGGCGGTGATCATGTCCCAGGCGGTGGCCTTCGGCGTCGTGGTTCTGGCCCCTGAACCGCGGCCCGCCGGTTTCAGCATCGGAGCTGCGGCAGACGCCCTGAAGGGTGAGCCGGCCGAGACTGCAGACGGCCGTGTCCTGCGCCGCCGGATCGTGGACCGACCGCCGGGACCTGAGATCGACAACGGACTGGACCCCATGGCCCTGGCGATCCGCGCCGGACTCGCCCAGCGGCTGGGGGTGGAGCCGGAGGCTGTCAGGGTCACGGTCGATCACGGGCAGGGTCGCCGGCGCGCGCCCGGCCCGGCCGAGGACGTCTCCGTCAACGGGCGCGTGAACTTCGTTCTGGTCCGCCCAGACGGAGGTCCGGTCACGGTCGGGCGGGACGCGCCGCGCGCCCCGTCGGGCGCGGCACCCGGTGTCGTGGTTTCGGTTCCTCCCTCCCCGACCGAACCAACGGTGATCGTGCGTCGCGGTGCCGACGTCGAGGCCCAACTGCGGATGCGACACGCCGGGCCGGCCGGTCCGGAGGGCGAGGCCTTCGTCATCGACCGGGAGACCCGTCAGTTCACCGTCCGGGCCGACCGCCTGACCTTTGCGCCCTTCTCGGCCTCGGTCCGTCAACCGGACGGCCGCTGGGCCACTGTCGAGCCGCCGCGCGGCCTGCTGTCGCCCTGGCAGCAGCGGATTCTGCTGGCCCTGGCCATCTCCCTGCTGCTGCTGGCCCCCCTGGTGTGGTGGATGGCGCGCCGGCTGACCCGGCCGATCCGGGTCTTTGCCGAGGCCGCCGAACGTCTGGGTGCCGACCCCGAGGCTGAGCCGCTGACGCCCTCCGGCCCCAGCGAGGTGCGCACCGCCATCCACGCCTTCAACGACATGCAGGCCTCCCTGCGCGACCATATGCGCCGCCGCACCCAGACCGTCGCCGCCATCGCCCACGACCTGCGCACCCCCCTGACGCGCCTGCGCTTCCGGGCCGAACAGGCCCCCGGGGCGGTGCGTGACCGCATGGCCGCCGATATCGAGGAGATGGACGCCCTGATCGGCCAGGCCATGGCCTATGTCCGCGGCGAGGCGACGCCGGACCGGCGCGAGGCCTTTGATCTGGACGCCCTCGCCGCCGATTGCGCGGGTGGTTTCTCCGAGACCGGCGGGGCCGTGACCTTCGACGGCGGCGGCGCACTGGCCGTCGAGGCCGACCCCGCCGCCTTGCGTCGGGCGCTCGCCAATCTGATCGCCAACGCCGTCAAATACGGCGGCGCGGCCCGGGTGAAAGCCTTCGCCCAGGATGGGCGCGCCGTGGTCACGGTCGAGGACGACGGCCCCGGCCTGCCCGAGGACGAACTCGAGGCCGTGTTCGAACCCTTCCACCGGGCCGAACGGTCGCGCAGTCGCGAGACCGGCGGGGCCGGCCTGGGCCTGACCGTCGCCCGTCAGGCGGCGCGCGCCCACGGCGGCGACGTGACCCTTGCGAACCGCAGCGAAGGCGGACTGCTCGCCCGGCTGGAACTGCCCCTTGGCGCGAGCGACGCCTGAAGCGGGCTGAAAGGGCGACAAGCGTTACAGTCGATCACGTCTTGTTACGGGCGCGGGGTTGATCACCGCGTCCGTCGGCTTCATTGAAGCGCCAACCCAGACACTGCTTCTCCGGAGACCGCCCCATGACCGTCCGCGTCGCCATCAATGGTTTCGGCCGCATCGGCCGCCTCGTCCTGCGCTCGATCGTCGAGCATGGCCGTCGCGACATCGAGGTGGTGGCGATCAACGATCTGGGCCCGGTCGAGACCAACGCCCACCTGCTGAAATATGACTCGGTCCACGGCCGCTTCCCCGGAACGATCGAACACGGCGACGGCTGGATCGACGTGGGCCTGGGCAAGATCAGGGTCACCGCCGAGCGTGACCCGGCCAAGCTCCCGCACAAGGAGCTGAACGTCGACATCGCCTTCGAATGCACCGGCATCTTCACGACGAAGGAAAAGGCCTCGGCCCACCTGACCGCCGGCGCGAAGCGGGTGCTGGTCTCGGCCCCCTGCGACGGTGCCGACAAGACCATCGTCTACAAGGTCAACCATGAGACCCTGACCGCCGACGACATCATCGTCTCCAACGGCTCTTGCACCACCAACGCCCTGGCCCCGGTGGCCAAGGTCCTGCACGATCTGTTCGGCATCGAGCGCGGCTATATGACGACGATCCACGCCTACACCGGCGACCAGCCGACGCTGGATACGATGCACAAGGACCTGTACCGCGGCCGCGCCGCCGCCCTGTCGATGATCCCGACCTCGACCGGCGCCGCCAAGGCCCTCGGCCTCGTCCTGCCGGCCCTGAAGGGCAAGCTGGACGGCTCGTCGATCCGCGTCCCGACCCCCAACGTCTCGGTCGTCGACCTGAAGGTCGTCGCCGGCCGCGAAGTGACGGTCGAAGAGATCAACGCCGCCATCCAGGCCGCCGCTGACGGCCCGATGAAGGGCGTTCTGGCCACCACCGACGAGGCCCTGGTCTCCACCGACCTCAACCACATCGCCGCCTCCAGCACCGCCGCCCTGCCCCAGACCCAGGTCGTCGACGGCAAACTGGCCCGGGTGCTCACCTGGTACGACAACGAATGGGGCTTCGCGACGCGGATGGCCGACACGGCGCTGGTGATGAGCAAGCTGATCTAGAGCCGCATGAGCGAAACCAGTCGCCAATGGTGGGGAACGGCGGCGGTCTGGGCTCTTGCCCCGATCGTGGGCTTCTCCCTTCCGTCAACGCTGATGGTCTTCCTGTTCCTGTTCGGAGACCCCCCGCTGCTGGGTTTGATGGGCCTTCAACTCCGTTGGGGTTGGATCCTTCTGCTGGTGGTCTGGATTATCGCCGTCTGGCTCGTGCTGTTTCAGCATAGAGTTCTGCGGCACCGAATTCTGCACTTCGCAGGCGCCAATATCCTGGGTGCCGCAGGGCTCGGAGTCGCCCTTGCCGCCTTCTAGAGACTCAGAACATCCATGACCTTCCGCACCCTCGACGACGCCCCCTCCCTCGCCGGCAAGACCGCCCTGGTCCGCGTGGACTTCAATGTCCCGATGGAGAACGGCAAGGTCACCGAGGACACCCGCCTGCGCGTCGCCCTGCCGACGATCAACAAGCTGCGTGACGCCGGTGCCCGGGTCGCCCTGCTGGCCCATTTCGACCGGCCCAAGGGCAAGGTCGTGCCGTCCATGAGCCTGCGGCCCGTGGTCGACGACCTCGCACACCTGCTCGGTGCCCCGGTCCGGTTCGCCACCGACTGCGTGGGCGATGAGGCGAAGGCCATGATCGCCGACCTGCCGCCGGGCGGGGTGGTCCTGCTCGAGAACGTCCGCTTCCATGCGGGCGAGGAAGCCAACGACCCGGCCTTTGCCGCGCAACTGGCCGAACTCGGCGACATCTATGTCAATGACGCCTTCTCCGCCGCCCACCGCGCCCATGCCTCGACCGAGGGTCTCGCCCGCCTGCTGCCCGCCTATGCCGGCGAATCCATGCGGCGTGAGCTCGATGCGCTCGATGCGGCGCTCGGGAAGCCGAAGAAGCCGGTGATCGGCATCGTCGGCGGGGCCAAGGTCTCGACCAAGCTGGACCTGCTCAAGAACCTTGTCGGCAAGCTGGACCGCCTCGCCATCGGCGGCGGCATGGCCAACACCTTCCTGTTCGCGCAAGGGATCGACATCGGCGGCTCCCTCGCCGAGCGCGACATGGCCGACACCGCCCGCGAGATCCTGGCCGAAGCGAAAGTGCGCGGCTGCGAGATCCTGCTGCCCGTCGACTTCGTCGTGGCGACCGAGGTCAAGCCCGGTGCAGCCGCCCGCCCCGTCGTCGCCGGTCAGCCGCTTTCGGCCGACGACAAGATCCTCGACGCCGGCCCGGCCACGGTCGCGCGTCTGGTCGACGCCCTGACCGCGTCGAAGACGCTGATCTGGAACGGTCCGCTGGGGGTGTTCGAGGTGCCGCCGTTCGACACGGCCACCGTCGCGGTCGCCCATCACGCCGCGGCCCTCGCGAGGGCAGGCGTCCTGATCGCGGTCGGCGGCGGCGGCGATACGGTCGCGGCCCTGCATCACGCGGGCGTGGCGGACGACATGACCTTCGTCTCCACCGCCGGCGGGGCCTTCCTCGAGTGGATGGAGGGCAAACCCCTGCCCGGCGTCGAGGCCCTGCGGGCCTGACCTCCGCCCTCCGGTGGCAGGAAATCCTGTAACAATGCGTGACTTCACGCGCCTCTGACGCTAGACCACCGGCAAAACTCACGGGCTCAGGAGACACCCCATGGCGCGCATCACGCTGCGACAGCTTCTCGATCACGCGGCTGAAAACGACTACGGCCTGCCTGCCTACAACATCAACAATATGGAACAGGGCCTGGCCATCATGGAGGCCGCCGAGGCCGTCAATGCGCCGGTCATCATCCAGGCCAGCCGCGGCGCGCGCAGCTACGCCAATGACATCGTGCTGGCCAAGCTGATCGACGCCCTGGCCGAACTGTATCCGCACATCCCGGTCTGCATGCACCAGGATCACGGCAACGGCCCCGCCACCTGCGCCACCGCCATCCAGTACGGCTTCACCTCGGTGATGATGGACGGCTCGCTGGAAGAGGACGCCAAGACCCCCGCCAGCTACGAATACAATGTCGACGTCACCCGCCGCGTCGTCCAGATGGCCCATTCCTGCGGCGTCTCGGTCGAGGGCGAACTGGGCGTTCTGGGTTCGCTGGAAACCGGCATGGGCGAGGCCGAGGACGGCCACGGCTTCGAGGGCAAGCTCGACCACTCGGCCCTGCTGACCGACCCGGATCAGGCTGTGGACTTCGTGCGCGAGACCCGGGTCGACGCCCTCGCCATCGCCATGGGCACCAGCCACGGAGCCTACAAATTCAGCCGCCAGCCGGACGGCGAAGTCCTCGCCATGAACGTCATCGAGGAAATCCACCGCCGCCTGCCCGACACCCATCTGGTCATGCATGGTTCGTCCTCGGTGCCGCAGGACCTGCAGGACATCATCAACGCCTACGGCGGCCAGATGCCCCAGACCTGGGGCGTGCCGGTCGAGGAGATCCAGCGCGGCATCAAACACGGCGTGCGCAAGATCAATATCGACACCGACAACCGCATGGCCATGACCGGCGCAGTGCGCAAACTGCTGGCGGAAAAGCCGGGCGAGTTCGATCCGCGCGCCTGGATGAAGCCGGCCAAGGAGGCGATGCGCAAACTCTGCGAGGAGCGGTATCTGCAGTTCGGCTGCGAGGGCCAGGCGTCGAAGATCCGGCCGCTCTCGACGGCTCAGATGGCGCAGCGCTACGCCAGGGGCGAACTGAACCCGCATTTCGGTGCCTCGGCCTCAAAGGCCGCCTGATGCGTCAGGAACGGCGGCTCACCAGCCGCCGTACTGCCGCTGGAACCTGCGGCGGATGTCCCGCACGTCTTGCTCGGCGTCGTCGATCGCGTCCTGGGCCCGACGCCACTCGCGCTCGGCGTCGGCCCGCTCGCGGCGGATTTCCTGGATGCGGTTGCGGATCACGTCGCGCTGCTCGTCTGTCAGGCCTTCAGCCCTCGCCTCGACCTGCTTGGCCGTGATCTTGTCGTCCAGCTCTTCCAGCCGCGAGCCGAGGCTCGCCACGCTGCTGCGTGCATTCGTCAGCGCCTGGTCCGCCGCATAGACCAGCTGGCCGTCCTGATAGGCCGGCAGGAATTCCTCTTCCTGCGCCCGCGTGCAGACCCCGTGATAGGTGTCGCCTTCCCGGCCTTCCTGGAATCCGCGCTCCCACCGGCAATAGCCGTTCAGCCCGTCCTCGCGGGCCGAGCTGTAGGCGACCACGTCGGGCACCACGCCATATTCTGCACAGGCCTTCTCATGGTCCGCCAGGAGGGTCATCGGCTGGCCTTCCAGCCCGTCCCGATAGCCCACCTCACCCCAGGCGCCGGCCAGGCACTGATCCTTTGACATGGTGGCGCAGCTGGCGACCGCGAGCGCCGCGCCCCCGGCGGCGGCAAGTAGCAAAAGTCTCATGGCTGGCTCATCCCCTTCATCGTGGTTTCAGCATGGCCCAGCTTGGCTGTTCCGCCAAGCGCCCGCATTGCCCGCAGGCGCTCACGACGTGCTAGACCGCCCTGCCGCCCGACCTGGGCGGCGGAGCCCCCCGTGTCCGACGACCCCCTGATCGAAGATTTCGCCCTCGACGAAGACGTCCCACCGGTTCTGGAGGCCCGTCTCGCAACCGGTGGCACCCGGCTCGACAAGGCGCTGTCGGACCTTTTCCCGTCCCTGTCGCGCGCCCGTGTCCAGGCCCTGCTGGCCGAAGGCGTCGTGACCCGCGATGGCCAGCCCGTCACCACGGCCTCGGCCAAGGCCCTGCCCGGCCTCTATGCCGTTGCCCTCCCGGCCGTCATCTCCGCCATCCCTCAGCCAGAGAACATTCCCCTCACCGTCCTGTTCGAGGACGCCCATCTGATCGTCATCGACAAGCCAGCCGGAATGGCGGTGCATCCGGCCCCCGGCAGCGAGACCGGCACCCTCGTCAACGCCCTGCTGCACCACTGCGCCACATCGCTCTCCGGCATCGGCGGTGTCGCCCGCCCCGGAATTGTCCACCGGCTCGACAAACACACCTCCGGCGTCATGGTCGCGGCCAAGTCCGACGCCGCCCACGCGGGCCTGTCGGCCCTGTTCGCCACCCACGATATCGAGCGGACCTATATCGCCCTGGTCCGCGGCGCACCGCAGCCCGGGACGGGCCGGATCGTCTCAAACCTCGGGCGCTCGACCGGCGATCGCAAGAAGATGGCGGTGCTGAGGGTCGGCGGGCGCGAAGCCATCACCGACTATGTGGTCGAGGCCCTCTTCGGCGCGGCACCGAGAAAGGGCAGCCGGCCGGCCGCACCGCCGCTCGCCTCACGCGTCGCCTGCACCCTGCATACCGGTCGCACCCACCAGATCCGGGTGCATATGGCCTCGAAGGGCTCCCCCTTGCTGGGCGATCCGGTCTACGGCACGGGCAGTCCGGCCAATCCGGTCCGCGCCGCCATTGAAGCCGCCGGACTGACCCGCCAGGCGCTCCACGCCGCCGTCCTCGGATTCGTCCACCCGGTTACGGGGCAGACGCTTCGGTTCGAATCCACGCCGCCCATGGACATGCAGGCGCTGGAAGCCGCGCTTTCAGACCTCTGATTCCGCCGTCGGGGCCTTGATCCAGATCAAGACGATCCCCGGCGGATCGGGCTGTGATGGGATTGAATGGAGGCTGCCATGCCCAGACTCGACGTCGCCCGGACCGGCCTTGTGTTTGGCCTGTTGATCGGGGGCCTTCACGCCATGTGGGCCGGACTGGTCGCGGCCGGTTTGGGTCAACCGCTGATGGATTTCGTATTTCGGCTGCATTTCATTGACCCGCCCTATCACGTCGGACCGTTCAAGGCGGCAACGGCGGCGCTTCTGGTGGGCTTGACCTTCACCCTGGGCGGCCTGTCGGCGATGGCATTTGCGCTGGTGTGGAACAGTCTGGGACGGCGCCAGGCCTGAGCCGCGCCCGAGCCTGCCGAGTCAGTCTTGATTGAGGACGGACCTTCCGTTATACCCTCCTCCATTCGGTGCCGTGGCGCCGGGGCAACGGTCACGCTTTCGTGTGACCATCCGCCACTGACAAGTGCGGAAACCCGACCCTATTTCATCGGTTGAGGGGTGAGGCGGCGGTGCACATAGGGTGGCCGTCTCCGAAGAACCCGCTCGTTTACACGGTCGGAGGGACCATATGGCTGTAACCAGATCACTCGCGGTGATGTCGCCTGAACAGGGACTGTCGCGATACCTGACGGAAATCCGCAAGTTTCCGATGCTTGCGAAAGACGAAGAGTTCATGCTCGCCAAGCGCTGGACCGAGCACCAGGACGCCGAGAGCGCCCACCGCCTTGTGACATCGCACCTGCGTCTCGTGGCCAAGATCGCCATGGGCTATCGCGGCTACGGCCTGCCGATCGGCGAGGTGATCTCCGAGGGCAACGTCGGCCTGATGCAGGCCGTCAAGAAATTCGATCCGGACAAGGGCTTCCGCCTGGCGACCTATGCCATGTGGTGGATCCGCGCCTCGATCCAGGAATACATCCTGCGCAGCTGGTCGCTCGTGAAGATGGGCACCACCGCCGCGCAGAAGAAGCTGTTCTTCAACCTGCGCAAGGCCAAGAGCCAGATCTCGGCCTTCGAGGAAGGCGATCTGCATCCCGAACACCTCTCGGCCATCGCCACCAAGCTCGGCGTGTCGGAGGAGGAGGTCACCAATATGAACCGCCGCCTCGGCGGCGACGCCTCGCTGAACGCGCCCTTGCGCGCCGACGGTGAGAGCGAGTGGCAGGACTGGCTGGCCGACGACACGGCGGTCTCGCAGGAGACGCAGCTGGCGGAAGACGAGGAGAAGTCGATCCGCCGCGGCCTGCTGGAAGAGGCCATGCATGAGCTGACCGAACGCGAGAAGCACATCCTCACCGAGCGCCGGCTCAAGGACGATCCGGTCACGCTCGAGGAGCTCGCCGGCCAGTACGGCGTGTCCCGCGAACGCGTCCGCCAGATCGAGGTCCGGGCCTTCGAAAAGCTCCAGAAGGCCATGCGCGCCGCCGCCGAAGAGCGGAACCTGGTCGACGCATAAATCCCGGGAGCGGGTGGCCCTGCCAGGCCACCCGTCTTCAGGTCACCGCCGCGACGGTCTGGTAGCGCGCGTCCTGCCAGCTTTGGGTGTCGAGAATCTCGCCGAGCACGTCGACGGCATCCCACACATCCTTGCGGCCCACATAAAGCGGCGCAAAGCCGAACCGGATCACGTCCGGCGCGCGGAAATCGCCGATCACCCCGCGCGCGATGAGATTCTGCATCACCGCCCAGCCGTTCGGGTGCGTGAACGACACCTGCCCGCCCCGCGCCGCCGCCTCACGCGGACTGGCCAGGACCAGGCCCTTGCCGGCGCACCGCGCCTCGACCCGTTCAATGAACAGATCGCCCAACGCGCCCGCCTTCGCACGCGCCGCCGCGATCTGCACCCCGTCGAACGCGTCCAGCGCGGCGTTGAGGGCCGTCAGGCTCAGGATCGGCGGCGTCCCGCACAGCCAACGGTCGATGCCCGCCGCCGGTGCATAGTCATCGACAAAATCGAACGGCCGGGCATGGCCCATCCAGCCTGACAGCGGATTCCGCAACGCCGTCTGGTGTCGCCTGGCCACAAACAGATACGCCGGAGCGCCCGGCCCGCCGTTCAGATATTTGTACCCGCAACCCGCCGCCAGATCGGCCCCGTCCCGGGTCAGATCGACGTCCAGAACACCGGCGCTATGGCTCAGATCCCACAGGCTCAGCGCGCCCACCTCCCGGATCGCGGCACTCAATCCGGCCATGTCGCGCACCTTGCCGCTGCGATAGTGGACGTGGCTCAACAGGACCACCGCCACCCGCTCGTCCAGAGCCGCCTCGATCCCGCCCGGCTCAACGACCCGCAGTTCGACGTCCGGCATCATCCCGGCCAGTCCCTGCAGGATGTAGAGGTCCGTCGGAAAATCGCCCCCCTCGGTCAGCACGACCCGGCGACCGGACCGGGCACCCACAGCGGCCGCGGCCAGTTTGAACAGGTTCACGGAGACCGAGTCGGCCGCGACGACCTCGTCCGCCTCTGCACCAATCAGGCGGGCAATCTTTCCGCCGACCTTCTGCGGCAGGCCGATCCAGCCGTGCTTGTTCCAGCTGGCGATCAGGTCGCCGCCCCACTGCCGATCGACCGCATCGCGCACGGCATTCGCCGCCGCAACCGGCAAGGCCCCCAGCGAATTGCCGTCCAGATAGATCAGCCCCTCCGGCAGGCTGAACCGCTCATGCACGGTGCCCAGAGGATCGGCGGCGTCCCGGTCGAGACAGTCCTGTCGGGTGGTCATTCTATCGGGCTCCGGTTGCCGGACGGCTCCTGCTCTCTACAGTGACCCGCACCGCCGGTGAAACGGCGACTTCGACAGGATCGCCTGATGCGCCTGATGACCGCCGCCCTTGCCGGCCTGCTGGCATCGACCGGCTGTGCGCCCTCATCACCGCTCGTCGACCCGGTCGAGACCCGCGCGCCCATCACTTTCAGCCAGCTCCTGGCCCGGCCCCGCGCCACGGCTGACCAACGTATTCCCTACGGCACCGACGCGCTTCAGTTCGGCGAACTCTGGCTCCCGCGCGGGGGCGGCCGCCATCCCGTCGTCGTCCTGATCCACGGCGGCTGCTGGCGGGCCGACCTGCCAGGTACAGAGCTGATGGACTATATGGCCGCGGACCTGCGCGACCGCGGCTATGCCGTCTGGAACCTCGAATACCGCCGCATCGGCCACCCGGGCGGCGGCTACCCCGGCACGTTCCAGGACATCGCGGCGGGTCTCGACCGTCTGCGCGCCATCGCTCCGCAGTACCGCCTCGACCTCCGCCGCGTCGTCATCTCCGGCCATTCCGCCGGCGGTCATCTGGCGCTCTGGGCGGCGGGCCGTGACCGCCTCCCCGCCGACAGCCCCCTCCGCGTCGCAGATCCCCTGCCGATCCGGGGTGTCGTATCGCTCGCCGGCATCGCCGACCTCGACGCCTATCGTCAGACTGGCCCGGACGCCTGTGGCGGCCCCTCGACCATCGACGGCCTGGTCGGCGTCCAGCAGCCCGGCGGCCGCGATGTCTTCGCCGACACCTCCCCGCCCGCCCTGCTTCCGCTGGGGGACCGCCAGATCGTGATCTCCGGCGCGCTGGACCCGATCGTGCCGCCTCGCTTCGGCGAGAACTATGCCGCAGCCGCGGCCGCCCGCGGCGATCCTGCGCGGTCTGTGGTGCTGGCAGGTGCGGGGCATTTCGAGCTCATCGACCCCACCTCGGCGGCCTGGCCGAGGGTCGCGAAGGCGTTCGCCGACCTTCTGGGCTGAGGTCGTCAGCCGGCCCTGGCGACCGGCTCGACCTGGTGCATGGCCAGCAGGGTTCCGATCGGAGCCGCCAGCGTCGCCTTGGTCGGCGGGCCATCGGCCATCGAGACCTCGAGCGCCCCGACCGCGACGGCCAGACGCGAATCCGACGCCTTCATGGCCAGCATCTTCAACGTCGCCGCCTGCTCGCGGATGGACCGCACGGCCTGCATGGGATCGTTGTCGAACTGGTCCAGCGCAGCGCCCAGGATGCGCATAGCCTGATCCTTGGTTTCGGCGTGGCCGGCCGCGCCGGTCGACGGCCGATCGGCCTTGCGCTTCCTTGAGCCGGAGAATTCGCCTGAGTTGAACCGGCGCCGGTCGGGACCGATGTAACCGATGGCCTCGACCCAGTCGCGCGGCTTGAGGGCGACGTTCTCGACTCGCTTGAACAGGTCCGTGCTGGTGAAAGGCTTGCGAAGGAACTCATGCACCCCCGAATCCCGCGCACCCAGAATCGTGCGCGCGGTTGCGTCGGCCGTGATCATGATGATCGGCGCACGGCGGCAGTTCATGTCGGAGCGCCGCAGAGCCCGCGCCAGGGATTCGCCGTCCAGCCCCTCGCCGGTGCGCTCCGTGAAGACGATTCCGGGTTCCAGCTCGGCCGCCGCCATCAGGGCGCGATTCTCGTCCGGCTGGACCACAACGTCCCGCGCACCCAACGCCTTGATGATGTCGGTAAGCAGGCGGGCGGCGTGAACATTCGGGTCCACGATCAGCACCCGTTTGACCACGGGCTCCAATTTCGCCAGCACACGACGGTCGACTGCAAACAAGACGCGGACCTCCACCTCGGAGGCCGTGCATAGGCGATACCCGTTAAGGCCGGTTGAACGCTTGATTTTCGGCGCTCTGCCCGCGCCGACTAGCCCCGGAACGGGTCGCGCATCATGATCGTGTCATCGCGCTCGGGGCTGGTCGACAGCAGGGCCACCGGCGCGCCGATCAACTCCTCGATACGGCGTACGTACTTGACCGCATTGGCGTTCAGGTCGCGGAAGCTGCGCGCTCCGGCCGTGCTTTCGCTCCAGCCGTCCATTTCCTCGAACACCGGTTCCGCCGCGGCCTGCGCCCTCAGGCTGGACGGCAGATAGTCCAGCACCTGTCCGTCAATCCGGTAGCCGGTGCAGATCTTCAGCGTCTTCAGTCCGTCCAGCACGTCGAGCTTGGTCAGGGCGATCCCGTCGATGCCGTTGATCGCCACCGACTGCCGCACCAGCACCGCGTCGAACCAGCCGCACCGCCGGGCCCGGCCGGTATTGACCCCGACCTCGCGCCCCACGGTCGCCAGATGGGTTCCAACTTCATCGTTGAGCTCACACGCAAACGGGCCCTCGCCGACCCGAGTGGTGTAGGCCTTCACGATGCCCAGCACATAGCCGACCCCGCGAGGCCCGATTCCGGAACCCGCCGCCGCCTGGCCCGCCACGGTGTTGGAGCTGGTCACATAGGGATAGGTCCCGTGATCGACGTCCAGGAAGGCCCCCTGGGCACCCTCGAACAGGACCCGCTTCCCGTCCCGCCGTGCCTGATCCAGCACGCGCCAGGCCGGCTGCACATACGGCAGAATCCTCGGGGCGATCTCCAGCAGTTGCGCCAGCAACGCCTCCGGATCGATCGGCTCCAGCCCCAGTCCGGCCCGCAGCGGGTCGTGGTGCGAGCGCAGGCGGTCTATCTTGACCTTCAGGTCGTCGACATTGGCCAGGTCGCAGACGCGGATCGCCCGCCGCCCGACCTTGTCTTCATAGGCCGGGCCGATGCCCCGCCCCGTGGTGCCGATACGCGCGCCCGGCGCACTGGCCGCGGCCTCGCGGGCCACATCCAGCGCCGGATGGATGGGCAGGATCAGACAGGCGTTGTCGGCGACGATCAGAACCTCGGGACTGATCTTGATGCCCTGCGCTTCGATCTTCGAAATCTCGCCGACCAGATGCCAGGGGTCGACCACCACGCCATTGCCGATGATCGAGGGCTTGCCCTGCACCACGCCCGACGGCAGTAGCGCCAGCTTGTAGACCTTGCCGTCCACCACCAGCGTATGGCCGGCGTTGTGCCCGCCCTGGAACCGCACGACCATGTCGGCCCGGTTCGACAGCCAGTCGACGATCTTGCCCTTGCCCTCGTCACCCCACTGGGCGCCGACCACTGCAACGTTCGCCAAGACTTTTCTCCGCTGTCCGGGATTTCGGAATGCGGGCGCAGCCTATAGCCGGGGAATCAGCGGGTGTCCCGTCGCCGGACGATTATTCCGCCAGGGCCGTCTCGAACGCCCAGTCCAGCCAGGGCGTCAGTGCCTCGATGTCCGGCGTCTCGACCGTGCAGCCGCACCAGATGCGCAGGCCGGCGGGTGCATTCCGGTGGCTCTCGATATCGAAAGCCGCGCCCTCATCCTCGACCAGCGCCTTCATCCGCCGGACCAGCGCCTGACGTGAGTCCTCGGACATCGCCGCCACGCGCGGATCGACGATCCTCAGGCACACCGACGTCGTCGACCGGGTCGCCGGGTCGCCGGCCAGATAGTCGATCCAGTCCGTCCGCCGGACCCAGGCGTCGAGTGCTGCGGCGTTGGCTTCCGTCCGCGCGATCAGGGCCTCCAGCCCGCCCGCTGTCAGCCCCCATTCGACAGCGTCGATCCAGTCCTCGATCGTCCAGACCGAAAAGGTGTTCAGCATCGACCCGCTGGCCAGCAGCCGGTCGAAGCCCTCGGCGCCGCGCAGCCTCAGCACCTTGGGCACGGGCCGCGGCGGCGCATAGCGATCCAGCCGCTCGACCGCGCGCGGCGACAGGGCGGCCACGCCCAGCCCCGCCTCTCCGCCCAGCGCCTTCTGGAAGCTGAAGGTCACCACATCCAGCTTGCCCCAGGGCAGGGCCATGGCGAACGCCGCCGAAGTGGCGTCGCAGATCACGATCCCCTCACGGTCGTTCGCGATGAAGTCCGCATCCGGCGCACACACGCCCGAGGTCGTCCCGTTCCAGGGAAATACCAGATCCTTCGCCGGATCGACCGCCGTCGTATCGGGCCAGTCGCCCCACGGCGCCGAGATGACCTCGGGCTCGAGTTTCAGATGCTCGACCGCGTCGGTCGCCCAGACCTTGCCGAAATTCTCGAAGGCCAGCACCTGCACCGGCCGTTCGCCGAGCATCGACCACATCGCCGCCTCGACCGCCCCGGTATCGGACCCGGGCACATAGACCAGCACCCAGTCCGCCGGGACCTGCAACAGCTCGCGCGTCAGCCTCAGTCCGTGCGCGAACCGCTCCACCACCTCCGGCGCGCGGATGCCGCGACCCAGCAGCTCATGCGGAATCGCCTCCGACGACCAGCCCGGCCGTTTCGCCGTCGGCCCGGCCGAAAACCACGGCCGCGCCGGCTTGAGGTTCGGCCGGTGCGCCATCAGTCGCGGAACGGCCGCATGGGCCCCTTGTCGCGCGCGTCCTGGGCCAGCCTGGTCAGCTCGGCGCTGTCCTCCGGCAGGGTGATCATCAGCCTGGCCAGCAGGTCGCCGCGCTTGCCGTCCGCGAACGCGCCCCGGCCCTTCAGCCTCAGCACCTTGCCCGAGCTGGAGCCCGCCGGAATGGTCATGCTGACGGTACCCTCGGGCGTCCGCACCGGCACCTTGCCGCCCAGCACGGCGTCGTAAAGCGCCACCGGCTGATCCATGGTCAGGTCTGCACCGTCACGGGTGAAGACCGGATGCTTGGAAACCTTCAACTCGATCAGCGCATCGCCTGCCGGGCCGCCACGTCCCGGCGCGCCCTGCCCCTTCAGCCGGATCGTCTGCCCGTCGCTGGCACCTTTCGGGATCGCGACGTCCAGCATCCGCCCGTCCGAAAATTGGATGCGCCGCGTCGCCCCCGAGATCGAATCCTCGAGACTGATCTCAAGCGTCGCCTTGACGTCCTGACCTTTCGAAGCGAATCCGCCGGGCCGCGCGCCGCCCGGTCGTGCACCGCCGCCGAACATGCCGCCGAACAGCTCGTCCAGATCGATATTTTCGAAACCCTGTTGCCGCGCTCCGCCCTGGCCAAAAGGATTTCCGCCGGACCCGCCACGCG
Organism: bacterium; assembly: GCA_943372245.1. Taxonomy (GTDB): domain Bacteria; phylum Pseudomonadota; class Alphaproteobacteria; order Caulobacterales; family Caulobacteraceae; genus Brevundimonas. The sequence continues at coordinate 93,217 of CALRXX020000008.1, forward strand.
CCCCACCCGCGCCGCCGCCGAAGCCGCGAAACTGCTCTCGCCCGTCCGCGTCGATCTCTCCCCGATCGAATTTCGCCCGCTTGTCCTTGTCGCCCAGCAGGTCGAAGGCAGCCGTGATCCGCTTGAACCGCTCGTCGGCGACCGTGTTGCCGGGGTTCTTGTCGGGGTGCAGTTCCTTGGCGAGCTTGCGGAACGCCTTCTTGATTTCGTCCGCACTCGCGCCCCTCGAAACGCCCAGTTCCTTGTAGGGATCGCCCGCCACGTCGAATGCCACTCCATCAAAGTCGAGAGTGTCAGTTAGGGCATCGCGTGCGCCGCGCAAAGGGCGGCAGGGCAAATCAGGACGGAAGCCCGACGAACGCCTCTATCCCCCAGCCGTATCCGTCTCCCCACTCCGCCACCGCCACGCGCGAGCCCGCTGCCAGCCCGCCCGGAAAATCCTCCGCGAGGCTCGCCGCAGTATAGGTCGCCAAACTGTCTTCGACCTCGAACACCCGCACCGTCTCGTCGCCGTCCAGCACCCGCACCCGGAACCGCAGTGACCCGGACGCCACCGCCTCGCCGTCCCACCGGTCGCCATCGATCCTGGACCGCACGATCCAGGCCAGATCGAACCCGCCGTCCGCCCGCGCCTCAGCCCGCAGATGTGCCGGCGACCAGGGCCGGTCATGAACGCCCTGTGTCCTGAACCCGATCTCGCGCGCACCTGCGCCCCCGGCCGGTCCGCCCGCCGGCCCGGCCCGCCAGATCAGCGGCAGTCCCCGTTCCGCCCGCGGTGACTCCACCCTGGCCGGCACCTGATCCAGGAACACCACCTCCGCCCCGCCCGCCGCGCCGGCCGCCACGGTCCCCTGCTGCCCCCGCAGCAGGCCTGACAGTCGCCAGACGTCGCCGCCGACCAGGGTCGCAGTCCGGAACTGTACCAGTTCCCAACCTCCGGTGCCTTCAACAGCCACCGCATTGCCGCCCGCATGGACCGCCGCGTCAGACCGGCTTTGCGGTGCCCGTCCCTCGACCCGAACCAGCATCGTGTTCGCCTCGTCCCGGCGATGCCGCGGACCCGCCGCCAAGGCCTCGACCAACACCCCCACCGTCGCCGGTTGCGCCACATCGCCCCTCGCCGTCAGCGATCCGGCGTCCGGACCGGCGAAGACCCGCATCGGCCGCCAGGGGTCAGCCGCCACGACCGCGACCGGCCGCGCGTCTTCCTCGTTTCCGGCCAGCGGAGGCAGTTCGATCATCCGGAAGAAGGGCGCGCCCGCAGCCCCGGGCACCGCCCCCGCCGCCGGCCGCCCATCGTCCTCGCCGACGACGACCGCCGGAATACGCTCCAGCAGCGCCGACGGCGTCTCGTCCATATCCAGCCGCATGACCCGCCAGCCGCCGCCACGGCCGTCGACCGTCACCGTATCGCCCGGTTCCAGCGAAAGCGCCTCGACCGGTCCCGGCAGGACCGTCAGCCGCTCGGCACCGCCGGCCTCCAGCACCCGCTCCGCCGCCGCCCGCGCCAGGGCGCCGGAACAGACCGCCGGCAGATCCAGATCAACCCCGCCGCCCTCGCCAGACTGATCGCGAACGTCGCCTCGCCTTCGTGCTCGCCGGCATACTCCAGCGCCGCCACCAGGAACCGCCCCTCCAGTACGCCGAAGTCGGGCACGATCAGTCGCCACACGCTCGCCGACTGCGAAAAGAAGGCCTCGCGGATCAGGGCGTCCGACGCCGCGTCGCGGAAGATCCCCTGCCCGGCCACCGCCGCCGACTTGACCCCCGCCCCGCCCAGCAACTCGCGCCACCGCCCGGCGCTGTCGCCGTCGGTCGCATCGACCGTCCTCGCGTTCAGCGAAATCGTCCGCGCCCTCAACCCCGCGACCGTCGTGAACACGCCCGGCGCGCCCTCGATCTTCAGCAGTATGTCCTTGCCCCGTTGAGCAGCCATGACCCTGTCCTCCGTCCGTTCTGCTGGAACTGGGTGGCTGGTGGTTGGTGGCTGGTGATCGCCAGATACGCCTTCACCAACCACCAATCACCAATCACCAATCACACCTCTTCCGTCACCGCCCTGACCCGCAGCACCGCAAATGTCCGCGCGCCATCCGCGCCGGGAAACACATCGGCGAACGTCACCCCCAGGCTCACCGTCCGCACCCCGTCGGCCTCCAGGGACGCATCGTTCAGCGCGACCCGCACGGCCGCCAGCACCGCCTTGGCCTCCTCGGTCCCGCGAAAGCGCGACACGACCGTCAGCGTCAGCGCCTGTTCGACCCCGCCCCCGTCGCCGGCCAGGGGCCGGCTCTCGCACCGTCCGATCAGCAGGTGCGGAAAAGACTCGCCGGCATCCGGGGCGGACGCCGCATCCCGGATCCGCGCCGGCTCGCCCAGCAGCGCCTGTACCGCCGCATCCGCCTTCAGATGCGCGATCAGCGCCTTCTGCAGCGACAGCTCATGCGCGCTCATCGCATCCGCTCCAGGTTCAGGATGGCCCGTCCACCGACCGTCTCACCCGAGACGATCCGCCAGTCGCCGCCGCCGAATCTCAGCACCCGGCCCTCGGCCAGCCGCGCGTCCGACCGCGTCTCCGCCGTCACCGCCTCGACCACCCGCAGCCCGCCCGGTTCGCTCTTCTCGCGCCGCCGCCGCGCGCCCAGCGCCAGCCAGGCCGCGCCCAGCGGCTCCCAGCTGACGGCCCGGCCGCCATAGGGCGTCTCGCTCTCGACGCCCTCAACCAGCTCCGCCAGCACCTTCACAGCCGCACCCCCCGATACGGTGCGATCCAGGCCTCGACCGGCGCGACCGGCATTTCGGAATCGCCGCGCTCATAGGCGCGCAGGGCCAGCATCAGGATCGCCAGCCGCAACGGTGCCGGCGAGGTCGAGGTCAATGTCAGCCCGACATCCCCCTCGACCCGCGCCCGCGCCGCATCAATCAATGTCTGGATCAGCCCGTCCTCCGCGCCGTGCTCGACGCGCAGGAACAGCTTCGCTTCCGCCAATGAGACGGGTGCGGCCATGGGAAACCTCGATTGTCTGGAAAAAGCGGTGGCTGGTGGCGGGTGATTGGTGATTGGCCGCGCATCGCGCCGCCCCTTCCCCGCCGCCAGTCACCAACCACCAATCACCCGGCGAGCGTCAGCTCGCCGCGAACTTCATCACCTTGATCGCATCAAAGTTCTGCACCCCGCCGCCGACGCGCTTGGTGGTGTAGAACAGCACATAGGGCTTGGCCGAGTACGGGTCCCTCAGCACCCGCACCCCCGCGCGATCGACGATCAGATAGCCGCGCTGGAAGTCGCCGAAGGCGATGGCCGCACTGTTGGCGGCGATGTCCGGCATGGTCTCGATTTCGGTCACGCGATAGCCCAGCAGGCTGGCCGTCTCGCCCGCCCGCTGTGCCGGCTGCCAGATGTAATTGCCGTCGGCGTCCTTGAATTTGCGCACCGCCGAAACCGTCTTGCGGTTCATCACGAACCGCCCGTTCGGCCGGTACTGGGCCCTGGGCGCATAGACCAGGTCGATCAACCGGTCGGTCGGGCCGGTCGAGGCGAACGCCCCCGCCGCACCCGAGGCGACGTAGCCGATCTCGCCCCACACCGCGCTGGCGTCGGCCACGATCGGATAGCTCAGGAAGCCCTTCGGCTTGTTGACCCCATCACCGGTGACGAAGGCCGTCGTCTCCTGCGCCGCGAAGGCGTCCTCGACCTCGGCGGCCAGCCATTCGTCCAGATCGATCAGGGCATCATCCAGCAGCGACTGGGTCGCCGCCGGATTGGCGTACAGATCGGCCGAAGGGAACTCCAGCAGGGCCAGGGTCGCCGGATCCGTCTCCGGCCGCGCCGCTGTCTCCGCCACCCAGCCCGAGGCCACGCCCGCCGTCGACACCGGCTTCCTGAACACCCCGGCGCCGACCGTCCGCACCGTGGCGATCTCGCGCATCGGCGACCCCGCCATCAACCTTCGCTCGATCGCCCGCTCAGTCTGCTCCGGCACCACATAGCCCGCCGAGTTCGACGCCGTGCTCAAGCCCGCCTTCAACTCCAGCCCGAACGACGCCCCGGTCTTCAGATAGCCGTCGAACGCCGCTTTCGTCTCCTCCCCATGCAATGGGGAGGGGGACCGCGAAGCGGTGGAGGGGTGGCGGACGTCTGACTCGATCCCCGGCCGCCGCCCCTCGCTCACCACCCGATCCAGCCGCGCCTGCGCCGCCCCGACCGCCTGGTCGATCCGCGCCACCTTCTCCTCCAGCAGCGTATCCGCCGAACGCTTCCGCTCGATCTCGTCCAGCCGGGCGTCATTGGCCCCTTTGAACGCCTCGAACGCCGCCATCATCTCATGCATGGCGGCGCGCGCCTCGGGCGTGCCCGAGGCCTGTTTGGTCTCTTTCATGTTATCTCCGGTTGAAGAACCGCGGATCGCGGTTAGGGTCGGGGCGTGGGAAATCTGGCCCGAAAGATCATCGACGCCGTCCAGAACTCGATGCTGGACAGGTTGTTCGTGCGGCTGTTTCCGCTGCTCTGGATCTCGTCCATGTGGGAGCAGCTCTCTTCGTCGGAATATGGAGCCGGCACATTGATGCTCCTGTTTGGCGTTGTCGGACTTTGGCTGCTGTATTCGCTCCTGGAGGCGGCAGCCGACCAGTCACCGAAGCCTCGAAGGCGTTCGCCCTACGACCCGGTGCATGTATACCCCTCGAGCAGCTTGCCGGTATCAAACCAACCCACGCAAGAGTGCCCTCGGCCGCCCGCCTTCGTCCGCTCACTCGTAATGACGTTGGGCTTCGGAGGACGAAGCTGGGCCACCATTGTTGAGGGTTTGATGTTTATCGGTGCATTCGGACTGGCCGTGGCACTGGCTTACAAGTCCCAGTCGTTTTGGTCGGCCGTTGATCCACGACTCGCAGATCAGGCTTTCCGGGAACGACTTTTTCTTGCCGCCTCGGTCATCCTGATTGCGCTCTTCATCCGTGGCTGGGCGGTCGAGCAGAGAGAACGGCTTTCACCGTCAGCTGCTAGCGTGCCTGTTCTAGGGTCGATCCTACTGGGCGTCGCATTCACTGCCCTGCTCGGAATGATCGTGAGCGATTTCCTCGGCTTCGGCCTGCTTGCCGGTGCTATCGGCGGCATAGGCCTTCTGGCGGTCGCCATCGGACCGCCCTGGCGTGAGAAGGTGCTCGAGTTCCTCTTCGGCAAACGCGAACCCGCCGACACCCGTCCGTGACCCGCTTCACCCCCCTCGAATCCGACATCCTCGACGCCCTCGCCTGGGACCTGCGCGACGTCGCGCCCGACCTCGCCGGCCAGTTCGCGGAGTCCCTGCCCGGCTCCCGCCGCAACACCGGCTCCGGCCTGTTCACCGAGTTGATCGTCGACCGTTTCCGGCCGCCGCCCATGACCACCCCGACCGGCCGGTTCGGCACCGTCCATGCCATGGTCGGCGACCTGCCCGATCCCATCGCCTTCCAGGTCGAGTTGCGTCAGGGCCGGCTGCTGGCCCTGCATGGCGATGCCTATGGCCAGGACACCCGCGCCATCGACTTCGCCCGCGTGGCCTTCGACCAGGTCTTCACCCTCGATGACCGCGGCGAGTCCATCGCCTTCGATCCCCAAGCCCTGAGGCCGCCCGGCCCCCTGCCGGACCTGCACCGGCACACCGACCACCAACCGCCGCTTCCCGTCTCTCCTCCGCCGCCCATGACCGTTGCCGACGTGCAGAAGCTCCAGAACGAGACGCTGCAGGGCCTCGCCGGCGTCATGTTCGGAAAGGTCCGGCCCGCCAACGCCGCCCCGGTCGACGACGACGCCCCCGTCGACAAGGCCGATCAGACCTCGCTCAAGGTCGGCCTCTGGGTCGCCGTCGCCGTCGGCGCCCTGCTGATCACCCTGGTCATGCGCCTGCCGATCTTCTTCGCGATCTTCCTCACCTTCGCCGTCGGGCGGATGCTGAACCGCCCGCCGGTCCTCTCGGCCCTCGCCCGCGGCACGCGCCGTCTCGGCCAGTACGAATACCGCCCGCCCGAGCGCTGAAACCCTTGAAGTTGCGCGTGATTGACACCCACGGAACGGCGTGATCTCCGTTAACCATGGTCAAGATTGGGATGGCTCCGATGTCCAGATTGCTCGCCGCGACCGCCACGGTCGCCGCCCTCCTCTCCGCCGGCGCCGTCCAGGCCGCCGACCGATGCGGGGCCGAGACCCATATGCGGTTCGGCGAGACCCGGGCCTATTTCGGCAATACGCTCGCCGCCTGCCGCCCCGACGGCTACTGCTCCGCCGTCGTGGCCATCGCCGACCCGTCGGGCCAGGCCGCCTGGCGGCATCAGTTGCGGGTGGCTCGCCCCAGCCCCGGCGCCGACTATCTGGTCGAGCTGGCGGCGACCGACCCCATGCCCGTCGCCGGCGTCATGCGCTTCACCACACCCGGCCAGACCGTCGACCCCGGCCCCTGGCTGGTTCCGACCTCTCCTGGGTCCAATGAGTACCGCGTCAGCGATCCGATCCTGACCCGCTCCCTGGTCTCGGGCCTGCGCCGCCAGCGCATCGCCCGCTGGAACTATCAGTCAGCCGACGGCCCGGCCGAGGCCTATTTCTCGCTGATGGGCATGACCGCCGCCCTCAACTGGATCGACTGCCGGGGCGCCGGGGCCGGCTGATACAGGCGACCTATCCGGGGCGTTGTCCGCCGCCCGGACCTGCGCCCGCACCCGGCTGCTGGCCCGGCCCGGTGGACCCGGGACGCGACGTCGCCCCCCGGTCCCCCTGACCGCGTGTCCCTCGACCCGGGGGTGGCTGCCCCCGCGACGTCTGACCCTTGGCTGCATCGCCTTGCGGCGCCTGTCCCTGTGGCGTCTGACCCTGCGGCGTCTGACCCTGCGATGCCTGCCCTTGGGCCGGCTGACCCTGGGAAGGCTGAGCCGGCTGACCTGGCTGCCCCTGACCCGGCTGACCCTGTCCCGGCTGCCCCTGCGGTCCGGCTCCCGGACCGCCCGGCTCGCGCGGCGGCAGTCGGCCAGCCAGACGTTGCCCGGCCTCCGGAGACAGACGGAAGGGTTCGGACACGCGCCGCCCCTGCACGGCGACCGCCTGTCCGGGCTCGCGCACGATACGCATCACCCCGTCGACCTCGATCTCGATCTCGCCCTCGACCAGAACGATCACCGCCGCCTGGTCCGGATCGTCGCCCGGGACGGGGGTGCCCGACTCATCGCCCAGCAGCTCCAGCGCCTCGGTTCCAACCGCGGCCTCGATGATCGTGCCGCGTATCCCGATCGTCGCCGTCGGTGTCCGGAAGGCCACCCGCTCGCGTTCCGCCCCCCGGCTGCCCGAGACGAAGCGGAAGGCTCCGCGCACCATGGAGACCATCACCCCCGCCGGGTCCGCCTCGGTGTCGATCACGAACCGATCGACGTTCAGCGCCGCATTCGCGCCGACGGTCAGCACCGACTGATCCCTCAACCGGACCAACAACCGGCTGTCGGCACCCGTCACGATGGCGTCAGCCTGACGCACGGTCCCGTCGACGACCGAGGGCCGCCAGCCGTTCTCCCCGACGCTTCGGGTCTGCACGCTGTTCTCGACCACGGCGTTGACGCCGACCGGCGTCTGCGCCGCGACCGGTGTGGCCAGCGCAACCACAAGAACCGTCAGGATCGGGAAGAACCGTGTCATTCAACCACCAGATCTTGGTCATCGACCGTCGATACTCAACGAATAGGCCCGCAGAACACGTCCGGATTTGGGCAGGCCACGCCCGGATTCCGGCCCGGTCTGCGGCCCCCGCTCCACGCTTGATCCCCCCGCGTTCGGCGAGTCATAGTCTGCCTCTCCGGGAGAACATCCGATGCGCCTTTCCATCCTCGCGGCCGCGCTGGCGCTCGCCCTGGCCGCACCCGTCGCCGCCCAGACCCCGCCGCCGCCGCCGGCCCCGGCCGCCGCACCCGCGGACGTCGCCACTCCCGAGGCCATCGTCGGGGCGCTCTATGACGTGATCTCCGGCGACGCCGGCGTGGCCCGCGACTGGGACCGCTTCCGCTCGCTTTTCCATCCGACCGCCCGGCTCATGCCCTCCGGCCTGAATGCCCAGGGCGTGGGCGTGGTCCGTTCAGTCACCCCGGACGGATACATCGCCCTCGCCGAGCCCGTCCTGGTCGGCCAGGGCTTCCATGAGCGCGAGATCGCCCGCCGCAGCGAGCGGTTCGGCCGGATCGTCCATGTCTGGACCACCTACGAAAGCCTGCACACCCTCTCGGACCCCCAGCCCTTCGCCCGCGGCATCAACAGCATCCAGCTGTTCCATGACGGAAGCCGCTGGTGGATCCTCAGCGTCTACTGGCAGGGCGAAACGCCGGCCGAGCCGATCCCGGCGGAGTACCTGCCCACCGCCGGCTGACGATCAGGTGACGCGAAACCGCGCCCCCGGCAGCATCGGAAACGTCACCAGCGAAACCTCCCAAAGCTCGACCTCGACCAGCACCCTGAGCCGCCCTTCCCGACGCGCGCGGTTGCTGCGGAATCCGATCGACAGCCCGTCCAGCGCCCCCGCCCGCGACAGCGCCCGGGCGAGCCGGCCCTCGGCCGACCAGTCCATGATCCGGCCCTCGACGAACAGCCCGCGTTCGTCCTCCACCATCCGGTCCCAGACCCCGACCGCCGCCCGGCCCTCGTGCTGATGCAGCATCCGCACGCCGGTCGCGGCCGTCTTCGCCAGACTGGCCGCGAACGCGCCCCTGGCCACCACATCACCGTTCAGATCCGCCACGCCCCACAGCGAGGCATAGCCCACAATCTTCAGGCCGCTGTCGACCGCTGCGGCGACCGTCATCCCCGTCCCTCCAGTCTCTCCTCGATCCGCTCAACCGCGGCCCGCGTCGCCCGGCTCTGCTCCTCCAGCCGCGCCAGCCGCTCGGCCACCAGCCGCTGCTCGCCCACGCGTTCCTCCAGCGTCGCGATCCGCGCCGCCGCGCCTCCGGCCCACACCAGCCCGCCCACGGTTTGCACGGCCAGAGCCGCGATCACGGCGACCGGGATTTTCCTGAAGTCGATCATAAGATATACCCATAGTTGTAGGTCTTGGGGCTTAGGGCTTGGGGAGACTTTCTTGACGCACAGTATTGGGGGCTATCGGGATCTGCTTGTCTGGCAGCGCGCGATGGTGATCGCCGAAGCCACCTACCGACTGACAGAAGCCTTTCCGCGCGGGGAAATGTTCGGGCTGACATCGCAGTCGCGCAGAGCGGCTACCTCCGTCGCTGCAAACATCGCGGAGGGATATGGCCGTGGAACCCGGCCTGCCTACGCAAGCTTTGTCCGCATCGCACAAGGGTCTCTCAAGGAACTTGAGACACATCTTATACTTGCGGAACGCGTGAAGTTTTGCCCACCCGGCTCGACCGACCCGATCCTTGCCGATTCCGATGAGCTCGGCCGCATGCTCCGCTCCCTCCTGACCAAGCTAAGCCCCAAGCCCTAAGCCCTACGCCCCCACCCCCGCCATCCGACGTCGCTCCTCATCCGTCAGAAACGTCGCCGCATTCAGCCGCGCCCACAGCGCATCCCGCTCGGGCTGCAGGGCGGGCAAGCCATCCAGATCCGCCTCGATCCTGATCCCGGCGAACCGTCCCCCCAGCCACCCCGTCAGCGCCGCCGCCGTCTTCCTGACCAAAGGCACCACCGTCCCCCGCCAGAAGGCCGCATTGGCCTCGCGATAGTTGGCGTAGGTCGCGTCCCCCGGGATCCCCAGCAGCTGCGGCGGAACCCCGAACGCCAGCGCGATCTCCCGCGCAGCCGCATGCTTTCCGGCGATGAAATCCATGTCCGCCGGGGTCCAGCTCATCGGCTTCCAGTCCAGCCCGCCCTCCAGGATCATCGGCCGCCCGGCGTTCAGCGTCCCCGCATGGCTGTCCTCGACCTGGCCGCGCAGCGCCTCGAACTGCTCGGCCGTCAGCCGCTCCCCGTCCTTGGCCCCATAGACCAGCGCCCCGCTGGGCCGCGCCGCATTGTCCAGCAGCGCCTTGTTCCAGGCCCCCGAGGCATTGTGCACATCGATCGCAAAGGCCGCCGCCTCCAGCGGCGAAAACCCGTAGTGGTCGTCCGTCGGGTGAAACAGCTTCAGCTGCATCACCGGCGACCAGCCGTCTGCCGCCCGCCCGATCCGAACCGATCGTCCGTCTACGGAATACTCATACGCTTCGGGCCAGCCCGCGCGTCCCGGCACGACCTTCACCCGGTCCGGCCGCAGCGTCCAAAGCTCCTCCGGCAACGCATCCCCGACCGCCTCGGCATAGGCGTTCCCCGCCGTCTGCAGGGCGCCGTACAGCGCCTCCAGCCACTCCGCCCCCGACTGCTCCGGGTTCGGCCGCGCCAGCAACACCGCCAGCGGATGATCGTCCCTCCGCACGCCCTCGGCGAACACCCCCAGCGGCGTCGACGCCGCCGCCTCCGCGATCATCCGCACGCAGCGATAGGCCACGGCGTTCTTCGCAAACCCCTCCTCGGCCAGGTGGGCATAGTCCCGCGGCGTCCACCGCGCCCGCCCGCCGGCGGTCAGGGCAATCAGCGGCCCGACCCGGCTGTCCTTCATCTCGGGCGCAGAAACGCGCCCGCGGCGGCCCGTCGGCCAGCGCAGCTTCGTCATCCTCATCCTTCCTGAAGTCTGTCCCTAGAGAACCCGCACCCTCGGCCCCGCCCTCGGTGCCGGCAGCAGATGCGTCACGGCCCACACCAGGGCGTCGGCCCGGTCGGGACTGCGCCCGCCCCCGTCAGTCGACCCCAGCGCCATCAGTTCCTCTTCCAGCGCCGGGAACGCGCCGCAGTGGACGACCCGTCCCTGTTCATAGAGCGCCGCCACCGGCTCGGCCCGCGCCGCCTTGCCCCGGCTGGCGTGCACCAGTCTGATCGCCGTCTCACAGCCACCGTGGGCCAGCACCGTCCGCACCATCTCGCCGCCCTGGTTCTTCTCGGCCACAATCTCCCGCGCCCCGAACTCCCGCGCCGTCTGGGCCACGATCGTCGCCCAGCCCTGCGGCGACTCCCCGGCTTTCGACCGGTCGGCCAGCACATAGGCCCGGCCGTCCCTGCGCCCGACCACCACAATCCCGCAGGCGTCCCCGCCCGCGCTCGCCGGCGGATCGACCGCCACCACGATCCGCTCCAGCGTCGCCGGCCGGTTCCCGCGCGCCCGCGCCAGATCCTCGGCCCGGAACAGCGCCCCTTCGGCCTCGACCACCAGTCCCTCCAGTTCCTGCGCCTCCAGTCGCGTCCCGGCGTAGAGCGTCCTCAGATGCTTCAGAAACCCCGGCGACAGATGCGCCGCATTGGCCTGTGTCCCGGCCCGGTCCAGGACGACGCCCGTCTCCGCCATCAGTCGCCGCAGCGCCGGGATCGGTCGCGGTGTTGTCGTCACCATCAGTCGTGGATCGTCACCCAGCCTCAGACCCAGCCGCAGGTTGCTCAACACCGCCTCCGGCCGGCGCCAGGCGCAGAACTCATCGGCCCAGGCGTGGTGGAACTGCGGCCCTCGCAGACTGTCGGGATCTTCGGATGAAAAGGCGTGGGCCTCGCTACCGTTCGGCCAGACCAGACGCCGCCGGCCCGCCTCCCAGCGCGGTCGCTTCGACCGCTCCGGCAAGGCTTTCAGCCCCGACGGCCCCTCGACCATGACCTCGCGCACATCGTGCAGCGTCGGTCCCACAAGCGCGAACCGCCGGTCCTTGATCCCGGCCAGATGGTTGATCCACCAGGCTCCGGCGAAGGTCTTGCCCGCCCCCCGTCCGCCCAGCAGCACCCAGGTCCGCCAGTCCGGGGCAGCGCCCGGTGCCTGGTGGTCATGCAGACTGAACTGACTCCCGAACACCTCGTGCAACTGGCCAGCATCCAGGCTCAACAACGATGCCTTTCGCTTCCAGGACCGCGTTGAGGCGATCGAGACGGGACTCCAATTCGGCCCGCATTCGCTCGAGGTTCTCGGGGCTGTCGTCACGGTGTTTCATCTCGTCCTCTTCCGCCTGACGGTTGCCGTCTGATCGCAGCGGTGGCGACAGCGCCACGACGGCCCGAACCGAACGGGCGAAGACGCCCACGGCGCGGACCCGCCGGACGGCGGCAGCGAGATCATCGGCCGCCGGTTTTGCAGCCTTCAGGACCACGACGTCCTCGTCGACGATGGCCATGAAGTCCTCCTGCATCGCGGCGGACCATGCCGCCGCCCGCCCCGCCCTGTCCTGATTTCCCGTCATGCCCAAAGAGTAGCCGACCAGCGAAGCCCGGCGGGCAAATCGCCGTTGGAAAATCACAAGCGATTGAAGCCAGACGATATTATCGCGCCAACCCGACTATAGATTCGCGGATTGCCAGCACAGCGTCATGCCGTAACCGGGGCGTCGGCGGTCAGCGACCTGCGCTGCGCAGCGAGCCGGCATCCGACGTGTCGTCTTCAGTGCGGGCCGCCACCGAGGCCAGGACAGCCAGCAGTTCGCTGATCTGGATCGGCTTGCCGACGTGCCCGTCCATCCCGGCCTCCCCACATCGCACAACCTGCTCGGGCTGGACATTGGCGGTCAGGGCGACGATCGGCGTCCGTCCGATGGCCCCGCCCATGGCCCGGATCGCCCGCGTCGCGTCCAGCCCGTCCATGACCGGCATATGCACGTCCATCAGGATCAGGTCATAGGCGCCGGTTCGCGCAGCCTCGACCGCCTCGGCCCCGTTGCAAACCGTCTCCAGCGCCAGACCCAGTCCGCCCAGTATCGCCGTCACCAGTTCCCGGTTCGGTGCCGCGTCATCTGCCATGAGGATCTTCAGGCCGAGGTCCACGACCAGGTCGTCCGCGCCTGCGGATTCCACACCGGCGACGGCCTTGTGCATCGGAACCTCAAACCAGAAGGTCGAGCCCTCGCCCGGTCGGCTGTCGGCGCCGATCTCGCCCCCCATCATCTCGATCAGCCGCTGCGAGATCGCCAGGCCCAGTCCGGTCCCGCCATACACACGCGTGGTCGAGGCGTCGGCCTGGGTGAAGCGGTCGAACAGGGTATCGATCTTGTCCGGAGAGATGCCTATGCCGCTGTCGGTCACGGCCAGCCGCAACCGATCGCCCGCCGTGGTCACCTCCAGGCGGATCGTCCCGCTGGTGGTGAATTTCACGGCATTGGACAGGAAGTTCAGTGTCACCTGCCGAAGCCGGCCCACATCGCCCACCAGGGCACCGGGCAGGTCCGCGTCGATCACCGTCTCCAGCGTCAGCCCCTTGGCCTGGCATTGGGTTTCGACGATGGCGACAGCACCCTCGGCCATGGCGCGCGGATCAAACGCCTGCGGGTCCAGGTCGACCGCCTCGGCCTCCAGCTTGGAGTAGTCGAGGATGTCGTTGATGACGCTGAGCAGCGCCTCGCTGGCCGTAGCGATGCGGTCCGCATATCTGCGCTCGGCCTCGGGCAGATTCCCGCTGCTCTGCAACAGGCCCGAGAAGCCGATCACGCTGGTCAGCGGCGTCCTCAGCTCATGGCTCATATTGGCCAGGAATTCCGACTTCGTCCGGGCTCCGGCCTCCGCCACGTCGCGTGCGGCGATCAACTGGTCTTCCAGCGCCTTGGTGGCGGTGATGTCGCGGACGACGTCCTGGAATTCGACCACCCGGCCATCCTCATCCCGGATCAGCGACGTGCGCGCCTCGAACCAGCGCTGATCGCCCGGATTCGCCGAGCCGCGATAGCGAAAGCCCTCGATCGGTGTCCCGACCGGCGTCTTGACCATGACCCTGAACCGTTCGGCCAGGGCCGGCACGTCCTCCGCCAGAATCAGGTCCGTCACCGGCCGGCCGACCAGTTCCTCCGCCGCCACGCCGGTCGCCGCCTCAATGGACGGGGAGATGTAGCGGATCAGGCCGTCCACCCCGTAGGTGACGATGATGTCGCTCGCCCGGTCCGCCAGCAGCCGATAGCGCGCCTCGCTGGCGGTGATCTGGTCGTGGGTGTGGACGCTGTCGGTCACGTCCTGGAAGACGCCGAACAAGGCGACGATAGCACCCGTTTCATCGCTTTCGGGGCGACACTGGGACGATACAATCCGCGTTTCTCCATCCTCCCGAATGAGGCGAAGCTGGAACCCGTCACCGATCCCGGTCTCGATCGCCTTCCGGCAACAATCCGCCACCGTCTGACGATCGTCCGGATGGTAACAACCCACCGCGTCGTCAAAGCTTGGATCGAAGGTATCCCGGCTCTTGCCATGGATACGATAGACCTCGTCTGACCAGGTGACCGCACCGCTTGCCACATCAAGCCGCCAGCTGCCGACGCCGCCCAGTTTTTCCGCCATGCTCAGGGTCTCGACCAATTCGGTCTGCAACCGTTCGGCCTCCTTGCGGGCCGTGATGTCCCGGACATGGTCGTGAAACTCGAACAGAGCGCCATTCGGGTCGAAAACCGCCCGTGGTGAAGCCTCGAGCCACACGATCGACCCGTCCTGCTTGATGGCCCGGTATTCGAAGCGCCGCGGCTTTGCGCCGGGGCCGACCTCCACGCAGGCCGCAAGGCTGTCACACGTTTGCGAAAGGTCATCGGGATGGATGAATTCGGCACAATTCCGGCCGATCATCTCGCCCGGCGTCCGGCCCATCACAGCTTCCACCGAAGGTGAAAGGTAGCGGAACGTCCCGTCCGGGGCATAGCGGGCAATGATGTCCGTCGCCGTCTCGCTCATCAGCCGGAAAAGGGATTCGCTGCGTTCCAGTCGCTCCTTGGACCGGACCGCCTGGGTCACATCCTGGAACACGCCGAACATGGAGACGGTCCGGCCCTCGTCATCCTGCTCCGTCGCCGCCCTGGTAACGACAAGGCGTTCCTCGAGTTCAGGGGTCCTGAGTCGCAACTCGAGATCGTAGCCCTCACCGGTCGCGATTGCCCGCGACACGGCGTCTGCAAGCACCAGCGCATCGTCGGGATGATAGGATGCCAGAACTGTTTCGTAGCTGGGCTGGACCTCTCCCGGCACATAGCCATGGATTCTGAAGACCTCGTCCGACCAGGTGACTTCGCCAGTTTCGATGTCGAACCGCCAGTTGCCGACTCTTGACATCTGCTCCGCCAGGTTCAGGAGCTTCAACCGCTCGGACTGGACCCGTTGGGCGGTCGTCTGGTCGAACATGCTTCCGGCGATCGCGGCGATACGGTGGAGAGAGGCCAATTCAGAATCGGTCAGCGCCGGCCTCGGCCTCGAATCCATGATGCCGACCGCGCCCACAGGCTCGCCCTGACTGTTGCTGATCGTGGCACCCGCGAAGAACCGCAGGAACGGCTTTCCGGCGACCATCGGGTGGTCCTTCAGGACCGGATGAAGCGAGGCGTCCTCGATCACCAGATGCGCGCCCGATCCCATGCCGACCAGAATATTGCTGACGCTGACGTCGCGGGGCAGCGCACTTTCCCCCAGCCCCACCTCCGAACGAAAGACCGCGTGATCGCCGTACACAAAGGAGACAAGGCCGAACGGAACCTCGAACTGACTGCACATCAGGGCAGTCAGGTGGTCGAACGGCGTCTCGAGCCCCAAAATGTTCTGTTGCACCAACATCGCGACCCCTCGATGGATTCCGGAGGCAGAAGGTCACAGGCTGACGAATTAATGGTTACCGAGCCGACGGAATTAACCGCCCCGCTCCAGATCCCACTCCGGCGCCTCGAAATCCAGCGCGTCCTCCGGATCCTTCAGCGCCAGCTCGGACACCGTCTGGCCCCGCACCGAGACCCCGGCCGCATGTACGCTCTCCGGATCGCCCGAGATCAGCGGATGCCAGTCGGCCAGTCCCCGCCCCTCATGGATCCGGCGATAGCCGCAGGACTTCGGCATCCACCCCAGCTGTTCGATGTTCCACGGCGTCAGCTTGATACAGTCCGGCACCTGCGCACGACGGTTGGCGTAGTCGATGCAGGTGCAGCGGTCGCTGTCGAACAGCTTGCAGTGCACCCGCGTCGGCACGACCTTGCCCGTGTCCTCGTCCTCGAACCGGACCAGACAGCAAAGGCCGCAGCCGTCGCAAAGGCTTTCCCACTCCTCGCGGGACATCTGTTCCAGACGTTTGGTTTGCCAGAAGGGCCGATGATCCATCGGCGGCCTCTTACGCGGAACCTCGCGGACTGTCTCCGCTCTTCGGCCTGGTCAGGTCGAGGGCGGCGCGACCACCGGGGCCGGTGCCACGGCGTCCACCCTCTGCCAGATGTTCAGCCGGTTGGCCGGCGGCGCGTCGCCGCGGCTCGGCCTCAGCTGCTCACGCTTGCACTCCGACTTCACCCGAGCCAGCAACGGCCCCCAGAATTCCGGCCTCTGGTCCGCCGTCCGAGGGGCCGACCGCCCCGTTAGCCGGTCGCCCAGCCGCGCCACCGGCCCGTCGTCCCGCGTCCGGCGCAGGTTGGCGACCGAGCCCATCATGGCCTTGCGCAGGGCGTAGTTGCAGCCGCCCAGCCGCTGCATCCGCTCACTGACCACGAAATATTCCTCGCCCGAAAGGCAGCGCAGCTCCTGATCCTGGGCACGCGCCGCAGATTCTGTCCGGGCCTCCCCCTCGTCTATCCCCGTCCGGGCCCTCGCCCTCGCCGCCATCCGGTCGGGCGCTCCGGCGTCATAGCTGCCCAGCGCCGACTGCAGGCACAGGTCGATCCGGTTCGACGCGGCCATCGCCCCGTCCATATAGGACACCAGATCGCGCAACTCCGGCGCGGCCGTGTTGTCGGCCGGCAGGATCAGGTCGCGCAGGTCAGAATAGGTGGTCTGATAGTCACTCCACACCAGGGTGAAATCATCGTACCGGGCCTGCGCCGCCTCCTGCGATCCGCCGCGCAACATGGCGTTGGCCACCCGGCGGCTGTTGACGTCGAACAGGTCGGACTGGCGGCGATAGGCGTCGATATGCGGCGCAATCTGCACCAGCATGTCCGCCGCCGCCGCGACCTCGCCCGAAGGCCGCGAGATCGTGTCATAGGCCAGGGTGCCGGCCACCGGCGTCAGCGCCAGCACGATCCCGCCCAGCAGTTCGCCCCAGCCGAAGCCCCGCTTGCCGCGCACAACCGGTCCGGCATCCTGCCCCTGATCACTCATCGTCATCCCCCCGGACGTTCAGCGCCAGACTAACACCGTTCCGCGTCCCGGCGCCGCAAATCCCTCGACACGCGAAGGCCGCAGCCGGTGGCCACAAGGCCCCGCACCGCCTATATGGCCGCCTTCGACCGCGCAGCCTCCCCGCTGTGCCGCGTATCCAGGGTTCGCATGGCTCCCCGTCCTCCTCTCGTCGCCCTCAAGAACGTCCGTCTGCAGGACGGCCAGCGCCCGCTGTTCGACGGCGTCGACATCGCCGTCGAGCCGCGCACCCGCGCCGCCCTCGTCGGCCGCAACGGGGCCGGCAAATCGACCCTGATGAAGATGGTCATGGGCCTGATCGAGCCCGACGCCGGCGACCGCTCGATGCAGGCGGGCACCCGTTTCGCCTATGTCGCCCAGGAGCCGGTCATCACCGGCGAGACCCTGCTCGACTACGCCGCCTCGGAGGGGGCCGAGCGCTGGACCGCCGAGGCCTGGCTGGCCACCTTCGGCCTCGATCCCGAAAAGCCCGCCGTCAACCTGTCCGGCGGCGAGATCCGCCGCGCCGCCCTCGCCAAGGCCTTCGCCGAAGAGCCGGACCTGCTTCTGCTCGACGAGCCGACCAACCACCTCGACATCCTGGCTATCGAACTGCTGGAAGAGGAGCTGCTCCAGGCCCGCTTCTCGGTCCTCGTCGTCAGCCACGACCGCGCCTTCCTGAACCGCGTCACCCAGTCCTGCCACTGGCTGGAAGGTCGCCGCGTCCGCACCCTCAACAAGGGCTTCGCCGCCTTCGACGAATGGGCCGACAAGGTCATGGAGGAGGAGGCCGAGTCCCTGCGCCGCCTGAACAAGGCCATCGAGCGCGAGACTTACACCTTCTACCGTTCCATCACCGCCCAGCGCACCCGCAACGAGGGCCGCGCCCGCGCCCTCAACGCCATGCGCGAGGACCGCGCCGAACGGGTCAAGGACATCCCCCGCGAGCTCAACCTCGGCGTCGATTCCGGTGGCCTGTCGGGCAAGCTGGTGGCCGAGCTCAAGGCCGTGACCAAGGGCTTCGGCGACCGTACCGTCATCAAGCCGTTCAGCACCCGGGTCATCCGAGGCGACCGGCTGGCCATCGTCGGCCCCAACGGCGCGGGCAAGACCACCCTGGTCAAGATCCTGCTCGGCCAGCTCAAGCCCGACGCCGGCACGGTCCGCCTCGGCGCCAATCTGGAGCCCGTCTATCTCGACCAGTCGCGCGAGGGCCTGCGCAGCGACATGACCCTGTGGGACGCCCTGACCCCCGGCGGCGGCGACAGCGTGCTGGTGCGCGGCGTGTCCAAACACGTCGCCGCCTACGCCAAGGACTTCCTGTTCCAGGAGGGCCAGCTGCGCCAACCGATCTCGACCCTCTCCGGCGGCGAGCGCAACCGCCTGCTGCTGGCCCGCGCCCTGGCCAAGCCGGCCAACATGCTGGTCCTCGACGAACCGACCAACGATCTCGACATGGACACACTCGACAAGCTCGAAGAGCTGCTCGAGACCTATGACGGCACCCTGATCCTGGTCAGCCACGACCGCGACTTCGTCGATCGCCTGGCCACCTCGACCATCGCCATGAACGGCCGGGGCGACATCGTCGAAACCCCCGGCGGCTGGACCGACTTCATCCGCCAGAACCCCGGCTTCCTCCAGCCCGGTGCCAACCCCCGCCCGCAGGACAAGGACGCCGCCCAGCGGGCGGCTGCCGCCGACGAGGCGCGTCGGGTCGAGAAGGCGGAGCCTTCTGACCGCGCCTCCGCAAAAAAGCCCGGCAAGCTGACCTTCAAGGACGCCCACCGTTTGAAGGAGCTCGAAGGCCTGCTCGCCTCCCTCCCCGACGACATCGCCCGGCACGACGCGACCCTGTCCGACCCCGACCTCTACGCCCGCGACCGCAAGGCCTTCGACAAGGCGACCGCCAACGCCGGCCGCGCCCGCGCCCTGCTGGCGGCGGCGGAGGAGGAATGGCTGGAACTCGAGGCGAAGCGCGAAGCCCTGGCCAGCGTCTGATCGCAGACCTGGCAGGCCGGAAATCGGCCATTTCGACCCAAAATCCGGCCGGTTTCGCGAGCCTGTGCAGAAGTCACAAGACCTTCACACGTCGAAGAAAATTCGAACATCGTCACAAGACTCCGCACTCCCTGCACGATTTATCCCCAAGGCCGTCCACAGACGCTCGTTCCGGACCGCTTGCCACATCTGCGGATCGGAGCGAGCTTGATCAGGCCGAGGGACACGGCGGCGCGGAAAACCGGGGAGACCCGGGGCTCAAAGCGGACCGGCCCGGCTCTCTGATCGAACGCACCGGGGGGTTTCGACCTTAACGGACGGGAGACAGGATCAAGGCCCAAGGGACCCTTCGAAGGCTTCGGCCGGAGAAGACCGGAGGGAACCGGATCGGGATCAATGGACGGCGCGGGGCTCGACCTCGTGGAACGCCGGAGACCAGGAGCGCGACAGGATACAGCTGACCATCACCGGGGTTCGCCTCGTTGATGCCGAAGCCAGGGCCCTGAACCTCAATGGCCAAGTCCAACCCGGACTTGGCGAGGGGACGAGGAAAACCGCTTGCGGGGATCTTCGTCCCCTCGCTCAATTCTGGAATGCCCTGTGCTCGCGACGCGGTCGCTGGCGGCTTGAGGGCAAGCCGCTTCCTCACCCTCTTGGCGGAGGAGACACGGCAGCGCCGTCCTTCCACCGCCGCCCTTCCCTTCCCCTCGCCTGAGCCGTACATCTCGGCCATGACCTTGCGTGGGAATCGCCGTTTCTCGACCGACCGTCGCGCCCTGCTGGCCGGTGCCGGCGCGCTCGCGGCTACGGCGGCTCTTGCCGGCTGCCAACGCGCCGAGGCCCCGGTTGACGAAGAAGGCCGCGTCCGCCTGCGCTTCGCCACCGACTGGCGCGCCCAGGCCGAGCACGGCGGCTTCTACCAGGCGCTGGCCTCCGGGGCCTATGCGAAGCGGGGCCTGAACGTCGAGATCATCCAGGGTGGCCCGGGCGTCAACGTGCCCCAGCTTCTGGCCTCGGGCGCCGTCGAGCTGGGCATGGGCTCCAACAGCTTCATCCCGATGAATCTGGTCGCGGAGGGTGCCCCGGTGAAGGCCGTGGCCGCCTTCTTCCAGAAGGACCCCCAGGTCCTCATCGCCCACCCGGACCCGGCGCTGGAGAGCATAGCTGACCTCGCCGGTCGCCCCTTCCTGCTGGCCACCGCCTCGCGCGACGCCTTCTGGGTCTGGCTCAAGGCCAAATATGGCTTCACCGACGATCAGGTCCGGACCTATAATTTCAACCCCGCGCCCTTCCTCGCCGACGAGCGGGCGGTTCAGCAGGGCTATCTGACCAGCGAGCCCTACAGCATCGAACAGGCGGCGGGTTTCGCCCCGCGGGTCTTCCTGCTGGCCGACGAGGGCTATCCCTCCTACGCCGCCATGGTCCTGGCTCCCGACGCCTTCGCCCGCGACAACGCCGCCGCCCTGCGCAGTTTCATCGCCGCCTCGGCCGAGGGCTGGCGCGACTATATCCAGGGCGACGGCCAAACGCCTCAGAATCGGGCCGCCGACGCCCTGATCCGCAAGGCCAATCCCGAGATGACCCAGACCATCCTCGACCAGGCCCGGGCCAAACTGAAGGCCAATGGCATCGTCGACGGCGGCGACGCCGCCCTCTACGGCCTCGGGGCCATGACCGCCGAGCGCTGGCAGGCCTTCTTCGACGTCACCTCCCAGGCCGGGGTCTATCCGCCCAATCTGGACTGGCGCCAGGCCTTCACCACCCAATACCTGCCCGGCCGTGGCCGGAGCTGACGCCGCGGCGTCGCTGGACGGAGTCCTCGTCCGCTATCCAGGCCGCGCGCCGCTCGGCCCCGTCGACCTGACCATCGCCCCCGGCGAGATCGTCGCCGTCGTGGGTGCCTCCGGCGCCGGCAAATCCACCCTCCTGCGCCTGCTGGCGGGGCTGGAGCCGACGTCCGAGGGCGCCGTGCAACGAGCCGGGGGCCGCACCGGCTTCGTCTTCCAGTCGGCCACCCTGATGCCCTGGGCCGACGCCCTGACCAATGTCGCCCTGCCGCTGGAGCTCGCAGGCCTGGCCCGGACCGAGGCCCGCGCCCGCGCCGCCGGGGCCCTGACCGCCGTCGGTCTCGGCGACCGGCTCGACGCCCGCCCGCGCCAGCTCTCCGGCGGCATGGCCATGCGGGTCGCCCTCGCGAGAGCCCTCGTCACCGAGCCGGACCTTCTGCTGCTCGACGAGCCCTTCGCGGCCCTCGACAGCGTCACCCGCCGCCGGTTGATCGAGGACCTGCACCGGCTTTGGGCCGCCCGCACCCCTCGTCCGGCCATCGTCTTCGTCACCCATGACGTCGAGGAGGCCGTCTATCTGGCCGGTCGCGCCCTGGTGCTGGACGGCGCGACCGGGCGTGTGGCGACGAGCCTCGCCTCGCCCGGCGTCCTGCCGCGGCCCGACGGTTGGCGCGCGGCGGCCGAATACCGGTCCGCGGTCGAGGCGCTTGCCCTGGCCCTCGCGGCCGCCATGCCCGGGGCAGAGGCGCCGGCATGACCCGTATCCTCCCGCCCCTGCTGCTCACCCTCCTGCTCCTCGCGGTCTGGGAGGTCGCCTGCCGCGTCCTGCAGGTCCCGTCGTATTTCCTGCCGCCACCCAGCGCCGTGGCCATCGCCCTGATCGACCGCGCGCCGCTGCTCGCCGCCTCCGCCGCCGCCACCTTCTGGATGGCCTTGCAGGCGCTGGCCGTCGCCGCCCTGCTCGGCGGCGGTCTGGCTCTTGCCGTCTCGCTCAGCCGCCCGGCGGAGCAGGCGGTTCGCCCCCTTGCCGTCGCCCTTCAGGTCACGCCCGTGGTGGCCATCGCCCCGCTGGTCATGATCTGGGCAGGCCTGGACAACGCTGACCGGGCCGTGGTCGCGCTCGCCGCGGCCGTCGCCTTCTTCCCCCTCTTCTCGGGCGTGCTGGCGGGACTGAAGTCCGCCGATCCCGACCTCGAGCGACTGTTCGACCTCTACGGTGCCTCGCCGATCCAGCGTCTCATCCGCCTGCGCCTGCCCGCCGCCCTGCCCTTTGTTCTTGAAGGTCTGCGGGTGGCTGCGGGACTGGCCGTGATCGGCGCCGTGGTGGCCGAGTTCGTCTCCGGCTCGGGCGCGACCCAGGGGCTGGCGTGGCGATTGCTCGAAGCCGGCAACCGGCTGCGCACCGCCGACATGCTGGCCGCCCTCGCCTGCCTGATGATCATGGGCCTCGTGCTCAACGCCGCCGTCGGCCTGCTGGACCGGGCCGTGCGCCGCCGCCTGTCCTGACTCCAGTGGCCCCGCGTTAGCAGCGGGTTAAGCGACCCATGACTAGCGTGAGACTCCATTCCCGCGTCCGGAGACGCCCTCTTGCGCCGCTCCCCGATCCTGACGACCGCCCTGCTCGCCGCCGCGGGCGTGGTGCTGTGCGCCGGCGGGGCCTCCGCCCAAAGCGTCGGTGCCCCGGCCGGCGAGGCCCGCGGCCTCCGCTATCTGTCATGGCCGGGCCGAAGCGAAGCCGTTACCACGGCGGCTCCCGTAGCCCCTGAAGGAAGGCGCGATCTCAGACGTCCCAACGCCGTCATTCCGCACGGCGGCTTCGCCGCGGCCCAGCCTGTTCCGACCCGGCCGGGCCTTACGCCCGCGCCCGGCGCCCGCCGCACCCTGACCCCGGCCAACGCCTGGATGCAGCCCGCCGCCCCGCCCCCGGAGCCCGCGCCGCCTGAACCGGCGATGGCCGCCCCCGCCGCGCGCCGCCCGGCTCCGGCTCCACCTGCTCCGCCCCGCGCCACGCCCGACTACCTGCCCGACCCGGGCGGACGCGGTCAGGCCGTACCGGCCGAGTTGATCCGCGCGCCGGCTCCTTCCCAGCCCGCTCCGGTCGAGAGCGGCCCCTACGATCCCATGGCCCCGCGACGTGACGCGCCGATCTTCCGCATGCAGCAGGACGCGCCCGCTCCGGCCGCCGCGCCGCCGGTCGTCGCGCCCGCAGCCGCATCGCCCGCCGCGACGTCCCAGCCACGCCGCATCGCCGAGGTCAGCAACAGCGGCGAGCGCCCGGCGGTCCAGGGCGGCCGCTACTATTCCGTCCACCGTCAGAACGGCCGCCAGCCGGACGCGCTGGAAATGCCGGTGCCGAACTATGTCGACGCCCTTGTCGTGACCATGCCCGAGACCATCGCCTCCCAGGACCTCGCTGAGCCCGAACCGGCGCCGACGCTGATCCGCGACGCCCAGGGCCGGATTCGCCCCGCGCCAGCCGCCTCAGACGGGGACCACCAGTGACAGTCGCGTCGACATCCTCCCGCCTGCCCGACCTGATCGCCATGGCCGAGGAGGGTTCGAGCGAGAAGCGCCGCGCCCTGCTGCGTGAACTGACCGATCATTTCTTCGGTGCCACGGCGCATACGGCCACCGAAGACACCCTGTACGGCTCGGTCCTGTCCAGCCTGGCGGCGGACATGGAGACCGCCGTCCGCGCCGAACTCTCGGCCCGGTTCGCCGATGCGCCGAATGCGCCCCATGCCCTGATCCGCCGGCTCGCCAATGACGAGGCCGCGGTCGCGAAAGCCGTTCTGACCACCTCTCCGGTCCTGACGGACGAAGACCTGCTGGGCGTCGTCCGCCGGCATGGCCAGGATCACCTCCGGGCCGTCTCGGCCCGCCCCTCGGTGTCCGAGGCCGTGTCGGACGTCATTGTCGAACGGGGCGACGACGTGACCCTGGGAACCCTGCTTCGCAACGACGGCGCCCAGTTGTCGCGCAAGTCCTCGGAAGCCGCCGTCGAACGGGCCAGGATCAATCCGGCCCTGCACGAGGCCACGGTTTCGCGGGCCAGCCTTCCCGCCGACCTGCTCAACGAGATGTATTTCGTCGTCGAGGCCCGGCTTCGGACGCGCATTCTCGAACAGAACGCCCGCATGGACCCGGCCCTGCTGGAAAGCGCCCTGGCCGCCGGCCGGGCTCGCATCGCCACCGACGACGGTGCCCTGCCCGCCGACTACGCCGAATGCTCGGCCTATGTGGAAGAGCTCAAGGCCGCCGGCCAGTTGACGCCGCAGATGCTGGCCCGGTTCCTGCGCTCGGGCGGCACGACCTCGTTCCTGATCGCCCTGGCCCAGCTGTCGGACATCGATTTCCACACCGCCCGCCAGATTGTCGACCGGCGCGAACTGGACGCCCTGGCGGTGGTCTGCAAGGCCGCTGACCTCGATCGCGCCCTGTTCCTGACCTATGCTGTCGTGCTGCTCAACGACGACGGCGACGCCATGGCCAAGGCCCATTCCTACGCCCGGATGTACGCGGAGCTGTCAAAGGACGCCGCGCTCAGGACCCTGCGCTTCTGGCGCATGCGCCGCGGAGCGGTCGCGGCATAGGGGGTGGCTGGTGACGGGTGATTGGTCGTTGGCCATTTCACTGGCGGCGGAAGGGCGGCATGGACCGCGCCGCGCCTCACCTGCCGGCCAACCACCAATCACTGATCACTGACCACCTGGCCGACCCCCGGACAGCAAAACGCCCGCCCCCATGGCTGAGGGCGGGCGGTTCCCCGGACGAGTCCGGATTACTTCTTGGCGCGGCCGCCGGCGGCGCGGGCGGGTTTGCGGCCGCCCTGGCCCAGACCCATCTGCTTGGCGAGGTCCGAACGCGCCTTGGCGTAGTTCGGAGCGACCATCGGATAGTCTTTCGCCAGACTCCATTTGGCCCGGTATTCCTCGGGGCTCATATTGTATTTGGTGCGCAGGTGGCGCTTCAGCGATTTGAACTTGCGGCCGTCTTCCAGGCAGATCAGGAAGTCGGGCGTGATCGACTTGCGAACCGGCACGGCCGGGTCCTTGACCTCGGGCTCCGGCTCGACGGCACCCGTCGAGACCTGGGTCAGGGCGGCATGGATGCTGGAGATCAAGCCCGGAACTTCAGACGCCTGCACATTGTTGTTGCCGACATAGGCCGACACGATGTCCGCAGTCATCTCGAGGAGTTGAGCGTTGTCTTCCATGGGCCAGCCTCACCTTGATTGTTTGTTTCTCGACTCAATCAGCCGTTGGCGGGTTCAATAGATTTGTTCTTTTGTGAAAGCAACATAGGGCGCCATGCTCGCAATGGCGTCTCCGAAGTGTTTCAACGTTCACTATAGATGCGGTCGTCCGCACGTTTGCGGAGTTCAGCGGCCGAAGTTGTCCGCCAGCGCCAGCATGGCCGCACGTTCGGGGGCCGAGTAGTTGTCGAGCGCGTCTTCCTCGCCGTCACGAATGGCCCTGAGAAGCGCGGGCGTGAGAGCCGAGGACAATGACCAGTTCCAGTAGCGCAGTACTGTCTGGGCCCGGTCGACCGCCAGCATGTCATAGGTGATCTGGACCCGGTCCCAGGCCGGATGCACCGAGCCGTCGTCCGCGGTCTCGGGCCGGCGCATCGAGCGCCACAGCCTGGCCAGGTCAGCCTTGGCCAGCCCCGTCGCCTTGCACAGGATCGCCAGCGGCTCGCCGCCCGGATCGCCCAGGATCTTGGCCCCGGTGACCGGCTTGACCCCCGACAGATAGGCGATCTCGGTCGCCACCTCGCGGTTCAGCCCCCGCTCCGCTGCCGCCGCCACGGCCTCTTCCAGCCCGCCGTAGGGGCTCCTGGCGATGGCCGCCCGGTTCCTCTGCCGGCGCTCGATGAACTGCAACGCCTTGCGCGACACCGGGTCCTGCCAGTTCTCGGAGGCGGCCATGGCGAAGACGTCTTCCGACACCTCCTGCATGACTTCGCGCGACACGGCGAACCGCTGCAGGATCGTCTTGCGATCCTCCGGGCCACTCCACCAGAACATCACATAGGCACCCGACGGCCGGAGCTCCGGCCGCTTCAGGACCGGCCCGCGCAACTGCGGTTCCTGGCGGCTCAGGCTGACGACACTCTCGATCGCGGTCTGGCTCAGGCGGGCCGTGTTGTTGCGAAGGACCGCCTCGATGACATGGCTTTCGCCGAAACTCAGCAGCGTCTCGGTGACGACCTCGGACAGCGCGCGCCGGCTGGCCATCAGGAAGCGGTGGGCAGCGGTCGCGTCGCGGGCGCAGGCCACCAGATCGGCGTCCGAAAGCGAGGCGCACTGTTCGATCAGCAGCCCGGCAATCTCCGGATCGTCGCGAAGCAGCAACCGCGCCAGCGCGTTCGGCAGTTCAGCCAGGGGCGCCAGACGCACGGCCACCCGCCGGCGATCTTCCGGGGAGGCAAGCCGCAGCATTTCGACCAGCAGGTCGCCCGTCACGGCGCGTTCGAAGGCGTTGATCCGGCTGGCCGGCAGGGACACGACATCGGCGAGGCGTCTCAGCAACGCATGGCGCGCGCGGAAGCCGCCTTCGGGGGCGGCCTCCTCAGGACTGGTCGCAGTCTCGGACATATCCCGCGAATCCTAGGACCGCGTGGGTTAACCGGCTGTGACGGTCAAAGCCCCTCGAACAGCGCCGTCGAGAGATAGCGCTCGGCGAAGCTGGGGATGATCACGACGATCGTCTTGCCGGCGTTTTCATCCAGCGCGGCCTGACGGAAGGCCGCGACCAGGGCGGCCCCCGACGAAATACCGACCGGAATCCCCTCCACCCGCGCGGCCTTGCGGGCCATGTCGAAGGCGTCGTCATTGGACACCTGTTCAACGCCGTCAATGACCGAGCGGTCGACGATCGAGGGGATGAAACCCGCCCCGATGCCCTGGATCTTGTGCGGTCCAGGCTCGCCGCCCGACAGCACCGGCGAAGCCGTCGGCTCGACCGCGATCATCCGCAGCGAGGGTTTGCGCGCCTTCAGCACCTGGCCGACGCCCGTGATCGTGCCCCCGGTGCCGACGCCGGCAATGACGATGTCCACAGCGCCGGCCGTGTCGTTCCAGATCTCCTCGGCCGTCGAGACGCGGTGGATGGCCGGGTTGGCGGGATTGTCGAACTGGGCCGGGATGACGGCCCCGGGCGTCCGGTCCCTCAACTCCATGGCCATGGCGATGGCCCCCTTCATCCCCTTCTCGGCCGGGGTCAGCACCAGTTCGGCACCCAGCAGGGCCAGCATCTTGCGTCGCTCCATCGACATGCTCTCGGGCATCACGAGGATCAGCCGGTAGCCCTTTGCCGCCGCCACGAAGGCCAGGGCGATGCCGGTATTGCCGCTGGTCGGCTCGATCAGCACCGTATCCGGCCCGATCTGTCCCGCCTGCTCCAGCGCCTCGATCATGGCCACCCCGATCCGGTCCTTGACCGAGGCCATCGGGTTGAAGAACTCCAGCTTGGCCAGCACCGTCGCCTTGGGCTGATATTCCGCGGACAGCCGCGGCAGGCCCACGATCGGTGTGTCGCCGATAGTGTCGAGGATGGAGGCATAGACTCTGCCGCGCCCGGCTTTCAGATGGCGGGAGGCGTCATAGGGGGCGGTGGACATGGGGGCTTCTCCGATTCGGCCGCCAGTACATAGGTCGAATAGGGCCGACGCAAACCTGAAGGCTGCGTCTTGACCCATGGTTCCCATGATGGATGCTCGCCGGCGCGACGCGAGGGCCTGTGATCTACGAATTCGAAGCCGAGGTCTGGGTATCCGGGGGGGACGGTGCCTGGCATTTCCTGACCCTGCCGAGGGACGTCGGCGACGGGCTGAAGGCGCTCCGGGGGCCGGCGCGCAATTTCGGATCGATGCGCGTATCCGCCGGCATCGGCGACACAGTCTGGAAGACGTCCCTGTTCCCTGATCGCCGTCTCGGAACCTTCCTCCTGCCGGTCCGGGCCGATGTTCGTCGCCGTCAGGGCCTTGCGGTCGGCGACACCGTTCGTGCGACGATCGAAGTGTTGATCTGACGGAACAGTTGGCCCTGCCTTTCACCCCCCGTTAACCACAATGCAGCAATCGTTAACGGGCTGTTCCGGGGTCCTTCGCTTGCACGCTCTCACCGCCGCCGTTGAAGCGATCGACCCGCTGGTCGTGACCGGCAAGGTCGCGGGCGTGAATGGCCTGCTGATCGAGTCCCGGGGCGGGCTGTCGCGGCTCTCGGTCGGGGCGCGGGCCGAGATCGAGCGCCGCCACCTTTCGCCCCTGCCCGCCGAGGTGGTCGGCTTCCGCGACGCCAAGGCCCTGCTGATGCCCTTCGGCCCGGTCGAGGGCGTGGCCCCCGGTGCCGACATCCGCATCGTTTCCGCCGCCGCCAGCGTGCGCCCGACCACCGCCTGGCTGGGCCGGATCATCGACGCCTTCGGCCAGCCGATCGACGGCAAGGGCCCCCTGCCCCAGGGGCCCGCGGCCTATCCCCTGCGCGCGCCTCCGCCGCCGGCCCATTCGCGCGGCCGGGTCGGCGAGCGGCTGGACCTCGGCGTGCGGGCCATGGACGTCTTCACCACCACCTGCCGCGGCCAGCGCCTCGGCATCTTCGCCGGTTCCGGCGTCGGCAAATCGGTGCTGCTGTCGATGCTGGCCAAACAGGCCACGTGTGACGTGGTCGTGGTCGGCCTGATCGGCGAACGGGGCCGGGAGGTCCGGGAGTTCGTCGAGGAGACCCTCGGCGAGGAAGGCCTGCGTCGTGCGGTCGTCGTCGTCGCCACGTCCGACGAGCCGGCCCTGAAGCGTCGCCAGTCGGCCTATATGACCATGGCCATCTGCGAGTATTTCCGCGACCAGGACCTCGAGGTCCTCTGCCTGATGGACTCGGTCACCCGTTTCGCCATGGCCCAGCGCGAGATCGGCCTGGCCGCGGGCGAGCCGCCGACCACCAAGGGCTATACGCCGACGGTCTTCACCGAACTGCCCAAACTGCTGGAACGCGCCGGGCCGGGCCCCGTCCGTCCCGACGGCACCACCGCCGGGCCGATCACCGCCCTGTTCACCGTTCTGGTCGACGGCGGCGACCATGACGAGCCCATCGCCGACGCCGTGCGAGGCATTCTCGACGGCCACATCGTCATGGACCGCAAGATCGCCGAGCGCGGTCGCTTCCCGGCCATCGACGTCCTGAAATCCGTCAGCCGCACCCTGCCCGCCTGCCAGACGCCGCCCGAGCGGGAACTGAACAAACGCGCCCGTCAGTGCCTGTCGGACTACGGCAATATGGAAGAGCTGATCCGCATCGGGGCCTATCGCGCCGGTGCCGACCCCATGGTTGACAGGGCCATCGCCCTGAACCCCGCGCTGGAGGCCTTCCTCGGCCAGGACAAGGACGACCACACCGGTCTTTCCGATTCCTTTACCCGGCTGGAAGCAATCCTGAATCAGGGCATGGTTCAGTGACCCTGACTCTCTGGAGCGTGTACGCATGAGCAACTGGGCCCAATCGCTGATCCGGATCTCGAACTACGAGGTCGAGACGCTGCAGAAGCGACTTGCCGAGATCACCGCTCGCCGCGCCTCCGCCGAAATGCGTATCGCCGTGCTCGAGGCCGAGGCCGAGATCGAGCAGGACCGCGCCCGCGACGACGCCGACGCCGCCATGATGCTGCAGGCCTATCTGAACGGCTGGAAGCTGCGCAAGAGCGCGGCCGAGGCCGACGTCGTCGTCATTGACGCCGAAGAGGAAGGGGCCCGCGACGCCCTGACCGGTGCCTTCGAGGAACTGAAGAAGTTCGAGCACGTCGCCGAAATGACCCGTCTCAACGCCGTCATCGCCGCCGGCAAGCGCGAGACCGCCGCCTTCGACGAACTGGGCCTGAGGCGGCGTGCGGGCTGATCCGCCCGGACTGAACCGCCGCGCCATCCTCGCTGCGCCGCTGGCCCTTGCCGCCTGCGATCGCTTCGCCTCGGCCCAGACCGCCGCCGGGCCGCTGGCCCCGCCCCTGAAATCCCTCGCGGACTTCCCCATCGGTGCCACCGGCATGACCGGCCAGCTGGGCGATCCCGTCTGGGTCGCGGCCATGCGTCGCCACGTCAGCCAGATCACGCCCGAATGGGAGCTGAAGCCCGAGCGCATCCTGCAGCCCGGCTTCGCCTGTGACTTCTCCGCCTCGGACCGGATGGTCGACTGGGGCGAGGAACAGGGGCTGCGCGTCTTCGGCCACTGCCTCGTCTGGTATTCGCAGGGGCTGGACCAGTTCACCGACGCCCTGCCGACCGCCCGGTTCGCGGCCGAGTTCGACCGCTATGTCTCGACCGTCGCCGGACGCTACCGCGGCCGCATGGTCGGCTGGGACGTGGTCAATGAAGCGGTGGCCGAGGACGGCGACGGCCTGCGCGACTGCGTCTATGCCCGCAAACTGGGCCCCGAGGCCTATATCGTCCGCGCCTTCGAACAGGCCCGCGCGGCTGATCCGGACGCCGTCCTGTTCCTCAACGACTACAATCTCGAGAACAATCCGCGGAAGGGCGCGACCTTCCTGCGGCTGGTCGAGCGGCTTCTGGCGCAGGGAGCCCCCATCGGCGGCATCGGCACCCAGTCCCACCTCGACATCGACATCCCGGCCGGACAGATCCGCGACTTCTTCCGCGACGCCGGCTCGCTGGGCCTGTCGATCCATGTCTCGGAGCTCGACTTCTCGATGCGCAGCGACAGCCCCGTCGACACCCGCTCGCTCAGCCAGAAGCGCGCCCGCCAGGTCGCCCGCGTCGGCGAACTGGCCGAGGCCTTCATGGCCCTGCCCGCCCGCCAGCGCTTCGCCTTCACCACCTGGGGCCTGCGCGATACCGACAGCTGGCTGCTGCGCGACGAGGGCAAGGGCTGGAAGGACGACAGCCCCCTGCTGCTGGACGCCGACGGTCGCGCCAATCCGGCGTTCCAGGCTGTGGCCGAGGCGTTCAGGGGTTAGGCGCGAACCGCCGCGATCCCCGCCGTCGCGAGGTCCGCCAACAGCCCCTCGACCGCCGCCTCCACCCTGGCTTCATCCCGCCCCCGCACCACCAGATGGGTCCCCATCTCGCCCACCGAGCCGTGGCCGAAGGGATAGCTGCCGAAGCTGATCTCGCGCTCGGCCCTCGCCGCAGCGGTCAGCAGGTCGGCGATCGCCCCCTCGCCCACCCCGGTCACCCGAACCGTCCGCGCATGCACCACCGCCCCGGTCCGCAGCCGGGGGGCCACATCCTCCAGCATGGCCGTCATGATCTTCGGCACCCCGGCCATGACGAAGACATTGCCGATCTGGAAGCCCGGCGCATCGGTCACCGGATTGGCGATCAGCGTCCCGCCCTCCGGGATCCGCGTCATCCGCCGCCGCGCCGCATTGAAGTCGTCGCCATAGCGCCGCGCCAGAATGGCGACCGCGTCCGGATGCTCGGGCAGGGCCACGCCGAAGGCCGTCGCCACGGCGTCGGCGGTGATGTCGTCATGCGTCGGCCCGATGCCGCCGGTGGTGAAGACATAGTCGTGGGCGGCGCGCAGGGCGTTCAGGCTGTCCACGATCTGGTCCTTCCGGTCGCCGATGGTGCGGGCTTCCAGCAGGTCGATCCCCAGCGCCGCCAGGAACCGCGCGATGGTGTTCAGATTGGTGTCCTGCGTCCGTCCGGACAGGACCTCGTCGCCGATAATGAGGACAGCGGCGGTGGGAGAGGATTCGGTCATCCCGGCACGCTAGACTGCCGCGGTCGTCCGGTCATCGTGTCGCCTTGAGCATCTGTGCTATGATGGCCATCTGAACCGAGCCTGCCGCCGCCCGAAAGCCCCCCATGTACGAGACCCCCGAACTGGACAGCGACGCCTTCGTCCGCACCCACGAGATCCGCGTCCATGAGGGCGACGAGGCCTGGGAGGGCATGCGCGCGGCCGGGCGGCTGGTCGGCGCGGCGCTGGACATGATCACGCCGTATGTGGTCCCCGGCGTGACGACGGGCGAGCTGGACGACCGTATGCGCGAGTTCACCCTCGACCACGGTGCCCTGCCCGCCTGCCTCGGCTACAAGGGCTATGAGAAGACCATCTGCACCTCGATCAACCACGTCGTCTGCCACGGCATTCCCGGCGACAAGGTTCTGAAGGACGGCGACATCGTCAACATCGACCACACCGTCATCGTCGACGGCTGGCACGGCGATTCCAGCCGCATGTATGCGGTCGGCGAGATCAACGCCCGTGCCCGCAAGCTGATCGACGTGACCTATGACTCGCTCGAGGCCG
This sequence comes from bacterium, assembly GCA_943372245.1. Lineage (GTDB taxonomy): Bacteria > Pseudomonadota > Alphaproteobacteria > Caulobacterales > Caulobacteraceae > Brevundimonas. Next base: position 125,360 of record CALRXX020000008.1, read on the forward strand.
GTCTGGCGATGATCAAGCCGGGCAATACCTTCGGCGACATCGGCTTCGCCATCCAGCAGGTGGTCGAGGCCAACCGCATGTCGGTCGTTCGCGACTTCTGTGGCCACGGCATTGGCCGCCTGTTCCACGACAGCCCCAACGTCCTGCACTACGGCCGCCGCGGCGAGGGGGCGACGCTCAAGCCCGGCATGTTCTTCACGGTCGAGCCGATGGTGAACCTGGGCAAGCCGCACGTGAAGGTCCTCTCGGACGGCTGGACTGCTGTAACCCGCGACAAGTCCCTGTCCGCCCAGTGCGAACACAGCTGCGGCGTGACCGAGACCGGGGTGGAGCTGTTCAGCGCCAGCCCGGCGGGCCTCTTCCGGCCGAAGTTCGGCTGAGTCCGACAGCTTGACCGCGGCTGTGGGCGGCGCATGATCGCGCCGCAGAGGGAGGCTTGACCATGTCCACGACCCTGGAGTCCCCGACACGCGCCGGCGATACCTGGCGGTGGTGGGAGAGCCGGCGGCTTCGCTACAACATTGGTCTGGCGCTGGCCGGCTGGACGGCCTGGGGGTTGTTCGCCCTTGAGGTGATGGCGTTCCCGTCCGCCGCGCCGCGCGACGAGTTCCATATCACCCTCTCGCTGACGCTGGCCCAGGGCCTGGCCTGGCTGGTGGCCATGGGGATCGCCAACATTCTGTTTTTGCTCGGCCCGGTCAGCGAGATGGTGCTCCGTCCGGCAGACGCGGACGGCTACCGGCGGCGGATGTTCGGACTCGGCTTCTGGTTCTCCATGGCCGTGCCCTTCCTCTTTCCGGCCCTGATGCTGATCAATCTGCTTTCGCGAGCCGGTCTCTGATCGCTCTGGACGTTCGCCTTCTGTTCTGACATCGTCCGGGAGTTGTGCCGGAGGCTGCCATGTCCAGCGTGCTGCCCTTTCCGATCCCGCCGTCCCGGGCGCCCGAAGCGGCCCGGAAGGTCCCGCGAGCGGCCAAACCCCACCACACAGGTCACCGCGAGCGGCTGCGCGACCGCGCGCGCGGCGCCGGTCTCCATCACCTGCCCGACTATGAACTGCTCGAGCTCTTCCTGTTCCGCAGCCAGCCGCAGGGCGACGTCAAACCGATCGCCAAGGCCCTGCTGGCCCGTTTCGGCTCTCTGGCGGCGGTGCTCGCCGCCCCGGTCGAGGACCTGGGCAGGGTCAGGGCCGAGGACTCGAAAGGCCGCACAAAGGGTGTCGGCGCCGAGACCGCCCTCGACCTCGCCGCCCTGCACGAGGTCGCGCGCCGGGTCATCAAGGAAGAGGCCGCCAAACGCACCGTCATCTCGTCCTGGACCGCCCTGGTCGCCTATGTCCGCCTGTCGCTGCAGCATGAGGCGCGCGAACAGTTCCGGGTGCTGTATCTCGACAACCGCAACCAGTTGATCCTCGACGAGATCCAGAATCGCGGCACGGTCGACCATGCCCCGGTCTATCCGCGCGAAGTGGTGCGCCGGGCGCTGGAGCTGTCGGCCAAGTCGATGATCATCGTCCACAACCACCCTTCCGGCGACCCGACCCCGTCCCGGCCCGACATCCAGATGACGCGCCAGATCATCGAGGCCGCCCGGGCGCTGGATCTAAGCGTCCACGACCACCTGATCGTCGGCCGCGACGGCGTCGCCAGCTTCAAACAGCTGGGGCTGATGTGAGCGGCCCCTCGCGCAGGTCGCTGCTGGCCGCCGCCCCTGCCGCCGCCCTCGCCGGCGGCGCTGCGGCCCAGGCCGCCGCCCCCGCCGTCATGGTCTCGACCTGGGATTTCGGCGCGGCGGCCAATGCCGCCGGGATAGCGGCACGGGCGAACGGCGGCTCGGCGCTGGACATGGTCGAGGCCGGCGGCCGCGTGGCCGAGGCGGACGAGAGCAACGCATCCGTCGGCTACGGCGGCCTGCCCGACCGCGACGGCCGGGTCACGCTGGACGCCTGCGTCATGACCTGGGCCGGGGACATCGGCGCGGTCTGCGCGCTGGAGGACGTCGTCCACGCCGTCTCGGTCGCGCGCCGGGTGATGGAGCGGACGCCCCACACCATGCTGGTCGGTGAAGGTGCCCGCACCTTCGCCCTCGAACAGGGGTTCGAGGCGCAGAACCTGCTGACCCCCCGCGCCGAGGCGGCCTGGCGGGACTGGCTGAGGACGGCGAACTACGCGCCCCGCCCCAACAGCGAGAACGCCGACTGGCGATCCATGCCCGGTGGGCCCGGCAACCACGACACCATCGGCCTGCTGGCCATCGGCGCGGACCTGCGCATGGCCGGGGCCTGCACCACCTCGGGGATGGCGTTCAAGATGCGCGGCCGGGTCGGCGACAGTCCGATCATCGGCGCGGGCCTGTATGTCGATGACGAGATCGGCGGGGCCACCGCCACCGGCGTCGGCGAGGATGTCGTCCGCGTCGCGGGGGCCCATTCCGTGGTCGAGGCCATGCGCCACGGCCTCGACCCGACCGCCGCCTGCCGCAGCGTGATCGAACGCCTGGCCCGGCTGCGCGGCACGAAGGTCGCGGCGTCCCAGGTCGCCCTGCTGGCGCTGGACAAACGGGGTCGTGCAGGAGCCTTCGCCCTCCAGCCCGGCTTCACCTTCGCGGTCACCGACGCCGCCGGCCAGACCCGGATCGAACGCGCCGGCTCCCTGTTCGAGGCCCCATGACCACCACCCTGATCACCGACCGCCTGACCCTGACGCCGGTCCAGCCGTCGGATCTCGACGACCTGAACGCCCTGTGGAGCGACGCGGCCTTCGCCACCTCGATCTTCCCGGCACCGCTGACGTCCGAGGACGTCTGGCTCCGCCTGCTGCGCGACCTGGGACACTGGGAGGTCAAGGGTCACGGCAACTGGTCCATCCGCGAGACGGCCAGCGGCGACTATGTCGGCAGCATGGGCGTCCTGGACTACCGACGCATCCTGGAACCCGCCTTCGACGCGCCCGAGCTGGGCTGGGGCGTCGCGCCACGTTTCCAGGGCAAGGGAATGGCGTTCGAGGCCCTGTCGGCGGCGCTGGCCTGGTGCGAGGACCGTCTGAACGCCCGGCGCACCGTCTGCATGATCTCGCCGGACAACGCGCCCTCGCACGCGCTGGCGGCCCGGGCGGGTTACGCCCCCTATGTCGAGACGATCTACAAGGGATCGCCCGTCGTGCTGCTGGAGCGCATCAGCCGATAGGTGACCGGCGCAGGGTCCCTGAGACGCAAGGGCCGGATCATCCGGCGGACCACCGTGTGATGTAGCCCCCCATTAAGGTTTACGCGCCATCATCCACGGCGATCCCGGAGACCGCCTGTCCCATGCCCATGCCTGTCGAAACGCTTCGCGGCTATCTGACCGAAGCCTTTCCCGACGCCGAGATCGTCATCGACGATCTGGCCGGCGACGGCGACCACTATCGCGCGCGCATCGTGGCCGCGGCCTTCGCAGGCCTGCCGCGCGTCCGCCAGCACCAGCTCGTCTATGCTGCGCTGAAGGGCCGGATGGGCGGCGAACTGCATGCGCTGGCGCTGGAAACCTCCGCCCCGCCCCCTCCGTCCTCGCAGGGAGACTGACCCGATGCGCTACCGTCCCTTTGGCCTGACCGGACAGGCCGTTTCCTGCCTGACCCTCAGCCTCGGCACACGCGACATCGCCGGCGGTCCGGAGGCCGGGCGCGAACTGATCTATTCGGCGCTGGAAGCCGGCATCAACTCCTATCGGCTCGAGAACGCCGACCCCGTGCTGGCCGAGGTCCTCGGTCAGGCGCTGCAACATGTCGACCGCAAGCTGGTGCAGGTGTCCCTGACCCTGGGCGCCGGCGACGGCCGCCGCGGTTCGGACCGCGACTTCTCCGCCCAGGGCATCACCTCGGCCATCGACAAGGCCCTGCACGCCTCCGGCCTCGGCTGGTTCGACCTGGCCATCCTCGACGAGCCCGGCGATCACGAACTGCCGCAGTCGACCCTCAACGCCCTCAAGGCCCTGCGCGCGACCGAGCGGGTTCGGCTGCTGGGCATCTCGGGCGACGGCGAGGTGATGGACACCTATGTCTCGACCGGGGCCTTCGACGTCCTGGCCACCCCCTTCCACGTCAACGCCACCTGGCAGGTCCGCTCACGCCTGCGCGCCGCGCGTGAAGGCGACATGGCCATCTTCGTCTACGGCTATTTCCCCGACAGCCTGAACACGGCGAAAAAGGCCGCGACGATCCATGTACAGAAGAAGGGCTTTTTCGGCTTCGGTGGCGGGCCGAAGCCGGTGGAGGGACCGCCGGCCCATGCCGGATCCTTCGCCTTCCTCCACCGCACCAACAACTGGACCGCCGAGGCGATCTGCCTGGCCTACGCCCTGACCGACCCCTCGGTGTCCAGTGTGATCATCGAGGCCAGCGACATAGAACGGCTCAACACCCTGTCCCTGGTGCCGGACCGCGACATGCCGCCCGGCCTGTCGGCCCAGATCGAAATGGCCCGGGTCGCGGGTGCCAAGGCGGCGTGACGCCCTTGACCGGCGCGCGCGCCGTCCATACCTGACGCCCTTCACCGAAAGGCCAGCGTCCGTGACCGATCAAGCCGACCCCATCCACGCCTTCATCGCCGACACGCTGAATCAGCATGCCGTCGTCCTGTTCATGAAGGGCTCGCCGGACGCGCCGCGATGCGGCTTTTCCTCGCTGGCGGTGCAGATCCTCGACCATATCGGCGCAGACTTCGTCGGCGTCGACGTGCTGCAGGACGAGGGCCTGCGCGACGGGATCAAGACCTTCAGCGACTGGCCGACCATTCCCCAACTCTATGTGAAGGGCGAATTCGTCGGCGGCTCCGACATCGTGCGCGAGATGTTCAACGCCGGCGAGCTTCAGGCCCTGATGGCCGAAAAGGGTGTGCCGCTCGGCGAGCAAGCCGACGCCTGATGGCGCGCACGGTCCTCGAACCCCGCGTCGACCGCGAGATCTTCGTCGTCCCGCTTGAGGTCCGCCCCGAGCACATCGACGAGAACGGCCACGTCAACAACGTCGTCTATGTCGGCTGGCTGCAGGACGCCGGCACGGCCCACTGGAACGCCCGCTTCGACGAAGAGACCCGCACGCGCTGGTCCTGGGTCGGGACCCGGCACGAGATCGACTATTTCCGCCCCCTGATGCCGGACTCAGTCGGCGTTGTGGCCCGCACCTGGGTCGGCGACCCGCACGGCCCGCGCTTCAACCGCTATGTCCGTATCGAGGACGGCGAAGGCCGGGTCTGCGCCCAGGGCATTACCGAATGGGTTCTGGTCGACGCCACGACCATGCGGCCCCACCGCATCCCGGCGGACATGCTGCCGACCTTCGAACGGCGCTGATCAACGGGAGGGGTGCCGCGCCCACTCTCCCAGCAACGGATACCAGGCGCGTTCCGGCTCCCGTTCGCACTGGTCCGCCAGCCTCGGGAACTCGGCCTCAAGGCGCTGCATCTGGTCCACCGCCGCCTGGGCTGTCGCCCGGTTCGGCGACGCCGGTGCCCCCGCCACCAGCAGGAGGCCGCTGGACATCTTGTAGAGCGCCATGTCCTTCAGGGGACGCTCCGGCCAGGTCTGCTGGAACCAGCGCACCTGCCGCGCCATTGCCGCGCAGGTCAGGGCGTCATCGGCCCCCTGAAATCCGACCGTGACCCGATAGCGCGTCGCCTCGGCCGGCGCGCGAAAGCCGGCCTCCGCGACCAGCCGGGCGGCTTCCGCATCCAGCAGATCAGAACGCGAGGTTTCGACCACCGTCACGGGTCCCTTCGATCCGTCGGGCTGGACGAGGACCTCGACCGTCACGTCCCCGGTATGGCCGAGGGCTTCAGCCTCACGGGCCCTGCGTTCGATCGGCCCGGGGATTTCCACCAGCGGCGGGCCGGCCTCGGCCGTGACCGGAGGCGCATCCTGAAGCGCGATCAGGGCGAGCAGAACAGGCAGCATGGGGCCTCCGGGGACATCCGACGATATTGCCGGAATCGGCTATAGCCTCAAGGCGATGCGGTCAGGGTTCCCTGACGAGGGCGGCCGCGGCTGTCGGCGGTCCTGAACCCGGGCCCGGGCGGCCAGGCGGCGCCATTGCAGGGCCATGTCGCGATAGTCGTCGGCGACGTCCTGCGGCAGGCCGTCACCCGCCCGCCGTTCCAGCTCCATCGCCTTGTCCAGGCACTGCGGGGCCGTAAACATTGCTGCCGCAACTGTGGTTTGGGGGTCTTGGTTCCCGATCGGCTCACGGGACCAGTCGGATCGAATCCATACCGCACACGCAACGAAAAGGTGTTACGAACCGTTGCTGTGATGCCCGATCAATGATCGCGGCCGCGTTTCCTTGCTGACAATCTGCGACGGGTACGACTTTCGCTTCGTGAGTCTCCGGTAACTATCTGGAGGGCCAGCCCTGGCTGCCCCCACGCCACTTCACCCCGACGGCCCTCTCAGCCTGGCCCTGGCCGTGGTGGGATCGTCGACTGCGCCGCTGGTGTTGCTCGACGGCGACCTGAACGTCATCGCCGCCAGCGCCTCCTTCTTCACGGCCTTCCAGATCGACCCCGCGGGTGCCGTGGGCGAACCCTTCCTGGGCCTCGGCGACGGCGAGTGGAACCTGCCCCGCCTGCGGTCCCTGCTAACCGCCACCCTGTCCGGTGCCGCTCAGGTCGATGCCTATGAGATGGAGCTGAAGAGCAAGCGTCTGGGCCTTCGCTGCCTGCTGCTGAACGCCCATCTGCTTGCCTATGGCGAGGGTGCCGCCGTCCGCCTGCTGCTGGGGATGTCGGACGTCACCGACTCCCGGGCCAGCGAGAAGCTGAAGGACGACCTGCTGCGCGAAAAGGCCATCCTGCTGCAGGAGGTCCAGCACCGTGTCGCCAACAGCCTGCAGATCATCGCCAGCGTCATCCTGCAAAGCGCCCGCAAATCGCAGTCCGACGAGACCCGCACCCATCTGAAAGATGCCCACAGCCGGGTCATGTCCGTCGCCGCCCTGCAGCAACAGCTTGCCACCTCACGCCTCGGCGAAGTCCTGCTGAGACCCTATTTCGACCAGCTCTGTGTCAGCGTCGCCGCCTCAATGATCCGCGACCACAACCAGCTATCCTTGCATGTCGACTGTGACGACAGCGCGGTGGACGCCGACATCTCCGTCAGCCTGGGCCTGATCGTGACCGAACTGGTCATCAACTCGCTCAAGCATGCCTTTCCAGGCGGGCGTCAGGGGCGGATCACTGTCAGCTACCAGGCGCACGGCCCGAACTGGACCCTGTCGATCGCAGACGACGGAGTCGGGATGCCCAAGGACGCCGCCAGCGCCACGCCCGGCCTCGGCACCAGCATCGTCGAAGCCCTCGCCAAACAGCTGGGTGCCCGCGTGCAGGTGGTCGGGGGCCATCCCGGCACCACCGTGTCGATCGTCCACAGTCAGATCAGCGCCGTCGAATCCGACGCCATGGCCGGGAAGGCCGTCTGATTTCCGGCGGTCTGACCTCAGGTCGGCGGCAGCTGGTAGGGGTTCTCGACCGACAGGCGTGAACCGGGTGCCAGGCCCAGTTCCTCGAACGACCAGTGAACCTCGATCCCATCGGGCCGGCTTTCACGGCAGTGGTCTTCCTTGATCCGGCGCAGGGTGATGATCGGCCCGTCACTGGATGACCGCACCACCGGCGTAATGTCTTCCTTGGCCGTACAGCCGTTCGAGGTGACCCAGAAGACCGCCTCGTCCCGGGCGATGGCCGCGGCATGGACGGGCTCGACCTGGCCGGGCAGGTCTTCCGGCGGCGTCTGGAAGCGGCCCGCCAGCTGCTGCACGGTGCTGCAGCCCGCCAGGGCCGTGGTCAGGACGAGGGCGGCGGCCAGCGTGGCGATCCGTTTCATCTATCCGGCCTCCCGTGCCGAAATCCGATGCCGGAAAATGCGCCTGTTCGCGCAACAAGGGAAGGCCGACAGGCGGACATGACCGCTTCTTCATTCGGCCCGGGTGAAGATTCGTGCCAGTCCGTTGGCCTGACCGTCTGGAGGACCCCCGATGCTCCGCGCCTGCCTGCTGGCCACCACCCTGCTGATCGCCGGCCTCGCCCCCGTCGCCCGGGCCGCGCCGCAGATGCCGCCCTTGCCCGCGCCGGCGGCCATCGACGCCGAGGTCGAACGGCTGATGGCCGCGACCGGCGCGCGAGGGCTGGCCCTGGCGGTCATCGACGACGGTCAGGTCATCCATGTCCGGGCCTTCGGCGAGCGCAACACCGCCGGCCAGCCGCTGACCCCGGACACCGTCATGTACGGTGCCTCCCTGACCAAGGCGGTGTTCGCCTGGACCTTGATGCAGCTGGTTGATGAGGGCGTGATCGATCTTGACCGACCGATTGGCGAATACCTGGCCCGCCCCCTGCCGGAATACCATGACGCAGAGATCGAGGATCGCTACGCCGACTACCGCGGCCTGGCCGACGATCCGCGCTGGCAGGCGATCACCCCGCGCATCCTGCTCACCCACAGCCCCGGCTTCGCCAATTTCGGCTTCCTTGAGCCGGACGGAAAGCTGCGCATCCATTTCGACCCGGGCAGCCGCTATGCCTATTCCGGCGACGGGCTGATCCTGCTGCAGTTTGTGCTGGAGCGGGGGCTGGGGCTGGATGTCGGGGCGGAGATGCAGCGCCGGGTCTTCGACCGGTTCGGCATGGCCGACACCGGCATGATGTGGCGCGCCGACTTCGCCGACAATCTGGCCGACGGCTGGATGGCCGACGGTGGCGTCGAGCCGCACGATGAACGCAGCAAGCCCCGCGCCGCCGGATCGATGGACACCTCCATCGCCGATTTCGCCCGCTTCGCCGCGGCCTATATCCGGGGTGACGGACTCCCGGCCGCAGGCCGCGCCGCCCTGACCCGGCCCTGGCTGCCGATCACCACCGCGACCCAGTTCCCCAGCCTCCAGCCCGAACTGCCGCCCGAGGTCCGACGGCCCGACCTCGCAGCCGGGCTCGGCGTCGTCGTCTTCGACGGCCCGCAAGGCCACGGCTTCTTCAAGGGCGGCCACAACGATTCGACCGCCAACACCTGGGTGTGCCTCGAGACCGGCCGGCGCTGTGTCGTGATCCTGTCCAACGACGTCCGGTCGGAGGCCGCCTTCCCCACCCTGGTCGCCTTCATCCTCGGCGACACGGGCGTGCCCTATGACTGGGAATACGGCCCCCTGCCGCCGCTATGACGCCTCAGGCCGGCAGGTCGAGCCGGTGCAGCTCAACCCCGATGGCGAACACCGCATGGCCACCGCCCGGAAGCGGGACGATCCGGATCTTGTTGACCGCATTGCCCATCTGGACCGGGGTCCAGCTGACCCCGCCGTCGGTGGTCTCATAGCCGTTGGGCACAGCCCCGACCCAACCCCGGGTCTCGCTGATGAAGCCGACGCCGAACTCGCGCACCGCGGCATTGTCGACAAACGGGTGCTCGGTCCAGGTCAGGCCGCCATCCGTGGTCTTGGCCACAAACCGCTGTGACGCGGCCGGATCGGGATTGTAGCTCTGCACCGTGACATAGCCGACCTGGGCCGAGGGCCAGGCCATCTTCCAGGTCAGCTCCCACGGGCGGGTACCCTCATAAACACGCGTCCAGCTGCGGCCGCCGTCGCCCGTGCGCAGAATGACGGCCTTGGACACCTGGACGTCACCGTCCGAGGCCCCGGCGATGAAGCCGACCTGTTCGCTGACGAAATGGATGTCCAGGATCATGGCCGTGTGGGCCGTCATGTCTTCCGAGGTCCAGGTCTCGCCGCCGTCGCGCGACGTCGCCAGCGCGGCCGGCGTGCCGACCCGGCCGCCCGCGCGCACCGTCACGCGATGATCCAGCACACCGGCGTTGATGAAGGGGGTCTTGAGGATGTCGATGGCACAGATGCCCTTGACCGGAGGGCCGTCGATCACGACCGGTTCCCAGCTCTCGCCGCCGTCGCGCGTGCGGTACAGCGGCGTCGCATCCGAAACATTGGGGAAATAGTCCGGCCCGATATTGCCCAGGAAGCCGAGCTCGGCGTCGACAAACCCCAGCGCCCGCACAAAGGTGCCGGGACGATCCATCTGCTTGACCCAGGTCTGGCCGCCGTCGATCGTCCTGAACAGCTTGCCGGCCCCGTTGCCGTACCAGCCCGTCAGGGCGTCCACGAAACTGATGTCGTCCTGTTTGCCGCGATAGGGCTCGGTCGGCAGTTTGACCCAGCCGGGGGCCGCGTCCTGTGCCCATCCGGCCGCCGGCAGCACGGCCGCGGCCCCCACCGTCCCGAGAAATACCCTGCGATCCATCCCTGCCTCCATCAAGGTTCCGGTGCTATGTAAAGCGACCTTTACCTCAGCGGCCAAGTGAACGTTTGGTAACCAAACCCCGAACCCAACAGCAAAAAGGCCCCGGATCGCTCCGGGGCCTTTTCAGTGTCTCGCATTCCGCGCTCAAGCAGTGAGCCGCCGCGCGGCGAACGATAGCGCCCTCACTTAGGACGAATAGTATTCCACGACCAGGTTCGGCTCCATCTTCACCGGGAACGGCACGTCGGCCAGTTCCGGCACCCGGACGAAGCGGACCGAGAAGCCGCGGTCGCCGATCTCGATATAGTCGGGGATGTCGCGCTCCGACGACTGCTGGGCTTCGAGCACCAGCGCCATGTTGCGGGACTTTTCCTTGACCTCGACGACGTCGCCGACTTTCAGACGGTACGACGCGATGTCGACCTTCTTGCCGTTCACCGTCACGTGGCCGTGGCTGACGAACTGACGGGCGGACCAGACGGTCGGGGTGAATTTGGCGCGATAGACCAGGGCGTCGAGACGCGACTCCAGCAGGCCGATCAGGTTTTCCGAGCTGTTGCCCTTGCGGCGCGAGGCTTCCTCGTAGGTCGCGGCAAACTGCTTCTCGGTGATGTTGCCGTAGTAGCCCTTCAGCTTCTGCTTGGCCTTCAGCTGCAGGCCGAAGTCAGAGACCTTCTGCTTGCGACGCTGGCCGTGCTGGCCGGGGCCATACGAGCGTTTGTTTACGGGGGACTTGGCGCGACCCCACAGGTTTTCACCCATGACCCGGTCGAGTTTGTACTTGGCGCTATGGCGCTTGGACATGTGTCACTCTTCTTCGTGATGCGGCCCGGTCCCTCCCCAACTGGAGAGACGATCTCAACGGCGGTCCACGCATCGTCCGTAGTGGTTCGCGCAGACGGGCAGGCCCGACGGCGTGAAGGGCGCGCTTATGACGGGGCCGGGCCCATCCGTCAAGGCTGACGCCGGCCGTCAGGCCGTGGCGGCGGCGAACAGTTCGTTGACCCGGTTCCAGTTCACCACCGACCAGAAGACCTTCAGCCAGTCGGCCCGGCGGTTCTGGTACTTCAGATAGTAGGCGTGCTCCCAGACGTCGGCGGTCAGGAGCGGCGCGCCCTTCTCTTCGGCCAGGTCCATCAGCGGATTGTCCTGGTTCGGCGTCGCGGTGATCTTCAGCCTGCCGTCCTGCACAATCAGCCAGGCCCAGCCCGAACCGAACTGTCCCGCGCCGGCGGCGGCGAAGGCCGTCTTGAAGGCGTCCATGCCGCCCAGGTCGCGGTCGATGGCGGCCGCCAGTTCAGGCGACGGGCGGCCGGTGCGGCTGGATGGGGCCAGTCCTTTCCAGAAGAAGCTGTGGTTCCAATGGCCGCCGGCGTTGTTCCGCGCCGCCCGGGACAAGGTCGACATGGCGGCGAACATCTCCTCCATCGACTTGCCGCGCAGGGCCGGGTCGCCGTCGACCGTCTTGTTCAGATTGTCGACATAGGTCTGGTGATGCTTGCCGTGGTGGACGGCCATGGTCGCCCGGTCGATGGCGGGTTCAAGCGCGTTATGGGCGTAGGGCAGGGGCGGAAGTGTAAAGGCCATCGGACGGCTCCTTCGATCAGTTCGGTCCACCCCAATCCGGGCACCCGTTCCCCCACCCCAAGCGGGACGGGCCGATTTTGTTCCTGCGGCTATCCGCCCGAACCCGGCAGATTGGCCTTCAGACAGTCCCGCACGGCCCGCCGCAGATCGCCCGTGGCCGAGGCGAAATCCACGCCCTCGGCATCGAACACCGCCCGGGTCGCGGCGTCCAGCCCATTGGGCAGGGCCTCAAGCACCCGCTTCTCGCCCTTGGGATGCAGGCAGAAGCCGACCTCCTTGCAGAGAGCAGCGAACGTCGGAGCGTAGTCAGCGGTATCGGTCATGCGATCACGCCTTAAGCCTTCTGGCGTGGAAGGCCACATGGTCGCCGACAAAGCTCGCCATGAAGAAATAGGAGTGGTCGTAGCCCGGCTGCATCCGCAGGGTGATTGTCTGCCCCGCCGCCGCGCCCGCCGCGACCAGCAGTTCGGGCTTCAGCTGTTCGGCGAGGAAGGGGTCGGCATCGCCCTGGTCGATCAGGATGTCGTCGAAACAGCCTTCGCCGACACCGCCCTCGATCAGCCGCGCCGCGTCATGCCCGGCCCACGCCTCGCGATCCGGGCCCAGATAGGCGGTGAAGGCCTTTTCGCCCCAGGGACAGCGCGTCGGCGACGAGATCGGGGCGAAGGCCGAGACCGACCGGAACAGGTGCGGATGCCGCAGCGCCAGCGTCAGCGCCCCGTGTCCGCCCATCGAATGGCCGCTGATCGACCGCGTCCGCGTCGTCGGGAATTCGGCGTCGATCAGAGCGATCAGCTCCCCGACGACATAGCTTTCCATCCGGAAATGCGGGGCCCAGGAGGCTTCGGTCGCATCGACATAGAAGCCCGCCCCCTGCCCCAGATCATAGGCCGGGTCGTCGGCCACGCCGTCTCCGCGCGGCGAGGTATCGGGCGCGACGATGATCACGCCGTGCGCCGCCGCCGCCGCATAGGCCCCGGCCTTGGTGGTGAAATTGTCCTCGGTACAGGTCAGGCCCGACAGCCAGATCAGCACCGGAAAAGGCCCCGCCCCCGCCGGCACGAAGACCGACAGGGTCATGGGCGTACCGGTGGTGGCGCTGTCATGGCTCAGGTAGCGAAGGGTGCCGCCGTGGACGGCGTGGGATTTGAGGGTTTCCATGCTCAGCGTCCGGCCGGACGGATGCTTTGCGCGACTTCCCGGGCCGTGGCTTCCTCGGCGCCGACCAGCGAACTCTGGACCCAGACGTGGACCTGTCCGTAAGAATCCTCGTCGATCCAGAGGTACTCCATGGGTCGAAGCTCACCGTCTCGCGAAACGCTGAAGACCTGTGGGTTGGCGCCTGAAGTCTTTCCTTGAGAGTCCTCACTCAGGGGAAACTTGGCGTAGTTTCCGACATAGACGCCAACGTATTCCGTGCCGCCTTTGGTGATGTCATAGACGGTGAAGTCAGGACCGCGAGGACGCGCGACGACTACAAAGCCTTCGGGCAACGCACCCGAAAACGGCACAGTCTGGCTATTCTGATCGGACAGCGGCTGCGCGGGCGTTCCCGCACAGCCGGCCAGGATCAAAACGGTCGCCGCCAAAGTCGCCAGCATCCGCAGCATCGCGTTCTCCTTGGGTTGGTCTCACCCCACCCGATACAGGGCGCAGATCTTGTTGCCCGAGGGGTCACGCAGATAGGCCAGGTTCAGGGTGCCGAACGGGCCGCCGGCGCGCTCGCCGGGGGGATCCTCGATCGCCGTGCCGCCGGCGGCGACGCCCGCGTCGTGGAAAGCCTGGACCATCTCCGGGGATTTGGCCCCGAATCCGATGGTGCCGCCGTTGGCGTGGCAGGCCGGCTCGCCGTCGATCGGCGCGCCGACCGCGAAGGCGCCCATACGGGTGCGCCACCAGAAGCGGCCCTTGGGGTCCGGCCCCTGCCCCGGCTCGTGGCCCAAGGCACCGAGCGCCGCATCATAGAATTTCCGCGACGCCTCGATGTCGTTCGCGCCGACGGTGATGTGGGTGAACATGGCTGGCATCTCCTGACTTCAAGACAGTTTTTTTAAACAACTATCTCCGCAACGCAAGCCTCTAGAACACCACCACGGACCGGATGCTCTCGCCCGCATGCATCAGGTCGAAGGCCTCGTTGATCCGCTCCAGCGGCAGCGTATGCGTGATCATCGGGTCGATCTCGATCTTGCCGTCCATGTACCAGTCGACGATCCGGGGCGTATCCGTCCGCCCCCGCGCGCCGCCGAAGGCCGAGCCGCGCCAGACGCGGCCGGTGACCAGCTGGAACGGCCGTGTGGCGATCTCCTTGCCCGCCTCGGCCACGCCGATGACGATGCTCTCGCCCCAGCCCCGGTGGCAGGCCTCCAGCGCCTGACGCATGACCGAGGTGTTGCCGGTGCAGTCGAAGGTGTAGTCGGCCCCGCCGCCGGTCATCTCGACCAGATGGGCGACGACGTCGGAGACGTTCTTCGGATTGACGAAATGGGTCATGCCGAAGCGGCGGCCCCATTCTTCCTTGGTATCGTTGATGTCGACGCCGACGATCATATCGGCCCCGACCATCTTCAGCCCCTGGATGACGTTCAGCCCGATCCCGCCGAGGCCGAAGACGACGCAGTTGGCACCCGGCTCGACCTTGGCCGTATTGACCACCGCGCCCACCCCCGTGGTCACGCCGCAGCCGACGTAGCAGGCGCTGGCGAAGGGCGCGTCCTTGCGGATCTTCGCCAGGGCGATCTCGGGCAGGACGGTGAAATTCGAGAAGGTCGAACAGCCCATATAGTGGGCGATGGCCTGCCCCTTGTAGCTGAAGCGCGAACTGCCGTCGGGCATCAGCCCCTTGCCCTGGGTCGCGCGGATGGCGGTGCACAGATTGGTCTTGCGGCTGAGACAGCTTTTACATTGCCGGCACTCGGGCGTGTACAGCGGGATCACATGGTCGCCGACCGCCACCGAGGTCACCCCCGGCCCCACCTCGACCACCACGCCCGCGCCCTCATGGCCGAGGATCGACGGGAAGATGCCCTCGCTGTCGAGACCGTCCAGCGTATAGGCGTCGGTGTGGCAGATGCCCGTCGCCTTGATCTCGACCAGCACCTCCCCGGCGCGCGGCCCCTCCAGATCGACCTCGACGATTTCCAGCGGACGTTTGGCCTCGAAGGCGACGGCGGCGCGGGTTTTCATGGGGTCGGTGCTCCTGTTCTCTGCGGCTAGCTAGCAGGACGACTCCCGCCGCGCCAAGGCGCGGATGCGGGCCGGACATGTCTGCGCTCCAGTCCCGCCACATCATTCACGCCCATCAGCATCAGCGTCCGTTCGAACTCATCGCGCAGCAGCGTCAGGGCGCGGTCGACGCCGGCCTCGCCCGCCGCGGCGAGGCCGTAGAGATAGGGCCGTCCGACCGAGCAACCGTCCGCGCCGAGCGCCAGGGCCTTGACCACGTCCGAACCGCGCCGCACGCCGCCGTCGCAGATGATCTCCGGCCCGTCGCCCAACGCCTCCCGCACGGCGGCGATCTGGTCGACCGGCGCGGGTGCGGCGTCCAGCTGCCGGCCGCCGTGGTTGGACAGCATCACGCCCGACGCCCCGCTGGCGACGGCGCGCTTCGCATCCTCCGGCGTGATCACCCCCTTGATCGAAAGCGGCCCGCCCCATTCGGCGGCCAGCCATTCGACATCCTTCCAGGTGACCGAGCGGTCGAACTGCGTGCCGATATAGTCGAACAGGCTCATCGACCGACCGGCGAGGGCGTCGACCCGATGGCTGACATTGGCGAGGTCGAACCGGTTCCCCGTCAGCGCCGGCAGGGACCACCCCGGATTCAGGGCGAAGCTCAGAAGGCTCTGGAGCGTCAGTCGGGGCGGCAGGGACAGGCCGTTCCGCCGGTCCCGCTCGCGGTTGCCCGCGACCGGCGTGTCGACCGTCAGGGCCAGGCCGTGCACCCCCGCCGCCTTGCACCGCTGCACGAACTCCGCCGTCAGGCCGCGATCCCGGAACACATAGATCTGGAACACGCGCGGTCCCGCGAAATCCTGCGCCCAGTCCTCGATCCGCGTCGTGCCCACGGTCGAGAGCGCATAGGGCAGACCATGCCGCGCCGCCGCCCGCGCCACCGCCGCTTCGGCGCCGGGGTGGAACATTCGGGTCATGCCCGTCGGTGCCAGCATCAGGGGCCAGGCCGCCGGCTGGCCGAACAGCCGCGTTCCCGTCCGGAGACTCGACACATCGGTCAGGACGTCCGGCACGATCTGATGGCGGCCGAAGGCGTCGGCATTGTTGGCCAGGGCGATCTCGTCGTCCGCGCCGCCTTCGATATAGTCGAAGATCGGCCGCGGCAGGCGTCGGCGGGCCAGTCGCCTCATGTCGGCGAGGTTGTGGACTCGGTCGAGACGGGCCATCGGCGATCCTGCAGTGTCTGCGGCCTTGCCTTTTCCGGGCGGACGGAAGGACGATCGGCCCATGTCGTACCACAGACTCGTCATCCTCACCGGCGCCGGCGTCTCCGCCGAATCCGGCGTCCCGACCTTCCGGGCCGACGACGGCCTGTGGATGGGGCATCGCATAGAGGACGTCGCCACGCCCGAGGCCTTCGCCCGCGACCCGGCGCTGGTGCAGGATTTCTACAACCGCCGCCGCCGCCAGCTGCCGACCGTCCATCCCAACGCCGCCCACCGCGCCCTCGCCGACCTCGCTGCCCGCTGGCAGGGCGACTTTCTTCTGGTCACCCAGAATGTCGACGACCTGCATGACCGCGCCCATGCCGCGACCCCGCCCGCGCCCGGCTTCGAACTGATCCACATGCACGGCGAGCTGCTGAAGGCCCATTGCACCCGCACCGGCCGCGCCTGCGACTGGCCCGGCGACCTCGCCGTGGATGAGCCGTCACCGCATCACCCGCAGGGCCGGCTGCGCCCGCACATCGTCTGGTTCGGCGAGATGCCCCTGCAGATGGACCGGATCGAGGCGGCCCTGGCGCTGTGCGACCTGTTCGTCTCGATCGGGACGTCGGGTGCGGTCTGGCCTGCGGCGGGGTTTGTTCAACTGGCCCGGTCCGCAGGGGCGCGGACGGTCGAACTGAACCTCGAACCATCGCAGATCACCGCGCTGTTCGACGAGGTCCGTCACGGTCCGGCGACGGAGGTGGTGCCGAGGTTCTGCGCCGCGCTCTGACCACCGTCCTGAGCCGTCATCCTCGGGCTTGACCCGAGGATCAGACCTTCCGGTGCTGGGTGGGAGGACATGCAGTCACGCCCGTAGGGCCGTCTCCGCCGCACAGCCTGTTCCGACCTCTGATCCT
>CALRXX020000009.1:0-132128 GCA_943372245.1 bacterium
GGGCTTAGGGCTTGGGGCTTAGGGCTTGGGGCTTGGGGCTTGGGGCTCGGGGCTTGGGGCTTGGGGCTTGGGGCTTGGGGCTTGGGGCTTGGGGCTTGGGGCTTGGGGCTTGGGAGTCAGGAACAAGCTGGCGACCGGGCCAACGCCCCTGAGCCCTGCTCACCAAGCCCTAAGCCCTCCCTTTGGCTCTCAGACGAAACGCATGCAGCAGCGGCTCCGTATAGCCGTTCGGCTGGGCGACGCCGTCGAACACCAGGGCGCGGGCGGCCTGGAAGGCGAGGCTGGCGGCGGGGTCGGGGGCCATCGGTCGATAGAGCGGGTCGCCGGCGTTCTGGGCGTCGACCTTCGCCGCCATCCGCAGCAGGGCCGCATCGACCTGTTCGGCCGTACAGACGCCGTGCAGCAGCCAGTTGGCCATGTGCTGGGACGAGATGCGCAGGGTGGCGCGGTCCTCCATCAGGCCCACGTCATGGATGTCCGGCACCTTGGAACATCCCACCCCCTGATCGATCCAGCGCACGACGTAGCCGAGCAGGCCCTGGGCGTTGTTGTCGAGCTCCTCGGCGATCTCGGCCTCCGACCACGCAGCGCCGTTCGCCAGCGGCGGGGTCAGCAGGTCGTCGAGCCCGGGGATCGGGCGCGCCGCGATCGCATCCCTGAGGGCGAAGACGTCCGTCTGGTGATAGTGGAGCGCGTGCAGGGTCGCGGCCGTCGGGCTGGGCGTCCAGGCGGTGTTGGCGCCCGTCTTCGGATGGGCGGCCTTCTGGTCGAGCATGTCGGCCATGCGGTCCGGCGCGGCCCACATCCCCTTGCCGATCTGCGCCTTGCCCGACAGGCCGCAGGCGAGGCCGATGGCGACATTGCGCGCCTCATAGGCGGCGATCCAGGCGGAGGCCTTGATGTCGCCCTTGCGCACCACCGGCCCGGCCTGCATCGCCGTGTGGATCTCGTCGCCGGTGCGATCGAGGAAGCCGGTGTTGATGAAGACGATCCGGTCCTTCACCGCATGAATGCAGGCGGCGAGGTTGGCCGAGGTGCGGCGCTCCTCGTCCATCACCCCGACCTTGATCGTGTGCCGCGCCAGCCCCAGCAGGTCCTCGACCGCGTCGAACAGGGCGTTGGTGAAGGCGCACTCGTCCGGCCCGTGCATCTTGGGTTTTACGATGTAGATCGAGCCTTCCCGGCTGCTGCGCACCACACCGAGACCCTTGAGGTCGTGCATCCCGATCAGGCTGGTGACGATGGCGTCCAGCACGCCTTCAGGCGCATCCGATCCGTCTGCCAGCCGCACGGCGGGCGTGGTCATCAGGTGGCCGACGTTGCGCACGAACAGCAGCGACCGGCCCGGCAGGGTCACCGTCGATCCGTCGGGTGCCGTGACGTCCCGGTCCGGTGCCAGCGCCCGCGTCAGGGATCGCCCGCCCTTGTCGAAGGTCTCGACCAGATCGCCGCGCATCAGTCCCAGCCAGTTGCGGTAGGCTGCGACCTTGTCGGCGGCATCCACCGCGGCGACGGAGTCCTCGAGATCGACGATGGTCGACAGGGCTGACTCCAGCACCACATCGGCGATGCCGGACGGGTCGTCGCGGCCGATGGGGTGGTCGCGGTCGAACACCACCTCGATGTGCAGGCCGTTGTGCCGGAAGAGGCGTCCCCGCTCGCTGCGGCCGACGTACTGGCGCGGATCCCGGATCGCGATGCCGCCGTGCGGGTCGCCGAGATCGGCCCATGACCCCTCGACCAGGGGGACGGCCTCATCGAGGAAGGCCTTGGCCCGCGCCACCACCCGCGCGCCGCGCGCGGCGTCGAACGGTCCCGGCGGGGGCAGATCGCCCAGCGCGTCGGTGCCGTAGAGCGCGTCATACAGACTGCCCCAGCGGGCGTTGGCGGCATTGAGCACGAAACGGGCGTTCAGGCTCGGCACGACCAGCTGCGGCCCGGCCAGGGTCGCGACCTCGGCGTCCACATTGCGCGTGCCGATAGCGAAAGGCGCGGGCTCGTCGACCAGATAGCCGATTTCGCGGAAGAAGGCCTCCGAGGCCGCGCCGTCATGGGCCGCACCGCGTCGCGCGCCGTGCCAGGCGTCGATCCGGGCCTGCAGGTCGTCGCGGACCGCCAGCAGGCGGCGGTTCTCCGGCGCGAACCGCGCGAAGATCGCCGCGACACCGGTCCAGAAGGCATCGGCCCCGAGCCCGGTCCCCGGCAGCGCCTCGGCCTCGATGAAGGCGGCCAGTTCCCCGGCGATCTGAAGACCGGCACGCGGCGTCATCGACATGGAGCACTCCTCGGGGGCGAGGCTGAAACATTCCGTGATGACCTCGGGGAAGTCGAGGGCTTTTCGCAGTCGCGAAGAAGACAGGGCTTGCCGTGGATCGCGACGGGCGCATCATCGCCCCATGAAATCACCCTCCTGGCTGCGCCTGCACTGGCCGCTGATCCTGCTCCTGTTGATCGCGGGCTCCAGCCTGTTCTGGCCCCTCGGCGGCGGCTGGCTGTCACGGCTGGCCCTGGGCTGGGACGTCGGCGTCGGCCTGTTTCTGATCGAGAGCGTTTTCAAGCTCAGGCGGGCCCGGTCGACGGACGATATCCGCCGGCGCGCGGCAGCCCTGGATCAGGCGGGAGGTGCCGTCCTGCCCCTGGCCCTGTTCGCGGCCCTGGCCAGCGTCGTCGTGGTGGTGGGCGAGGCGGTGCGCGTCGCGGGCGACACTCAGGGAGCGGGCGGTGCGGCTGTGCTGGCACTGGCGACCGTGGCCCTGTCCTGGACCTTCGTGCATCTGATCTTCGCCCTGCACTATGCCCACGCCTTCTATGCACCGGCGGGCAAGGGCGAGGACCAGGGCGGACTGGCGTTCCCGGGCGGCGAAGACCCGGACTATTGGGACTTTCTGCATTTCTCGCTGATCATCGGCGTGGCCCTGCAGACGGCGGACATCCAGATCCTGGACCGGAAACTGCGGCGCACCGTGACGGTCCACAGCGTCACGGCCTTCCTGTTCAACACCGTGATCGTCGCCCTGACGGTCAATCTGGCGGTCGGACTGCTGGGCGGCGGTTAACCTCTCCGCCTTGACTTGGCCCCATTGAGCGCCCATCTGCGCTGCGTCGCACAATTGCGATGCCCCGGTGCGCTCCAGCGCGTGTGGGTCTTCCGGCTTTCGAAGACCTGACTGTAGCAGCGGCCGGCCCTCAAGATTCATTCGCTGCCCGGACACGCGGGGCGGCGCCCGATCCACCCCGAAGGCCTCACCCTGAGGCCCTGTCGGGACTGGCGGTGCGCGGCCCATGGCTTGTCAGCCCGGTCGATGCGCGTCGCCGCATGCGAAAGACATGGCTCCCATGAGCAAGACATTCGACTCCTTCGGCCTGAATCCGGCCCTCCTTCAGGCGCTGGCGTCCGAAGGCTACACCACCCCCACCCCCATCCAGGCCCAGGCGATCCCTGACGTCATGCTGGGCAAGGACCTGCTGGGCATCGCCCAGACCGGCACCGGCAAGACCGCCGCCTTCGCCCTGCCGATCCTGCACCGCCTCGCCGCCAACCGCGTCGCGCCCAAGCCGCGCACCGCGCGCGTCCTCATCCTGTCGCCGACCCGCGAACTGGCCAGCCAGATCGCCGAGAGCTTCAAGACCTACGGTCGTCACCTCGGCTTCAAGGTCGCGGTCGTCTTCGGCGGCGTGAAATACGGCCCGCAGGAACGCGCCATCCAGGCCGGCCTCGACGTGCTGGTCGCCACCCCCGGCCGCCTGCTGGACCATATGCAGCAGAAGACGCTGGACCTGTCCTGCACCGAGATCTTCGTCCTCGACGAGGCCGACCAGATGCTGGACCTCGGCTTCGTCAAGCCGATCCGCCAGATCGTCAGCCGCATCCCGGCCATGCGCCAGAACCTGTTCTTCTCGGCCACCATGCCGAGCGAGATCGGCAAGCTGGCCGGCGAACTGCTCAAGGACCCCGTCAAGGTCTCGGTGACGCCCCAGGCCACCACGGTCCAGCGCATCAGCCAGTCGATCATCCACATCGAACAGGGCCGCAAGCGCGCCCTGCTGACCGAGATGTTCGCCGATCCGCACTACACGCGCTGCCTGGTCTTCACCAAGACCAAGCACGGGGCCGACAAGGTCGCGGCCTATCTGGAAGCCGGCGGCGTCGAGGCCGGGGCTATCCACGGCAACAAGAGCCAGCCCCAGCGTGAACGCACCCTGGCCGCCTTCAAGGCCGGCAAGCTGCGCGTTCTGGTCGCCACCGACATCGCCGCCCGCGGGATCGACGTCGACGGCGTCTCGCACGTGCTGAATTTCGAGCTGCCCTATGTGCCGGAAGCCTATGTGCATCGCATCGGCCGTACGGCCCGCGCGGGCGCCGACGGCACGGCCATCAGCTTCGTGGCCGGCGACGAGATGAAGCTGCTGCGCGATATCGAAAAGGTCACGCGCCAGAAAATCCCGGCCACCGACCGCCGCAACGACAAGTCCCTGGCCCTGCTGGACCAGTCGATCATGGCCTCGGGCGTCAAGTCCAAGGCCTCGATGCCCGACGACGGCCGCGGTGATCGCCAGCAGCAGCGCGGTCCGCGCAATCCGCGCCGCGACGGCGTCAAGCTGGAAGGCGGCGGGCAACCGCACCGCGTCCGCAAGGCCGGCCCGGGCCGCGACGCCCGTCCGATCCCGGAGCGCACCTTCGACCCGCTGGCGCGCGAGCGTCCGCGCAACAGCAACAACGACCCGCGCCACACCAGCGCCCCGGCTGCGGCCTCGGCCAAGCCCGACGGCGAAATCAAGCGCCGCCCGCGCCGCCGGAAGCCGTCCAACGGCGGCAAGGGGTATGCGGCGCAGGGCTGATCCTGAGCTGAGGTCAATACCGAAGCGCCCGCCGGAGCGATCCGGCGGGCGTTTTGCCGGCCGGCCCAAAACGACCCCTCTCGTAGCATCGTTCTCCCACCGACGCCGTCGTGCTAGCCTCGCAGCAACACTCGGGGGAGGACACGATGACGACTGGATTGGACCGGCGCGGCCTGGTTCTGGGCGGGCTTGGCCTGGGCGTTGCGCTGGGCGCAGCTCCTATCGCGCGCGCGCAAGAGGTACTGACGGCCTCCCAGATCGAGGGGCCCTTCTATCCCTATGATCTGCCTCAGGAACATGACGCAGATCTGGTCCGGGTAGGCAGCGGCGATGCCCCGGCAATGGGGCAGGTCACCCATGTGTTCGGGACGGTCTGGGCAACCGGGGCGACGCCGCTGGGCGGCGCGCTTGTGGAGATCTGGCAGTGCGACGCCAACGGGCGCTACCGCCATCCCGACGACCTCGAGACCAGCCGAACCCCCGACCTGCGCTTTCAGGGCTATGGCCGGACCCTGGCCGGGCCGGACGGATCGTTCCGCTTCAGGACCATTCGGCCTGTGTCCTACGCCGTCAGCGGGACGGACATCGTCCGGGCCCCGCATATTCACGTCGCAGTATCGACCCGCGGCGTCCG
Source organism: bacterium (assembly GCA_943372245.1). Lineage (GTDB taxonomy): Bacteria > Pseudomonadota > Alphaproteobacteria > Caulobacterales > Caulobacteraceae > Brevundimonas. The sequence goes on from CALRXX020000009.1 coordinate 5,474, forward strand.
GCGGTTGACGTCGCAACTCTATATCGCCGGCGAAGCACTGAACGACCGCGACGTTGCGCTTTCGAGCGTGACGAACCCGGCCCAGCGCAGCGGCCTGATCCGTCCCTATGAGGACGGTGGCGTTTTCGAAGCCGGCGCGCAGATGGTGCGCTACGACCTCATGGTCTTGATCTGAGCGCGGCCGTCTGACAGCAAAACGCCCGCCGGATCACTCCGGCGGGCGTTCCAATGTCTCGATCGTCGAACCGGTCAGGCGGCGGCGCTGGCCGGGGCCGTGGCGGTGCTTTCCGACGGGTCGCGCAGCACATAGCCGCGGCCCCAGACGGTCTCGATATAGTGTTTGCCGCCGGCGGCCGTGGCCAGCTTCTTGCGCAGCTTGCAGATGAAGACGTCGATGATCTTCAGCTCGGGCTCGTCCATGCCGCCGTAGAGGTGGTTCAGGAACATTTCCTTGGTCAGGGTGGTGCCCTTGCGGAGCGAGAGCAGCTCCAGCATCTGGTATTCCTTGCCCGTCAGATGGACGCGGTGACCGTTCACCTCGACCGTCTTGCCGTCCAGGTTCACGGCGATCTCGCCGGTGTGGATGATGGCCTGGGCGTGACCCTTGGAGCGGCGGACCACGGCGTGGGTGCGCGCGATCAGCTCGTCCTTGTGGAAGGGCTTGGTCATATAGTCGTCGGCACCGCCGCCGAAGGTCTTGACCTTGGTCTCGATCTCCGAGGAGCCCGACAGGATCATGACCGGCGTATTGACCTTGCCGACGCGCAGCTGACGCAGAACCTCAAGGCCGTTCATGTCGGGCAGATTCAGGTCGAGCAGGATCAGGTCGTAATCATAGATCTTGCCGAGATCGATGCCCTCTTCACCCAGGTCCGTCGTGTAGACGTTGAACCCTTCGGACTTGAGCATGAGTTCGATGCTCTGCGCGGTCGCATGATCATCTTCGATAAGCAGGACGCGCATTCATGCCCCTCCAGGCAAAACTTGACAGTAAACCCCGACATCAAATGCCGGGTAACCTTGTTCGGGAGTTAACCGAGGAAAAACTTAAGAAAGGTTAACGTCACCCCATTGAGGCGAATCGTAGGCTGATTTGCGAATCGGCGTCGAGAGTCCTGAGTCAAGCGGGCGAGATTTTTTGAACCGGCGGCGCAGCACCGCCGATGCGTCCGTTTTCGACGTATTAATAGGATTATATTCCGCCATCGGCGTCGGCGAGCCTCAATGACCGGCGCTTCGGGATGATGGGAGTTTCAGATGGTCGATATCTACCGCGTGCCCGTCGCCGACGCGGACCGCATCCGCGCCGGTCTGGCGCTGCAACTGGTCGCCGCAGCGACGGGGATCAGCGTCGAGAAGATGACGGAGCCCGTGCGGCTGAAGGGGCGGGTATGCCGGGCGCGATGGCTGGCGCTCTACACGGCCTATGTCACCTTCGGCTGGCCGCTGGACCGGGTGGCCCACGCTTTCGGCCTGAACCGGGCGACGGCGGCGGCGGCCTGTCGCTGGGCGGAGGACGGGCGTGACCATCCGACGGTCGACGCCCTGCTGGACCGGCTCGAGCTCTGTGTGAACCAGATTCTCGAGGGGCCGGCCTGCGAGCTTCCGGCATGACGGGTGTCGCGCCAGAGGCAGGCGGGGTCGCCCGCGCCCGGCGGCTTCTGGCCCGTCGGGGCGGCTGGATCGATACCGTGGAAGGCGGCTACGGGCTGAGACCCGGCGGGGACCGCCGCGGCCGCGTCGTCCTGGTGGTGGATGAAGCCGGTTTTCGCCAGCTGATCGAAAATCCGGGCCTGAGGCGGCGCCCGGGCGGCGGGTGGGTCGCGCGTACCGCCCCACCTTGCCCGGAGGGCGCTCCCGAACCCGGGCGCCCGGGCCTGATCGAAGGTGCCAGGACCCTGATGCTGGGCGACGGCCGACCCGTGCAGCGCCGGGCCAATCTGGGTCAGTCGGCGGTGGCCTGGCTGGCGCAACGCAAGAACGCTGAGGGGCGACCCTGGCTTTGCGCCGCCCAGGTGGCCGCTGCCGCCCGACTGGGTCTCGACGCCGAGACGGCGGCGCGCGGGCCGTCGCTCACCCTGCGCTGGGACGCCCTGCCCCGCGCCGGCGGCGGATCCGCGCTGCGGGCGGAGCCGGGCGATCCGGCCCTGGCCGCAGCGCGGCGGGTCGAGGCCGCGCTTTGCGCCTGCGGGACCGCCCGGCCGATGGTCGAGGCGATCTTCATCCGCGCCTCGGCCCTGCAGGCGGCCGAAAGGGACCTGGGACTGCGCCGCCGGGAGGGGAAAATCCTGCTGCTGAACGGCCTGACGGCCCTGGCGAACCACTATCGCATCGGTTGACCCGCCGGGCCGGCGACGGAACCCGTTCGCGTCAACGTTACAGGCTCGTAACTTTTTGCGGCCGGGATTCAGCCGTAGGATGAAGTTGAAAGCGCGCCCCCCTGGGGCGCGCTATCGCGTTGAGACGACAGGCTCCCACAGCCGTCGAGTTCGGGGATGACGGTGAAGTCAGTCGTAATTTGTAGCGTGTTCACCGGACTCCTGCTCCTGGCCGCCCCGGTCGCTGCCCAGGAGGCGGTACCCGCCGGCCTGCTGACCGAGGTCTGCCTGCCCTACGCCAATCGCGCCCAGACTTTCGAACGGTCGATCCGCGCCGCCCGCGTTCTCGAGTTCCGCCGCCCCGTGAACGACACCGAGCCGCTCGACGAGTGGGCGTCAGAGATCACCATGGTGTCCAAGGACGGCGTCTGGCGTGTGAAGATCGAGGAAGGCTCTGTCGAGCGCGGGGATCGGTCGGCCTATGAGGCCAGCTGCACCATCTCGTCCAGCCGGGCCAGCGCCCGCGAGCTGGCCGACCTCGGGCGCCGCGCCTTCCGCGACCCCCGCTACTGGACCAGCCCGCCGAACAACGCCTGGCGCTGGGACCGCCGCAGCGCCTATCCCGACGAATACGGTCTGGCGGTCGAGGTGACGGAACAGGCCGGCGAGCGTCCGACCATGACGGTGCGGGGTTCCTACTACTGAGCCACGCGCTCAGGCCGCCGCAGCGGCATCCCGGATCCGGCCGACCATGGCGTTAAGGCCGTTGGCGCGCTGACGCGTGAGGGCCGACGGCAGGCCCAGGCGATCCAGCGCCGCGCGCGCGTCGAAGCCGAGTATCTCGGCCGGTGTCCGCCCGGAATACAACCGCAGCAGCAGGGCGATATTGCCCTTCGACAGGGCGCTGTCGCTGTCGGCGGCGAACGCCAGACGATCTCCCTCGCGGCGCGCAGCCAGCCAGACCTGGGCGGCGCAGCCCGGCACCTTGTTGGCCTCGGTCCGCGCCTCGTCCGGAAGGGGTGCCAGGCCTTTTCCCAGTTCGATGACGTATTCGATCCGTCCTTCCCAGTCGCCGAGCAGGTCGAACTCCTCGACCAGTTCGGCCAGGATGTCGTCGATGGAGGGGGTGTCGGTCATGGGCGCCAGATAGGCCCGACCGGCGTTAACGACAACCGTCTGTCCTTTCCCCGGAAATCCGCCCGGACAGGCCTGTCGGCAGTCGCCTGGAACGCGTGCGGACTTGGGACGACTCACCCGGAAGGCTAGGCTGAAATCGCCGGCGGCGTCCCGTCCGGCCCGCTCAAATTCGCCCTTGATCCAGTCCGCCCGCCCCGACCCGAAGCCCCTGCCCGACGCTCCGGCGAGCGATCGTCCGTCGCTGGCTGCGTGGCATGCGGGCTGGGCGGTGGCAGCGGCGCTGCTGGCGCTGGGCGGACGCTGGATCGGCGGCATCGACGGCCCGCTGTTCTACGGCGTCCTGGCGATGGTCGTGCCCGGTCTGAGCGGCCTCGCCCTGCTGCGGCGCGACGGGGGCCGGGAGCGCATGACCCAGCTCGGCGTCTGGAGCCTCGCCGCCCTGCTGACGGCGGCGCTGTCCGGCGGCCTGACCGGGCCCCTGAGCGGCTTCGTCTTTCTTCCGCTGGCGGCGGGGATCGCCCTCGGCGGCCCGCGACCGGTGCAGGTCGGGGCCCTGGCGGTCGGCGTCGCGGCCGTCGCCGGCCTGTTCTCGGCCTCGGTCACGCCCGGCCCGCACCTGCCCGGTCTGGCGGCCATTTCAGCCCTGCTGACCGCGGCCGCCGCGGCGCTGGCGGTCCGCCTGTCCTGGCGTCAGCGCGAAGCCCGGCTGACGGCGGCCGAGGCCGAGACGGCGCGGGTCGAAACCCTGCTCGCTGCCCAGCCCGGACTGACTCTCGTACTCGAGCCGTCGGGACGCGTACTCGCAGCCTATGGTGCCCCGCCCGTCTCGCTGCCGGTCGATCCCCTGTTCGAGACCGGACTGGTGGCGGCGGTTCACGCCCCGGACCGGCCCCGGCTGCTGGACGCCATCGAACGCGCCATGAAGGGCCATGACGGCGCGGCGTTGTTCGCGCCCCGGATGGCGCTGGACCGCCGGGTGCAGCTGATCGTGCGCCGGCTGGACGACCCGTCAGGCCCGCGCCTGATCGCCCAGGTTTTTGACGCCACGGCCCAGTACGCCCGCGAACTCGGCCTGGAGATCGCCCGCACCGAGGCCGAGAGCCGAGAGGCCGGCAAGACCCGCTTCCTCGCCAATATGAGCCATGAACTGCGCACCCCGCTGAACGCCGTCCTCGGCTTCTCGGACATCATGCGCCAGCGCATCTTCGGCCCCCTGCCCGACCGCTACGGCGAATACGCCGAGAACATCCACCAGGCGGGCGGCCACCTGCTCGACCTGATCAACGACGTGCTGGACGTCACCAAGATCGAAGCCGAACGCTACGCCCTGTCACTGGAACGGTTCGACGCCCGCGAAGTGGTCTCGGCCGCCATGGCCCTGGTCCGCGTCAACGCCGACGACAAGGGCGTCAGCCTGTCCAGCGTCCTGCCCGGCGATCCGGTCGAGGTCTCGGCCGACAGGCGCGCCCTGAAACAGATCGCCCTGAACCTGCTGTCCAATGCGGTGAAATTCACACCCAGGGGCGGGTCGATCACCGTGACGGTCGAGGCGATCGGCCCCTATCTGGAAGTCGTGGTCGCCGACACCGGCGTCGGCATCGCGCCCGAGGACGTGCGCCGTCTCGGCCGGCCCTTCGAACAGGCCGGCGAGATGGAGCAGCGCCGTCAGGGCACCGGCCTCGGCCTGTCGCTGGTGCGCGCCTTCGCCGAACTGCACGGTGGCCGGATGAGCATCGACAGCACGCTCGGCGAGGGCACAGCTGTAACCGTGCGCCTGCCCGTGGCCCTGATCGCCCGCGCGCCCGCGCCGGAGGGCGGGGCCGAGATCATCCAGATGCCGATGAAGGGCGGGGCCTGACGGGCCGCGGAGACGACCTAGAGCATCCCCATCGCGAGAAACGCGCGACCCGCCGTGAAATCCCCTGCCTCGAATTTCGCCGTCGCCACGCTGCCGTCGCGGAAATGGAATTCGATGGCGAAGGTCTCGCGCGGGTCCAGACGCTCGAGCGCGGCGGCGGCCGCGGCCGGGAAACGCCAGGCCTCTCCGGTGCGGCGCTCCTCGGCCAGCAGGGTCGGATCGGCGGCACTGACGCCTGTGGCCCACAGGCTGGCGCGGGCCGAGACCGGGACCAGACCGTCGCCGGCCAGCCAGGGTCGCTGGACCCGGACGGGATCGCGCAGCACGATGCGCGCCGCATAGGGGCGCGAGCGGCCGATGAAACTGACCACCGCGGTCAGGCCGGGCGTGTCGCCCTTGCCCGCATAGCCGAAGGCGACCGGCGAGGCGCCGACCATCGACATCTGCTGCAGTCGCCAGTTGGCGTCGGTCGAGCTGACGCGGTTGGCGACCCACGAGCGGCGCGTCCCCGGGAAGACCATGCGCGGCGTACGCAGCCAGCCCGCAAACGCGCCGTCGACCCGGGCGCGGACCGTGGCCAGTTGCGGATCAGAGCAGGACACCGTCGCCGCGCGCGCACGGGCCCGGCCGGCGGCGGCGGCGAGTTCGGACTCTCCGGCACCCGAGCGCAGGGCGGCGCCGCGGGCCTGGGCCGTGGCGGCGTTCAGGGCGGCATCGATATGGGGGGCGAACAGATTGCAACGCGCGTCGGCGGCGACCACAAAGGCGCGCTCATAATAGGTATCGGCGGCCCCGGCCCAGGCGAGGGTCGGAAGCCCCAGCACGGCGGCCGCCACCAGCGCGGCTTTGGTCTTCGAGGCGGTCTGGCCTATCGTCATGGGACCGCACAATACGCATCACGCGTTCCGGTCCGGTTTCCGAGCAGGGTTATCAAAGTGCTTCTGTCGAGCGACCTTTGGGTGTCCGCCCTGATCCGCCGCGCCGAGCTGGGCGGGGCCTTCGCCACGGTCGCGCGCAAGGGCGACGCCCGCGCCGGCACGGTCATCGTCAAGGCCTTCGACACCTCCAGCCGCCGCGCCCGACTCTATAGCGAGGCCTTCGGACCCGACGGCGAACGGCTGTGGATGCAGCCGGTCGAGAGCGAGTTCGAAAGCGAGCTCGACGCCTATGTCCAGCGCCAGATCGGCTACGACCCGGACCTCTGGGTGGTCGAGATCGAGGACCGCGAGGGGCGGCACTTCATAACGGAGAAGGTGGCGGGGGGCGGGGAGTGATTGGTGGTTGGTGGCTGGTGACTGGTCGCATCACTGGCGGCGGAAGGGCGGCGCAGTTCGCGCCACGCCCCGACCGGTGGCCAACCACCAACCACCCCTAACCACTCATGACCGCACTCCCCGCCCAGTGCGAAATCCTTAACTGCGTTCGCACACGGAACCTCAAGCGGCGGCGCCTATGGTCAGCTTCAACGGGCCGCAATGAGCCCGGAGCGATGGTGGGTGTTGTCGATGCTCTTTCTTCTCAACGACGTGGTGTTCGACCTGGACGAGACCGCCCCGGTCCCGCCCGGCGACGCGCGCCGCTTTGAGAGCCTCGAGCTCGACTATGTACTGGAACTCGGTTGCGAACTGTTTTCCGAGGATCCGCTGCTGCACATCAATGACCCGCAGCGCGCGCGCCGTCTGGCCTGGCTGATCCACGACCGCTCGCCGGAAGTGAACGCCGCCCTGTTCGCCGCGCCCGCCGCCGGCTGCGATCCGACGCTGGTGGAGCCGCAGTTCTGCGCCCTTCCCGACGCCGTCATGGGCCAGTTGAAGGCCCGCGCCGCCAAGGGACAGCTGAACGCCCTCGCCGCCGACCGCGCGGTCTGGATGCGCATGGCCGCCTGACGGGGCCGCTTGAACACACCCATCCACAGAGGATAGGCTCTCGCCTCAAAGTTGGGGGCCGGGGCGATGCGTATTCAGGCGATAGTAAAGGCGGCCGTGCTGGCCGTTGCGGCCCTGGGCGTGTTCGCGGCCGCGCCGGCGCGTGCGGAATGGCTGCGCGCCGAAACCGAACATTTCGTCATCATCGGCGACACGGGCCGTGGCTCGATCACCGAATACGCCCGCAAGGTCGAGCGGTTCCACACGATGCTGGCGATGTTTCTGCCGCCTGAGCAGGACGACGTCGTCGCGCCGAAGCTGTGGATCTACCTCGCCGACGGCCGCGCCGATATGCGGCAGGTGTGGCCGACCATCAGTGAAAATGTCGGCGGCTTCTACAGCCGCAATGACGACCGGATCTTCGCCGTGGTCAACACAGACAACGAGGGAAGCGACACCACGCTGTTCCACGAGTACGGCCACCACTACATGTTCCAGTACCACAACGCCGCCTACCCGGGCTGGTTCGTGGAAGGCTTCGCGGAGTATTTCGCCCCGTCCGAGATGGGCATCCGCCGTGTCCGTTACGGCCTGTACAATCCCGGCCGCCTCTATTCCCTTCAGGACACCAACAGCTGGGTGCCGATGGAGGATGTGCTCCGGTCGCGTCTGACGCTCACCTCGGCCCGACGCAGCGCCGCCTACTACGCCCAGGCCTGGTTGCTGACCCACTATATGCTGGGCGACCCGGCGCGCAGGACGCAGATGTCAGCCTATCTGGCAGCGGTGGCGCGTGGTGAAGAGCCGATCGACGCCCTCGCGACCCATATCGGCCGAACGCCGGATCAGCTGGGGCGCGAGCTGCGCACGTATTTGTCGAGTGGCATCACGGTCTACACCCTGCAGCAGGCGCTGCCGCAGGCCGAGGTGACGGTCACCTCCCTGCCCCGCAGCACCGGCGAAGTGGTGTGGTTGGACCTTCGTTCGGCCCGCGCGATCGGCGACGACGGCCCGGACCTTGTGGCCCGGGCGGAGGCGTCGGTGACCCGCAATCCCGCCGACAGGCTGCCGGCCGTGGTGCTCGCCAAGCTCCAGCGCGAGACCGAAGACCTGGCGGGTGCCCGCCGGACGCTCGAGCCGGTGCTGGCCGCCTGGCCGGAGGACGCCGAGGCGCAGTGGCTGATGGGGGTCGTCCTGGGCGAACAGGCCGATGCGACCGAGGACGACGCGGCAAGACTGGCGCTGACACGACAGGCCCGGACCCATCTGGCGGCGGCCTATCAGGCCGATCCGCTCGACTACCGCATCTATCTGGCGCTGCTGGACAATCGTCGCGGCGCGCCGGGCTTTCCGTCCGACAATGACGTGACCATCGCCGAGTCTGCCTGGCGTCTGGCCCCCCAGATCGGGACCACGGCCTTCGAGGCGGCACAGCTTCTCATGTACAAGGAGCGGTATCTGGAGGCCGTCCTTGTTCTGGCCCCGCTGGCCAACAATCCGCACGGCGGCGACAATCTGGCACCCGTCAGGACCCTGCTGGCCGAGGCCCGCCAGAAGGCCGGGCTGGAACCGCTGGATGTCGATGCGCCGCCGGACGCGGACGCGGAGGCGGACGTGACGGAGCCGTCAGCCCCGGGCGAACCCTCAGACGGGTGACTTTCCGCCCCGTCCGCGCTACCTCCCGCCGCCATGTCGAAACTCACGCTCGAACAGGAGGCCCTGCGCCGCAGGACCTTCGCCATCATCGCACACCCCGATGCGGGCAAGACCACCCTGACCGAGCATATCCTGCTGGCGGGCGGAGCCATCCGCGCGGCCGGCGCCGTGCGTGCGCGCGGCGAGAACCGGCGGACCCAGTCCGACTGGATGAAGATCGAGAAGGAGCGCGGCATCTCCGTCTCGGCCTCGGTGATGACGTTCGAGCACGACGGCAAGATGTTCAACCTGCTGGACACGCCGGGGCACGAGGACTTTTCCGAAGACACCTATCGCACCCTGACCGCCGCCGACTGCGCCATCATGGTGCTGGACGCCGCCAAGGGCATCGAGCCGCAGACGCTGAAGCTGTTCGAGGTCTGCCGCCTGCGCGACATCCCGATCATCACCTTCATCAACAAGCTGGACCGCGAGGCCCAGGACCCGATGGCCCTGCTGGACGAGATCGCCTCGCGCCTCCAGCTCGACCCCGCCCCGATCTGGTGGCCCGCCCAGAGCGGCAACCGGCTGCGCGGCATGGTCGAGATGGGCACCGGTCGCTTCCAGCCCTACGCCCGCAAGCCGGCCGGTGCCGCCGAGGACGTGCCCCATCCCGACGCCCTGCCGCTGTCCGAAGCCGGGCAGTATTTCGAGGCCGGCGAGCATGAGGCCCTGCTGGAGGCGCAGGAGCTGGTCGAGGGCGGCTATCCGGCCTTCGACCGCCAGTCCTTCCTCGAGGGCCATATGACGCCGGTGCTGTGGGGTTCGGCCCTGCGCCATTTCGGCATCGACGAACTGCTGGCCGCGATCGGCGAATGGGCGCCCCCGCCGAAAGTCATGAAGGCGCACAAGGCCGCCCCCGCCGGAACCCGCAACGCCGCCGATCCCGTCCCCCTGACGGTCGCCCCGGGCGAGGCCGAGGTCACCGGCTTCGTCTTCAAGGTCCAGGCGAACATGGACCCCAACCACCGCGACCGCATCGCCATGTTCCGCATGGCCTCGGGCAAATTCCAGCGCGGCATGAAGCTGAAGGTCCAGAACACCGGCAAACAGCTTTCGGTCAATGCCCCCATCATGTTCTTCGCCAGCGACCGCGAACTGGCCGAGGACGCCTATGCCGGCGACGTCATCGGCATTCCCAACCACGGCGTCCTGCGCGTCGGCGACAGCCTGTCGGAGAGCGGCCTGATCCGCTTCGCCGGCCTGCCCAATTTCGCCCCCGAAATCCTCCAGCGCGTCCGGGTCAAGGACCCGCTCAAGGCCAAACACCTGAAGAAGGCGCTGGATGGTCTGGCCGAGGAGGGCGTGACCCAGCTGTTCCGGCCGGAGATGGGCTCTGACTTCATCGTCGGCGCCGTCGGCCAGCTGCAGTTCGAGGTCATGGCTGATCGTCTGGGCGAGGAATACGGGCTGGAGGTCCTCTTCGAGCCCAGCCCCTGGGCCGAGGCGCGCTGGATCGGCGGCACCAAGGCCGACCTCGAGGACTTCATGGGCAAATACCGCGGCCAGATGGCCCGCGACATCGACGACGACCCGGTCTTCCTCGCCAAGTCGAGCTGGGAGACCGGCTATGTGATGGAGCGGTTCCCGCAGGTGGCCTTCACCAGGACGAAGGAGCGGGGTTGAACATCGTTCGCTGAGTCCTATCATCACGCCCAAGGCGATGCTTGTGCGCTCGTCGGGGGTCCGAATGTCATTCAGTTTGCGGGTCATTGTGACGGTTGCCATCATGGCTGCCTGGGGTTCAACGGCTTCCGCCCAGAATGTCACTCCCACGGCGATGTCACCCGGGGTCCCGGTGACCGGAACGTTGACGACAAGCTCGCCGACGCTTGCGGACGGCGCGGCTTTCGCCTGCTATTCCATCGAGACAAGCGCGGGTGACGCCGTCGTCGCCACGCTAAGGTCGCGGGCATTCGACAGCCGGCTCTGGATTGCGCGGGGCGGCCTTTGCACTGGTGCCGGGCTCCAACATGACAACGACAATTTCGAGCCCACGAGCAATGATTCTCGGGTCAGCTTCACGGCGTCTGGCGGCCGGTACTTGATCATCGCTCGCGCCAAGTCCGCCGGCGGTCTCGGTGCTTTCAGGCTCGAGGTCCAGGGGGGTGCGGCCTTACAGGTGGCGGCGGCCGCCCTACCGCCGTCCGAAGTCGAGCGCCAAGCCTTGATGAACCGCCAGGTTCAGGCCCGCCGCGACCAGCTTGCGGCCGAAGAGGCCCGACGTCTGGCTGAAGCTGAAGCCCGGGCACGGGCCGAACAAGCGCGACGCGCGGCCGAACGCCAAAGGGCCGCTGAAAATGAGGAAATGTGGATGGGCATCCTCGACGCCACCGTCCAGGTGATGACCGAGGTAAACACCCAGATGGAGGCTGAGAATGCCAGACGGCAGGTGGAGCTGGACAATGCTGTCGCGGCGAACGCTGCCAGAGTTGCGGCCGAGCGACGCCAACAGCAGGAAGAGCAGCGGCGCGCTCAGCGGCAGGCCGAAACCGGCCGGAGCGGCGGCGAGCCCAGCTCGCCCGCCATCAACACCCAGGAGCAGGCAAGGCAGGCTCAGGAAGAAGCCCGACGCGCAGACGAGCAGCGCCAGATCCAGGAAGCGGAAACGCGCCGCCGGGCCGAAGAGCAACGCCAGATGGAACAACAACGGCAAGCGGCCGAGCAGCGCCGCCAGCAGGAAAACCAAGAGCGGGCCCGGCTTCAGCAGGAACGCAACAGCCGTCTGGCCGACAACGCCTCTGGCGGTTATTCGACCACGGGCCTGACCGCGCCCCAGTCAGGAGCCCGTGCATCGCTGGGCTCCGGCGATCTTTCGATGAACGTCAGCCACGTCGGTCAGTGCGCCGCCACGCGCGTCAACGTCCACTACGCGCTCGACATTTATTTCGGCGAACCACTCGTGAATGGCACATGGTCGTTCGAGGGCGAGGACGGCTGCACCCCGCCCGCCAGCACCAAGATCTGGCTTGAGGTGCGCGCGGGTTCGGCCTTCGGCTATGTCGAACTGAATCCCTCGGTGCCCAGCGCCAATCGGGGCTCGGGCTTCAACGTAGCCGGCAGCCCGAACTGGTCCCGGACGGTCTGCGGTTTCAGCGGCGCTCGACCCTCCGGCTGCATGGACGCCCAGGCGGCCAAGGCGATGTTCACCCAGGGCGACGTCGTCGGCTTTTATGTTGGCTGGTGACGGCCATGAACCCCAATCCTCCAACCGGTAAAGTTATATGAGAGCCCTAGTCGCTGTCGCTGCCATCATGCTGTTTCAGGCCGCGCCCGTCATGGCGCAGGTCATGGAAATCGACATCGGCCAAACCCAGAACGTCCTGTTCCCCGCAAATATGCCGGCCCTCCCGAACGGCGAGCGGGTCGCCTGTTTCGAGTTGCCGACCGCGCCAGGCGACCTGGTATCTGTGACGACGAATTCCCCGCTAAACCTGCGTGTCGGCCGTGGGCCGAACTGTGAGGCGGTCCCGCGTTGGGACGCGCAATCGAACGGGCTCGGCTTCTGGTCGAACCGCATCCCCAAGCTCGACTTCACCGCCGGCGGCGGGGCCTATCTGATCGCCGGTGTGATTGACGCCGGTTCCTGGACCGGCACAGGTGGAGCCGTCGCCATCACTGTTTCACGCCGTACCGGTGCCGCCACGACCGCCGCCTTGCCCGCGGGGCCGCCTGTGATCCGACCGCCATCCGGAACCGCGTCGACGGTGACAGGACCACTGCCCACGCAACGCGCCGGGGTCCAGATCAAGGACTGCGATAACTGCCCCGCCATGATCGTGATCCCCGCCGGCAGCTTCATGATGGGGTCGCCCGCAAGCGAAGCCGGCCGCAATGCGTCAGAGGGGCCGCGCCACCTGGTCAGCTTTGCGCGTGCTTTCGCCGTCGGCCAGTACGAAGTGACGTTCGCCGAATATGACGTCTGCGTCGCCGCAGGTGCCTGTATTCAGGTCAGCGACGATGGCTGGGGGCGCGGTCGCCGCCCGGTGGTCAATGTCAGCTTCCGGGATGCCAGCCGTTACGCGGCCTGGCTTTCGTCCACGACCGGCCAGCGATACTTCCTGCCCTCGGAATCCGAATGGGAATACGCCGCGCGCGCCGGAACCGACGCGCCCTGGAATACCGGCAGCGCCATCATCAGCGACGACGCCAATATCCTGAACCAGTTCGCCCGCACGGTGAACGTCGGTGGCTACCCGCCCAACGCCTTCGGCCTGTATGACGTCCATGGCAATGCGCAGGAATGGACACTCGATTGCTATGATACCGGCTATGTGGGCGTGCCTGTAGATGGGGCGGCAGCCACATCGGGCAACTGCACAGCTCAGGCGCTTCTGAGGGGGGGGGGCTACGCATCAGAGCCGGCCACAGCAAGGTCTTCAGCACGGATTGTAGGGCCTCGCAGCTTTCGGTCGAACGCTACCGGGTTCCGCGTCACCCGCGCCCTGGGAGAATGATGGGCGGCGGCGACAGCCGGTTGGCTTCCTGACAGGTCTGGCCGAGGAAGGCGGCACCAAGGCCGACCTCGAGGACTTCATGGGCAAATACCGCGGCCAGATGGCCCGCGACATCGACGACGACCCGGTGTTCCTCGCCAAGTCCAGCTGGGAGACCGGCTATGTGATGGAGCGGTTCCCGCAGGTGGCCTTTACGAAGACGAAGGAGCGGGGGTAGGCGGCAAGCCCCGGATCACCGGGTCTCCATGGCGTCAGCGACGGAGAGGCCCGGAGCCGGCGATTCTCAGATGATAGAACTGGGTCGCGGACTGGCCGCCGCTGTCCTCGACCCGCGCGGTGAAGCTCCAGTCTCCCGCGCCGGTCGGGGTGCCGGAAACCAGGCCATCCTCTGACAGGGTCAGGCCGGCCGGCAGACTGCCGCTTTCGAGGGCAAACCGGTGGGGCGGTGTGCCCCCCTCGCCAGTGAGCCTGCGATGGTAGCTCCGTCCGAGGCGACCCGCCGGCAGGGTGACGAGGGACTGCGTTCCCGCAGTGGCTCCCTGAATGGAACGGCCCGACAGGGCGACATCAGCCGCAACCGGCAGCGACCGGGCGGCCGCTGCATCGGCCGGAACCAGACCCGAAAGAAACAGGGCCGCCAGCGTCAGAAGGCAGCCGGCTCCCGGCCTCGTGACAGTCCTTGTCTCAAACATCCCGTCCCCCGCGTCGGCCCACCATAGGTCCTCGATCCCCGATGGGGAACCGGGCAGACCTGCGGGAAGGGCCGGTCGAACCTCCGGCGCGGCGTCGCGTTTGCTAGGTGTCACCCACGGGACGCGTATCGGTCCCGAAGCGGGACGACCGGAGCACAGGGCCCCATGTTCGAATTCGGCCGGGACTTGAGAAAGCTGTTCGAAAAGGCGCGCGAGAGCGAGGATCTCGGCTGGCTGGAGCTGGTCGGTGCCGATCTGGTCGCGACCGAGGCCCAGTCCCTGTGCACCGAGGCCGGTCGTGTGTCCTGCGCCCATCCCTTCGACAGCTGGATGCGGGCGTCGGCCCTGTGGCGCGAGCACGCCCGCCGGACCGGACGCCGGACCAGCCTTGACCGGGCGGCGGGGGCCGCCTCCGACGCGGCGCGCCATACGGCCACGCCCGACCAGACGGCAGCGGCCGCGATCGAGTCCGGCGAGATTCACCTGTTGCGCTTCGACCTGTTCGGCGGCCCGGAGAAGCTGACCGCGGCCCTGGCCGATGTGCAGTCGCTGTCGGCGGAGCGGCCCGCGACCCGTTCCGCTGCCGCAGCCCTGCACGCCCGGCTGACGGCGCGGCGAGCCCGGTTGTCCGGCGAGCCGGCGGCCATGCTGGACGCGGCCGCCCTGCTGGACGCGGCCCTGCACGGGGCCAGGGCCCTGCCGCCGACCGTCGGCGACGACCTTCGGCTCGACCGGGCGGCGCTGGGGCTCGAGGCCGGGGTGGCCCGGCGCGACGGCCGATTGCTGGATCAGGCCGGGCGCGACCTGCGGGTTCTGGTCGAATCCGCCTCGCCCGACTACCGGCCCCTGACCCGGGCGCGCGCGCTGGCCCTCGCCGGAGCCGGTCTCATGGCCCTGGCGCGTCTGGCGAAGGACGAGGCCGCCACGGCCCAGGGCCAGGCCCTGTTCGCCGCTGCCGCCGACCAGTTCACGCCCGATCACAGCCCGCTGGACTGGGTGACCGTGCAACTGGCCCCCGGCGATGCCGACACCCCGCTGTCCCGACTGAACGAGGCGGAATCCCTGACCCGCGAGCCCGGCCTGATCCTCGGCGCCCTGGCGCGTGAACGCCGGCTGGCCGCCGAGACGGCCCTGGCCGAAGCCATGGGCGATGTCGAAAGCCTGACCGGGCTGGAGGCGGTCGTCCGTCGCGGCCTCGCCCAATCCGCCGGTGCCCAGCCGCTGGAGTGGGTCGCCGACCAGATCGGCATGGCGCATCTGGCCCTGGCCAAGGCGCGGCTGACGGGTTGCGAACCCCGCGCCGTCGGCATGATGCTGGCCGAGGCGATGGAAACCGCCCGGGAATGGGGTGCCCCGGCGCTGGTTCAGCGGGCGGCGCTGCTGCAGCTGCAGGCGGCGAATGCCTAGCAAGCAGGGCTTAGGGCTTAGGGCTTAGGGATTAGGGATGACAGTCCGGCGCTGAGGGGCGGTTCAATCGCGGGTTTCAAGCGCCGAGGTGGGCTTCCACCCTAATCCCTAAGCCCTAAGCCCTAATCCCTGATCCCTACCCGCCCAGCGCCACAAACCCGCCGTTGCCGAACGCCGGCTTGCCGTAGCGCAGCGGCTGGCCGTCCTCGGCCATGACGCGGCCGCCGGCGGCTTCCAGCACCGCCTGGCCCGCCGCCGTATCCCATTCCGAGGTCGGGCCGGTGCGGGGATAGGCGTCAAACCGCCCCTCCGCGATCAGGCAGAATTTCAGCGACGAATCCATGCCCTGCCACTGGACGCAGCCGTGGCGCGAGGCCAGCCGTTCGGCCTCTACATCGGTCATGGAATGGCTCATCACCGCCATGGGCGAGGCGGGCCGGTTGCGCACCTTGATGGCCTGCCAGACATCGCCGAACCGGCGACGGAAGGCCCCGCCGCCGGGCGCGGCGCTGCGCCAGGTGGTGGCGGTCGCGGGGGCCGTGACCACGCCGGCGACCGGCGATCCCTTGTGGACCAGGGCGATGTTGACGGTGAAGGCTTCCCGGCCCTCGATGAAGCCGCGGGTGCCGTCCAGGGGATCAATCAGCCAGAACCAGTCCTTGGCGGAGGCAGGGGCGCCGTCTGCGGACACCGCCTCTTCGGCCACGGTCTGGACGCCGGGATAGAGGGTCGCCAGCCGGGCCAGGATCAGAGCCTCGGCTTCCTGGTCGGCGCGGGTGACCGGACTGTCGTCCGCCTTGGATTGCGCCACCACGCCATTGCGCCAGTAGGGCAGGATGACCCGGGCGGCGTCCTCGGCGATCTCGGCCAGGGCCTCGGTCAGTGCGCCGGACGCGAGGTCGGCGATCAGTCGTTTGCTCATGCCCGCCCGATTAGAGCATCGGACCGGTTTCGCGAACCGGCAAATCAGGTCAGCGTCCGGCCAATTTCCGACTGTTGCGCGCAAGGCCCGATGACCGACACCGCCCCCGCCTCTCCCCTTCCCGACGGCCAGGCCCTCGCAGCCCTGATCGCCGGCAAACTTTGCCATGACTTCATCAGCCCGGCCGGGGCGATCAGCTCCGGTCTCGACCTGCTGAAGGACCCCACGGCCCAGGACATGCGCGACGACGCCATGGGGCTGATCGAGGCCAGCGCGAAGAAGATGGTGGCCCTGGTCGCCTTCGCCCGCGTCGCCTTCGGTGCCGCGACCTCGTCCGAGCGGTTCTCGGGTGCCGAGCTGGGCGAGCTGGTCTCCGGCCTGACCGACGGTGGCCGCGCCACGCTCGAGTGGGCCGTCGCGGACACCACCTATTCCAAGGCCCAGTCGCGGGCGCTGGTGAACCTGGCCTATCTGACCATGGCCGCCCTGCCGTCGGGCGGGGTGGCGAACATCGCCACGCGAACCGACGGCACCGGTCTGGTCATCGAAGGCCGCGCCGAGGGCGCCCGCGCCCGCCTGAAGGGCGAGGCCGTCGCCGGACTGGCAGGCCAGCCGCTGTCCGAAGGTCTGCCCGGCCAGTGGATACAGCCCTACTGGCTCTGGCTGACCGCCCATGACGCCGGCGGCTCACTCGATGTCGAGGCCGAAGAGGGCCGGGTCGTGCTGACGGCCCACATGCCAAACTGAGTCTTTAGCCGGTTTCCCAAGGAGTCATTAACCGGAGCAGGCCGATGATAGGGCCCATGTACACGCGGGCGTTGTGCGCTTCCGCCTTGGAATCCTGACCTTGACCCCCAGAACCTGTCTGATCGTCGACGACAGCCGGATCATCCGGAAGGTGGCGCGCCGCATCGTCGAGGGGCTGGGCTTCGAGGTCGACGAGGCCGCCGACGGCTCCGAGGCCCTGGCCTTCTGCGGCGGGGTGATCCCCGAGGTCATCCTGCTGGACTGGTCCATGCCGGTGATGGACGGGATGACCTTCCTGCGCCGCCTGCGCGCCCTGCCCGGCGGCATGGCCCCCAAGGTCCTGTTCTGCACCATCGAGACCCGCGCCGAACGGATCGCCGAGGCCCTGTCGGCCGGTGCCGACGACTATGTGATGAAGCCGTTCGACGGCGAGATCCTGACCTCGAAATTCGCTGAAGTGGGGGCCGTCTGACCCCATGACGCCGGAAGATTTCGATCGCCTGCAGTCCCTGATGAGCTCGCGCGCGGGCTTCCGGCTGACGCGCGAGCGGATGAAGCTGGCGGAGCATCGGCTGGGCCCCGTGGCCCGGCGTGAGGGCTTCGAGACCGTCGACGCCATGCTGGGCTCGCTCTGGGCGAAGCCGGTCGCCAGCCTGGGCTGGGCCGTGATCGAGTCCCTGCTGAATCCCGAAACCTGGTTCCGCCGCGACCGGGCCAGTTTCGACACCTTCGGCAAGGAACTGCTGCCCGCGCTCGGCAAGGCCCGGGGCGGCCAGCCGGTCAAGGTCTGGTCCGCCGGCTGTTCGACCGGGCAGGAAGCCTGGTCGCTGGCCATTGCCGCACAGGAGGCCGGCGTCGCCGTCGAAATCGTCGCCACCGACCTGTCCCAGCGCGCCCTCGAAAAGGCCCGCTCCGGCGCCTACACCGGTTTCGAGATCCAGCGCGGCCTGAAGGCCGAGACCATGCTGCGCCATTTCGACCAGGCCGAGGACGCCTGGATCGCCCGGGCCGAGCTGCGCGCCATGGTCCATTTCGCCCGGGCCAATCTGGTCGACGCCCCGACGGACGCCCACCGGTTCGACATCATCTTCTGCCGCCACGTGCTCGGCGACGCCGATCCGGCGCGGCGCGGCGAGATGTTCGACAACCTCGAACGGCGGCTGGTCGACGACGGCTGCCTGTTCCTCGGCCCCGACGAACTGCCGGAAAACGACAGCATCGCCTTCCGCCCGGTCGCCGGCCGCAAGGGCCTGTTCGTCAAATCACCGGCGGCGCTGAGGCGGGTGGCCTAGGGCGATCTGAAGCGGATGCACGGAAGGTCCGCCAGGGGTGGGAAGCGGACCTTATGCCTCGGTTACCCAAGGCGACGGGGCCTTCCGAAGTTCGGTCGGGCCTGGAACGCCCGGCCGGTCAACGCGGTGATGCGTCTTCCTCAGGACACGCCGAACCGAAGGGCTTCGTATACGTAGGGAGCCTTCCCGTCCGCTCCGGACCCGGCCAGATCATGCAGTTGCGGCCGTACGTATGGCTTCTTCGGCAAGAGCGGGAGGTCGATCGCTTCGTCGTCCATGAGGCTCTCACTTCAATCAAGGCTTGAGGTCGAATTGCACCCCTCCCCCACAGGCGAGCAAAGCATGGGGTTGTCAAGCTTGCCATGGATCGACTGCTGAAACGCTCGGAAGCTGAGGAAACGGCTCCAGCGAGGGCATCCGGCCATGTCCGCTATGGGTCGATGGCGGTCGCAGGCCAGGACTCACCCCTGGGATGACGAACGCCCCCCGGCCCGCTAGCCTGCCCCTTCATCGGGGAGGATGACTCATGCGGTTGCTCTGGCTGGTCGGTTCATTGGCGTTGGCGCTGCTGATGGCGGTGCTGACCCTGCAGGTTCCGGCACCCGTCGGGGCCGGTGCCCCGACCACGACATTCTCCGCCGGACGCGCCATGGCCGATGTCCGCGAGATCGCCCGCCGCCCGCATCCGGTCGGTTCGGCCGACCATGCGCGGGTGCGGGCCGTCTTGCTGCAGCGGATGGCGGCGCTGGGCCTGCAGACCGCGACCCAGGCCGGGGCCCTCTCGCCTGCGGCGGTGCGCCGGCTCGAGCGGGAAGGCGGCTCGGCCGCCGGGGTGGAGCTGACCAATCTGGTCGGCGTCCTGCCCGGGCGTGACCCGCGCCTGCCCGCCGTCGCCCTGATGGCCCACTATGACACCGTGCCGGACTCCGCCGGCGCGGCGGACGACACGGCGGGCGTGGCCGCCGTCCTCGAGGCCGTCCGCGCCATCCGCGCCCGCGGTCCGGCCGAACGCACCCTGGTCGTGATCCTGACCGACGGCGAGGAGCTGAATCTCGACGGCGCCCGCGCCTTCTGGGGCGGTCATCCCCTGCGCGACCGCATCGGGGCGGTGGTCAATCTGGAGGCCCGCGGCGGCGGCGGCCGGGCCATGATGTTCGAGACCGGGCGCGGCAATGCCGAAACCATAAGCCTGTTCGCCCGCGCCGGTGCCCGGGCGACCGGCGGCGTCTCGTCCAACTCGCTGGCCGTGTTCGTCTATGAGGCCATGCCCAACGGCACCGACTTCACCATTCCCAAGGACCGCGGCGTCCAGGGGATCAACCTCGCCTTCATCGGCCGCCCCGAACAGTATCACGCCCCCGCCGCAACCCCCGACGCGCTGGATCAGGGCAGCGTCCAGCACATCGGCTCGCAGGCGCTTGAGACGGCGGACGCCCTGCTGCGCGCCCCCGCCCTGCCCGCGGCCACCGCCAACGTCGTCTACGCCGACCTGTTCGGCCGCGTCGTCATCGGCCATCCGCCGGTGATGGGATGGGGCCTGCTGGGGCTGGCCTTCCTCGGTCTCGGGGTCGCGGTCTGGCGCGCGCGGTCGCAGGCGGGTCTGACCTTCGCCGACACCGGGCGCGGTGCGGTGGACGGGTTGTGGTTCCTCTCGACGGGCCTCGTCCTGACCCAGCTGGTGCGCCTGCTGGCCGGGCCGTTGTCGGGCCGGGCCGAGAGCGCGGACGCCTATTACACCCTGCTGGCCCGGCTGCCGTGGATGGAGGCCGGTGCCGCCCTGACCGTGCTGGCCGTCGCCCTGGCCCTGTTCGGCGGCCGGACGCGTCTCGACCGCCGCATCGTCGCGGGCGTCATAGCCCTGGCGGCCCTGGTGACGCTGATCCTCGGCGGGCTGAATCCGGTCGTCATCGGTGCCGCCGTCATCGCCGCCGGCCTGTCGCTGTTCCCCGGCCTCGCCGCCCGTTCGACCTGGGGCGGCTGGACCGGACTGATCGGCCTGATCCTGATCCTCGGGACCGCGGCGCAGGCCCTCGCGCCCGAGGCCGCCTTCCTGTTCGTCTGGACCGGCCTGCTGGCCGCGCTCGCCGCAGCACTGGCCGCCATCCTCGACCCCGGCCTGATCCGCCGCCGGTCAGTGGCGCTGACCGCGGTCGCCGCCGTGCTGGGCGGCGCATGGATCATGGGTCAGGCCCACACCGTCTTCCTCGGCATCGGCATGGACCTGCCCGGTGTGCTGGTCCTGCTCGGCCTGCTGGTGCTGATGCTGATCCGGCCGCTCGGCCCGGAGCAGGGTCTGGCGCGGCCCCTGCTGATCGCAGCGGCCGCCGTCCTGATCCTCGGTGCCGGCTTCTCGGTCGCAGCCCGGGTCATGGAGCCGATGGTGGCGGCGAAGACGGCCTGACCTTGACCCCGCCCCTGTATCTCGAGGACCTCCAGGTCGGTCAGACCTTCGTCAGCGACCCGGTGACCGTCAGCACCGGGGCGATCAAGGCCTTCGCCGCCGAGTTCGACCCCCAGCCCTTCCACCTCGACGAAGAGGCCGCCAGGGACAGCCTGTTCGAAGGCCTCGCCGCGAGCGGCTGGCACACGGCGGCCCTTACCATGAAACTGCTGGTCAGCTGCTTCCCGCTGGCCGGCGGCCTCATCGGTGCCGGCGGCGAAACCACCTGGCCCCGCCCGACGCGGCCCGACGACACCCTGACCCTCACCGTCGAGATACTGGAGATCACCCCGTCCCGCTCCCGCCCCGACCGCGGCATGATCCGCACCCGCAGCACGACGCGAAACCAGCACGGCGAGGCGGTTCAGGTGTCGACGGTTCGCATCGTGGCGTGGCGGCGGGCGGATTGAGGCCCAACGTCGGCTTCCGGGCGAGGGACATTCGACCGCTTGCGACCCTATGCAGGCGCCGCAAACGCGGTAAAACACCCCGGGTGCGCGGCCCGCACGTCAAACTCCGCCGCAATCGCGCGGCAGATCCCGGCACGACTTGTAAAAGGTTCCCATGTTGACGCCTGAAACGCCCCTCCTCGCCAGCAATGAAGTGTGCGTCACCGGAATCGATGGCGAACTCGTCATGCTGGATGTCGAAAGCGGGATGTATTTCGGGATCGACGGGTGCGGGGTCCGGATGTGGGAGTTGCTGGCAGAGCCCATTACGCCCCATGCGATCGGAGGGCGGATCGCCGACGAGTTTGATGTCGCCCCCGAACAGGCACGCGAAGACGCGCTCGCATTTTGCGTTCGGCTTCACGACGCGAAACTCGTGACCGCACTCGGCCCCAGCGCGGCGTGATCCGGCGGATCCGGACGCTCTGGCGGCTGCCGCGCTTCGTCAAGCTGTGGCTTGTTCCGGTATGGGTGATGATCGGGCTGGCGTCGGCGGCGATCGCGCTCGTGAGTTTCCGCCGCATCGTCTCCGGCCTGGGCCGTAACCTCGGGGCCAGCGCCTATGTCCCGCTGGCGACGCCCGCGCAGATCGCCCGCGCGCGCGAGATCAACACCGTGATCGCCACGGCCGCGCGCTACGCACCGTTCCGCTCGAACTGCTATCCCCAGGCGATCGTCGCGCAAATCCTGTGTCGCTTGTACGCGATACCCTGTGCGGTGCATTTCGGCGCGACGTACGAGGGTGCCGCCGGAACGCCGGAGCGCAGGATCAAGGCGCATGTCTGGGTGGTCAGCGGGCCGGTCGCGGTTTGCGGCGGCAACGCCAGCTTCGTGCAGTTCGGAACCGTCGGGTGCTTCGTTTCGCCGGGGTTGTGACGTCCGCGGCCTGCGTGCGCGGTCTCTCTGCCCGGTGCTGCCCCGGGGTGTTTGCTACGGCAGCGCTTCCGCTAGGGTAGGGAGGCTTGATGGGAGGGTGTCATGGAAGAAGAGACGATCGAGACTTCGCCTGAGCCGAAGAAGCCATATGTACGGCCGCAACTGCATGAGTTGGACGGGTCCGACGGGGCCGGGAAGGTCCCTTATTTCGCCGAATTGGGCCCCACCGTTGGGGCGTCCTGACGAGGGCCTGTCAGGGGGCCCTCCTGGGCGCAACTTCCTGCCGATAGCCGGACGGTGACCGTCCGTGCCGTGGTCGGCGGGGGTAAAGGGTCCGGGGCCAGCGGCGATAATCCGGCCAGTGAACGGGAACAAATGCGGCCATACCGGGCCTGCGGCCTTTCCGTCGCAAGCGGGATCGCGCTTGGTCAGTTTTCGCGGGCGGGGACGCGTCCCCTGCCATGACCGCCGTGCCGTGCGAGCACCACACGCGCCAGGACGGTCCTTCTGCTGCCGGATTGTCCCGCAACTGCCTTGTTTGATCGGCGAAAAATGCTAGGCGAGTAGTCGAAGGACCGGTGTTCGACTGATGTGGGGGTTTACCGTGGACGAAAAGACGATCGAGGCTTCGCCCGCGCCGAAGCAACCCTATGTGCGGCCGCAACTGCATGAGTTGGACGGGTCCGGGGCGGATGGGAAGGCCTACCCTCTTTCCATCGAGATGAATCCACTCGGCCCGTCCTGAGCGCAACACTCTGATCTGATTGCGCTGTTTGCCTTTTTTGGCGGCTGCCGGGCCGTGAACCGACGGCCGCGCGCCCACGGATAGAATTAGAACCAATGCTGCCGTACCGGGCCTACGGCCTTTCCATCACAAGCGAGATCGCGCTTCCCGAACTTCTCGCCGGGGGCGCCGGCGAGACAGGGGCAGATGTCACCCTGACCCTGGGCGCCGTCGATCCCGACGGGCTGGCCGACGGCGAGCGGCTGGGACCGTTCCTCTGGTCCTCAACGCGCGAGTTCTGGCTGCAGGTGCCGGGCGTGGCGCGCTTCCTGGTGCGCGACGGGCGCGAGATCGTGATCGATGCCGAACCGGGCGTCGACGATGACAGTGTCCGCGTATTCCTGCTCGGCTCGGCGTTCGGCGCCCTGCTGTTCCAGCGCGGCCTGCTGGTGCTGCATGGCAATGCCGTTCGCATCGATGACGGCTGCATGATCTGCGTCGGACATTCGGGGGCCGGCAAGTCGACGCTGGCGGCGGGCTTCCACCGCCGCGGGTTCGACGTGCTGGCCGACGACGTCGTCCCGATCGACGGGCAGTGCCACGCGATCCCGGGCTTTCCGCGCATCAAGCTGTGGCGGGACGTGGCCGATCGTCTCGAAATCGACACGACGGCGCTGCGCCGCATCCGCCCCAATACCGAAAAGTTCAACCTGCCGATCGCCGAAGGATTTTCGGAACTCCCGGTGCCGGTCAAATGGATCTATATCCTGTCGGACGATCACATTGAGGACGTCACGATCGACCCGATCCTGGGCATGGCCAAGTTTCCTCCCCTGCGGCAGAACACCTATCGCATGCGGTATCTCGACGGGATGGCGCTGAAGCCTCGCCACCTCGACCTGTGCGGCCAGCTTGCGCGGCAGGTGCGATTGGCGCGCGTGTCGCGGCCGCGGTCAGGATTTACGCTCGACCTGATGATCGACCGCATCCTGGCGGATATTCGCGGGGGGCAGTGAGTTGAGCGGAATCTTCTGGCTCGCCTCCTATCCGAAATCGGGGAACACCTGGTTTCGCAGCTTCCTGACCAATCTGCTGCAGGACGGCGACGCCCCCGCCGATATCAATGAGCTGAATACCGGCAATATCGCCAGCGCGCGCGGGTGGCTCGACGAGGTGCTGGGGTTCGACACCGCGGAGCTTGATCCCGATGAAGTCGATCGGCTGCGCCCGATCGTCTATCGCTGGAGCGCGGCGCACGGCGAGACCGAATATCACAAGATTCACGACGCCTATTGGCACCTCGAGGACGGCGAACCGCTCGTCAGCCGCGAAGCGACGCGCGGAGCGCTCTATCTCCTGCGCAACCCCCTCGATGTGGCACC
Organism: bacterium; assembly: GCA_943372245.1. Taxonomy (GTDB): domain Bacteria; phylum Pseudomonadota; class Alphaproteobacteria; order Caulobacterales; family Caulobacteraceae; genus Brevundimonas. The sequence continues at coordinate 29,735 of CALRXX020000009.1, forward strand.
GTCCTACGCCAATCACCGCACCCGCAGCATCGACGAGGCCATCGAGAAGATGGCCGATCGAACCCATTCGCTCAGCCATAGCCTGCATGGCCTGACGACCCAGACGCGCCAGAAGATGTTCGACTGGTCGAGCCATGTGCTCAGCTGGGTCGATGCCGACGGGCTCGATTGCCGCGTACTGCGTTATGAGGACATGTTGGCGGACCCGATGACGGCGTTCGCCGGCGCCGCCGCCTTCCTCGGCCTGCCTGGCGATCCTGACGCAATCGCCAAGGCGGTGCGCTTCAGCGATTTCGCCGAACTCAGGCGCCAGGAGGGAGAAAAGGGCTTCCGCGAACGGCCGCCCAAGGTCGGGAGCTTCTTCCGTCAGGGACGAAGCGGCGACTGGCGCGAGACGCTGAGCGACGAACAGGTTGCGCGCATCATCGCGGACCATGGAGAGGTCATGCGGCGTTTCGGCTATCTCGACGCGAACGGCGTGCCCGTATGAGACGACAGGGGTCCTGAGCGATGCCGGGACAAGGCCTTGCCCCGGTGCTGCGACGCCTGAAGGCCGCGGTGCGCCCGAGCGGCCTGCTCAACTGGCGTTATCTCTGGCCGCCGGCGATGCGCGATACGCGCGTCGCCGCGCACCGGCAGATCTGGCTGGCGGCGCGCGGGCGGATGCCGGTGCCTGTATGGCTGCTGCTGGAACTGCTGGGGTGGCTGCGCTGGACCGCCTGGTCGAGCCGGCGCGGCGTTTCAAGGGCGGTCGCCTTCCACGGTGCCGAGGTGGCGGCGCGCGACGGGATCCCGGTGGCCCGCCAGCGCCGGATCGCCCTGCGCCTCGCCCTCAGTTGGGGAATCCCCGCCTATGAGGCCTATCGCTTCGGCCTGGTCGGCGCGCCGGAGACGGCACTCGACTTCGTCTATGACTGTGAAAGCGCCTCATTCCATCGGCTGCAGAGCCCCGGGGGTGCGAACAGCGCACGTCTCCTGATGGACAAGGTGGCGACCGCCGATCGTCTGGCGCGGCTCGGCATCCGGCAGGCTGATACGCGGGCGGTCGTGCCGCGGCTTAGCGATGCGCCGCTCGCCCCCCTGTTGCCCCCGTCCGGCGCGGTCTTTTGCAAGACGCGGTCGGGAAAGGAAGGGCGAGGTGCATTCGCTGCGTGGCGGGACGGGACGTACATTCGCGGCACCGGCCACGACGGGACACCGCTGGATGACGATCAGGCCGTCGGGGCGGCGTGGCGTGCCTTGCTGATGCTCGACGACGCCCTCATCCAGCCGGTCCTCATCGATCACCCCGAAATCGCTCCGATTTCGGCGAGCGGCGAACTGACCACGATCCGCTGCATCACCCGGATCGAGGCCGGATCGCCGCGACCGTGGAACGCCGTGCTGGAGGTGGCGATCGGCAGCGCGCCGCCCGGTCGCCAGATGCGCTATGCAATTCTGCCGCTCGACGTTGAGAGCGGGGCGTTGCTCGATGTTCCCGAGGGGATTGCGAGCATGGCCGCGGCGTCGATCCGCGAGGCGCGGGCCCGCGCGCCGGACCTCGACCGGATACCGCATTGGCCGGCTGTGATCGCGGGATCGGTTCTGGCGCATGGCGCCGTCCCCGATCTCTGGGCCGTGGGCTGGGACTGGGCGATCACGCCGGATGGGGCCGTACTTCTGGAAGGTAATTCAGGGTTCGGCCTGGGGATGCCCCAGCTGTTCGGGGACGGGCCCCTGCTTCGCGAACGGAACCTCGCCCGCCCCTAGCTGCCCAGCCACCGGGAAAGCCACTCCAGAGAACGTGTCGTCTGGCGGATCGTCATGGCGACATTGGGGGGGGCAGGTCCCGATTCGAGCTGCGCGATTTGCCGGTCGAGCTTTGCGCGGTCGATCAGCGGGACGACCGCTTCGGGCATACGCTCACGCATTGCCTTCGCCGCGGCGATGAGCGCGGCGCGCGTGTCGCTGTTTTGCGGGCCGGCAGCCACCAGGTCGCCCATATCCTTGCCCGGCTTCCATGTGACCTTGTGCGGGACGATCCCGTCGATCGCACGCCGGTGCAGGTAACGCCCCATGCTCCCCGGCCCGAGTTTCTCGATCGCGGGCGTCGAGAGATATTGCTGGATCAGGCGCACGTCCCACAGGGGCCAGCGATAGTCGATTCCCCATGCCGCGGCGGCCAGGGTGCAGTTCTCCAGCCGCGCGGTCACCTGCATCTTGGCAAGATGATGCTGAAGGATGAAGTCGTTGACGCGCGCATAGGGCGCGTCGAACCGCGCCGTCTCCATATAGGCGGCTTCGATGCCGTATTCCTCGATCGCCGACTGGCTCAGCGCGCAACTGGGCCAGCGTTCCTGCCAGGCTTTCAGGAACCCGGGGCGATATGGAGCGGGGTAGAGGGGCCGCAGCAGGTGCCGGGCGACGCGCAGCGGCCTCGTCAGCGCATTGCCGGGGAGCGACGCCGCCATGGCCCCGAAGTCGCCCCGGCCGGCATGCTCGTACAGCGCCTGCACCCCCGGGTTGGTCACCACCTCGTCGCCCCCGAACCCGGAGAAGAGCGTGCGCACCCCATGCCCCGCCGCGTCGCGATAGAAGGGCGTGTGGAAGGTCGCATTGCCATGCTCCTCGGGATAGCCGATCGCCGCGAGCGTGCGCGCGAAGTCCGCTTCCCGGGCTGGCTCCGCGCCGGCCCAGATATGGTTGTTGTTTATGCCCCAGGCCTGGCTGGTCGCCAGGATGAAATCAGGCTCCTGCTCGCTCAGGGCGAAACCATAGGCGCGAACACGGTCGTCGACGGGCGCCAGGAGCTTGGCGGCGAGGGCGAGGACCGTCGATGAATCGATGCCCCCGCTCGTCTCGATCCCGATCGGATAGTCGCTCGGGAGACGGCATCGCACGGCTTCCTCGAGCACGTCGCGATACGCATCCACCCAGGCTGGATCCCGTTTCGATGCGTCCGGCTGATCGTCCCGCCAATGGTGCCAGCGGACGATCGACGGCGCCGCTTCGCCATCGATCCACAGCCAGTGCCCGGGCGGGACCTTCCGGATTTCCCGGTAGGCGGTGGTCTCGGGGCTGTAGGACAGGCTGCTCCACAAAAAGCGCGCCATCCAGCCGGGGTCCGGCGTGAGCGGAAGGCCGGGAAGCTTGAGCGCAGAGGCGGTCGAAGCGAACGCCAACAGGCCGCCGTCGCAGCGATAGTAGAGCGGCTTGACGCCCAAAGGGTCGCGGGCAAGGAAGACCTGCCTTTGTTCGGCATCGACCACGGCCAGTGCGAAGTCGCCGACGAGCTGTGCAGGCAGGTCCCTGCCGAACCTGGCCCAGCCGAGGGTCACGATTTCCGCATCGGTAAGCCCGGCATCCGGGCCGCCCAAGCCGAGCGCTTTCCAAAGCTGCTCGCGGTTATCGAGCCGACCCCAGAATGAGACCCACGCCCCCGTCCCGGCGCATCGTCGCGGGAGCGCTTCATCGCGATCAGACGGGGCGACGAACCTGCGTCGCTCATACAGAACGGCGGCATCGGTCTTCGCGATGCCTTCGCAATCAGGCGTTCCAAACACCGCGAACGGGGCCGCCATCTCGGCGTCGGTGGGACAACCCGCCGGCCAGCCGGAACGCGTGAGGCAAACTTGGCCGGCAAACATGTCGCACTCTCGTTTTCAGCGAACTCGCAGGGCGGCGCAGATCTGCACTGAACGTTGCGGTCAGCCCAATCAATCTACGGAAGACTCCGCCACCACGGTCGCGGGTAACCGGGGCAAGCGTTTCCCTATGCGCCAACTCTGGCCGGGACAATAGGATGTGGGACGGGGCGACTCCGCCAACCTCCTCGACGGGCCGTCGAGGAGTCCGCTTTCGGCGCTCTGGACCCCAGCCACCCCACGTCAAAAACGGTCGCATCCTCGCCAGGTCACGCCGGTCGGCAAAAAAGAACATATTGGCAACCGGAACAAACCGTGTACTAACTGCCTCTCAACAGGGAGCGGGTCCAGGCGGGTCTCTCCCGGAACCAGATGGGAATCATGGCAAGGGAGAGTGGCAAGGTGGCAGCTCAGGCGAATTTGAAGTTGGTGACGCGGGACGACGGCGACAAACAGCGGGCTCTGGAGGCGGCGATCGCCCAGATCGACCGTGCCTTCGGCAAGGGCTCGGTGATGAAGCTGGGCAAGAACGGCGTGACCGAGGCCATTCCGTCGGTTTCGACCGGCTCGCTGGGCCTCGACATGGCGCTCGGCATCGGCGGCCTGCCGCGCGGCCGGGTGATCGAGGTGTTCGGGCCGGAAAGCTCGGGCAAGACGACCCTGGCCCTGCACACCGTGGCCGAGATCCAGAAGGCCGGCGGCACCGCCGCCTTCGTCGACGCCGAACATGCGCTCGACCCGGGCTATGCCCAGAAGCTGGGCGTCAATCTCGACGACCTGCTGGTCTCGCAGCCCGACACGGGCGAACAGGCGCTTGAGATCGTCGACACCCTGGTGCGTTCGGGCGCCGTGGACATCGTGGTGGTCGACTCCGTCGCCGCCCTGACCCCGCGCGCCGAGATCGAGGGCGAGATGGGCGACAGCCTGCCCGGCCTTCAGGCCCGTCTGATGAGCCAGGCGCTGCGCAAGCTGACCGCCTCGATCAACAAGTCGCAGTGCATCGTCCTGTTCATCAACCAGATCCGTCACAAGATCGGCGTCATGTACGGCTCGCCTGAGACGACGACGGGCGGCAATGCGCTGAAATTCTACGCCTCGGTCCGCCTCGACATCCGCCGCACCGGCGCGATCAAGGACCGCGACGAGGTCGTCGGCAACACCACCCGGGTGAAGGTGGTCAAGAACAAGGTCGCCCCGCCGTTCCGCGAGGTCATCTTCGACATCATGTACGGCGAGGGCATCTCCAAACTGGGCGAGATCATCGACCTGGGCGTCAAGGCGGGGATCGTCGAGAAGTCGGGCAGCTGGTTCTCCTACGACAGCCAGCGTATTGGCCAGGGCCGCGAGAATGTGCGCGCCTTCCTCAAGGCCAATCCGGACATCGCCGACTCGATCGAAAAGGCCGTGCGCGCCTCGACCACCAAGATCGCCGAGGAACTGCTGGGCACCCCCGAACCCGACGAGGGCCAGGACCTCGAGGGCTAGGACCGGGCAGTCCCCCCTCCTTGCGGTGAGGGGGACCGCGTAGCGGTGGAGGGGTGGAGGCGGTCGCATGTGACCGCCGACGTCCCTCGCAACGGCGCCGGTCCCTTGGACTCTTTGGACTCTCTGGACCCTGTTTTTCAGCGGCCGCAGGTCCGGACTCTGCGGACTCTGCGGACTCTCCGGACTCGTTTTTTGTCTCAAGACCTTCTCCGGCCGGGTCCCGCGACCCGCCTCCGACCCCCGCGGGGCCGGGCCGGACGGAGCGGGCCGTCCGGTCTCCACCCGGATCGGGCGGCCCTTTTTTACCGGCCCCTCTTTACCGGCGAAGCGCGCGCGTCAGGGCCGGGCGGACCCGCAGGAAGGCGACATACAGCCGCTCCAGCAGGTTGAGCACCACCGGGTTCCGCGCCGCCAGCCCCAACGGCCGCAACAGCGGGATGGCGCGCCACATGGCGGCGAAGGCGGCGGCACCCGACAGGATCGCCCCGTCCTCCCGCGCATGAAACCGGGCCAGAAGTTCGGCCCGGTCGAGCGGACAGCTCCCCTGCCCGTTCGCCACATCGGTGAAGACGATGGCCCCGCGCCGATCCAGCCTGCGCATCACGGCGATCTCACGCCGGCACAGGGGGCAATCGCCGTCAAACCAGACCTCAAGCGCGGACATGGGCCTGTCCTACACCCCCGCCGCCGGCCACGCCCGCCCGCGCCCGCCCGTGCGGCGATCTGTCCGCCCGCGACCGCCCCCGTCCCCACGATCACGGGCAGGTGATGCATTGGCGCCGAAACCCCTATATGACGCCCCATCCCCGTTTCTCCCCTCGACCGAACGCGCACCGTCATGTCCAGCCTCAAACAGATCCGCTCGACCTTCCTCGACTATTTCGCCGCCGATGGGCACGAGAAGGTCCACTCCGCGCCGCTGGTGCCGCAGAACGACCCGACCCTGCTGTTCGTCAACGCGGGCATGGTGCCGTTCAAGGACTATTTCACCGGCGCCTCGACCCCGCCCTGGCCACGCGCCACCAGCTCGCAGAAATGCGTCCGCGCCGGCGGCAAGCACAACGACCTGGACAATGTCGGCTACACCGCCCGGCACCTGACCTTCTTCGAGATGCTGGGGAATTTCTCCTTCGGCGACTATTTCAAGGAACACGCGATCGATCGTGCCTGGAACTTGGTCACGAAGGATTTCGGCCTCGACGCCAAACGCCTGCTGGTCACCGTCTATATCGACGACGACGAGGCGGCGGCGATCTGGAAGAAGGTCACCGGCTTCGGCGACGACAAGATCATCCGCATCGCCGGCTCCGACAATTTCTGGGCCATGGGCGACAATGGTCCCTGTGGTCCGTGCACCGAAATCTTCTGGGACTACGGCGACCACGTCCCCGGCGGCCCTCCGGGCTCGCCCGATGAGGACGGCGACCGGTTCGTGGAGATCTGGAACAACGTCTTCATGCAGTTCGAGAAGGAGAACGACGAGATCGTCCGTTCCCTGCCGAAGCCGTCGGTCGATACGGGCATGGGCCTCGAGCGGATCGCCTCGGTGCTGCAGGGCAAGAATTCGGTCTTCGACACCGACCTGTTCCAGACCCTGATCGCGGCCTCGGCCGACGCCACCTCGACCGATCCGCACGGTGCCATGGCCGCCAGCCACCGGGTCATCGCCGACCACCTGCGTTCGTCGTCCTTCCTGATCGCGGACGGTGTCACCCCGTCGAACGAGGGCCGCGGCTATGTCCTGCGCCGGATCATGCGTCGGGCCATGCGCCACGCCCATCTGCTGGGTGCCGCCGACCCGCTGATGCACCGGCTGGTGCCGACCCTCGTCGCCGAGATGGGCGAGGCCTTCCCCGAGCTGAAGCGCGCCCAGGCCTTCGTCGAGGACACGCTGATGCAGGAAGAGATCCGCTTCCGCACCACCCTCGGCCGCGGCATGGGCCTGCTCGAGGACGCTTCGCGCGACCTCGGCGAAGGCGGCGTCCTGTCGGGCCAGACGGCCTTCACCCTCTATGACACCTACGGCTTCCCCCTCGACCTGACCCAGGACGAGGCGCGCCGCCGCGGCTTCACCGTCGACACCGACGCCTTCGACGCGGCCATGAACGAACAGAAGGCCCGTAGCCGCGAGCACTGGACGGGTTCGGGCCAGACCGCCTCGACCGGCGAATGGCTGGCCCTGCGGGACCGCCTCGGCCCTACCGTCTTCACCGGCTATGACGCCGTCGAGGGCTCGGGCGAGGTCCTGGCCATCGTGCGCGACGGCACCTCGGTCGACGACCTGTCGGCCGGCCAGACCGCTGAAGTGCTGTTCGACCAGACACCCTTCTACGGCGAAGGCGGCGGCCAGGCCGGCGACCGCGGTGAAATCGAATGGACCGACGCCTCGGGCCAGCAGGGCTCGGCCACGGTGCTGGACGTCCAGAAGCACGCCGGCGACCTGTTCGCCCATCGCATCGAAGTCAACTCGGGCACCCTGGCCATCGGTACCCGGGCCCAGTTGCGCTCCAGCGCCCAGGCCCGGCTGACCACCCGCGCCAACCACTCCGCCGCCCACCTGTTGCACAAGGCCCTGGCCAGTGTGCTGGGCGGCCACGTGGCCCAGAAGGGCCAGATGGTCGACGCCGACCGGCTGCGCTTCGACTTCAGCCACAACGCCCCCGTCACCGAGGACGAACTGGCCCGGATGGAGGATGAGGTAAACGCCGTCATCCGACAGAACCTGCCCGCCGAGACGAAGATGATGGGCCCGCAGGAGGCCATCGCCGCCGGTGCCGTCGCCCTGTTCGGCGAGAAATACGGCGACGAGGTCCGCGTCCTGACGCTGGGCCGGGCCCTGACCGGTGAAGGCCCCTATTCCGTCGAGCTGTGCGGCGGCACCCATGTCGCCCGTACCGGCGACATCGCCCTGTTCAAGATCGTGTCCGAGACCGGGATCGCCGCCGGCGTGCGCCGCATCGAGGCCCTGACCGGCGAGGCCGCCCGTCAGTTCCTGCTGGCCCAGGCCGGGGTGGCGAAGTCGCTGGCCCAGTCGTTCAAGGTCCAGACCGCTGACGTCCCCGCCAGGGTCGAGGCCCTGACCGCCGACCGCCGCGCGCTGGAGAAACAGGTCGCCGAGCTGAAGAAGCAACTGGCCCTCGGCGGCGGCGGTTCCGCCAATGCCGCGCCGGAAGAGATCAACGGCATCAAGCTGATGGCGCGCGTGCTGGACGGCGTCGACGGCAAGGGCCTGCGCGGCGTGGCCGAGGACTTCCGCAAACAGGTCGGCTCGGGCGTCGTCGCCCTGATCGGCGTGACCGAAGGCAAGGCCGCCATCACCGTCGCCGTGACCTCTGACATGGCCGGCAAGGTCAATGCGGCCGACCTGGCGCGCAGCGCCGTGATCGCCATGGGCGGACAGGGTGCGGGCGGCAAGCCGGACTTCGCCCAGGGCGGCGCGCCCGACGGGTCGAAGGCCGAGGAAGGCCTCGCGGCGGTGCGGGCGGCGCTGGCGGGCTAGGCCTCGGGCCCGGCCTGAAGGTCCACCGCCGCCAGCTTCCAGTCGAACAGGCCGCGCCGCTCGAGGATCAGGGCCAGGTGGTCATCCGGCCGGTCCCGGTCGGTCAGGGTGACCGCGAATTCGTTCAGGCTGCGATAGCCCCAGGCCTGGTGGATGTCGTTGCCGTCGGACTTGTCGCCGGCGGGCTCCGGTGCGGGGCGGCGCGTGGGGTCGGGTGCCTCGGCCGTGGTGACCATGTGGGCCACCACCTGAGGCGTCACCACCGCATCGACCGCGCCGGACAGGATCATCGGTGCCAGCATCATGCCCAGGCCGCCAAGTCCGCTGTCAGCCAAACGCGGGTCGCGGCTCATCCGCGCCATCAGCTCCGCGTTCAGCTCGGACTTCAGGCTTTGGCGCAGCGACGGAAAGTCGACCAGCTTCCCGATCTTCGCTTCATCCCCGGCCTTGGCCGCGCGGATCAGGGCCTGCGCCGCAAGCACGGGAGCGGCGGCCCAGGCCATTCCGAACAGGAGCAGGGCTCCGGCGGCGACGCCGACGATCAGTGATTTCTTCATACGACCCTCTGGCGTCGTAACGCCTCCCCAGCGCTACGGTTGCCCGAGTCGCGCAGGGTCGCCAAGAGGGTCGTCGTCAGCCGCCGCGCGACCCGCTCTTGCCGACCATCGGAACCGGCGGTGCCGTCACCGGAGCCGGCACCGGCGCGACGCCGTCCGGCAGGCCGACGTGGACCAGTTTCCACTCGAACGGCCCCTTGCGCTCGAAGGTGAAGACCGTCTCTGACCCGCCCTCGTCGGCGACGCTCATCCGGGCGCGATTGATGCTCCAGTAGACCGGCTTCGGCAGGGGACCGCCGGTGTTGGTACGGTCCGCCGACGGCAGGTCGCCGTCGACGCGCTGCGAGGCGTAGCGCCCTTCGCCCCGGGTCAGGGCGGCAATCGCGGCGGGCGTCAGATAGGCGTCGACATCGGGCGTCCGGGGCGCCGTCGCCTGTTCGATCTGGCGGCGGACCGCGCCGATGGGGTCTTCGAGGAAGGACGGTGCCGGGGCGGACGCCGCCGGATTGCCGTCAAGCTGGGGCCTCAGGGACTGGCGCACGGCGGGATAGTCGATCAGCCGCGTCAGGCCGGCGACGTCGCTGGTCTCGGCGGCCGAACGGATGCCGAAGAAGGCCACGGCGGGCGCGGCGAAGAAGGCGAACGCCGCCATCAGGACGGCGAACACGACCAGCTTGCCGACCAGCCCCCCGCCCCCACGCCGGGCCTTCCGGTTCCGGGCCCAGACCGGTTGATGGGGTTCGTCGGATGGCGCGTTCAAGACCGTCTTCCCTCGTGACGGAACATCAATGCACGAACGGGCGGCAGGCTCAAACGAAAGGCCCGCCGGACGCGAATCCGGCGGGCCTCTCTTCTTTGGGCCGCGGTCAGAAGGCTCCGCCTTCCCGACCCGACGCGGGCGGTTTTCCCGGGCCGCGGTCGTCGGCCCTTCGGGACCTCCCGACCCGACGCTGCCTACTTCTTCATCGCCGCCGTCAGGTTCTCGGCGACCTTGTCGAGGAAGCCCTCGGTGGTCAGCCAGCCCTGCTGGTCGCCGACCAGAAGCGCCAGATCCTTGGTCATGAAGCCGGCCTCGACGGTCTCGACGACGACCCGTTCCAGGGTCTCGGCGAAGGTCGCCAGCTCGGCATTGTCGTCCAGCTTGGCGCGGTGCGAGAAGCCGCGCGTCCAGGCGTAGATCGAGGCGATGGAGTTGGTCGAGGTCGCCTCGCCCTTCTGGTGCTGGCGGTAGTGGCGGGTGACGGTGCCGTGGGCGGCTTCCGACTCCAGGATCTTGCCGTCCGGGGTCATCAGCACCGAGGTCATCAGGCCCAGCGAGCCGAAGCCCTGCGCCACCACGTCGGACTGGACGTCGCCGTCGTAATTCTTGCACGCCCAGACGAAACCGCCCGACCATTTGATGGCCGCGGCCACCATGTCGTCGATCAGCCGGTGCTCATAGGTCAGGCCCGCCGCCTTGAACTTGTCGGCGAATTCCTTGTCGAAGACGTCCTGGAAGATGTCCTTGAAGCGGCCGTCATAGGCTTTCAGGATGGTGTTCTTGGTCGACAGATAGACCGGGAAATTGCGGCCCAGACCGAAGGCGAAGCTGGCGCGGGCGAACTCGGTGATCGAGTCATCGAGGTTGTACATCCCCATGGCCACGCCGGCCGACGGGAAATCGAACACTTCGTAGTCCTGTTCCTCGCCGTTTGTGCCGACCCACTTCATGGTCAGTTTGCCGGGGCCGGGGACGAGGAAGTCGGTGGCCTTGTACTGGTCGCCGAAGGCGTGACGGCCGACGACGATGGGCTGGGTCCAGCCCGGCACCAGCCGCGGCACGTTCGAGCAGATGATCGGTTCGCGGAAGACCACGCCGCCGAGGATGTTGCGGATCGTGCCGTTGGGCGACTTCCACATCTTCTTCAGGCCGAACTCGGCCACGCGGGCCTCGTCGGGGGTGATGGTGGCGCATTTGACGCCGACGCCATGCTTCTGGATCGCATGGGCCGCATCCACCGTGACCTTGTCGTCGGTGGCGTCGCGGTTCTCCATTGACAGGTCATAGTAGTCGAGTTCGACGTCCAGGAAGGGGTGGACCAGCTTGTCCTTGATCCACTGCCAGATGATGCGGGTCATCTCGTCGCCGTCGATGTCCACGATGGGGTTGGCGACCTTGATCCTGGTCATGCGGGTTCGCGCCTCTGCTTGGGAATGGGGAGTGTGGCGGGCGGTATAGCGGCGCACGCGGGCGGGTGCAAAGGGCCAGACGCGGGCCCCGCACAGGCCTTCCACCAGCCTGTTGCTAGAGGACCAGCCGCAGGAAGGCGGCATCCGACCAGTCGGCCCGGTTGCCGGCCATGCTCGCCAGGATTCCGTCCGCCTGACGCACGACGACCATGTCGCGATCCGGGATCAGGTACAGGCGTTGGTTGCCGGCACCGGCGGCCATGCTGACGGTCGGCAGGCCGGCCAGGGCCACCGCTGAGGAATCGATCGGCGAGCGCGGGCCGGGTGGAACCAGACCGGGCCGCAACAACCACCAGCTCAGGCCATAGCCGGGGTTGGCGGGCGTCGGGCGGAAGCAATCGGCCAGGGCGACCGGGTCGACAACGGCCCGGCCGTTCACCCGACAGCCACCCTGTACGAAGGCCCCGAAACGGGCCCAGTTGCGGGCGTCGAACTGCGCACCCGACGGCATATTGGGTTGGCCGGCCTGCCGTCGCCACGGACCGCGCGTCACCCCCGCGGGTCGCAGCAGGCGTTCATCCATGAAGGCCAGAACGTCGTCGGACCGCCCCGCCGCCGCCAGTTTTCGGCGGACGATCTCGCCAAACACCTGGAAGGGAGCGGGGCCATAGCGGAATACGCCAGACGCCCCGGCGAAGGGCTGAGCCACGGAGGCCGCATAGGTCGCGGGCCGCCCGATAGAGCCCCCGCCGACGCCGGAAGACAGGCTCAACAGGCTGCGGATGGTGGCCGCGCGCCCGACCGGGTCATCGCGCCACTCGGTCAGGGTATCCGCACAGGCTTCGTCAAGGGTGAGCAGCCCGTCCTGGACCATGGCGGCGGCGAGCACGCCGCTGAAGCTCTTGGTGCCGCTGGCCAGTTCATGCGTCGCGCCGGCGCTGGAGCGGGGATAGTCCTCGAACAGGACACGGCCCCCCTGCATCACGAGAAAGGACACGCCGCGTCGCTCGGCCGACCAGGCGGCGGCCGCGGCATAGTCGCGGGATTGCGCCCGGCCGGGTGTCGGCACCAGGGCCAGGGCCGAAGCTCCAGCCAGAACACTGCGCCTGTCGATCCGCATGGCTTTCTCCTGCCGATGGCCCCTACGTGTAACGGCAGAACGTCAGCGGGTCCGTCGCCCGACACGGCTCGACCCGAACCCCGGGAGCAGGAGACTCCGGAGTTCGGGCCACGGCCCTTGCGGCGCCGACGGTCGCGGGCGGGGGAAGGGTGGTCTCCTGCGACGGACCGGATTCAGAAAGCCGTCAGCGGCTGGAAGGCCTCGCAGCGGGCGACGGGGTGCGCAGCCGCTGGCGGGTCCGACTGCGGCGCCAGTCGTTGAGGATCGCGGCCCAGCCCCATGGGCTTTCCTTATGTGTGCGGTGCGCCTCTTCCATCTCGAAATCCTCTGGTTTTCTTTGCTGGTAAAGGCAGACTAGCGATTACCGACAACTGAACAAACCAGATTGCCGTCTCATGCCATAAGCAAGACTTGTGCTTCAGCGGCGCAATGAGTGAGGGATCAGCGCCGCCGCGCGCTGACCCACTCCTCGACCACAGCCTGCAGCACCGCGATGGGCACGCCGCCGACGCCAAGGGTCGTATCGTGGAAGCTGCGGATGTCGAACCGGTCGCCGAGGGTCGCCCTGGCACCATCCCGCAACGCCACCCATTCCGTGTGGCCGATCTTGTAGCTGCAGGCCTGGCCCGGCCAGACGCAGTAGCGTTCGATCTCGGAGGTGATGGAGGTCTCCTCATCGCCGCCGGTGTCGACCATGTAGCGGATCGCCTGTTCACGGCTCCAGCGCTTGTGGTGCAGGCCAGTGTCGGCGACCAGCCGGGAGGCCCGGAACAGCAGGCTCTGGAGATAGCCGAGCTTCCCGAACGGATCGCCCTCATACACCCCCATCTCGTCCGCCAGCTGTTCCGAATACAGCGCCCAGCCCTCGCCATAGGCGCTGAAGAACAGCGCCTTGGAGATCAGCGGCAGGCTCTCGTTCTCTACCGCCAACGTGCCCTGCAGGTGATGCCCGGGGATGGCCTCGTGATAGGTCAGGGTCGGCAACGACCATTTCGGCCACTCGGCCGTATCGCGCAGGTTGATGTAGTAGGCGCCGGGCCGCGAGCCATCCAGGCTCGGCGACACGGCATAGCCGCCGGGAGCGCCGGCCTCGATCGCCACAGGCACACGCCGGACCTCGACCGCCGCCTTGGGCAGGCGACCGAAATAGGCCGGCAGCCGCGCCTGCATGGCCGCGATCTGGGCGTTGAGATCGCCCAGCAGTCGAGCCTTGCCGGCCTCGGTGTTCGGATAGAGGAAGCGAGCATCCTTCCCCAGGGCCGACATCCGCGCGCCCACGGTCCCCTGGCTCATGCCCCGGGTTTTCAGGATTCCGTCCATGCGCGCCAGGATGGCCCGCGACTGGTCGAGGCCCATCTCATGGATGGCGTCAGGCCCGAGGTCGGTGGTCGTCATCAACTTCAGGTCGGCGGCGTAATAGGCCGCGCCGTCGGGCAGGCCCCAGATCCCGGCATCGGATCTGGCCCGCGGCAGCAGCCCCTCCATCAGGGCGATCTGGCGATCCAGGGCAGGATAGATTTCGCGCTCGACGATCCGGCTCGCCCGGGCCGCCCAGTCGCCGGCCAGGGCCTTCTCCCTCGCCCGGCGCGCGACGCTGGTGGTCAAGCCGGCCTCGGCCGCGGCGACGCCGCGCAGGGCGCGCATCTGGATCAGCGCCTTGCGGATGATGAAGTCCGGCGGGATCACGCCCTTGCCGGCGTCGGCGCGGCTGGCGGCGGTCTCCTGGTCCAGCGTCACCGCCATGGCCGACAGGCGCGACAGATAGGCCTCCGCATCCGCCGGGGTCTCAATCGAATGCTGGGTATCGAGGAAGTCCGGCGCGCTCTGGTAGGTCCCGGTCAGCTGGCTGATCGTATAGGGCTGAATCGGAAAGGCGGAGGCGTCGACGAAGCCGAAATCACCATAGCCGAACCCCCTGGCGTCGTTCAGCGCCTCGGCCTGGAATTTCACCACGTCGAAGCTGACGCGGCTCTGGCCGGTCAGACCCTTGCGGTCGATGGCGCGCAACCGGGCCAACCAGTCGTCATTGCGGGCGATGGCAGCGGCGCGCGCCTCCAGGCCCTTGGCGGCGAGCTGACTCTTGAGTCCGGCGCGGGTACCGCTGTCCAGTCCGAGATTGGTCGCCAGCTGCGGATTGATGTCGACGGCGGTCTCGCCGATTTCCGCAACGAGCGCATCGGCGGCGGCGTTTCCACCCGAGGCGCAGGCGGCGAGCGGGGCAAGGGCTCCCGCCGCGACGGCGGTCTGAAGCAGGCGGCGACGGTCGATCATGGTGCTCTCCGATTTCGCGGCATTGGCCACCAAGCCGCGTCAATCCGCAAGCGCCCGGGGACACCCGTCCGGTCATGCGGACCATCCGCCGGAGTCACACGAGTGCGAGCCAATCCCGCGCATGCTCCTTATGGGTGCTGTGGACGTCCTTGATCCCAACCTCCCCGGTTTCGTCTTCGACAGTTGGCATCCAGGCTTGACGGGGCGGCCCCTCAAACCGGATGATCGGCGCAGACCACAAGGAGGCCTTATGGCCGACCCGCTCGCCGGCATCCCCCTCGCCTCCATCCGGGTGTTCGAGGCCGCCGCCCGCCTGAAGAGTTTCACCCGCGCCGCCGAGGAACTGGGCATGACCCAGGCGGCGGTCAGCTGGCAGATCAAGGCGCTGGAGGGCCGGCTGGGCCTGAGCCTGTTCCGCCGGCTGCCGCGCGAGGTTCAACCGACCGAGGGCGGCGAGCGACTGTCCCGCGCCGCGACCGAGGCCATGACCCTGCTGCGCCGGGCCGTCAGCGACCTGACCGAGGCCGACGAGCACATTCTGTCGATCACCACCCTGGCCTCACTCGCGGCCCAGTGGCTGGCGCCGCGGCTGGGCGGTTTCCAGGTTGCCAACCCGGGTCTGGCGGTGCGGCTGGACACCAATCCGACCCTGCTGGACCTCTCGCGGGATGGGTTCGACATCGGCATCCGCTCGGGGTCCGGCGACTGGCCGGGCATGGAGAGCCAGTTGCTCATGCCCAGCGTCTTCACCCCCGTGTGCAGCCCGGCCATGGCCGAGCGGCTGAAACTGGCGGAGCCCGCCGACCTGCTGGATGCGCCTCGCATCGGCATGGAGAAGGAATGGGCCGCCTGGTTCGCCGCGGCGGGCGTCAGCGGCGGGACCCAGCCCATGAGCCGGCTCACCGCCGACTATCAGGTGCTGGAGGTCGCTGCGGCGCTCGGCGATCAGGGCGTGGCCCTGGCCTCTCCCATCCTGTTCGCGCGCGAGCTTCGCAACGGCCTGCTGGTGCGCCCGTTCGCCCAGACGGTGTCGTTCCACACCGGCTACTATCTGGTCTGGCCCGAGGGTCGGCGGCGGTCGCCCAAGATCGCCCGCTTCCGGGAGTGGCTGGCCGCCCAGGCCGATGCCGATCCGACGATCGTTGAGGCGCGGGCGATCAGGCCCGCATAAGGCCCTCAAGCACCGCCAGCGGCACGGAGCCGTTCAGCAGCACCCGGTCGTGGAAGGCCTTCAGGTCGAAGCCCGGTCGCGCCTCGGCCTCGGTCCGCAGGCGGGCGATGACGGTCTGGCCCAGCTTGTAGGAACAGGCCTGGCCGATCGAGACGCAGTAGCGGTCGATTTCCTTCTCGGCCGACTCCGGCGGCTCGCCGCATTCCTCGATCATGTAGCGGATCGCCTGATCGCGGCTCCAGCGCTTGTGGTGCAGGCCGGTGTCGACCACGAGGCGCACGGCGCGGAACAGATAGGACTGCAGATAGCCGACCCGGCCCAGCGGATTGCCGGCATAGACGTCCAGGTCGTCGGCGGCGACGCGTTCGGCATAGAGGGCCCAACCCTCGTTGAAGGCGGAGTTGCCGGCGACACGGCGATAGATCGGCAGGCTGCCGGCCTCGCGCGCGACGGTGATCTGGAAATGGTGGCCCGGAATCGCCTCGTGATAGGTCAGGGTCGGCAGACCCCATTTGGGCCAGTTCGCCGTGTTCGACAGGTTGATGTAATAGGCGCCCGGTCGCGTCCCATCCAGCGAGGCGGCCTGGTAATAGCCGCCCGGCGCGCCCAGTTCGATCGACGGCGGCACGCGGCGGATTTCGACCTTCGCGCCCGGCAGGGTGTTGAACACCCGCGGCAGCATGGGCTCCAGTTCGGCCATCTGCCGGTTCAGCGATTCAATCAGCTCGACCTTGGCCTCATCGTTGTTCGGCCAGAGATGCTGCGGGTCCTCGCTCAGCGTCTTGATCCGCGCGCCGACCGAACCCTCGGCCATGCCCATCCCCTTCAGGATCGTATCGATCTCGGCCTGGATGGCGGCGACCTGTTGCAGGCCGATGTCATGGATGTCCTGGGCGCTGTAGTCGGTGGTGGTGAAGGCGCGCAGGGCCAGGGCGTAGGTGCGGTCGCCCTGCGGCAGTTTCCACGCGCCTGCATCGTCGGTGGCGTGCGGACGCTGGGCCTCGAAGACGGCGATCTGCCGGGTCAGGGCCGGCTTGATCTCGGCGTCAATCACGCCGGCGGCCTGGGCACCCCAGTCACCGCCCATGTTCCGCTCGTCCGTCTTGCGGATCAGCGCCTGGAGCATGGCCATGTCATAGGCCGGCGTATCCCGCAGCGTGCGCAGCTGGGTCAGGGTCTTGTCCATCAGGAAGGACGGCAGAATGACGCCGAGGGCGGCGTCGGCCGCGATCCGCTCGCTCTCCTGATCCAGCACCGTGGCGAAGGCGGACAGCCGTGAAATGAAGGCCGCCGCATCGGCCTCGGTCTCGACCCGGTGCTGGTTGGCCATAAAGTCCGGGACCGAGAAATAGGCCCCCGACCGCTGCGTCACCACATAGGGACCGATGCCCCCGCCGTAGGGGATGTCCGCCGCCAGGGCCGCGCCCTCGGCGGTAAAGCGGTAGACGGCCAGCGACACCTTCGCCTGATCCGACAGGCCTTCCTCCGACACCGTCCGGATCTCGGCCCAGCGGGCGCGGGCGCGCAGGCGGTCGGCCTCGGCGTCGGCGATCCCGGCCTGGCGCAACTGGCCGGACAGGGCAGCGCGCGCACCCCGGTCGAGGCCGAGGTTAGTCGCATACTCCGGCGACAGGTCGACATTCTCCTCGAACCAGCGCGTCAGCATGGCGTCGAGCCGCGCGTCGGCCGGCGACATGGCCGGGGCTTGTGCGGCGGCGGGCAAGGCCGCCATCAGGCCGAGGCCGGCGGAGGACAGCATCAGGCGACGGCGGTCAATCATGGCGTCTTCCTTTGGCGGCAATGATCACCGATCCGGGCCGTCGATGACGCGCCCGGATCGGCAGGTACCCTGTTCAGCCCCTCTGGGTCGCGATCCAGTCGGTCATGACCTTGTCCAGAACGACCAGCGGCACCCCGCCGGCGTTCATGCCGGCGTCGTGGAAGGCCTTGATGTCGAACCGGTCGCCCAGGGCGGCCTGGGCCCGGCTGCGCAGCTCGACCCATTTGTTGTGACCGACCTTGTAGCTCGAGGCCTGGCCGGGCCAGACGCAGTAGCGCTCGACCTCGGTTGTGACCGCAGTTTCTGAATCGCCCAGGGTATCGACCATGTAGCGGATCGTCTGTTCGCGGCTCCAGCGCTTGTGATGCAGGCCCGAGTCGGCGACCAGCCGGGTGGCACGGAACAGCAGCGACTGCAGATAGCCGATCTGTCCGATCGGATTGCCTTCATAGACCCCCATCTCGTCCGCCAGCTGTTCGGAATACAGGGCCCAACCCTCGGAGTAGGCCGAGAAGCCCAGCACCTTCATCAACAGCGGCCGGTCGGCCTGTTCCTGCTGCAGGGAGATCTGGAGGTGATGGCCCGGAATGGCCTCGTGATAGGTCAGGGTCGGCAGCTGCATGCGTGGCCATTCGGCCGTGTCGCGAAGATTGATGTAATAGGCACCGGGACGCGAACCATCCAGCGCCGCCGAGTTGTAATAGCCGCCGGGCGCGCCGGCCTCGATGAAGACCGGCACGCGGCGGATCTCGACCGAGGCGGCCGGGAGACGACCGAAATACTGCGGCAGCCGCGCAGACATGTCGGCCATCTGGGCGTTGAGGTCGGCCAGCAGCTGCTCCTTGCCGGCGTCGGTGTTCGGATAGAGCTGGGACGGATCCGCACCCAACGCCGAAATGCGCTCCCCGACAGAGCCCTGGGTCAGACCCTGCGCCTTCAGCAGACCGTCTGCGCGGGCGGACAGGGCCGCCACCTGTTCCAGGCCGAGGTCATGAATCTCGGCACCCGACAGGGTCGAGGTCGTGTAGCTGCGAATGCCCCAGTCGTAATAGGCCTCGCCGTCCGGCAGCCGCCAGACGCCGGCGTCATGGGTGGCGTCGGCGCGGCGCGCGCGCATGGTGTCGGCCTGACGGCGCAGGGCCGGATAGACCTCACCCTCGACGATCCGTTGCGCGCGCGCGCCCCAGTCGCCGGCCAGGTTCTTTTCACCCGCGCGGCGCACGATGGACGTGGTCAGGACCATCCGGTCGGCCGGGGTCTCATAGAGGTTGGCAAGCTGGAGCAGGGTCTTGTCGATGACGAAGTCCGGAGGCACGGCCCCGGCTGCGAAATCGGCCTGCATCCGGGCGGTCTCCTGGTCCAGCGCCGTGGAGAAGGCCGCGACGCGCGACAGATAGGCTTCGGCGTCCTCGGCGGTTTCGATCGAATGCTGGGTGTCGAGGAAGTCGGGGAGGCTCTGGTATGACCCGGTCAGCTGCGAAATCGTATAGGGCGCGGGGCCGAAGCCGCCGCCGCCATAGGGGAAGCGCTCGCCCATGATCTGGGTGTCGCCGAAGAAGGTCAGAGTGTCGTGATAGACGCCCTCGGTCGCGGGCAGGGCGCTGCGGTCGATGGCCTTGAGCTGGTCCATCTGCGCCCGGAACACCGCCCGGTCGGCGTCGATCTTGGCCTGGGAGCGGTCATCGAGGCGGGACTTCATCGCCGCCATCGGGCCCTTGTCCATGCCCAGCCCGGTCAGGGTCTCCGGTGACTGCAGCAGGAAGGTCTGGACGATCCCGTTCATCAGGGCGCTCAGGGCTGCGGAGGCCGAGGCGGCTGCGGCGGGCGTCTGGGCGAGGGCCTGGCCACAGGCGGCGAGACCCGCTCCGGCGGCAGCAGTGAACATCAGGCGGCGGCGATCGATCATCATGGCGGCAGGCTCCCTTGGCGCGACGCGGCAAAGGACGCCGCCCGGCAACGAATGGCAAGTTACGGATGCTTCAGCCTGCGTGGAGTTCCTGCTTCACCCGTTCCGCCAGGGTCTTGATGTCCAGTGGCTTGGGCAGGAAGGAGACTCCGACCTCGTCCTGCAGCAGGTCCGAGAAGTCGCTTTCAGCATAGCCGGAGATGAACAGGACGGGGGCGTCGCCGAGGTACTGGCGGGCCTTCTTGAGCAGGGCCGGGCCGTCGAGGCCGGGCATGATCACATCCGAGATCATCATGTCGATGGTCCCGGCGTGCTGTTCCGCCAGTTCCAGGGCCTGTTCGCCGTCCTCGGCCTCAATGACCTCATAGCCGCGCTGGCGCAGCAGGCGGGCAGCGATGCCGCGCACGGCGGCCTCGTCCTCGACGAACAGGATACGGCCCGCGCCGGAGAGGTCGCGCGGGGCCTTGGCGACCTTTTCGATCACCGGAACCGCGGCCAGTTCGGCCTCGGCCGCCTCGGGCAGGAAGATGCGGAAGACGGCCCCGCCCGAGGCCGCGTTCGACACATTGATGTGGCCGCCCGCCTGTTCGACGATGCCGTAGACGGTGGCCAGACCCATGCCGGTGCCCTCGTTCACCGCCTTGGTGGTGAAGAAGGGCTCGAAGATCTTGTCGAGCAGTTCGGGCGGGACGCCCGGTCCGCTGTCGGCCACCTCGATCAGGGCGACGGCGGAAGTCGGGGCCAAACTCCAGCCCAGCAGACGGGCCTCGTCAGCGGTCAGGCGGGCGGTGCGGATGGTGACCACGCCCGCGCCGGGCTCGACCACGCCGCGCATGGCGTCGCGGGCGTTGACGGCCAGGTTCATCACCGCCGTCTCCAGCTGGCTCTTGTCGGCCAGGACCACCGGCAGGTCGCGGCCATAGTCGGTTTCCAGCCGCACATCCTCGCGCAGCAGGCGGCGCAGCAGGACGGCGAACTCGCCGACCAGTTCGCCGAGGTCCAGACGCTCGCGGCGAACGGTCGACTTGCGCGAGAAGGCCAGCAGCTTGCGCACCAGATCGGCGGCGCGGATGGCGGTCTGACGGATTTCGTTGAGGCCCTCATACGAGGGATCGCCCACCGGATGCCGCTCCAGCAGGCCCGACAACTGCAGCTGGATGGCGGTCAGCAGGTTGTTGAAGTCGTGGGCCACGCCGCCGGCCAGCTGGCCGACGGCCTGCATCTTCTGGGCCTGCGACAACTGCAGCTCCATCGACTTCTGCGCCGAGACGTCGAACAGCCAGATGCGGCGGCGATCCCCCTCGGGGGCGACATAGAGGTGCAGCATCCGGTCGGGGAAGGCGCGGGCCACCAGTTCGATGGGGCCGGACGAGCCGCCGTCCAGCTTCAGCCGCGCCTCGGCCACGCCCGCGGGATCGAACAGATGGCCGAACGCGGCGTCACGCGCAGCGGCGGGGCCGGTCAACACAGACAGGGCGGCGTTGGACTCTTCCACCTTGCCCGAGAACAGGTCGTCAGCGGCGATCACCGCGGAACCGAAGGGCGCGCCTGCGGCCATGGCGCGGCTCTCGACGGCGTTGGAGGTCGCGGCGTGGCGCGGCGAGACCGCGGCACCGACGGGCAGTACGGCCTCGGGCGCGGCGCGGACGAGGAAACGCCCTTCCCCCGCCTGACCGATCAGAACCTCCTGCTCGCGGTCGCCGATGACCACGATGGCGCGCCCCTGTTCACCGGCGCGGGCCTGGGCAAAGGCCATATAGAGGGCGGAGGCGGACTTTCCCTTCGGCAGGGCGACCGTGGCACCGTTGGCTTCGGCCCAGGCGCCGTTGAAGGCCAGGACCTGTCCGGTCGACCAGACCAGCGCTGCGGGTTCGGCCATGGCGTCCAGCAGATCGACGGTGGCGTCGCCGATCGGCTTGCGCGTCTCGCTGCGGGCGAAGGCGAACAAGCCGATCAGGGCCACGGCACCGACCGTGAAGATCAGCACCAGGCCTGGCGCGCTGGTCGGATCGGCGCGGAACGCCGGATAGGCCAGGGCGCCGACGGCGACCACGAATCCGACCGCCATCACGATCAGCAGCGGGTCGAAAGGACGGCCCCTGGAGGAGGTCACGGCGGTTGCGGTCATGGCGCCTCAGCCCGAATCAGATCGGAAAGCATACGACAGATCGGGCCGTATGCCGCCGAGGCGCCTTGAGGTCAGAACGAAGCGGTCAGGCTGAAGCTCACCACGCCCACATCATATCCGGGCGCAGCAAACACGCCGTCCGAATCCTCGGTCGTCAGCGTATAGGTCACACCAGCCTTGACCGCGTCGGTCAGCCGGGCCGTCACGCCAATCCCCGCTTCCCAGACATCGTCGTCACGATCGATGCCTTCGTGCGAGTTGAACTCCTTCTGCAAGGAGACCCTGACCGCCCACATGTCGTTGAAGTCACGGTTCAGACTTCCGCCCAGGGTCGTCGACACATAGGACGAGGAGTTGGCGAGTACCGTTTCCTTGATCGAGCGATCAGCATAAAAATGCCATGTCGTTTCACTGTCCGGTTCCCACGTGACGTCTGCGTCGAGTGAGAGAGTTGAAACATCATCGAATGCCGGATTGTCGAAGGATCGCGAGGTCCAGCCAGCGCCGACCGATCCGGTCAGGCCCGGCCGCGCTGTAAAGTCCATCCCGCCCGAAAGTGAAACCGACTCCGAGTCACGCTGGTGCAGGCTGGCGGGCGGCGACAGGTCGTAGTTGATCTCGCTCCGGCTGGCCGAGAGGAACCAGGAGGTGCCACCGGACTCCGGGAAACTGGCCTTGAGCGATTGTCCGAACGATGTCCGGTCGCGATGATCCTGGTCGATCGCGACCAGGGTGGTACGCTGTCGGGCGTCGTCATAGTCGAGCTCGCTGACAGACAGGCTGCCCGTCAAGGTCACGCCCGAGAGGCGTTGACTGAGGCTGGCGTGTGCCGAATTCGTCGAGTATTCGACCCGCTCGGCGGTGTCGCGGCGCGCCATCCGATCCCGACGGTCCTCGGTCTTCGCTTCGTGGCTTGCATCGAAAGACAGCCCGCCACCGCCACTGAACGTCCGGGACCCGTGCAGGCCCAGGCCGAAGTCGTCCGCATCCTCGCCGGAATTGTCGGCATAGCGCTCGAGATCCACGCTGCCCCAGACGCCGAACGCGCCCATGTCGCTCTTCGAGCCCCAGTTGATCCGGCCGCTCACCCCCCAGACGGTATCGCTGACCTCATTGTTGGGGCCGGCGAAAATATTGTCGTGGGCGGAGGCCGATGCCCTGATCGAACCCCCCACCTGGGGACCATTCTGCGCCAACGCCACACCCGGTGACGCCAGCGCGGCCATTACTGCTGCGAGGGCCGACAGTTTGATCGAATTCATCTGGTTATCTCTCCCTGTTCAAAGGTCCCATGGGGTCCTGACAACCCACATCCGGCGCAATGACTGACTGAATGTGTGTATGGTTAAGCATGCGAGTCAACGATCGCTGTTTGCCCAAACTCTCCCGGTAGTTATCTTCCCCTCGGGTGTGACGGAATCACAACGAAGGTCGCCCTCCCCGGGCCGCGTTGATTTCCAATGCGTCGTTTGAGATAACAACAGTCACTGTCGTTGATCCGGGGTCCATGCCTGGTGCTCAACCGCATCGAAGACGTGGTCAGGACGACATGGTCAGACAGTGCCCCGCTGAAATTCTCAGGAGCCATCCACGATGATAATCTTGATTGCAGGAGTTGCGCTCGCCCTCCAGGCCGGCCCGTCGCTTCAACAGGGCTATGAGGGCGTAGCCCGCGACTCGTTCGCGGCCTGGTCGTTCACGTCCGGCTCGGTAGCCGTCAGCGGTTCCGTGCGCACGACCTCGGTCCAGACCCTCTACAACACGCCGACCGCCTTCAACGGCAACCCCACACCGGTCGTCTATTCGATCCACCGGGTGGCTTTCGACTGCGAGGCCAGGACGGCCGCGTTCATCAGCGGGGCCAACTACACGCGGAGCGGCGCAGTCATCAGCCCGGCGTCTCCGTCAGCCGCGGCACCGTGGACCGACGGCACGACCGGATTCCAGCAGTTGGCCGCTACGGTCTGCGCCATGAACCCTTAGGCTCCATCGATCCCGGAGGAATCAGGCCGCCTTGCGCTGCTCGGCCTTCAGGTCGCGCGCGGCGTTGATGCGGGCCTCGGCGATGGCATCGGCGATCTCGTGCGTCGGGCGCTTTTCGCTGGCCGAACGGTCCAGGACCTCTTCGAAGGTTTCCATCAGGCGCGACAGTTTCGCCTCGACCCAGGCCGCGTCATAGGCACCGCCGGTCTGGCGGGCCCGCAGCTCGGAGGCGACGTTGATGATGCCGCCGCCGTTGACGACATAGTCCGGGGCGTACAGCACGCCGCGCTCGAACAGGATCTGGCCGATGTCGGGAGTGGCCAGCTGGTTGTTGGCGGCACCGACCACGGCCTTGACCGCCAGCCGGTCCAGCGTCTGCGGGTTCAGCGTCGCGCCGAGGGCGCAGGGCGCATAGATGTCCGCCTTGACGTCATAGATGGTGTCGGGGGTCACGATCTCGGCCTTGGTGCGGGCGGCGACCTCGGCCAGCAGGGCGGTGTTGACGTCCGTCATGATCAGCTTCGCGCCGGCGGCGTAAAGCTTGTCGGCCAGATAGCCGCCGACATGGCCAATGCCCTGCAGCGAGACGGTCAGGCCGGTCAGGTCGTCCTGTTTCCACAGGCGGCGGGCGACGGCCAGGGTCGAGCGATAGACGCCCTCGGCGGTGACCGGGCTGGGATCGCCCGAGGCCTCCGGACCGTCGTTCAGACCCAGCACATAGGGCGTGACCTTGCGGGCCTCGGCGATGTCGGACACCGACACACCGACGTCTTCCGCCGCATAGTAGAGGCCGCCGAGGGTGTCGACGGCGCGACCGAAGGCCCGGAACAATTCGGGAGTCTTCTGGGTGCGGGAGTCGCCGATGATGACCGACTTGCCGCCGCCCATCTCCAGATCGGCGACCGCATTCTTGTAGCTCATGCCCTTCGACAGACGCAGCACGTCCTCGAGCGCCTCGGCGCTGGACGCATAGTTCCACATCCGGGTGCCGCCGCAGGCCGGGCCGCGCGCGGTTGAGTGAACAGCGATAATGGCGCGCAGGCCGGTCTTTTCATCAAAGACCGCGTGAACGCCCTCATGGTTCGCGAAGGACGGGGAATCAAACAACGTCATGCTCACTTGGGCGTCTCCCGGGGCATTTTTTATTTCGGCGGCTGATACGCCGTGACGCTTAACAGGGCAAGCGTGGCGGTTTCGCGACGGGGAGTGGTTGGTGGTTAGTGGCCAGTGGCCACTCCTACCGAAGCGCCGGCAGCACAGCCCCCGCCCCCGACGGCAGCGGTGCGGCGGCGTCGCGGAGCCAAGCCTCGACATCGCGGTACATGACCTCGGCCTGGAGGTCGCGGTTCAGGATGTGCCAGCCGTCCGGATAGAAGCCGGTGCGCAAGCCGGGCCGTTCGCCCGCCCGCTCGAGCGCCTGACGCATGGGGTCCTTCATGATCACATTGTCGTTGGCGCCATACAGCAACAGGGTCGGTGCCCGAACCTGGCCCAGCCGCATCGAGGCGGTGTCCATCAGATCAACCAGGCCGTACAGGGCGTCGATCCGGGTCGACAGGATGCTGTTGGGATCGCGCCCGTTGCGGAACAGCTCCAGCCGGTTATCCGAGGCGGGACGGACCTTGACCGCCCACTCCGGCGCATCGACCGGTCGCTCGCCCAAGGCGCGGGCGGCGATCCACAGTCCGGCGGTGTTGACCGGCCCTTGCGCCGTCCATCCCCAGACGGCGGGAGCCAGCAGGATGACCCGGTCCGCGTCGGGAGGCCGTTCCGAACTGAAGGCGGCGATGGTCACCGCCCCGCCCATGCTCTCGCCCGCCACGGCGATGACGGCGCGCGGATGGCGAGCCCGGGCCAGGGCGACGGCAGTGCGCAGGTCTTCGGTCATCCGCGCCTCACCGGCCCAGACGCCGCGGCCGGGTGCCTCGCCGAAGCCGCGCTGGTCTATCGCCCAGGTCTCGATCCCCCGTTCAGCCCACCAGGGGCCGGCCAGTCGGAAGGAGGCCCGCGAGTCGTTCATGCCGTGCAGGCCGATGATGACCGCCCAGGGCTCGCCGCTCTCCGGCGTCCAGCGCACCAGCGGCAGGCGGGCACCGTCGTCCATCAGCAGGGTCCGCGCCTCTAGGGCGGGACCGGCGAATCCGGCCGGCGGGGTCAGCGGCGGCTGGATAGCGGGGGTGGCACAGGCCGCGAGGGTCAGAACCGCGAAAAGGGCTGCCAGCGAACGCATCATGGCGTCAGGATGCTCCGAACCCTTTGGCGAAGATACGGCAGGACCTCCGTCTCGAACCATGGATTCCGGTTCAGCCACCCCGTGTTCCGCCAGGACGGATGCGGCAGGGGCAGGATCGACGGCCCATAGTCCCGCCAGGCCCGCACCGT
The DNA here is from genome assembly GCA_943372245.1 of bacterium. GTDB lineage: Bacteria > Pseudomonadota > Alphaproteobacteria > Caulobacterales > Caulobacteraceae > Brevundimonas. The sequence goes on from CALRXX020000009.1 coordinate 55,809, forward strand.
CTCTGTCATGCTGGACTTCGCCCGGTGGCCCAGCGCCCAGGCCTGGGCATAGCCGCCGACCAGCAGGGTCAGCTCGACGTCCGGCAGCACCGCCAGCAGGGGTGATCGCCACAGGGCGGCGCATCGCTTCGGGGGAGGATAGTCGCCCCCCTTGGGATCCGTTCCAGGATAGCAGAAGGCCTGGGGCGCGACCCCAAGCCGGCGTTCAGCGTAAAAGGTCTCATAGTCGACCCCCAGCCAGTCGCGCAGCCGGTCGCCGGACGGATCGGTGAAGGGCAGACCACTCTCATGCACCCGTTTGCCGGGTGCCTGACCGCTGATCAGCAGGCGCGTCTCGGGGAAGACATGGATGACCGGGCGCGGCGTATGCGGAAAGTAACCAAGGCAGGCGCGGCAGGCGCGGATGTCCGTGAGGACATTCTCGAGACCTGAAGGGTCAGACGAAGTCGTCATCGCTTTCAACAGCCGCCGGCAGGGCCTCCAGCGCCGCCGCGGTCTCCGCCTCGGTCGGCAACCGCAGACGGATGACACCCTTGAAGGCGTTCGGGTCGATGACCTTGCCCTTCTTGGTGATGGTCAGCTTGCCCTGACGCATCAGGGCCAGCGCACAGTGGCGCACCTTGGGCAGCATCCGCTGCCACTGTTCGGGCTGCAGCTCCTTGGCCACGTCGGCCGGTTCGATGCTCTTGCCGCCGACGCCCTTGGGGTCGGCCTTCGCCAGTTTTTCAAAGATGGCGGATTCGATGGGGTCGCTCATCGCGCCTATATGCTGCATTGCGAGAGCGATAGTAAGGCGGAGCGCGAACGATGGTTCAGAAGGTCACGGTGACGGAGGGCGAGTTCGCCGGCTGGCAGATGTACGACCTGCACGGCACCTTCGATCAGGTGGTCGGGCCGTTCTACTTCAAACCGGACCCCGACGGCGGGATGCGCTGCGCCTTCCGCGCCGAGCCCAAACACATGAACGCCGGCCATCGGATGCACGGCGGCTGCCTGATGACCTTCGCCGACATCGCCCTGTTCCAGACTGCCTACCAGGAGATGGAGGGGGCGTCCGGGGTGACCGTGTCGCTGGATTCCACCTTCATCGACGGCGCCTGGGTAGGCGAATTGGTCGAGGCGACGGGCGAGGTGGTCCGCGCCGGCAAGAGCCTGATCTTCGTCCGGGGCCAGATCCAGGCCGGGGAGCGGGTGTTGATGACCTTCTCGGGCGTGATCCGGAAGTTCGAGAAGCGCGGCTGAACCGACGACTGCCGCGTTACCCGTGTCAGCCGTCGATAGTGGTCTGGAGGATCGAGGCCATCCGGTCGCGGACGGCCGCGTCCGGGCCGCCAACCCATTCGGCGAAGGGGGTGAAGAACCACTCATTGCCGGTGCGTTGCACCCGTTCCATCGCCCTGGCCGAGCCGATCGACCGCAACAGGATCATGAGGCCGCGCAGCTTGCTCTCGCTCTCGCCCTCGAAGATCGCCTCGTGCGCAATGCGCCGGCCAAAGTCCTGCCGGTCGCCGGTCATCAGGTTTGGAGGCTGAAGACGGCTCCTTTTTGCACCGCAACAAGGGGGATTGACGTCGCCGGAAGTGTTCGCCACCGTAAGGGCACTCATCAAGACCGGCGGAGGGATAGGCCCTTTGATGCCGGGGCAACCTTCCGGGACTTCCCAGTCCCGGAGATGGTGCCAACTCCTGCGAGGCCTCCCCGGAAGCCGCGAGAGATGAGTGAAGCGACGGCCCCCCTGCGTCCGGGGACCGGCTGACTTCACGGGTCTGTCACGCATGAATTGGTTCGCCCCACCGGTTTCGCTGAGCGAAAGCGGAGCGGACCGTGGCGTCCATCGAAACTCTTCAAGTGACCGCCGGTCGCGATATCCACGCGGCCATTCCCGATGACTTCCGGCTGGAGTCCGGCCAGGGTTTGACCGCGACCGAGGTCGTCGGCCGTCTGTACGGACCCGACCATGGGCCGCTCGTCGTCGTCGCCGGCGGCATCTCCAGCGGCCGGTTCGCCACGCGCTGGTGGCCCTCGGTGGTCAAGGCCGGCGGGCCGATCGACCTGGACCGCCTCCGCGTCCTGGCCTTCGACCTGCTCCCGGGCTGTGAGGAGCCGGGCGTCACCATCACCACCACCGACCAGGCCCGGCTTCTGACCCTGCTCCTCGACGCGCTGGGCGAACGGCGCATCGACGTCTTTGTCGGCGCTTCCTACGGCGGCTGCATCGGTCTGGCCTTCGCAACGGTGTTCCCGGACCGGATCGGCGAGCTGGCGGTCATCTCCGCCGCCCACCGCGCCCATCCCGCAGCGACAGCCTGGCGCGGCGTGCAACGCCGCCTGCTGGCCTTCGCCCGCGACTGCGGCCGCGAGGCCGAGGGGATCGCCCTCGCCCGCCAGCTGGCCATGACGACCTATCGGACCGCCGACGAGTTCGCCCTGCGTTTCAGCCCGACCGCGCCCGCCGGGGCCGGCGAGCCCTTTCCCGTCTGCGACTACCTGATCGCCAAGGGGGCCGCCTACGCCGGGGCGACCAGCGCCGACCGCTGGATCAGCCTGTCCGACTCGCTGGACCGGCACAGCATCGATCCGCGGGCCGTACACTGCCCCCTGACCGTGGTCGGCTTCAGCACCGACACCCTCGTGCCGATCGCGGACAGCCGCGAACTGGCTGGCGGGGCCGCCCATTTGCGCCGCCTGGTCGAGGCTCCCTCCATCTTCGGCCACGACGCCTTCCTGAAGGAGCGCGAGCTGATCGGCCGCGTCCTGCACGACGTCCTCAACCCCCTGACCACCCTCCAGCCCAGCGAGATCGCCGCATGACCGCCCCCGCCAATGCCCATCCCTGTACGACCGCCGCGCGTCACGGCGTGAACAGCGACCCGGCGCACGGCGCGGTGATGCCGCCGCTCTATCTGTCCTCGAACTACAGTTTCGACGGCCTCGATGGAAAGCGGCGTTATGACTATACGCGGTCGGGCAATCCGACCCGCGACGTGCTCGGCGAGACCCTGGCGAAACTCGAAGGCGGCTGCGGCGCGGTGGTCACCGCGACCGGGATGGCCGCGGTCGATCTGGCCCTGTTCCCGCTCGAGCCCGGCGATCTGCTGATCGCCCCGCACGACCTGTACGGCGGCACCCATCGCCTGCTGTGCGCCCGGGCGAAGCGGGGCCATTTCGACGTGCAGTTCGTCGACCAGAATGACACCGCCGCCCTCGACGCCGCCCTCGCCCTGAAGCCGAAACTGATCCTGATCGAGACACCGTCCAACCCCCTGATGAGGGTGGTGGACGTGGCCGATATCTGCGCCCGCGCCCATGCCGTCGGCTGCAAGGCGGCGGTGGACAACACCTTCCTGTCGCCCGCCCTGCAACAGCCGCTCGCCCTCGGTGCCGACCTCGTGATCCATTCGACGACCAAATACATCAACGGCCATTCCGACGTGGTCGGCGGCTGCGTGGTGGCGAAGGACCCGGCCGATCTTCAACAGCTGACCTGGTGGGCCAACTGTCTCGGCGTCACCGGCTCGCCCTTCGACGCCTGGCTGACCCTGCGCGGCGTCCGCACCCTGTTCGCCCGCATCGAACGCCAGCAGGCGACGGCGCAGCGGGTGGCAGAATGGCTGGACGCCCAGCCGGCGGTCCGCGCGGTCCACTATCCGGGCCTGGCGTCGCATCCGGGCCATGCCGTCGCGGCGCGCCAGCAGGCCGGATTCGGGGCGATGCTCAGCTTCGAACTGCACGACATCACCGCGGTCCGCGCCTTCGTCGACGCGCTGGAAGTCTTCACCCTGGCCGAGTCCCTGGGCGGCGTCGAAAGCCTGATCGCCCACCCGGCCCTGATGACCCATGCCGCCATGACGCCCGAGGCGCGGCGGACGGCCGGGATCACCGATGGCCTGCTTCGCCTTTCCATCGGCCTTGAGCACGGCGACGACCTGCTGGCCGATCTGTCGACGGCGCTCCGTACCGTGGCGCGCCCGCTCGCTGCCGAAGCCGCGTGAGGGAGGCTTCCATGATCGCCCTGCCTCTTTCCCTGCCGGTTCCCTCCCCGGCGGCTCACCCCGTAGTTCCGTACACGGACGAACCCGTCGCGCTTCTCCAGCTCGACGGCTCGGACCCGGTCGAGGCGGCGTCCGCCGTCTATCGCGAAGTGCGTCGCGGCCGCAGGGTGGTCGCCGTCGCCTGCGGCGGTCCCGAGGCCGCCGTTCGCCTGTCCCGGGCCCTGGAGGCGATCGGCGTCGTGGCAAACCGCCCCGCGCCGGGCGAGGCCATGCTCGGTGCCGGCGTCACCCTCGTCGCCGGACCCGAGGCCGTTCCCGGACGCCCGCGGTCCAGGCCGGAGCGCGTGCTGCGCGTGGCCCTGGCCGGTTGCGGCGTGGTCGGCGGGGGCGTGCTGCCGCGCCTGCTGGCCGATCGGCGGTTCGAGGTTGTCGCCGTTCTGGTGCGCGACCCCGGCAAGGCCCGCAACCCGGGCTTTCCCGCGGACCTGACGGTATCGGACCCGGCGGCCCTGCTGGCGCGGGAGCCGGATATCCTCGTCGAGGCGATCTCGGACGCCTCGACCGGCCGGGCCCTGATCCGGGCGGCGCTGACGCGCGGCGTGGATGTGATCAGCGCCAACAAACAGGCGGTCGGCGCCGACCTGCCAGACCTGATCGCGCTTGCCGCGGCGGGCGGTGCGCGCCTGCTGTATTCCGCCAGCGTCGGCGGAGGCGCGCCGCTGATCGAGACGGTCCGTCGGGCCCGCGATCACGGCGCGGTGGTGCGGATCGAGGCGGTGCTCAACGGCACCTGCAACTTCATTCTCAATCGGCTCGCCGAAGGCCGACCCTTCGGGGAAGCGCTTGAGGCCGCGGGTGCAGCCGGCTTCGCCGAAGCGGACCCGTCGGCCGACCTGACCGGTCTCGACGCCGCCGCCAAGCTGGCCATACTCGGCCATGAGGCGCTGCGGGAACGACTGGCTGTGCAGGGCATTGCCCGGGACACGCTCGGCCCCGCCGTGGCGCTTCCCGCGGGCCGGGTGCGGCAGCTGGCCCGGCTGGATGTCCGCACGGGCGAGGCCGGCGTCGCCCTTCGCACCGTCGACGGCGACCCTTTGTTCGCCGACCTCGAGGACGAATGGAACGCCCTGCGGGTCACCACCGACGACGGACGGGTCTTTACCGCGCGGGGTCGGGGGGCGGGGCGGACGCCGACGGCCGAAAGCGTCTGGGCGGATCTGACGGACCTCGCCGGGCTCCACGCCTGACAAGGGAAGACGCCGTGATCACGAGAGCTCAGAAGCGCCGGCGGGCGCGGGGCCGCGGCCATCGGCCGGAGCCTCAGGGCCGCTCTTCCTCGGCGCCGCACAGCGGGCACTGGAATCGCGCGACCCGGGCCTTGACCGGCATGGGCCGGAGCACGGCCGTGCGACCGAATTCGAACCGGCAACGCTTGCACTCGTCGGCCTGGGGCTCCCGGGCCGAGAGCGCGCTGGCGATAGCGGCGTCCTTCTCGGCGACCCGGGCGCGCGCCCTTGCCTCATCCGCCCGGGCGCGGGCGATTTCGTCCTGCGCCGCCCGCTTCTCCCGCTCGAGCCGTTCGATCAGCTGGCGCCGGTAAAGGTCGTTGTCCGCCATTCCATTCCCCCCGCTGACCCCCAGCGAGAAACAGTTGGACCGGAGAGTCAACGGGACGATGCGAGGCCGGAGCCCTGGCGATGCCCTGACGCCGGTCGGGACTGCATCCTCCGGATGGCCAAAGAAGTCGGACGGTTTGGATGTCCGTACTGGCCAAGCGGGGACGCACTCGCTAATCCCGGCTCTGTTCAACTGAAGGACGGACTTCGATGCGCGTGGCGATGATTGGTACGGGCTATGTGGGCCTGGTTTCGGGAGCCTGTTTCGCCGACTTCGGCCATGACGTGACCTGCGTGGACACGGATCCGTCCAAGATCGAGCGACTGGAGCGGGGCGAGATTCCGATCTTCGAGCCGGGGCTCGACGATCTGGTGGCGGCCAATGTGCGCGGCGGCCGGCTGAGTTTCGCCCTGGACGGCTCGGAAGCCATCCGGACGGCGGATGCGGTGTTCATCGCCGTGGGCACCCCGTCGCGGCGCGGCGACGGTCACGCCGACCTGTCCTACGTCCACGCCGCCGCACAGGAAATCGCCGACCGGATCGAGGGTTTCACCGTGGTGGTGACCAAGTCCACCGTCCCCGTCGGAACCGGCGACGAGATCGAGCGGATCATCCGCGAACGCCGTCCCGACGCCGACTTCGCCGTGGTCTCCAACCCCGAGTTCCTGCGCGAGGGCGCCGCGATCGAGGATTTCAAACGGCCTGACCGGGTGGTCGTGGGCACCGACGACGCCCGCGCCCAGGGGGTGATGCGCGAACTCTACCGGCCGTTGAACCTCAACGAGACGCCGATCCTGTTCACCGGCCGCCGCACCTCGGAACTCATCAAGTACGCCGCCAACGCCTTCCTGGCGATGAAGATCACCTTCATCAACGAGATGGCCGACCTCTGCGAAGCCGTCGGCGCCGATGTGCAGCAGGTCGCGCGCGGCATCGGCCTGGACAAGCGGATCGGCGGCAAATTCCTGCATGCGGGCCCCGGCTACGGCGGTTCCTGCTTTCCCAAGGACACCCTGGCCCTGGTTCGGACCGCGACCGACGCCGGCTCGCCCGTCCGCCTGATCGAGACCACGGTCCAGATCAACGACGCGCGCAAGAAGGCCATGGCCGGCAAGGTGGCCTCGGCCCTCGGCGGCGACCTGGCGGGCAAGACCGTCGCCCTGCTGGGTCTCACCTTCAAGCCGAACACCGATGACATGCGCGATGCGCCGTCGCTGGACGTCGCCCCCGCCCTGATCGGCATGGGCGCAACGGTCCAGGCCTTTGATCCGGAAGGCATGCACGAGGCCGCCCGGATGCTGGAAGGCGTCCAGTTCAAGGAGGGGCCCTATGAAGCGGTCACGGGCGCCGATGTGGTCGTGATCCTGACGGAATGGGACCAGTTCCGCGCCCTCGACCTTGATCGCGTCAAGCTGCTGATGAAGCAGCCCGTCATGGTCGACCTGAGAAACGTTTACCGCCCGGACGAAATGCGCAACCGCGGCTTCCGCTATGCCTCGATCGGCAGGGCCTAGCGGGTCGTAGATCAAGGACGTCTCCATGAGCGATCCCGACCTCTATCCCGTGCCGTCAGAATGGGCGCACCGCGCCCGTATGACCACGTCGGGATATGACTCCGCCCGGATTGCCGCCCGTGAGACGCCCGAGGGTTTCTGGTCAGAACAGGCCCGCCGCCTCGACTGGATGACGGCACCCACGTCGATCAAGGACGTCTCATTCGACAAGGCCGGCTTCCGCATCCGCTGGTTCGGCGACGGCGTTCTGAACGTGGCCTACAACTGCCTCGACCGGCACCTGGCCGAACGCGGCGACGCGACCGCCATCATCTGGGAGGGCGACGAGCCGACCCTGTCCGGCGGCCTGACCTACCGGGAACTCCACGCCGAAGTCTGCCGCATGGCCAATGTTCTCAAGGGCCTTGGCGTGGTGAAAGGCGACCGCGTCACCCTGTATCTGCCGATGATCCCGACCGCGGCTGTGGCCATGCTGGCCTGCGCCCGCATCGGTGCGGTCCACTCGGTCGTTTTCGGCGGCTTTTCGCCGGACAGTCTGGCGGGCCGGATCGAGGACTGCGGCTCGAAGGTCGTCATCACCGCCGACGAGGGCCTGCGCGGCGGAAAGCACGTGCCGCTCAAGGCCAATGTCGACGCCGCCTGCGAGAAACTGCCGGCCGGCAGCAAGGTCGACCGCGTCCTGATCGTCTCCCACACCCACGCCGACATCCCGATCGTCGAGGGCCGGGACGTTCGTTACGGCGAGGCCAGACACGGCGTCAGCGCCGACTGTCCCTGCGAGCCGATGAACGCCGAGGATCCGCTGTTCATCCTGTACACCTCGGGCTCGACCGGCAAACCCAAGGGCGTGCTGCACACCACGGGCGGCTATCTGTTCTGGGCGGCCTGGACGCACGAACTGGTGTTCGACTACCGCCCGGGCGAGGTCTTCTGGTGCACCGCCGACGTCGGCTGGGTCACCGGCCACAGCTATTGCGTCTATGGCCCGCTGGCCAACGGGGCCACGACCCTGATGTTCGAGGGCGTGCCCAACTATCCCGACTACAGTCGCTTCTGGCAGGTCATCGACAAACACCAGGTCGAGATCTTCTACACCGCCCCCACGGCGTTGCGGGCCCTGATGCGCGAGGGCGACGGACCGGTGAAGGCGACCAGCCGCAAGAGTCTGCGCCTGCTCGGCAGCGTCGGCGAGCCGATCAACCCCGAGGCATGGCGCTGGTATCACGAGGTGGTCGGCGAGGGTCGCTGCCCCATCGTCGACACCTGGTGGCAGACCGAGACCGGGGGGATCCTCGTCTCCCCCCTGCCGGGCGCCACCGACCTCAAGCCCGGCTCGGCGACCAAGCCCCTTCCCGGCGTGGAGCTGCAGCTGGTCGACGCCGACGGCGCGGTGCTGGAGGGTGCAACCTCGGGCAACCTGGTCATCACCGACAGCTGGCCCGGCCAGATGCGCACCGTCTGGGGCGACCACCAGCGCTTCTTCGAGACCTATTTCAGCGCCTATCCGGGCAAATATTTCACCGGCGACGGCTGCCGCCGCGACGAGGACGGATATTACTGGATCACCGGCCGGGTCGACGACGTCATCAACGTCTCGGGCCATCGCATGGGCACGGCCGAGGTCGAGAGCGCCCTGGTCCTGCATGGGGCCGTGGCCGAGGCCGCCGTGGTCGGCTACCCCCACGACATCAAGGGCCAGGGCATCTACGCCTATGTCACCCTGAACGCCGACGTCGAACCGCACGACGATCTCAAGCGGGCGCTCGTCGCCCACGTCCGCGCGGAGATCGGCCCGATCGCTGCGCCCGACGTCATCCACTGGGCTCCGGGCCTTCCCAAAACCCGCTCGGGCAAGATCATGCGGCGGATATTGCGCAAGATTGCCGAAGGGGACGTAGGCGCGCTGGGGGATACCTCTACGCTGGCCGATCCGGGGGTGGTGGAAGACCTCGTGAAGGGGCGACCGGACGGCTAGATTTCCGCCCGCTGGTCGTCAGGACAATGCAGGCGTCATATATCGTCATTATCTGACGGATCGCCTTTGTCGACAATGTCAGGAGGGCGAGGCCGCCCGCCGCACGTTCTGCAGCCCGCCACGCCACAGGTTCCGGAGTTCCCGCACGACGCGAAAGCTGAACAAGAACGTTGAATCACCGAACAATATCAGTTAACTGAGCCCCGAAATAAAAGCCGACAGGGTCTCTTCGGCAGCGGTGGCGAGCATTCTGAGGAAGCTTTCCTCCCAACGCTGACCAGACCTCCGGACCAAGAAATGCCAATTTTCTACAGTTTCTCTTGTGTTGAAATCCCGGATCTTGGGATGACTAAGGCAAATATGATTTGACCTATTTAATCAAATTTTTTGCTCATATTACACTTGTAATTGCCTCGTTTATTCTTGCTTACAGCCTTCGGCGGGGATTGGGCGTTGACTGGTGGCTGAGCGACCCGGGCGCCTTGCTGATCATGCAATGGGCCGTGGTTTATGGGGCCATTGCCGGCCTGGTTGAAATCGCGCTGAAGAACGAACGCAGCGCCTGGTCCTATGCCTCGATCGCCGACGTCGGACGTCTGGTGCAGGCCACGGCCCTGACGGCGCTGTCCTTCCTGGCGCTGATCTTCATCTCCAACCGCGGCATCACCCTGCCCCGCTCGACCCTTCTGCTGTCGTGGATGATCTCGCTGTTCGCGCTTGTCGGGCTGCGGGTCAGCTGGCGGCTGATGTCGGAGCATTCCATCCGGGGGTTCATCCTTGGACTGAAGAAGCCCCTGTCCAGCGGCAAGTCGCTGGTGCTGGTCGGCGACCCGGCCGCCGCCGCGGCCTATCTGCGCCGCCATGCCGCTGACCATGCCTCCGACTTCGAACCGGTCGCGATCGTGGTCGGCGTCCCGCGCCTGGTCGGCCAGGCCATCCATGGCGTTCCGGTGGTCGGCCGGTACGAGCAACTCGAAACCATCCTTCAGTCCGCGGCCTTCCAGCCCGCGGACCGGACGGCGGTTCTGTTCCTGGAAGATCCCGTCACCGACTTCGGACTCGACGTCGCGCTGATCGGGCGCCTGCGCGTCGAGAAGCGCCCGCTTCTGCGACAGCCCAGTCTTGTCGAGCTCAAGGCCGGCAAGGACACGCTTCGGGAGATTGGTCTTGAAGAGTTCCTGCCGCGGGAGCCGGTCGCCATCGACCCCGCCCCCCTGGCGCAATTGATCGCCGGCAAGCGCGTGCTGGTCACCGGTGCCGGCGGCAGTATCGGATCGGAAATCTGCCGGCAGCTGGTCATCCAGGGCTGTTCACATATTTCCCTCCTCGACCACTCGGAATTCCTGCTGTTCGAGGTCGACCGCGGCCTCGCGGACCATGACGGCGCGGTCAGCAAGCGCGCCTTCCTGTGCGATGTCCGGGACGCGGCGCGCCTGTTCCAGATCTTCGAGGAGGAACGCCCGGAGATCGTCTTCCACGCTGCGGCCCTCAAACATGTCACCCTGGTCGAGCAGAACCCCCGGGAAGCGGTGCTCACCAATGTGATCGGCACCTGGAATGTCTCGGCGGCCGCGCAACGGGCCGGCACGTCGCAGTTCGTCCTGATCTCGACGGACAAGGCCGTCGATCCCACAAGCTTCATGGGCGCGACCAAGCGGGTGGCGGAGTCCATCTTCCCGCAGTCGACCGACGCCCTGCGCTACTGCATCGTCCGCTTCGGCAATGTTCTCGGATCAGCCGGTTCGGTTATTCCGATCTTCCGCAGGCAGATTGAACGCGGCGGGCCGGTCACGGTCACCGATCGCGACGTCGAGCGGTACTTCATGACCATTCCGGAGGCGGTCCAGCTGGTCTTGCACGCCGCGGCGATCAGCGCGGCGACCACTACGGCCCAGACCCGGAAATTCCTGCTCGAAATGGGCAAGCCGGTGAAGATCTACGACCTGGCGCGGCAGATGATCGAACTGTCCGGCCTGCGCCCCGACCATGACATTCCCATTGTGTTCACGGGCCTCAAGCAGGGCGAGAAGATCACCGAGAAGCTGGTCGACGCCAATGAAGTGGCCAAGCCGCTGGGGATGGGTCTCGCAGAGATCGAGACACCCGTCGGCCAGTCGACGCTCGCAGAGAGCCAGCGAAACCAGATGCTCGAGGTGGCGCTCCGGGACCGGGTGGATGAAATCTGCACGAAGGTGATGGCCACCGTCGCCCTGATCCGCGGAGCCGACCAGACTGCCCCGGCCGCAGCCCATACGTCCGGACGCCAGGACGCCTGAACCAGGCGGCAATGCGGTCGAAGTCTGTTGAACAAGGGATGCCCGGCTTGAAAATCTCAGTGGTGACAGTGGCCTGGAACGCGGAGGCGACCATCGCCGACACGCTCGCTTCTGTCGCCGATCAGCGCGGGGTCGACTATGAGCACATCATCGTCGACGGCGGCTCGAAGGACGGGACCCTCTCCATCGTCTCACAGTATGAGCGGGAGAACCTCAGACTGCTGAGCGAGCCGGATCGCGGCATCTATGACGCCATGTCCAAGGGCCTGCGGATGGCGACCGGTGACGTCGTCGGCTTTCTGAACTCGGACGATTTCTATTGCCGTACGGACGCCCTGAAGATCGTCGCGGAGGCGATGCACGCCGCGCCGGATTGTCAGGCGGTCGCCGGTGCCGTGGCGATCGTCGCCAAGGACGACCCCGGCCGTATTGTTCGCCACTATCCGGCCAGGGGCTACAAGCGCTGGATGGCGCGGTTCGGCCATATGGTCCCCCACCCGGGCCTCTATGTCCGAAGAGCGGCAGCCGAGGCCGTGGGCGGCTTTGAGAGCGGATACAGGATCAGCGGAGACTTCGACTGGCTGGTTCGCTTCATGTACCAGCACAATTTCAGCATCAGCTGTCTGGAAGATATTCTGGTGGGCATGCGCGAGGGCGGCGCCAGCTCCGGCGGTCTCTCGACCCTGAAGGTGCTGAACGATGAGATCAGCCGCTCGCTCCGCGCCAATTCGGTCGCCAGCGTTCCGGCGATGGTCTGGTCCAAATATCTTCTGAAGAGCCGCCAGTTGCTGAGCTGGTCGGTCGACTATCCGGCACCGCCGGCCGTCCGCTGGCCGGCCAACCCGTGATGGCGCGCGCACAGACCGTCGCAATCCGGTGCCTCGACATCGCCGCTGCGGGCGCGGGCCTGCTGGTCCTCACACCCGTGCTCCTGGTCCTCGGCCTCTGGATCCGTGCGACATCGCCGGGCCCCGCCATCTTCGCTCAAACCCGCGTCGGGCGGTTCGAGCGAACCTTCACCTGCTATAAATTGCGGACCATGAGCGCCGGCACCGTTTCCGTCGCGACCCATGAAGTTTCCGCGAGTTCCGTCACCGGCCTCGGGAAGGTGTTGCGCAAGCTCAAGCTCGATGAACTTCCCCAGCTCTGGAACGTCCTGACCGGCGACATGAGCCTGGTGGGGCCGCGGCCGTGCCTGCCGGTCCAGCACCAGTTGCTGACCGCGCGGCGGCAGCACGCGGTATTCTCGGTGCGGCCGGGGATCACCGGGCCCGGGCAGGTCAACGGGGTCGATATGTCCGAGCCGGAAAAGTTGGCCGCCCTGGACGCGGAATGGGCCGCCGCACCCAGCGTGCCTGCCTATGTCGCCTTCATCCTTCGCACCCTTGTCGGCCATGGACAGGGAGACCGCGTCCGTGAAGCCTGACGCCACGGTCGCGATCGTCGGGGCCGGCGGATTTGTCGGCCGTGCGCTGGTCGACCATTTCGATCAGGACACCTCCGCCCGCGTCCGGTTGTTCGGGCGCGCCGCCGGCGTGCTGGCGGGCCACCCGGTGTCGCCGGTCCCGGTCGCCTCCGGGGACCTGAAGGGCGTCGATGTCGTGATTCACCTGGCCGGCATCGCCCATCAGCGTGCCGACGCCGAGGCCTATCAGCGCGTGAACATCGATCTCGCGCTCGCCGTCGCCACCGCCGCGGTGAAGACCGGCGTACCCCGCTTCATTTTCGTCAGCTCGGTGCAGGTCCACGGCCCGTGGAACCCCGCGCCGATGTCACCGGACAGCGCCTTTCAGCCGGCCTCTCCCTATGCGGAGTCGAAAGTCGGGGCGGAGCTTGCGCTGGGTGCCTTGCTGCAGGGAACCACGACCGAACTCCTCATCGTCCGCCCCCCCCTGGTCTACGGCCCGGGTGCCAAGGCGAATTTCGCCGCCCTGATGAAGGCCGCCCGCCTGGGTCTGCCGCTGCCGCTCGGTGCCGCGTCCGCCCGACGCAGCATGATCTCCATCGCGAACCTGGTCGACGCCATCCACACCCTGGCCCTGGCCGGCCCCCGTTCCACCCCGGGCGGCGTCCTGCTGCCGGCTGACGAACAGGACCTTTCGGTGCGGGATCTCTATGCGACGCTCTGCCGCGCATCGGGCAAGGAGGCCGCGCTGGCCCCGGTTCCCGCCTGGCTCCTGGGCCCGGCCCTCGCCGCGGTCGGAAAGCGCCGGATATTCGACAGCCTGTTCAGGCCGGCGGTCATCGACCGCGCCCACTGGGCCGGCATGAACTGGGCGCCCCGGCAAACTGCCGCGGACGGCCTGCGCCACGCCATGACGTCGGTCGGCTAGAGCGCCTCGCAGGGAACCTTGTAGGCCGTCCCTGCCGCGTCATACAGGATCAGATACTTGTTCGGCGTGACCGTGCCCGTCACCGCCATCTTGTTCGTCTTGAACCTGGCCTGAATCGTGGCGAACGGTCCGCCGATGTAATACCTCGCCTCGAACGCGCCGGGCGATGAACGGTAGAAATAGGCGTCCCGCGCATTGTCCCCCGGACCGAAGCTCAGATAGGGCCGGTTGGTGCCGTCGAGACCGAGGAAGATCCTGGCCCACTCCTCATCGGCAAGCTGCACGATATAGCCCGTGGTACCACCTGCCTCGCCTGTAGCCTCGATATAGGAGGTCACCCGGATCGAGGGCGCATACAGGTTGCCGGAGCCGTCAAACCGGGCCTTGGTGATGTAGGCCCCGTTCTCCGCGTCCCATGCGCACAGGTGGAGCGTGTCATCGGCTTCATCGGCCACGGTCATGGAGACCACCGGGCTGGCTCTGATGGTCGGCTGGCCGGTATTGTTGAAGTCGATCGTCTTGCCGAGCGACGAGCCGGCCTCGTAGCCGATCCAGTGGAGGCGTTCGGATCCCAGCCCCTCCCATTCAAAGCGGCCGTTGTGGGCGATATGGACCAGCGTCGCATCGCTTTCGATTGAGAAGCGGTTGGTCCCCATGCCGCGGAGCACCGCGGCGCTGCCGTCCGCCGAGCCGATTGCCGCCGACTGCCAGTAGTAGCGCATGACATGCGCCGGGTAGCCGGTGTTGGGGTCGATCTGGGCCGTGAGGGCCATCTCCCCCCCACCGCCCGCGACAGCCATGCCTCCAAGCGAAGAGCCCGCGGACCGCTTGATCGTGAACCCGCCGTCCTTGCTGACGCTGAACACACTGGCCGAGTTCACCAGCAGATCCAGAGGCAAGGATCCTGGCGCAGATGCGACATCCGCGATGTCCATCTTGATCGATGTATAGAGGATGCCCGGATCATTCCAGGTGTCCGTCATGTTGAATATTTCGGCCATCAGAACCTCAAAAGAATATGCTGGCCCAAACTGTCAACGATCGGTGATGTAGTATAGTCGCGTATTGCCCGTGGGGAAATGTCCGGCGGCGTCTGGGCAACAGCAGGCGTGGCCGGCAGACCAGCCACCGCCACAGTGGCGCCGACCGCGACCAGGCCGACCATATCTCGCCTGCTTATCGAGGGCATATGCAATCCTAAACTACCGACCACGCGTCCCGCCGAAGTCTTTATACAGCCTGGGTTTAATCCACAAAACCAAAACTCCGGCACGCCTGTCCCGGCTGCGAGATACGGGCAAGGCCATCCGGCAGATGCAGGGTCAGCGATTGCAGGCGGGCGGAGCCGGGCCACAGCCCGGCCGCGCTCACCGCCCTTCGGACAGCAGCCCGTCGAAACAGGCGATCGTCCTGATCAGGCCCTCGCGCAGGGGCAGGGTCGGTTGCCAGTCCAGCAGGGCCTTGGTGATGTCCGGCTCACGCTCGCGCGGATCATCCCGGGGCAGGGGCCGGTGCACCAGCCCGGATCGGGACCGCTTCAGTTCGACCACCAGTTCGGCCAGCTGACAGATGGAAACCCATCGGGATTGCCGAGACTGACCTGTCCGGTCAGCTTTTCCGACCTTGCCATGAAAACAGGCGGGGCCTCGGATCGAGAGGACACGGCGATCGGTTCCCTGCCGGCAGGGTCGGTTTCACTTCGCGTATGCAACAAGGCCAGGAAAGGGTGGCGAGGTGCACCGCGCCCGGATATGTCCAGCCACTCGGCCACGCCTCCTGAAAGCGATTTGATGCGCATCACAATCGGCACCCCGCAGCGCGACTATGCCACGGTACGCAACATCCTGTCGCCCGTGCCCGGTGTCGAGCAGATCCGGACGAGGAACGTTTTCCGCTATCCGAACTACCTGCTGTTCAAGGGCTTCGACCGGATCGATCCGCTACTGGGCAATCTGCATTGGGGCGCGCGCGACTGCGATCTGCTCCACTTCTTCAATATGCTGAGCCTCGGCAAGACGCCGTGGGTGACGACATTCGAAACCGCCTTGCCCCGCTGGGAGGAGACCCGGCCTGGAGCAATCGGACTCGGTCTGAAGCTGCTGGCCGGAAAGAGCTGCAAACGGCTGATTGCGATGTCCGGGTGCGCGCGCGACTTCCAGGGCGCCGTGCTCGCAGACTATCCCGACGTCGCAGAGGCGATCCAGGCCAAGGTCACTGTCTTGCACCCACCCCAGCCGCCCCTCATCGGCGGTGCCAAACCCGGGCCTTCGACCTCCGAGCCGATCCGCTTCGCGATCGTCGGAGCCGATTTCTTCCGCAAGGGCGGAGGGGAGATTCTGCGCGTTTTCGACCGGTTGCTGCGAGAAGGCGCGGCGATCCAGCTGACGATCGTCTCGACGCTGCAGTATGGTGACTATGCGACCCGGACCACGGCGGCCGATCTGGCCGAGGCGCGGCGGATGATCGCCGCCTGGCCAGGCCACATCGTCCATTTCGAGCGGCTCCCGAACGACCAGGTGCTCGAACTCTTTCGCAGTTCGCACATCGCCCTGCTGCCGACCTGGGCGGACACCTATGGCTATTCGGTGCTGGAGGCCCAGGCGGCCGGCTGTCCCGTGCTGACGACCGACGTGCGTGCGCTGCCCGAAATCAACGACGATGTGCACGGCTGGGTTCTCCCGGTGCCCAAGAACGATCGCGGCAATGCAGTGATCGGCACGCCGGCGGAGCGCGAGCGGTTCGCACAGAGGTTGGAAGGCCAGATCGAAGCTGCGCTACGGTCAGTGCTGGCGGATCCGGCCATGATCGCTGCGAAGGGCGCAGCGTCGCTCGCGCGCATCAAGGCAAGGCACAGCCCGGAGGCCTACGGCCTGCGGCTTCGTGAAATCTACGACGAGGCGTTGGCCGACGGTTGAGGCTTCTGCTTCACCAGCCTATAGGCCCGGCGAAGCGTCTGGAACACCGGCCCTTCGAGCCCCTTCCCCCAGGAATCGAAGTCCCCGAAGAATGCCGGTGGCGCATCGATGATCGCGGCGAGCTCTTCGCGGGTGAAGTCGAGCTTCTTGGCGACATAGTCGCAATCCTGGTCCTGCAGCGTCTCGTCATAGGGTGGCGGCTGCAGCTTCGCGAGCGCTTCATCGCGGGTGATCTGGCCGGTCGAGATCAGGCTCGACAGATGCATCTTGCGCTTGTCGAAGCCGAATTTGCGCGGGAGGTAGAACCCCTGGAACCAGCGCGTGAAGGTGCTTTCATGGTGCTTGCCGCCATAGTCGCGCCAGCCGAGGTCTGTCTCGATCCGGGCCACCGCCTTCTCGCGGGTGTAGTCCGCCAGGTCGAGGACATCGACGATGTCGATCGATCCCCCACGGTACAGCTTGAGAAACTGATAGTATGAGAGGTGCGGGAAGGTCTTGACGCGGCCGCTGCCGAATTTGCGATGGATATCCGCGATATAGCCATAATCCATATGGCCCTGCGACCAGGAGGGTGGATGATGGCTCTCCGTGTTTACGTTGCCGCCGCGGATGATCGTGCTCACACCGAATTTTTCGGCGACGTTCTGGAGGCAGGCGGAGATTGCGTGATCGGTCGGCACTTCGACGTCGGGGACCGAAGCGAGCAGGAACGACCTCTGGATGTCCTTGTACTCCTCCCAGTCGATGACATGGGTGTAGAGTTCGATGTCGAGCCTCTTGAGTGCATTGGCGATGTTGCTGACGGCGATCTCGGAGTTCCAGCCATTGTCGAGATGCACCGCGAGCGGGCGCAGGCCGAGGTCCTTGACCAGCCAGGCGACATAGGTGCTGTCGACGCCGCCGCTGACGCCGATCACACAGTCATAGGGCTTGCCCTTGTGGCGCTTGCGCAGATCGTCCGCCAGCCTTTCGAGACGGTTTCGGCCGTCCTCTCCCGAGAACACCTTGGTGGCGATGTCCCGGAGGTGCTGGTGACAATGGTTGCACACGCCGTCGGCGTCGAAGACGATCTCGGGATCGGTCGTATCCATCACGCAGCGCGTGCAGATGCGATAACTCAGACTGGACATGCGGCACTTTCGGCGGGGGAGAGTTCTGGGGCGACCCTATTCGCCGGGGTTAGTTCGCGCAATTGCGAACGCCTGGGACAGGGGACCGGTGCGGCGTGGTGCGGGTCCCTGGTCCACCGGAGGCGACCCCCGGTCTACCTTTGTCCGGACAGCAGTCCGTCAAAATAGCCGATCGTCTTGATCAGGCCCTCACGCAGGGGCAGCGTCGGTTGCCAGTCCAGCAGGGCCTTGGCCTTGGTGATATCCGGCTGCCGCTGACGCGGATCGTCCTGTGGCAGGGGCCGGTGAACCAGCTCGGATTTGGAGCCGGTGAGTTCGACCACCAGTTCGGCCAGCTGCCGGATGGTGAACTCGTTGGGATTGCCGAGGTTGACCGGGCCGGTGACCGCGTCGGGCGTGTCCATCAGCCGGATCAGCCCTTCGACAAGATCGTCGACGTAGCAGAACGAGCGGGTCTGATCGCCTTCGCCGTAAAGGGTGATCGGCTCGCCAGCCAGCGCCTGGACGATGAAGTTCGAGACCACCCGTCCATCGTTGGGGTGCATGCGCGGGCCATAGGTATTGAAGATCCGGGCGACCTTGATGCGCAGCGCGTGCTGACGGTGATAGTCGAAGAACAGGGTCTCGGCGCAGCGCTTGCCTTCATCGTAGCAGGACCGCGGGCCGATCGGATTGACGTGGCCCCAGTACTCTTCCGGCTGCGGATGGACCACGGGATCGCCATAGACCTCCGAGGTCGAAGCCTGGAGAATTTTGGCCTTCAGACGCCGGGCGAGGCCCAGCATGTTGATCGCGCCATGGACGCTCGTCTTGGTCGTCTGGACCGGGTCGAACTGGTAGTGAACCGGACTGGCCGGGCAGGCCAGGTTGTAGATCTCGTCGACCTCCACATAGAGCGGGAAGGTCACGTCGTGACGCAGCAGTTCGAAGCCGGGATTGCCCAGCAGGTGAGCGACGTTCGATCGCGCCCCGGTGAAGAAGTTGTCGATGCAGAGAACCTCGTCACCGCGCTCCAGCAGGCGTTCGCAAAGATGCGAGCCGACAAAGCCCGCCCCGCCTGTAACGAGAACCCGACGTGTGGTGTGCATACAGTCTCTCCGAGCCCCGCTGGCAGGTTCCTATAGCGGCAGCCCGATGGCCTTGGCCAGCCTCGGCGGACGGCCCAGCGTCTGAACAGGCCCTGATCCGGTCGCGCGGAATCCGGACGCGTCCTGAATGCCGGGTCAGCTCGGGGGGCCGGCCCCGGTCACGCGTCGCTGACGGTGCGATACCGTTCAAGGCTGGCCGGCACGCCCCGGTAGATTCCCCAGGCATCCAGCGATTTGCTCGCCAGGCTGGCGAGGCCGAGAACGGCGCCTTCACCGACCACGACGCCGGGGGCGACGACGGCGCGGGCGGCGATCCAGGCACCTTCGCCAATGGTGATCGGGGCGGTCACCAGATCAAACGTGGCCTTCGACCAGTCGTGACTGCCGGTACAAAGGTAGGCTTCCTGCGACAGGCAGCAATGAGGCCCGATCTTCACCTCGGCCAGATTGTCGATCCAGACGCCTTCGCCGATCCATGAGTGGGCACCGATCTCGAGACGCCAGGGGAATTTCACGCGGACGCCGGGCTTGATCACCACGCCGGTCCCGATCCGGGCCCCGAACATCCGGAGCAGCAGCCGGCGATGGAACGAGCCGGGGATGAACGAGCGCAGCAACAGCGCCTGGGCGACGAGCCACAACGCCTCGACCAGTGCAGGACGGCCCCGGTGATAGCCCGCGTTATTGAACTGATCCAGCCGCACCAGAATTGTCGCCTCCCGATATTCATCCGTCCCGACGGGAACCGCCCCGCCACGCCGCATCAGGCTGCGGACTTCCGGGACGACAGCACCTCTTCATAGACTTCGAGCATCTGCTCCGCCACGCGCGTCCAGCCGAACTCCTGCTGGACGAAGTCCCTCCCCCGGGTGCCCATCAGGGACAGCGTCGCCGGATCGCAGGCTGTCGCCTGCCGCAAGCCTTCCTCGATGCCGTCAACCGTGATGTCGACCCACCAGCCGCAGCCACGATCCCCAAGGGTCGGCCAGGGCGCGCCCTTCGTCGTCAGAACCGGCACGCCATGCGCCAGCGCCTCGCCTATCACCATGCCGAAATTCTCGGAATGGGTCGGCAGGACGAACAGCTCGGCCGATCCGTACACTTCTGACCTGTGAGCGCTGTCGACGGGCCCTAGGAAGCGCACCACCTCGCCGAGACCGCTGGCCTGCACCAGATGCTCGACCTCCGCCCGGTGCCCTTCCTCGTCCGGCCCGGCGATCTCCAGGACCCAACCCTTCGGCCTGACCCGCGCCCAGGCTTCCACCAGCATGGGCAGACCCTTCTTGGAATGGATACGGCTGAGGAACAGGGCCTTGCGCTCGATCCCTTTCGACGAACGGACGGGGTGGTCTATCGCCGGTTGATCGACACCATTCGGCACGATGCGAACGGGTACGCCCAACCCGTAGGTCATCAGGGTCTGCGCCTCGGACCCGGCCGTCGCATGAAGGCAGCGCGCCCGCATCAGGTCCCGGCGCTGGAAAAGTGTCCACGCCAGCTTCTTCTTCAGGGACCTGTGCTGCATCGCCCAGGGCTCAAGCATGCCCCGCGTGGTCACGATACGCGGGGTATCGGTCTTGTCCGCGAGTCTGGCGACGGCGAAATTATAGGGCCGCCAGACGCCGTTGTCATGGAAGAGGTCCGGTTTGCCGAACGCGCTGAGCGCCGCTCCAGCATCGCCGCCGAGCCGGACAAGGGACCTATCGTCAGCGAGGATGGGCGAAGAGACAGCGGAGCCATCCGGCGCCCAGAGGCCCACCTCAACGCCGCGCTCCGCGAGGGCGATCGCAAGGCGCGACACCGAGAAGGCGGGTCCGCCATAGCTCTGAAGAAAGCTCGCCGCCGTGATCAGAACCTTCACTGCGCGCCCGCACCGCTAGGGAAACACCCGCCTGGTGTCATTCGGGCGAGGCGCAGGGCCGGATCCTGAGCGAGGACCTCCGTGCGAAAGGTGCTCATCAGGACCGCCGGGCGGGTCGGCCGGCAGGCGCGTCCGGGACCAGACCGTTCCCTTGCGGGCGCGGTCCGCGCATGACCGCCGCCCGCGCGGGCCAGAGACGAAACCGGCCGCCGTTGCCCGCAGCCGTGGCGTCGGACGTCACTGACCGGTCGTTGATCAGCAGCCAGATGCAGGTCCAGAGGATGAACGCGTTCGCATTTCCCGGGGACAGGATCCAGGTTTCGAAAAACGCATGGCCCAGCGCGCCGAGGAGAATGGCCCAGGGCAGGGCCTGGGTGGGCCATCGCGGGTTCTTCTGGATGCGCAGGCGCGACGAACTGCGCACGCCGCCGACAAGGGCCGCCCCGATGACGAGCAACACCGCGAGGGCACCAATGACCCCCGTCTCCGCCAGGATGGTGACATAGGAGTTGTGGAACTGGGACCCCCGAGCCTCGCGGAAGGTCCCTTGAATCGCGTCCAGAAGCGGTTCGGACATCCCGGGCCCGTACCCCGCCAACGGCTTCTGGTAGAACATTTCAATCCCGACGGGCCACATCTCGGAGCGCCCGCTGAGAATGTCCGCATCCACCCTGCCGATTTGCCGGTCGACAAGGGAGATCACGAAGGCGGAAACGTCATTCCAGAACAGGACGAACAGGGCGCCGACCACGACGCTCATCCAGAAACTGATACCCACGCCCTGGCGGAAGGCGAACAGCGACAGGCACGCAATCCCGATCCACAGCACTCCGGCCCGGGAGTCAGCCGCGACCAGAAGAATCAGACCCAGGAGGATAAAGGGTAGATTCCAGAGGAGCACATTGCGGCGGCGCTCGAGGATCTGGGCGATCAAAATGATCAGGGTCGGCGCGATCATCAGCGCCAGCGTGTTGGGATTGTCCGTCCAGCCCGAGAACCGGAAACCGCCTCGCCCCAGATTCAGGCCGGCCATCAACATCAGTATGTTGGTGAAGATTACAAAGCGACCCAGGTTCGCAATGATTTCAAAGAACTGGGACTGTGCATTCCGGCTCGCAACATGGCCCGCAAATAACCA
Organism: bacterium; assembly: GCA_943372245.1. Taxonomy (GTDB): domain Bacteria; phylum Pseudomonadota; class Alphaproteobacteria; order Caulobacterales; family Caulobacteraceae; genus Brevundimonas. The sequence goes on from CALRXX020000009.1 coordinate 77,648, forward strand.
GCTTGCCGCCAGCACAAGAACGAATGTGGCGAAATATACAACACTCGTCGATATTTGCTCAGAAAGCGTCACAGTAACAAATAGAAGAGCAAGAAAGACAACAGGAATAATCAAAGCGATCCCCTGTGATACATCCCTTCTCTTTGCAACGACAATCATAAGCCCTGCGAACCCGAGGGTAGAAGCCCACTTCGCCGCCGCCAGCAAGTCAGCCACAGACGAGTTGTAGAAGTTCGCAAAATAGTAGATCGACAGTAAACCGGCAAACGCAAGCTGCACCAACGGAGCAATACCGCGTCGGGCATTGACGACCTTGGCAGCATTTATATTCATACCGGTGTAGTATCGACTCATCTATACCGCCCAAAATTCACGTCGACACTCGCCCCGGAAGCGGTCCGTCAGACAATGACGCCGCCCCCGGATATCGTTGATGATCGGACCGCACAATCAACGAACGCCCCGGTCTGTCAGCGGCCTTCCGTTGCATGCAGAGCGCCGCTGATCAAATTATCTGCGGCGTAGACTTCACCCTTGGCAAGCGCGATTTCCTTCCCGGCCTGACCCATATCCCGCCTGAGATCGTCGTTCAGGAGGAGCCGGCCCATGCCGGCGGCGAGCGCGGCCGTATCGCCCACGGGATAGATGATTCCGCTCACTTCGCTTTCGATCAACTCGATGGCAGACCCGACCCTGTCCGAGGCGATCACGGGTGTTCCGGCCGCCATGGCCTCGTTCACCACCGCGCCCCAGGTCTCGTGCTGGGAAGGCAGGACCATCACCGCCGAAATGGCCATCAGGGCGGCGGTCTGCGCCGGATCCGTGAGCCAGCCGGTGCAAACCACACGATCGTCGCCGGCCGCCGCTGACCTTATCTGGTCAAGCAACGGACCATCGCCGACGAAAACCAGGGTGGCGTCGGACGCTGCGTCCCCGGCCAGGCGAAACGCCTCAAGGGCGTCCAGCGGGCGCTTCGCATCGATCATGCGGCCCACAAAGAGGACAATGCTCGAGTCCGCCGGAATGTTGAGGCTCCGGCGCAGTTCAGCCTCCCGGCCCTTCTTGCGGACCTGCATGGCGGCTTCGACAACGATCGAGGTGTCGGGCGTGTTCGGGAAATAGTGCAACGGTGCCTCCGGCGCGCCGAGGCTGCGCAGATACTGGCCCGCCTCCCGTCCGACCGGCAGGCCAAACGCCATGTCGCGCACCAGACGGCCGGCGAGCCGGCGCTTGATCCACCACTTCAGCCCCGTCGTGGTCGAACTGCGGGCGCTGGTTTCGCAGGCGATGGCGTAGGGCACACCGTTCTGGCGGCACCACCGGGCGGCCAGGTGCATCGTCGGATGCAGGTAGCCGGAAATCACAACCATGTCCGGCCGGAACGCGGCGAGTGAAGAACAGACCGACGGGTTCCACTTGATTGAGATCGGATTGACCTGCCGGGGCGGTCGGTACTGCCGGCCGGGCAGGACTTCGACATCGACATCGCCAAAATCGAACGTCCAGTCGCGGCCGGGCTCCGACGCCGCGCAATAGGCGATCTTGAAGGCACCGGGCCACTGCCCGGCGACGCGACGCTGAACGCCGAGCCGGTAAGGCGTCGGAATGTCGTCGAGATAGTAGAGGCGCCTCCCTCCCGCGTCGGTCTCGATCATGTCGCTCTTCATGTCCTTGGCCGGCCTGCGCTCAGCGAACCGGTGGGGGTGGCGTTCGACCGAGGGTCGCCGCGGCGCGCTGAAAGGTGCTTTTCAATCGTCTCAAGCGTCAAGCGCGCCACCCGCGGCCAGGTGAACTGCGTTTCCACCCGATCCCGGGAGGCCTCGGCCATTCCGCGCCTCGCATCGGCCGGCAGCCGCAGGAACGCAGCGATGGCGTCCGCAAGCTGCGCGCTCGATCCGGGCTGGACGACAAAGCCATTATCGGGGCTGACCATCGTGGTCACCGCGCCGATATCGGTCGCGATCACGGGCAGGCCGCAGGCCATCGCCTCAAGGATCACGGTCGGCATGCCCTCGTAGAGACTCGCGAAAATGAAGCAGTCGCTGCGCCGGTAACGCTCGAACAGTTCGCGGTCGTCCAGACGGCCCGCGAACTCGATACCGGGTTTGGTGAAACGTTGCTTCAGCTCAGCCTCAAGCGGCCCGGAGCCGACGATGGTCAGGTGCGCGCCCTCCACCGCCTCGAACGCTTCGCACAGACAGGAGACGCCCTTGTTGGCCTCCAGACGGCCGACGAAGATGAACCGTACGGGCCCTTCGCGTCGGGATGATCCGCCGAAGCTGTCGATGTAGTCGATATCAATGGCGTTCGGCAGAACGTCGATCCGGTCATCGCCGACACGAAGGAACCGCCGGACCTCGTCCGTCAGGCCGCCGCCGAGGGAGACGACACGATCGGCCAGCCTGGCCTGTTCCCGGCCTGCCCAGCGCATGGGCAAACTCTTGGCCGACTGCTGAAGCCCGACGGTCTTGAACATCTCCAGCCCATGCGGATTGAAAATCGTCAGGGCGCGCCGGTCACGGGCGGGGTCGGCGAGATAGGCCCAGGCGTTGAACCCCTGGCAATAGACCGCATCGAAACGGTGGGCCGCCAGATGGGCCGCCGCCAGCCGCGAGTAGAGGTAGTTGGATCTCAGCCACAGGCGAGAGGCCGGCCACGGGAACTGGACCAGGCGGTAGGGATTGGCGAGGTCCTCGTACGCCGCCTGCTGATCAGGCTTGAGCTCCGGCACGAGGACGTCGACCTCGACGCCGCTCTCGGCCATGTGCTTCGCCAGAAAGTGGGTATGCCGCTCCATCCCGCCCATGAGGAAGGGGAAGATGCCGTGATTGACGATTGCAACGCGCATGCGCTTCCCCCGCTCTGTCAGGTCGCCAGCAGTTCCCGAAGGGTCTGCTCGAGATCGATCTCCGGGCTCCAGCCTGTGGCGGCGGTCAGTTTGTCGATACCGGCCAACAGGCTCTGGCGTTCCACCTTGCGCACGCGAGCGGGGTCCTGAACGATCTCGATCGGCTCGCCGAGAATGCGCTCGCAGATCTGCACGACTTCGATGACGCTGTACTGACGGCAGGACCCGATGTTGAAAACGTCCGAACCGTCGGAGACTGCGAGACTGGCCGCAACGATGGCCTTCGCCATGTCGCGCGTATCCACAAAGTCACGGCGGGGCTCGAGGTTGCCGAGGTGGAGGGTTCGCGCGCCGGTCGCGAGCTGGTTGACGATCTCCGGCAGCAGGTGCGGATTGGTCTCCCGGTGACCGACGGCGTTGAACAGTCTGCCGATCGCGACCGGGTTTCCCGAGGTCTGGGCATAGGCCTTCACCAGCGCCTCGCCCGCCGACTTGGTCGCGCCGTAGACGTCCATCGGTTCTGACGGATCGGTTTCGAGATGCTTGTCTTCCTTCGGCGGATACACCGCCGCGGTCGATGCGAAGAACAGCCGCTCCGCGGGCGTGTTCGCCAGGGCATCGAGAAGATTCTGCGTGCCCTGGATATTGATCAGCACCGATTCCGTCGGGTGTTCGGTGCAGTAGGGAATGAAGTGAATGGCGGCGAGATGGTAGACGAGCTGCGGGGCGATTTTGGCGACGGCGCTGGAAAGCCCGGCATGGTCGCGAATGTCGACCTCATGGATGCGGTCGGCCGGCAGCCCGGCCAGATGCTCGCGCCGCCCGTTCATGAAATTGTCGATCACATGAACCTCGTGGCCCATCGCCACGAGCTCATCCACGACGTGCGACCCGATGAAGCCCGCCCCGCCCGTCACCAACGCTCGTTTCATTCCCGTTCTCCAGAACTCGTGGCCAGCATCAGGTTCGATATGTCACCTCTCGACATCTTTCCGTGAGTCCGGAAAACACTGCGTCGGAAGACGATCATTGAAACTCTGGCAAAAATAGAAATCACAATACAGGCCGATATACTGACTGCCTCGCTCATCTTTGATGACGGGGCGCTTCAGCCTGAAGAAACTACAACCTCAACATCACAAACTTTTCTCGACGACCCTTCCGACTGCCCGAAGCCGGAAGCCAGCCGGGACCGGGACCGGGGTCAGGCCCCCGGCGTCTCCCGAGCGCCCTGTTCGTCGGCGGCAGACCCGGACTGCAGCAATTTATCCAGAAATTCCAGCCGTTGCCGCTCTTTTGAGTCCAGGCTCATGAATGAAAGATCGGCGTCCACACGCCGGCCGAGCCAGGCCTCGGCAAACTGCCGGATATGTTCGACGCTGTCCCTGATATTGTTCTCATGGTTGCCGATCTCCAGGACGAAATCAGCCTTGCGGAGACGCTCCTCAGCCTCTTCGTATCCGACAATCACGGGGAGCCCATAGGAGAGGTATTCTCTCGTCTTCAAGGGGCAGGCCTGCCTGAGGCTTTTTCTGTGCGCTGCCAGAGACCCGAATCCAACATCACACCTGGCATAGAGCTCAGCCAGATCAGCGCTGCCGAGATACCCATGGAAAATCAGATTTTCCGGGATCGGGCGTGGCTCATAGTGTGATCGGGAATAGCCGACGACATGGATCAGGAAATGCGGAAGGGCGACGGCCAGATCAAAGAGTTTGTCCACGCCGTGCCAGCACTCTGCAATTCCCAGCGGCGTGGCGGTGATGACGAGGGCCGGACTGGAGTTGCCGCTCGGCGGGAGAACCCGGGGCGGGAAATTGTTCATCGCATTGGGGATCACTCCGACGGGCTTGCCCGACAGGAGATAGGGCTCGGCGATCTCATCCGTCATGCAGATGAAGGCGTCAGCATGGGAATGAACGAGCTTTTTGGTCCCGGTGTCGGCCAGCTGGAACGCAAGTCCCCAGAGCTTGGCGTCCATCTCCTCGCGCGTGTTGATCTCCATCACGACCGGCGCGAGCTTCAACAGGCTACCCAGGCCGGGATACCAGGGCCCGTGTTGTCGATAGTAGATCACGTCAGGCGCGAATGCAGACAACTGCCTCTTGGCTTCCGGCGTTGAGATGATCTTGTTGACAAACCCAAGCCTGGCGGCCGGATAGGCTTTCACCTTGTCTTCGTGAATCCGGCCGATGACGCTGCCGAAATCCTCATAGGCGCAGGCAGGAACCGCGTCACGCAGGGGGCAAATTGCGAACAGTTCCGCCTCTGCGCCGAGTTCGCGCCACGCGGAAACCTGTCCAATCAGCTTCTTGAGGACTCCCGTCTCGTCATAGGGCGACCATTCCGTCAAATAGGCTATTCGCATCGATATCTTACTTTGTTCCTTGACCGGTCTGCCCAAGCGGTCGGTTCAACGCCCAGGCAGGGTCCCGTCAGGGGGTCATTGACCGAGCAGTGTCTCGAGCTCGGATCGGGTAGGGTAGTTGATCAGCACCCCGCGGTGCGGACCCTTGAACACAAAGAGACTGCCGGCGGCCGCGGCCGAGGCACCGGCGGCGATCACCGAGCCGACATCCTCCAGCGAGCCTGCGCCGCCACAGGCCACCACCGGCACGCTGACCGCCCTGGCGATCGCGCCCACCAGCGGCAGATCATAGCCTTTCATCGTCCCGTCCAGATCGATGGCATTGACCATGATCTCGCCGGCACCCCGTCGCACGAACTCCCCGGCGAGGGCAACGGGATCGAGCCCCGCGTCGCGCGTGCCGCCCGCCGTCATGACCCGCGGCCGGCCCCGCCAGTTACGCTTGACGTCAATGCCGCCGACGACGCTCTGGCTGCCGTAGATCTCTGACAATTCGGTCAGAAGTTCCGGCCGCTCCGCCGCGGCGGTGGTCACCACCACCTTCTCGACACCGACCTGGAAAAGGCGCGCCGCCTGGGCCGCGGTGCGGACGCCGCCGCCATAGGCGATCGGCATGAACGCCTCACTCGCGATCTCGGCGATCCGGTCATAGGCAGGCTCGCGACCCTCGCGCGTCGCGGTGATGTCGAGGAAGACCAGCTCATCGACCTCGAGGTCGTTGAACAGTTTCACCGCATTGATCGGATCGCCGACGTATTTCGGGTCCTTGAACCGCTCCGTCTTGACCAGGCCGAGGCCTTTCAGGAGCAGGCAGGGGAGGACGCGCGCGCTCAACACGGCGGGACGCGCTCAATGAAGTTGCGGATGATGCCGAGCCCGAATTTGTGGCTCTTCTCCGGGTGGAACTGCGTTCCCCGGATGTTGCCGCTGTGGACGGCCGAGACGAAGCCCACGCCGTGCGTCGTGCGCATCAGAACGTCCTCGTCGTGGTCGCAGGTCACATAATAGGAATGGACGAAGTAGAAGCGCGGATCCGCCGGCAGCCCGTCGATCAGCGGATCAGATCGCGTCGGTTCCGCCGTGTTCCAGCCCATGTGCGGAATCTTCAGCGACGAGCCGGGCTCGGCCTTGAAATGCACCGAGCGCGCCGCAATCCAGCCGAGACCCGCCGCATCACCCTCCTCGCTGTGTTGCGCGAACAACTGCATGCCGAGGCAGATGCCGAGGATGGGCACCTTGCGCACCTGCACGGCCTCATCGAGGGCGGCGACGATGCCGCTGGACCTGAGCCGCTCCATCGCCGAACCGAAATGGCCGACGCCGGGGAGAATAAGCCTGGTCGCGCCCGCGATGACCTCCGGATCGGACGACACCTGGACCTCCCCGCCGGCCTTGCGACAGATGTTGACGACCGAACCGACGTTGCCGGCGTCGTAATCGACGACGGTTATCATGGCCGGAAGCTGCGCGTGCATGGATCAGTGAGGCCGCCGGTGCTCAAACGTTCAGTCTCGCTTTTCGGAACGCCGCAAACCGGTCGCTGCGGACGTATCCATTATACTCGTGACGGCTGCGATGGCGAACGCATTCAGCCGGGTCGAGCTTCTTGATCAGCCGCGCAGGATTGCCGCCGATCACGCAGTGCCCCTCTGCGAACGACTTCGTCACGACCGATCCGGCACCGACCACGGTGAAATCACCGAGCACCACGCCCGGAAGCACGACCGCATTCATTCCGATCCAGCAATACTCACCGATCCGGACCTCTGACGCCTCGTGGTGGCGGTTGTCATACAGGGAATGGTTGGCCGAGATGATGCCGACATTGGTCGCGATCTGGGTGTAGTCGCCGATGTAGATCTTCCCGATGCCCTGGATGTAACAGCCCGGCATGTACCCCGGGCATGTTTCAATGCCGCAATAGATATTTTGCGTTCCCGAGACGATGCTCGTGAAGTGCACGGGCCAGTACGCCCCCGGATTGAAGCGCAGAATGTGCTTCCAGACCAGGTGTTTCAACCGGACCGGCGTCTGGGTTTCCCGCGTCTCGTCAATGGGTCGAAGGACTGGAATGATCCGGCAAAGGCTCAGGCCGAGCCATGTAAGTCCGCGCCGAATGGCGGATTTCAGTTGCATTTTGACCGTCAGCAGAAAAGCGAGTTGGCGAACGATCCGGGTTTCCGCAGCCCAAGACAAGCAAAATTGCCGCCCGATCCCGCCGACGTTCAGGATATCCCGATACGCCGGGAGAAGTGCCGGGATACGAAGAAATACAGAGCGTAGATGGCCGTCTGGCTGGCTGTCAGCGCGATCAGGAAGACGAGGAAATTCCTGCTGACGGCACCCGCCGCGATGGACCCGAACGCCGACAGGACGAACAGCCCCTGCAGGATCATGTCGAGCTTCTGTTGTCTGGCGAGGGCCAGCACCGCGCTCAGTGGGCTGACGACGAAGCGGGCGAAGATCACAGGAGAGATGATCTGCACATACAGGCCGGCCTCCTTCCACTCCGGCCCAAAGGCGAGGGAGAACAGCAGCGGCCCGAACAGCGCCAGAGGCAGAACCAGCACGGCACCGATCGAGGCCAGTCGAATGGCGGCCGCACGAAACAGGGTCGCGACTTCGCTGGCGCTGCTGGATTGGGGACTGATGCTGCTCCGGAACACGTCGCCCATCGCGGAGCCCACCACCGTCAGCGGCAATCCGGCGGTACGTTGACCGAGGTTGTAGTGACCGAGCGTAGCGATGCTGAAGAACGATGGCCCGATCAGGGTGATCGCATTGGCGCCGGCGTAGTTGAGGATTGCGCCGGGCAGCATGAATTTCGGGAACCGGACATTGCCGGTCGCGCGGGCGAGGAGGTTCGCCGTCGTCGAATGCGAGATCTGCACCAGGAAGTTTGAGACGGCCGCGAGCCAGATCACCAACACCGCCTGTCCGGCCAGGAACCCCAGGACGAGACCCAGCGGTCCGAAACCCGCCAGGCCGAGACCGAGACTCGCCACCGCCGCGGTCACAGCCTGCGCCATACGGCCCGCCGCCAGGGACCCGAACCGGCCCTGCTGGCAACAAAGCGCCATCAGGGTGGTGGCTGATCCGCCCAGACCTATGCTGACGGCGAGGAGCGGCAGGAACCCCGGGATCGCACCCACCGGACCCAGATGAGCGGTCCAGCCCTGGGCTGCGAACCCCAGAGCCAGTGCGGCCAGTCCAACGGCACCCGAGGTCAGTGTCGCGAGCAGGGCCGTCTGGGCGGCGTCCCGGGGCGTCGTCTCAACATAGACCGCCTGGTCGTAGCTGCCCGTACCGACCAGCGAAAGGAAACCGGCGACCACGAAGAAGAAGGCGTAATTCCCGAAGTCCCCTGGTGAATACAGGCGCGCAAGCACTAGGATCGACGCGATGCCGACGGCCTGGGCCCCCACGGTACCGCTCATCAGGATCGAGATATTGGCCCAGTACCCGGGGTTCTTGACCAGGCGGGCAGCGAGCTTCCACAAGTCGCCCTTCACACGCTGAACCGCTTGACGGACCATCAGTCCCTGCCGGCGACTTGCACCGCCCACTGCCGCGCCCATGGGCTGGCCGCGTTCGCGGGCCCGGGCGGGGGCGTCTTGCTGTCGAAGAAGGCGGACCGTTTCAGCCATGAGGCGATCGGCGTGCCGAAGCCCGTCTTGGGCCGGTGTACGACGCTGTCAGGCAAGGGCGTTTGCGGCGCGTGCGCGAGAAGCACCTTGCCGGGCGCATGGAGCGAACTGGCCAGATAGGGTGCCAGGGTTTCCAGCAGGACGGAGTCCACCAGCGGTGTGCGGACCTCCAGCGAGTGCGCCATGCTCGCCCAGTCCGTGTCGCGCAGAAGCTGGTTGCGCATGTACAGGGCGCTTTCGAGGATCGCGACCTTCGCGAAACCTGACCGCGGCTCCGGGGTCAGGGCCTCCGTCGCGGGTGCCAGCGCCGCAAGCCGATCCAGCCCTGCGCTGACCACGTCCGGATCCAGCAGCTTTTCCAGTTCCCACGGCATGAACAGGCCGCGGCGCAGCAGATAGGCTCCGGGATAGGTCGCCCCCAGTTCGACCATCCCGACCGACTTCGGATTCAGCCCGAGCCTCTGCGGCCCGACCCAACCCGCAAGGGTGCGGAACGCCCGTCCGGCGAACGGAATTTTCGCGGGCAGGCGCATCCGCGACACCCAGGCCGGGATGCTTCTGAACGACGGATAGCCGCCGAACAGCTCATCGCCCCCGACGCCGGAGAGTGCGACCTTCAGCCCGAGCTCACGGGCCGCCTTGGCGACGAACCAGGAATTGATCCCGTCGATCGACGGCTGGTCCATGGCGTCCAGAATGGCCGGCAGGTCGTCCTGGAACTCCCGCTCCGTGACGACCCTCGTGACGTGCTGGGTCCCGTAGAGTCTGGCGATCTCTTCCGCCAGGGGCGCTTCGTCCTGCGGCTGGCCGCGGAATTCGTCGAACGCCAGCGTCACCGTCTGGATATCGTTGGCACCCGCGTCACGCATCAGCCCGACCAGCGCGCCGGAGTCGATGCCCGCGGACAGGAACGCGCCCACCGGAACGTCGGCGATCAGATGGTGGCGCACGCTGTCCAGCACGGCCGCGCGAACGAAGGCCCCCGCGTCTGCGGCGGCCGCCGGGTCGGGACCCTGCTTTTCAGCGTCGCAAAAGACGGATGCGATCGAGAAGAAGGAGGTCGGCGCGCCCGCCCCGGCCTCATCCACCACCAGGGCGCTGCCGGCGGGCAGGGCGCGTATGTCCCGGAAGCTGGTGAACGGCTCCGGCACGCACCCCCAGAGATGGAAACCCACCTGACCCGCCGGTTCGGGTTCGCGCGAGATCGCCCCGCCGGCAAGGAGCGCCTTCACCTGGGATGCGAAGCGGATCGTTCCGCCGGTATCCGAATAATAGAGCGGCTTGATCCCGTAGGGGTCCCGCGCCATCAGCAGGCGGCGGCGGCGACTGTCCCACAGGATCAGGGCGAACATCCCCCGCAGGTCCCCGAGCATCGCATCGCCCTTCTCGGCATAGAGATGCAGCAGGACCTCGGTGTCCGACGTGCTCCGGAACACACACCCCCTGGCGACGAGGGCCGCTCGCAGGGCCTGGTAGTTGTAGATTTCGCCATTGAGGACAACGGTGAGCGCGCCGTCGGCGCTGCTCATCGGCTGATGCCCGCCGCTGGAAAGATCGATGATCGACAGTCGCCGGTGACCGAAACCGACCCGCGCGTCGTCGCTCACCCACAGGCCGGTGCCGTCCGGCCCACGGCTGGCCATATGGTCCCGCGTCCGGATGAGCTCCTCGGTCCGGACAGCGGGCGCTGCGCGGGACCAGGCGAATATGCCATTCAGTCCGCACATGGGTCGGGGGTCCTCTTGCCGGTGTGCGCCGTCGCCTGCGGGAGGATCATGAGTCTGCGTCCGGAAGGACCAGGCTCAGTCGGTCGCCGTCCAGTCGATAGGAGAGCCCTTCGATCGGGCACACATTGTCGGGACCGAGACGGGCGCCTGCCCGGCTCATCCATCCGATGCGGCGGGCCGGCACCCCGGCCATGAGGGCGAAATCGGGCACGTCGCAGGCCACGACCGCGCCCGCGGCGACAAAGCAGTATTCGCCCAGCGTGTAGCCGCAGACGATGGTCGCATTCGCGCCGATCGTCGCGCCGCGCTTCGCCAGCGTCTTCCGGAACTCGGACTTGCGTTCAACCTCGGCCCTCGGATTGAACACGTTGGTGAACACGCAGCTCGGGCCGCAGAACACGCCGTCTTCAAGTTCCACGCCTTCGAACAGACTGACATTGTTCTGGATCTTGCAGTTGTCCCCGACGGTGACGTTCGGCCCGATCATGACATTCTGACCGATCGAGCACCGCTTGCCGATGTCACATCCGTCAAGGACGTGGCTGAAGTGCCAGATGCGCGTCTGCTCGCCGATGCGGCAGGGGTCATCGACATAGGCGCTCTCATGGATCGACACCCCGGGAAACCGGGCATCGGCGACCATCTGGGCCTTGGGGTCAGACGGGCCAGCCACCTGAGTACCTTTCGCCAGAGGTTGCCTCGGCGAGAAGCGGATGCGCCTCACCGCCGGCGGGAACGATCGGTGCCGTCCGGATGGCGGCGACCGTTTCGATGGACGGCCGGGCCTCCTTCACGCGGAACCCCCTGCCCGCCATGATTTCCCGATAGCTGTCCGTATGCAGGTCCGTGAAACCATCCGAGAATTCCAGCTCGTCGCCGTCAACCGTGATCGACCGGAACGTGGTCTGTCTGACCCGGACGTCCGGCGGAACGTCGCGTGCGTTGATCGAGAGGAACCACCGCACGCGCGCCTGTTCGTATTCGATATAGCCCGCCGCGCAGTCGATCGCCCGATGGTGCACGGTGTTGGTCTTCACCGCCCCGAAGACGTGACCCAGCATGTCGAAGAAATGGACGCCGATGTTGGTGGCGATGCCGCCGGATTTGGCCTCATCACCCTTCCAGGACACGTAATACCAACGCCCCCTCGACGTGATGTAGGTCAGGTCGACGTCATAGACGTGCCCCGGGGGGCCGGATGCGATCTTCTCACGCAGGGCGATGATCGCGGGGTGCAGGCGCAGCTGCAGGATTGTGTAGGCCTTGCGGCCCGTATCCAGCTCGAGCTTTTCGAGGAAATCGATGCTCCCGGGATCCAGAACAAGCGGCTTCTCGCAAATGGCGTCAGCACCCGCACGGAGCGCGAAACCAACATGCGAGTCATGCAGGTAGTTCGGCGAACAGATGCTGACGTACTGCACGCCCTGCCCTTCCCGCCCCAGCTTGTCGACATACCGGTCGAAGCGCTCGAACTCGGTGTAAAACCGCGCGTCGGGAAAATGTTTGTCCATGGAGCCGACGGCGTCGTTCGGATCCATGGCGGCATGGAGATGACCCCCGACCGCCTTGATGGCTGTGAGGTGTCTCTGGGCGACAAAGCCCGCGACGCCGATGGCGGCGAACCGGATGGCGGATGACGAGGATTGCTGGGTCATAGGATGTGAGTTCGCCTTCCCTGCCGCATCCGGCTCAAGCCAGTACGACGCTGCTCATATCAGCACCACTCCGGGCGCATGCGTTTCGCGTGTCAACGACGAGGCGGGCGCTGGCGGCGAGGCCCTTGTAGTCCACATCGTCGTGGTCCGTGGCGATCAGCACGGCGTCATAGGTGCCGATGGCGTCCAGGTCCCACGCCACAGAGGTTCGTCCGGCCAGTTCCGCATGCTCCCGCGACATCGGTATCGTCGGGAAATACGGGTCATGGAAGTCAACTGACGCACCCATGGCCTCCAGCTTTTCGATCAGCTTGAGCGAGGGGCTTTCGCGCATGTCGTCGACATTCTTCTTGTAGGCGATGCCGAGCAGCAGGATTCGGGAGCCGTTCACTGACTTCCGGAACCGGACACCGAGCGCACTGCCGAGTTCGGCCAGGACGTGGTCCGGCATCGAGGTGTTGATCTGGCCGGCAAGTTCGATGAACCGGGTCGAAAGTTCGAACTCCTTCGCCTTCCACGTCAGGTAGAAGGGGTCGATCGGGATGCAGTGGCCGCCCAGGCCCGGCCCGGGGTAGAAGGGCATATAGCCGAAGGGCTTGGTCTTGGCGGCGTCGATGACCTCCCAGATGTTGATCCCCATCCGGGCGTAGACCAGCTTCAGCTCGTTCACGAGCGCGATGTTCACCGCCCGGAAGATGTTCTCGGTGATCTTGACGGCCTCTGCCGTCGCGCTCGAGGACACCAGGACCGTCGGCACGCCGAAGGTCTCATAGACCGCGGCGGCGATCCGTCGACTGTCCTCGTCGTCCGCGCCGACCACCTTTGGAATCGTGGTCGTCGTATGCGTCTGGTTGCCCGGGTCCTCACGTTCCGGCGAGAACGCCAGCCAGAAATCCACGCCCGCGACGAGCCCGGTCTTCTCCAGAATGGGCTTCAGGACTTCGACGGTGGTGCCGGGATAGGTCGTGCTTTCGAGGATGACCACCTGTCCGCGCCTCAGTCGGGCGGCGATCGCCTCCCCGGTCTGGACCACGAACGTCAGGTCCGGCTCGAGGTGCCGGGTAAGCGGCGTCGGCACGCAGATCAGGATAGCATCCGGCTCGTCCAGCCGGCCCATGTCGGAGGTCGCCGTGAACCGGCCGTCCCCGGCGAGCTTTTCAACCCGCTCGGACGCAAACTGCGTCAGATAGCTTCGGCCTGCGGCGATGGCCTCGGGCTTGGACGGATCGGAGTCGAACCCGAGCACACGGACGCCGGCCTCGCCGAGCGACAGGCAAAGCGGCAAGCCGACGTATCCGAGCCCGATCACGCCGACCAAAGCCGTCTTCGCCTGAATTCGCGCGAGAACTGTCCCCGCAGACACGTCTTGACCCGACACTACGGCACCTCGGTTGAAGAAATGAACCCATGTCCCAACGCCGGAGTCATCTCGCCCGACGACATGCCGGCCGCGACCACCGTATCGTCACCGCGCCGGGGGGCTGAAAGGAAATCCTGATAGGTCTGGGCCAGCCCCTGCTCGAGGCCGATACGGGCCGTCCAGCCCAGGGCTTTCATCCGGCTGACGTCGAGCAGCTTGCGCGGCGTCCCATCCGGTTTGGAGGCGTCAAACTGGAGCGCGCCCTCGAATCCGACGACGCGGGCGATCGCCTCGGCCAGCTCCCGGATCGTGACGTCTTCACCGACGCCGACGTTCAGCAACTGACCCTCATGGTCGCGCTCCATCAGGAACAGACAGGCTTCCGCCAGGTCGTCGACATGGAGGAACTCGCGCCGCGGCGATCCCGAGCCCCATACCGTCATGGCATCGTCGTTCCGGACCCTGGCTTCATGCGCCTTGCGCAGCAGGGCCGGCAGGACATGGCTCATCTGGAGGTCGTAGTTGTCGTTCGGACCGTACAGATTGGTCGGCATGATCGAGAAATAGCGCCGGCCATACTGGGCGGCGAAGGCTTCGCAGAGTTTGACGCCCGCGATCTTGGCGATGGCATAGGGCTCGTTGGTGGACTCCAGCGGACCCGTCAGCAGATAGTCCTCCCGGATCGGCTGGGGGCAGTCGCGCGGATAGATGCAGCTGCTGCCCAGAAACAGAAGCTGGTTCACATCCGCCGCGTGCGCCGCCTGGACCAGATTGGTTTCGATCGTCAGATTTTCATAAAGAAAATCCGCCCGGTAGATGTTGTTGGCGTGGACGCCGCCGACCTTGGCCGCCGCCACGACGACCCAGGCCGGCCGCTCGCGATTCATGAACGCGCGGACCGCGGCCTGGTCCAGCAGGTCCAGCTCGCTCCGGTCGGCCGTGATGATGTTGCGATATCCGCCGGCGTTCAGCCGCCGGACCAGGGCACTTCCGACCATGCCGCGATGACCCGCGACGAAAATGGTCGAGTCTTGGGAGATCATCGGAAACGGTCCCTGTCACTCATGATAGTCGTAGGCGGTGAAGCCGTGACGCTTCACCAGCCGGTCGCGCAGGGCGCCCTCATAGTCGGCCAGGACCATTTCCCGGACGAGTTCCTCGGTCGTGGTGCGCGGAACCCACCCGAGCTTCTCGCGCGCCTTGGTCGGATCGCCGAGCAGCGTCTCGACCTCGGTCGGCCGGAAATAGCGCGGATCGATGCGGACGATCGCATCGCCCGGCTTGCAGGCGGCCTTGTCGCCCGTCACGGCAGTCACATAGCCGATCTCATCGGAACCCTCGCCCCTGAACTCGACCGCGATGCCGAGCTCGCGTGCGGCCAGGGTGACGAAATCGCGGACGCTGTACTGCCGGCCGGTCGCGATGACGAAATCCTCCGCCGTGTCCTGCTGCAGCATCAGCCACTGCATTTCGACATAGTCCCGGGCGTGGCCCCAGTCGCGCAGCGCGTCGAGATTGCCCAGATGCACGCAGTCCTGCAGCCCGAGCGCGATGCGGGCGAGGGCGCGGGTGATCTTGCGCGTGACGAAGGTTTCGCCGCGAACCGGGCTCTCGTGATTGAACAGGATCCCGTTGCAGGCATACATCCCGTAGGCCTCGCGGTAGTTCACCGTGATCCAGTACGCATAGAGCTTGGCGACGGCGTAGGGGCTGCGCGGATAGAAGGGCGTCGTTTCCCGCTGCGGGGTTTCCTGGACCAGTCCGTACAGTTCGGACGTGGAAGCCTGGTAGAAGCGGCAGGTCTTTTCTATCCCGCTGATCCGCATGGCCTCGAGCAGGCGGAGCGTCCCGATTCCGTCGGCGTTGGCCGTGTATTCGGGCTGTTCGAACGAGACGCCGACGTGGCTCTGTGCGGCCAGATTGTAGATCTCGTCCGGTGCCACCTCCTGCACCAGACGGATGAGGTTGGTGCTGTCCGTCAGGTCGCCGTAGTGCAGGATCAGGTTGCGGTTTTCGACATGGGGATCCTGGTAGAGGTGGTCGATCCGGTCCGTATTGAACAGGGACGCCCGCCGCTTCACGCCATGGACGATGTATCCCTTGGCCAGCAGGAATTCAGCGAGGTAGGCGCCGTCCTGGCCGGTGATCCCCGTAACGAGAGCGGTCTTGCGGCTCATACAGTCAATCCATCCGTCCTGGAGTCGCCCGAACGTCGTTTCTGAAGCGACGGAAGCGATCGCGCGCCT
Source organism: bacterium (assembly GCA_943372245.1). Lineage (GTDB taxonomy): Bacteria > Pseudomonadota > Alphaproteobacteria > Caulobacterales > Caulobacteraceae > Brevundimonas. The sequence goes on from CALRXX020000009.1 coordinate 93,499, forward strand.
GATATATTTCGTACAGAAATGTTCGACCAGCCGGTCGCACAGCCTGCGCAGCCGGCCGCCAATGGCTGGCAGAAACAAGCGCATAGGCCCTGCGACTTGCCCAATCAACCCTTTGCAACGCTGCGGTCAGGCCGCGGATTCGCCCTGTCGCCCGAAAGCGGCATGCGAGCCGATTCAGCCCGTAGTCGCCGGTGCGACCCGAGGGCGTTGCAGACCCGGTGCCACGTAGTCTAATCGTGCGGCCCGTTCTAATGTGCTGGACAACGCGCCCCGTCGCGGGTTGTGTCGCGCGCTTGGTAGGTCGGCCCTGGCCCGGCCCCGTCGTCTCCCGATCGGCCCTGCAAGGTCGGTGAATTTTCGAGGTTATTGCCGCTGATGTCGCGCGTCGCTCCCTGGTTTCTTCTTGCCGTCATGGCCGCCTTGCTCGCCGGATGTGGCGGACCTCGCATGGATGTCAGGCAGATGGTCGCCGCCCGGCCGGTCAGCCTGCAGGCGGCCCCGATCGCCGAAACGCCCCTGTCGGAATATCGAATCGGCGTTGGCGACAAGGTCAATGTCCGGGTCTTTCAGGTTCCGGATCTCTCGTTTGACGGCCTTGTGATCGACACGTCCGGCAATATCCAGATGCCGCTTATCGGTGCTGTGACCGGGTCAGGCCGCACGTCCGGCGAACTGGCGTCCGAGATCGCCCGTCGGCTCGCCGAACAATACCTCCGCGACCCCCAGGTCACCGTGACGGTGACGGAAGCCGCCAGCCAGAAGATCACGGTCGACGGCGCGGTCACAAATCCGGGCGTCTACGAGATGCGCGGGTCGACATCGCTGCTCCAGGCGGTGGCCATGGCCCAGGGCCCCACCTCCGCGGCCGACCTGAGCAAGGTCGCCGTTTTCCGCACGGTCAACGGCCAACGCTCCGTCGCCCTGTTCGACCTGGGCTCCATCCGGCAGGGACGGTCGCCGGATCCGGTCGTCCTCGGAGATGACGTCATCGTGGTGGACGCATCGCGCCTCAACTCGGCGTTCAAGGAGATATTGGGTGCCCTGCCGGCGCTGGCGATCTTCACGGCGTTCTGACGCCGTGGGAGCCGTCCTGTCGGATGGCGCTCCGAAAGGGCCCGGCGGCGACCCGCAGGGCCGGCGGCGAAGCGAATTGGTGTGCGCCGGGGCGGGCTTTAAGTTATCAGCCCGAATTGTTTCAGCGCGGCTGCGGCCGCAAGCGTGACGGATGGAATAATGCTGGACGACAAGTTCGTTGGCGAACAGAGGCCACGTCCGGTGCAGGACTCGAGCGACGTCTCCTACCCCAATCAGCCCGCCGGCTGGAGCGATGGGGCGCAGGACCAGCCGCTTCTGGACCTCGCGGTCTATTGGCGTCTCGCGCTCAAACACCGGATTCTGATCCTGAGCTGCTTCTTCGGTGCCGTGGCCATCGGCGCGGCCCTGACGCTGCTCATGACCCCCGTCTATACGGCGAGGACCACGCTGCAGATCGACCGCGAGGCCGCCCGGGTGTTCAGCTCGGAAGAGACGCCGAAAGAGGCCTTTGTCGGAGGCGAGGAATTCTTCCAGACCCAATACGGCCTGCTGCGCAGCCGGTCGCTGGCTGAACGGGTGGTCGAGAATCTGGGCCTCGCCAGCTCCGACGGCGCGCTGAAGGCCCTCGGGGTCGAGTCGCTCCCCGCCTCGGGTTCGGCCGCGGATCAGGCCGCACGACGTCGCCAGGTGGCACTTTCCATCGTTCAGGCGAACCTCAGCGTCACTCCGGTGCGTGGATCGCGCCTGGTCGCTGTCGGCTTCGACAATCCGGATCCGGTCCTCGCCGCTCGCGTCGCCAACGGTTTCGCCGAGAATTTCATCCAGTCCAACCTCGACCGCAAATTCGAAAGCTCGAAATACGCGCGCGAATTCCTCGAGGAGAGGATCGCCCAGACGAAGGACCGGCTTGAGGCGGCCGAGCGCCAACTGGTCGCCTATGCGGCCAATCAGCAGATCATCAACATCACGGAACCTGGCGAAGGCGGAGCCGACAGCGGCTCGAGCCAGTCGCTGACGGCCAGCAATCTGGTGGCCCTGAACGGTGCCCTTGGCGAAGCGCGGGCTGCCCGCGTCGCCGCAGAGGAACGGTGGCGCTCCGCCCGCAACGCGGACGTGATGACCCTGCCCGAAGTGCTGTCGAATCCGTCGATTCAGCGGCTGATCGATCAGCGCTCCCTGCTCAATGCCCAGTACCAGCAGAAACTCAGCATCTACCAGGCCGACTACCCCGAGATGGTCCGGCTGAAGGCCGAGATCGAGGAAGCCGACGGCCAGATCCAGACGATCGCCGCCAACATCCGCAGCTCCATCCAGAGCCAGTACGAGATCGCCGCCAACCAGGAGCGTTCGCTCCAGGCCCAGGTCACCGGCCTGAGCGGGGACGTCCTCGACCTGCGTGGGCGCTCCGTTCAGTACAACATCCTGCAGCGGGAGCTGGACACGACGCGGACCCTCTATGAAGGCCTGCTGCAGCGCTATAAGGAAGTGAGCGTCACCGGCGGCATCACGACCAACAACATCTCGATTGTTGATGTGGCCACGGTTCCCCGCGCGCCGTCCAAGCCCAACCTCTTCATCAACATCGCCCTGGCGGCCTTGCTGGGCCTCGGCCTCGGGGTCCTGGCGGCGCTGGTGATGGAGGCCCTCGACGAGACCATCGCGACGCCTGACGATGCCGAGAAGAAGCTCGGCATTCCCGTCCTGGGCGTGGTGCCGTTGCTGGACAAGGGCCAGACCACCGCCTCGGCCCTGGCCGATATCCGGTCCGGCTTCTCCGAGGCCTACTACTCCCTGCGAACAGCGCTGCAGTTCTCGACTCCGGACGGAGCGCCCAGCAGCTTCCTTGTGACCAGCGCCAGACCGGCCGAGGGCAAGTCGACGACCGGCTACGCCATCGCGCTCAATCTTGCCCGGGTGGGCCGCCGGGTGCTGCTGGTGGATGGCGATCTTCGCAATCCCTCGATGCACCGTGTCGTCGGCGTCGAGAACGAACGCGGCATGAGCAACCTGCTGTCCGGATCGGCAGATCTGGAGTCGGTGGTCCAGCGCACGCGGGAGAACAACCTGTTCTTCATCCCCTGCGGGCCGCTGCCGCCCAACCCTGCCGAGCTCTGGGGCGGAGACCGTCTGCGCCAGTTCCTCGCCGATGCCCGCAACAATTTCGACCACGTCGTCATCGACGGCCCGCCCGTGCTGGGCTTCGCGGACGCGCCCCTGCTGGCGGCGGTTGTCGGCGGTGTGCTGTTCGTTGTGGAGGCCCGCGGCACCCGTCGGGGACAGGCGCGCGGAGCCCTGCGTCGTCTTCAGGTCGGCCGGGCCCATCTGCTGGGCGTGGTCCTGACCAAGTTCAACGCCAAGAGCACATCGTACGGCGGCTATGACTACGCCTACGACTACAAATACGGCAGCGAGCCAGGCCCGGCTGGCCCGACGGGCCCTGCCGGCGGGAGCAAGAAGGGCAAACGGGGGTGATGGAGGGGGCCGACAAGCCTGCGGCCAAGCCACGGCGCGAGGACATAGCCCCCTTTGTTCTGATCGTCGGGGCCGTCGTTCTGGCCTGGCAGATCGCCATCCAGCCCATCATCCAGCGCGCGCCGGTCGAGGTCGCCGTCCGGGTCGCTCCGGGGTCCTCGCTCGCCCTGCGTCGCGCGGCCGAGGCGGAGCTGCAAGCCGGGCGCAACGACAATGCCGCAAGTCTCGGCCGTGACGCGCTCAGCCATTCGCCCTTCGATGTCCGGGCCCTGCGGGTCGTCGGACTGACGGAAGCCCGGGCGGGGCGGACCGACCGGGCGGACGACCTCCTGACCCTGGCCGGAAACTGGAGTCTTCGCGACGATCCGGCCCACGCCTGGCTGGTCGAGCACCGACTGCGGCGCGGCGACTACGGTTCCGCCTTTGCCCACGCCGACACCCTGGTACGGCGTCGCGAGGATATCCGGCCGCAGGTCTTTCGCCTGTTCACCGTCGCCGCCAGCCTGGATGCCCAACGCGCCCTGCCGGTGCTGGTCCGCCTGCTGGAGGCCCGACCACCCTGGCGTTCAGCCTATCTGACGGGCCTCTACGCCCAGGATAACGGCCTGCTGGTCGCCGCCAACCTAGCGGTCCTGCTGCAGTCCAGCGAGGCGCCCCTGACCACTTCGGAACTGGCGCAATTCTACGAGCAGGCGCTGCGCAAGGGGCAGGAAGGCGTCCTGAAGACCGTCCGCGCCCGGCTGAACCGGCCCCGCACCGACAGGGCTGTAACCAATGGGAGCTTTGACGATCCGACGGCATCCGAGCCCTTCCAGTGGTCGCTGGTGCAAAAGGCCGGTGCCGCGACCGAGATCCTGACCGACGACCTCGATCCCTCGAATTTCGCACTGCGGGTTGAGTACGACGGGTCCTCGGCCGGCACCCTGGCCCGGCAGCGCACCTTCCTGACCCCGGGCCGATACCGCTTCCAGGCCGAATCGAGACTCGAATCCGGAGAGACCGCCGGACAGATGGCGTGGACCGTCACCTGCGAGACGGGGGCAGCGAGCCTCGCATCCGTCCCGGCGGTTCCGGTCAGAAACGCCGCAAACCGCGCGTGGGGCCCGTCTTCCGCCGACTTTTCGGTCCCCGCCGCCTGCTCCAGCCAGTGGCTTGAACTGCGCGGTCTCACGGGCGACGGCGGCGCTTCGATCGTGGCGTGGTTTGACCGTGTAGTGATCATTCCCATTGATACGCAGGGGAATTAATCGGGTTCTGGAGCGTAGCAATGAGCCTCTTGATGGAAAATCTTGTTGCGTTGGAAACCTTCCCGCCCTAGAAACATTCTTGATACATCGCGGGCCAGCCCGTTCTGCAAACCTGATTATGGGGATCAAAGCATGCGTAAGACCATCGCCGCTGTCACGGCGGGCCTGCTGCTCGTCGCTGGCCAAGCCGCTGCCGCCAACAACTCTGCCGTCGCCCGCGTCGGCGACCGTGTCGGCGCCCGCGCTGATGACTCCTCCGAGTTCGCTGGCATCGCCGGCGTGCCGGCGATCGTGTTCGTGATCGGTGGTGCCGTGCTCATCGGCGCTATCGTGGTCGGTACGGACGACGCTTCGGAAAGCTGATGACCTGATCCTCGGCGGACACGTTTTGCGTTAAAACATGTCCGACAGAGATTACAGGGGCCAGTGGGATGCTGTCGCGGTTGCGTCAGTGGTCCTGCTGGCCCTTTGCTTTGCGTTCGGTGGCGACACGCGCGGGCACGCCCTTCGGTTGGCGCTCGTTGAACTGGCCGCCCTGCCGCTGCTTGTCCTGGCCGCGGGCCGGTTGATTCGCACCGGCCATTGGCGCGAACATCGGCTGGCGCTGGGCCTGCTGGGCGCGATCGCGGCGATTCCCCTCATCCAGCTGATTCCCCTGCCTCCCGCCGTATGGACCGGCCTGCCCGGCCGCGACCAACTGGTCCTGGCGCTTGATCTCGCGGGCCTGCAGCCGGGCTGGTCCCCGCTGACCCTGACCCCCGAACTGACGTGGCGGTCCGTCCTGGCCCTCGTCCCGCCGGCCGCCATGCTGATGGCCGCGCTCACCCTCTCCCCCCTGCAGAGAGCCCGACTGATCAGTCTGTGCCTCGCAGCCGCCGTCGTCGGCATTCTCCTCGGCGTCGCCCAGATGGCCGGGGCGGGCGAGCGCATCTTCCCGTGGGGTGCCAACACGCCCGATACCCTGCGCGGCTTCTTCGCCAACCGGAACCATCTGGCCTCCATGATTCTCGCCGTCCTGCCCTTCGGCATCGTGCTGGGGGCGGCGAGCCTTCGTCAGCGCGACGGGGATCGACGTGCGCTCTGGTTTGCGGCGGTTCTTGTCGGCCTGGTGACCATCGCCGTGGCGGCCATCCGGTCCCGCGCGGGCATCATGTTGTACGGACCGGTCATGGCGAGCAGCCTGCTCGCCGCCTGGATCGCGTCGGGGCGCGGACGGCCGGCACCCGCCCTCCTGGCGCTCCTCGGCGCAGCCGGCGCCGCCCTGACCGCTGTCGCTGTCCTCGCCCTGCCCCCGATCATGGCACGCTTCGAAAGCCAGAACTCCGAGCTCCGGCTCGATCGCTGGCCCGTCGTGGCCGAAGCGGCACAAACCTATCTTCCCCTCGGGTCCGGTATCGGCAGTTTCGATGCGGTCTACCGGTCGGTCGAGCCGCTGAACACGCTGGGGCCGAAATTCCTGAACCAGGCACACAACGACTATCTGGAGACCTGGCTCGAGGCGGGCTGGCCCGGCGTGGCCGTCATTCTCGGATTCTTCGTCTGGTACGGCCGCCGCAGCTGGAGCGCCTGGAAGGCGCCGCCGTCCGGCGAGCGCGACCTGCAACGCGCGGCCAGCATCGCCATCGGCGTCTTCCTGCTCCACTCGATCGGCGACTATCCGCTCAGGACTGCCGCACTCGCCGTTGTGCTGGCCCTTTGCTGCGGCCTGCTGGAACTTTCAAAGCTGTCTACCCGGAGCCTCTGACGGCCTCTCCGGACGGCCCCGCACACCGGCTGCGCTAGGCCTGCGCGGGACTATCCGCCTGAACCGGCAGCGGCTCAGACCCGATCTGCCGCACCTCTCCGGACCCATCCGCCGCCAATTCCGCGCGCAGGATGGTCCGGGCCGTCCCCTCCAGTCGCAGGGCGGTCAGGACCCCGGACTCATAGGCCTTGGTGTCGATCCCGATGCGGCGTGCATCCGCATGCACTTCCCGCGTCGGCGTATGTCCGTGCACGACGATCTGGCTGAAGGCCGCAGGACTGTCGAGGAAGGGCCTGCGGATCCACATCAGATCCTCGGGCGATTGCCGGTCCAGCGGCACGCCCGGTCGCGCCCCGGCATGGGAGAAGAAATAGTCCCCTACCGCAGCGCTCAGTTCCAGATTGTCGAGGAAGGCGATTTCCTCCGCCGTCAGCTTGTGCCGGAGGTCAGCCGCCACCCGCGCCCAGGCCTCGGTCCGGTGGGTAAGATCGGGAACCCTCAGTCCATAGGAGCGCAGCGCAGTATTGCCCCCGTACTCGCACCATCGGGGCCCCGAGGACGGGTCTTCGAGAAAGCCCAGCATCGCCTGCTCATGGTTCCCCTTCAGGAACCGCCATTCGACGCCTTCGGTAATCGACAGATCGACAAGCAACTTCAGGACGCCGCGGGAATCCGGCCCCCGGTCGATGTAGTCGCCCAGAAAGATGACGACCTTGCGCGTCGCAGCGCTGTCGCGAAGATCGGCGACAATCCCGTCCACCAGAACCTGGAGCAGATCGAGCCGGCCATGGATGTCGCCCACAGCCCAGACCACCGTCCCATCCGGAACGGCCGGCGCCGACGGCCCGGCGGCCTGGGTTCGGGATCGAAAAAGCCTTGAGAGCATCAGGTCTCTGAACACTAACTTGCGTTGACGATGGCGGTGGCCATCCATCCTGACGCTGTCGCCGGTCTATATCAGCGACAGTCTCCGACAAGAAGCGCGCCGTCGCCGCAGTTGTCGAGGTCTTGCCCCGGAACAGCGAATCGGCCGGGGCGTTGCATCGATATTACCAAAGTGTAAAGATTGAGCAGAGGGGGTGGCGGATGTACGGGTTCAACTCTCAAAAGCCGTTCGATGGTGCCAGGTGGACTGCCGCCTCGTCGCGCGCCGCAGGGCTTTACGGCGAGCTTCAGCCACTCCCCCTTCCCGTTCCAGCTTCGGCGGCCGCTGTCCCGAAACGCAAGCGCCGGCCCGCGCAGGTCTCTGCCGACTGAGTTTCAGGATCCTTCCGGTCCGCCCGCGGTGTCCCGAAGCTGCCGGTAGGCCGCCACGATGTGGTACAGCGAACTCGCGGGTGCCGGCTCACGGTCAAACGTCCCGTCCGTGCCCAGCTTGTCGCGCCACAGGCCACCCGGTGCGAGGTAGAGCCAAAGGCCCTCGAACGCGCTTGCCGCACTCTCCAGCAGCCGGCTGCGCGCCTCGCCCTGCGCCTCTTCCGAGAGGATCAAGGCGGCCTTGAGCCACTCCGTCTGGGGCCACAGTCTGGCGCGGGACGACCGCGGCTGCAGCGTTTCGTCCAGTTCGTCGATCGCCACGCCGCGCGCCCTGTCGAGTCCCAGTTCTCCGACGGCGAACAGGCGGCGAGCCGCATCGAGCGCCCATGGATCGCGCCGCAGCCGCCCCCAGCGTGTCAGCAGCCAGGCCCATTCGAACTGGTGTCCCGGTTCGACCAGTCGCCCGGCCTCGCCCTCCGCGGGTCGCCAGTCCGGTCCGAAAAATTCCCGCAGGTAGCCGCCCTGCGCATCGATGAAATGCGCGCGGGCCAGACCCACGACCGCGTCGGCCATGCCCGCCCACGGCCCGTCCGGCTCGAGCTCTTCCCAGGCGAGCGTCGCCTCCAGCAGGTGCATATGCGCATTGGCCTGGAAGGGATGACCGGCGGGCTCGCGCCAACCGCCCTGCGGCAGGGCGAGAGACTGGAGGGCGGCCTGGACCGATGCGGCCGATCGTCGGCACCCTTCCGCATCGACGCCGGCGGAGGCGGCGGTCGCCGTGGCCAGCAGGACGAAGGCCTGATCATACAACGACGCCGTATCGTCCAGCACGGACCCTGCGCTGCTGACCCGTGTCCGGTAGAGGCCGTCCGCACGCCGGTTGGTCGCCTCGAAACGGGCCAGTCCCCGCTCGACCAGCGCGGCATAGCCCGCGCCCCAGCCCCAGCTCGAGGCCAGGCTGAACACATAGGCCTGACGCGCCTGGACCCGTGCGCGCCGGAAATCCCCGACCTGCGTGCCGTCGTCGTTGAGCGTTTCAGCGAACGCGCCGTCCGCATCCACACCGAGGGTCGCCCACAGCGGCAGGGCATTCAGCTTCAGCCAGCGGCCCATCCGGTCCGCAAGCGCACCCGGCGAGGGCGTTTCGACCGCCGTCGCCGTGTCGGCCTGACGGCGCGCCAGCTGCTCGACCAGCGCCTTCACGTCCTGTGCACGGCCGAGGTCGCACACGAGAACGGCGTCCGGTTCGGCGATGATCGCCAGATTCGAGAGCCCCGCGGTCGCGACGACCATGCCCGGCGCGGCGCGGACGAGGCAGCCCGCGCTGTCCTTGTCGACCTGGATGCCGCGGGCACCCCGGTCGGTCGCAGCCACCGCGTCCCAGGCCCCGAGATCCGACCATTCGAACACAGCCGGCAGCACCCAGACCTTCTCGCTCTTCTCCATGACCGCGTAGTCGATCGAAATCCGGGTCGCCGTCTCGAACGCCGGGCCGAGGGTGCTGGCCCGGCCCTGACCCTGCCCCTGACCCGGCAGAGCGGACTGGACGGCGGTCACGACGTCCGGAACGAAGGTCCTCATCTCGGCCAGGAGCGTCCGCACCGGGGCGACGAAATTGCCGCTGTTCCACAGGTAGCCCTCACCCAGATAACGCTCGGCGTCGATCCGGCCCGGCTTCTCCACGAACCTGCCGACCTCGGACAGACCCGGACCGCGGGGCTGGATATAGCCGTAGGCCGAGGACGCTGAGGTGGGGACCATGCCCATGGTCACGATCCGCCCATGGGCCGCGGCGGCGACCGCCTCAATCACCACGGCGCGGAAGGCGGCCGCGTCCGGGATATAGTGGTCGGAGGCCACGAAAACCGCGGTTCCATCCGGGTCGATCCGCTCGATCCACAGGGCTGCGGCCGCCATGGCCGGGGCCGAATCCCGGCCCACGGGCTCCAGGACCAGGTCGCCCTCGAGTCCCAGGGCCGACATCTGCGCCTCGATGTATCTCTGGTGGTCACGGCCGGCCACCACGATGATCCGGCCGCCGTCGGCGAGCGGCGCGACCCGCCGCACCGTCTCCTGGAACAGGGACAGGTCGGAGATCAGGTCGATGAACTGCTTGGGCCGGGCAGGACGGGACGCCGGCCAGAGTCGGGTGCCGGCGCCGCCGCAAAGGATGACAGGATAGATGGCCATTGTGGGTCCCCGCCCGACCTCTATCGGCCTGGCTCGCAGAGGGCAACCGGGCGCGATCGGCCGCCGCAACAACCCGTCGGAGGCTTCGTCTCCCACCTCGGGGTGGTGTGGCATCCCGGTCCCGCCCGCGCCCATTCAACCGTGGCACGGAACCAACCCGGGCTCCTGCGGTTCGGTGGGCATGGCCGTTTGAGGCTTGGCATCCTTTGCCAACGACGGCCATGAGGAAACACAGTGAGAAACAGATTATTCGCGGGAGCCGCGCTCGCGGCGCTCCTTTCCGCCGGCACAGCGTCCGCTGAACCGGATGGCTGGTACGGTGCCGTCGACGCCGGCTGGAACATGTTTGGCGATGAACCCGTGGCGACGTCGACCACGCCTTCCGCCGACTTCGACCTTGGCGTTGAAAACGGCTGGGCCGCATTCGGACGGATCGGCTACCGCTTCAATCCCGGCTGGCGGGTTGAACTTGAGGGCGGTCGCCGCAACGGGGATTTCATCTCTGCTGACCGGGCCGACTACACCCTGCCGGTGCCGCCGACGGCGATCTGCTCGCCCGCCTACAACGGTGCCAACGCCTGCGGCGGCCCCGACGGCAATCTGAACGCCACGACCCTGATGGCCAATGTCATCCATGACTTCGGTCCCGGCTATTTCGGCATGCGGCCATTCGTGGGCCTCGGTGTCGGGGTCAACCGGGTCAAGACCGACTTCACCGGACACATCGGCCAGAACCCGACCGTGACCGTGTCCGCCGACGACAGCTCGACCGCCTTCGCCGCACAGGCGCTGGCGGGCGTCGCCTGGGCCGTCAGTGACCGCGCCAACATCGACCTGACCTACCGCTACCTGCGCTCCGGGTTCGATTTCGACACCACGGTGTCGAGCGCGCCCGCCGCGCTGGGCGTGATGGACGGGGATCATGAGTCCCACACCCTGACGCTGGGCCTGCGCTATGCGTTCGGCGCCGACGCGCCGGCGTATACCCCGGCACCCCCGCCGCCGCCTCCCCCGCCGCCTCCGCCGCCCGCGCCGACGTCTCCGCCCCTTCCGGCCGAGCGTGAGTTCGTGGTCTATTTTGACTGGGATCGTTCGGACCTGACGACCGAAGCCTCTTCGGTCGTAACCCAGGCGGCAAACTACGCCCGGTCGGGCCGTCCAACGCGCATCCTGATCGTCGGCCACGCCGACACCTCGGGTTCCGCGGCGTACAACGTCGGCCTGTCGAACCGCCGCTCGCGGACCGTGGCTGATGCCCTGGTCGCCCAGGGCGTCAACGGCGGCGTCATCTCCCTCGACGGCAAGGGCGAAACCGCCCTGGCCCGCGCCACCGCCGACGGCGTGCGCGAGCCGCTCAACCGTCGCGCCACCATCGGCATCAACTTCCGCTAAACCCGGAAGGCCGAAGGCCGGCAGGCCAAACGACAAGCAGCCGCCGGTCCCCGAAGGGGGCCGGCGGCTTTGCCTTGGGCAGGGGCCCGTTCGATCACCGACGGTGTTCCTTGCCGTCCTGCCGTTTGCTAGACATCCGAAGGCGGCGTCGCATCGGGGAGGAAGTCATGAGCAGCACCCCGATCCTGGTGACGGGCGGCGGCGGCATGCTCGGCACGGCCTTCGCCGAGGTCGCAGGCGGCAGTCCCCGTTTCGTCCCCCACGCCCTGTCACATGGCCGGCTGGATGTGCGCGATGCGGCGGCCCTGATGAAATGCGCCGACCTCGTCGCCGGTGGCTGGATCGTCCATTGCGCAGCCCTGGTGGATGTAAGGGGCTGTGCGACCGACCCGGATTCAGCGCGCGCCGTCATTGTCGAAGGGACACGAAACGTCGCGGCCCTCGCGAAGGCCGCGGGCGCCCGTCTGCTGTTTCCCCAGTCGTTCCTGATCTACGCCGGCGGCGACGGTCTGATCGAAGAGACCACCCCGCCGGAGCCCCTCTCGCTCTACGGTGCCCTCAAGCTGGAGGCCGAGACCGTCGTCCTCGAGACGCTCGAGGACCCCCTGGTGATCCGCATGGCGGGCTTCTTCGGAGGCGGTGCGCTCGACAAGAATTTCGTGGGGCGGATCATACCTGCCATGCACGGAGCGATGGCGCGGGGCGAGGCCGTCTTTCCGGTCGGGGATCGGGTCTGGCAGCCGACCTGGACGAGGGATCTGGCGGAGAACGCCCTTCACCTGATGCATCTGGACGCGGCCGGCACCTACCAGATGGGCTCTCACGGCGAAGCGACGTTTCATGAGGTGGCGGCCGAGATCGCCACGGCCCTGGGCTGGACCGGGCGGCTCCGCGTGGAGCCCGTGGCCTCGGCGCTCGTGGCCCGGGAGGAGACGGGGCCCGAAAGGCGACCTGACAGGGCCGTTCTGGCGTGCGAACGTCTCCGTCGCGAGGGCCGCGATTTGCAACGTGACTGGCGTGCGACCCTCAACGCCTATCTGACCCATCCCCATTTCGACCAGTATCGCCCCGGAGTCTGATGTCCCCTCTCCTGACGCCGCTCGCCTCCCCGTTCCTTGAGGCCCGGAACCGCACGGTCATGTCCGCCATGACGCGCGGATTCGCCGATGCCGATCACTGCGCCACGCCGGAGATCGCGGCCTACTATCGCCGCCGCGCCGAGGGCGGGGTGGGCCTGATCCTGACCGAGGGGGTGGTGATCCATCCGACCGCGGACGGTTACAAGGACGTCCCCCGGATCGCCACGGCGAAACAGGCTGACAGCTGGCGTCCCGTGATCGACGCGGTGCACGGTGCCGGCGCGAAGATCGCCTGTCAGCTCTGGCACTGCGGACGAATCTCCCATTCCGACTTCACCGACGGACATGCGCCCGTCAGTTCGACCACGCGCGCGGCGGAAGGGCTCAATCGCCAGAACGACAAACCCTATGGCGAGCCGCGGGCCCTGACGGCCGAGGAGATGCCGGAGGTCTACGGCTATTTCGTCGACGCCGCGCACCGTGCCCTGTCGGTCGGCTTCGACGCGGTCGAACTCCATCTCGGACACGGCTATCTGGCGGACCAGTTTCTGGATGCGCGGGTCAATGACCGGACCGACCGCTACGGCGGCTCGGTGGAGAACCGCTGCCGGTTCGTACTCGAACTGCTGGACCGCATCTTCGCAGAGGTGGAGCCGAACCGGGTCATCGCCCGGATCTCGCCCTCGCGCTGGATGGGTGGCCTGTATGACTGGCCTGACCTCGACGAAATGCTCGCGTATCTGATCCCCGAAATGTGGAACCGGGGCCTCCGGATTCTGGACATCAGCTGCGCAAACGCCGACTATTTCGCCACATCCGGCCGTATCGTCCGCGCCGTGCGACCACACTGGAACGGTGTGATTCTCGGAGGCGCGTCGCTCAGCCGGGAAGATGCGGAAGCAGAAGTTCGCGGCGGTTTGCTGGATATGGTTACGTGGGGCCGATCGTTCCTCGCCAATCCCGACTTGACCCGCCGGATTGAAAATGGCGCGGTCTGGCTGCCTTTCGAAAACGAGATGCGTAATGTCCTTGCCTGATCGCACCCCTGGCGGCTCGCGCGGTCCCGGCCCGGCCGCCGGCTCTTCGACCCGGAACGGGTTTTTCGCGCGCGGCCTGCTCCTGGCCTTGCTGGGAGCCCTTGTCGGCTTCTCGACCCCGGCCAGCGCCCAGGACCCGCTCGGCGACATCATGGGCGGCAATCCGCGCGTCCAGGAACCGCAAACCTCGACTCCGGACGAAGACTGGAACGCCTGGTTCAGTGAGCCGGTAGAGCCGGAACCGGTCGGGCCCGTGGTGATCGAGTCGGACCGGGCCGCACAGCCCGCCGCTGACCGGCGCGCGCCGGAGGCTGATCGCATCCGGCCCCGCCAGAGGGCCGCAGCCCTGCCCGGCGAGTTCGAGCGCTTCGTCGCTGCCGTGCTGGGCTACCCGCTGCCCCGCTTCGGATCGACCCTTGTCGGCGACACCCGCGCCTTTGCGCCGTCGACCAACGCCACGGTTCCGCCCGACTACCGGATCAACGCCGGAGACACCGTCTCCCTCGGCCTGACGGGCTCCGTCGAGGGCGCGCTGCAACTGACGGTCGACAGCAACGGCCGGATCTTCATTCCCCGGATCGGCGCGGTCAACGTCGGCGGCGTGCGCTACGGCGAACTGGAAGGTGTGCTGCGCGGGGCCGTGGGACGCGAGTTCCGCGAGTTCAACGTATCCGTCTCGGTCGGCGAGCTCCGCGGCCTGCGCGTCTATGTCACCGGCTTCGTCTCAAGCCCGGGTGCCTACACCGTGTCCAGCCTGTCCACGGTCGTGAACGCCGTTCTGGCGGCGGGCGGTCCCAACGCCTCGGGCAGTTTCCGCAATATTTCCGTGCAGCGGAACGGCCGCACCATTGCGACCCTCGACCTCTATGATCTGCTGCTCAACGGCGACAAGAGCAGCGATGTCATCCTCCAGAACGAGGACGTCATCTTCATCGGGCCGGTCGGCGACCAGGTCGCCATCACCGGCAGCGTCAACAATCGCGGCATCTTCGAAACGGCGCCGGGCGAAAGCCTCGAGGACCTGTTGCGCCATGCCGGCGGACCCAGTTCGATCGCGGACCGGGATCGCCTGCTGGTCGCCAATGTATCAAACATCAATGAGTCCGGCTGGCAGAGCCTGACCCGGGCCGAAGCCTCCACCACGGCACCCGAGGCGGGTGCCATTGTCCGCGTCCTGCCCGCCGTGGGTCTCGCCCGGCCGCTGGAGCGGCAGGCCGTGCTGGTGACGATCGAGGGCGAGGTTGAGCGGCCCGGCAACTACTATCTCCGTCCGGGCTCGACCATGGCCGATCTGATCGCCCAGGCGGGTGCCTTCACCCCGCGCGCCTATCTGTACGGCACGCGCGTGCTGCGGGATTCGATCCGTACCCAGCAGGAGGAGGGTTTCGCCCAGGCCATCGCCAGCCTCGAGCTGTCACTGGCCGCCGCGCCGATTACGGACCGCAGAACCCGCACGGCAGATGAGGCCCGGGAAGACCTGGGCTTCGCGCAGGCGATTATCGAACAGCTGAGGACCCGGCGTCCTGACGGCCGGATCATCCTCGATGTCGAACCCGGTGGAGAGGGTCTGCCGATGGCCCTGCTCCTGGAGAACAACGACCGCGTTCTGATCCCGCCGCGCCCCGTCACCGTCGGCGTGTTCGGTGCCGTGTTCCAGCCGGGCTCCTTCGCCGAAAGCTCGGGCGAACGGATCGGCGACTATCTCGCCAAGGCCGGTGGACCGACGCGGATCGCCGACCGGTCCGGGCTGTTCGTGGTGCGCGCGAACGGATCGGTCGTCTCGCAACAGCAACGCGGTCGCGGCAGTGTTCTCGGTGAGTATGCCATGCCCGGTGACATCATCTTCGTCCCCGTCCAGACCCGCGGAAACCGCCTGCTGGATCGCGTGATCGAGGTCGCGACCGCCATCTACCAGGTCTCGCTCGGCGCCGTCGGCCTGAAGGTCCTGAGCGAGTGATCCCCGAACCCTGGAAATCCGCGGCGCGTCGCACCGCCCAGAGCCCGACCCGGCGGCGCATCTTCTACCTCGTCGTCGCGCTGGTGGCCGTGCTCCTGTGCCTCTTCCCCCGCCCGCATCTCGCGCGGGTGAAGCTGCTGCCGCAGGGCAGCAACAGCGGGGCCGGTGCCCTGATCTCGGCCCTCGGCGGCGGCGGGATGCAGAATTTCGCGGCCGTGCTCGGCGCGCAGAAGACCAACTATCTGGTCATCGGCCGCAGCCACGACGTCCAGCAGGACGTCATCGAGCGGCTTGATCTGGTCGACCTCTGGAACAGCGCCGACCAGGCGGCGGCGGAACGCAAGCTCGGCAAGAAGGTCGATATCGAGCTCCTGACCGGCGGCGTGCTGGAGGTGACCGCGCGGGACACCGACCCGGCCTTCGCCCAACGGCTGGTCGAGGGATTCAGCGAGGCCATCCAGACCCGGCTTGCGGGCCTGGGCCAGGAGCAGGTCCGGACCAAACGCGCGATCGTGACCGCCCGGCTGGCGGAGGCCAATACGGCTCTGGAGACCGCCGAACGGGACCTGAACGCCTTCCGGATCCAGAACAACCTGCCGTCGCCCGAGGCTGAACTCGGCGCGGCGGTGAGCACCCGGCTCACGCTCGACGCCCAGATACGCGCCAAGGAAATCGAGATTGAAACGGCCCGTCAGTTCCAGACCGACAACAGCATTCGGGTCCGGACCCTGGTCAGCGAACTCGCCGCCCTGCGCCGTCAGCGAGCCGCGGCGGATCAGGCCGGCAACGGTGAAAACGCCCTCGCCCTCTCGTCGCAGACCGCCGAATACGTCCGCCTCTATCGCGAGCAGAAATTCGCCGAGACCGTCATGCTGGTCTATCGCCGCTTCTTCGAGGAGGTGAGTGTCGAGGCCCTGTCGGCCGAGACCACCGTCCAGGTGATCGAACGCCCGCACATCGACCCCGACCGCCAGTTCAACCTGTCCGGCATCGCCCTTCTGCTTCTGGTCCTGCTGGCCGCCGCCTTCACCGAAATCTATGCGCCGATGACCGGACTGGCGCGCCGTCCCCGTCGGCCGGACCCGCAGGATCCGCGATGACCCGGGCGGCCGCTGCGCCGAAGCGGGGCGTCCCCGAGGTTTCGGTGGTCATCCCCTGTTTCAATGAAGAGGAAAACGCGGCCGCCATCGCCGGGGCGGTCGCGACCGAACTGGCCGCGCTGGGCGCCGACTACGAGATCATCTTCATCGACAACGCCTCGACCGATGCCACGGTGGAGCGGATCATGGCCCTGTGCGCGGACGATCCACGCATCAAGCTGATCGCCAACAATCGCAACTACGGCCAGATGCGATCGCCGACCCACGCCATCTATCAGGCCACCGGGCGGGGCGTGATCGCCATGTGCGCCGACTTCCAGGACCCGCCGGCCCTGATCGGAAGGTTCGTGACCCGCTGGCGCGAGGGTGCCGCCGTCGTCCTCGGCGTCCGCGCCAGCGAGAAGACGTCGGTCGGCCTGGGCGTGGCGCGGAAGCTGGCCTACGGTTTCCTCGGCCAGTTTGCCGACTATCAGGTCATCCCCGGCGCGACCGGTTTCGGCATCTATGACCGCCGCGTCGTCGACACCCTGGCGCAATGGAACGAACCGGAACCCTTCTTCCGCGGCATGCTGGTCGAGAGCGGCTTTCCCATCGAGATCATCCCCTACGACCGCCCCCTTCGCGCCGCCGGGCGGTCCAAGAACAATTTCGCCACCCTGTTCAGCTTCGCCCTGTCCGGTCTGGCCAGTTCATCGCGCAACCTCCTGCGCCTGCCGTTCCATGCGGCAGCGGTCATGCTCGGCCTGGCGGGGCTCACGGTTATCGGCCTCATCTGGGCCTGGATCGCGGGCGCGGGTGTCGGCCTCTGGCTCATCGCCCTGCTGATCGAGCTGTGCGCCGTGATGACCTTCATCTTCCTCGGCCTCATGGGCGAGCAGATCCGCCTCATCGCCGAGCGCGGCCGCAACACACCGCTGGTGGTCGAAAAGGCGCGGGTCAATTTCTAGGGTGGACACGATCCGGCACGCCGCCGCCGGCTGGTGGGCCCGCTTGCGGCGGCTTGACCAGTTCTGGGCCTATGTCCGCGTTGGTGTGCTGAACGCGGCGTTCGGCTACGGGGTCTATGCCCTGCTGCTGTTCGTCGGGATCAATCTCTTCGCGGCCCAGATCATCGCCCACCTGCTGGGTATGATCTTCAACTACTTCATGTTCCGCCGGCACGTCTTCCGCGACTCCCGCGCCGCCGTCCTGCCCTATATCGGCGCCTACGCCGTCAACTACGCCCTGAGCCTGGTCACCCTCGCCGGCCTGAACCGGGTGCTGGAGTCCGACTATCTGGCCGGCTTCCTGTCGATCGTCTTCGTCGCCCTGGTCAATTTCGTCGTGCTGAAATTTCTCGTCTTCCTGCCAAGGTCGACGGGCGGATGACCCCGGCGAGGGCCAACGGCCGGCACTGGAGCCTCGGCTTCGAGACCCTTCTCGGGCTCATCGTCGTCGGCAGCGTCATCTGGGCCGGATGGCGGTTGAGCCAGGACGGGCGCCTGCCGCAGCCGTTCTTCTGGGTCGTGTCGGACACCCTGATGGACTGGCACAACCCGGCCTACTGGGCGCACAATTCGGGGGCCTATGAGGTCTGGCGGTCGGTCTATCCGCCGCTCTCGTTCGTCTTCCTCAAGATCTTCAGCAGCGGTGCCTGCTACGTCAACGACCCCTTCGCAGGCCGGGACTGCGATCGCTGGGGCCAGATCTCGCTGCTGGGATTCTATCTGCTGAACGCCGTCCTCCTGTACCGGCACTTCCGCTCGATCGATCCCCGGACGGCCCTGGTTCGCACGGTCGCACTGGTCGTCGGCATGCCGATGCTCTTCGGTCTTGAGCGCGGCAATCTGATCATTCCCTGTTTCACGGCCTTCATCCTCGGCCACAGCCGGCTGCTGAAGTCGGCCCGCGCACGCTGGCTGGCCCAGGCGTTCGCGATCAATTTCAAACCCTATCTGGTCCTGACCCTGATCCCCTTCCTCGTTCGGCGACGGTGGCGCTGGTTCGAAGGCGCCGGGATCGCGACCCTGGCGGTCTATCTCGTCACCCTCGCCCTGATCGGCGGCGGCACCCCGATGGAGATCGCCCGCCACACGGGCGAGCTCGCGGCCCTGCAGACCGGCTCGGCCTGGTCGGACCTCTATTACGCGACCTCATACGCCCCGCTCGTGCGATTCATGAACTCGGACTTCCCGGTCATGGAATATGTCGGATCGCGACCGGTCGAGGCCCTGAGCGTCATTCTCCCCCTGCTGACGTTGGCTGGACAGATCGCCGTCGTGGCCGCTGCCGGTGCCGTCTGGCTCAGGCGCGCTGCCGTGCCGATCCCGTGGATCAACGGCGCCATCTGCGCCATGATCCTGAGCAGCTCCCAGCCCAGCGCCTACGCCCAGATCTTCATGCTGTTCTTCGTCTTCATGGAGCCGTGGAAGGGGCCGACCCGGATCATGATGCTGGTCTGCGCCTATGCGCTCAGCCTCGTCGGCGACTATGCCCTGTTCGACATTCCCCAGCTGCCGATGGAGTCCTGGCTGGGCGGGCGCGAGGTCCTGCCGTCCGTCGGCGTCGCCCTCGGCCAGTTCATCCGGCCCGGGCTGGTGCTGCTGATCCAGTTCGGCTTCGCCGGCCTGATCCTTCAGCGCGCGCTGCGGCCCGAGAGACTGGCGATCGAGTCCGACACGATCGCCTCAAGTCCGATGGGCGTCAGCCCGAGACCGCCGACCGCGGCCTGATAGTCGGCACCCGCGCCCGCGTACCGGCTGACCGGTGCCTCGGGATCCTGCTGCCGGACGATACGCGCCGGATCCAGTCCCAGCTGTGCGCAGACCATCGCGGCCAGGTCGCCGATTTCGACGAGTTCAGTTCCAACGCTGTCGAACGGCTTCGAAGCCCCGGCCGGCGCGGACTGCGCCCGGCCGACGAGCACCGCCATCAGCTCCTCGACGTGGACGTATGAGCGCAGCACCGCCCCCCGGGCCCGGATGGGGATCTCCCCGCCCGCCAGCGCGGCCCGGATCAGGGACGACAGGGCATAGAGCTCCAGCTTGTTGCCGTACGGCCCGCCGACGTTGAAGACCCGGCAGGTCGTCAGCCACGCCCCGTTCGCCGCGCACCAGTCGGCCAGGGCGACCTCCTGAAGGGCCTTCATGTGGCCGTAGGGCTCATCCGCCAGCGCCGGCGGCCTTCCCCCGGGACCATGGACGGCCCCGGACGACGCAAGGATCAGGCGCGGCCGGTCGGCGCCCGCGATCAGGCGCAGCGCCGCATCCTGCAGTGCCTCGCTCTGCTCCACATAGTCCGTGACCGGAAAATCAGCCGTTCGATCTTTCCCGAGCGCCGCGAAATGGGCGATGATCCAGTCCGGGCCCGCGAGCGGCGCGGCGCCGGCCAGCGCCTCCAGACCGGGCGTCGTCCCGTCCTCGAGCGTCATGCGGCCCGGTCTTGACGCGAACACCCGCAGCCGTCCGTTGGCCCGCGTCAGGCCCGCCCGCGTCGCCATCTCGACCATGGCCGTCCCCAGCCACCCCGTCGCGCCCGTGACCGCCAGCCGGGCCGACGGGCCCAGGGCGCGCTCGAACGCGGTCTGGACGGCCCGGCGATGTTCGGGAAGGCGGTCCAGGATCAGACCCGCGCCGGCCGGTCGCGCAGGAACTGCCGGATCATGTCGCAGGCATAGGTCAGGTGGTCCTCGGTCAGGCCGGGATACAGACCGATCCAGAAGGTCGAGGTCATCACCTTGTCCGACCGGGTCAGGTCCCCTGAAACGCGCCAGTTGCGGGTCTTCATATAGGGCTGGCGGATCAGGTTGCCCCCGAACAGCAGGCGTGTGGCCACCTTCTTCTCATTGAGGAACTGGACCATATCGTCCCGGATCCCCTCTTCGTCGCTGCGCAGGGTCAGGGGGAAGCCGAACCAGGACGGCTCGGAGCGCGGCGTCGCCTCGGGCAGGATCAGCTGATCCTCAAGGTCCGCCAGGCCCGCCTTCAGGAAGGCGAAATTGGCGTTCCGTGCCCGGATGAAATCCGCCAGTCGGTCGAACTGCGCCAGGCCCACGGCAGCCTGCATGTCGGTGATCTTCAGATTATAGCCGAGGTTGGAATAGGTATATTTGTGGTCATAGCCCCGCGGCAGGTCGCCCAGCTTCCACTTGAACCGCTTGTTGCAGGTGTTGTCCTCGCCGGGCGCGCAATAGCAGTCGCGGCCCCAGTCGCGGACCGACTCGATGAGCCGCTTCAGGTCGCCGCGATCCGTCCAGACCGCGCCGCCCTCGCCCATGGTGATGTGGTGGGCCGGATAGAAGCTGACCGTGCCGATGTCGCCGAAGGTGCCGACCAGCTGGCCGTCGTAGCGGGCACCCAGGGCGTCGCAACTGTCCTCGATCACATACAGATCATGCTTCTTCGCCACCCGCATGACCTCGCCGAGGTCGAACGGATTGCCGAGGGTGTGGGCCAGGATGATGGCCCGGGTCTTGTCGGTCACCGCCGCCTCGATCGCGGCCGGATCGATATTGTAGGTCGGCAGGTCGACATCGACGAAGACCGGCACCAGCCCGTTCTGGATCGACGGATTGACCGTCGTGGGGAAGCCGGTCGCGCAGGTGATGACCTCGTCGCCGGGCTTCAGCGCCCGGTCCCCCAGCATCGGCGAACACAGGGCCGTGGTCGCGGCGAGGTTGGCCGAGGAGCCGGAGTTGACGGTCAGGGCGAAGCGGACGCCGAGATATTCCGTCAGCCGGGCCTCGAAGGCGGCATTGAACCGGCCCGTGGTCAGCCACAGGTCGAGGGAGGAATCGATCAGGTTCTGCAGCTCGGGCGCGCCGACGACCTTGCCCGACACCGGCACCGCCGAGTCTCCGGCGACAAAGGGCGCGGGGGCATAGGCCAGGTCGGCATACTGCCCGGCCAGCTCCATCATCTGCGCCCTGAGCGCCGCCATTTGATCCGTTTTACTGAGCATTCGAAAACCTTGCCATCAGGCGGAAACATAGTCGGAGAGTTGTTGTTCTGAGACGGCCCGCATGTCGCCGCCGGCCTTGTGGGCGCGATACCAGTCCGCCGTCTTCGCGAGCGTCGTCGCCAGGGGCCAGCGCGGCCGCCAGCCCAGATCCGTCCGAGCCTTGGTGTGATCCAGCGTCAGCAGCGTCGCCTCATGAACGGCGTCGGGATCGCGGCGCACCTCATGGCGGGCGTCCTCGCCCCAGGCCGCGGCCAGGCCGGCGGCGATCTCGCCGACCGCCACATTACCCTCCGCATCGGGACCGAAATTCCATGCCGGCGGGCTCACGGCCTGCGTCCGGCAGATGTGCTCGACGGCCAGCAGATAGCCGCAGCAGGGCTCAAGCACATGTTGCCAGGGCCTGACCGCGTCGGGATTGCGCAGGATGGCGGGACGCCCCCCCGCGAAGGCCTGCATCAGGTCGGGCACCAGCCGGTCCTCGGACCAGTCTCCACCGCCGATGACATTGCCCGCCCGCGCCGAGGCGATGGCCGTCGCGCCGGCGGTCGAAAAATACGACCACCAGTAGGACTGGGTGACCAGTTCGGCGCAGGCCTTGGAGTTGCTGTAGGGATCGCGGCCGCCCAGACGATCGGTCTCGCGATAGGGCGTGATCTGCTCGAGGTTCTCATAGCATTTGTCGGTCGTGACGATCAGGGCGGCCCGCACGCCGGGGATGCGCCGGACCAGATCCAGCACATGGGCCGTGCCCATCACATTGGTAGACCAGGTCTCCAGCGGGTCCTGATAGGAACGCCGCACCAGCGGCTGGGCCGCCAGATGCAGCACGATATCCGGCCCGAAGTCCCGAAAGGCGCGCTCAAGCGCCGGCAGGTCCCGGATATCACCGATGATCGAGCGGCAGGCGTCCCCGACCCGGGCCGTCTCGAACAGGCTGGGTTCGGTCGACGGTGCCAGACTGTAGCCGCACACCTCGGCGCCGAGCGACCGCAGCCAGAGCGTCAGCCATCCACCCTTGAAGCCCGTGTGTCCGGTCAGGAAGACGCGGCGGCCGCGCCAGAATGCGGCGTCGGGCAGGGACCCGGTCACCAGGACTTCCACGGCGCGCCCGCGGCCCACACCTCTTCGAGATGGTCCTTGTCGCGAAGTGTATCCATCGGCTGCCAGAAGCCGTCATGGCGAAACGCCATCAACTCGCCGTCCGCCGCAAGCGCTTCGAGGGGACCCTTCTCGAAGATGGTCTCATCCCCCTCGATCAGGTCCAGCACCGACGGCTTCAGAACGAAATAGCCGCCGTTGATATAGCCCGCCTCATTGTGTGGCTTTTCGACGAAATGGGTGACGGCGTCGCCCACCATCTCCAGCGCGCCGAATCGCGCCAGCGGCGTGACGGCGGTGACCGTCGCCTTCTTGCCGTGGCGTTCGTGGAAGGCGATCAGCGCGCCGATATCCACGTCAGAGACGCCGTCGCCATAGGTCATGCAGAAGAACGGATCATTGCGGACGTAGCTGGCGATCCGGCCGACCCGCCCCCCGGTCAGGGTGTCCTGGCCGGTGTCCACCAGCGTGACCCGCCAGGGCTCGACATTGCTCTGGTGGATGGTGACGGCACCGGTTTCAAGGTCCACGGTCAGGTCGGCGTTCTGGTAGGAGTAGTTGAGGAAATACTCCTTGATCTTGTGGCCGAGGTAGCCGCAGCAGATCACGAAGTCATTCACGCCGTAGTGGCTGTAGCTCTTCATGATGTGCCACAGGATCGGCCGGCCGCCGATCTCGACCATGGGCTTGGGTCGAACCGCCGTCTCCTCGGCGATCCGGGTTCCCTTGCCGCCGGCAAGGATGACGGCCTTTATGGTGTTCGGCTTCAAGGCGTGTCCTTTCAGGCCGGCAGCCAGGCGCCGACGCGCGCGAGGGTCTCGTCCGGCAGGGGCGGCGTCATCTTGTGCAGCGGATTTGACACCATGCCGCCGCCTTCCACCATGCGACTGGTGATGCGCGGGAAATAGGTCTGCTGCGGGTCCACCGGCACGATGAAGGCCTGGACGCCCGGACCGTTGAAGCGGTCGAGGAACGTCGGATCCGACTCGAAGCCCTCGGCCAGCCTCATGCAGGGCACGTCCCAGACATTGAACAACCGGGACCAGTCGGGCAGGCCAAGTCCGGTCGAGCGATCACAGCCGACATACCGGCCCTGGAAATAGTTCACCTGCACCGACCGGATCGAGGCGTAGCCGTTGTCGTCGAAGATGAAGATCTTCAGGTCGAGGTCGTTCACCGCCGCCGTGCCGATCTCCTGCAGGTTCTGGGAGAAGCCCCCGTCGCCCTCGACAAGAATGGTGCGACGGCCGGAGGCGATGGCCGCGCCGATCGCGCCGCTCAGCCCGTAGCCCATGGACGCCAGGCCCTTGTTGGTGACCATCCGCTGGCCGGACTGCATTTCGAACGCCTGCATCATCACCGTGAACGCGCCGCCGCTGCTGCAGGGGATGACGATGTCCTCGGGCTGGCTCAGCCGGCCCAGCGTCGTCGCCACATCATAGGGGGACAGGAAGCCCGGCCCCGTGGTGTTGGCTTCCAGCAGGGGCAGGTCCTCCCGAACCTGACGGCAGTAGGCCAGCCAGTCGCAATGCTCGCCGAGATCGCGACCGAGCAGGGCCTCCAGCAGGGCGTTGGCGTCCGCGCAGATCGGCCAGGCCGTGCGCGGATGGCCCTTCTCCAGTTCCCGGCTGTCGATATCGACATGGACGATCTCGCCCGTCGGTACGAACTCCTGCCAGTTGAAGCCGCTCTGCTGGTAGCCCAGCCGCGTGCCCAGGGCGATCAGCAGATCGGACTGCTGCACGATCAGATTGGCCGAGCGCTGACCCCAGGTGTTGGCCCGGCCGACGTACATGGGATGGTCGCGGCCGATGCGGTCTGCCCCGTTCCAGGTCGTCGCGACGGGAACGCCGGCGGCTGCCAGCGCGCCCGCCAGCCGCTGTCCCGTATGGTGGTCGACGCCGCCGCCCAGAAGGAAGAGCGGACGCTTCGCCCCGCGGACCTTTTCGGCCAGGGCATCGACGTCCGGGGTACCGGGGGCCGGTGCGGACGGTCGCGACGGTGCCTGGCCGGCCAGCGCGGCCGGGTCGACCTCGCGCCCCTGGATATCGAGCGGCAGTTCAAGAAACACCGGACCGCGACGACCGTGACTGCCGGCCTCGGCGCGCTCGACGAAGGCGCGCTGGTCCAGCACCGACTCGAGGGTCGAGGCGTGGGCGGTGATCGACTTGACGATCGAAACGCCGTCGATCTCCTGGATCCCGCGCTGCCGGACCTCGCCGCGGCTCAGATCGGGCGTCTTGACCTGACCGCCCAGCACCAGCAGCTCCCGGCTCTCCAGCCAGGCCCCCGCGACGGCCGTCACGAGATTGGTCAGGCCGGGCCCTGCGGTGACGAGGGCCAGGGCGCGCCGGCCGTCGCCGACGGCGTTGAAATATTCGACCGCCACGCCCGCCGCCACCTCATGCACCGTGGCGATGCAGGTCATCTTCCGGCTGCAGCTGTCGAGGAGGTGCATGATGTTGCCGCCCCCGACGTAGAAGCAGTGGGTGTAGCCGAGCTCAACCAGCCAATCGACGATCTGATCGCTGTATTTCATGCGGCGTACCGGGCTTTCATCTGGGCGAACGCAGTCTGGATCAGGGCTTCGGTTTCAGGGCTTCGGCCCAGCTCGACCCGCTCCACACCGCCCGCCGCAAGCGGCAGGACGACGGCGAAGGTGTCGGAAGTGTGCTTCTTGTCGCCACGGAACGCCTTGATCAACCGGTCGGACGACAGACCGGCGACGAGCGGCCCGAGGCCGGGCGTCTGCCGCAGCAGGCTGTCGATGTGGGACTCAAACAGCGCCGTCGGCCCTGCGCCGGCCTCGAGCGGCCCCGGCGAACGGGCCAGGGCTCCGGCCGCCATCATGCCCAGCCCCACCGCGACCCCGTGGGAGATCCCGAAGTCCGAGGCGGACTCGATCGCATGCCCGAAGGTGTGCCCGTAGTTGAGCAGCAGCCGCTCCGCCTGGTCGAACTCGTCGATCTCCAGAAACCATTTCTTGGACGCCAGGCTCAGGGCGATCACATCGCCCAGGACGTCAGGCCCGGCGGCGACCCCCGGCTCCAGAGCCAGATAGGCCGCAAACGCCTCCGGAGATCGGGCGAAGCAGATCTTGGCCGCTTCACACAGACCGGCGATCCGCTGCTCCGCTGACAGGGTCTCGCAGAGCGCGGGATCGATCAGGATGGCCTGGGGCGGATGGAAGGTGCCGACCAGGTTCTTGTACGGCCCGACGTTGATCGATGACTTTCCACCGATACAGCTGTCGACCATGGCCAGCAGGGTCGTCGGCGCATACTCCCACTTCAGGCCGCGCATATAGACCGAGGCCACAAAGCCCGCGACGTCCTGGACGATGCCGCCGCCCGCCGCGATCAGTCGGGTGCGGCGCGACGCGCCGGCCTCCCGCAGGGCCATGATCACGCGCGGAATCTCGTCCAGGCTCTTCGTGGTTTCGAGCGCCGGCAGGGAGATCACGGGAACGCCACAGCCCTCGAACCGGTCGGCGAACCAGGCGTCGCACAGGATGACGACATCCCCGCCGCGCGCCACCACCTCTTCCAGGGATCCTGTCTGGATGCGGGCGGTATAGGTTCCGCTCGCCGCCCGGATCTCAAACGAGGCGGACATGGCTGAACCCCAGATCGGCTGTGATGGACTGGCCGGTGACCACGGTATTCTGATCCGAACACAGGAAGCCGACCAGGCGGGCGATCCCGTCCGGCGTCGGAAGCGCGTTGAACGGCGTCGCCTGCATGACCCGCTGAACCTGTTCCGGCGCCAGGGCCGCGTGGGTCATGGGCGTATCGAGAACCCCCGGCAGCACGGCATTGATCAGATGGCCGTCTCCGGCCAGATCGACGCTCGCGGATCGCACCAGCCCGCCGAGCGCGGCCTTGGTCATCGAATAGGACAGTTTGGTCTGCCTGGCCCGCTCCTGCCAGATCGAGCTGACCACGCAGAGCCGGGCCCCGGCAGGGCTGAGCCGCTTCGCCGCCAGCAGTTCATTGAGGCTGCGGGCGACGTACAGGCAATTGGCCTCGTACAGGTCCGCGCTCCCGGCGGCGTCGAAATCCTGCACACTGTCCTGTCGGTTGGCACCCTGGGCCCAGCAGACGGCATCGAACGGGCCATGCGAGGCCAAGTCGGACGGCCGGACCCCGTCGCCGGCCGGATCGTAATGCACCCAGTGGAGGCCCGCTGTATCAGGACGCTGCGACCGCGACACGCCCGTCACGGACCACCCCCGGGCGCGAGCCATGTCGGCGATCGCCTGTCCGACGGCTCCGGACGCGCCGAACAGCAGGAGGCGCCAGCGGGAGGTGTTTGGCTCTGCGGGTTCCAGGTCGATCTCTCCCTCGGGCAAGGCGGCGCGCGATCGTCGCCGTCAGCCCGCGATCCGCTCCCGATCATTCGAGGCGAGGCGACGTTCGATCATCGCGATCCGCGCGGCGTCCTCCCTCGCGATCGCCCCATAGTAGTCGCGCTTGTTCTTCAGCCAGGCCAGTTCGAACTGAACGGCCGTTTCGATACCGGCGACGATGTTCGGCAGCGACACCGCCTCGCCGGCGAAAATGACCTTGCGGGTCTCGAACCGATCCAGACGGACAGCCCGTATCTCACGCAGGGCAGTCAGGCTGCCGGTCGACACAGAGCCCCCGACCACCAGTTCCAGGTCGAGGTCCCGCGCCACCTGCGCCACCTGCAGTACCGCATCGGTGACGGGCCGCGTATCGACGTCTCCGCGAGGCAGGCCGCGCGACAGGGTGAAGTCGACCCTCCCGAAGACGATCCCGTCCAGATGACCCTTGGCGGCCTGCGCCATCGCCGTGAGATTCCGGAGCGTCGTCTCGGTCTCGAGATTGAACAGGAAGCAGGTCCCGGCCTGGTCGTCGGCGTCGTGCGTCTTGTCCCTGGCCTCGATGAATTTCGACAGCGCATAGGGCGTCTCGACCATGGGCGCGATGATATAGTCGATGCCGTAGAGTCGGCTTGCCAGCAGGTCGCTCACCGCCTCGCAGCCGCCGATCTTGAGCGCGACCTTCAGGTCAGCCTTGCGGGCGAGCTCCAGCAGGCGAAGAAATTCGTCGGGCCGCGTGCCCTCGGCCTCGAATTCCGCTTTCACGGCGACCACGCCATGGTCCCCGCGGCCGCGCCGAAGCAATTCCAGCATTTCGCGCTCAACGAGATTCAACGGTAGTCCTCACGACTGCAACAATTTCACGCGACCGCCGCCCCGGCACGCCTGACAGGCGCGACAACCCGGGCGGACATTCAACAGGCGGCGGCGCGGGTCAACCCAATACATTCCAGCGGCGTTCGCCGACCCATACCGAAACAGGCCCGGACCGCGGCGGTTGCGCGGCCCGGGCTGTCTGCAGGCCCGCGGGGCGTCTTACCCCCAGAAATCATCCCTGGAGGGCGATGCGATGCCCGACCAGTCCTCGAACACGGTGAGGCCATCCCCCGAATTGTGGAGGTTCAGCGGTTGCTCGCGCGCCAGGGTCATCATCAGTTCGCGGGCGAGCTGCAGGTCCGGGATGCCCGAAAGGCCGGCGTCGAAATCGACCGCAAGGGTCGGCATGACGGGCGGCGCATCGTCGAACTTGCCCATGAAGATGAAACCGTCGTCGATGGCCGGCAGGACCTGGGGCGTGCCTCCGTCGTTCACGTTTGCGAACAGATAGCCGTCGTCGGCCTGGAGATCGGTGAGCAGCGAAAGCGTGTACGCCGTATCGCCGTCCCGCGCTCCGAAGTCCGCCGCCGTCCAGTTGCGCGCGAAGGTGGCCGGGGCGTCCGCGTCGATGCCCGGCAGGGTCTGGGGACCGTCGAACAGGGTCTTGTCTCCGGTCGCGCCGGGCAGGACCTCGGGTCCGGCGGTGACCGTCTTGTCGCCGGCCAGGGCGGGCAGGACCTGGGGCGTGCCCGTTACGGGTGCCGGCAGGGTGACCGTCGAACCGTCGCTGAAGCGCAGGGTCTCGACCCCGGTCAGCAGGTCGGAGCCGTCGCGGCCGCCGACGGCGTCGGTCACCCGATAGCCGCCGCCCTCCGCCGTGATGGTGTAGTCGGCCGCGAGCCCGCGGACCTCGACGATATCCGTGCCCGTGCCGCCGTTGATCGCGTCATTGCCGCCATTGCCGCGGATGATGTCGTTGTCGTCGCCGCCCAGCAGGCTGTCGGCGCCTTCGCCGCCGACCAGCAGGTCATCGCCGCCGCGGCCTTCGAAAGTCACGGACGCGAGGATGCCGAGCGCCACGATGGCATTGGCTCCGGCGCTGCCATAGGCCAGACGCGCGCCGCCGCCCGAATCCACCGAGCCGTCGAACTGGACGTTCTCGATCGAGTTGGTGCTGATCGCCACGCCGCCGGCCGAACCGCCGTTGGCCGTCAGATCGATACTGGCACCGCCGCCTCGCAGGATGATGGTGTCCGTGCCCGTGCCGCCATAGACCTGGGTCGAACCGCCCGGCTCGCCGACGGCGAACAGGAAGGCGTCGTCGCCGGCGTCGCCGAACAGGATGTCGGAACCGCCGTCGCCGGAGATGATGTCATTGCCGTCGTCGCCGTGGATCCAGTCCGCGCCGAGACCGCCGGACAGATTGTCCACGCCCGCGCCGCCCTCGATCGTGTCGTTGCCGTCGCCGCCGCTGACATTGTCGGCGCCGTCGCCGCCGAGCAGGGTGTCCGCGCCCGCGCCACCGATCAGCAGGTCGTCTCCGCCACGGCCCTCGAAGGTCACCGCCGCCTGGATGCCCAGGGCCACGATGGCGTTGTTGGCCGCGCTGCCATAGGCCAGTCGCGCACCGCCGCCCGAATCCACCGAGCCGTCGAACTGGACGTTCTCGATCGAGTTGGTGCTGATCGACACGCCGCCGGCCGAGCCGCCGTTGGTGGTCAGGTCGATGCTGGCCCCGCCGCCTCGCAGGATGATGGTGTCGGTTCCCGCGCCGCCATAGACCTGCGTCGCGCCGCCCGGCTCCCCGACCGCGAACAGGAAGGCGTCGTCGCCGTCCTCGCCGAACAGCAGGTCGGAACCGCCATCGCCGGAGATCACGTCATTGCCGGTGCCGCCGCTGACGGAATCCGCGCCGAGGCCACCTGCGAGGCTGTCATTGCCCGCGCCGCCGTTGATCGTGTCATTGCCCTCGCCGCCGCTGACGGTGTCGTTGCCGTCACCCCCCAGCAGGCTGTCCGCGCCCAGGCCGCCGACCAGCAGGTCGTCCCCGCCACGGCCCTCGAAGGTCACCGCCGCCAGGATCCCCAGCGCGACAAGAGAGTTGTTCCCGTCACTGCCATAGGCCAGTCGCGCACCGCCGCCCGAATCCACCGAGCCGTCGAACTGGACGTTCTCGATCGAGTTGGTGCTGATCGCCACGCCGCCGGCCGAGCCGCCGTTGGTGGTCAGGTCGATGCTGGCCCCGCCGCCGCGCAGGATGACCGTATCCGTGCCCGCGCCACCGAAGACCTGGGTCGAACCGCCCGGCTCGCCGACGGCGAACAGGAAGGCGTCGTCGCCGTCGTTGCCGTTCAGCACGTCCGAACCGCCGTCGCCCGAAATGATGTCGTTGCCGGTGCCGCCGCTGACGGTGTCATTGCCGATGCCGGCCGCGATCGCATCATTGCCGTCGCCGCCGTCGATGACATCCGCACCGGCGAGACCATTGATGACGTCATTGCCGCCGAAGCCGTTGATGACATCCGCTCCGGACGTGCCGTTCAGCGTGTCGGCCCCGGAGGTGCCGTTGATCGGACCGGACTGGAGAGGCGCGCCCGTCGCATCAAACAGACCGTCGGCGAACTGCAGCCGCTCGACGTTGCTGACCGTGTCGGTTCCGTCGGCTCCCGTCACGGTGGTCACGCCGCCGGACACGGTGATGGTGTAGGTGGAGCGGTTGCCCGAGAACACGGCCGTATCGGTGCCGTCACCGCCATTGACCGTGTCGTTGCCGGCGCCGCCGGTCAGGCTGTCGTCGTCCGCGCCGCCGTTCAGCGTGTCCGCCCCGACACCGCCGGTCAGCGTGTCAGCGCCCGCGTCGCCGTTCAGCGTCGAGCCGACCAGTGCGATCGGCACCGGGGTCTGACTCGGGCTGGAGACGTTCAGCTTGTAGGTCCCCCCGGCCGTCGGCGCGCCGGAGGTGAAGGTCTGGCCGACATTGCTCACCCATTGCGCCACCTGGATGTAATAGGTCCCGGCGGCGGCGAAGGTGTGCGTAAGCAGGGAGTCGGTGGCCGAGCCGCCGTCCGGGTTACTGTCGTCATTGCTGGCGAGTTCGTCGCCGGCGGCGTTGTACAGGCGCAGTGTGCTGTCGAAGGTGGCCCCGTCGATGTCGAAGGTCACCGTCTCGCCGGCCGTCACGGTGACCGCGTAGAATTCGACCCCCCCGTGGGTCGTGGCTGTGACCGTCGCGTGCGGAATCGTGGTCGAGTTGGCGACCGACGCGTCGGTGCGCAGATCGAAGGCACCCGTCAGGGAGATCGCGGTGGCGATGCTGGCGTTGGCCGTCGCCTGGGTCTTGACGATGTCCGGAGCGCCGCCGCCCTCGCCGGGTGCGCCGGCGAAGAGCTGGTCCGCGCCACCGCGACCGTTGATCGTGTCGATGCCGCCGCCGCCGCGGATCACATTGGCGCCGTCGTCGCCCGTCAGGGTGTCGGTGAAGGCCGTGCCGGTGACGTTCTCCACCTGCGTCAGGGAGTCGGTGCCGGCCGCACCGGTTGCCGTGCCGAGCGCCAGGTTGATGGTCACCCCGCCACCCGCGCCGGAATAGTCGGCCAAATCGATGCCGGCCCCGCCGTTGATCGTGTCGTCGCCCAGTGCGCCGATCAGGATGTCGTCGTCATCACCGCCGTTCAGCGTGTCGTTGCCCGATCCGCCGTTCAGATTGTCGCTGCCGGCCAGTCCGTTGATGACGTCATTGCCGCCGAGACCGCCGATCACATCCGCCAGGGTCGTGCCGGTGATGGTCTCGTTCGTGATGTCGCCGCCGACCACGATGCCGCCGGTCGGCGTCGCCGCTATGGTCTGGTCGGTGAACTGCAGGAATTCGACATTGGTCACGGTCACGTTCTGACCGTTGCCGACGATCGTGCCGGTCTGTCCGTTCCAGGTGACGGTGTAGGCGCTGCGCGCCCCGGAGAACACGACCGTATCCGTGCCCAGGCCGCCGTCGACGACGTCCGTGCCGGTGTTCGGCGTGAACCGGTTGTTGGCGGAGTTGCCGCGGAAGGTGTCCGAACCGCTGCCGCCGATGGCGTTCTCGATGACCGCGCCGATGGCGATCGAGACGTTTCCGGTCAGGCCGCCGACGCTGGAGAAGGCCCCCTGGCGCAGGTCGATGACCTGGCCGTTGTTGAGGTAGCCCGAGAAGTCAAACGTGTCGGTCCCACCGGCGTCCCAGGCGCAGAAGATCAGCGCGCTGAGTTCGTTGCCGGCGCTGAACCACTGCTGACCCGCGGTCGAGTTGAAGCCATAGACGGTGTCGCCCGTCCGGGTGGACATGTTGGCACCGTACAGGCGCTGGGCGGCCGAGATGTCGTCGAGCAGCGGCGAGGACGCATAGCGCTGCACGCCCGCACCATTGGTGCGGAAATCGACGCCGGTGTCCCGCTCGGTGAAGTAGCTCATCACCGTGTACTGGCGGGAGTCCTCGTAATAGATGGCGCTGCCGGAATAGGTGATGTTGCCGTCCGCGCTGGCGTTGTAGGCGGCCGGGTGGCTCAGGCCGATGGCGTGGCCGAGCTCGTGAAGCAGGGTGTGCTGGCCATAGCCTTGCTGAACCGGCAGGGCATTGTAGGACAGCGAGCTGTTGATCCAGACGTCCCCCTGGGCCTGGGAGGCACCCGTCCCGCCGGGCAGTCCGCCGGGCAGATAGGCGAAGGCGGCCGCGCCGGCCTGACCATCGGAGTAGTTGCCCAGCAGGATGGTGGCCTGGTTCGAAAACTCGCTGCCGACGCTCTGGACGCGCTGGAAGGTAATGTTGGCCACTTCTGACCAGGCGGCGAGCGCCAGCACGGTGGCGGCAATCTGGGTGGCGTTGAACTGCGAGAAGCCGGACGTATCGGTCGGCATGGTCACGATCGTTTCACGGAAGGCGTAGGTCACCGTCGCCGCCGTGCCGAGGGCCGTGGCCCAGCTCTGGTTTGAACGGGTGATCTGCGCGCCCGCGTCCGTAGAACTGAGGGACGGCTTGCCGTTGGGGCCGAAGACGCCCCGGTCATCGGCGTTCAGTCCGAAATTCGGGCCGCCGCCGCCGCCGTCCGCCGCGGACGCGGCTCCGTGGAACCCGGCGCAGCAGGCGCAGACCTGGTAGCTCCCGACGGCCCCGAAATAGGAGTTCTCCTCCGGCTCCAGCGCCTCGCCGACGCCGACGAAACGCTCGTTCTGGCCAGTAGACCCTTCGAAAGTCTCAAGAAAAGCGTTCGAGGTTCCGCTGAAGCGGGTGCTGTTCAAACCGAAAAACATGGGGCCACCGTCGTGGAGAGACTATTTGAGGCGATCACCGTAACGACACGAGCCGAAACGACAAGCGCGACGCAATCATGATGTAATGAATTTCGGGACATGCACCTTGAAGTTATCAAGCAATTCACGCCCGGAATTCCGCGCTTTCGAGCCAGGAGGCCCGCCATGGACTCTATACGCCAGCGCGCGCCCGAAGGACGCAACCTCCGCCCCGTTTCGAAGCTTGGCACGCACGGGACCCCGACGCATGGTGGGGCATGTTTGACCGGCGTTCCCCCGCTCTCGCCACAGCCTTTCTGTTCCTGACCGGAGCCGTGTCGGCCTGTGGCCCAAAGGCCCCTGTCGCTGAAGCGGACCTGGAGATCGCCGCCCCGGCGGAGCAGCGGCTGATCGCCCTGACGAACCTCGACCAGCGGGTGGCGAGGGTCGCCTATCGACTGTCGGCGGCCAATGCGGCGCTCTGCCCCGCGGTGCGCAACTCGGCCGGCTGGCTGCTGCACGCTGCGAGCCAGTACAGCCCCGAACTCCGGCCCTGGTCTGAAATCCGGTTCGGACTGGACGGAGACCTGCCGGGCCTTCTGGCCGTTCCGGAAGGATCGGCCGCCGACCTCGCCGGCCTGCGCCGCGGCGATCTTCTCCTCAGTGTCAACGGCGAGGCCCTGGCGCGCGGTGTTGACCGGCGCACGGCCGCCTTCGAAGGCGTCGAGGTCAACATCCGCAAGCTGGACCTCGCCCTCGCCGGCGGCCCCGTCGAGGTCGTGTTCCGGCGCGACGGGAACGACCTGACGGCGAGAATCACGCCGCAACGCGCCTGCGGTTACGACGTCCAGCTGGACCCGTCGGATGAGCTCAACGCCCGGGCGGACGGCAAACGCCTGTTCATCACCACCGCCATGGCGGACTTCACAGCGACCGATGACGAGCTCGCCATCGTGCTCGGCCACGAGCTGGCCCACCATGTGCTCGGGCACCGGGCCTGGCATGAGGCCGAGACGCGGGGCCGCGAGACCCAGACCGTCCCGGCCTTGTCAGCGAACGCCGGCGGCGCCGAACAACAGGCCGATCGCGTCGGCCTGTATCTGTCCGCCCGCGCCGGCTTCGACAGCGCGATCGCACCGGCCTTCTGGCGCCGGTTCGGCGACTACAACTGGCGGGTTCGCTATCCCCAGTGGAGCCATCCCTCGGCCGAGGCCCGCGCCCGGGGACTCGAGGCGGTGCAGGCCGAAATCATCTCGCGCCGGGCGTCGGGCCAGCCCCTGGTTCCATAGCCGCCGCGGCCGACGCGCACCGGGTCGTTTCCCTGCGGGATGCGGACGGGGCTATCCTGTCGGCGAATCAGAAAGCCGCCGGTGACAGATTTGGCGCCAGACTCCCTGACCAGTGCTGCCGACTGGTGGCGCGGTGCCGTCATCTACCAGGTCTATCCGCGCAGCTTCGCCGATGCGAACGGCGACGGGGTCGGCGACCTGGCCGGGATCATCAACCACCTCGACCACATCGCCTCACTCGGTGTCAACGCCGTCTGGCTCAGCCCCTTCTTCACATCGCCGATGAAGGATTTCGGCTATGACGTCGCCGACTATTGCGACGTCGATCCGGTGTTCGGAACCCTCGCCGATTTCGACCGCCTGATCGCCCGCGCCCACGCCCTCGGCCTGAAGATCATCACCGACCTGGTGCTGGCCCACACCTCGGACCAGCATGTCTGGTTCGAGGACAGCCGTCTGTCGCGCACCGGCGCCAGGGCCGACTGGTACGTCTGGGCCGATGCGAAACCCGACGGCTCCCCGCCGAACAACTGGCAGTCGGTCTTCGCCGGCCCGGCCTGGACCTGGGACGCCCGGCGCGGCCAGTACTACATGCACAATTTCCTGCCGGAGCAGCCGCAGCTGAACCTGCACAACGGACAGGTCCAGGACGCGCTGCTGGACATCGCCCGCTTCTGGCTGGACCGCGGCGTCGACGGCTTCCGCTTCGACGCCATCAATTTCGCCATGCATGACCCGGAGCTGACGGACAATCCGCCAGCGCCCCCCGGCAGACGCACCCGGCCGTTCGACTACCAGGCCCACGTCCACAACCAGTCCCGGCCGCAGATCCCGGACTTTCTCGCCCGCGTCCGCGCCCTCATGGACCGCTACCCCGGCCGCTTCAGCGTCGCCGAGGTTGTCGGGGACGCCGCCGAGCCCGAGATGCAGGCCTTCACCGCCGATGACCGTCATCTCAACAGCGCCTACGGCTTCGCCTATCTGTATGCGGATGCCCTGACCCCCGATCTGGTCCGCAGGGCCAATGAGGCCTGGGACGGACGTCCCGGTCAGGGCTGGCCCTCCTGGGCCTTCTCCAACCACGACGCCCCGCGCGCCGTCTCGCGCTGGGCGGAGGGCCGCGACCCCGGCCGGTTCGCCCGCATGGCCATGCTCCTGCTCATGGCCCTGCGCGGCAATGTCTTCGTCTACCAGGGCGAGGAGCTCGGCCTGCCGCAGGCCGAGGTCCCCTTCGACCGCCTCGTCGATCCCGAGGCCATCGCCAACTGGCCGGAGACCCTCGGCCGAGACGGGGCCCGCACCCCCATGCCCTGGCGCGCCGACGCCCCCCATGCCGGCTTCTCAACCAAAGAGCCGTGGCTGCCGGTCGATCCCCGCCACCCGCCGCTGGCCGTCGATCGACAGGACACCGACCCGGCCTCCATGCTCAACCTGACCCGCCGCCTGATCGCCCTGCGCAGGCGCGAGCCGGCGCTGCGTCTCGGTACCCTGCGCGTGCTTGACGCCCCCGCCCCCCTTCTGGCCTTCGAGCGTCGTCACGGCGAAGAAACCCTGACCTGTGTCTTCAACCTCGGCCATGAGGCCGCGGCCTGGAGCCCGCACGACGCCGCGACCGTCCTCGCATACGTCAATCTGGACAGCGCCCCGACCGGCGCGCTGCCGCCCCTTTCCGGCCTGATCAGCCGCCGGCCTTCGATATGAGGTGGCGGAGCCGCCCGCCCGGCGCTATCGCAAATCCATGACCTCCAGGGACCCCGTCCTCGTCACCGGCTCGGCCGGTTTCATCGGCTTCCACACCGCACAGCGGCTGCTGGCGCGCGGCGAGACGGTGATCGGCGTCGACAACCTCAACGACTACTACGACCCGGCCCTGAAACAGGCGCGACTCGACCTGTTGCTGACGCAGCCGGGCTACATCCACTACACCCTGGATCTGGCGGATCGCGACGGCATGGCGGCCCTGTTCGCGAAACACACACCCCGGCGCATCGTCCACCTCGGAGCCCAGGCGGGCATCCGCTACAGCGTCGAGAATCCCGAGACCTACATCGACTCCAACGTCGTCGGCTTCCTGACCGTTCTGGAGGGTGCCCGCGCCGTGAAGGCCGAACATCTGGTCTTCGCCTCGACCAGTTCGGTGTTCGGTGCCAACGCCGCCCTGCCGTTCTCGGTGCGGCAGGGCGTGGCTCACCCGTTGAACGTCTATTCCGCGACCAAGATCGCCAATGAGGCCATGGCCCACGCCTATGCCTACATCTTCGGCATCCCGTGCACCGGCCTCAGGTTCTTCACCGTCTACGGCCCGTGGGGCCGGCCGGACATGGCCCTGTTCAAATTCACCCGGGCCATCCTCGAGGGGCAGCCGATCGACGTCTACGGCGCGGGGGCCATGGAGCGCGATTTCACCTATGTCGACGACATCGTCGACGGGGTGGTGGCCGCGCTGGACACCGTGCCCGCAAAGGACCCCGACTGGCGCGCCGAGGCCCCGGGTCCGGGCACAAGCGGCGTGGCACCCTGGCGGATCCTCAACCTCGGCGCCGGGCGGCGCGAGCCCCTGGCCCGATACATCGCCGTGCTGGAACAGGTGCTGGGCCGCAAGGCGATCCTGAACGTCATGCCGACCCAGGACGGAGAAATGACCCGCACCGAGGCCGATGTGACCGAGACCCGCGCCGCCCTCGGCTACGCCCCCACGACCGCCATCGACGTCGGGGTCAAACGCTTCGTCGACTGGTACCGGGACTTCTACGGGGTCTAGGGACCGGAACGGCCGCATCCGCGAAGGCGACTGGTCAGGACGTGCCGCAACCGCCGTTCCCGGCACCCAACCGTGCAGAGACACAGCAAGTTATTGCACCGCACACGAAATGATTTGCCTGTTGCGGTGCAATAGGTTCCTATCCCTATCCGCGGCCCCGAACGCGGTTCGAGCCGAGCCTTCTGTCTCCCAGCCTCGGACCCCGCGCATGAAATCCAGCAGTCTCACCGCCCTCTGCACCCTCGGCCTCGGGCTGATCGCGGGCCCCGCCCTCGCCGCAGCGCCCGCCGCGCCGGCCCTGCTGGCTCATCAGGCGCCGCTGGTGTTGAACGAGGCCGCCTCGTCCTGGATCCTGACCTCGACGGCCCTGGTTCTGCTGATGACCCTGCCGGGTCTGGCCCTGTTCTACGGCGGCATGGTGCGGCGCAAGAATGTGCTGGCGACCATTGCCCACTCGACCGCCGCCATGGCCATCGTCACCGTCCTCTGGTTCATCGTCGGCTACAGCCTGTCCTTCGGGACCAGCGGCGAGCCGACCAACGGCTTCATCGGCGGACTGCAGGCCGCCTTCCTCAACGGCGTCACCCCCTCCACGGCCCATAGCCTGGCCCCGGGCCTGCCCGAGTTTCTCTGGATCGCCTACCAGCTGACCTTCGCCATCATCACCCCGGCCCTGATCGCCGGCGCCTTCGCCGAGCGGATCAAATTCTCGGCCTCCATCCTGTTCTTCTTCCTCTGGCACCTGATCGTCTATGCGCCGATCTGCCATCAGGTCTGGGGTGGCGGCTGGATGGGTTCGCTGGGCGTGCTCGACTTCGCCGGCGGGGCCGTGGTCCACGTCAATGCGGGCGTCGCCGGCCTCGTCGCCGCCCTCGTGCTGGGCCCGCGCCACGGGCATGGCCGGGACAATATGGCACCGCATAACCTGGCCTACACCGCCATCGGCGCCGGCCTGCTGCTGGTCGGCTGGCTGGGCTTCAACGCCGGCTCGGCCTGGGCCGCGGACGGCATCGCCGCGGTCGCCGCCTTCAATACCATCCTCGCCGCCGCCGCTGCCGCCATCGGCTGGACCGCGATCGAGTGGCTCGACCACAAGAAGCCCACCCTGCTGGGCCTGCTGTCCGGCCTGGTCGCCGGCCTCGTCGGCATCACCCCGGCCGCCGGATTCGTGGATCCCAAGGGGGCCTTCCTGATCGGTATCATCTCCGGCCCGGCCTGCTACGCCGGTGCCGTCTGGCTCAAGCGGGCCCTGAAATATGACGACAGCCTCGACGCCTTCGGTGTGCACGGCATCGGCGGTATCGTCGGAGCCCTGCTGACCGGCGTGCTGGCCACGTCTGCGATCAACCCGGTCGCCGCGAGCGCCAACCTGCTCAACCAGGCCATCGGCCTCGCCGCGGTCATCGCCTGGAGCGGCATCGGCACATACGCCATCCTGATGATCTGCAAATTCACCACCGGCCTGCGCGTGGCGAAGGAGGAGGAGATCGAAGGCCTCGACTACACCCAGCACGGGGAAACGATTCATCCGTAGGGGCTCCAGTCTCCTCCCCATGAATATGGGGAGGGGGACCACGCGAAGCGTGGTGGAGGGGAGCCGCGCCGCCGTGG
>CALRXX020000010.1:0-129273 GCA_943372245.1 bacterium
TCGACTTCCAGCGCGGGGGGCTCGAATTCGGGCTCACCCGGAATACCCGGTTGAGCAAATCCCGGCTCGGCGCGGTGCTGCGCCATGTCCGCCTGATGGGCGAGCCGCAACTGACCGAAGCCGGCGTGCGCGCCGAAACGCGCTGGCGCATGACCAACGCCACCACCCTCAGGCTGCGTGGCGAAGCCGTCAGCCAGGACTATGACGAGCCCGGCATCGACGCCCTGTCCGGCGTTCTCGGCGGCGATCGCGACGGTGCCCGCTATGCGGCGGGGGTCGGCGTCAGCCATCGGTTCACGTCGCGGACCACGTTCGACGCCAGCCTCGACTATGAGATCAAATCCGCCGGCTATGAGCCGTTCGGCTATTCGGGTCCGCGGTTGGGCCTCAGCCTGGACCAGCGCTTCGACAAGGGCGTCTATGTGTTCGCCAGCGGGTCCGCGCGCTGGATCGAATACGATGAGTCGGATGCGGTCTTCCTCGGCGGGGCGACCCGCGACGATGTCAGGACCAACGCCCGGCTCGCCCTCGGCGCGCCGCTCAGCGCCTTTACGGCGAGAGGGGCCACGGGGGATGTGCGCGAGAATGTGACCCTCGAAGGCGCCGTGAACTTCACCCGCCGCGGGTCTTCACCGCCTTTGGCCGATTTTGACGGCTGGGGCGCCGAGTTGCGCCTGATCTGGCGTTTCGGGGCGCGCGATTGATGTCAGGAGTTCGATCATGAGGACGTTCGGGACACTGGCGTCCGCCCTCGCCCTGTGCGGTTCGTTGGTCCTGGCCGTTCCGGTCCAGGCCCAGGACTCCGTCGGGGTCAATGCGGCCATCCGCAACTCCGTCCAGACGCGCAGTTCGGCCAGCGGGCCGCTGCGGCCGGCCCAGCTGCGCGCCGCCGTGCGCCTCGGCGACCAGTTCGTGACCGGTCCCCAGAGTCAGGTCCAGGTGCTGTTGCGGGACCGCTCGACCTTCACCGTCGGGGCCAATGCCCGCATGACGGTGGACCGTTTCGTGGTCAGCGAGAACGGCGGCTCGGCCGTATCGGTGGCGCGCGGCGCCTTCCGCTTTGTCTCGGGCCGCACCGCCCGGTCGTCCTCGCGCGAGGCGATCGCCACGCCGGTCGGCTCGATCGGTGTGCGAGG
Organism: bacterium; assembly: GCA_943372245.1. Classification (GTDB taxonomy): domain Bacteria; phylum Pseudomonadota; class Alphaproteobacteria; order Caulobacterales; family Caulobacteraceae; genus Brevundimonas. Next base: position 1,137 of record CALRXX020000010.1, read on the forward strand.
CACCATCGTCGAAGGGGTGGTCGGCCCGGATATCCTCGGCCTCCTGCGCGCCCAGCCCGACGTCCCGCCGTTCACCGGGGACGAGGAGACCATGCTGCTGGTCGTCCTGCGCGGCCCGGCCGGTGACGCCCGGACCTTCGACACACCGGGCGCGATCGACATCGAGCGCAACGGGGTAACGGTGTCGCTGGAGCGGCCGGGTCAGGCATTGCTGGTCAGCAGCGACGGTGTGTTCGGTCCCTTCTTCCTGCCGGATAACATTTCGGCGGCACTCGGCGATCTGCTCAGCCCGACGCCCGATCCGGGCGCGGATCCCGGCGGGGCCGAGATCGAGATCGCCGCGGCGGTTGCGGCCGACGACACCTCGGTCTTCGCCGACACCCTGCCACCTCTGGATCCGGCGGATGACTATGAGCCGCTTCCGGCGGAGGATGATCCGGGGAGTTTCCCCTTCTTCCCCCCGACCCAGCCCAACCCCTGATCCCCGTCAGGAGAAGCCATCGTCCCGAACGGTGAGCGGCGGCGGCTCATGCGGCAGGGTGTCCGTCAGCCGGAACGGCGACAGGTCGAAATGGTCCGGTTGCGGGAAGAAGTCCCGCGCCTCGCGCAGGTCCCCGAGGTCGTCCAGCATCGGCGGCGAGTCCGTCTTGTCGAACATGCCCGGCAGAACCTGCGGCGGCCCGGCCTCGCCGCCGTCGACGTCACCGGGCCCGTAGCAGATCTCGGGGCCGCCGCCCTTGGTCGAGGGCGCGGCACCGCCGGCGATGTCGAGCACCGTCACCGTGATCGCCTGCAGGTCGCGAAGCTGGCCGTCCGACGCCGCCACGATGACGTCATAGGTATTGTCGCGACCGAAATCGGTCGGGGCCTCGAAATCCGGCGGGTTGATGAAGCTGAGGACCCCCGTCGCCGGATCAATCGTGAACAGGGCGGAATCCACGCCGCCGGCGATGCTGTAGCTGACCGTGCTCAGATTGGCGTCCGTCGCCACGATCGTTGTGACCGTGGTCTGGCCCTCGTCGATGTCGATGCCGATCTCCGCCCCGCCGCCGTCCGAGGTGATCCGCGGCGGTTCATTGTTGGCGAAGACCAGATTGACGGTCTGGTCGTCGAACTGGAGAAACTCGCAGTTCAGCACCAGGTCGTCGCCATCCGGACCGATGACCCGGACCACGCCCGCGGTGATGAACTGGACGGTGTAGGAACTGAGCGGCCCCTTGAAGATCGCCGTGTCGATTCCCGCGCCGCCGTCGATCCCGTCGTTGCCGCCGTCGCCGCTCAGCTGGTCGTCGCCGTCCTCGCCCCGGATGTCGTCGATACCGATTCCGCCGGCCAGGATATCGTCCCCGTTTCCGGCGAACAGGAAGTCGTCGCCGTCGCCGCCGCTGAGCCGGTCGAGGCCGTCGCCGCCCATGAGCAGATCGATTCCGACATCGCCCAGCAGCCGGTCGTCCTCGCTGCCGCCGTCGAGGATGTCATCGCCGTCGCCCCCCTGCAGAAAGTCGTCTGAGGTCTCGCCGAACAGGGTGTCGTCGTTTTCGCCGCCGCGCAGGACGTCGCGCCCGTCCCCGCCGCTGAGGGTGTCGAGGCCCAGGCCGCCCTCAAGCACGTCGTCGGCGTCCCCGCCATCCAGAATGTCGTCGCCGCTGCCGCCGAAGATGCGGTCGTCGCCGACGCCGCCCGACAGGGTGTCGATACCTTCGAAGCCGTTGATGACGTCGTTGCCGCGCAGGCCCGACAGGGTGTCGTCACCGGCCGTGCCGTTCAGGATGTCGGCAGTGAACTGGACCGCGACGTTGACCGGCGGGGACATCTCGCCATTGGTGTTGGTGATCTGCAGGACAAGTGCGTGGGTCGTGACCGGGACGTCCGAGGTCGAGCGGAACTGGAGCGCCTCGACCAGGGCCTCGAGCGCCGCCCGGTCAGCGTTGGCGTTGAGTGTGACCACATAGGAGCCGGCCGGAGGTGTGGTGATGGTGCCGATGGCAACGCCACCGAAACTGACGATCTGTCCGGCCACGCCGATCTGGCCGGGGCCGTTCCCGAGGTTGCGCAGCGAGACCTGATCCGTCGTGTTCAGGCCCGATACTGTCAGGTTGCCGCCGTTGTAGCCGGTTCCGGCGTCGGTGAAGGTGACGTCGGGGTCGATCTGGACGAACGGATCGCCTTCATTGCTGGCCACGAAGCCCGCGACGTCGGTCAGGCTGAGCGTGTTCTCTGCGACATCGGTGACCGTGACCCGGAGGTTCTGGGTGTCGGTGTTCACCCCGTCGGAGGCCTGGACCACGATGTCGTAGTTGTTGTCCCCGCCGGCATCGAGTGGGTTTTCGAAGTCGGGCAGGGCGACAAAGCCAACCGCGCCCGTGGCCGGATCGATGGTGAACCGCGTCGCATCTGCCCCGCCCACGATTGAATAGGTGAGATTGGCCCCGGCGTCGGGGTCCGCAGCCGTCACGGTGGTCGCCAGTCTGGAGCCCTCGGCGACGAAGACCGTCCCGTTTGTCCCGCCGCCGTTGGAGGTGATCACCGGCGCCTCATTGGCGTTGGTGACCGTCAGATTGATGGTCTGGCTGTCGGTCAGGGTCCCGTCCGAGACCTGGACGACGACCTGATAGACATTGTCGCCGTTCTGGTCGGTCGGGGCCTCGAAATCCGGCGGGTTGATCAGGCTCAGGACGCCGGCCCCGTTGATTGTGAACAGGGCCGCGTCAGCGCCGCCGATGATGGAATAGGTCAGGGTGGACGCTGCGTCGGGGTCGGCCGCGGACACCGTATTGGGGCCCAGCGTGTTCTCGAAGATGGTGTAGCCGCCCGTCGCCCCGCCGCCGTTGGAGGTGATGACCGGGGCTTCATTGACGTTCCCGACATTGACGAAGACCGTCTGGACATCGGTCCCGCCCAGGCCGTCTGACACCCGGATGTCGACTTCGTAGACGCCGTCGGCGTTCTGGTCGGTCGGGGCCTCGAAATTCGGCGCCGTCACAAAGGTCAGGACCCCGGTCGCGGGGTCGATCGCGAACCGCGCGCCGTCCCTGCCTGTGATGATCGACCAGGTCAGGTTGGCGCCCGCATCGGGGTCCGCAGCAACCATGGTGATCGCGGTCGTGCTGTTTTCGACGCCGCTGATGACGGCCGACGGCCCACCGCCGCCGGAGGTGATGACCGGCGCCTCATTGGCGTTGGTGACTGTAAGATTGATGGTCTGGGTGTCGGTCAGGGTGCCGTCGGAGACCTGGACGATGACCTCATAGATGTTGTCACCGTTCTGATCGGTCGGGGCCTCGAAATTCGGCGGATTGATGAGGCTGATGACGCCATTGATCATCGTGAACCGGGCCGCGTCGGCCCCGCCGATGATGGAATAGGTCAGGGTGGTTCCGGCGTCGGGGTCGAAGGCCGTGACCGTATTCGGTCCCGTCGTGTTCTCGACGATGGTGTAGCCGCCCGTCGCACCGCCGCCGTTGGAGGTGATGACCGGTCCGTCATTGGTCCCGGTGACCGTCACGGTGACCGTCGCGTTATTGGTGAGGCGGGTGACGTTGGCGGCACCGAACAGGACGTAACTCGATCCGGCGTTGACGCGGCCTGACGGGTCGGCCAGCGGCGCGCCGATGATCAGGTCGTCGAAGCCGTCGCCGTTCACATCGCCGGCCGCTGAGACGGACTGGCCGCTGAAATCGCCCGCCGCGACCCCGCCGATGACGAAGCCGGTCTGGCCGTTCAGGGACGACAGATCCAGCACATTGCCGAAGCCGGTGGTGCGGCCGAATACGACATAGGTCTCGCCGGCGTCGGCACCTCCGGTCCCGTCGGCATAGAGGGCACCGATCAACAGGTCGTCGATGCCGTCGCCGTTGACGTCCCCGGCGGACGCCACAGAATGTCCCGTCAGGTTCAGCGCGGCCGTCCCGGTGATGGTGAAGCCCATGGCGGCCGGCATGGTCGACAGGTCCAGATTGGCCCCGAAACCGCCCGCCCGGCCGAACACCACATAGGTCTCGCCGGCGTTGTCGCGTCCACCCGGGTCGGCATAGAGGGCGCCGATGACCAGGTCCGCCCGCCCGTCGCCGTTCAGGTCGCCCGCCGAGGCGACCGACCAGCCCGCATTATCGCCGGCGTCGACGCCCGAGATGGTGAAGCCGTTGGTGCCGTTCAGGGTGCCCAGGTCCAGGGTGGCCCCGAAGCCGCCCAACCGGCCGAACACGACATAGGCCTCGCCCGCATTGGCCCGGCCGCCGGGATCGCCTTGCGGGGCGCCGATGATCAGGTCGTCGATGCCGTCGCCGTTGACGTCTCCCGCCGCCGCCACGGAATAGCCGCTGCGGTCGGTCGCATCGGCACCGAGGATGGCGAAGCCGTTGGTGCCGGTCAGCCCGGCGACATCGATCCCGGCGCCGAACCCGGCGGCCCGGCCGAACACCACATAGCTGGCACCCGCATCCGCGCGGCCGACGCCGTTCGCTTCCCGCGCGCCGAGGATCAGGTCGTCGAAGCCGTCGCCGTTGATGTCGCCCGCAGACGAGACGGCGAAGCCGAGCCCGTCGCCCGCCGCGCCGCCCCGGAAGGTCACGCCCGTGGTGCCGTTCAGCGTGGTCAGGTCCAGGCCGGCGCCGAATCCGCCTGCGCGGCCGAAAACCAGATAGGATTCGCCGGCGTTGGTTCCCTGCGCGGCCTCGCCCCATGGCGCGCCGATCAGGAAGTCGGCCAGGCCGTCTCCGTTGACGTCGCCGGCCGCCCGGACACTGGCACCGCTGTAGTCAAAGGCGTTGACACCGGTGATGGCGAAGCCTTGCGCGGCGGTCAGGTTGGCGAGGTCGAGCGATGCGCCGAAACCGCCCTGGCGGCCGTACACCACATAGCTGACGCCCGCGTCCGTGCCCCCGGTCGGATCCGCCGACAGCGCCCCGATCAGCAGGTCGTCGCGTCCGTCGCCGTTGACGTCGCCGATCCCCGCGACGGCATAGCCGCTGCGGTCGCCCGCGGCGGCACCGTGGATCACGAAGCCGTTGGTTCCGTTGATCGCCGCGGCGTTGAATACGCCTTCCGGGGCGAGGGGCGATCCGCCGCCGTCCGCCGCCGAATAGGTAAAGGTGTCCTGGGCTGTCTGGCCGGCGCCGAGGCTCTGGAAGGCCGCGCCGACCTCATAGGACAGGGTGCCGTTCGCATTGACGATCACCCGCGCGCCCGACGACAGGGTGATGATGCTGCCCGCCGTCACCGCGACGCCGTTGATTCGGGCCACGGTGGCGACCCCGACGTCGTTGTTCAGCACGGAAATGATCACCGCCGGGCCGTCCTCGGTTGCGCTCGCGGAGTCATTGCCGGCGGTCACGGGCCTGGGCGCGTCGAGGACAGGGGGGGTTATCTTGTCGATCGGGCGCAGCGGGGTGGTGCCCTCCGGCTGGGGCGGCAGAACCTCGGCGGGCAGGGACCTGCGGACGGTCGTAGCGGTTTCGTCGAGCGGATTGATTTCGCCCCCGACGAGGTCGCCGTCGGAAATCTGCAGCGCCGAAACGGGATGGGCGCGAGGCCCGGGTTCGGCGAGGCCGGGTTTCGTATAGGTGTTCCGAATGGCCATGGCCGTCCCCCCGACTCTGGCTTCGGCGGCCCTCGCGCGCACCGGTCCCAAACCCGCGGAACACTGTGCGGCGACCTTGGCCTTATGGCAACTCGTCGCCGGTGGATCGGGCCTTTCGTCGAATGAGCCGGGGCCCGGGGGCTCATTCCATCACCGGCAATGGGAGTGCCAAATCGGCACCGGAACGGAGAGCTCCAGGCGACGCGGCCTTGAATCGGCTACCGCTTCCCGAGAGCGGTACGACATCCCTCCGGGATACCACCGTCGACGGCTGATGTCGGACCCTACTGTTCGGCCAGCACGATCACACGGTCTCCGGTGCGATAGTCCAGGGCCTCGGACTTGCGTGGGTTGATGACAACGCCACCGGGATTTCCATTCGATGCCGAGGATTCCCGGGGTCGGCAGTACCCGATGGCCGTTTCGCCCCGTTCGCGAGCCGCCTCAGCAACCGTATAGAAGGTCACCGGCGTATCCAGGGACACATAGTCCGCCGCGGGTTTGAGACAAATTTCCGAGCCGGCTTCGTTCAGGAGATCCTCGAATGTGGCCGCGACGAACGGGTTCTCCGACGACTGGGCAAGCATCATGCTGACCAGCTTGTTGCTGACGACGAAGTCGTCGGCCCGGGTCACAGCCGCCAGTTCGCGATTTCGAATATCGGCCATCTCGCTGACGATATTGATATGGCGTCCCGAATGGTCGGCGATCATCCGGAGATGAAGCAGGGTGATCAAGGTTCGGGTGTCGGTCACCTCGGCCGAGAGGGTGTCGCTGTACCCGAGCACGATGATGCTGTCGTTCGAAGCGATGTCGAGCGTCTGCAGGGCCTGCAGATTGCAGGTGTCGATCACTCTGGAGTCCAGAGCAACACCCTGGCCATTCACAGACACGCCGGCCAGCCGGTCGGCGAGGTCCGGCATACTCGCCGCAACCGTTACCCTTGATCCCGCCGGCAGGAACCGGGTCAGTTCCGCCAGGATCCCGGGACTGCGGCGGTTCCAGCCGAGCACCAGGATTCGTTCCACTGCCCGTGACCTTTCACGGGCCTTCTGAAGAACGGTGACGTCGATCTGCGGTGACCGGGTCAGGCTGGCTGGAATCGTGGAGTCATCGTCTGCGATTACCAGCAGTGACTGCCGGGGCCCGATCATGGTCTCCATCGGCGGATTGATCCGGACGGTCCCGTCGACGTCGACCAGTCCCGCAACCGCACTGGTGTCAAAGGCCTGTATCGCGTCGCCGAACGTCTGGCCCACAAGTTCGGGGCAGGCGAAGGGATAGAACTCGCAGCCGTTGAAATCGAGCAGTTCGGAAAAGACCGCGCTGAGACCCAGCTGGCGGCTGGTGCCCACGATGATGCGGGAGATCAGGTCGTCGGCCAGGACCGGCTGAACCTGGGATCCGCCGACCATACGCGCCAGATCGGCATTGGTCTGGTCACAGAGTTCGGCGGAGATGCGATACGGCTCGGCGCGCCGGTTGGGGTCGTGAACAAGGGCCATGATCGTCTTCAGGACCTGGGCGTCGGGCTCGTCGGTCTCCGGCGAAAGGACGATGATGGACCGGGACTGCTGGGGATTGACGATGGCCAGATCATAAAGGTCCGTCGGCGCGCCACGACGGCAGATGACCTGGGTCCGGCCAAGTCTGGGGACCATGACGGCGATCTCGTCCTCCATCTCGACCTTGTCCTTGTCGGCCATGATGACGATCCGCGGTCGCCGCCGGCTTTCGTTGGCAATGACCAGGGCCGAGATGACGTCGAAGATCGACGACGACCAGTTCAGGATGATCGTCTGGTCCTGTTCCAGGACCTTGGACCGGCCCTTGCGCAGTCGGTCGAGCTGGTCGGCCACGCCAGCGGTCAGGACACCGACAAGGGCCGAAAAGGCGACGATGCCGATCAGGGTGACCACCAGCATCACCAGACGATAGGCCCAGCCCTGGTCGGCCGAGACGGGCCCGGCATTGATCGCCCGCATAGTCGATTGCCAGAGATATTCCGTCAGGCTGAGGGGCTCCGACCCGGCCGGTGCGATATGCCAGGCGGCCAGGAACAGGGTGGCGATCACCGCGAGCGCAACCACGATCAGAGCCAGCCACACGATCAGGGCGATCGGTCCGGCCGCCATCGACTTGTCGAACGCGTAGCGGAGGCGTGCCGCCCAGGTCACCTTTGCCGTCATCGTCCCCCCCGGGCGCCGCGATCACCGATACCGCCACATAGTCGAGGCGGACAGGCTTTGGAAAAACGGCCAATTGTGACTCGCAAAAGGAGCGCCGCATCGCAAGCCTGTCAACCACGGGGCGTTTGGGCCGACATGACCCCGGGCGTGGTCCTGAAACCCCGTGACGCCGGGGGTCTTCGTTCCGGTCGGTCAGGCCATGCCGCAGTCATCAAGCTTGACCATGGGTCGCGGCAATCCTAAGCCGGATTCGGGCTGAGTTTTCCCGGGGTCAACCCGGCATCCGAACCTGGGGGGTGGACTATGAGAGTGGGACTTTTCGGCGCATTGGCGCTGTTCGTGATCGCGATCGCCGACCCTGTCAGGGCGCAGGATATGCCCGAGGTAAGCTGGACCGTCGGCGTCGCCAGCGACTATGTCTTCCGCGGCTACAGTCAGACGGACGAAGGCCCCCAGGTCTTCGGCAGCGTCGACGCGACAGTCGGCAACCTCTACGCGGGCGTGTGGGTATCGAACCTCGACTATGGTGATAGCACCGATGGCGAGGTCGATCTGTACGCGGGCTATCGAGGCGAACACCAGGGCTTCGAGGTCGATGTCGGCGTGGCCGGCTATTTCTATCCCGGCCAGCCGGACGGCTCGAATTACGACTTCATCGAGCTGAAAGCGGCTGCCTCGCGCGCGGTCGGACCCGTCACACTCGGCGCCGCGATCTTCTGGTCGCCCGACTATTTCGGCGACGACGAGGTGGCGACCTATGTTGAGGTCAACGCCGCCGTTGACGTGGCTCCGCAATGGACCCTGTCCGGGACGGTCGGGCATCAGGCGCTTGACGTGTTCGGCGACTACGCCACCTGGAATGTCGGTGTGACCCATCAGGTCACGGACAATGTCGCGATCGACGTCCGCTATCACGACACCGATCTTGATGATCCGTTGGCGGACTCAAGGATCGTCGGTTCGCTCACATTCGATTTCTGACGTCGCAGGTCAGTCGAAAATCCTGAAATGCTGTCGGGGGGCGGAGTGAAAAACCCAATGTGGCTGCGGTCGCTTCTTCTTTCGGTCCTGCTCTTGCTCGCCGGCATGGCGAGCCCCGCACTGGCCCAGGAACGACCCACGACCTGCCGCATGGGCGCGTATGTAACGTCCCTGTATGGCATCAATTCCAGTGAAGGCACCTTCAAGGCTGTCTTCTGGATGTGGAGCGTCTGCCCGAAGAAAACAGACGAGCCGCTGATGACGCTTGAGTTCCCCAACGGCGAGGACATCAGCGCCGATCTCGAGGACAAGCTTGAACGGGAGGACGGCTGGTGGTCGACCCGCAAATTCATCGGAACGTTCCGCAACAGCTTTGAACTGAAGGACTTTCCATTCGATCGTCAGAACCTGACGATCCTTGTGGAGGAAGCGGTGCTGGATGAACGCGAGCTTCTCTATACAGCCGATGCAGCGGAATCCGGCTTCACTCCGACGATCAGCATCCCGGGATGGCGTCTCGAAGGCCTTTCGGCAACCGCCGGCATCAGGACCTACCCCACCACATTCGGCGATCCCAGCCTGCCCGACGGGTCCAGCCGCTACGCGGGTCTGACCATTACCATTCCCGCCGAACGGGCCCATTGGGCGACCTTCGCCCAGGCGACCTTCAGCCTCTACATCGTCGCCCTGCTGGTCTTCGCCAGCATGCTGTTCAATATCCTGAGTGAGTCCATGTTCCTGGGCCGGATGGGCGTCCTGGGTTCCGCCCTGTTTGCCGTGGTGGTCGGCTTCTCGTCGACTGACAGTCTGATCGGCGCGCGTCAGGGCATGTATCTTCTGGACTATCTCTACCTGATCCTGCTGCTACTGATCGTGTCCTCGACCGCCTGGACCATCACAGCCCACCGCTGGGTCGCCTCCGAGACGGCTCCCGCCGACATACTTCGCCGTGATCAGTTCGTGTCGATCACTCTCGCCTCGGCCTATGTCATCGCCAACCTTGTTCTGTTGGTCATGGCGCAGACCTAGGGCGGCCGACAGGAACGGACCTGGTTTCGGTGGATTTGGGACGATGGTGGGTGATGTAGGGTTCGAACCTACGACCCGCTGATTAAGAGTCAGCTGCTCTACCAACTGAGCTAATCACCCGGACCATTCGTCTGGCCGGGGCCTCGCAAGGTCCGTGCCATCTACGCGTGCGCCGATCTGGGACCGACCTCGGCGAGGGGGCGTACCTAAGGGGAATGCCTCTCGCGTGCAAGGGGATTCAGGGTTCCGTTTCGGTTTGTCGCAGGACGGGCTAGGGTCCTGTGAATCAGCCGCCGGGGAGCGGCGACGGGGGAAACGACCATGGCCTTCTGGAACCGCCGGCGCTCGATCGACGCCATGCTGGCCCCGCACGACGGACCGGCGCTGAAAAAGACTCTGAGCTGGCCGCATCTGATGGCCCTCGGCGTCGGCGCGATCGTGGGCACCGGCATCCTGACCCTGATCGGGGTCGGCGCCGGCCTGGCGGGTCCGGCGGTGATGATCAGCTTCGCCCTCGCGGGTCTGGTCTGCGCCTGCGCCGCCCTGGCCTATGCCGAGCTCTCGACCATGATGCCGGCGGCGGGCAGCGCCTATACCTATTCCTACGCCGTGCTGGGCGAGCTGATCGCCTGGATCGTCGGCTGGAGCCTGATCCTGGAATATTCGCTGGTGGTGTCCGCCGTGGCCGTGGGCTGGTCGGGCTATGCGACCGGCTTCCTCGCCGGCATGGGCGTCGAACTGCCGGCCATGCTGGCAGCAGGTCCCCATGTCGAGGGCGGGATGGTCAATCTGCCGGCGGTGTTCATCATCGCCGTGGTGACGGGCCTGCTGCTGCTGGGCACCCGCGAGAGCGCCACGCTGAATGCCGTGCTGGTGGTCATCAAGATCGTGGCCCTGATCGCCTTTGTGGCCATCGCCCTGCCGGCCTTCGACGCCGCCAATTTCACCCCCTTCATGCCCAATGGTTTCGGCGCGCCGGCCCTGCCGTTCGCCGAGCAGATCACCGGCCAGCCCGCGGTCCAGACCGGGGTCATGGCGGCGGCGGCGATCATCTTCTTCGCCTTCTACGGCTTCGACGCCATCTCGACGGCGGCCGAGGAAACCAAGCGACCCGAGCGCGATCTGGCCATCGGCATCGTCGGCTCGATGGTCGTCTGCACGGCCCTGTATCTGGTCGTCGCTGCCGCCGCGATCGGCGCCCGTCCGGTCGCCAGCTTCGCCGAAAGCCCCGAGCCGCTGGCACTGATCCTGCGCGAGATGGGGCAGGGGACGGCGGCGCAGTGGATCGCGGTCTCGGCCGTCGTGGCCCTGCCGACCGTTCTGCTGGCCTTCCTGTTCGGCCAGAGCCGCATCTTCCTCGGCATGGCGCGCGACGGCCTGCTGCCGCGGCGTCTGGCCAAGGTCTCCGTCCGCGGCGTGCCGGCTGTGGTGACCGTCTTCACCGCCGTCGTGGTGGCGGGCCTTGCCGGGGTCATGCGGCTGGACGAACTGGCCTCGCTGGCGAATGCCGGAACGCTGGCGGCCTTCGCGGCGGTCGGCGTCTGCCTGATCGTCCTGCGTATCCGCGATCCGCACCGCCCGCGCGTCTTCAAGGCGCCGCTGTGGTGGCTGGTGGGGGCGATCACCATCATCGGCTGCATCGTCTTCTTCTTCAGCCTGCGCGCCTCGACCCAGATGTGGTTCGTGATCTGGAACGCCATCGGCCTGGTCGTCTATTTCGGCTGGTCCGCCTGGAATTCGCGCCTGGCCAAGGGCGAGGAGACCGCCGGCTGATGGCGTTGCGCGATCTGTCCGGCGCGGTCGACTTCACCGTGCTGGAACGGATGACCGGCGGCGACGACGGCATCACCGAGGAGGTGCTGGGCCTGTTTGTCCAGCAGGCCGCGATGTGGTCGCCGCTGCTGGATGTGCGCGAGGACGGCTGGCGCGATGGCGTGCACACCATCCGGGGCGCGGCCGCGGGCATCGGCGCCGGCGCGCTGGCGGCGGCCTGCCAGACCGCCGAGGTCTCGGACAAGGCCGCGGCCCCGCCACTGCTCGACCGGGTGCGCGACGCGCTGGAGAACGCCCTCGCCGATGTGGCGGCCTACCGGCACGCCCTGATGCTCAAAAGCCTGAGGGGCTAGCCCCGGGTCCGGTCCCAGACCGAGAACTCATGCGCGATGCAGCGGTCGATCAGGGTGCGCCAGACCGGCTCGGCGATGGCGGGCGACAGGCCGGCGGGACCGGCGGCGGCCAGCACCTTGGCGACCACGTCCTCGATGCGGGCGTCGTCATGCACCACGGAGCGGTCCGGCTTGATGCGGGCGGCGGCGTCCATATAGCGCTGGCGCTCGGCCAGCAACTGGACGAGCGCGCGGTCCAGGGCGTCGACGCCCTGACGGACCTCGGCCATGGAGGCACAGGCTTCCGGCGCGGTGCGCGGATCGATCATAACGCTATCCGACAAAGGCACGCTCCAGCACATAGTCGCCCGGCTCGGCGTTCGAGCCTTCCTTCATGCCGAAGGATTCGAGCAGTTCTGCCGTTTCCTTGATCATGGCCATGGAGCCGCACAGCATGACCCGGTCGTGCTCCGGCGAAAAACCGTGCGGCAGACCCAGGTCGTCAAAGAGGGCACCGGACCTGATCCGGTCGGTGATCCGTCCGGCATGTTCGAACGGCTCGCGGGTGACGGTGGGATAGTAGGTCAGCTGGGCTTTTGCCTCTTCGCCGATCAGGGGATCGTCGTGGATGCCCGAGGTCAGGAAGTCCCGGTAGGTCAGGTCGGCGGCGTGGCGCACGGTATGGCAGACCACGACATGGCCGAAGCGGCTGTAGGTGTCCGGATCACGCGCCACGCTGAGCCAGGGTGCCAGGCCCGTGCCCGTCCCGATCAGCCACAGCCGCTCGCCGCCGGTCAGGGCGTCCAGCACCAGGGTGCCGGTCGGCTTTTTGCCCATCAGGACGGTGTCGCCGGGCTGGATCTTCTGCAGGCGTGAGGTCAGGGGGCCGTCGGGCACCTTGATCGACAGGAACTCCAGTTCCTCGGCCCAGCCGGGGCTGGCGATGGAATAGGCGCGCAGGACCGGCTTGCCGCCGTCTTCGCCGGGCAGGCCGATCATCACGAACTCGCCCGAGCGGAAGCGGAAATCCTCCGGGCGGGCGATCGCGAAGCTGAACAGCTGGTCGGTCCAGTGGCGCACCCACAGCACTTCCAGCTCATGGAAGGCGGAGGCTTTCGCGGGCGGCGGGGAGGCGGCGACGTCGGTCATTGCGCGCTTCTTAGGGGGTGAGAGGCGAGGGGGGAAGGGATGCGGATGTCGCGTTTGCCGCAAGGGGGATGACGGCACCTGAATCTCCCTCTAGCGTCCGCGCCATGCGCAACAAACTCCTCGCCTCCACCCTGTTTCTCGCGGCGCTTTCGCCGTTCACCGCCGTGATGGCGCAAACCGCGGACCCGGCGGTCCTGACGCCCGAGCGGGTGTTCGCCAATCCGTCGCTGGCCGGGCCGGTGGCGCGCGGCGTCAGCCTGTCGCCCGACGGCGAGCTGGTCGCCTTCCTCCGCTCGCGCGAGGATGACGTCGATGTGCTGGATCTGTGGGCCGCGCCGACCGGCGAGGGCGAGCCGTTCAAACTGATCGACGCCCGCGCGCTGGTCCCCGACGCGGGCGAGCTGTCGGAGGCCGAGAAGGCACGGCGCGAGCGGATGCGGATCAGCCAGCGCGGCGTGGTGGAGTATTCGTGGGACCAGCAGGGGCGCTACATCCTCGCCCCGCTGGAAGGCGACATCTTCCTGGCGGAACGTGAGGGGGGAGCCATCCGCCGCCTGACCGAGACCGCGGCCGACGAGATCGACGCGAAGGTCTCGCCCCGGGGCAATTTCGTCTCCTTCGTGCGCGATCAGGACCTGGTCGTTCTGGACCTGAACGGAAACCGCGAGACGGCCGTGACCACCGACGGTGACGGCCTGATCACCTGGGCCACGGCCGAGTTCATCGCCCAGGAGGAGATGGACCGCGACACCGGCTACTGGTGGAGCCCGGACGAGCGCTACATCGCCCTGCAACGGACCGACGAGAGCACGGTCGACATCATCCCGCGGCTGGACATCACCGGCGGCGGGGCCCGGGTGATCGAGCAGCGCTATCCGCGCGCCGGCCGCCCCAATGCGGTGGTCGAACTCTATGTCCATGACCGGGAAACGGGCCGGCGGACGAAGGTCGATCTGGGCACCAACACCGACATCTATCTGGCCCGGGTCGACTGGTCGGCCGACGGCCGGACCCTCTATGTCCAGCGCCAGTCGCGCGACCAGAAGACGCTGGACCTGCTGAGCGTCGATCCGGCCACCGGTGCCGCGCGCGTGATCCTGACGCGGACATCCGAGGCCTGGGTGCCGCTCAACCACGACTTCAAACCGCTCGACGACGGCAACTTCATCTGGTCGTCGGAAGAGACCGGCTGGAAGCACCTGTACCTCTACAACCGCGATGGCCGCCGGATCCGGGCGATCACTTCGGGCGACTGGCCGGTCAAGAGTCTGAATGGCGTTAACCAGCAGACCGGCGAGGTCTTCTTCACCGCCTCGATGCGCGACGGACGCGAGCTGCCGATCGAACAGCAGATGTTCCGCGCCAGCCTGCGCCGGACCGTGACGCCGGTGGCGGTGACACCGGGCGGCGGCTGGTGGGGCGCGTCCATGAACCGTACGGGCACGGCCTATGTCGGCAACTACACCGACCTGAACACGCCGACCCAGTCCGGCCTGTATCGCGCCGACGGGAGCTTCGTACGCTGGATCGAGGAGAACCGGCTGGATGCCGATCATCCGATCTTCCCCTATGTCTCGCGCCGCGGCGCGGTGACCTTCGGTACGCTGGAAAGCCATGGCGAGACCTTGGTCTGGCAGATGACCACGCCGCCGGGCTTCGACCCGTCGAAACAGTATCCGGTGGTGATGCAGGTCTATGGCGGACCCTCGGGCGGCGGCGTCCGTCGCAGCTGGCAGGGCTCGACCAATCAACTGTTGACCGAGGCCGGCTACATCGTCTTCCGTCTCGACAACCGCGGCGAGGGCGACCGGTCCGCGGCCTTCAAACAGGCCCTGTACCTGCGCATGGGCCAACCTGAGATCGAAGATCAGGTGTTGGCAGCAAACTATCTGAGATCGCTGCCCTATGTCGCCGATGACCGCATCGCCATGATGGGCTGGTCCTATGGCGGCTTCATGAGCCTGATGGCCCTGACCGAGCCCGATATGGGCCTGACCTCAGCCATCGCGGGCGCCCCGCCGACCGAGTGGAGCCTGTACGACACCCACTACACCGAGCGGTTCATGTCGACGCCGGAACTGAACGCCGCGGGCTATGCCGCCTCGGACGCCATTCCGCGCCTGCCGAACCTGACCGGGCGACTGTTGCTGATGCACGGCATGGCCGACGACAACGTCATCCTCGAGAACTCCACGCGGGTCATCGACGCGCTGCAGGCCCAATCCATTCCCTTCGAACTGATGCTCTTCCCCGGCCAGCGCCACGGCGTCCGGGGCAATGAAAGGCAGCTGCAGCAATGGCGGACGTATCTGGACTTCCTCGATCGCACGATCGGTTCAAGGGCACCCGCCGCGCGGGACTGATCGCGGGGGCACTTGCGCTCGGCGCCTGCGCTTCAATGCCCGAGGCCGCTTCGGCCCCGGCCGGGCCGGCCTGGGGCGAAGCCGGTGTAACGGCGCAGCAGGCCGCGCTGAACAGCGTCATTGTCTGGGCGGACGGTGCCGAAGCCGTGCGCTGGGACGGGCGCGGCATTCGTGGCCTGCCCATCCTTTTGAAGGACAATATCGAGACGCGGGACATGCCGACGACGGCAGGGTCGCTGGCATTGTCGAACAACGCCCCCGGCCGCGACGCGCCCCTCGTCACCCGCCTGCGCGACGCTGGAGCCGTCATCCTCGGCAAGGCCAATCTGTCGGAATGGGCCAACATCCGGTCGACCAATTCCATCAGCGGCTGGAGCGCCGTCGGCGGACAGGCGCGCAACCCCTACGACCCGGAACGCACGCCGTGCGGCTCCTCCGCCGGCAGCGCGGTGGCTGTGGCCATCGGCCTGGCCCCCGCCGCGATCGGCAGCGAAACCAACGGCTCGATCGTCTGCCCGGCCTCGGTCAATGGCGTGGTCGGATTCAAGCCGACCGTGGGTCTGGTGTCGCGCACCCACATCGTGCCGATCAGCCATTCGCAGGACACCGCCGGGCCGATCACGACGACGGTCGAGGACGCCGCCATTGTGCTGACCGTCATCGCCGGGTCCGACCCGCTGGACCCCGCCACAGTCGAGGCCGATGCGCACAAGGTCGACTATCGCGCGGCGCTCGACCCGGAGAGCCTCAGGGGGACCCGGATCGGCGTCATGCGCTTCCTCGTGCGCAATTTCTCGACGGACACACAGACCGAGTTCGAACGCGCCCTGCAGGCCATGCGCGAGGCCGGAGCCGAACTGGTCGACATCACCGAGGGGCCCGACATGCAGGCCGTCGGCGCCAGCCTCCAGGTCCTGATGACCGAGCTGAAGGTCGACATGAACGCCTATCTGGCCTCGACCGACCCGACGCAGGTCCCGACCCGGACCCTGGCCGACCTGATCGCCTTCAACGCCGCCGAGCCGCGCGAGACCGTGCTGTTCGGCCAGGAGCTGTTCATCCGCTCCGAGGCCACGACCGGTCTCGAAGACCCCGCCTATATCGAGGCCCGCGAGCGCTCGTTCCGGGCCGCGGGGCCGGAGGGCATCGACCGGCTGATGGCGGAAAACAACGTCGCCGCCCTGATCTCGCCGACGACCTCGCGCGCCTGGACCAATGACCCGACCGACGAAGACCGGGCCCAGGGATCATCCAGCTCGCTGGCGGCGGTGGCGGGCTATCCGCACCTGACCGTGCCGATGGGCTTCGATCGCGGCATGCCGGTCGGGATCAGCTTCATCGGCGGCAAATGGGACGACGCCCGCATCCTGTCGCTGGGCTACGCTTATGAGCAGCGGACGCATGAGCGGCGCCCGCCGCCGGCGGCGGGCCGGAACTGATTTCGAGGGGGATGGGATGCGCCTGACACTGATCGGACTGGCGGGCGCACTGGCGCTCTGCCTGGGGGCCTGCGCCACGCCGAACGGCGACGGCAGCTGGACGGTCCCCGTCGAGGGTGGCGAGGCGCGCTACGTGCCCGCCTCGGTCGCCGACATCGCCGCCGGACAGCGGGAGGGCGTGCCGCCCGGTGAAACACCCGCCTCGATGGCGCTGGCGCTGATCGCCTCGGCCGGCGATTCCGGAGACGCCGCGATCAACAGCGTCATCGCCGTCAATTGGGAAGCCGCCAATACGACCGGCGGGCCGCTCGCCGGCGTGCCGATCCTGATCAAGGACAATATCGAAACCGCCGACATGCCGACGACCGCCGGCTCTCTGGCGCTGCTCAACAATGCGCCGGGCCGGGACGCGCCGCTGGTGGCGCGGCTGAGGGCGGCAGGAGCGGTCATCGTCGGCAAGACCAATCTGTCGGAATGGGCCAATATCCGTTCTTCCGGCTCGATCAGCGGCTGGAGCGCGGTCGGCGGACTGACCCGCAACCCGCATGCGCTGGACCGTAACGCCTGCGGTTCGTCGTCGGGCAGCGGGGCGGCGGTTGCGGCGGGGCTCACACCCGCGGCGATCGGGACAGAGACAGACGGCTCGATCACCTGTCCCGCCGCGATCAACGGCATTGTCGGCTTCAAGCCCACGGTCGGTCTTGTGTCGCGGACCCATATCGTGCCGATCAGCCATTCGCAGGACACCGCCGGGCCGATGACCCGCACGGTCGAGGACGCCGCCATCGTGCTGGGCGTCATCGCCGGCTCCGACCCCGCCGACCCCGCGACGGCCGAGGCGGATGCGCGCAAGGTCGACTACCGCGCGGCGCTGGACGCCGGATCCCTGGGGGGCGCGCGCATCGGGGTGATGCGGTTCGCGACGGGCTATTCCCACGGGCTGGACCGCGTGTTCGAGGAAAACCTGACCCGCCTGCGCGAGGCCGGGGCGGTTCTGGTCGACATCACCCAGGGCCCCGACCCCGCCATGGACGCCGCCGAACTGACGGTGCTGCTGACCGAACTGAAGGTTGATCTGAACGCCTATCTGGCCTCGACCGATCCGCAGCAGGTTCGGACCCGCACCCTGGCCGACGTCATCGCCTTCAACATCGCCGAGCCGCGCGAACTGGCCCTGTTCGGGCAGGAACTGTTCCTGCTGGCGGAAGAGACGAAAGGGCTGGACGATCCGGCCTATCTGACCGCCCGCGCGACCTCGCTGAGGTTCGCCGGCGCCGAGGGCATCGACCGGATGATGCGCGACCATGACGTGATCGCCCTGATCGCGCCGACCACAGGTCCGGCCTGGACGACGGATATCGTCAACGGCGACCACTATGGCGGCGCCGCGTCCAGCATGCCCGCCATCGCCGGCTATCCGCATCTGACCGTGCCGATGGGCTTCGTGCGCGGCCTGCCCGTCGGGATGAGCTTCATCGCCGGCCGATGGGAGGACGCGAAGGTCCTGTCGCTGGGCTATGCCTTCGAGCAGCTGACCCATGCGCTGCGGCCCCCGACCTTCGTGCAATCGATCGATGCCATGGAGGAAAACGCGCCGCTTCTTGTCGCCGGCTCCCCGTCCGGACACCCGGGCGACTAGCGCAACGTATTTCGCAAGGCGCGGTCAGGCAGGCATGGACAGACAATTCGTCAAATTCGCCACCGCGACCGCAAAAGTCGCCGGCAAGTCCTGGACCGTTCTCGCCTGCCTCGCGATCGCCGGACGGCCCGGACGCCATCAACCTGCGGGTGATGGCGGTGGACAGACGGGCAGGGGTCTGAAAGCGTGATCCGGCCATGCGATGCGGGGGCTGATCGATGTTGCTGAACCGACGAGGCGCGCTGGCCGGAGCCGGCGGCCTGATGACGGCCCTGGCGACCGGCGAGGCCTGGGCGCAGGACGCCCGGCGTGTTCGCAAGGCGGCCTCGTCCCTCAGTTCGGCCGACGACGACATCCTGGCCTTTGCCGAGGGCGTCAAGATCATGAAGCGGCGCTCGGACGCCCTCTCCTGGGAGGCCCAGAACCGGCTCCACGCCCAGCGCGCCGAGCACGGCAACTGGCGCTTCCTGCCCTGGCACCGTCTGCAGGTCGCCCATATGGAGCGGATCATCGCCCAGGTGACCGGGCACGCGAATTTCGCCATGCCCTACTGGGACTGGCAGGTGGACCGCTTCCTGCCGCCGTGGGTGCTGGACCCGACGTCGCCCCTCTATGAGCGTCAGCGGGATCCGGCGGCCGAGACCCTCGACTTCCAGAAGGCCCGCTTCGCCCAGAGTCGCGACGTGGCGCGGGTCTCGGACGACAATTTTGACGCCTTCTGCGGCCGGGAACGCGCCGCGGGCCGGGTCGAGGCCTATGGCCACAACATCATCCACATGCTGGTCGGCGGCTATATGAGCAGCACCCGGACGGCGGCGCTGGATCCGGTCTTCTGGCTGCACCACTGCAACGTCGACCGGGTCTGGGCGACCTGGCACCAGAAGAACGGCGACCTGTCCTATCCCCGGCCGTGGAAGGACATCTCGATGTCCGGTTTCACCGGTCCTGACGGCCGGCAGACCGGGCGCTGGGTCGCGTCGCGCATCACCGCCACGCGCGGTCTGGGGTACCGCTACGACGCCCTCTATGCGCCGCTGGTCTTCGCCCTTCCCCCGGGTGCCCTGGGCGGTCCGCCCATCTCGACGAGCGAGGTCTCCATCCGGGTCGACGCCGATTCCACCGACGGCTCCGTCCGGCTGGAACTACCCGCCGAGATCGTCCGCCTGATCCGCGAGGCACCCGGTCGGGTGACGGTCGAGGGGACGGGCGTCGTCGCCTGGGAACGGTCGGAAAACCTCACCGGCCGGGCCATCGCCACCAGCGTGTTCACCGGGAAGGGCCGGGTGGACCTGGGCGTCTCCCCGACCTTCGTGCATTTCGGCGGCGGCGAGGACGGCGAGCACACGGGCCACAGCGGCCACGGCGACTATGCCCACGTCTTCACGTTTGACAGCGCGGTGGTCCAGTTGGCGAGGCTGACGACCGGTCCGCTCGCGATCGTGTCCAGGGCCGAGGACCTTCGCCCGGATGAGCAGCGGCCGCCGGCGCGGGCTGTGTCGCTGGAGGCGACGATGACCGTCACGGAATACGCCGCCTGAGGCCTCACCCCGGGGGCCCGGCCGCCTGGGCTGAATGGACGAGCGCGATGATCCGCTCAGCGGCCTCATCGACGGAACAGGCGGCCGAGTCGATCCGCAGCTCTGGCGTTTCCGGTGCCTCATAGGGGCTGTCGATACCGGTGAAATGGCTCAGCTGCCCGGCCCGCGCCTTGGCGTAGAGACCCTTGACGTCCCGCGCCTCCGCGACGTCCAGCGGGACGTCGATGAAAATCTCCAGGAACTCCCCAGGCTCCATCCGCTCGCGCGCCATCCGCCGCTCCTCGCGGAAGGGCGAGATGAAGGACACCAGCACGATCAGGCCAGCGTCCGTCATCAATCGCGCCACCTCGGCCACCCTCCGGATGTTCTCGACGCGGTCGGCGTCCGTGAACCCGAGATCACGGTTCAGGCCGTGGCGCAGGTTGTCTCCGTCCAGCATCACCGAATGCAGGCCCTCCGCGAGCAGGCGCTGCTCGACCCGGTTGGCGATGGTGGACTTGCCGGCGCCGGACAGGCCGGTGAACCACAGGACCAGCGGCGACTGATGCTTGAGCGCGGCGCGGTCGGTTCGGGTGACGGTCAGGGCTTGCGGATGGATGTTCGACGACCGGCGCAGGGCGAAGCGGATCATGCCGGCGCCGGCGGTCTCGTTGGTCATCCGGTCGATCAGGATGAAGCCACCGAGGTCGCGGTTCACGGCATAGGGCTCGAAGGCGACGGGCGCGTCGAGCGCGAGCGTGCACAGGCCGATGTCGTTCAGGACCAGTGTGGGTGCGGCCAGCAGGTCTCCGGTATCGACATTGACCTTGTGCTTCAGGTCACTGATCCGCGCCCCGACTGTCTCCGCCCCCAGTTTGAGCCAATAGGACCTGCCGGGTAGCAGCGGGCGTTCGGACATCCAGACCAGATGGGCCTCGAACTGGTCCGCGACCTCGGGCGGAGCCCCGGCGGCGGCGATCAGATTGCCGCGTGAGACGTCGACCTCCGGAACGAGGGTCAGGGTCACGGACTGGCCCGTCCCCGCCTCCTCGAGCTCGCCATCCATGGCGACGATGCGATCGATGGTGGCGCTGACACCTGAAGGCAGGACCCGTACGGCGTCGCCGGGACGGGCCGAACCTGAAACGATCCGGCCCGCGAAGCCGCGGAAGTTCGCATTCGGGCGGGTTACGCCCTGCACCGTCAGACGCAGCGGTCCCGGAGTCGCTTCGCCCAGGCCGACCGTCCGCAGATGGGTCATCAGGCCGGGGCCGGCGTACCAGGGCATGAGACTATCCGCCCTTGAAACATTCCCTCCCGTGCGGGCGGAGGTCGGGATGGCGGTCACATCGGTCAGGCCGATCTGTTCGGCGAAAGCGCGGTAGTCGTCGACGATGTCGTCGAAGCGGGCCTTCGAGTCCTCGACGAGATCCATCTTGTTCACGGCCAGCACGACCCGGCGGACGCCGAGCAGCGCCAACAGCCGGCTGTGTCGCCGCGTCTGGGTCAGCACCCCCTTGCGCGCATCGACCAGTACGATGGCCAGGTCCGCGGTCGAGGCGGCGGTGACCATGTTGCGCGTGTACTGTTCATGCCCGGGCGTGTCGGCCAGGACGAAGCGGCGCTCGCCGATGTCGAAGAAGCGGTAGGCGACGTCGATGGTGATGCCCTGCTCGCGTTCGGCGGCCAGGCCGTCGACGAGGAAGGACATGTCGGGCGCGCCGTCGAGCTCGGGCAGGCTTGCCATCTGGTCAGAGGGGATGGCGCCGGCGTCGTACAGCAGGCGGCCGATCAGGGTCGACTTGCCGTCATCGACCGAGCCGCAGGTGATCAGGCGGACGATTTCCTTCGGTCCGGTGTCATGCAGCGCCGCCATCAGAAATAGCCCTCGCGCTTCTTCCGCTCCATCGATGCCGAAGGATCATGGTCGATGGCCCTTCCCTGGCGTTCGGACAAGGAGGCATTGCGGACCTCGCTCACAACGGCATCGAGCGTGTCGGCATCGCTCTCGACGGCTGCGGTAAGAGGCCAACAGCCGAGGGTGCGGAAGCGCACGCGGCGCATCCGGGCAGCCTCGCCGGGCCGGAGGGGCATGCGGTCGTCATCGAGCATCAAAAGGGCCCCATCTCGCTCGAGCACCGACCGTTCGGCCGCGAAATAGAGGGAGGGCAGGGGGATGTTTTCACGCTGGATGTAGCGCCAGATGTCCAGCTCGATCCAGTTCGAGAGGGGGAAGACCCGCACGGACTCCCCGTCGTGGAGACGGGTGTTATAGAGGCTCCAGAGCTCGGGGCGCTGGCGTTTGGGATCCCAGCCGTGCGCCGACGTCCGCACCGAGACGATCCGCTCCTTGGCGCGGCTCTTCTCCTCGTCGCGCCGTGCGCCGCCGAAGGCCGCGTCGAACCGGCCGGCGTCCAGCGCCTGCTTGAGGCCCTGCGTCTTCCAGATATCCGTGTGGACACTGGCTCCGTGATCGAAAGGATTGATGCCCTCGGCCTCGGCTTCGGGGTTGCGGTGGACCAGCAACCGCATCTCCGCGGCGGCCGCAGCCTGGTCGCGAAACGCGTACATTTCGCGGAATTTCCACATCGTATCGATGTGCAGCAGGGGGAAGGGCGGCGGGGCCGGATAGAAGGCCTTGCGCGCCAGATGAAGCAGGACGGCGGAGTCCTTGCCGGCCGAGAACAGCAGCACCGGCCGTTCGCATTCGGCGACGACCTCCCGGAAGATGTGAATGGCCTCTGCCTCGAGAGAGCCGAGTACGTCGTCGTGCAGCCGCATGATCTAGCTGTGGCCCCGGATTCGCGTGGCGCCAACCCTCACGCGGGGATGATGGCGGTGGTCTCGATCTCGATCCGCGCGGCGTCCTCGATCAGTCCCTTGACCTCGACCACGGCCATGGCGGGGTAGTTCGGCCCGACCAGCTCTCGCCAGACGGTGCCGATTTCGCGCAGGGCGGCAAGGTATTCGCGTTTGTCGACCACATACCAGGTCATCCGGACGATGTGTTCGGGGCCGGCGCCGGCTTCTGCGAGCACGGCGAGGGTGTTGCTGATGGTCTGGCGGAATTGGCCGGCGAAGCCGGCTTCAACAAACTCGCCCTCCGGCGTCCAGCCGATCTGACCGGCGACGAAGACCATGCGGCCCGTCGCCTCGACACCATTGGAATAGCCCTTCGGGCGCGGCCAGCCTTCGGGCAGCAGGACGCGGTTCATTCGACTGTCTCCAGATAGGGCGCGATTCGAGTGCGCAGGGCGTCGGGCCAGGGCTCGGGCTTCAGCGAGGCACCGACGTAGACGATGGTCTGGGTCGCCTCGAATCGCAGGTCGCCGTCGGCGGCGATCCGGTGGCGGAGGCCGCAGGATGCGCCGCCCAGTTTCGTGACCGTCAGCGCGAAGGTCAGTTCGTCTTCCAGCCGTGATGGAGCGATGAAGCGGGCCTCGACGGCGGCCGTCGGGACGCTGACGTGGCGCTCGACATGCAGCTCGCGGAAGGAGGCCTCCAGTGGGCCGGCGAACCAGTCCTCGACCACGCCGTTCAACATCTCGAAATAGCGCGGGAAGAAGACGATCCCGGCCGCGTCGCAGTCGGCGAAGCGGACGCGCCGATCGGTGGTGAATATCCGGCCGCTCATGCGTCGGCCTTCAGGCGGAAGCGCTGCAGCTTGCCCGTCGGCGTCTTGGGCAGGGCGTCCACGAAATCGAGGGCACGCGGGTATTTGTAGGGAGCGATAACGCTTTTCACATGGTCCTGCAGCGTGGCTTTCAGATCGTCCGAGGCGGCGTGGTCGGCATTGAGGATCACGAAGGCCTTCACGATCTGGCCTCTTTCGGGATCCGGGACGCCGATGACCGCCACTTCGGCCACAGCGGGATGACGGAGCAGGGCGTTCTCGACCTCGGGCGCGCCGATATTGTAGCCGGACGAGATGATCATGTCGTCGGCGCGGGCCACGAACCAGAAATAGCCGTCCTCATCGAGACGGTAGACGTCGCCGGTCAGGTTCCAACCGTCCTGGACATAGGCCGCTTGCCGGTCATCAGCGAGATAGCGGCAGCCGGTCGGGCCGCGGACCGCCAGGCGGCCGATTTCGCCCGCCGGGAGGGTGCGCCCATCCGCGTCGATGATCCTGGCCTCATATCCGGGCACGGCCTTGCCGGTGGCACCGGGACGGATGGCGTCGCCGCTGGCGGAGATGAAGACGTGGATCATCTCGGTCGAGCCGATGCCGTCGATGATGCGCACGCCGGTCGCCTCATGCCAGGCGTCGGAGGTGGCGGCGGGCAGGGTCTCGCCGGCAGAAACGCAGGTGCGCAGGCTGGACAGGTCCTGTTCGCCGGCCAGTTTGAGCAGGGCGCGGTAGCCGGTCGGGGCAGTGAACAGGGCGGTCGCCCTGTGCCGGACGATGGTCTCGGCGAGGGCGTCGAAACCCGGCCGGGGGGCGAAGGCGGTCGCGGCCCCTGCGGCGGCGGGAAAGACCACCAGCCCGCCGAGGCCGAAGGTGAAGGCGATCGGCGGGGTGCCGACGGCAATGTCGTCCTTCGCCAGGCCGACCACGTGGCGGGCGAAGGTGTCGGCCATGGCGAGGATGTCGCGATGGAAATGGACACAGCCCTTGGGCTTGCCGGTGGTGCCCGAGGTGAAGGCGATCAGGGCGGGGTCCTCGGCAGCCGTGTCGACCGGGTCGAAGCGGAAGCCGGCCGGCAGGGCCTGGGCGGCCTTCTGCAGATCAGCCGAGTCCATGACCTGTGTGAGGCAGGGCGTCGCCGCGCGCGCCTCAGCTACGGTTTCGGCGAGTGAGGCATAGACGAGGGCGTGGCTGATGTTCGCCTTGTCGATCACGGTCGCCAGCTCGGCCGGGCGAAGCATGGGCATGGTGGCGACGACCACGCCGCCGGCTTTCAGGACCGCGAACCAGGCCAGCACGGTCCAGGCCGAGTTCGGCCCATGCAGCAGGACGCGATTGCCGGGCACCAGCCCCATCTGTTCGACAAGTACCTGCGCCATCCGGCCCGAGACGGCGTCGACACGGGCCCAGGAGAATTCCTGGTCGAAGTCGATCAGGGCGCGGCCGTCGGGGCCCGCGGTCTGGATGGCCCGGCGCAGCAGTTCGGCGGCGGCGTTGAGGCGTCCGGGATAGGCAAGCTCCGGCAGGTTGAAGATCAGGTCGGGCTGCTGCTCCGGTGGCGGCAGATGGTCCAGTACGAACCGGTCGATATGGGACGTCTCACCCATGGGCACCGCCCGCCATGGCCGCCAGCGCCTGCCGGGCGATGACGATCTTCTGCACCTCGGACGCACCCTCATAGATTCGCAGGGCACGGATCTCGCGATAGAGCCGCTCGACCGGATGACCGGAGACGACGCCGAGGCCGCCGAACAGCTGGACCGCCGCGTCGATCACAGCCTGGGCCTCATCGGTTGCGAAGAGTTTGGCCATGGCGGCTTCGCGGGTGATGCGCGGCGCGCCCTGATCCTTCAGCCAGGCGGCGCGATAGATCAGCAGGGCCGAGGCATCGATTTTGAGCGCCATGTCCGCGAGAGACGCCTGCACCAGCTGGAGGTCGCTCATCGGGGCACCGAACAGGTTGCGGGAGAGGGTGCGCGAGGCAGCCTCGTCGAAGGCGCGCCGGGAGAAGCCGAGGGCGGCGGCGGCGACGGTCGAGCGGAAGACGTCCAGTGTGCCCATGGCGATGCGGAAGCCCTCGCCCGGCTGTCCCAGCAAGCGGTCGCCGTCGATGCGGCAACCGTTGAAGCGGATGGTGGCCAGCGGGTGGGGGGCCATCAGGAGGATGCGTTCCACGATCTCGAAGCCGGGCGTGTCCGCATCGACCACGAAAGCGCTGAGGCCCCGGGCACCGGGTGCCTCGCCGGTGCGGGCGAAGACGGTGTAGCGATCGGCCAGGCCGCCGTTGGAGATGAAGGTCTTGGTCCCGTCGAGGACCCAGCCGTCGCCGTCCCGGCGGGCGCTGGTGGACAGGGCAGCGACGTCGGAGCCGGCGTCCGGTTCGGACAGGGCGAAGGCGGCGATGGTGTCGCCGGCGGCCACGCCCGGCAGCCATCGGGCCTTCTGGTCATCCGTGCCGAACAGGCTGATCGGGCCGGAGCCGAGGCCCTGCATGGCGAAGACGAAGTCTGCGAGGCCGGAGCGGCGGGCGAGGGTCTCGCGCGTCAGGCAAAGGGTGCGGACGTCGAGTTTGCCGTTCGCGTCGGGCACCGCGTTGTTCAGCCACCCGCCTTCGGCCAGCGCCTTCAGGATCGTCCGGCAGTCGCCGTCGAGGTCCTGGTCGCCGTGCAGGCCCATGGCGTCCGTCGTCCCGACCCAGGCGTCCAGCCCGGCGGCGAACGCCCGGTGACGGTCGTCGAAGAAGGGCCAGTCGAGGAAGCTGCGGTCGGCCATGGCTCAGTTCCCTTCGAACACCGGCTCGCGCCTGGCGGCGAAGGCCTCGTAGGCGCGGCGGAAGTCGTTGGTCTTCATGCAGATGGCCTGGGCCTGGGCCTCGGCCTCGATGGCGGCGTCCAGGCTCATGTCCCATTCGACGTTGAGCTGGTTCTTGGTGATCCCGTGGGCGAAGGTCGGCCCTTTCGCCAGCGAGCGGGCCAGGTCCAGCGCCGTCTCCATCAGCGCCTCGCCCTCGACAATGCGGTTGTGGAAGCCCCAACGCTCGCCCTCGTCGGCTGTCATGACCCGGCCGGTGAACAGCAGTTCCGACGCCCGCCCCTGACCGATCTGGCGGGGAAGGATGGCGCAGGCCCCCATGTCGCAGCCGGCGAGGCCGACGCGGGTGAACAGGAAGGCGGTCTTCGTCCGCGGCGTAGCGATCCTCAGGTCCGAGGCCATGGCCATGATGGCACCGGCCCCGACACAGACCCCGTCCAGCGCGGCGATGACCGGCTGGGGGCAGCCGCGCATGGCCTTGACCAGATCGCCGGTCATGCGGGTGAAGGCGAGCAGGGCCGGCATCTCCATTTCGGTCAGCGGGCCGATGATCTCGTGGACGTCGCCGCCTGAGGAAAAATTCCCGCCCGCGCCGGTGACGATCACCACCTTGCAGTCGTCGGCGTGGATCAGGGCGCGGAACAGGTCACGCATCTCGGCATAGGATTCAAACGTCAGCGGGTTTTTCCGCTCGGGCCGGTTCAAGGTCAGTGTCGCGACGCCGTCGGCATCGACCGACCAAAGGAAATGGGCCGCCTTGTAGTCGCGCGCCTTCATCCGTTCAGCTCCTCATGGGTGGTGGCGTGGAGTGACCGTTTGGTGCGCTCCAGCAGGCGGGTCAGGTCGTCGGCCTCGGCCGCGCTCAGATCGGCAAAGAGGGCTTCGATCCAGCGTTCGTGGGCGCGGGCCATGGCGGTGAAACGTGTCTGGCCCTGCGGGGTCAGGCGCACGCGCTGAACCCGGCGGTCGGCACCGGCCATGGGCTCGATCAGGCCATCGGCCTTGAGGCGCGCCGCCAGTCCCGTGACGTTGCCGTTGGACACCATCAGCATGCCCGCGGCCTCTCCCATGGTCAGGCCGGTCGCGCCCGCGCGGTCGAGGGCGGACAGCATGTCGAAGCGGGGCAGGGTCGAGCCGAACTCGTCGCGGAGCCGCTGGGATACGGTCTGTTCGATGCGGGTCGAGCAGGTCAGCAGCCGGAGCCAAAGTCGCAGCGACCGCTTGCCATCCGGTGCGCCGCCAAGTCTGTCCGGCAAGGAGGCGATGACGACGCTCACAGTTCGCCGCCTGCGACCGGGACGGCGGCTCCATTGACGCCCGAGGCCCCGTCGCCGCACAGCCAGACGATGGTCATGGCCACCTCGTCCGGCGTGATCAGCCGGCCCTGCGGGTTGGAGGCGGCGAGGGCGGCGCGGGCTTCCTCCTCGCTTCGGCCCGTCTTGCCGGTGATCGCCTCGACCGAACGGGCGACCATGTCGGTATCGGTGAAACCGGGGCAGACGGCGTTGACGGTGACGCCCTTCGCGGCGACCTCCAGCGCCAGCGCGCGGGTCAGGCCGACCAGCCCGTGCTTGGCCGCGACATAGGCGGAAACATAGGGATAGCCCTTGAGCCCCGCGGTCGAGGCGACATTGACGATCCGGCCGCGGCGGCGCGTCAGCATGCCGGGCAGCACCAGACGCGCGGCCTCTGCGGGGGCCTCGAGATTGAGGGCCAGCATCGCGCGGAAGGTCTCGCCATGGGTCTTGAGGAACGGGGCCGAGGTCGCCGCGCCGGCGTTGTTGATCAGGATGTCGATCGGGCCGAAGCGGTCGCGCCCCGCCTCGATGGCGGCGGCCAGCATGTCGGGGTCGGTGACGTCGGCGGGGGCGGCGAAGGCGAGGTCGCCGATGCGGTCAGCGGTTTCGTTCAGGCGGGCGACATGTCGACCGACCAGGGTGACCTGACAGCCGGCCTCCGCCAGCCGTTCGGCGGTCGCGCGCCCGATGCCCGAGCCAGCACCGGTGACCACGGCATGATGTCCCGTCAGGTTCATACGGGGCCCGCCTGCTGCTGCTTTTCGAGATTGCGGGCCAGTTGGCCGAAGCCGGCGAGATACTGGACGGGCGGCGACTGGCCGCGCCATCCGAGCTCCGCCGCCGCGCGCAGGCTCCAGTTGGGGTCGGCCAGATGCGGCCGGGCGAGGGCGCACAGGTCGGCGCGGCCGGCCGCGAGGATGCTGTTCACGTGGTCGGTCTCATAGATATTGCCGACGGCCATGGTCGCAACGCCCACCTCGTTGCGGATGCGGTCGCTGAACGGCGTCTGGAACATGCGGCCGTAGATCGGCTGGGCCTCAGGCGTGGTGGACCCTGCCGAGACGTCGATCAGGTCGCAGCCGGCCTCGGCGAAGGCGCGGGCGATGGCGACGGAGTCTTCCGGTGTCAGGCCTTCGTCAACCCAGTCGGTCGCGGAGAGCCGAACGGACATGGGCCGGTCCTCCGGCCAGACGGCGCGCATGGCCGCGAAGACCTCGAGCGGGAAGCGCAGCCGGTTCCCGACCGGGCCGCCGTAGTCGTCCGTGCGACGGTTGGAGATGGGCGTCAGGAAGGACGACAGCAGATAGCCGTGGGCGCAGTGCAGTTCGACCATGTCGAAGCCCGCTTCAACGGCCCAGCGCGTGGCCCGGACGAAATCGTCGCGGACGCGGTCCATGTCGGCGCGGGTCATTTCGCGTGGAGTCTGGTCTTCATCCGACCACGGAATGGGGGAGGGGGCGATCAGCGCCCAGCCGTCCTCAAGTGGCTTGTCGGCGCGCGGACCCCACGGCCGTTCCACGGATCCCTTGCGACCTGCGTGGGCCAGCTGGATGGCGATGCGGGACCCCTGGCCATGGACGAAGTCCACGATCCGCTTCCAGGCGTCGCGGTGTTCGGGCCGATACATCCCGGCGCAGCCGGGCGTGATGCGTGCGTCCGCCGAGACGTCGGTCATCTCGGTGAAGACAAGTCCGGCACCACCCAGCGCCCGGGCCCCGAGGTGGACGAGGTGGAAGTCGCCGACCGTGCCGTCCTCGGCCGAATACATGCACATGGGCGAGACGACAACGCGATTGGGCAGGGTCAGGCCGCGCAGCTTCAGCGGCGCGAACATGGGCGGCGGTATTTTGTCCGTAGGCGGAGTACCGGCCATGCCGGCGAACCAGCGCTCGACCCCGGCGAGGAAAGACCCGTCCCGCAGGCGCAGGTTTTCATGGCTGACGCGCTGGCTGCGTGTCAGGAGGCTGTAGGTGAACTGCAGGGGATCGAGGCCGACGTAGCGGTCGACTGTTTCGAACCATTCCGTGGAGTTGCGGGCGGCGCTCTGGAGCTTCAACACCTCGACCCGGCGCTCGGCCTCATAGGCGGCGAGACCCGCGTCCAGGTCGTCGGTGCCAGTCAGGGTCTCGGCCAGGCGTATGGCGTCCTCGAACGCCAGTTTCGTCCCTGAACCGATGGAGAAATGCGCCGTGTGGGCGGCGTCTCCCAGCAGGACGACCTTGCCGTCCCGCCAGTTGGAACAGGCGACCCGCGGGAAGTTGAGCCAGGCGGAACCGCGCAGGTGTCTGGCATTGCTCATCAGGGCATGACCGCCCAGCCAGTCGGCGAACAGGCCCTCTGCCGCGCGGCAGGTCTGGTCCTGATCCATGGCGTCGAAACCGAGACCGCGCCAGGTCGCCTCGGAGCACTCGACGATGAAGGTCGAGGCACCCGGTTCGAATTGGTAGGCGTGGGCCCAGATCCAGCCGTGCGGAGTCTCGACGAAGGCGAAGGTGAAGGCGTCGAACGACTGTCTGGTTCCCAGCCAGATGTATTTGTTGGTCCGCACATCGATGTCGACGCCGAACATTTCGGGGTGGTCGTTGCGGATGCGGCTGTTCAGGCCGTCAGCGGCGACGATGACGTCGGCGGGCAGGGCGCGGATGTCGGCGACCTCATCCTCGAACCGCAGGTCGACGCCGAGCGAGCGGGCGCGCCCCTGGAGGATGGTGAGAAGGCGTTGCCGACCAATGCCCGCGAAGCCGTGTCCGCCGGAGCGGATGGTCTGGCCGTGGATGTGGACGTCGATATCGTCCCAGTGGACGAAGGCGGCCTCGATGAGCGCGGCGGTTTCGGGGTCGTTGGCCTTGAGGTTGGCCAACGTCTGGTCGGAAAAGACCACGCCCCAGCCGAAGGTATCGTCCGGGCGGTTACGTTCATGGACCACGACCTCCAGCGACGGATCACGCAGCTTCAGGGAAATCGCGAGGTACAGGCCGCCCGGCCCGGCGCCGACGACGGCGATGCTTCTGACGGCGCTGTTCGATTGCATATTTTAAGCTTGAAACAACTCCGCCCGGATGTCCAGCGTCAGCTGCCGGTGAACATGGCCCGGTCGGCCCTGACCGCCTCGACGATCATCGCCGTGACGGCACGGATTCGGGCCAGCGGCTTGAGGTCGGCATGGGTTACCAGCCACAGGCTGCGATCCAGATGGACGGCGTCCGGCAGCACCCGCCGCAGTCCGGTCTCACGCGCGGCGATGAAATCAGGCAGGACGCAAAGACCTGCGCCGGCCAGTGCGGCCTGGAGCTGGGCGATCAGGTTGGAACTCTGCAGGGCGACATGAATGTCGACATCCGGTGCCTGCATATAGTCGAGCTCGGGCGCATAGAGCAGGTCGCCGATATAGCCGATGAAGCGCTGACCGGCCATCTCGGCGCGGGTCCGGATCGGCGGTCGGGCGTCGAGATAGGCGGGCGCGGCGTAGAGGCTGAGGCCGTAGTCGGTCAGTTTGCGCGAGATCAGCCGGCCCTCGCGCGGCGCACTCAGGGTCACGGCGATGTCGGCCTCGCGCTTTGACAGGCTGAGGACGCCGGAGATGGCCACCAGCTGGATATCCAGTCCCGGATGGCGGTCGGCCAGCTTCGCCATCAGGGGCGCCAGGACATAGCTGCCGAAGCCTTCAGGGGCGCCGATCCGCACGGTCCCGGACAGAGCCTGGTCCGCCTCGCCCAATTCGTTGGCGGCCCGCAGGGTCAGGCTCTCGATTTTCTCCGCCGTCGGCATCAGCCGTTCGCCGTGCGGGGTCAGGGCGTAGCCCTGGGGGCTGCGGTCGAAGAGGCGGGCACCCAGACCGTCCTCGAGCGCGGCGATCCGCCGGGCCACGGTGGTGTGGTCCATGCTGACCCGCGCCGCCGCCGTGGTCAGTCGGCCGGTGCGGGCGACGGCCAGGAAGGCGCGCAGGTCGTTCCAGTTGAAATCGGCCACGATCCTCTCCTGTGCAAAAATGCACAATGATTGCGCAAACCTTGCCATCGTAAGGACAGAAAAGCCATGGCATATCGCTGCCATCCGAACGTCTCCGTTCCGAGGACACCGTCATGGCCTTCGACGCCGCCGCCTATACGCCCGCCATCCGGACCGCTATTCCGACGCCGACAGCCGCGCTGATCGACGCGTTCGACACCCCCTGCCCGATCTGGGCAGCAGAGAACCCGGATCGCGCCCTGGCGCTGCTGTTCGTGGCCCCGCGCGACTGCGCGGCCGTGGATGTCCTCGTCTCGTTGTAAGCGGAAAGCCTGCCCATGACCGTTTCCCCGCCGCCGGTTCCCCAGCTGCCCGATCCGACCGTCGTGGCCGAAGCCCTGACCACCCTGATGCAGAACGCCGCCGCGGCGGTGCGCACGACCATGGTCCAGGCCGCCACGCCCCAGGCGCTGCCCTATGATCCGACGACGCTGACGCGGGCGATGATCGACTTCAACACCGCGGTGATGACCCGGCCGGCCGCGCTGTTCGAGGCCCAGGCGAAGAACTGGAACGACTGGACGGCCCTCTGGCGGACCATGGGCGAACGGGCGATGGGGCAGGAGACCGCCCCGGTCGCTGCGCCGGCCAAGGGCGACCGCCGCTTCTCCGACCCCGCCTGGAGCGACGAGCCGGTCTATGACTATCTGAAACAGGCCTATCTGCTGGCCGCGCGCCAGCTGCAGGATTTCGTCGCCACCGCACCTGTGGATGACGCGACCCGGGCCCAGGTCGACTTCGCCAGCCGGCAGATGATGAACGCCCTGGCCCCAAGCAATTTCGCCCACACCAATCCGCAGGTCGTCCGCCGGACCATCGAGAGCGGCGGCCTGAATCTGATGACGGGCCTGTCGAATCTGCTGGAGGATGTCGGCAAGGGTCAGGGACTGGTCAGCCGCCGCGCGCCGAACGATTTCGAACTGGGCGTCAACGTCGCCGCGACGCCGGGCGCCGTTGTGTTCAGGAACGACCTGATGGAGCTGATCCAGTATGCGCCGACGACCGACAAGGTCTATCGCCGCCCGCTGCTGTTCGTGCCGCCGCTGGTCAACAAATACTACCTTTTCGACCTGACCCCCAAGGCCAGCTATCTGAAATGGCTGGTGGATCAGGGCCACACGGTGTTCGTCATCTCCTGGGCCAACCCGGACGAGAGCCACGCCGACACGGGCATGGACGCCTATGTGAAGGACGGCGTCATCGCCGCCCTCGACGCGGTCGAGGCGGCCACCGGCGAGACGGATGCCGATCTGGTTTCCTACTGCCTGGGTGGGACCCTGTCGGCCATGACGCTGGCGTACCTGGCCCAGACCGGCCGCGCCGATCGCATCGCTTCGGCCACCCTGATCGCCACTCTCGTCGACTTCGGCGACATGGGCGAATGGTCGGTCTTCACCAGCGAGGACGATCTCAGCGCCTTCGACCGCTATCTGGATGAGAAGGGCTATGTCGAGGCGCACGACCTGACCAAGCTGTTCTCGGCGGTGCGCGCCAACGACCTGATCTGGTCGTCGGTGGTGAACCACTATCTGCTCGGCGACGAGGTCCGTGCCTCCGACCTGCTGTGGTGGTTCGACGACGGTTCGCGGATCCCTGCGCGGATGCTGAAAGAATACGGTCGCCAGATCCTGCGCGGGAACCAGCTGAAGGACGGCGGAGTCGCGATCGACGGCGTGACGCTGGACCTCAAGGCCATCGAGACCCCGGTGATGATCGTGGCGCTCAAGGACGACCATGTCTCGGCGTGGAAGAACACCTATGCGGGCCGGCATTTCTTTGGCGGGGCGACTCGTTTCCTGCTGGGCGGCTCGGGTCACAATGCGGGGATGATCAATCCTCCGGCGGCCAACAAGCACGGCTACTGGACCAATGACGACGCCCCCGCCGACGCCGAAACCTGGCTGGCCGGCGCTGCGCAGAAGCCCGGCTCCTGGTGGCCGGAATGGCAGGGCTGGCTGGACGCCGCTGCCGCCGACGACAAGGTGAAGGCGCGCAAGGTCGGCTCGGGCAAGCTCAAGGCCGGCGCGGCCGCTCCGGGCGACTACGTCCGCGTTCGACACTAGGCTTTCGCGGGGTCCCCCCTGGTCGCCGCCCGCAGCAGCAGGGCGGCGGCGTACAGAACCACGACCACGACGGCCCAGCGTAGTGGCTCGATCGGCATTTCCTTGACCACGAAGGCGGCGACCAGAACCGCCGGGATGCCGCCCAGGGCGATGCCGATAACGATCCGCAGGTCGATGCGCTCGGCGTTGATGTAGCGGAAGCCGGTGGTCGGCATCAGGAAGGCGCAGGCGCTGGCCATGATCGGGAAGGCCAGCCGCGGGTCCAGTCCCAGAAGGCTGAGCAGAATCAGGGCCGGGGCGTAGAGGCCGATCCCGAAGGACATTAGCATGCCCATGACGAAATGGGCGGCGACGGCGATCCACATCAGCCGGGGCTCCAGGGCCGTCGCGGTCCCGCCGATCGGCATCAGGTCCAGATTGCTCATGGCGTAAAGCGCTGCAGCGATCAGCAGGGCGACGCCGACGATCCCCTGCACCACCCGCACTGGGGCCCGGACCATCAGCGGCGCTCCGACCAAGGCCCCGGCCACCGCCGCGACGATGCAGGACACCAGCAGCATGGGGTCGACGTGCACGCCCAGCAGAACCAGGAACACCGCTGACTGGACCATGGTCGGCAGGGCGTGGCCCACATTCAGGGTCGCCGGGATGAAGCTGTCAGGCGTCAACTTGCGGAACCGCAGCCAGGCGGTCGTGGGGGCGAAGGAGCCGATGCCGAGGGTGTCGAAGAAGTTGGCGACGGCACCGAGCAAGATCGACTCCGGCCCGGGTGCCCTGGTCCCGCGCTTCAGCGCCGCCCGTCCGAGCACCACGACGAAGGCCGTCGCCAGCAGGGCCAGGGCCGTCAGCAGAATTGTCAGGACCAAGATCTTTCCCCCTTGTCGTCCGGGCTCCAACTGAGCACGATCGTATACGATACTCAATCCAGCGACGACGGGAGCGGGCCATGGTCAGCATGTCAGCAACGGTTCCTGCTCCGATTGGCGTGGCCGAGAGGCAGGGGCGTCTGGCCGGGCTGAGGCGAGGGATGGAGGCCGCTGGTGTCGAGACCGTGCTGCTCGGTTCGACCTCCAGCCTGCGGTATTTCACCGGTGTAGACTGGTACGCCTCCGAACGCCTCGTGGGGGCGCTTGTCCACGCCTCGGGCGGGCTGGACTACATCACGCCGCAGTTCGAACTGGAGAAGGTCGCAGGGCTGATCAGCCTGCCGGGGGAGGTCCTGACCTGGGAGGAGGATCAAAGCCCCTGGCGGCTCGTCGCCGACCGGATCGGACCCGCCGGGCAGATGGCGGTCGATGAGCGGATGGCGTTGGCCATGTATCGCAGTCTGCGCGCCGAGATTGATGAGGCACGGCTCGCGGACGCCGCGCCGCTGATCCATCCGTTGCGCAGCCGGAAGTCTCCTGCCGAGATTGCCCTGATGTCCCATGCCAAGGCGATCACCATCGAGGTCCATCGACGCGCTCATGAACAGCTTTACGCCGGTCAGCGCGCCTCGGAGGTCGTCCGCTTCATCGATGACCAGCACCGGGGGCTGGGCGGGTCCGGCAATTCGTTCTGTATCGTCTCCTTCGGCGAGGACACCTCCCTGCCGCATGGCGGCGAAGGCGACCGGGCGCTGTCCCACGGCGATGTGGTGTTGATCGACACCGGAACGCGGATCGACGGCTACAGCTCCGACATCACCCGGACCTATGTGTTCGGCGAGGCGAGCCCGGATGTGCGGCGCGTCTGGAAGGCCGAGAAGCGGGCCCAGGCCGCGGCCTTCGAGGCGGCCCGGCCCGGCGTGCCCTGCGAGGCCGTGGATGCGGCGGCACGGCGGTCGCTTGAGGCCGACGGCTTCGGGCCGGGCTACAGCCTCCCGGGCCTGCCGCATCGCACCGGCCACGGCATCGGCCTGGACATCCATGAGGGCCCCTATCTGGTGAAGGGCGATACGACGCCGCTGGCGACCGGGATGTGTTTCTCCAACGAGCCGATGATCGTCGTGCCGGGCCGGTTCGGCGTGCGTCTGGAAGACCATTTCCACATGACCGACGCCGGGGCGGAGTGGTTCACGCGGCCGCAGCACAGCCTCGAGGCGCCGTTCGCCGACGTCCCGGTCTGGCCCGCGGGCTAGACTTCCGGAAGCTGGGCCCGCAGGTCGCTCAGGGTCGCGCGGATGTGCGCGCGGGCTTCCCTCCGAACGGTTTCGATGCGGCGTCCCAGCCAGGCGTTCAGCAAGGTTTCGTGCTCGTGGCTGGCCCGGTCCAGGCGGCGATGCTCGCCGAGATGGACCCGGACATAGCGTTCGGAGAGGGCCAGCAGCCGGTCGACGGTCTCGATGGTGACACCCCGACCGGATGGCCCGACCAGCGCGAGGTGGAACTCCCGATTGCGACGCCCCACGTCGGCCAGACCGTTACGCAGCGCGGCGTCGAGGGCCGCGAAGGCGGCGCGCGCCGCGTCGTGCGCGGCGGCATCGGCCTCAAGCGCGCCGAGCACGCAGGCGTTCGGCTCGATGCGCAGGCGCAGGTCGAAAACATCCTCGGCGTCCGCACGCGACAGGGGGCGGACGATGAAGCCGCGGTTGGGGTGGGAGACGACGAGGCCGTCACTCTCAAGCCGTGCCAGAGCCTCGCGCAGCGGGATCTTGCTCACGCCCAGTTCCAGCGCGAGGGCGTCCTGACGGATCGGCATGTCGGCGGGCAGGCGGCCGGACAGGATGCGTTCGCGCGCCTCGTTGAAGACCTGGTCGGGGAGGGGGCGCGGCGCGCGGCCTGTCATGCTCAGACCACCTGAAACCCGTGGGCGAAGACGTCCTCGTCATCGATCCAGATCTCGTTCAGGCCAGTGGCGATGGCCGAGCCCTCGACCGAGGGAATGATGGCGGGTCGGCCGCCCACCTCCGTCTCCGCCTCGACGCGGCCGATGAAGCGGCTGCCGATATAGCTTTCGTGGACGAAGGCCTGGCCGACCGGCAGGCGGCCGGAGGCGTGCAAGTGCGCCAGCCGCGCCGAGGTGCCGGTGCCGCAGGGGCTGCGGTCGATGGCCTTGTCGCCATAGAAGACGGCGTTGCGACCGTCCGCGCCCTCACCCCTGGGCTTGTCGGCCCAGAGCAGGTGGGAGACGCCGCGAATGGTCGGGTCGAGCGGATGCACCGGGGTGAAGGCCTCGCGCACCAGGGTCCGGATGACCGGCGAAAGCTGCAGGATGCGGGCGGCACCGAGGGCATCGAGCCCGGCATAGGCCCCCTGGGGTTCGATGATGGCGTAGAAGTTGCCGCCATAGGCGACATCGATCGACAGCGGGCCGAAATCGGGCACGTCGATCCTTATGTCCTGCTGCGCCAGATACGACGGGACATTGCGTATGCGGACCGACCGGACCCGGGTGCCATCCTGCACATAGTCCAGTTCGATCACCCCGGCGGGGACCTCGGCGATGACCTTGCCGGGCGTGCGCGGTTTGATCAGGCCGTGCTCAAGCGCGAAGGTGACGATCCCGATGGTACCATGGCCGCACATCGGCAGGCAGCCGCTGGTCTCGATGAACAGGATGCCGACGTCAGCCCCCGGCGTGGTCGGCGGATAGAGGAAGCCGCCACTCATCATGTCGTGGCCGCGCGGCTCGAAACAGAGACCGGTGCGGATCCAGTCGTAGCGGGCCATGAAGTCCTGCCGCCGGGCGCTCATGCTGTCGCCGGTCAGTTCGGGCCCGCCCTCGATCACGAGGCGCACGGGATTGCCGGCAGTGTGGCCGTCGATGCAGCGGAAGACGTGGCGCGCCACGGCTAGAGGACCGGCCGGGTCGCGGCGGCCTTCTCGACCATGGCGATCACCTCGGCCCGTCGAGCGCCGACCAGCGGATGGCGCGGGGGGCGGACCCGCTCGTGGCCGCGTCCCATGACCTGTTCCGCGATCTTGATCGACTGGACCAGGTCGTGGTCGGCATCGAGATGCAGCAGGGGCATGAACCAGCGATAGATGGCCAACGCCTTGGCCATGTCGCCGCGCTTGAAGGCGTCCCACAGGGCCAGGGACTCCTTCGGGAAGGCGTTGGTCAGACCCGAGACCCAGCCTTGCGCGCCCAGCATCAGGCCTTCCAGCGCCACGTCGTCGAGGCCGGCGAACAGCACATAGCGGTCGCCGAACTCATTGAGCAGGTCGGTGAAGCGGCGGGTGTCGGGTGCGCTCTCCTTGAGGGCGACGACATTGGGCAGGTCGGACAGGGCGTGCAGGGCTTCGAAGCCGATGCTGACGCGATAAGCCGGGGGGTTGTTGTAGAGCATGATCGGCAGGCCCGTCGCCTCGGCCACGGTGCGGAAATGGGCGGCGAGCTCGGCCTGGGTCGGCACATAGACCATGGCCGGCAGGACCATCAGGCCGTCGGCCCCGATGGCCTCGGCGTCGCGGGCGAAGGCGGCAGCGCGTCGGGTGTCCAGCTCGGCCACGCCCGCGATCACCGGCACGCGTCCGGCCACAGTCTTGACGGTCGCGGCCAGCATGGCGCGCTTCTCGTCTGCGTCGAGCGAGTTGTTCTCGCCCACGGTGCCCATGACGATCAGACCGTGCACGCCGTCGCGGATCAGCCCATCCTGCACCTTGGCGGTGGAGTCGAAATCGATCGAGAAATCCGCCGCGAACTGCGTGGTGGCGGCGGGGATCACGCCCTCCCAGGAAATCGACATCGGGTCCTCGCTTCCAACAGTCTAAGTCATTATCGTATACGATCCTGAGGTCGAGGCAACGGGAGTCCGATGCAGCCGAAGTCCTATCTCGTTATCGGCGGTGGCCTGGTCGGGGCCGCCTCGGCGTTGCGGTTGCAGGCTGCGGGCTTTGCCGTGACCCTGATCGATCCGGGCGATCCGCGCCGCGCGGCCTCGTTCGGCAATATCGGCCATATCGCCGCCGAACAGGTGTCGCCCCTGTCGTCGCGGGAGAGTCTGCGGACGTTTCCGGGGCGACTGTTCGGTCTCGGCGGGCCGCTGGATTTCCGCTGGCGCGATGCCGGACTTTGGGGCCCCTGGGCGTTGCGGTTCATCGCAGCTTCGGACCCGGCGCGGCATGCGCAGGGGCAGGCGGCCCTGACTGCCATCCTCGCCCACGCTCTTCCGGCCTGGCGGCGGCTGGCGGCGTTCTCGGGCGCGCCCGACGTGGTCGGCCGTGACGGCCATGCTGTGGTCTGGATGTCGGAGCGCGGCGCGGAAAAGGGCCTCCGGAACTGGGAGCGGTCGCCGACGGGCAGCGCAGCTTTCCGGCCCATGGGGTCGGACGATCTCGCACCCTATGCCGCGGTGATGAGCCGCGCGCCGCTTGCGGGTATCCGCTTTTCCGGCACCGCCCAGGTCAGTGAGCCGCAGGCCGCCCGCGACGCCCTGATGGCCGCCTTCAAGGCGCATGGCGGCGAGGTGGTGCACGCCCGGGTCGAGCACCTGTCCAGCAGCGATCGCGTGGTCGCCCATCTCGACGGCGGCGGCGTCCGCGAGGCTGAAGGCGCGCTGGTTGCAGCGGGGGCGTGGGCGGGGCGGCTGATGCGAGACCTCGGGGTCGTGGCTCCGGTGATCGGCGAGCGCGGCTATTCGGTGCAGAGCGCGGCGCACAGCTGGGACGAGACCCTGCCGCCGACGGTGTTCGAGGAGCATTCGATGGTGGTGTCCCGCTTCACCAGCGGCCTGCGCGCCTCCAGCTTCGTCGAGTTCGGATCGCCGGATGCGCCCGGCGATCCGCGCAAATGGGGGGCGCTGGAGCGGCGGCTCGGCGACCTCGGTATCCGGTTCTCGCCCGAGCCAGACCGCTGGGTCGGGCCGCGACCGACCCTGCCGGACTATCTGCCGGCCATCGGACGGCTGAGGCGCGATCCCCGCATCCTCTACGCCTTCGGTCACCAGCACCTCGGCCTGACCATGTCGGCGATCACCGCGGAGCTGACGGCGTCACTGGCGCAGGGGGCAGAGCCGGCGATCGACCTGACACCGTTCCGGATCGAACGGTTCAACCGGGGTTAGGCGAGAGGGTCGCCTCGTTTCATTGTGAGCCCCTTTCTGCGCGATCCAGCATTCCCTCGAGGATCGACAGTTCTTCCGCCTCCCTCGCCGGCTTGTCCCAGCGGATGCGGCTGATGCGGGGGAAGCGCATGGCGACGCCGGACTTGTGGCGCTTCGACCGCTGCAGGCCTTCGAACGCGACCTCCAGCACCAGGCCGAACTCCCGGCTCGCCTTCACCGACCGGACGGGGCCGAAGCGTTCAACGGTGTTGTCGCGCACGAATTTGTCGAGCTGTTTCAACTCCTCGTCGGTGAAGCCGAAATAGGCCTTGCCCACTGGCGTCAGGGCGTGACTGCCGTCCACGTCTTCGGTCCAGACCCCGAAGGTGAAGTCGGAGTAGAAGCTGGACCGTTTGCCGTGGCCCCGCTGGGCGTACATCAGCACTGCGTCGACCAGATAAGGGTCCTTCTTCCACTTGAACCAGGGCCCCTTCGGTCGTCCCGCCTCATAGACGCTGTCGAGCCGCTTCAACATCAAACCCTCCGCCGCCCTGGGGTCGCCTTCGGGAGGCGCGGCGCGGAGGGCGGCGAGGGCGTCCCAGGAACTGAACTGCTCGATCGGGGACAGGTCGATCCGGTCGGAGTCGAGCGAGTCGATCAACGCCTCGAGCCGCGACCGCCGCTCGACAAACGTCAGCTTGCGCAGATCCTCGCCGTCTGCGGCCAGCAGGTCATAGGCACGGATGCCGGCGGGATGGGCCGCCATGACCTTCGCGTCCGCCGTTTTGCGGTTCAGGCGCTGCTGCAGATCGCCGAAGGACCCGACCCTGCCGTCGCGCAGCACCAGCAGTTCGCCATCGATCACCCCTTCATGGGTCAGCGCCGCCAGTACATCCGGAAACGTCGGCGAAATGTCCTCTCCGGTACGGCTGTACAGACGTTTGATCCCGCCCTCGCTGACGGCCTGGACCCGGATACCGTCCCATTTCCATTCGGCGGCATAGGCGGCGGGGTCCAGCTTCGACATCTCCGCCTCATCGATCGGCTGGGCCAGCATGACCGGCCTGAATCGGCCATGCGCATAGGCGGAGGGGCGCCCGGCCCGGCCGTCCAGCCAGGCCATGAGATCGGCATAGGGCGGAGACTGGGCGTGCCAGACTTCCTGTATGTCCGGAACCTCGACGCCGCCGAATTCCGCCGCCGCCTGCCAGGCCAGCCGGGCCGATACGCCGACCCGCAGGCCTCCGGTCACCAGCTTCAGCAGCGCCCAGCGGCCGTTGGCGTCCAGCGCATCCAGCCAGCCTTCCAGCAGCCCCTGGACCTCGCCGCGTTTGGCCTGCGTCAGGGCGTCAATCACCTCGGACAGGTCCGGCGCGCGATTGGCACCGTGGCGGGCCGGCCAGATCAGGGCGACGGTCTCGGCGAGGTCTCCGACATAGTCATAGGACAGGCGGAACAGCTCCGGATCGACCCGCGCCTCTACGGCCCGGCGGATCATGGCGGGCTTGGCTGCGGTGAATGACAGCGCGCCGGTCAGGGCGGCCAGGGCCCATCCGCGATCCGGGTCGGGTGTGTCCGCCAGATGGTCACGGATCAGACGGAGCTTGGCGTTGCGCGAGGCCGTCAGGGACAGACGATCGAGCAGGGCGGCGAAGGCGCGCATCAGTCGTCGTCCTCGTCCTCATAGCCCACCAGA
Organism: bacterium; assembly: GCA_943372245.1. GTDB lineage: Bacteria > Pseudomonadota > Alphaproteobacteria > Caulobacterales > Caulobacteraceae > Brevundimonas. The sequence continues at coordinate 42,595 of CALRXX020000010.1, forward strand.
TGCAGCGCTCGCGCCGTCAGGCCGTTCAGCTCGGCCCAGCGCCGCAGGGCGTCGTCGCGTCCGTGCGTGATCCAGACCTCCTGCGGCGACAGCTCGCTCAGGGTGTCGGTCAGTTCGTCCCAGTCGGCGTGGTCCGACAGGACCAGCGGCAGTTCGACTCCGCGCTGCCGGGCGCGGGCGCGCACACTCATCCAGCCGGAGGCGAAGGCCGTGACCGGGTCGGGAAAGCGGCGGCTCCAGCGATCGGCCAGGGCCGAAGGCGGAGCGATGATGATGCGCCCGGCGAAATCCGCCTTCGATCCGGTCGCCGGTGCCAGCGGCCCCAGATCCACGCCGAAATGCTCATAGAGCCGGTTCAGCCGCTCCAGCGCGCCGTGCACATGGATCGTCTCGTCGTACCCGGCCTCCCGCAACAGCCGGATCACCCGTTGTGCCTTGCCCAGGGCATAGGCCCCGACCAGGTGGGCGCGCTCCGGAAACTGCTGAACCGAGCGCAGCAGCCGCGCTATTTCCTGCGTGTCGGGCGGATGGCGGAACACGGGCAGGCCGAAGGTCGCCTCCGTGATGAAGACATCGCTGGGCACCGGTTCGAACAGCGCGCAGGTCGGATCGCGGCGGCGTTTGTAGTCGCCCGAGGCGGTGATGGTCAGGCCGCCCCGACGCACCGTCGCCTGCGCCGACCCCAGCACATGGCCCGCCGGTGCCAGCGACAGCTCCACGTCCCCGACCACGATACGTTCGCCATAGGCCAGAGGCTGGGTATGCGTGGCGAACGCCTCGCCATAGCGTTCACCCATGATGGCCAGGGTCTCAGGCGTCGCCAGCACTGAGCCGTGGCCTGCGCGGGCATGGTCGGCGTGGCCGTGGGTGATGACCGCTCTTTCGACCGGCCGCGGCGGGTCAATGAAGAAGGCACCACCGGGGCACCAAAGCCCGTCCGGGGTCGGGCGCAGGATCGCGCTCAGGCGGCGCGAAAAATGAGGGTCTGCGGGCAGGGGCATGGGGTTCCGGTACCAACTTGCAGATCCTTGAACGCCGCGACAATGCGAGGTTTCCGTCTGGCCTGAACGGCAACCGGAAATGTCACCACGGCCGGCGGGTCGCCATCAATCAGCCGGCAGCCTCCGCCGCCCATAGACCACCACCTCGACGCCCCCAGGGCCGGGGCGGCGTCGCAGGGCGCTGGCGGTTCGCTGGCGGGTCGTCCCGATCATCATGTCGGTCTCGACGGTGTAGAAGTTCGAGGTGAAGCCTGTTCCGCGCGGCACCGGCGCATTGAGTGCGGCCAGGTCCGCAGGGGTCAGATGGCCACGTCTGCGCCGGGTGGAGTCAACCAGTCTGGCCGTGACGGGACTGTCGAAAATCACTCCCAGAAGGCGCTCATCCGCGGTGTTGAGGTTGATGGTCGTCTCGTCGGGGAGGACGGTGGCGAGTTGGGACAGGGTCTGGATGTCATCCGGTTCCACCCCCTCGATCGTGAACTCCTCCAGGGTCTCCACCGGCCCTGAAACCCTGACGTGGCTGATGATGGGCTCGACCAGATCACCCGACAGCCCGAGCGTATCCAGAATGCGCCCGAGGAGTGCCTCGGCCACGAGATCTCCCGCCCCCAGATTGTTCAGATTGAAGCGAGCCTGGTCGTCATCCACCTTCAGACTGAACCGCCCCCCCCGGATTGCGACGTCCCGGTCCTCGACCGCGCCCCATGCCTCGCCGGGGTAGTCGCTGTCGGGCGCCTCGACCGCGTCCCGCCTCAGGGCCACGATCGCCGAGGCTTCGCCCGCGCGCGCGTAAGCCGTCGCCTGGGCCACGTCCCTGAATCGGGCCGTACGGTCGATGGCGACATCCTGCGTCGTCACCATCATCATCACCACGATCATGGCGACCGCGACGACGAAGAGCACGTTAATGAGGATCATGCCCTCGCGGTCGCGGGAGGGGGGGCTGGTCATGGCAGCGACGGCAGTTCGACGACCCGCCGCAGGGGCCCTGTCAGCCCGTCGGACCCGTTCAGATCAAGGGTCAGGGCGACCGCATCCGGACGGGTGGCAGGAACCTGCGGGGCCTCCCCTGTGGCCTCCGCTGTGGTCGCCGCACCGGGCGTTGGGGTCCAGCCCAGGTCTGCAAAATGAAACGACCATTCGACGTTGGCGACATGGCTGATCAACCGCTGATCGCCCGAGGAGCCGACCCGTCGGCGGAGCGCGCCGTCCGCCACAAAATACCGGACATCCGTCGAACCGCGAAGCGATGTCGGGGATCGCCGGCGGAAGGCGAGGCGGTTGTCGCCAAGCTCTATCGGGCCGTTGTCCAGAGCCTCGAAATCCACCGTGATCACGTACATGGCACGTTGAAGTTCGGCCAGCCGGTCGAGGCGGCCTTCCAGACGGTCCCTCGTCCCGACAATCCCGTCCAGCAGGGTGAATCCCGCAAGGGCGATCAGGCCGAAGAGGCCGATCGCAACCAGCACCTCGACCAGGGTGAAGCCGCCCCTCGGTGCGAGATGCCGGGCGGTCGAGGACATCATGCGCCGGCGAGGTGGTCCACCACCCGAAGGGCACCCCGGTCCACGACCTGGATTGCGAGTTCTCGGGTGCAGCGTCCGTCGCCGGCGAAGCGAACGGCCCCGAGCGTGCCCTGAAATCCTTCGGAGGTCACGAGACCGTCCCGGGACAGCCGGTCCGCGGCAAGCAGGCGTCGCCCGATCCTGGCCCCATCGAAGGCAAGGCCCGCCAGCAGGCCGGGCGCGGTCTGGTGGACGGCTTCGAACGCCTCGGCGAACCCCCGGAAGGCGGCCGGATCGGGCGCCGCGATCCAGGCGCCTTCAGCCGCGCCGAGCAGGGTCGCGGTCTCTTCGCCCCAGCGCGATGGCCCCAGAATCTGAACGCCCAGACCGGTGATGCGGGCCACCAGGGGCGCGATCTCGTCGCCGGACTGCGAGAAGAGCACAGCGTCGGGCAGCGTGCCGCCGGAGCCTGCCGCCAACACGGCACCGACATCGCTGCCGGCGGTCGCATCGGCCGCGCTGACCTCGAAGAGTTCGAGACCCACGGATGTGGCGGAAGCGCGGGCGGCCCCGATCGTTTGCCGCGACCAGGGATCCGTCCCCGTGACAACGGTGACGCGCCGCACGCCGCGGCTCCGCGCATAGGCGAGGATGGTCGACGTTCCCTGGGAGGCCGTGATGCCCAGCACGAACGCGCCCGAGCCAACGAGGTCGGCGTCGTTGGAGAAGGTCACCACAGGCAGGCCGCCGGCGGCGGCCAGGACCCCCGGCACCTCCCGGGCGAAGAGGGGACCGAGAATGAGCCCGGCTCCCGCAGCCACTGCCCGGGCGGCGGCGGCCCGGGCACCGTCCGCCGATCCTCCGGAATCCATGACCAGAAATCCGGACTCCCGTTCGTCCGCGGGACTTGTCAGGGCGACGGCGCGTTCCATGCTGCGGCCCAGGTCGGCCGACGGACCGGTCATCGGCAGGATCACGGCGATGCGTGGCGTATTCGCGACCTGCGTCGTAGCATCGGCAACACTGGCGCAGGCGGACAGGACTGATGGAGCGAGCGATGCCAATCCCGCAAAGCCGGACAAGCGCAGCCAACGTCGACGATTCATTGTCATTTCAAACCCCGCTCCTCGCCCTTGTACGCCGAGTCAGGGCCCGGCGCCTCGCGATTCTGGGTCTGGTCAGTTTCGCGGTGTGTCTCGTCGCAACCGCGCCCGCACGGCTCGTCGTGCCGCCGGCCGGGGAGGCGGCCAGGCCCGCCGTGGGTACAATCTGGCACGGCGAGGCCGCGATCGGCGACCAGACCGTGATGTCCTGGCGTGTGCGGCCCTTGCGGTCGTTGCTGAATCTCGGCGTCGCGGCCGACGTCGTTTTCCGCGGCGGCGGCACGGAAATGACCTCACAGGCCGTTTGGCGACCGGGCCGGCTCGAGATGAGTGACGTCGCGGGCGTGGCGGGACCCGGACTGGTCAACACCCTGATCGGGGCGTTGCCGGTCCGCTGTGATCTCAGCTTTGTCGTTGATCTGGACCGGGTCGTCCTGGCCGGTCGCCGGTCCAGCGTCGAGGGCGCGCTCCGCAGCGGGCCGGGGGCCTGCAGGACCTCAGGCGGTCCGGGGACCGCGCCCGCCCCTGTTCCGGCCATGGAAGGGCGCGCTGTCACGGAAGCGGGGGGGACATCGGCGTGGCTGGCACCGGCCGGCCGGCCGGGCGAGGAGCGCCTGTTCCAACTGACCATCGACCGCTCGGGCTTGCTGAAAGCGACCGTGCTCCCCGCCGGTGCCCGGATCCTGGCGGCCGAAGGCGGCCGGATGTCGATCGAGACCCGTCTCTGATCACCTAAAGGCCCGCCAGACTGTTCAGGTTGACGATGGGCATCAGGATGGCGAGCACCAGCAACAGGACGATACCGCCCATCAGCAGCAGGATTCCGGGTTCCACGAGAGACACGAGGGCGGCTGTCAGGGCCTCGGTGTCGCTGTCGAGATCGGTCGCCGCGCGCGCGAGCGCCTCGCCCAGTTGGCCGCTGTTTTCGCCGCTGGCGACCACGGCGATGAGCATGGGTGGGAAACAGTCCGCTTCGGTCATGGCTCGCTGGAGGCTGGAGCCCTCCCGCACCCGGGCCGCCGTCAGTAGCGCCCGGGTGCGGATCCAGGCGTTCGGCGTCACCGCCGCCGCGGCGTTGATCGCATCCACCAGGGGGACCCCGCTGCGGACCAGGGTGGACAGACTGCCGGCGAACCGTGCGGCATTCATCTGGATGCTGAACCGCGCCATGGGCTGCCGTTGGGCGAACACCCTGGCAACGGTCAGGACGTTGGCCTCGCTCTGCAACCATTGCCTCAGGGCCAGGGCACCCGCCGCCGTCAGGACCGCCATGACCCAGCCGAACCTCTGCACAAGGTCGCTCAGTCCGATGAGGCCCCGGGTCAAAAGCGGAAGTTCCGCGCCCCGCGACACGAAGACCCTTGTGATGTCGGGAACGACATAGGTCAGCATCAGGCCGATGATCAGCATGGAGACCACCGCCAGAAGGGCCGGATAGATCAACGCCAGCTGCACCTTGCGGCGCGACCGTTCCCGTCCCTCGACGAATTCGGTCAGGTGCGCGAGGACGTCATCCAGCCGTCCTGACTGCTCCCCTGCGGCGACCGATGCGCGGTAGAAGTCGGGAAAGACCCGGGGGTGTTCGCCCAGCGCTGCGGCGAAGGATCGACCTTCCAGGATCGCGCCACGGACGTTCACCAGGACGGGGCCTTCGGGCCGCTTCGCATTCTGGGTGGCGAGGATTCGCAAGGCCTCCTCGATCCGGATGCCGCTGCCGATCATGGTGGAAAGCTGGCGGGTCATGGCGGCGAGGGGCCGGGCCCCGATGCGGGGTCCGAAGAGGCGCGTCAGATCGATCTCGCCCCGGCCCGCCTGCGGGGCCTTCTCCGAGGACAGATGAACGGACACCGGAATCAGGTTGCGATCCCGCAGCGCCTTTCGGGCACCCGGGGCATTGGCCGCCTCAACCACGCCACGCTGGGGCTTGCCGGTCGGGTCAACCGCTCTGAAATTGAACGCCGGCACGGATCAGGCCTCGTCCTGAACGACGCGAAACACCTCATCGACCGTCGTCAGGCCTGCCAGCACCTTGGTCGCCGCATCCTCCAGCAGGGTTGGGCCACTCTCTCGCGCCGCCTGCGTCAGTTCAGCGTCGGAAGCGCCGTCATGGATGAGCGACTGGAACCGTTCATCGACCTCGACAACCTCATAAAGGCCCAGACGGCCACGATAACCGTCGTCACGGCATTCCGCGCAGCCGCGGGCGCGCCAGATCCGGGCACCGATTTCCAGCGCCCCGCCCAGGGCGTCATGATCCGCCCGGGTCGCGGTCGCCGGTTCCCTGCAGTGCGGGCAAAGGCGGCGCACGAGCCGCTGGGCGACCAGGCCCACCAGCATCGGCGCCAGCAGATAGCGCTCGACCCCCATGTCGATGAGCCGGGTCACGCTGCCGACCGCGCTGTTGGTATGCAGGGTGGACAGGACCAGATGCCCCGTCATGCCTGATCGCACCGCGACCTCCGCCGTTTCCTGGTCGCGGATTTCGCCGACCATGATCACATCCGGATCCTGACGGAGGATGGACCGCAGTCCGTGCGCAAACGTCAGCCCGATGCGACCGTTGACCTGCGTCTGCCCGATGCCCTCGAGCTCGTACTCGATCGGGTCCTCGACGGTCATGATGTTGCGGCGCCGGTCGTTCAGCCGGGTCAGGGCGGCATAGAGGCTGGTTGTCTTGCCCGAGCCCGTAGGACCCGTGACCAGAACGATGCCGTGCGGCCGTGCGATCATGCGTTCGAAAATGGCGAGATCACGCGCCTGCATGCCCAGACTGGTCAAATCCAGCCGCGTGGCGTCCCTGTCCAGCAGTCGCATGACGACCCGCTCGCCGTACTGTGTCGGTATCGTCGACACGCGAACGTCCAGGTCCAGGCCGCCCACACGCAGCTTGACGCGACCGTCATGGGGCAGCCGCTTTTCAGCGATGTCGAGCTGGGCCATGACCTTGATGCGGCTGACCAGCAGGGGCGCCAGGGCGCGATCGGGCTCGATCATGTCCCGGAGCACGCCGTCCACCCTGAAGCGGACCACGACCCGCCGCTCCTGCGTCTCGATATGGATGTCGGACGCCCCCTCGCGCACGGCCTCCAGCAACAGGGCGTTGATCAGGCGGATGACCGGAGAATCGTCGCGCTGATCCAGCAGGTCATCGACCGCGGCTGCCGACTCTGCCAGGGCGGCGAGGTCGTCGCCCGACGCCGCGGTGAAGTCCGATGATTGCCCCGCCCGGTTGCGATACTGTTCTCGCAGATCGGCTTCGAATGTCTCGTCGTCGACCGGAATGAAGGGAGTCGCGGGCCCGAAGACCCGCTGCACCTCGAGCCGCGCCTCCAGACCGAGCGGAACCCGATGGGTGCATGCAAGCTGACCGTCGGCGTTCGGCGTCATCAGGACGCCGTGCCGGCGGGCGAAGGCGTAGGGCAGACCTGGTTCGATCCGAGTCACCGTCGCAGGCTGAACGACCGTCTCACTCATCGGCGCACCAGCGAGAGGCGGGCGTTGACCACGCCCGGGAGGGTCTGGCGTTCGATCCTTGCGGAGGTGACGATGATGCCGGCCTCCCGGTCCAGTCGGTCAAGCCATCGCATCAGTCGCATGAACTCCACGGTGCTGAGGGTGACGTTGGTCACCGCCCCCCGTTGCTCGATCTGGCGGATTTCAAGCGCGAGCTCGCCCGCTGTGGTGGATACGATCGCCTGTACGGACCCGGTCCTGGCCGCCCGTGTCGCCTCTGCATTCAGTTCCGGACCGGCGGCCCGCAGGCGTACCGTCAGACTGTCGTACAACCTGATGTCGGAGCGCGCCTGGGCCCTGACTGCCTCAAGCGGCTTCACAAAGCCGCCGATGGCAGCCGCCAGGACCAGTATCGTCGCCAGGCACAGCAGCAAAGCCTGTTCACGGGGCGCGCGCGCCTCCCACCAGGTCCGTCCCTCACGGATCAGGCCTTCAGCGAAAGGGGGCAGGGCGATTGCCGGCCTCATCGGACCGGGTTCCCGGGCGAAAGGGTGATGGTCTGGCTGGCGCGACCATTCTCGACGACCGAGCCGCCGCCTACCGGTCGCAGGCCGGCCTCGCGCAGGACTGCCTCGGCCCGTTGCAGGCTGGCGAGGTCAGAGGCTTCAATCTCCATGGTCAGGCCCGAGGCCCGTTCGTAGCCGAGGGACTGAAACGAGATCGCTTGTCCAGCGTGCTGCAGCGCCCGCGCAGTCCGGCCAAAGACCGGCATCAGGCCGGAGTCGCTGTCACCGCCGGGAAGCATGGCCCCCGCAGTCGCGGCCAGATCGCCGCCGGTCGTCCCCCCCGCTGCGGCGACCAGTGCGGCTGTTTCGGCCTGGCGGGCATCGGCGGACCGGACAAGGGCTACTGTGTCGACCGCGTAGATCGCCGCATGGGCCAACAGCCCGATGCCGGCGACCTGCAACAACCGCTGAAGCCACCGTGGGCTGTTCGAGGCGCGGGCATAGCGGCCCTGACGCAGATCCAGCGGGACGGATCCGGCAAGGGTCGCTGGGCCCGCCCAGCCGGGACCCACTGGCTCGCTCGAGAACCGTTCGGGGAGGGCTTCGCCGCAGGAGATCAGCCGCGGTCGATCAGCCACCTGCCACACGTCATCAAATGCCGATGCAGGCAGGGCGAACGCGATCCCGTCTGGACGCCGCACCAGCACACGGTCTCCATCGGCCGCGACGGCCCAGCATCCGGTCGGCGGTTCAGGCAGGGACAGGGCGTCCGGCAGAACCGCGGCCTGCTCCAGCCCGCCCGCATCGATCATCGCGCACCAATGAGCCATTCGGTCATGTCGAACGACGCCGGCCAGATAGCGGCCCGGTGCCAACTCGACACCGAGCGCCGTGTGCAGCGCCTCGATCGGTTCCGACACCTGGTCTTCCACTGCGAACGGCAGGGCCGCCAGTCTTTGTGTTCTGTTGGCGATGGGCAGGTCGACTGCGACGATCCGTATGTCTTCTGTCGGAACCAGAACGGTCAGCTTGCCGGTCCAGGCGGCGTCCACCAGCACGGGGCCCTCGCGGCTGAGGGACCAGAGGCCGGTCACGGGGCCGGGTTGCTGACGACCGGCCGTATCCGGTGCATACTCGATGTCTTGTTCAGGCATGGTCGCCCCTTGGCGGACAATGTATAGCGGTGTTGATGTCACGTACGCCAGAGCACGAGCGATGCAGGGGGTGCCGGACGGCCAGAAATCCGCTGGCTGTCAGGGGGGGGTTCACCCTGATCGAAATGATGGTGGTTCTGGCCATCATCGCGGTCATGGCGATCATGATCGTGCCGAACGTCATCGGAAGACCCGACCAGGCCAGGGTCACCGTGGCCAAGACGGATCTGCGCACCATTTCGGCGGCCCTCAGGGTCTATCGCCTGGACAACGGAGACTATCCGACCACCGAACAGGGACTTTCGGCCCTTGTGACGCACCCTACGGAAGGGCCGGAGCCGGCCAACTGGTCGCAGGAAGGTTACCTGCCGGATGAGCCGGTCGATCCCTGGGGCCATCCCTATGTCTATCGCAGTCCGGGCGATCAGGGCGGCTTCGACCTGTCCAGCCTGGGCAAGGACGGCCGTCCCGGAGGCGAGAATCTCGACGCCGATCTTTCCGCTGCGGATCGCTGAGCCATGAAGCGGGGGTGCCGGTCCGGCATGACCCTCATCGAGGTCCTGGTGACGCTCGGTATCCTGGGCATCATGGCGACGATGGTGGTTCTCGGCTTCGGAGCTTCAGGTCGGCCGATGACGACCCAGGCCGAGGCCAACGGACTGGCCGAACGTCTTGGTTTCGCGGCCGACGAGGTCCTGATCACGCGGCACCCCATCGCCCTGGCCTGGGATTCCCGCGGATACGGGTTCCTGACCCAGGGTCCGGGCGGGAACTGGATACCCGCCAGCCATGCCCTGCTGGGCAAGCGCCACGACCTGCCCCGCGGTCTCACCCTGACGGCAGATGCGCCCCCGGTGATCGTCATGACGGAGGCCGGCACCCCAGCGTTCCAGATGTCCCTGACGGGCGGGGGACGTACATTGACGGTCGCCTTCGACGGTCTGAACGCCACCGCCTCCAGCCCGGCGGTGCGCCCATGAGCATCCGGACGAATTCTCCTGGCCGCAGAGGCTTCACCCTCGTTGAGGCCCTCGTCGCCCTCACGGTTCTCGCGATCGCCAGCGCTGGCCTGATCCGGGCAACAGAAGCACACGTCGATCAGGTTCGGGGGCTTCAGACCCGGACGATTGCACAGTGGGTGGCCGAAAACCGCCTCGTCGAAATCCAGGTCGGTCAGGCCGTGCCGGTCGCCCGGACCGATCGCGTCGAAATGCTGGGGCGGGCCTGGGACGTCGCGGTCGGCGTGAGGGCCAGCGAGGATCCGGATCTTGCCACCGTCACCGTCGCCGTGTCTTCGGCAGGCGCGAGGAGTTCCGCGGTGATCCTCACGGGGTTCGTCGACACCGGGAAGTCCGCGGCATGATGCGGCGCTGGCTCAGCGTTGAGGCGGAGTTCGCCCGGAACAGGTCGGCCATCGCCGTCAATGTCCTGACCGGCCTTGTCGTCGTGTCCGTCGCCGCGGCCCTGGCGGGTCTGACCTGGCGGCTCGCAGGACTGAACGACGGACGGGCGCAGGTGACGCTGGCACAACGACCGGAAACGTCCACGCTCGCGGACGACCTCACCCCCATCCTGTCCCTGGCCCCGTTCGGCAGAGGGGCCGACGATGTTCAGGCGACCGCCGCCGGAATGGTGCTGAAGGCGATCTTTCTGGCCTCGCCCGCGAATGCCTCAACCGCCGTGATCGCGAGAGGTGATGCTCCCGCAACCGCGTATCGTCCTGGTCAGGCCCTTGGCGGCGGAGCGGTCATACAGTCGATCGCCGAGGATCACGTGGTGATCCAGATCGGTGATCGGACAGAGAGGCTGGAATTTCCCGAATTGGACAGCGCCGCCGGCGGTCAACCGGTACCCGCGACCGCGCGTCCGGGGCAGTTGCGATCGGAACGGGCTCGCGGCTCTCCGGCCGCTTCGCCGAGCCCGGCGCGCGGGTCGGGCATGGACCCCTCGGTCGTCGAACAGTATCGCCAGAGGCTGGCGGCGAGTCCCGAGACGCTGGCGACCGAATTGAACGTCACGGCCACCGCGGCCGGCATTCGTGTCGGCGACAATCCGCCAGCCGCGTTGCGCGCTGCGGGATTGCAGCCGGGCGATATCGTCTTAAAGGTCAATAATCAGCCGGTCGGCGCGCTGGGCAATGCACGCGCCATACTGGACCAAGCCATTACTTCGGGCGGCGCCCGGGTCGAGGTGCTGAGGAGCGGGCGGCGCATCACGCTCTCGTTTCCTCTTCGCTAGGAGCCATTCTTGACGCACTCACGCCAGATTTTGTCCGCCGCGCTTTGCATCAACCTGCTGTTGGCGGGACCTGGCTGGACGCAAACGACCGCCGCGCCCGTCGACGAGGTCGTCGTGAACATGCGCGGCGCCGAGATCAGGAGCGTCGCCGAACAGGTGTCACGCATCACGGGTCGCACGCTGATCCTGGATCCGAGCGTTTCGGGCACCGTGAATGTGATTTCGGCCGAACCTCTCAATCCTGGCGGGGTCTGGGATCTGTTCCTGTCGGTGCTGCGGGTCCACGGCTATGCCGCCATCCGGAGTGGCTCATCCTGGCGGATCGTGCCCCAGGCGGCCGTTATCCAGAGCGGTTCGGGCGTCGATCTGCGGCGCGCCCGCTCGCAGGATGTGGTGACACGCCTTATCCGTTTGCGAAACCTGGCTCCGGACCAGGCTGTGCGGGTCCTGCGCCCCCTTGTCGCTGCCTTCGGCAGTCTCGAATCCATCAATGCGCCCCCCGCCATCGTGGTCACGGACTACGCGGAGAATGTGAGGCGGATTGAGCTGCTGGCACAGGCTCTGGACGCAGGCAGCGGCCAGACGTTTGAAAGCCTGACCTTGCGCTACGCCAGCGCGGTCGATGTCGGCCAGTCCATCACCGCCCTGCTGGGCGCCAATGCGGAAGCCGGCGGTGTCCGCGTCGCAGTGGACGAGCGGAGCAACCTCGTTCTGGTTCGTGGCGACGCCGAAGACATCCGTGAGGCGCGGGCCGTGGCGGAAGCCCTTGACGTTCCGGGCGGCACGGCGCCGATCACCCGTGTCGTGAGGCTGAGCCATGCGGACGCCGAAAGTGTAACCGAAGTCCTGCGCGGCATCCTCGGTGCCCCCGAACAGGCCTCCAACCCTGTGGCCCGCGCCCTGGCGTCGACCAGGGAACCGGACTCCGGTGTGGCGGCATCAGCGGCGGGACGGGGTGTCCCCAATGGCCGGGGCGCGGGGCCGGTGGTCGTTTCCGCGCCCGAGACGCGCCCCGCGTCCGGTTTCGCCCTCGCCGACATCACCCTGCAACCGGCCCCCGAGCTGAACGCGATCGTCATGCGCGGGTCGCCGGCCGCGATTGCCGAGATGGACGCCTTGATCGCCGAACTGGATCAACGGCGGCCGCAGGTCATGATCGAGGCTGTGATCGTCGAGGTAACCGGCGATCTGGCCGAGCAGCTCGGCGTTCAGCTCGGCCTCGGAGGTGCGGCCGTCCAGACCGGATCGGCGGGCGGCACCTCCTTCTCGACCGGTGGAATTTCCCTCCGGCAGATACTTGTGGCGCTGGGCGCGCCCGCCGCCTTCACCATGGCACCCGACGGCGCATCGGCCGTGATCCGCGGCGGTGATGACTTCAGTGTATTGATCCAGGCGCTGAGCAGTTCGACCCGGGCCAACCTCCTGTCGACTCCCAGCATTACCACCCTGGACAATCAGCCGGCCGAAATCGTTGTCGGTCAGACGGTCCCGTTCAAGACCGGCAGTTTTACCACGGAAGGCAATACGACCAATCCGTTCACGACCATCGTGCGGGAGGACGTGGGCATCACCCTGAGGGTCATTCCGCGCATTCACAACGGTGATGTGATCAGGCTGGAAGTCGCACAGGAGGTTTCGTCGCTGGTGAACGCCAACCTCCCCGGTGCCGTCGATCTGATAACCAACCGCCGCAGCATCGAGACCACCGTACTGGCGGACAACGGACAGACGATCGTTCTGGGCGGCCTGATCAGTGACGATCGTCTGTCGACGAACAGTCAGGTGCCCCTGCTTGGAGACATTCCGGTTCTCGGCCGCGCGTTCCGCAGCAATCGTGAGAGCATTACGCGCAAGACGCTGTTCATCTTCCTGCGCCCGACCATATTGCGTGATCCGGCGGACGTCGCCGCGAACGCCCGGACCCAGTACGAACGCCTGCGCAATCAGGAAGCCCTTCCGACGCGCGGATTCAGCCTGTTGGCGACGACGCCCGGCCCCCGTCTGCCTGCCGATCTGAACGACATATACTGACTGGCCGTCGGGACGGTTCCCGGATCCGGCTTCTGGCCTGCGTCCGGGATCACCCGTGCATCAAGTCTCGGACGGCGGAGAGATCCGCCGACTGAGGATGGCCTGCAACAGGGCGGCACCGTCCATGTCGCGCTTCCGGCCCCAGGGGATGATCAGGCGGTCTTCCGGGACGGCCGCGGCCCCGCTGTCCCGGAATGGTTCTGCCGTGATCGCTGACCGGGCCGCCACGACCAGGGTCACCATCCGGCCGCTCAGGCGTGACGCCTCCGCGAATGCCTCATCGTCCAGCGGGTCCGAGGTGGCCACGACTACCGCCCAGTCATCCGCCTCAACCAGCAACATGGCTCTCTGGCTGAGCAATCCGCCCAGCGGGTCGGCTTCCGGCTCCGCGCGCAGCGAAGGCCGGGCAGGGGGGCTCCAGCGGTCGAGACCCGACACAGCGGCATAGGCGTCCGCCAGCACCTCATCGCTGACTCCGCCCAGGTCGAAAAGCACCTGTTCGACGGGCCAGTCCCGCCGCGCGGCCGTTTCACAGGCCCTGGCCAGCAAGGCGAGATCGATGGTCCCCGTCGCCACCAGGCGATCCACAACCGCGTCACGCTCGGCTTGCCGATCTCGTCGAAAAACCCGTCGGACGCGCCGGACCCGCATGAGCACCGGTCGCCATCGGTCACGCAGCATCCATGCCGATCCAGCGGCAAGGGCCACGACAAGGGTCACAGCGGCCAACCATGGGACCTCAGGCTCTCCGACCTTGTCAGGTGGCGCGATCGGCGCCGGCGACTCGAACGTGGTCAGGGCTTCCCGGGCACCCGGCCGCAGTTCCGGTTGAGGGACGCTGACGATGTCGAGTTTCGGACGCGCGGCGAGGGCGGTCTGCGCGTCCATCAGCCGGAATCCGTCTCCGGATCGAACCAGTGCAATGCCTTCCTCGGCGAGGGCGACAGAAAACTGCTCGGCGAGTGCCGTCGGGGTCAGCGCTTCCGCAACGCGAAAGGTGATGCTGGCTTCGAGGTCCGGGTCCACGACGACCGTGGAACCGAGAGACTGGATCAGGACCGCTTCAGCGGCCTCGTCCAGTGGCGCGTGGTCGAGGCTGATCAGGTAGTAGGTTGCGGCGGGGAGGCCGGAGACTGGAGCGGGCGGTGCGACAGCCCGGGCCGGCACGCTGCCCGACAGCCAGCACGACAGGACGATGCCGGCGATACGCGTGAATCTGTGCCGGCCGAACATTCGCGACGGTCTTCTCATATTGAACTGATGGAAGGTCTAGCCGACCCGGGTGCCTTTCGCATCCGGCATGCGGCGTCCGTTTCCTGTCCGGCACCCACGCGATCGCGCCGTCGTAACGCCTCCTTCTGCTTCAGGCCAGAATCCGGGGCGCGAACCGGTCTGTCCATTTTGGACAGGATTGGTAGATGCTAGGACGAGAGCCTTGTGGAGGGGAGTACTGTGGCCGTCGCCGATCCAATGTCGTCGCCGCAGTTTCGCCTGCTGGTCGCCTGCGCAGAGTGGCCCCGCGGTCCCCGTCGCGACGAGGCCGTGCGTCGCGCATGGGAGAGAGCAGGGCCGGACAGGTCAGGGTTCCTCGCCATGGTCAGCAGGCACAGGATGGCCTCCCTGGCGCTCGATGGGTTGAACTGTGCCGGTCTCGACGCGCCGGCACCGCTCAAGGCCACAGCCAGGCAGGATGTCTTTCGGGCGATGGCGCTTTCCGTCGAGGCCTCCCGCCTCAAGGTCCGCTTCGCCTCCGAGGGCATCGCCATCGCCGTGGTCAAGGGCCCGGTGCTGAGCCAGTTGCTTTACGGGTCACCCGGCCTTCGTCAGGTCAAGGACCTCGACATCTGGGTCGCTCCGGCCGACGTGGCCCGCGCCGCTCAACTGCTGCTGGCGCGCGGCTACGAAATGTTCGAGGGCCCTCCGGTGTTTGCCGAACCCTGGCTCAAGCTCTGGCTCGAGACTCACAAGGACTGCGCGTTCAGGCACGCGACATCAAACCTGGTGGTGGAACTGCATCATCGCCTGAACGAGAATCCGCACGCCATGACTCCCCTGGAGGTCTCGGCCGCGACGAGGGATGTGAGCCTTGGAGGCATGGACCTGCCTACCCTGGAAGACGGTGAGCTTTTCGCCTACCTCTGCACTCATGGCGCTGTAAGCCGATGGTTCAGGCTCAAGTGGTTGGCCGATATCCAGGCCATGCTCTCGGTCAGGAGCCCGGCCCAGATCGGACTTCTGTTCGACGAGGCGCGAGCGCTGGACGCGGAACGGGCGGCGGGCCTGGCGATACAACTCTGCCGGCGGCTGTGGAACCTCGAGGTCCCGGCGGACCTCGCCAGGCGTCTCGACGCGGACCAGCGTCTGGTCTGGCTCGAGCGGCAATGCCTCGGAACGCTCGAAGGACCGGAGTTCCCGCAGGGGCGCTTCAGTGCGATCCCGCCCCAGGTCTTTCTCTGGCGCCTGAAGGACTCCCCGACCTATCGCGCGCGGCTCCTGCGGCAGGGCATGGTCGACTGGAAATTGATGCTTCGACTGCCGCTCCCGGCACCGCTGCACTTCCTCTATCCTCTCCTGCGGCCGGTGAGTTGGCTCCTGCGCAGACTCCTTTACGTCGCGCCGCAGCGCTCGTGACCCGGCGCGGGTCTGCCTAGGCGGAAACGGGCCGGTCGCCGATCAGGCGCCCTTCCTCCATCACCAGCACGCGCGAGCAATGGGTGAGGCTCTCGGTGCGATGGGCGATGATCAGGATGCTCATGTCCGGATCGAGGTGTCCGAGCGTGTCGAGGATCCGGTGCTCAGTAGGCACGTCGATGGCGTTCGTCGCTTCGTCGAGGATCAACAGGGCGGGGCGGCGAAGGATGGCGCGGGCAATGGCGATCCGCTGGCGCTCCCCGCCTGACAGCCGGCTTCCGCGCTCGGCCAATGTCGTTTCGAGGCCGTCCGGCATGGCGCGGACCGTTTCGGCGATCGAAGCCTGATCGAGCGCCGTCCACAGCGCGGCTTCCTCGATCGGGGCCCCCTCTTCCGGAACGAGGTTGCGCCGGATGGTTTCGTTCGTGAGAAACGCGTCCTGACCGATATAGGCGATGCGGTTGCGCCAACGCCACGCGGCTCCATCGTCCAACGGCTGTCCGCCGACACTGACCGTGCCGGACTGTGGCGGGAGCAGGCCGGTGATGAGGTCGATGAGCGTCGTCTTTCCAGCTCCCGACGGCCCCGTCAGGCCCACCGATTCCCCCGGTGCGATTGTCAGGGTGACCTCTGCGACCCCTCTTTCCCCGTTGTCGTGGAGATAGGTGACCCGGTCGAGGCAGATCGACCCGTCGGGCGTCTCGCCGGAGCCTGTGACGACAGGGGCGTTGTTGCGCAGTTCATCTTCCAACTCGACGATCATGCCATGGGCCGGCAACGTTGAGGCGATCAGTTCGCCGTTGCGCTGCAGGCCGACCGCGGGGCCGACCATGCGGCTGAGCACCAGCATGGACGCGATCAGCGAGACACTGTCCGTGCCGGTCCACACGCCGACCAGAAGGAGCAGGGCCCCGACTGTCGCCACAGTCATCGATACCGCGAAGTGGAACCGGGATGAGCGACGCTCGTGCTCGATCTGGAAATTGGCCATTTCCAATCCCGCCGCCTCATAGTCCGAGACGAACGCGCCCTGACGGTTCTCGGCCGCGGCCTGCTTGAGCCCGCCCAGCAATTGGCCGGCTGTGTGCACCATCTTCAGACCGCTGAAGCGGAGATTGTCTCCATACCGCTTCGCCAAACGCATCCGCCCGACCGAGGCGACAGCAGCGACCGCCAGCAGGCCCGCAGCCAGCAGCCCGATGCCCCAGGCGATCACCAGGGTGAGGGCCAGTTGTGCGGTCAGCATCGCCGCAGACAGCGCGAACTGCATCATCGATTGCGCCGAGATCGCCACGCGCGCGATCTCGTTGGTCAGCGCGGTCGTGATCCGGGCGTGGCGGAGACCCGCGACCTGCCGCCAGGGAGCACCGGCGAGGGCGCGCAGCAGCGCAGCGCGCCGATACTCGATGTAGCGTGCCTGCAACGCTGTAATCGCCCGTGAGCGGGCCATCAGCACCACGCCGCGTAGCGCCATGGCTGCAATGAAGACGACGACCGTGACGATCAGTCGTTCCATCACGGAGTCGGCTCCGATCCAGCTGAACAGGAGGTTTGACCATCTCTGCAATGGTCCTTCCCCGCCGGTAATCGACGCGAGCAGCGGAATCAGGAGCGCGAGACTCAACCCCTCGACAAGGCCTCCGAGGACCATGAGGCTTGCCACGATCGTGATCCGTCGGCGGCCTGCGAAGGCGACGAATGCGCGGACGAATTGGAAGGCCTGCTTGAGAATGGCCGACTCCGGCGGTTCGTGCTTCGGGGGGCCAGTCCCTATCGCAATCACCGGCCTGCCGCTAGTCGACGGGCGAGAGGGCGAACGGCTCACGATCGGGTCGAGCGTACTTGATGCCGTGGAGGTCGGGCAGCTGCAGCCGATGATCCGGCAGGCTCTGGTCCACGTCCTTGAGGACATGGAGCGGGTGGACGACCTGATGGCCTTCCGGCACATGAAGGCGAAGGGTCCCAGGGGATGAGCGGGCGGGCCGCTTTCTGGACCCTACGGCCGAAGATCAGCGCAGCGCGGCGTTGATCCGGTCGAGGGCCGCCGGTCCGGGGATCAGTTCGGCGTCGGAGAGGGCGTTCAGCGGCCTGCGGACTGTGGCGAGGGCGTCATGCAGGTCTTCCGACTCGGGATCGACATAGAGCAGGCCGGTGACGATCTCGCCGACCGCCTGTCGTTCATGCAGATAGGCCATGGCCTTGACCCGGTCCGTCGCGTCGTAGTCCCGGGCGACCTTGCGCAGCATCAGGACGGATCCGTCGTGCTGGGCAACCTCGACGAGGGAGCCGGGCGCATAGACGGCGGTCACGGGTTCACGGCCGAGGATGACGTCCAGCCGGTTGACCGCCTCATTGTGCTCGCGCACCCAGTCGAAACTCTTGGTCGATCCCTTGTGATTGTTGAACGCCACGCAGGGGCTGAGCACGTCGATGAAGGCCGCCCCCTTGTGCGTCAGGGCGGCCTTGATCAGGGGCACCAGCTGATCCTTGTCGCCGGAGAAGCTGCGGCCGACGAAGGTGGCTCCCAGCTGCAGGGCCAGGGCGACCAGGTCGATGCCGCTGTCGGAGTTGACCACGCCCTTCTTGGACTTGCTGCCCTTGTCGGCCGTTGCAGAGAACTGACCCTTGGTCAGGCCGTACACCCCGTTGTTCTCGACGACATAGGCCATGTTGACCCCACGACGCATGGCATGGGCGAACTGGCCCAGACCGATCGAGGCGCTGTCGCCGTCGCCGGATACGCCCAGATAGATCAGCTCGCGGTTGGCCAGGTTGGCACCGGTCAGCACCGACGGCATGCGTCCGTGAACGGTGTTGAAGCCGTGGCTGGCACTGAGGAAATAGTCCGGCGTCTTGGACGAACACCCGATCCCTGACAATTTGGCCAGGCGATGGGGCTCGAGGTCGATCTCGAAACAGGCCTGGACGATAGCGGCGCTGATCGAGTCGTGGCCGCAGCCGGCGCACAGGGTCGAGACCCGGCCCTCGTAGTCGCGACGGGTGAAGCCGAGCGCGTTGGTCGGCAGGGACGGGTGATGGAACTGCGGCTTGAGGATGTAAGTCATTGCGCCATCTCCCCGGCCGCATTGGCGTCGACGGCACCCATCCCCCGGGCCAGCTCGGCCTGGATGAACCGCGCGGTGATCGGCGAGCCGTCGTAGTTGAGCACCTTGACCAGCCGGGCCGGATCGACGCCGCCCTCGTTGATCAGCAGGGTGCGAAGCTGGGCGTCCCGGTTCTGTTCGACGACGAAGACCAGTTCGTGCCGGGCGATGAAGTCGAACACCTCGCCGGGAAAGGGGAAGGCGCGGATGCGCAGCGCGTCCACGTTCAGCCCCCGGGCTTCAAGGCCCGCCAGGGCCTCATCCATCGCCGGTGAGGTCGAGCCGTAATAGATCACGCCGTAGGAGGTTCGCTTCGGTGCCTGTCGCAGGATCGGGGCGGGCACGAGCGACCGGGCTGTTTCAAACTTGCGCAGCAACCGCTCCATGTTGTCGACATAGACCGCACCTTCCTCGCTGTAGCGGGCGTAGGGATCGCGCGAGGTGCCACGGGTGAAGTAGGCGCCTTTGGACGGATGGGTCGCCGGCAAGGTCCGGAAGGGTATGCCGTCGCCGTCGACATCCTTGTAGCGGCCGAAGTCGGCGCCCGCCTCGAGCATTTCGGCGGTCATGACCTTGCCGCGGTCGAGGCTGCGGCCATCATCCCACTTGAAGGGTTCGACCAGCCATTCGTTCATGCCCATGTCGAGGTCGAGCATGACGAAGACCATGGTCTGCAGCCGGTCGGCCAGGTCGAAGGCTGCGGCGCCCATTTCAAAGCATTCGCCCGGACCCTCGGGCAGGAGCAGGACGTGTTTGGTGTCTCCGTGGCTGGCGCAGGCGGCCGACAGGATGTCCGACTGCTGGGTCCGGGTCGGCATGCCGGTGGAGGGGCCGCCGCGCTGGACGTCAAAGATCACCGCGGGAATCTCGGCGAAATAGGACAGACCGATGAACTCCTGCATCAGCGAGACACCCGGTCCCGAAGTGCAGGTGAAGGCGCGCGCACCGTTCCAGCCCGCGCCGACAACCATGCCGATCGAGGCGATCTCGTCCTCGGCCTGGACGATGGCGTAGCGGGCGTTCCCCGTCTCGGGATCGTGACGCAGCTTGCCGCAGTAGTCGGTGAAGGCCTCGGCCAGCGAGGTCGAGGGGGTGATCGGATACCAGGCGCAGACGGTGGCCCCGCCGTAGACCGCACCGAGCGCGGCCGCGGTGTTGCCGTCGACGAATATCCGGTCGCCCACCGCATCCGCCCGCGTCAGCTGCAGGCCGAGTGGCTTCAGGCTCTGTTTCGCGTGGTCGAAGCCGATGTGGAGGGCTTCGATATTGGCCGGGATCATCGCAGGCTTGGAGGCGTATTCCTCGGCCAGAAGCGCTTCGACCACGTCCTGTTCGATGCCAAGCAGGAAGGTCAGGGCACCCAGACTGATGATGTTCTTCATCACCTTGCGCTTGGACGGCTCGACGTAGGCCGCGTTGCACAGGGCGGTCAGGGGGATGCCGACGACCGTGATGTCATCCCGGAATTTGCTGGGCGGCATGGGCCGGGTGGAATCGTAGAACAGGTATCCGCCCGGATCGATCTCGGCGACGTCGCGGTCCCAGGTCTGGGGATTCATCGCGACCATCAGATCGACGCCGCCCCGCCGGCCTAGCCAGCCATGGCCGCTGACCCGGATCTCGTACCAGGTCGGCAAGCCCTGGATGTTCGACGGGAAGATGTTCCGCGCGGCCACGGCCACGCCCATCCTCAGGATGGCCTTGACGAACAGGCCGTTGGCGCTGGCCGAGCCCGAGCCGTTGACGTTGGCAAACTTGACCACGAAGTCGTTCACCGCGCGGGTCGGGCCGCTCATTTCGAACACCCGCCGGCATGGGTCATCTCTATGATGACCTTCTGCATGTCCCATGCCCCGGTCGGGCAGCGCTCGGCGCACAGGCCGCAGTGCAGGCACACGTCCTCGTCCTTCACCAGCACCCGGCCCGTCGGCAGGGCTCCGGATATGTAGAGGTCCTGGGTCAGGTTCAGGGCCGGTGCCTTGAGGCGGGGGCGCAGGTCCTCTTCCTCGCCATTCACGGTGAAGGTGATGCAGTCGGTCGGACAGATGTCGGCGCAGGCGTCGCATTCGATACACAGCGGGGTGGCGAACACGGTCTGGACGTCGCAGTTGAGGCAGCGTTGGGCTTCGGCCAGGGCCAGGGCGGCATCGAAGCCCAGCTCGACCTCGGCCTTCACATTGCCGAGGGCCTCCGTGATGGGCAGTTGGGGCACGATCTGGCGATCATCGGCGGAGATGTCATTGTCATAGCTCCACTCGTGAATGCCCATCTTCTGCGAGGAAACAAGCACGCCGGGCGGGGGTCTGAGCCGGACGTCCGCGCCGCGGCAGAAATGGTCGATCGAGATCGCCGCGTCGTGACCATGAGCCACGGCCCAGATGATGTTCTTGGGCCCGAACGCCGCATCGCCGCCGAAGAAGACCTTTTCATTCGTCGACTGGAGCGTGGTCTCATTGACGACGGGCATGCCCCATTCATCGAAGTCGAGACCGATATCCCGCTCGATCCAGGGGAAGGCGTTTTCCTGGCCGATGGCCACCAGCACGTCGTCGCATTCGATGTGCTCGTCGGGCGCGCCCGTCGGCCTGAGCGTGCGGCGGCCCCTCTCATCGACGATGGGGGTGACCCTTTCGAAGGTGACGCCGGTCAGCTGGCCGTCGGCATGGGTGAAGGCCTTGGGGACGAGGAAGTTGAGGATCGGTATCCCCTCGTGCACGGCGTCCACCTTCTCCCAGGGCGAGGCCTTCATTTCCTCGTAGCCGGAGCGGACGACGACCTTGACGTCCTCCCCGCCGAGGCGTCGGGCGGTGCGGCAACAGTCCATGGCGGTGTTGCCGCCACCCAGAACGATCACCCGCCGACCGATCCGCTCGATGTGGCCGAACGAGACGCTGGAGAGCCAGTCGATACCGACGTGGATGTTGGCGGCCGCTTCCCGGCGGCCCGGAACGTCCAGGTCGCGTCCGCGTGGCGCCCCGGTGCCCACGAAGATGGCGTCGTAGTCTTCCTTGAGAAGGGCACCGAGGCTGTCGACGCGCTGGCCCAGCCGCATCTCCGGGCCGAGGTCAGTGACATAGCCCATCTCTTCGTCGATCACGCTTTCGGGCAGGCGAAACCGGGGGATCTGGCTGCGGATCATGCCGCCCGCCTTGGCGTCGGCGTCATAGACCACGACGTGATAACCGAGCGGCGCGAGATCCCGCGCCACGGTCATCGAGGCCGGTCCGGCTCCGATGCAGGCGACCTTCTTGCCGATCCGGTTGACGGGCGGGGTCGGCATGCGGGCGGAGACGTCGCCCTTGTTGTCAGCCGCGACGCGCTTGAGCCGGCAGATGGCGACCGGCTCGTCCTCGACCCGCCCGCGGCGACAGGCGGGCTCGCACGGACGATCGCAGGTCCGTCCGAGGATGCCGGGGAAGACGTTGGACTTCCAGTTCACCATATAGGCGTCGGCGTGACGCCCCTGGGCGATCAGCCGGATGTATTCGGGAACGGGCGTATGGGCCGGACAGGCCCATTGGCAATCGACGACCTTGTGGAAATAGTCAGGCGCCTCGGTGTTCGTGGACTCCAACGCATGGAACTCCTCTTCCCCCGCCCTGGAGCCCGGGTGAGAAGAACTGTCCTCGTCGACACAGGACGGCTCGCCCCACGCACGCAACAGATGCTCGAGTGGTTGTTCTAGACCGCGTGGGCGCGCCTAGCCAGTACGTCCCGGTCATTATTCAACCGGGGGCTTGTCGCATTTCGCCGGTCCCGGGACCTCGCCGCATCGGCGTCGGGAGCCCCTCTCGCCGCTGGCGAAGGTGAGGCCGATCTGAGGCGGCGTGACGTCTCCCGGGCAATCACCGCTGCGGCCCGGCGGGTTCCCAGGCGCGCCAAATGCCTTGAACAGGGACTGGCGGCGCAGGCCATGCTTCTTCGGCGAGGACTGGAATCGGTGCTGCACTATGGAGTGAAGAGCGAGGGTGGGGCATTGAGCGCCCATGTGTGGATTACCATCGGCGGTCGTAACGTCGTCGGAGGCCCGATGGCGGCCGGCTTCTCCGAGGTGGCGCGTTTCCCGCCCGAGGGCGCGAGGCTGGCCTGACAACACCGACAGGTCCTAGCGTTGCGGGTCGATTCGTTGCCTGCACGCGGCGGGCGGACATCGAGGGACGGGGAGGCAAGACGCTTGGCGACGAGTTTGGCCCATCACCCGGCTCCTGGCTCTCCGCCCGCGCTGCGGCGGGCTCCGGCCGAGCTGCGTTTCGTCTTCGCCGTCGCCCGGATGGCGGCGGGTGGAGGCCGGCCGCAAGAGCTCAGGGCGGCGGCCGGGAAGGTCGCCGACTGGGATGTTGCGCTGCGCGGCCTCGCCCAGCATGGCCTGACCGGTCTCGCCGCGCCGATCCTGAAGCGCGAGCGGGTGACGCCGCCCGAGGTCCAGCCGGCGCTGCTGGCTCTTGAGAACGCCCATCAGATTGCCGTGCTGATGCGCATCCGCGAGGCGATCCGGATCATTCGCGCCCTGGAGGCGCAGCAAATCCGCTACCTGGTCATCAAGGGCGTTCCCCTCTCCATCCAGCTCCATGGCGACCCGGCGTCGCGCGGGGGGCGGGACATCGACATCTGGGTGGAACCCGGGCGGATGGCCGAGGCGGAGGCGATCCTTGCCGAACTCGGCTATGTCCTGCCGATCCGCGCCATGCGCGACGGCCCGACAGATGGGGCTACACCCAAGGAAAGCGGGTGGGTTCATGCCGAAACCCGGATTCTTGTCGAGCTTCACGACAGGCTCACCGAAAACCGCGCGCTGTTGCCCTGGGATTTCGACGCCCTCTGGGAGACGCGCGAGACCGTGCTCATCGGCGGCCAGCCGGTGCCCACATTGGCGCGCGGTCGCCTGCCCGTATACCTGGCCGTCCACGGTGCCAAGCATGGATGGCAGCGGCTGATGTGGCTGGCGGACATGGCCGCGCTGCTGGATCGCCGCGCGTCGTTCGATGGTGCCCTCGCCGACGCCGGGGTTCAGGGCCTCGACGGCATGATGCTCCATGTCTTCTGGGTGCTCCGGCATTGGCTGGGGGTCCCGGTCCCCGACGATCTTCTCGCCCGCGCCTCGCGACGCATCGACACGCGGCTGCTGAACGCGCTCGCCGCGCGGTTTCATGGAGGACGGGGCTGGTATGAAGACGCACCCCGCAACTCGCTGGCCCGCCTCCTCGCCGGCAGCCTGTGGGGCCGTGCGATCACCTATCTGATGAGGCCATCGGCGCGCTACTGGGGCCAGCAGATAGCGTGGGAGCTGGATTCGCCGGCTGATCGGGCATTCTTTGCGCTACCGCCGGGTGCTGCCTGGTTGTATCCGGTGCTGCGGCCGTTCGGCTGGGTGATACGGCGCCTGCGCCGATAGGAGGCGACGCTGTCTTTCGAATCAGACCGGGTCAGGAATTCGTGACTTACGACTACAGCTTCGGTGGCTTGCGGATCCGGTCGGACTTCGCAATGCCGGGCCTCGACGCAGCGATCCCGGGGCGGGGCGTTGAACCGGAGCTGAGGATCACCGCCGAGGTCGGCGCGCCGCTCGTCCCTGATCACGTCTGGTATGCCTGGAGCCAGGGTAACCGGATGGAGTTGGGAGAGCACGGGGGGCGATGGCTGATCCGCTCGCGCTTCGATGGGAGCTTCCTGATCGATCGCGACGGCGGTGCCCTGCACCTCGTCGCGCAAACCCTCCCGCCTGAACCCGAGGTTCTCGAGGTCCTGCTGCGGCGCGTTCTCCCGCGGGTGCCGATTCTGCACGGCGCGATCGCGATCCATGCCGCTTCCCTCGGGTATGCAGGTGCGGGCGCCTTGCTGATCGGGCGATCGGGCGCGGGCAAGTCGACGCTGTGCGCCTCGCTGTCGCGCCATCCGGGCTGGCAGGTCCTCGGCGACGATACCGCCCTGATGTGGAACCCCCGGGATCCGGGACTTGGCACCGGCGCGAGGACCGTGTGCCTGTGGCCGGAATCCCGCGACGGACTGGGCGCTGGGCCCGAACGGAGCGAACTGCTCGCGAACGGTTCAGGCAAGACGCGGATGTTTGTCGATGGCAGCGCCCCGCCGTCGCTCGTTCCCCTGCGCGCCGTGATCTTTCTGAACCGGTCTGCCGGCACGCCGGTTCCGGAGCTCAGGAAGCTCGACCTGGCGGAGGCGATCAGCTTGACCGTTCCCCAGGTCATCCGGTTCAACCC
Source organism: bacterium (assembly GCA_943372245.1). Classification (GTDB taxonomy): domain Bacteria; phylum Pseudomonadota; class Alphaproteobacteria; order Caulobacterales; family Caulobacteraceae; genus Brevundimonas. Next base: position 67,536 of record CALRXX020000010.1, read on the forward strand.
TCACGGTGACAGCGGAAAGGAGCGGGTCGAATCCGTACTCGGCATCACCGAGGCGCTGCGTGTGTGTTCGGCCTGGAGCCTGAACTACCCCAGCGCCTACCCGGCGCTTCAGGAGGTCGAGGCCTTGCTTCGCGCGCTCCTCAGCGGCGAACAGAATGATTGCGTCCCGTCGCAGGGCTGATAACCAGAAATGATGTCCGACCGCGTCGCGCTCCTCAACGCCTTGCTGCCGCAGACGGCGGGAAACCCGCGAGCGATGATCGCCCTTGCCCGCCAGATGCTGGGCGCGGGGGAACGATTGCGGGGCCTCGAGCTTGCAGAGCAGGTCTTCGCGCTGACGGGAGGGGAGGGCGAAGCCGGTGTTATCGCCGCCGAGATTCTCAGCGACGGCGTCTATGGGTGGCATTTCCTGATCCCGCGCGATCACGTACGAAACGATGCCTATGAACAGGCGCTGCAGCGGGCGATCCGGCCGGGTTGCCGGGTTCTGGAGATCGGCACGGGAAGCGGCCTGCTGGCGATGATGGCCGCGCGGGCCGGTGCCGTGGTGATAACCTGTGAGGCCGATCCCGCAATCGCCTCGGCGGCGCGCGATGTGGTGGCCGCCAATGGCTATTCTGACCGGGTTCGCGTCGTGAACCTGCACTCGACCGCGCTCGACCCGGAGCGCGATATGGGTGGCCTGGCGGACATTCTCGTTTCGGAGATCGTCAGCAACGACCTGTTGAGCGAGGGTGTTCTGGCCGCGCATGAGGATGCTGTGGCGCGCCTGCTCAAGCCCGGCGGCGTGGTGATTCCCGCCCGCGGCGCGATACGCGTGGCGCTCGCGACCGACCGGCGGGCGCGCTCTCCGCGGCTGGGCGAGGCAAGCGGCTTTGATCTCACCGCGTTCAATCGACTGGCCTCGCCGCACGAAATGGTCCGCGTTGGCATGGGGCAGGTCGATCTGGTCAGCGAGCCTGTCGACCTGTTCCGGTTCGACTTTGCGTCAGGCGGCCCCTGGCGGGCGGCGCGCGCCGAGCATGGATTCGCCTCTTCCGGCGGCAGGGTTGACGGCATCGTCCAATGGATCGCGCTCGAAATGGACGAGATCGGCCGATACGAAAACCGGCCCATCGAAGGGTCCGCATCCTGCTGGGGCGCCTTGTTCTGGCGATTCCGGCATCCGGTCACAACTTTGAAGGGTGACTGCGTGAAAGTCGGCGGGGCGCACGAGCGGGACCGGCTGCGCCTTTGGCAAGACCTTGTTCACCCGGTGATCTGATGCTAGGGTGACGGCTTAAAATTGGAGTGAGTAAACATGACAAAGCTTCCGGAAAATCAGCCCGACAAGCAACCGGCAGTTGTCGAAGACAGTGAGTGGGTCAAGCCCCGGATCGAGTCCTTCCTTCCCGCCAAGGCCGCCGAGGGCATTGCCTATCGCCCGACCGACGGGCTCAGCAATCTGAGCGCCTGACGATTGGCGACGAAGCCGGGCGCGCTGCGGGCTCGGACACGCCCGCCCGGCCTGCTGCTTCATTGCCTGATTGCATAGCACCGTGCTGAATGAAGACCGCGCGTCAGGGGTCGTAGGCAAGCCCTACGACCTTACGACTGTTGACCATGACTATCCCGCCCGGGATGGCCCTCCGGCCCGGACCGTGCTCCTTTGCACCCATCCCCGGTCCGGCAGCACCCTGCTCGGCGAGGCCCTTTACTTCGCGGGCGGACTCGGCTGCCCGCTCGAATACTTCCATGCCGGATTCCGGCCGGCCTTCGCCAGCCGCTGGGGCGCGCCCGACCTCGCGCAACTTGGCGCCAAGGTTTTCCGCCATCGAACCGAACCCAACGGCACGATGTCGGTGAAACTGTTCTGGCGCGACATCGAGGAAATCGCCCGCGAGGCCGATCCAGGGCTCGCGGACTTCGCCGACATGCCCCCCGGCGATGCACCCGACGACTACTACCGCGCCCTGGCGAGCCACATGGAGCGGCTGTTTCCCAATCCGACCGTGGTCCACCTGAGGCGGGATGATCGCCTGCGTCAGGCGATTTCGTCGGTGGTTGCGGTGGACACGGGCCGCTGGCGGTCGATCAGGGGTATCGACGGCCGGAGCGCACTGGGCGCGCCTGTGTTCGACACCGAGCGTATCGAGCGCATCATGAGCTATTCTGACTACTGCCACGGCCATCTCCACAACCTCTTCGGCGCGATGGGGGTGACGCCTCTTCCGCTGAGCTATGAGGCCCTGACAACCGACTATTCCACGAGCGTTCGACGGGTGCTCGCCTATCTGGGCAGCGATGCCGAAGCCCCCGCGCCGCGGATGCGTCGGCAGGCGGATGCCGACAGTGAAGGGATGGTCCTGCGCTATCTTCGGGATCGGGCCGCAGCGGTTGGCGCCGGCGGCGGGCTGGACCGTTGAGCGAGGCCCCGGCGGCTCCGCTGCTGCCACATCTGCGGATTCCTGGCTTTCTTGACGCGAACGAGCACGCTGGCCTGTTCGAGTGGACACTGGCCAACGAGGCGCGCTTCATGCCGGCGCGGGTCGCGGGCGGGCTTGTCGAACCCCGGGCGCGCACTGCCCTGTCGCTGCGGGATCTCGGGCCGATGGGGCCGGTTCTGGAGGCACGATTGCGCGCAGCCGCGTCGGAGTGGAATGCAGCGTTGCGCGTTACGCCATTCGAGACGAGCGCGGTGGAGCTCGAGCTGGTCGCACACAATGACGGGGCCCATTTTACCCTGCATTCCGACACCTATTCGAGTTCGGAGCCCTCGCGCGGAGACCGCATGCTGAGCGCCGTCTATTATTTTCATCGTCGGCCCCGCGCATTCGAGGGTGGCAGTCTGCGCCTTCACCGGCTTGGCGCGAGCCCGGGGGATCCGGGATTGGATCTGAGCCCCGATGACAACTGTCTGGTTGTTTTCCCCTCCTGGGGGCCGCACGAGGTCATGCGGGTGGATTGCCCGTCGCGCGCGTTCGCCGACTCGCGTTTCGCCGTGAATGGCTGGATCTATCGCGCAAGGCGATGAGTGGCAGGCGTCAGGCCGGCCGGACTTCGAGGACCCCGCGCTCGAGAAGTTCCGCCACGAACTCCACCACATCGGTGCGGCAGGTCTCCGGATCGACGCGGAATTGGCCGGCCATATGGTCGCAAACTGCTCCAAGACTGCGGGGCTCCGCAACCAGCGACCAGATCGCGGTGCCGGTGCGGTTCAGCTGGAAGAAATAGCCGCTGTCGATGTCGAGCAGGATCGCGTTGTCGGCCACATCGGCCGCGACGAGACCGGGCTTGCGCTGAAGCTGCGTCGCATCGTCGATCATACGCTCACTGCTCATTTCATGCGCCCCCGCTCGCCTGATCACAGCCCGAAGGCATGCTCCAGCCACATGTCGGTTGCAAGCGTGAACCAGACCGGTCCCCAGGCGCTTGCGGGGACGTCGCCGGTCGATCCCGCGCGGCGCCAGGCGTCGAACGGCGCATGCATCGCCGCAATACGCTCCGGATCGACCCAGCCGAGCTTCACGCAGTGCAGGTCGCTGAGCGGCCGTTCCCGGAGCAGTTCGCCGATCGCGTCAATCTGATGCGAGACGAAATAGGACTTCGTCCGCCGCGTCCGGACCTTTTCAGGCAGGGTCCCATGCATGGCCTCGCGCAACAGATACTTGCGGGTGTTGAACTTCCTGAGGTGCGCGCCCGCAGCGCCCATGAAGAACCGGGTCAGGCGCAGGTCGTGGAGCGGGTGACGGATCTCAATGCCGTGCTGTTCGGCATAGGCGAGCACCGTATCCACCATCGTATAGCGGCGTCCGAGCGAATAGACGCTGTAGCGGGATTGTTGGTCGAATCCCCTGAGGCCCTGCCGGGCGACCTTCTGATGCCAGCGGTCCTCCAGGCCGATCCGCGCCATCCACTCCGGTCGGACCCAGTCGGGCCGGTCGAGCCGGAAGTCGAGGTGGGGCGTGAGGAGGGCCTGGCGATGCTCCGAACTGACCAGCGGCATCACGGCCGTGTAGAGTATGCGTCTGGCCTGGACATGCCACGGGGAGTTCGGCCATTGCTCTGCCCCGTGGCGGAACAGGGCTCCCCACTGGCCACGCCGGAACTGGTCGGGCCAGTGCGAATAGGAACCGTTGAGCCAGTCATCGCCGCCTTCCCCGGTCAGGAGCACCCGGCGGCCATCGTCCTGGAGCACATCGCACGCCCCTCCCAGCGTATCGAGAATGTTGGGTCTTACGGGCAGTTGATAGGAATCGGCGCACCATTGCCGCGCGGTGTCGACGTTGAAGCGTTTGGCACCGACGACCTCCGCCGTGATGCCGAGGTGCGCTTCCACCGCGCCGCTCCACTCGGTTTCGTCGTGAGGCTCTCCGGGGAAGCGAGCCGTGATCGCGCCGATCTGGTGGTCAATTCGACCCGCCCGGTGCAACTCGGTTGCCCGGCAGACGATGGACGAGGAATCGAGCCCTCCCGACAACTGCGAGGTTACCCGGCCGTTGCTGCGGGTTGTGGCGATGAGCGACTGGTTGAAGAGGTGATTGAAGCGTTCGATATGATCGTCCAGCGAGAGACCTGAAAGGTCCTCGAAGGGCCCCCCGTGCCAGGCGTTGCGCGACACCTCGCCATTCTGGAAGCGGATGGATCCGCCCTGCATCACCCTTTCGATCCCGCCCCAGAGGGTGTCGGTTTCGCTGACGAATCGGGCCGTCAGAAACTCACCGATCGCGCCTTCGTTGAGCTTGCGCTCGAAACCCAGGCCGAGAATCAGGGCGCGAGGCTCGGTCCCAAAGCCGAAAGTGCGGCCGTTAAAGCCCCAAAGCAGAGGCCGCCACCCCATGGGCGACCGGAACAGCTCGAGGCGACGAGTGCGGGGCTGCCAGACCGCGATCGCATAGTCGCCGACGAGGTGATGAACGAATCCGTCGCCCTCACGTTCGAACAGGGCCAGCGCGATCGCCCCATCAGGCGCATTGGTCAGCGCTTCCCCGTCGCGTCCCAGTCGCTCAATCAGGTCGTCACGGTTGTCGAGCCGTCCATCGAGCAGGAGCGCGATACCTGAGTCCTTGCCGATAAAGGGCTGGGTTTCACCACGGGCCTGGGGCGTCGTTGCATGGGCGAAACGCACCAGCCCGGCATGGTCGTCGTGCCAATGGGAGACGCCGTCGAAGCCGCGCCGCATGGTCGAGCCGGCAACCCGCTCAAGGACCTCGGCGGTCATGGCGCGGCCGTCGGCGAATACAGCGCCCGCGATCCCGCTCATCGCGCGCGGCCCGCCGGCAGGATCACCACGCGTTGGCGGCTGTCATGCATCGACAAGCAGACCCAACTCGAGCGCACCCGCGATGAACAGGTCGACATCGCGTCTTACGGTATCCACCGTCGTCCGATGCTCCAGGGCCAGCTCGGTTGCGATTTCGGCGGCGCCCAGTCCCGCAGCGATCCGGCGCCAGATTGCCGCCGCTGAACTGTTGAGAACATGATATCTGCCGTCGCGACTGTCGTAGATCGCGAGTTCGCCCTCGACGGGCGGCCAGGAAAGCTGCGGAGCTATCTCGATCATGATGTCGCCGCTTGCAGCATTTGCGTGATCCGCGCAAGAGATCGGGGCGTGTGGAAACGGGTTCACCCGTGAGCGCTCGACATCAATGCGTCAATCGGGGTTTGGCAAGTGAGTAACGGTGAGGGTTCGACGGACATTTGCCTCGTCCTGCCGCCTTTCGCGCAAGTGCATTTCCCCCAGTTGGGTACCGCGGTTCTCAAGGCGGCCTGTGAGCAACGCGGCCTCTCCACACGGATCGTGTACGGAAATCTGATGCTCGCCGCCCGTATCGGGATCGACAGGTATGACGCCGCAGAGGGGCAGCCGATGGGTGAGATGATCGCGGAGCGATTGTTTCGCGATCAAGCCTATCCGGCTGAAATCCGGGATCAGCTTCCTGAACCGGGTCCCATCAGGGACGATGTTCGCGACCTGTATGAAAGCGTCCTCTCCGAGATCGAACCCGTTATCGAGGCGATCGTCTCGGACATACTGGCGCTCAGACCGCGTATCCTCGGCCTGTCTGCGAGCTTCCAGCAAAACATGGCCTGCTCCGCCATCGCCCACCGGGTCAAGGCGCGCGCGCCGGAGATCCACATCGTGATGGGGGGTGCCAACGCGGCCTGGCCGCTTTGCCTCGGGATTGCGCGCGCCTTTCCCTGGGTCGACCATGTCTTCGCTGGCGAATCCGACGTCGATTTTCCGGACTTTTGCGAACGACTGATCCGGCACGGCGAGGTACCCCGGGAGCGCATCGTCAGGAGCGCGCCGATCAAGGACATGCGGGTCGTCGCGACGCCCGATTTCACCGACTATTTTGCCGCGCTCCGGGCAATCCAGGCTGCGGGAAGCCTGCCGCAAGAGTTCCCGCGCTATCTGACTGCCGAAAGCTCGCGCGGCTGCTGGTGGGGTGCGAAGAGCCACTGCACCTTTTGCGGACTCAACGGCGACGACGGCATGGCCTTCAGGGAGAAGCCCGCCGAGCGGATGCGTGAGGAACTCGACGCGCTTGCGGCCTGGGGGGTCACTGGCGTCTTTATGACCGACAACATCATGCCTCGAAAATACCTGACCGACCTGTTGCCGCAACTCGCGGCGGCAGGCGCGCGGTCCGAGATTTTCTACGAGGTGAAGTCGAACATGACCCAGGCGGAGGTGGACGTTCTGGCGCGTGGCGGGGTCAGGATGATCCAGCCGGGCATCGAATCCTTGTCGACCAGGACGCTTCGGCTGATGCGCAAGGGTGTTTCCGCGGAGCAGAACATCGCGCTGCTGCGTGACGCCTGCGGCGCGGGCATCCTCGTGGTGTGGAACATCATCTACGGTTTTCCGGGCGAGCCCGCGGGTGACTATTCGGCGATGACCGATCTCATTCCGAAGCTGGTGCACCTTCCGCCGCCCAGCGGGACGAACAGGATCGTCATAGACCGCTTCAGTCCGCTCTATCGGGACCATATGGCCAACGGGATCGGTCCGATTGCGCCTCTGCCGGGGTATCGCGCGCTCTATCCGCCCTGGATCGACCCGACGGAGCTGGCCTACCACTTCACCGCCGACTACTCGACGGAGCTTCTCGACGATGCCGACCTGGTTGAGGGTCTGCAGCAGGTGGCCGCCGACTGGCGCGCTTCCTGGGCGGGCGGGCCGAGGCCCGTGCTGCAGGTCTTCGATCGCGAAGACGGTGCCCTCGTTCTCGACACCCGACCGATCGCCCGCAGGCCAATGACCCGCCTGTCAACGGCACAGTTCAGCACGCTGCTCCTGCTGGAGCGCGCACGGCCGCGCGAGACCATCGACCCGGCCCTGCGCGCGGACGCCGAGTGGCTCGTCGAGCAGGGCTTCGTCATTGACTACGAGGACAAACTCCTGAGCATCGTCGTCCGGCAGCGCAGCGTGACGGACGCAGAGATCGCGCCTGGCGGCACCGCTCCCGTCGCGGTCGCTCATCCTCAAATGTTCTGAGGGACCCGGTAGCCGGAACCAAGGGGAATGACGCATCGACTCCTTGAATGACCGCTGCAACCAATAGATGATACCTGATGAGTAACGCGGGCGTGCTGGCTGAACGACTGAAAGAACGGCTGGCCGAAAGGTCGGACCGGGCCGTGGTCACGGTCTGTGGCGGGCGAAATTCGCAGGCTGATCAGCCCCTGACGGGACGGGAGCTCCATGAGGCCGCCTCGGCCATGAGCGATGACCTGTCGTCAAGGCATGGCGGCGGGTCGGGGCCCCTGGCACTTGTGATGCCGTGCGGCCTGGAATTCGTGATCACCCTGTTCGGTGCGATCTATGCGGGAATCACCGTCACCGCCCTGGCACCGCCCAGACCCGGATTCGCCGCATCAAGGTTCGCCCGGATCATCCGGGACTGTGCGCCTTCTGCCATCCTGTGCCCGGATGACTGGCGGCCCCGCTTAGACGCCGCTCTGGCGGATGCAGGCGGGGGGAGGGCGGCCGGCACGACCGAGGCCCCGGGTTCCGCGGCCCAGCGAGAATCGTCGCCGGACGCGGTGCAGTCGGCCATTCTGCAATACACGTCCGGATCGACCCGATCGCCCAGGGCGGTGATGCTGTCCGCGGCCAACATCGTCGCCAATGCCGAGCTCGCCAACACCACCTGGGGCATGAATGAGGACGGGGTCTTCCTGAGCTGGCTGCCCCATTTTCACGACATGGGGCTGATGGGCGGCATCCTCTATCCCGTCCTGGCCGGGGGGCGGACGATGCTCCTCGATCCCCTGCACATGATCCAGCGGCCGGAACGGTGGCTGCGGCTGATCAGCGAGCACGGCGCAACCATGAGCGGGGGCCCCGCCTTCGCCTATTCCCATTGCCTGGAGCATGTGACCGAGGCGCAGTGCCGGGGGCTGGACCTGTCCACCTGGAGCAGCGCCTTTTGCGGCGCAGAGCCGGTCCCTCGCGCACTCATGGACGCCTTCCGCACACGCTTTCAGCCCTACGGCCTGGATCCGCATGCCGTCTTCGGCAGCTATGGCCTCGCCGAGCACACCCTGATGGTCGCAGGTGGCAATCCCACGCGCGGCGACCGGCCGGCCCCTCCGGAAGGCTGTGGTGAAATCGAGCCCTGTCGGATCGCGCCGGAGATGGATGCGATGCTGCGGCTGGTCGATCCGGCCACGCGACGCTGCGTCGCCTCTGGTGAGGCGGGCGAAATCTGGCTGCGCGGCCCGTCCGTCGCCCTGGGCTACCGGTCCGAGCCCGACGAGACCGCAGAGACATTCGGCGCCTCTCTCGAGGATGAGGCCGGCTCCTGGTTGAGGACCGGCGACATCGCGGTGAGGGACGGGGCCTGGCTGTATGTCACCGGCCGCCTGAAAGATCTGCTGTTCGCGCATGGGCGCAAGATACCCGCGACCGATGTGGAATGGCTGGCCGGCGAGCAGGATGACGCACTGAACCCCATGGCCGCAGCCGCATTGGCCCCTGATGAGATGGCGACCGGGCAGGCGGTCCTGCTGATCGAACTGAAACGCCGCGCCCGTGTGGCTGACGACTCGGAGACGGGGGAGCGAATACGACGCGCGGTCGCCGGAGCTTGGGGCATCGAGCTGACCCATGTGCGTATCCTGCCCAGTGGTGCCTTGCCGCGGACAAGCAGTGGCAAGGTGCGGCGACGCGAGGTGGCCGAAGCCTGGCGCGCGGGGCGCCTCGCAGAGGTGCTGCAGTGACCGATGTCGTGCCGTCGCAACCCGGCCAAATGAGGGTTTCCCCTCAACGTCCTCGCGCCCCGTTCGTCGTCGACACGGCGGCGGTCGCGGTTGAGGTTTTCCAGGACAGGGCTTGGGGCGTGACGGCGGTGGAGCCTTATCTCAGGGCGCTCCAGACCGAGACGGGGGAAGACCTCTCGCTGCTGATCGAGGCGGTCCGGGCGTCCCTGGTCTATCAGACCGGCGGGGCTCACCTGATGACCCGCCGCGCGCTGGCGGCCTTCCTGAGCCCCGCAGGCGTGAGCCGGTGGGCACCGACGATCGACCGGCATGTCGAGGCGGGGTTGGCGCGGCTGGCCGCCAGTCCCGAGCCCGACCTCGTTCGCGATTTCTCTGTCCCCCTGTTCGTCGCGTCTGCGCGTGACCTGTTCGGCCTGAACATCCCGGACGACGCGGAGTTTCTGCGCCACATTCGAAACGCACGAATATTTACAGAGCCTCTCCTGCGCCTGCGGGAGCTGCGGTTGGTGCGGGATGCCTATGGCTACCTGATCGCCGCCGCCGGGCCCTCCGACCCGATGGACGACGCAGCGGGACCTTCGCCCCTGTCCCGGGTGTTGGCGCACGCCAGGTTGCCGAACGGCGTGAAGCCCGCCACCCTCATCGCCTCGGTCACCGTGGCAGCCCACACCGCGGCGGAATCGCTTTCGTTCGCCCTGTGGGGCCTCTTGCAAGACGGCGCGCCGACCTGGGCGGAGGTTTCTCGACCCGGCTGGGCGGACGCCCATCTCGAGGCGGTCATCCGCGATTATCCATCGACGCTCAGGCTCTATCGCGTGGCCGAGGCGGAGACGACCCTGGATGGCGCGACGGTCGTTACGGGAGATCTGGCCGCCCTGGAGATCCCGGCCATCAACCGCTCCCTGTGCCCTCATGCGGCGGAGCAGGGGGGCAAGGTGTCGCTGTCTTTCGGCGACGGGATGCACAAATGTCCAGGCGCGGCCCTGGCCCGGCTGATACTGGCGCGCGCTCTGCCGGCGCTGGCGGAGCGCTTTCCGCACCTCCTTCTGGACGAGGACGGTGTCCAGTTCGAGCGAACGCAGATGGTCCAGGCTCCCACGGCCCTGCCGTGCCGCCCGACTCCTGCCGGACAGCGCCGCTCGACGCGAATGTGGGACGTCACCGATGCCCGGGTCGCGCGGGCCATCGCCGTGGATGACGCGCGCTTCAGCCCGCCGGGCATGGAGACGCACCTGATCCAGCTGCAGGACGCCAGCGGCGTGGATCTGTCCACCGCCATCCGGGTTGCCCGCAATGCGCCCTTTTTCCAGTCGGGACCGCGGCACGCGCGGATGCGGTTGCTTGGGTTCGAGGCGCTCGGGTCCAACAGGCTGGCCGCGTGGGTGCCGTTGATCGAGGCGGAGATCGAACGGGTATTGCAGGCGCTGGATGGCCGAACCGAGGTCGATCTGGTCGCGGACTTCTGCGAGCCCCTGTTTCGCGCGGTCTGTCAGCCGATCATGGGCCTGCATCCGCGATCGCCGGAGGTTTTCGACCGGCTGGCGCCGCTGCTCCAAGAGGTGCTGGAGCCGCTTCGCTCATTGCGGTCGATCCTGAGGGTGCAGGAGATGGTGGACACACTCCTTGACCAGTTCGACGAGCCCGGGCTGACCGAGCGGGATGAAAATCCGAAATCCCTTCTGGCCTACCTTGCAGCCAGCGGGTGGGACGGGATGGACGCGGTGGATCGAAAGGCCTTCGTCCTGGTGCTGTATGGGGCGAGCTTCAACGTCGCCCACACGCTCGCCAACGCCATTCTGTGCTTCGCCTCGAAGCCTGTGGCGGAACGGGGCGACCCGACGGATTTGCCGTGGATGAAGGCCAGTCTGGATTCCAGGATCATCCCGGAAGCCGCGTCGCCGCGCTTCATCTATCGGGTCGCGCGCGTCGCCGGCATGTTCGACGGCATGGCGTTCGCGCCGGGCGACACGATGCGGCTGCGACTGGCCGAGATCAACCGCGACCTTGGTGCCGGACACCTCGCCTTCGGCCACGGCCTGCATCGCTGTATCGGCGCAGCCTTGTCGCGACTATTGGTGCGCAAGGCATTGCCGGCCCTGTTCGCTCGTCATCCCGATCTCCGCCTGACCGACCCTGCGCCGAAATACGCTGACAATTCCCAGACGGTGATCCTCGCCGAACTGCCCTGCCGACTTAGTTGAGTCCTGCTTTCAAGGTTTCCCATGCCCAAGCCTAACGTCGCCGAAGTCACCGCCTTTCTGCGTGACCATGTGAGCAAGCGGATCAAGGTGCCCGCCGAACAGATTCTGGGCTCCACGGTGCTGGTGGATTTCGGCCTGGAGTCCATCGACGCGGTTCTGATCTCAGGCCACATCGAGGATGAGTTCCAGATCGAGGTGGAGCCCTCGCTGATGTTCGAATTCCAGACGCTGGATGAGATCGCTGCCGCGGTCGTGGCTCTTTTCGACAAGCAATGAGCCGCTTCCATCTCGGCCTGTCGACTTCCGGCCACGACCCGGCCCTGGCGATCGTCAGCGAGGACGGACGTATCCTGTTCGCCGAGGCGACCGAGCGTTTCCTCCAGGACAAGCGCGCCTGGGGGGCGGCACCTGATCTGGTCGGGCATCTGGAAGGTGCCCTGACCGTCGTTGGCTTCGACGCGACGGTTGACGAACTCGTCGTTTCGACAAGCTGGGCGCGGGTCAAGGCTGACCTGCCTGTGTCGGTCTCCAACGCCATGCTGCCGGGATCCGACGGCCTTTGGCTGAGAGGGTTGCAGGCCCAAGCCCAGGCATCGGCCGGAGACTCCCTGCTCCGCCTCGGTCTGGCGCAGGTCAAGCCCGAGGTTCGGCACTTCGACCACCACCTGTCTCATGCGGCCGCCGCCTGCAGCAGTGCTCCGTTTGACCAGGGTCTGTGCCTGGTCATCGACGGCGAAGGCGACGTCGGGGCCGCCAGTCTGTTCCGGCTGCACGACGGCCGCCTCAAGCGCATCTGGCGATCCTGGGGGCCGGGCAGCCTGGGCAGCTTCTATGCCTGGCTGACCGGTCAGTGCGGTTTCGACTGGCGCGCGGGCGAAGAATGGAAGGTCATGGGCCTGGCCGCCTTCGGTACGCCGAACGAGCCCCTTGTCGATGCTCTGGAGTCGATGCTCGACATCGTCGACGGGCGTCCGCGTCTGCCGGAGCAGACCGTCCTTGAGGCCGCCGCCGCTGTCGCTGGCCGGCATGCGCGTGCGCCGGGCGATCCGATTGAGCGGGCGGCCGATCTCGCGGCCAGCGGGCAGGCCGCATACGGCCGGCTTGTCGATCGCATCCTCGCAAGCTGCGCGGATCTCGGCGAGCGCAATCTGATCCTCAGCGGCGGCTGCGCCCTGAACTCATCCTACAATGGCTCCATCCGCGGGCGTTTCGGCCTTGACCAGGTCCATGTGCCCAGCGCCCCCGCCGACGATGGAAACGCGCTGGGCGCGGCCCTGCTGTCGTGGATGCAGGACAATCCGGACCGGCGCGTCGTCTGCGGGGCCGCTTCTCCCTATCTCGGAACGCGGCCGGACCGGCGGGCGATCAGGAGCGTCGTCGCGAACTGCGGCTACGCTTCAATTTCCGATGTCGCCGGAGACGACGGGGTGGCGCTGCTTGCCCGGCGACTGGCCGCCGGCCGGATCATCGGCGTGATGAAAGGTCCGGCGGAGTTCGGCCCCCGCGCGCTCGGCCACCGCTCGATCCTGGCGGACCCGCGACCCGGCGATATGAAGGATCGCTTGAACCAGCGTGTGAAGGGCCGCGAACCCTACCGGCCGTTCGCCCCCGTCGTGCCGGCGGATCGGGTCGGCTCGTGGTTCGAACGCGCCCAGCCCTCGCCCTACATGTCCTTCACCCTGCCATGGAAAGCCGAGGCGCGTTCCCGCGTCCCCGCGGTGGTGCATGCTGATGGCACCGGCCGCCTGCAGACCGTGGAAGCCCGCTCCAGTCCGTGGATGAGCGCGCTCCTGTCCGCCTTTGAGGCCGAGACCGGCGTCCCGATCCTTCTCAACACCAGCTTCAACGTCATGGGAAAGCCGATCATTCACAGCGTGCAGGATGCCATGGCCGTACTGGCGACCACGGGGCTGGACGGCGTTCTGCTGGAAGACGTTCTGATCGAGAAGCCGGCATGAAGGCGCGCGGCTCCGCGGGGGGAGCGTCGTCATTACCATCGTAAGTCTGCCGTTTCTGGTCGTCTGGTTGCCGCTGACCATCGCGTCGTTCGCGCTCGTCTGCCGGTTCAGGCCCGCGCTCGCGCCGGCGTTCCTCTTGCTCATATCCGCGGCCGTCTGCCTTGCCGCCGGTCCCCTGTCGTTGCTGTTCCTGGCGATGTCGGTTGTCGGCAACTTTCTGGTCATGCGGGTCATGCAGCGTATGGAAGCCGGATCGCGCGCGCAGAACGCAACGCTGGCGATCGCGATCGTCGCCAACCTGGCCCCCTTCGTCGCGTTCAAACTGGCACAGCAATCAGGTTGGCCGTGGAGTCCGGCTTCCGCGTCGTCGGTCGTCCTCCCGCTCGGGCTGGCCTTCTATACGCTGCAGCAGATCACCTTCCTGGTAGACGGGCGGAAGCCGGGGGCACCGCGACTGAGCTTCACCCGGTTCGCCGCCTGGGGGACCTTCTTCGGCCAGCTGGCGGCAGGCCCGATCGGATCGTGGTCCCGCATGGCACCGCAGTTCGCGAAACTCGGCACCCGGGCCCCCGGGGCTGCGGACATCGCACGCGGGGGCGCGCTGGTGCTGCTGGGGTTCAACAAGAAATTGTGGCTGGCCGACCCGATCGGGCGAAGGGTCGACGCCATCCTGACAGGGGCGGACCTGGGCTCCATCACGCCGCTGGAAGCCTGGACGCTGGCATGGGGCTACATGCTGCAGCTCTATTTCGACTTCTCGGCCTATTCCGACATCGCCATCGGGGTGGGCCTCTGCTTCGGCCTGCTGCTGCCGATCAATTTCAATTCGCCGCTGAAGTCCGCGACACCCGGACAGTATGTCATGCGGTGGCATATCAGCCTGATGACGTTCGTACGCGACTTCGTCTTCGAGCCCATGTTCAGGGTGGCGCGCAAACTGCCGATCCGGCCCACGACTCGCCGCTACGCCGTCGCCTGGGCGCTCGCCACGCTCGTCTCCTACCTGGCCGTGGCGGGCTGGCACACGGCGGCACCGCTGCCATTGCTCCAGGGCCTCGGCGTCGCCGCCCTCCTGATCGTCCTGCAGTACGTTCGCGAAGGTTCGCGGTCCGCTCCCCGTTCGCCAGGCCCCCTCGAGCGGCATGCCCGGCGTGCAGGCGGCCAGTTCCTGCTCCTCATCGGCGTGTCCGTCATCGCCCTGCTTTTGCGCACCCACTCGAGCGACAGCTTCGGCCGGATGATTCCGGCTTTGCTGGACGGGAAGGGCCTTCTGACCCTGGGCGCGGACATCTTCGCCAATCTGGCCTCCGCGCCCGGAGCGGGCGTACCGTCCGCCTGGGATGGCCTCTATCCCAATGCCCGCCTGCCCGGCGTCCGGACGCTCGCGATGATCGGGCTGGGCACATTGATCGTACTGGCGAGCCCGAACTCCATGCAGATGTTCGGGCTGACGGCACCGGGATCGCTCGGCTCCAGACTGGCGTGGCGGCCTTCGTGGATCTGGGGGCTGTTGACGATTGTCCTGCTGACCGCCGCCCTGATCGGCCTGACCCGGCCGCTCCCTGTGAATGACTTCATCTATGCCCAATTCTGAAGATCCAGGCCCCTCTGTGAGGCTGACGAAGTCCTTCTGGGTGGGCTTGGTCGCGGGCGTGGTCATGCTGTCGACCTTCGCCGGCTTCAACATCGCGGTGGACCCGACCGGGGATTTCGGCCTGTCCGGCCGGTTTGCGTTCAATCGAACACCGTCGCCGGAGGTCATCGCCTTCGGCAGGGAGTCGAGAAATCCGGCCTATCTTCAACGCGCCATTCGCGACAGTGACGCCACCCACTTCCTGGTCGGCACGTCCAGAACCGGCCGCGGCTTTGACACCTGCGGATATCCAGAGGTTCTGAGTCTGTGGGGCGCTTCGTGGGACCTGCCCGAGTTCCGGCAGGTGCAGGGGATGGTGCTGGCCGGTCGCAGCAAGCCTGTGACCCTGCTGATGGAGGTTGGTCTTCCAACCACACTGCGGCCCGTGACCGAAGAGCCATTGCCAGCGGCGATCTCGGTTGCGCTATCGCCGCGCACAACGGTGCAGGCCCTGAAGACCGTAGCCTACAGCATCTCCGGTGCGCCCGTTCCGCCCACCTATGCGCCCTGCCGCGAGCCGCCGACGCCGCCCCGCTGGGCGGCTGCAGCGATCAACGCCCGCTTCTCTGCGAGCCAGTTGCTCCTGACGCCCGAAGCCCTCGGACGACAGGAGCGGTCGTTGCTCGAAATGGCGGATGACGCAGACCGGATCTGCCGGCGGGACGGCGTCCGGCATACCCTCATCTTCTACACCCTGCCGAGCACGCCGCCCGGTTCGCCGACGGCGTCGGCAGCACAGTTTTTCAACCGGAACTCGGAAAGACTGGCGGGGGTTTTCGCGCGCAGGCCCGCCGCTCCTGGTGGCTGTGACGTCCGCTTCCTGGATCTGTCGGCCAATCCGCCCGGAGGGCCCGCAGAGCAGGGCCTTTGGCTGCGCAGGGAGAACTGGCTGGACTATACCCATTTTTCGCATCGACTGGGCGCAACCGCGCTGGCCCGCCTTCTCTCGCGAGATGAAGCGGCCTCGCCGGCAGACTAGAGTCCCGCGCTTTTTCTGGTGCGTATGTCCTCGGCGAATGTCGGATCATCGAACGGCGGCGAGGTCAGCTGCGCCCAGGCGGGATGGTAGCCGCCCTTGGCGATCTGCCCATGAAAGCTCAGCAGCCAGTTGTGCAGGATGTCGGAAAGGGTCTCCCGAATATCTGGCCGTTCCCGCATCAGGTCGGCGGCCTGTTCCAGAACGCGGGCGACCGCGGGGTCGCGTCTCCGCATCCCGGTCATCATCTCCATGAACAGCCGCTTCGAGCGAGCCCGGCCCGGCGGATCGTATGGATGGCTGCGGGCGGGCAGGGGGCTGGGACGGAGAAGGGCGGCCATCGCTTGCAGACGGGTCCAGAAGGCCTGCGGTTCGTTCAGCCGGCTGATGAGCCAGCGTGTGCCGACGTACAGGTCTTGCCGGGTCATCTGAGCCGGGTGGATGTTCGTGATCTGGTCGCCGGCCTGGTACTGGACGCGGTCTTCGTCCGTCACGATCCGGCCGGCTTTCAACATATCGTCGTAAAGGGGGGTTCCAACGGGCGCGGAGAGCGAGGACACCTTGAAGGTGCCGATCGGCAGGCACATCGCGAATTCGTACTGCTGTTCGAAGATGCGGCGGCTGTCGGCGTCGAATCCGACCATCAGGCCCGCCACGGGCTCCAGGCCATGGGCCACGACATTGTCGATGCGCGACTTGACGTCGACCGAGACATTCTGGCGCTTGAGGCTTTCCTTCAGGCTCTCTTCGTTGACTGTTTCGATGCCGATGAAAAGGTTGGTCAGACCGGCTTCGGCGCACAGGTCGAGCATGCGATCGTCGGCCGCGATGTCGATGGAAACCTGGGTGTGGAACGTCACATATCCACGCCCGTCCCTTCCGTTCCATGACGCCAGGGCCTCAAGCAGACTGGCGGCCCGCTTGCGATAGACGGTGAAATTGTCGTCCGCGAGGAAGATGCGGTTGTAGCCCACGTCGTACAGCTTCTGGACCTCGGCGATCACCTGCTCGTTCGTCTTGTGACGCTGGGCGCGGCCGACATACTGGATGACGTCGCAGAAATTGCATTCGAACGGACAGCCGCGGCTGGTCTGGGCGATGCCGATCAGGGCGCGATCATTGTCGTAGAGATCCCAGGCCGGGACGGGGGAGGTGGTGAGATCCGGGCGCCCTCCGGCATATGACGGCTTCAATTCGCCCTTCAACATGTCAGCGTAGAACGCCTCCGCCACACCCTCGAACTCCCCCGTCACCGCCACATCGCAGAGACCTTCAAAGGCCAGGGGATCGAGGGTGATGTGCGGCCCGCCGATGATGACCTTTCGCCCCTTCCGGCGAAATCCCTCGGCAATCCACTTCGCCCGCGCCAGTTGCGACACGTTGGCGGTGATGCCGATGAAGTCAGCCTCGGCGTCGAAATCGACCGGCGTCAGCGTCTCGTCCTGAAGCACGACCGCGATGCCTTGTGGGGCGAAGGCGGCGACCGTCGCGATCGCCGTCGGCGGCACCCGCGTCACGGCCGTCCCGTCCAGTTCCTTCAAGCCCGCGAAGTCTGCATCCCAGGGGGGGCTGGGTGAAATCAGCAGAAATCGGATCATGCGCGTCCAGACTGGTTGCAACTGTCGGGGTGGCGACCGACCGTCACCGCCCGTTGACGGTGGCAGGACAGCAGGGTGGCACCCCCGGAACTCAGGCGACGCTACAGGGAAAGGGCGGTTGCCGCGAGGCCAATCCGTTACCGCTGCTGTCGCGGACCAACTGATGGTCGTGTCGGTACGACCACCTGGGCTAGAACGTCCGGCTTAGAGTGAATGCCAGTGAGCGGGGGTGCTGTGGCGTTGCGAGATCCTCGACGCCGACCAGGAATGGATTGCCGTAGGCGAAGGTGTCGCCGTCCTGCCCAAGGACATTGTCTAGCCTCACGGTCGCGCTCCAGTTTCCGAAGGCGAGGCCCGCTGCGAGGTCCGAGGTGAAATATCCGCCCATCGCCGCTGACACGCCGGCTGACGGCGTGAGATCAGAGCGACCGACATAGCCCAGGCTGCCGCTGATCCAGCCCGCCTTCCGCCCGATAGCGAGGTCGCGGTGGATAGAGAGGTTGGCAATGGTGTCCGGGACGCCGGGCAGATGGCGGTCGTCGGGGAGGGGAAAGCCGGGGTCGGGGTCCGATATTTCGGGGTCGTTCAACAGCAGATTGGCGTCGACCCGCCATTGGCCGTCGGACCAGACCGCTTCGGCTTCCAGCCCAAGGTTCGTCCCGTCTCCGATATTGGCGGTGAACGGCAGGCCGTCGTCCGCGACACGGTCGGACTGGATGTTGCGCCAGTCGATGGCGAAAGCGGCCAGCCGGAGGCCGAGACGATCGCCCCAGCCCCGAATGCGGACGCCGGCCTCATAGCTGAGGAGTTCGTCGGAGCGGAAGGCGCGCAAGGGCTGGGGGTCGCCCGCCGCCACGCCATACGTCTGGCCGGGCCGCGCACCGGTGTTGAAGCCGCCGGCTCTGTAGCCTTCGCTCGCCTGGGCATAGATCAGGACGGCGTCGGTCAGGTCGTATTCGATGACCAGCTTTGGCGCGAAGCCGCTGTCGCTGCGGTTCCCCCCGAACGCGTCCGAGACGGTGCCATGCGATCGGGTGATCGATTCCGTTTCCACACCCAGCCGGAAGAGCCGCGCACCGGCCGTCACGCGCACCCGGTCGGTGAACGCCCATGCCGCCTCGCCGTAGAGGGCCGTCTCGTCGGTGTGGTCGCGCCTGCCGGCGGCATAGAGGACTTCCTGCGGACCGACCTGTGTGATCGTGCCGGTCCGGTCGTGGCTGTACTCCGTGGAGAAGGCGCCGATCAGCCAGTTGAGCCTGCCCCCGGACGGCGAGGTCAGGGTCGCCTCGATGACAAGGCCGTCAATGCGGTCGCTTTCATCATAGGCGGTCGGGCCGACGCCGCCGAAACGCCCGGCGGCGACGGTGGCGTCATACCGCCGGTCCAGGCCGTGGCTTTGCATTGCGGACGTCAGCGTCAGCCGCCCCCAACCCAGGTCGCCCGAAAGCGTCGCCGAAAGGCCGTCGAAATCGTTGCGGCTCGGTTCGCGCAATGAGAGGGACCGTCGATCGCCGCCGAGCCGGGAGAAACCAAATTGGCTGTCGTCGGAATTCAGGGCCTGGGCGACATAGCGCAGCCGAAGGTTCCAGCCGGGTTGGATGTTCCAGGCCAGACCCAGCCGCGCGCCTTCGCGCACGGTGTCGCCGGTGTTGATGATGTCCAGCGCCGGATCGTCGATCGACCCGGCGACGATCTCGCTGTAGGCGACCAGCCTGAGACCGAGGCGGTCGCGAACTATGGGCGTATTGAGCACCAGATCGACCGCCCGACCCGTGCCCGCTCCATCGGTTGCGTTGATGGTCGAGAAGACCTCGGCACCATAGGTCGTGAGGTCGGGCGGTGTTGTCACCAGCTTCAGGATTCCGCCGATCGACCCGGCACCGTACAGCGTCCCCTGCGGCCCGCGCAGCAGCTCTGCATGGGCGATATCCACCAGCCGGAGGTCAGGATCCGGGGCGTCATAGGTCAGGCGGGTGTCATCGAGATACTGGCCGACGACGGCCTGGGTCAGTCCTGTCAGGGGGCTGTCGGCCAGGCCGCGCACAAACAGTTTGTTGCGGCCGGGACCCAGATTGGTGACCGTCAGACCGGCGACGCGGGACGCAAGGTCCGCGGTGTCGCGCCGGGTCGCCTGATCGAAGACGGCACCGTCGATCGCGGTGAGGGCATAGGGCGCATCGGCCAGGGTGATGTCGCGCCGGGTCGCCGTGACGATGACCTCATCCAGCACCGCGAGTCCCGTGTCGCCGGTCGTCGTCGGCATGGGCGCGGTGCGGGGACGGGTGACCACCGGCCGCGCAGGGCGGATCAGCCGCTCGATCACATAGGCCCGGGCATCGATGCGGCGCCAGGTGCAGCCCGTTCCGGCGAGCAGCCGCGTCAGGCCGGCCTCGATCTCGAAACGTCCGCGCAGGGCGCGCGAACGACCGCATGACGCGGCCGGGCCGGATCCGATAGAGACGCCGGACTGGAGGCCGAAGGCCACGACCGCCTGCGGCAGGGGCTGGGACGGAATCGAAAAGGTGTTCGGGTCAGCAGCGGCGGGTCCGCACAGGCTCCATATCAGGCCAGCGCACACCACTCCTCGATACACGCGCCTGTCCCGATCCGGTCAATCCGGACGCCTGTCTAGCCTAACCTGACCGTTCACACGAGTGGCCGTGACGGGAAGGAAGGCCTCCAGCCGTGCGATGACCCGGCTCTCGTCGTCCAGTTCCAGCACGCCGGTGAACCGCAGATCAGCGGCACCGGACGAGACGGCGACTGGCGTTCCGAACGCGCGGCCCAGATCCGTCGCGACCTCTCGCAACGGGCGGTCCTGATAGGTCAGGCGGCCATGCCGCCATCCTTCCGCCGTGGCGGGATCGACGGACGAGACAACGGCGGTGTCCGTCGCGTCGTCGCGCGCCACGCTTTGTCCCACGGTCAGCCGCACGGCCCGCGAAGGGGTCTGCAGGTCGGAGACCTGGACCACCCCCCGGCTTACGCTGACGCGTGTCGTGGTTTCGTCCCGGCGGATGTCGAAAGCAGTGCCGATCACCCGAACCTGGCTCTCGCCGACATCGATCAGGAACGGACGGTCGCTGTCATGCGCGACGTCGAAGGCCACCTGGGCCTGGTCCATCTTCACGCGACGCACATCGCCGGTCAGCTGAACGGACAGGCGTGAGCCGCCGTTCATCGCGATCCGGGTGCCGTCCTTCAGCACCACGTCCCGGGTTTCACCCGGTGCCGTCTCGTAGGTCACCACGCGCCGGTCCAGCGCCGGGCCGATCAACAGAAGGCCTGCCGCCACCGCGGCCGCCATCGGCGCTGCCGCCAGCGCCCAGGGCCGCCAGGTGCGCGGCGTCGTGCGCCGGGTGCCGAGCTCAACCAGATTGTCGACCCGCCCGGCATCGAGACGAAACAGGACCGCCTCGCGCTGACTGCCCAGCGCCGCCCAGAGGCCTTCGGCTTCCTCATAAGCCCGGAGATGGCGCACATCCGCGGCCAGCCAGGCCTCCAGGCCAAGCCAATCTGTGTCCGACACGTCATCAGCGTGCAGACGCGCGACCCAGGCGGCGGCCTGTTCGATCATCGGTTCGTCCGGATGGGGCGGGTTCTGGGTCATAACGGTTCGTGGCGGCGGCGCTGGAGCCGCTTCGGAGGAGAGACGTCGCCGGCGGCGCAGCCCCTCAAGAGAAAATGGCGAAAACCCGACATCATGGCCAACCCACCTCTCGCAACAGGTGCTTCAGGGTGGCGCTGACGTATTTTTCGACGGCGCTTCGGGAGACGCCCATAGCCTCGGCGGTCTCGGCGTGGCTGAGCCCCTCCAGCTTGTGCAGGCGGAAGGCCTGTCGGGTCTTGTCCGGCAGACTCTCGAGGGCGACGATGACACGCCCGAGCTTGAGCCGGGCCCACACCGCGTCCTCGGCGGACGGCTGGTCCGCTACGGCGTCTCCGCCCACAGTTCCCACCTGCGACTGCGCCCACGCGTCGTCGCGCTGGCTGCCTCTTCGGCCGCTCCTGACCCGGTCGAGCATCAGGTTCGAGCCGAGTCGGTAGACGAAGGCGGCCGGATTTTGGACCTCCGCCGCGGCCTCGGCAGACATCGCTTCAAGCCGCAGCCAGATGTCCTGGACCACGTCCTCACCCTGGGCGTCCGATCCGGTTCTGAGTGTGAAGAAGCGCACGAGGGCGTCGCGCCGCTCGAGATAAACGTCCAACAGCGCCGCTTTCGCGTCCGGCTGCATGGCGGACGAACCTCTCACCTGACTGACCACCGGGCGGGCCTGTTCCGGTTGTCGGCCGCGTCGCGGTGCGCGGCAACCAGCGCGCAGACGGGCGACGAAAAAAAGTTCGGTTTTGATTGAGAGGGGGCGGCTTCGGCGACGTCTCAAGTTCGAACACCTGTCGGGAAGCGTCGCCTTGTCCTCTGCGCCTGTTGTGAGTCCCCTGTCTGAGCCCAATGGCGTCGCACGCCGCCCACGGGCCCTGTTGTCCCGCGTGATCCGTTTCGACGATCCGCATCAGGCGGAGCGACGGCGGGTCGAGGCGTTCATCGAGGACAGCTACGCGAGCGCCTGGGGCAGCCGGATCACCGTCCACTATCCCACGCTGATGAGCGTTCAGGATGAGAACGGCGAAATCTACGCCGTCGTCGGCTTTCGCAGCGCCGCGGAGGAGCCCCTCTTCCTTGAACAGTATCTCGACGCCCCTGTTGAAAGCGCCCTGACGACCCTGCTCGGTGCCGCTGTCGGTCGAGGGGCGGTCGTCGAGATCGGCAACCTCGCTTCAAACGGGCGCGGTGCCACGATCTTCCTGTTCGCGGCCCTGGCCCGTCACCTCCTGGCGTCCGGGGCGGAGTTTGCTGTGGCCACGGCGACCGACGCGCTACGCGGGATTTTTCATCGCGCCGGGCTGGGATCACTCAAGCTTGCCACGGCCAATCCGGAGCGGCTGATCGATCACGGCCTGAGCTGGGGTGCCTACTACCGGTCCGATCCAGAGGTTCTGGCCGGTTCGATCCGCGCCGCCTGCGAGCCCCTGGACCGTTTCGCCGACGAGACGGAGATCGCGCGCGCCGTCCGCACGCGGCTGCATTTCAGGGATCGCCCGTGAGCGCGGTCCTCGCCGCTGTCCGGCGGGCGGCCCGCGAGACGCCGCAAGGACTTGCCGTGACGTCCTCCATCGCCGCCATCTCCTGGGCTGACCTGGAGGCGCAGGTCGACCTGCTGGCCTCCAGGCTCAAGGGCGATGACAGCCCCGTCGGCGTCGTGCTCGACAACGGCCCGGACTGGGTGGTCGCCGATCTGGCCCTGATCGCCTCGGGTCGGGTCTCGGTGCCCATTCCGCCGTTCTTCACCGCCGAACAGCGACAGTACGCCCTCGCCGACGCCGGAGGCGGCCTGCTGATCTCGGCCGGCGAGGCCGGGGTGCGGCTGGACCCCACCGGACTGCCGCGACGCCCGCTGCATCCCGGAACCGCCAAGGTCACCTACACCTCAGGCTCGACCGGCCAGCCAAAGGGCGTGTGCCTTTCGCTGGAACAGATGGAGGCGGTCGCTCTCGCCCTCGTCGAGGTGCTGGGGCGGGAGAGGGCGGGCGTGCATATGGCTGTCCTGCCGCTGGCGGTGCTGCTGGAGAATGTCGCCGGCCTGTATCCAATCCTGCTGGCCGGAGGCCGCTATCACGCGCCCGGCCTGGCGGAGATCGGCTTCGCCAATCCCTTCGACCCCGACATGGGCCAACTGCTCGCCGCGGTGATCGCGAGCGAGGCGACCAGCCTCATCCTGGTCCCGGAGATCCTGCGGGGTCTGGTTGCGGCGAAGATGGCATCCGGTGCCGCCACCCCCGCGCTTGATCTGGTGGCGGTGGGCGGCGCTCGTGTCTCGCCGAACCTGCTGTCCGCCGCCGTCGCCGCCGGAATTCCAGTCGTAGAGGGATATGGCCTGAGCGAATGCGCCTCGGTGGTGGCGATGAACCGACCGGGCGACGCGGCACCCGGAACCGTCGGCCTGCCGCTGCCGCATCTGGATGTCAGCCTGGCGGAGGACGGCGAGATCATCGTCGGACCGTCTCCCTACCTCGGCTATGTCGGCGGTCCCTCGAACGATGGCCCGGTGAGAACCGGCGATCTGGGCTCTTTCGACGAAGCAGGTCGGCTGCGGATCGAAGGTCGCAAATCGAACCTGATCATCACCGCCTTCGGCCGGAACATTTCGCCGGAATGGGTCGAGAGCGAGCTGCTGGCTCATCCCGACATTCTGCAGGCCATGGTGTTCGGTGAGGCCCAGGCCGGCCTCGGAGCCCTGATCGTTCCGTTGCCTGGCCGGGCCGGGGCGCAAATCAGGGACGCGGTGTTCCAGATCAACGCGCGCCTGCCCGACTATGCGCACGTCACCCGGTGGCACCTGACCGCGCCGTTCGATCCGCAGGCCGGCCAGGTGACGGCCAACGGCCGTCCCCGCCGCGCGGCGCTGCTGGCCGCCTATGCCGACTTCGTCGCCGAACCCTCCCCCGGACTCTCAACAGGAAACGCGATGTCATTCTTCGACCAACTGGCGGCCGACACCGCGGCCGAGCGCGCCGCCTTCGCTGCGGTGCCCCAGATCCGGGACGGGCTCCAGGGCCGGATTTCCCGCGAGACCTATGTCGCCTACCTGGCCCAGGCCTACCACCATGTCCGCCACACCGTTCCGCTGATGCAGGCGACCAGGGCCCGGCTGGGTGACAGTCATCAGGCCTATCGGCAGGTGCTTGACGAATACATCGCCGAGGAGACAGGCCACGAGCAGTGGATCCTGAACGACATCCGCGCCGCCGGCGGGGACCCCGGCCGGACCGTTCAGGACGGCCCGAACGCCGCGACCGAAATGATGGTCGCCTACGCCTATGACTATGTGACCCGCGTCTCGCCCATGGGCTTCTTCGGCATGGTGTTCGTGCTGGAGAGCGTCAGCATCCAGCTGGCCAGTATCGGCGCGGATGCGGTCCGCGGCTCCCTTGGCCTGCCGCCCGCCGCCTTTACCTATCTGGTCTCGCACGGTGCTCTCGACCAGGATCACATCGCCTTCTTGAGGACTGTTCTGGACGGGGTGACCTCGATCGAGGACAGGGCCGCGATCACTCACATGGCGCGGCGCATGTTCGGCCTGTTCGGGGACCTTTTCCGATCCATCCCGCACTATGCCGAAGCGCCGTCCGTGAGGGAGTTGTCCCATGCGGTTTAAGGACCGGCGCGTTCTCCTGACGGGCGGATCCGGTGCCATGGGACGTCTGATCGCCCGGGACATCCGCAATGCGGGCGGACAGCTGACGATCGTGGACATCAATCCGCCGGAAGATGGCGGTGCCTTCATCGCCGGAGACCTGTCGACTGCCGTCGGGCTGGACGTGCTTTGCGCCCGGGTCGCGGCCGAGCCGTGGGACATTCTGATCAATCTGGCGGGGATCCAGCATTTCGGGCCGCTGGAGGCCCAGACCCCCGCGCATCTCAACGCCACCTATATGGTCAACCTCGTCGCGCCGGCCCGGCTGGCTCTGGCCGTCCTGCCGGGCATGAAGGCGCGGGGCAGGGGACAGATCGCCAATGTCGGTTCGATCTTCGGCTCCATCAACTTCGCCCATTTCGCCACCTACTCCAGCTCCAAGGCCGGCCTTCGCGCGCTCAGCCAGGCGCTTCGGCGCGAACTGATCGAGACCGGCGTCGGCGTGACCTATGTCGCCCCGCGCGCGGTCCGGACGCCCCTGAACAGCGACGCCGTCAACGCCTGGGCGCGGCTCACCCGGATGACCATGGACGAACCCGCGGCGATTGCCCGGCGCATCGTCAGGGCCATTCGGGACGACCGCAAGGACGTCTACCTCGGCTTTCCCGAGGCGTTGTTCGTGCGCCTCAATGGCTTCGCACCCGGCCTGATCGACGGTGCCCTGCGCACCAACGACCTGAAGGCCCGAGCCCTGTTCGCCCCCTCGCACCCGCATTGAAGGAGACCGCCATGAAACGCCTGATCCTGGCCCTGAGCCTGACCTCGGCCCTGACGCTGGGCGCCGTCCAGCCGGCCCGCGCCGACGCCGTCGACGACCGTGTCGCGGTCCTCCAGAGGAGCTGGGACCACATCAACTATGAGGTTCCGCAAGGCACGCGCCTGGCAGAAATGGCCCGGCTGAACGCACAGGCCGATGCGGTTGTCGCCGCGTCTCCGGGTCGGGCCGAGCCCCTGATCTGGAGCGCCATCATCACGGCTTCCGAAGCCGGGCTGCGCGGCGGCCTCGGCGCGCTCGGCCTTGCCCGGGAGGCGCGAACCCTGCTGGAGCGGGCCGAGGCGATCAATCCGCGGGCGCTGAACGGGGCGGCCCTGACCTCGCTGGGTTCGCTCTACGCACAGGTGCCCGGCCCCCCGATCGGCTTCGGCAATCGCACGCGGGCCCGGACCTATCTCCAGCGCGCCCTGACGATCGCCCCCAATGACGTCGACGCCAACTACTTCATGGGGGATCTGCTCAACCGTGAGCATGAATATGCGGACGCGGCGCGGGCGCTGGAACGCGCGCTCGCGGCACCGGCCCGTCCCGGCAGGACGGCGGCCGACCGTGGCCGGAAGGCCGAGGCCCGTACACTCCTGGCCCGGGTCAGGACCCACCTGTGACCGATTTGCTCGACAGACCCGGAACCCCGGAGCGTTCGACGGTCACCGCGCCGCGGCCTGACCCGCGCGCCATCCAGCGGGTCCAGCGCATCCGCAAGGGGGTGCTAACGGTCGCCATTCTTGCCGTCATCGGCCTGTCCCTGGTGACCGAGCCCGTCCTGACCGGGGCGACCGCCCGTGCACTCATACCCGGCGTCGGCGTGGTGGCGCTCGTGGTGGCCATCGTCGGTCGCGCCTGGTGCTCGCTTTACATCGGCGGCCGCAAGAAGGCGGAGATTGTCGACCTGGGCCCATATTCGGTTTCCCGAAACCCTCTCTATGTCTTCAGCTTTCTCGGCGCCTTCGGCATGGGCGCGCAGACCGGGAGCCTGACCTTCGCGGCTCTGTTTCCGGCCATCGCCCTGACGGTGTTCCTCGGCACGGTGCGGCGGGAGGAGGCATGGCTTCTGGGGACGTTCGGGGAGGACTACCGGCGATACCACGCCTCCACGCCGAGGTTCTGGCCGCGCTGGTCCGGCTGGCGCGACGCGCCGGTCCTGACGGTGGCACCGGAGTATTTCCTGATCACCCTGCGCGACGGTTCGGCGATGCTCCTGGCCCTGCCGCTCTTCCGGGGGATCACGGCCCTGCACCAATCCGACCTGCTGGCGACCGCCTTCCGTTTGATCTGACGGCCGCCGGCTTGTCCCTGGCTTTGCTGGCACGGGACTCCAGCACCTCGCCCTCGTGATCCACGGCGCGCCAGAGGTCGTGCATCTCGCCGTTGACCTTCACCTGGAACTCGTCGATGTGCCGTCGACATTGGGTGAAGACGCCCATCTTCCGGGCCACGTCCGTTACCTGAGTTCAGGCAGGACAGGGCGGCTTTCGACCCGGCACGGTCAACTTGTCAGCACCGCTGAGCGCCTTCATTCTGGCGCTGCTGGCCAAGCCACAACTTCCTCTTTAGGACTGCAATCATGACCGCGCGCGGAGTGAACGAGGAGCTCCTGGCCAGATATCCGGGGCTGCGCGCCCGGCCGGAAGAGATGGCGATGATGTGCAGCGTGCTGCGCGACCGGGCGTTGTGGTCTGACGCCCTGGCGCTTGGCGAAGCGGCTATCGCGATGGCACCGGAAAGTCTGGCGGTCGGCATGGCCGTCCGCAGCGCACTGGGCGCGGGAATTCCGCCTTTCCATCGACCGATGCTGCTCGACGGCAGACGCAATCGCGCCTACGCCCGAGCCATCGAGCGTGCCGTCAAGCCCGGCATGCTGGTGCTTGAGATCGGTTGCGGAGCCGGCCTGCTGGCCATGATCGCCGCACGCGCGGGTGCGCGGGTGATAACCTGTGAAGGCAATCCCATGGTCGCTGCAGCGGCCGAGGAAATCGTCCAGCGAAACGGTCTGTCCGATCGCATCCGCGTCATCCCCAAACTTTCGACCAAGCTCACGATCCCGGAAGACCTGCCGGAACCCGCTGATCTGGTGATCCATGAGATTTTTGGCGCGCAGCTGTTCGACGAGGGTGTCACCTCGTCACTGACGGACGCGCGCAAGCGGCTGCTGAAGCCGGGCGCGCCGTCCATCCCCGGGCGGGCACAGGTACGTTGCGCGCTGCTGCATGACGTTCGGGAGCGCGAACGCCTTACACTCGAGGATATCGAGGGGTTCGACCTCTCGCTGTTCGAACACCTTCAGCCGCACAGGCATTGGCTGCAGAAGCGAAACCTGCGTGATCTGGAAGTCTGTTCCGATTTCGCATCCGGTCTGCAGATGGACTATGATCGGGAGCCTCCGTTCGGACCGGCATCCGAGACCATCTCGCTGATTTCGCAAGGCGGCCGTGTGGACGCGGTGGCGCAGTGGATTTCGATCGATCTCGGCGGTGGTGAAGTCTACGAAAACGCCCCCGGGGAAGACATGGAAAAATCACACTGGGGGGTGCTGGCTCACCAGCTTCCGACGCCGATCGAGACGCGCGCCGGAGACCGGATCGACGTCAGGATGCGGCATCGTGGGACTTTGCTGACCATTGATGCCGCCCTCCATGTCGCCGACTGACCTTTGTCGAGGTCTCGCGTCTCCAGCCCTCACGATCATCTGCTGCCCGGGCAGGGTCAGTCCAACAACGGCTCGTGTCCGGATCCCGGCCGGTAAGACGCGCCGTCCGTCTGGGCTTTGTAGACCCAACAACATCCTCACCAGGGGGCGGGCGCGGTCGCAAGGTTCAGATCGTCGACCGATCCAGGTGAGCCACAAGCTCGAGGCGCTTCTGCTGCAAATTCGCAAAGGAGCCCGGCCCTCGCTGGGCTGCCTGCGGGCCCGCGCCCTCCTGGTGGGGATCGACCTTCGCGAAGGGGGTCCGTTGCGTCGCTTGCGGTGGGCAAAGGAGACTCCGGACGCTTGATCGGAGCCGGGCCTGCACTGCCGCCGATGTGGCCACCGGATCCGCCAGCAGCGCAGCACCAAACTGTTTGAGCGCGCGCGCCCTTCGTCCGGATGACCATTGGACATCCGCTGCCACGAGAAGATTGCGCGCCCTCACCCAGCGGTTCAACCAGAGCGGCGCAATGATATCCGGAAACGCCTGCTGATGGAGCCGCCGCGCCATCCGTTGAGACGTAGCCATTTTTTCGACATCGCGGGAAAGCGTGTTCGGGCCCTGTCGGTAGCCGACCAGAAACGCGTCGATGGTACAGACTGTCCCCTGTGAGGCGAGCATCAACTGAATCAGATAGTCTTCACATCCCTGCAGTCCGGCCGCGTGCAGGCGAGCGTCATAGCCGCCGACGGCTTCGAAGGCTGTGCGTGAGATCACAATGGCGCTGCCGTTCCCGACGAGGTTGCGGTAGAGCATCCGATAGATGACCCTGCCGCTGGACCGGGCGTTCAGGCCGGAGCAGATAACGTTCGACGAGGGATCGATGAGCCGACATGGGGCGTAGGCGAACGCCGGCAGCGTCGGGGCGGCCATCATGAGGCCGACCAGGGTCTCAAGATATGTCGGATGCCACAGGTCGTCCGCGTCGATGGGCGCGATGAACGGCCCCGTCGATGCTGCCGCGCCCGTGTTGCGAGCCACGGCGACCCCTCCGTTGACGATCGAGATCACCCGCGCGCGTGGTTCACTCGCTGCGAAGGCCGAAGCGATGTCAAAGGTGCGATCTGTGGATCCATCGTCGACAACGACGATCTCAAGGTTGCCGTAGGTCTGTTCCGCGATAGAGAGCAGCGTTTCGGACAATGTGGTCTCGGCGTTGTAGGCGGGCACTATCACCGAAACGAGGGGCTGATGATCTTGGACCATTTTCATCCGGATACGGGCGGGGACAGCAGACGGGCCTCAGCCGCGGCGATAGCGTATTGAGCCGCATCGCAGAATTTCCGGAGAAGTCCATGCGTCGGGGTGAAAAAGGCTCGCCGTTCCACGTCGCCTTTCTGAGCAGCAATGACGACTGGGGAGGCAGCGAAGAGCTGTGGAGCCGAACGGCCCTTCGCCTGGCGCGCGCGGGAACGGAGGTCTCGGCCTACAAGCGGCACATCCACCGGGCCGGCGCGGTCACGACGACCCTGAAAGCAGCAGGTTGCCATGTTGTTGATTTGCCCGGACTGGATGGTCTGCCGCGCAAGCTTCGCAGCCTGATCAGCAGCATCTGGCCCCTTTACCGGATTCTGCAGGAATTCCGGTTCAGGTGGGAGTTCTGGCTGAGACCGCCTTCTCTCGCCGTGATCTCGCAGGGCTTGAATTATGACGGGTGGTATCTCGCCGCGACCTGTCGACGGCTGGGCATTCCATATGTCTTGATCAGCCAGAAGGCTTCGGATCTGTACTGGCCTCCGGACGGTCTTCGCGACGGCTTTCAGGCCGCCTATCGAAACGCCGCGGCATCGCTCTTCGTCAGCCGTCACAATGAGGTTCTGACCGAGGAGCAGCTTGGCTTCAGATTGGCGAACAGTCGCGTGGTCCGCAATCCGTTCAATGCAGACTGGACGCAGACAACGCCTTGGCCGGACGAGGAAGGGATGCTGCGGCTGGCCTGCCTCGCCCGCTTCGATGCACGCGAAAAGGGGCAGGACCTGATCTTTCGCGTGCTTGCCATGCCCAAGTGGCGCAAGCGGAACCTGACCGTCCGCATGCATGGTGCCGGCCAAAATCTTCGCGCCCTTTCCGAGATGGCCGCCCTGCTCGGGCTTACCAATGTCGAATTCGCGGGCTTTACCTCCTCTCCCGAAACCATCTGGAGGGATGCTCACGGGCTAATCCTGCCTTCGCGCTGCGAGGGCCTGCCCCTGTCCCTGATCGAGGCGATGCTGCACGGGAGGATGGCCATTGTGACCGACGTCGGCGGCAACAGCGAAGCCGTCGTCGACGGGGTGACCGGATTTGTGGTGGCGGCGGCGACTGAAGCCGCTCTCGACCTTACCCTGGAGGAGGCCTGGCGTCAGCGCGGGCGCTGGCGGTCCATGGGCGCGGCGGGGGCCGAACACGCCCGCAGGCTGGTGGAACCGGATCCCGTTCAGACCCTGGTCGATCTGATACCCGGGTTTGTGCAGGGCAGGGCTGACGCGCTGAAATAGAGGCGCGCGTGCACCGTCAGCCTTGCTTCCAGCTATGCTCGATCTCGACAAGCTCGCCCACGACCGCGCGCCGGAGCGCCTCGCGATCGATTTCCGTCCTGACCTTGAGCCAGACCGGCGATTCATCAAAGCCGAAGGTCGCCATCGCATGATTGATGTCGGGATCAATGATCGCGGCGCGAAGCGCGTAGGTGCCGAGTGCGAGCGGGCTGCGGGGGATCGTGCAGACCCTGCGGCTTTCACCGGCGGGCAGGTCCTCGATCGTCGGATTGGCCAGTTGGGCAATGCAAACCGACAGGTCGCTTGACCAGATCGAGATCACACACTGGGCCTGGACGGCTTCGGGCATGGTGAGCGCCAGCTCGATCGTGATCGGCGCTCCGGGACGCAAATCGTCACCTTCGGTGAACACCTCCAGACCGAGTATTCCCGGATGCGCGCGATCAACGGTGCGCTCGCGCGTCGCTTCGGCCTGGGCCGCGAACAATCGCTCAAGCGCGGGTGCCACGTCTCCGCTGTAGGCAATCCGGCCGTGGTCCAGCACCAGCGCGCGGGTGCAGACGGTCTGGATCTGGAAGATGTTGTGCGAGACGAAGATCAATCCGCCACCTTCGTTCAGATGCTGGCGGATGTGACGCAGGCATTTGCGCTGGAACCGGAGATCTCCAACCGCGAGCACCTCGTCGAGCAGCAGCAGGTCGCAGGGCACACCTGTGTTTATGGCGAAGCCAAGACGTGCCCGCATGCCAGAACTGTATGTCTGCACCGGCGCATCGAATTCCTCGGCCAGTTCCGAGAAATTCTGTACTTCGACGATCCGGTCCGGCAGTTGCGCGCTCCTGACGCCCCGCCAGCGGAGTCCCATCGCCGCATTCTCCCGACCCGTGAGCAGGGGATCGAGCGCGCCGCCGAGCTCGATGACGCCGCTGACGCTGCCGCCGACGACAAGATCGCCGCCGTCTGGCTCCAGAATCCCCGCGACGAGCCGCATCAGGGTCGACTTCCCGGCTCCGTTCGCACCCATCACCGCCAGGGCGTCGCCGGACTCTCGCCCCTTCTCATTTACCGGCTCCTGGGCTTGTGGCATCGGTCGGCGATGACCCGGCACCTGATCCATATCGGCTTCCCCAAGACGGGATCCAGCTTTCTCCAGGAGTGGTTCAAACGACATCCCCAGCTCTGCTATCTGCATGGGCGCGTCGCGGGGATTGATAACGTGTTCGCCTTCCTCTCGGAATCGTTCGAGGCGCCGCAACCGCCCTGGCGCGTGACCAGCGCGGAAGCCTTTGCTGTTCCCAACCGTGACGCTGGGAATTTGCCGGAAATCAACCGCCCCCCAACATCGAAAGAAATCACGGCGGCCCAGAAGCAGGCCTGCGAAATGCTCTTCGGGTTGTTTCCCGGAGCCTACATCCTGGTGGTCACACGCGGCTTTCGAAGCGTGGCGTTCTCCGCCTATTCCCAATATGTGCGCCTCGGCGTGGCGCATTCGCTCGAGGACGTCATGCGGCGTCCGGACCTGGGCCTGTCGGACTGGAACTATGATGAGGTGATCGCGCACTACCGTGCCGCATTCGGCGATCGGGTGATCGTGATGCCCTATGAGTTGCTGGCTGAGGATCAGGACGCCTTTCTCCGTGAACTCGAGAGGCGGCTGGGCATCGATCGGCAGCCGTTTTCGGAAGAACGCGTCAACCACGGCCTGTCGACCGCCGAACTGTGCTGGTACCCCCGCATCTCGCGGCTCATGAGGCGCATGACGCGTGGGCGGGGATGGTTGTGGCGGCTCTACGCCAGCCTCCTGTTCCGCAACCGCCTTGCGCTTCCGATCCGCCTGGTCAACCGCTTGTGGCCGGCTCACCCGCTGACTGCCGCCTCGATCGACGACGAAACACTCCGTCCCCTCGGGTCACTGGCCCGCAAGCTCGTCGATGACCCGCTCTATGGCCCGTACCGCGCCGACTATCAGAACTAGGGGTTGGAGGTCCTTCGATTGTAGGGTCCGGTGGCTGGCCCAGGCGACGTCGACCGGCAGATTCGGGCCTGGTCGTGCCCATGGAAGGGGATGGAAGAATGGACGGTCCTGCCAGCCCCGAATCCGCCTCGCGACCCGGTTTCGCCGCGACGGTCCGCGCCGGTGACTGGTGGTCCTTCAAGCTGATCCCGTTGCTCGGGATCTTCTATCTCACCGTCCTGCGCAGCGACGGCCCCATCCTGGATCGATGGCCCCAGCTGTTGCTGCTGTTGGGTGCGCTCGCCGCCGGCGCCGCCTTTGTCAGCTTGCTGAATGACTTCTGCGATCTCGCCGACGACGCGGCTGCCGGAAAGCCCAACCGCCTGGCCGGCCGTAGCCGGACATTTGCCTTTTGCGCGATCGGCTCGTGTCTCCTCATCGGGGCCCTGATCGGACTGGCCCTGCCTCGCGATCCTGTCGTTCTGTCCGCCTATGGCTGCGCCTGGATCGCCTTTGCACTCTATTCCATTTCGCCTGTGCGGCTGAAGGTCCGCGGCGGTTGGGGCCTGATTGCGGACGCGGCCGGTTCCTCCCTGTTTCCGGCGCTGCTCGCCGCCCGCCTGGCGGGGGCCGAGGATGTGGTCTGGCTCGCCCTCGTCGCACTGTGGGCGTTCGCGTTCGGCGTCCGCGGGATCGCATGGCATCAGCTCGGCGATGAAGGCGCGGATCGCCGCGCGGGCGTCGCAACCTTCGTCCTGCGGAGGGGCCGCGCGGCGACGATCCGGCTGGCCCATGGTCTTGTCGTTCCCGCCGAGCTCGGGGCGTTGACCGTTCTTCTTTTCCTCACAAACGAGGCGCCCCCCCTTGTTGCGGTCATTCTTTATGCGGGCGTCATCGCCCTCCGTCGGGAGTATTTCTGGGAGAAGCCGACCTTCGTGGTTCCGCAGGATCGGTCCCTGATGATCGGGCGCGGTTTCTATGATCTGTTTCTGCCGGTTTCAATCCTTCTGGCATCGGCGATGAACCACCGCCCGGACGCCCTGGTTCTCGCGGCGCATCTGATCGTCTTTTCGGGTCCGGTCCGCGGCTTTCTGGCCGATGTAGGGGCGATGTGGCGCTGCCACCGTGCCCGTAGAACGGGCGGGAAAGGCTGAGTGTCGTCGCCGCGCCCCGTATCCCCCGTCAATCCCGACGCGCCGGTCTCAACGCTTCCAGCAGAAGAATTTCGACGGCCCGGATGATGTCCCCGGGTTCGGCGCTCGTGGGGTTCCAGGCGGCCCCGTCGAGTTTCTCATACGCCGCCCAATGCGTGTAGCTGGCCTCGTAGTCGGGCATGCGCATGTAGCGGATCATGAAGCCGGGCTCGCCCAGAAGGTCGACGATGCTGGCGAGATCCGGGACCTGCAGACTTTAGAGGCTGTGGAGTCTCTCGAGATCGGCCACCTGGCCCGCGGCCATGCAGGGGCGGGCGCGATTGTCGACGCAATGGAAGTCCTTGATGTACAGGCCGCTGCCCTTCTTCAGGACGCGATATGCGCCGGCGAGCGCGTCGCGATAGCTCTCGGCGTGGCAGAGCGATTCAAGGAACAGGAAGCGGTCCAAACTTTCCGGCTCGAAGTGTTCGCCGGGGGCGTGAAAGTCCCTCTGTCGGATTGAGACCCTGCCGGTCAGGCCGTTCTGCTCGATGCGTAGCGCCGCCTGATCGATCTGCTTGCCTTCAACGGCCAGCGCTTCAAAGGTCTCGCCCTCGCCTTCGGTCATGATGCAAAAAGCGCTTTCTCGCGGGATCGCGCCGGCGAGCGTCAGCCAGCAATGGAGCGCGGCTCCCTCGTCACGATAGTCATCAAGCAGGACTTCGAAGGCGCCGTCGAAGATGGTCTGTGCCAGGTCGGCCAGCGCGGCGGCTCGCCGCTCGTCGAACACGCTGCTGTACAGGGCACCCTGCGGGTCATTTATCCCCGGTGCCGGCGGAAGCAACGCCATGACCTGCGCACGTCTCTCGGCAGCCGCCTCACGCGTCAGCAGGGGCAGGGTGATGAAACCGTCCGACGCAAAGCGCGCCTGTTGCGCGGGATCCTTGAAACTGTTGCGCCTATTTCTGCCCTATCAAGTCCCATGCCGTGCTAAACGTTGAACTGTAAATCGACATCGGTCCAACCGGTAGCAGAGCCATCCATGGCGGGCGATCCATGTTGCGCCCTTACGGAAGAGCGACGATAAACTGACGCTCACGGGGGTAAATGATGATTCTGGTGACGGGCTCGGCCGGTTTGATCGGCAGCGCAATTGTGAAAACCCTTCGCGCAGACGGGCTGGAGGTTCGCGAGTTCGACTTCGCCACGGATGCCACCCGGGACGTGCGCGACACCGCGGCGCTGCAGGACGCTCTGGAGGGCGTGAGCGGCATCGTTCACCTGGCCGCGGTCTCACGCGTCGTCTGGGCCGAGCGGGACCCGCAGCTGACCGAGGCGGTGAATGTCACGCCACTGAATCAGATCGCCGGCCATATCCGCAGCGTGGCGGCCGGAGGCGGAAGCCCGCCCTGGTTGGTCTTTGCGAGCAGTCGGGAAGTGTATGGCGAGTGCGCGCAACTCCCCGTCCGCGAAGAGTCAGGTTGCGAACCTCGAAATGTTTATGCGCGAAGCAAGGTCGCGGGCGAGGAACTGGTGGCGAGCCTGGGCAGCGACGGGTTCATCGCGAATGTCTGCCGGTTCTCCAACGTCTACGGGTCGACCGCGGACCACGTCGACCGCGTGGTCCCGGCGTTTGCACGCGCGGCCGCGACGGGCGGAACCATCCGTATCGAGGGGCCCGATTGTGTATTCGATTTCACCCACGTGGATGATGTGGTGCGAGGGCTGCACCTCGCAATCAGGACGACGGCTGCAGGCGAGCGGTTTGATCCGGTTCATTTTGTTACCGGTCGGCCCTGCAGCTTGCGCGAACTCGCCGACCTCGCCCATGCCAATGCGCATGCGCCGGTTACATTCCTGATCGCGCCCGCGCGTACCTATGACGTCGCGCGCTTCTACGGTGATCCTTCCCGGGCGCACCGGCTCCTGGGCTGGCGGGCTGAAATCCAGATTGAGGAAGGCATGCGCCGGCTGATCGACGACTTCGACGTTGTTCTGGGGGGGCTTGGTGAAACAGACCTGCCTCAATCGGTCGCGACCGCGTTCGGATAAGCGGTTTCTGCCCTCGTTGAGTGAAGGAGATGCCCTGTCAGCACCGTTTCAGCGTGCGTGGCGGACAGAGAGGGATTCGAACCCTCGGTAGGCTTTCACCTACACACGCTTTCCAAGCGTGCGCGATCGACCACTCCGCCACCTGTCCGTTTCCACGACGCGCGTGAATCCGCCGGAGGTCGATCCGACGGGAGGCGAGGCTGATAGAACACCCGGACCCCCTCGGCAAGCGCCTGAACACATCCCATATAGGGGTTCGACCGTTCGACCGGAGTTCTCGCCATGCTGTTCCAGAAAACCCACGAAATGCCGACCGCCGCAGAGGCCCTGCCGGGCCGGGCTACGCCCCTGCACACAGACGAGGTCCACTTCGTCACTGGCCGCCCGCTGAAGGGGCCGCATCCCGAGGGGTTCGAGACCGCTATCCTCGGCATGGGCTGCTTCTGGGGCGTGGAGCGGATCTTCTGGCAGTTGCCGGGCGTCTGGGTGACTTCGGTCGGCTATTCGGGCGGGATCACGCCCAATCCGACCTACGAGGAGACCTGCACCGGCCGCACCGGCCACGCCGAGGTGGTGCAGGTGGTCTTCAATCCGAGAGAGATCCGCTACGGGGACCTTCTGAAGGCCTTCTGGGAAAACCACGACCCGACCCAGGGCATGCGCCAGGGCAATGACGTGGGGACCACCTACCGCTCGGCGATCTACTGGCTGACCGACGAACAGCGGGCGGAGGCCGAGGCCTCGCGCGACGCCTACCAGGCGGCGCTGTCGTCGGCCGGGCGTGGGACCATCACCACAGAGATAGCGCCGGCGGGCCCGTATTATTTCGCCGAGGACTATCACCAGGGCTATCTGGCCAAGAATCCGGCCGGCTACTGCGGTATCGGCGGGACCGGCGTGGTCTGTCCGATCGGCGTGGGCGTGGAGGCCTGATCATGGATCGGGCGGGGGTCGGCAAGGTCTGCCTCGCCTTGCCGGCGGCGACGCTGGATCACCCCTTCGGCGAGCACCACGACGCCTATCGCGTCGGCGGCAAGATGTTCGCCATGGTCGGCGAGCGCGGCGGCATCTCCTTCAAGGTGTCCGACATCGCGTATGAGGTGCTGACCGAATCCGGCCACGCCCGCCCGGCGCCCTATCTGGCGCGCAACAAATGGGTAAACCTGCCGCAGATCAGCGACTGGGCCGACGACGAACTGGCCGAGCATCTGGCCATCGCCCACGGCATCGTCGCGGCCAAGCTGACGAAGAAGGCCCGGGCGGCGCTCGGCCTCTAGATCGAAATCGGTTTGGACGCGATCGCGTCCAAACTCGGATTTCGATCCAGAATCATGCTGAAGCCCGATTCACGGTATCGGCGGAATCGCGAAGCGATTCCTCCTCGACCGATCAGGCTCTAGTCGGCCGGCCGCGCCTTCTCTTCCGCGATCCACCGGTCCATGCGCGCGTCCAGCAAGGCCATGGGCAGGGGCCCGTCGACCAGCAGGGCGTCGTGGAAGCGGCGGATGTCGAACCGGTCGCCCAGCTCGGCCTCGGCCCGTGCGCGGATCGCACGCAGCCGGATCTCGCCGATCTTGTAGGCCGTGGCCTGGCCCGGCCAGCCGATATAGCGCTGCAACTCGGTCTCGATGTTCAGCGGGGCGAGGGCCGAGTTGTCGCGGAAACAGGCGCGGGCCTGTTCGATGTCCCAGCCCAGCCAGTGGATGCCGGTGTCCGACACCAGCCGGCAGGCGCGCCACATCTCGTAGCTGAGACGGCCGAACCGCTCATAGGGGGTCCGGTAGAAGCCCATCTCCTCGCCGAGGAATTCCGAATACAGACCCCAGCCCTCAACGAAGGCGGTGACGTCGACGCTGCGTCGGAAATAGGGACCGTCCTCTGCCTCCTGCTGCAGGGCGATCTGAAGGTGATGGCCGGGCACGGCCTCGTGCAGGGTCAGGGCCGGCAGTTCGTACAGGCCGCGCTGGTTCAGGCTGGAGGTGTTGACCATATAGCCGCCGGCGACGCCGTTCTCCATTGAGCCGGGGTTGTAGCGGCCGGTGGTGTAGTTGGCCTCGATCTCGCGCGGCACCGGGCGCACGCCATACGGCAGGCGGGGCAGGGTTCCGAACAGGGCCGGCAGGCCGTCGTCGGCCCGCTTGGCCATCTCCGAGGCCTTCTCGAGCAGGTCCTCACGGGTGGTGGTGTAGAACTGCGGGTCCGTGCGCAGGAAGTTGAGGAAGCCGGCGAAGTCCCCGGTCCAGCCGGCGGCTCGCATTTCGACGTCCATGCGCCCGCGGATACGGGCGACCTCTTCCAGGCCGATGGCGTGGACCTCGTCCGGCGTCAGGTCCGTCGTGGTGTAGCCGCGCACCAGATAGGCGTACATCTCGCGCCCGCCGGGCCGGTGGACCAGGCCCAGGGTCTCGGGCGCGCGGGGCAGATAGTCCTCGCGCAGGAACCGCGCCCATTCGCGTCGCTGCGGCATGATCCCTTCCGCTACGGCCCGGGCGGCGCGCGCCCGCAAGGTCGCCTGCTGGGCTGCCGGGATGGAGGCGGGCAGGGTCGCGAACGGCTTGAGCAGCGGGTCGGCGTCCGGTGTCAACGCCGCCTCGGGGCCGATCAGGGTCAGCGCGTTCTCGACGATCGAGCGCGGCTGGACCATCCCGGTCTCCAGCCCACGCCGGGCATTGGCCAGCGGGTCGGCATAACTCTTCGGCATGGCCTCAAGCCGGGCGATCCAGGCCTCGGCGTCGGCCACGGTGGAGATGCGTGTGACGCTGGCGACATAGGCCAGGTTCTGTCCGGGGCCGCCTTCGGAGTTGAAGGCGTCGATCCGGCCGGTGTCGAGCGGGATGCGGCCCAACGAACGCTGCAGCACATAGGTCAGGAAGGCGTGGTTCAGCCGGTCTTCCTCGCCCAGCGCGGCGGCGTTGATAGCGGCGAGCCGGTCGGCGAAGGCCCTGAGCACCGGCTCCTGCGCCAGTTCGAAGGCGCGCGAGCCGTCGGGCAGGCGCGACAGCGCCGCCCGGTCGCCTTCCATACCGGCGTTGATCGGATCGACCGACCGCAGATAGGCCTCATAGTCGGCCAGCACCGCGGCCAGGGCCGGGTTCTCGGCGTTGCGGGACGCCTCGGCCTGGGTCGGGGCCGGGGTGGCGACGACAGGGGTTGCAGCGGCGGCGAGAATGGCGACAGCGCCGGCGGCGATTGCGAGTTTCATGAGGTCCCTCTCCCGGATCGGGCGTGACTGCACCGGAGCGGAGCCGTCGCGTCAACCGCAGAAGGCGAAGAACCGCTCGATATTGGGCACCGACTCCGGCTGAGGGGCGTAGGCCTGCCGCTCTCCGTCCAGCCACAGGGCCAACCAGCCGACCCGGCGGAAGCGCTGGAACACGGGCGCGTCCGCATCGGCCTCAGCAGTCAGAAAGACCCCGTCGTTAAGCTGGGACGGCTCGGACAGGGCTGGAAACCGTTCCGTCTCTCCGCCTGCCTCAATGTGAATCTCCGGCTTGGCATCGGGCCCTCCGACCGCGCTCAGCGCCAGGCGTCCGCTGCCTTCAGCGCAGTCCAGTCCCAGCCGCAGATCATCGCTCTCCGCCAGGCCATAGACGAGGCGGGCCTCGCCGCCGTCGCGATGATAGAACCAGTCATGGTCGGCCACAGGAGCCGGCGCGCCGGAGGACGCAACGGCGGGAGCCGGCTCCGTCGGCGCTTCGACCGTGGCGCAGGCGGCAACGCCCAGGGTCAGGCCGGTGAGGATGATCAGGGCTGCGGCGCGCATCGACGTCTCCGGCAATCAGCCCGAGCACAGTTCCGCGAACCGGCGCAGCTTGGCAAGGTGTGCGGCGGGTATCTCGACCGGACGGCGCTGGTCGCCGACGACGATCGCGATCCGCCCGTCAACGGCAAAGGCGGCGAACACCGGATGATCGGTGCGAAGCGCCAGCCTGGTCGCGCCGGTTCTGGCGGCCGCCGCCTCGGCCACGGCGGACGCTTCGCCGGCAGTGACCCGCGCCATGCCCGTCAAGCTCACGCCGCCGTAAAGGGTCAGCCGCGCGACACTGCTGCCCGGATCGCATTCCAGAGTCGTCCGCAGATTGGCGGTGTCCGGGACCTCGTGAGCCAGAACGACCGGCTCGGCGTCGCTGTAGAGGGTCCAGGTCCAGGCGGACTCTGGCGGCAGGCTTTGGGCGGCCAGGGCCGCGATGACGAACAAGGCGATCATGGCTCAGCCCCGGCTGAAAGGTCCGGCCACAGTTGTGGTCAGACGTGGTCGGAACCGCAATAGGCGAAAAACTCGCCGATCAGCCGCCGTTCGACGAGGGTGGCGGAAAGCTGGAACTGGCCGGTCTCGGCCTCGACGGCCAATTTGCCGCTTCTGGCCAGCTGTTGCATGGCCGGATCGCGAACCGAAATCCGCGTCTCATCGGACAGGTCGCCGCTGAGGGGGTCGATTGGGAAAGTTGTGGACGCCCTGACGACCGGAGAGCTGGCCGGCTGGACATCGCCGTAGACGAGCACCTGGCTCTGACCCCGTTCGCAGGTCATCATCAGGGCCAACTGGTCAGAAGCTTCAACGCCATAGGCCAGTTTGGCCAGCGAGCCTTCGTGGCTCAGATGCCATCCCATGGGCGCGACGCCGCTCTGGACGTCGAGGTTTGTCGCCTGCGACTGGGCCGCGAAGGCGATCAGCCCAAGGGCGACGACGGCTGGAATGGCGATCTTGAACATCAGGGAATCTCGCGTCTGGTCTCGAAACGCTACATTCCATTAACGGTTCACGGCCCCGCTTGGACGCATCCCCGCCCGATCCGGGGCGTGACTATTTTATCGCGCGTTCGGCGAGCGGCGGCACTCGGTCGCCGTATCGGGTCGACAGGGCGGAGCCCCGTGACCGCGGCCCACCTAGAAGGGGCTGAAGCGCTCGACCAGCGACTGGGCCGCAGGGGTGGCCTGCACGCGGCTGATGTCGCCACGGCCGCCATAGCTGATGCGGGCCTCGGCGATTTGCGTGTGGGCGATGGTGTTGGCCGAGCTGATGTCCTCGGGCCGCACGATGCCGGCGACGGTCAGTTCGCGCACTTCGCGGTTGGTGCGCACTTCCTGACGGCCCTGGATGACCAGATTGCCGTTGACCATGACGTCGGTGACGACCGCCGCAATGGTCAGGCTGACCTTCTCGGACCGGTTGACAGAACCCGAGCCGTTGGAGTTCGCCGCGCCTTCCATCCCGACCATATTGGCCGGGTCGAAGCCGCCCGGGAAGGCCTGGCCCAGGCTGTTCTCGAGGCCGAAGAAATTGGTGACGCCGCCCGAGATGTCATTGGTGCGGCTGCGGGCCGTCGTGTTCTGGGTCTGGGCGCGGTCGTCGATGTCAATGTTGACGGTGACGATGTCGCCGATCCGGCGCGCGCGCTGGTCGCCGAAGAAGGTGCGGGCTCCGGCGCGCCAGAGGCTGTTGGCGCTGGCGGCGCGGTCTGCGTGCTGCTGCTCGGGCGACGGCAGATAGGCCTGGCTGGTCGGGATCAGGGCCGCGGGGTAGCCGATGGGGGCCAGTTCCGGACCGCGTACGGCCTCGATGGCGGTCGAGCAGGCCCCGAGCGAGAGGGTGGCGGCGGCAATCAATACGGTGCGCATGGACCTGTATCCCTCTATCGGGCGGCGAACTGTTGGGTGGCGCGGGCGTCCTGGGCGGCGGGGCCGGCGAGGGCCAGACCGGGGCCGATGGCCACGGCGTCGATGTTGCGGCCCGATTGCAGATTGCGAACCGCAAGCCGCTGGCCTACTGCCGCGTTGCCTTCGGCCCGACCGGTGATGGTCAGACGAACACCGCCTACCTCATAGGCGACCTCGACCATGTCGTTGCGGGTGATGACGCGCTCGGCGAGGGCCGCGCGGACGGGCTGGGGCCGGGCGGCCACAGCCGACGGAGCGGCGTCGACGGCGGCGGCCGAAACAGGGGAGGGGGGCGCGGAAGCGGGCGCGACCGCGGCGTTGCGAACGACCACGCGGCGCAACCCGGCCGGATTTGCCCAGTCCAGCCCCGACTGGCGCGCGAGGCTCTGAAGCTGTCCGGCCTCAAACACGATCGAGGGGCCCGCGCGGGTCCCGACCACGATGTCAGCCGCCGCGCCCGCGCCGTCGAACAGGTCGCCCAGGGTCACGCGGCCGTCGCTGTCGACCGGATTGGCCTTCAAGGTCACCGGACCCGCGACGGCGGCCCCGGCGAGCATCAGGGCCGCGGCGACGCCGAGGATCAGGGACCTCACGATTTCACCTGCGCCGTGACCGACAGCATCTGATCAGCGGTGGTGATGACCTTGGAGTTCATCTCATAGGCCCGCTGGGCGATGATCAGGGCGCTGATCTCGGCGACGGCATCCACGTTCGAGGCCTCGGTATAGCCGTGCAGCAATTGTCCGAAGCCGACGTCACCTGGGGTGCCGACGTTGGCGGCGCCGGAGGCGGCCGTCTCCATCAGCAGGTTGTCGCCGATCGCTTCCAGCCCGGCCTCGTTGAAGAAGCTGGCCAGTTCAAGCTGGCCGACGATCGAGGGCTCGGTCGTGCCGGCGGTCGTGACCTGGACCTGACCCGACTTGGAGATGGTCACGTCGACTGCGTCTTGCGGGATCGAGATGTTGGGCTGCACCGCATAGCCGTCATCGGTGACCAGCTGACCCTCGCCGTTGAGGGCGAAA
Organism: bacterium; assembly: GCA_943372245.1. Lineage (GTDB taxonomy): Bacteria > Pseudomonadota > Alphaproteobacteria > Caulobacterales > Caulobacteraceae > Brevundimonas. The sequence continues at coordinate 110,123 of CALRXX020000010.1, forward strand.
TTGCCCGCCCGGGTGAAGGCAGTCTCGCCGGACGGCAGCAGGACCTGGAAATAGCCGCGGCCGTCGATGGCGACGTCGTAGCGGCCGCCGGTCTGGGTCGGCGAGCCCTGGTCGGTGATGCGGTAGACGCTTCCGGCCTTGACGCCCGCGCCGATCTGGATGCCGGTCGGGACGACCGTGCCCTGGGCGGAGGACTGCGCCCCCATGCGCTCGACGTTCTGATAAAGCAGGTCCTGGAACTCGGCCCGCTGACGCTTGAAGCCGACCGTGTTCATGTTGGCGATGTTGTTCGAGATGACCTCGACGTTCAGCTGTTGGGCGGCCATGCCCGAGGCTGCGGTTCTGAGCGCACGCATGTCTCAGTCTCCCCTTCTATGCCCGGCCCAGCCGCTCGACGGCGCGGCGTGACAGGTCGTTGGTGTTCTCGATCATCCGCGTGACGCTCTCGTAGGCGCGCTGGATCTCGATCAGATTGGTGATCTCGAGGATCGGATTGACGTTGGAGCCTTCCAGCATGCCCTGACGCACCTGGGCGTCGGTCGCTTCGATGGCGGTGGCGTTGGAGGCATTGCGGTAAAGGCCGTCGCCGCCCTTCTCGAGCGCCGCCAAAGCGTCGAAGCGGACCACCGAGAGGCGACCGACCGTATTGCCGTTCTGGCTGATCGTACCATCGGCGGCCACGGAGGGCTCGCCCAGCGCGCGGTTCAGAATGATGTCGCCGCCGTCGCCCTGGACGGCCGCGCCGCCTTCGGTGGTCAACCGGCCTTCAGGATCAATCGTGAAGGCACCGTCGCGGGTGTAGGCCTCACCAGCTCCGTCATCGAGCTTGAAGAAGGCACCCTCGCCCTCGATGGCGAAGTCCAGATTGCGGCCCGTCTGCTCAAGGGAGCCCTGGCCGTAGTCGCGGCCGATGCCGTTATCCAGCACGAAGCTGACGCCCGGCCGGACGAAGGCGTTGCGGGCCCGTTCGCCGATCTCGGCACCGACCAGCAGCTGTTCGACCTTGAAGCCGGTCGTGTCCGCATTGGCGATGTTGTTGGCCACGATGTCGAGCTCGCGGCGCAGCGTCATCTGGCGTGACAGTCCGACATAGGCGGCGTTTTCCACGGGGCGGCTCCTTTCGGCCATTCCCTCGCAACGCTCATGCCAACAGGGTTAATCCAGTACGGACGGGCGTTTAAGCCGGATTGGCATTCCGATGACCCGGCAGGATTTGCCGGTTCTTAGCGGCTCGTTAACCAAAAAACGCTCGTATGGGTCGAGAGATTCTCGGGGCGTGGTCCATGTTCAAATTCGGCAAGAAGAAGGGCCCAAAGGAGGGCGGCGACGAGGCCGCCAACCTGCCTGCCGTTTCCGACGCGTCCGCCGCCGAGGGCGAGGACGGCGCTGCGCCGAAAAAGAAGAAGCTCCCGCTGCTGTTCATTGTCATCCCGGTCGCCCTGGTGGTGCTCGGCGGCGGGGGAGGCGCGGCCTTCTTCATGATGCAGCCCAAGCCCGCCGCGGCGGAAGATGGCGGTCACGGGGCGGAAAAGAAGGGCGGCCATGACAAGAAGGCCGAGAAGAAGGGCGGGGGGCACGGCGCGTCTGCCGACGGGCCTGCGGACGCCTCTCTGGGCGTGATCGCCGAGGGCCCGGACGGGGTCACCTTCTTCACCCTCCCCGACATGGTGGTGAACATCCAGGCACCGGACGGCCGTCCGACCTTCCTGAAGCTGAAGCTGACCCTGGAAACCCGCGACGCCCATGTCGCCGAGCAACTGCAGGCCGAGATGCCGCGGATGCAGGACATGTTCCAGGGCTTCCTGCGCGAACTGCGGCCAGAGGACCTAGCGGGATCGGCCGGCAGCTTCCAGCTTCGCGCGGAGATCCTGCGGCGGGTCAATCTGATCGCGGCTCCCGGCAAGGTCGACGCCGTCCTGATCGAAGAAATGCTGGTGCAGTAGGCATGACCGACGCGGCCTTCGCCGAAAGCGCCGACCCGTTCGCGGAAGAAGCCGGAGCGGAAGAGGCGCGACCATCTTCCCTTTCCGAGCGCGTCCTGAACCAGGATGAGATCGACAGCCTTCTCGGCTTCGACCTCGGCGAGGGTGACGACGGAGAGCGCACCGGCATTCGCGCCATCATCAACTCGGCGCTGGTCAGCTATGAGCGGCTGCCGATGCTCGAGATCGTCTTTGACCGCCTCGTGCGGTTGATGACGACGTCGCTGCGGAATTTCACTTCGGACAACGTCGAGGTCAGCCTCGACAACATCTCGTCGATCCGGTTCGGCGACTATCTGAACTCCATCCCGCTGCCGGCCATCCTCGCGGTGTTCCGGGCCGAGGAACTGGACAACTACGGGCTGCTGACGGTCGATTCCAATCTGATCTATTCGATCGTGGATGTGCTGCTCGGCGGCCGACGCGGCACGGCGGCCCTGCGCATTGAAGGCCGACCCTATACGACGATCGAACGGGTTCTGGTCCAGCGGATGGTCGAGGTCGTTCTGGCCGACGCACGGGCCGCCTTCGAGCCGCTGACGCCGGTGCATTTCAGCCTCGACCGGCTGGAGACCAATCCCCGCTTCGCGGCCATCGCCCGTCCGGCCAACGCCGCCATTCTGGTCAAGCTGCGTATCGACATGGAAGACCGCGGAGGCCGCATCGAGCTGCTGCTGCCCTACGCCACGCTCGAGCCCATCCGGAAGATGCTGCTGCAGCAGTTCATGGGTGAGAAATTCGGTCGCGACAACATCTGGGAAGGCCACCTGGCCACCGAGCTCTGGACCACGGAAACCGAGGTGCGCGCGGTTCTGGACGAGCAGCAGGTGCCCCTCTCGAAGGTCCTGGATCTGAAGGTCGGCGACACCCTGATGCTGAACGCGACGCCGGACTCCGACATTTCAGTCCGCTGCGGCTCCATTCCGGTCACGACCGGCAAGATGGGCCGTAAGGGTCAGCACATCGCGGTGCGGATCGAGGCGCCGATCAGTATCGAAGCCGCGACCAGTCTGACCAAGGGAAGACGCTGATGACCGGAATGATCCTCGACGGCATACTGATGCTGCTGCTGGTGGCTGCGCTCGGCTACGGCGTGCGGCTTGAGAAGAAGCTGACCGCCCTTCGCGCCGGTCAGCAGGCCTTCGCCACCGCCGTCACCGAACTCAACGCCGCCGCCGGCCGTGCAGAGGCCGCCCTCGCCAGCCTGCGGGCCTCCGGTCAGGAAACCGACCTGCTGCACGATCGCATCGTGAAGGCGCGGGAAGTGAAGGCCCAGCTCGAGGCCCTGATCGCTCGTGCGCCGGACACCACGAGGACGCCGCCCCAGGAAGCGCCGAAGCCGGTGCTGGTCGCCGCCCGGCCGCCGGCCGCCGTTACGGCTGAAGATGAGCGGGCCCTGCGTATGGCCGCCCTCGCGGAACGCATTCAGGGCTTGGCTCCGGCCGCCCGTGCGCCCGCGCCGGTCGCCGCCATTCTCGGTGCCCTGACGGCAAGCCGCACCGCTAACCAGGCTGCGAAGCAAAGCCTCAACCAGTCCCGCCGCAATCTCGACGAAGACCTTTTCGCCGCCTGAGCATCATTCTTGTGGCCCTGTGGCGAGCGCGCGGCGTTCGCTGACGTGAGGGCTGGAGTAGCCGATCATGAGCAATATCCCCCGCCTGCTGCCCTTGATTGCCGTCGCGATCGGCGGGGTGGTTCTGGTCCGCGCCGTGGGCGTCGCGCCCGGCCTGTTCGAGGGTGCCCGGGCCTGGGCCGAAGAGGTTGCGCCAGCCGGTGCCGCTGCGGCTCCCGTCGCGGCGGCCGCCGCGGTCTGCGCCCTGACGCCGGAACAACTGGCCCAGCAGGCGGGTATCTCGCCGGCTGAGCTGCGCATCATCCAGTCGTTGCAGGGCCGCCGGACCGAACTGGATGCTCGCGACGCCGATCTCGCCTCGATGCTGCCCCTGCTGGCCACGGCCGAGCAGAAGCTGGACGCCAAGGTCGCCGCCCTTGAGGCCGTAAAGGCCGAAGTGCGTGTCCTTCTGGGTCAGGTCACTGAACAGGAGAAGGCCGAGAATGATCGGCTGGTGGCGGTCTATTCCGCCATGCGTCCCCGGGAGGCTGCGCGTGTTTTCGCCACCCTGGACGACGATGTCCGCCTGCCGGTCGCGGCCGCCATGCGCCCGCGCTCGCTGGCCGCGATCATGGCCCAGATGGAGCCTGCCGCCGCCCGCAGCCTGACCGAGAAACTGGCCCGCCGGTTCGAGGCGCGTCAGCAACTGGCCGCGCGTGCGGCCGCCGCATCGGCGGCCGCTGCACCTGCCACCGGGACCGCCGCCCCTGCCACCACACCGGCTCCGCGTTCGACCGGAGAGTCGCCCGCACCTGCACCCGCACCCGCACCCGCACCGGCAGCGGAGGCCCCGGCGCCCGCACCGGCTCGCGCCGCCCGGGCACCTGTCCGTCGCCCGGCGGCCCGTCCGGCAGCCCGCACGCCTGCGCCGGCGACCCCGCCCCCGGTGGAACCCTCCGGCGAGCGGCCCTATTCAGCGCCCGCTGCCGCCACGCCGGCACCGCCACGTCAGTCGGTGCAGTAGTCCCGGACCGCGCCGGGTCAGGAAGGCGGAGCCTTGTGACCGCAGCCACAACGGAAAGAGGCCGCGTCCCGGGGGACGCGGCCTCTGGTCGTTCAGCGCGGCTTGGCGCCTATTCGATGTCTTCGTTCAGCAGGCCGACCTTGAAGAAGCCGTTCTCCTGCATCACGTTCATGACTTCCATGAACTGTGCGTACTTCACTTCCGGCTCGGCGCGGACGAAGACGCGCTCGTCGCGGCAGTTGGCGGCCGCCAGGGCCGCGCACACATCAGCCGCCAGTGTCTCGACCGTGGACTGTTTGTCGGCAATGAAGATCGAACCCGTTTCCTGGATGGTGATGTAGACCGGTTCCTTGATCTCGCCCGGAGGGGGCGGGGTTGCCGGCGGCAGGTCAAGCCGGATCGAAACCGTGGCCATCGGCGCCGCGACCATGAAGATGATCAGCAGGACGAGCATGATGTCGACGAACGGCGTGACGTTGATGTCCGCGTTCTGCTCGATCGTCTTGCCGCCCTGGCCGGCGGGTCCGGAAAGTTTGGAGCCCATGTGTCACTCTCTCCATCGGGCCCGACGCGATCGCGGCGAGCGCAAGCTATGACGTTCGGTTCGTCTCTTGGCGTCCCGGAACCGGCTTGTAAAGCGGGTTCAGGCGGGTTGGGGTTCCACAGGCCCCGGATTGTCCCGAATACGCCTTTCAGGCGAGCCGAACAGCGTCGATTAGTGTCCCTGGGCGAGCCTCAGGAAGCGATCCTTCAGCGCCGCGTCGGTCTTGAAGACACCAGTGAACCGGGTGGTGATGGTCGAAACGTGGCGGTGATGCACGCCGCGGGTGGTCATGCACTGGTGTTCGGCATCGATCATGATGGCGACGCCGGCCGGTTGCAGGTGTGATTCGATGGCGGCGGCGATCTGGTTGGTCAGCACTTCCTGGGTCTGCAGGCGACGCGAGAAGATCTCGACCACCCGCGCCAGCTTGGAGATGCCGACCACCTTCTCGTTCGGGATGTAGGCGACATAGGCCTTGCCGAGGAAGGGGGCCATGTGGTGCTCGCAGTGGCTCTCGACCTCGATGTCGCGCAGCAGGACCATGTCGTCATAGCCCTGCACGTCCTCGAAGGTTCGGCTCAGCTCCTTCTCGACGTCGGCGTCATAGCCGTCGAACCATTCGCCGTAGGCGTCGACCACACGACGGGGCGTGTCGATCAGGCCGGGACGATCGGGATTGTCGCCCGCCCAGGCCAGCAGGGTGCGGACGGCCTCCAGCGCCTTTTCGCGCGACGGGCGCGGGGCGGGGTCGTTGTCGCCGACCAGGACCGGCTTGACGGGGATGACGCTCATTCTCGATCTCGACGCTGTTCGCTTGTGCAGCAGGACCGCTATATGGGACGGGAGGTCCGTCCTGCAAGAAAACTGAAAGCCGCCGCCTCACTATGCCGCTGACCATCCACGACACCCTGCACCGCGAAAAGCGTGTGTTCACCCCGCGAGATCCGGACCGGGTGACCCTCTATGTCTGCGGACCGACGGTCTATGACTATGCCCATATCGGCAATGCGCGGCCCCCGGTGGTGTTCGACGTGCTGGTCCGTCTGCTGCGCCGGCAGTACGGCGCCGACCATGTCATCTACGCCCGCAACGTCACCGACGTGGACGACAAGATCAATGCGAAGGCGGCCCGGGAGGGCACGCCGATCGGCGAGGTCACGGCTCGCTACGAGGCCGCCTATCTGGAGGACATGAGCCGGCTGAACGTCTCGCCGCCGGACATCGCGCCCCACGTGACCGACCACATGGACGCCATTGTCACCCAGATCGGCGCGATCATGGATCAGGGCTGCGCCTATGCGGCCGAGGGCCATGTGCTGTTCGACGTCTCGTCCTACGAGACCTATGGGCGGCTGTCGGGGCGCAATCTGGACGACATGATCGCCGGGGCCCGCGTCGAGGTCGCACCGTACAAGAAGAACCCCCACGACTTCGTGCTGTGGAAGCCCTCGAAGGAGGGCGAGCCGTCCTGGCCGTCGCCCTGGGGCGAGGGGCGTCCGGGCTGGCATATCGAATGCTCGGCCATGATCGAGGAAACGCTGGGCCTGCCGATCGACATCCACGGCGGCGGCATCGATCTGGTGTTTCCGCACCACGAGAACGAGATCGCCCAGGGCGTCTGCGCCCATGGCCATGCCCATGCGCCCGACGCCCATGCGGAATACAGCCGCTACTGGATGCACAACGGCTTCCTGACCGTCGACGCGGAGAAGATGTCCAAATCGATCGGCAACGTCCTGCTGCTGCATGATCTGGTTCAGAACATGCCGGGCGAGGTGGTCCGCTGGGCCCTGTTGAGCGCGCATTATCGTCAGCCGCTGGACTGGAACCAGGCGCTGCTGGACCAGAGCCGCAAGGCGCTGGACCGGCTGTACGGCGCGCTGCACCGGGCTGCCGGGATCGAGGCCAATGGCGACGAGCCGCCCGAGGACTTCCTCAAGGCGATCGAGGACGACATCAACACGCCGGGCGCCATGGCGAGCCTGTTCGCCCTGTCCAGCGAGATCGAGCGCGCCATGACGGCCGGCGACCTTGGCGTGGTCGCCCGCGCCAAGGGTGAACTGGTCGCGGCCGGGGCGATCCTCGGCGTGCTTCAGGCCAATCCGGCGGAATGGCTCGAAGGCGAGGTCTCCGACGACCTGCGCATCGAGGTCGAGGCCCTGCTGGAACAGCGGGCGGCGGCGCGGGCGAGCAAGGACTGGCCCGAGGCGGACCGCATCCGTGACCGGCTCAATGCGCTGAACGTGGTCGTCATGGACGGGCCGCAGGGCGCGACCTGGCGGGTGAAGGCCTGACGCCTCTCAGGTAATCCGCTTGGCGGACACTGGATCGCTGGCGGGGAATGTCTCTTCAAGGCCTTCGTCGAGCAGGGCCTCCTGCCGGTCTTCCGACCCGCGTTCGGCCTCCCGCAGCTGGTCCGGTTTGCCGGTTTCGCGGGGCGCCTTTCTGGCGTGCGGGGTGTCCGGATCGCCGTCGTCGCGCGGGGACGGCGGGGTGTGGTCGGTGTGAGCCGTCATGTCGCCCTCCCTGTTTCGCGGGTTGGTCTTCATCGCCGTCGATCCCGGGCGGGGCATCGCCGCCTGTTGCAGGTCCAACGCCCGACACCTGTTCGATGTTCCCGCGGACACGGGGCCGGCGGGTCACAAGAGATGGTTAACCACGCTTGTTTAGGGTGCGTTTGGTCCCGGCTTCCTATCGTCGTCGGGAGCCTGTCAGGAGACGCTCTCTCAGATGCCGCTCAAGCTGTCGCTGAAGCCCGGCGAGAAATTCGTCCTCAACGGCGCCGTCGTCCAGAACGGCGACCGTCGCGGCGTGCTGATCCTGCAGAACAAGGCGTCGGTGTTGCGCGAGAAGGACATTCTCCAGCCCGAGGACGCCAATACCCCGGCCAAGCGCGTCTATTTCCCGGTCATGATGATGTACCTGGACGAGGCGGCAGCGGCCAAGGTCTATGACGAGTTCGCCCTGCGGCTGAGCGAGTTCATGGGGGCGTCCCGCAATCCCGAGATTCTGGCCGATTGCGTGTCGGCCTCCCGCCACGTGATGGCGCGCGAATACTACAAGGCGCTGATGGCGGCGCGTAAACTCGTTGAATATGAAGAAGGTCTGGCGAATGTCGCTGCAGGCGTACAAGACCGCGGCCTCGCGGGCTGAATCTCCGCGTGAGACGGAGTACCGGCTTTTCGGGCAGGTCACCCGGGCGCTGATGCACGCCTCGACGCTCGACTCGTCGGAAATCGCCGCGCGGATCGACGCCCTGGACTGGAACCGCCGGCTGTGGTCGGCCCTGGCCACCGACTGCTCGGACCCGGACAACCGCATGGATGCGGGCCTGAAGGCCCAGATCATTTCGATCAGCCTGTTCGTCAGCCGTCACTCGTCGGCGATCATGCGCGGCGAGGATGACTTTGAAGCCCTGATCGACATCAACCGGATGATCATGCAGGGGCTTGCCGGGCCGGGGGCGCAGCAGGCCGCCTGAGCCGACCCGGCCGCGGCCCGTCCGACTCAACCGCCGAACAGTCCCGAAAGCCATGCCCAGGCATCCGGCAGCAAGCCGTTGAGCCAGGCCCAGAAGGGCAGGAGGAAGGGCGACACCCAGGTCCAGGTCAGCCAGATCAGCAGCCCGGCGATGACGATGAGCGCTATGGCGATCCAGCCGATGAGGATGGCCAGCCCGTCCCTTTGCAGCAGCCCGAAGCCAAAGGCCGAGATAATGAGGGCCGGGATCAGGTTCCCGCCCCAGATGGGCAGGATCAGAATGAAGGCCAGAAGCAAGGTGGCGACGCCGATCAGCACCTCCGAAACCTCGCTGGTCATCACCTCGAGACGCGGCTTTGACAGCCGCTCCATCTTCCTGAGTCTGGGCAGGACCTTGGCCACCCCGGCCCGATAGGTATCGCGGTCGATCCAGCGCTTCAGGGCCCACCGCGGCAACCACAGCTGGTCCTGGCGGATGGCGAGCTGCAGCCCCATCAGCAGGAGTGGCGCGCCGAGGATGGTGGTCGTCCCCGGAATGATGCCGATGGCGACGCTCAGCAGGCCGAAGAACAGCATGAGCGCGCCAAAGCCGCGCTCGCCGAAGGCGTTGACCAGTTCGCCGAGGTAGAGCTTCGGGTCGTCGCCGGCACCGATGTCCTCGATCACCTGCGAGAAGGGCCGGTTGTCGCTCTGATAGTCGTAGTCAGGCATCGGCGACAGGGCGTCCGGACGGGGGTGTCTTGATCTAGGCGCGACGATAGGCCGGCGCCACTTAACATTCGTCAATCCGTCCGGGCGACCGGTTCCTCAGCTTCCCAGCAGCTCGCGGCCGATCAGGAAGCGGCGGATCTCGTTCGTACCGGCGCCGATGTCATAGAGCTTGGCGTCGCGGACCAGCCGTTCGACCGGCCATTCCTTGGTATAGCCCGCCCCACCCAGGGCCTGGACGGCCTCGAGGCTGACCTTCACGGCATTTTCGGAGGCCAGCAGGATCGCTCCGGCGGCGTCATAGCGGGTGGTCTTGCCCTGGTCGCAGGCGCGGGCGACGGCATAGACATAGGCGCGGGCGCTGTTCAGGGCGACGTACATGTCGGCGACCTTGGCCTGCATCAGCTGGAACGAGCCGATGGCCTTGCCGAACTGTTTGCGCTCACGGACGTAGGGCAGGACGACGTCCAGCGCCGCCTGCATGATGCCCAGCGGTCCCGCCGCGAGGACGGCGCGTTCGTAGTCGAGGCCGCTCATCAGCACGCCGGCACCACCGCCGACCGGGCCCATGACGTTCTCTTCCGGGACTTCGCAGTCCTCGAACACCAATTCGGCGGTGTCCGAGCCGCGCATGCCCATCTTGTCCAGCTTCTTCGAGACGCTGAAGCCCTTCATGCCCTTCTCGATCAGGAAGGCGGTGACGCCGCCGTTGCCTTCGCCGGTGCGGGCGTAGACGACGAGAGTCTCGGCATGCGGGGCGTTGGTGATCCAGAATTTGGTGCCGTTCAGGACGTAGCGGTCGCCTTGCTTGCGGGCCTGGGTGCGCATCGACATGACGTCGGAGCCCGAGCCGGCCTCGGACATGGCCAGCGAACCGACGTGCTCGCCCGAGATCAGCCCGGGCAGGTATTTCTGCTTCTGCGCCTCGGTGCCCCAGCGGCGGATCTGGTTGACGCACAGATTGGAGTGGGCCCCGTAGGCCAGGCCGATCGAGGCCGAGGCGCGGGAGACCTCCTCCATCGCCACGACGTGTTCGAGATAGCCCAGGCCAAGGCCGCCGTATTCTTCCTCGACGGTGATGCCGTGCAGGCCCAGTTCGCCCATCTCGGGCCAGAGTTCGCGCCTGAAGGCATTGGTCTCGTCGATCTCGGCGGCCAGGGGTGCCAGACGGTCGGTCGCCCAGCGGGCGGTGGTCTCGCGGATCATGTCGGCGTTTTCGCCGAGGCCGAATTCCATCGATTGGGGGGCGTTGGGAATGCTCATGACGGCGGGGTTAGCACCGCCCGCCCTCGCCGGAAAGTCAGTCCGGCTTGCCCCAGCGCACATAGAGGTTCCAAGACGACACCCCGACGCAGATGATGCCGATCAGGGCCAGGGCCCAGGCGATGACGGTGGTCTCGCCCATGGGCGACGGCTGTTCGACAGCCAGACGGAAGGCGGCGGCCGAGGCCCCGCAGGCGGCCAGGCCCACACCGCCCATGATCAGGAAGGCGCCGGTCTCGCTCCAGTCGAAGCGGCGCGGTCCGGCCGGCTCGACCTCGTGGCGCAGGACAGACAGGGTGGGCTCGTCCTCGAACAGGACCGTTTCCTCGTCGGCTGGGACGGGCGCGCGCTGATCCGACGGCCAGACCGGGCGCTCGGTCTCGACGAAGTCGGCCTCTGTGGCGGGGGTCAGGACGAGTTCCGGGTCCATCGCCGGGAAGGGCGAGGCGATGGGCGCGGCGGAAACCAGAGGCGTGACGGGGACGGGGACGGGCCCGGCTGCGGGCTCGGGCTCCACCATCGCCACGGGCGCGGGCTGGAAGGCGGGCTCAGGCTCGGGCGCGGAAGGCTCAGGCGCAGGCACCGGTTCCGGCTCAGCCGCGAAGACGGGTTCCACGACGGGCGCGTCAACCGGCTCCGCCGGGGCGAAACCGGGGATCGGGCCGATGATGGATGCGGCATAGGGCGAATAGCGGTCGAGATTGACCCGCGTCACCGGTGCGTTCGCCTGGAAGACCGGGGTTTCGGAGGCGGGGGCTTTTGAGGCGGGGGTTTCGACGGCCGGCGCTTCCGGTACCGGCGGCGGCGCGGCTTCCGGTGCGGCCGGGGCTTCGCCCAGCAGGGTGGCGAGGGCGGCGGCGCGCGCGTCGGTCGCCGGGAGCTCGGCTTCGGGCGCTTCGGGTTCGGGCGGCACCTCGACCGGCGGCGGGGGGAGGGGGGCGGCGAGAAGCTCGGCCAGGGTGACGGCGGAGGCCGGATCGGCGACGAACAGGGCGCGCTCGGCGGCGCGGCGGCGCAGGCGGGCGTCGGCGGAGGCGTCTTCAGGCCAGCCGATCAGGGCGTCCGCCGCCTGGCCGGCATGGCCCTCGTTCAGCCTTTGCAGGACATCGGAGGCGAGGAAGCGGTCGACGCCGACGGAGACAGCGAAACTGGCCAGGGCATCGAACTGGTGCTGGTTCAGCGGGTTGTGAACCTGTTCGTTCAGCGCCTTCACCACCGGCATCAGGTCGTACTGCAGAAGCAGTTCGGCGTCGGCCTCGGCGACGGTCAGGCCCTCGCGGGCCGAGGCGGTGTGGCCGTAGCCGATGATCCAGCGGCCGTCCTCTTCCTGAACGGCGCGCGGACGGAAGCCCTCAAAGCTCTTGATGAGGACCATCCCCTCGCGGGAGACCTTCAGACGGGGCGTGGGCGTTTCGGACACGGATTGACCCAAATCGAGACGGGCGCGCTCGCCCGAACAGGGAGCCAGCAAGGGACGCGCCGTTCTACAGCAGGACGATGGTGGCGAGACCGAGGAAGATCAAAAATCCAAAGAAGTCCGTCGTCGCCGTCACGAAGACCGCGGAAGACACGGCCGGGTCGAACTTGAGCCGCGACAGGGTCAGGGGGGTCAGGACCCCGACCGTGGCCGCGACCAGCAGGTTCAGCACCATGGCCATGCCGATCACGGCGCCGATGCGCCAGTCCCGGAACCAGAGCCCCGCGGCGCAGCCGATCAGGGGGGCCAGCACCAGGCCGTTGGCCAGGCCTACGGCCAGCTCGCGGCGGAAGGTGCGGGCGGCGTTGGAGCTGTTGAGTTCGCGCGTCGCCAGGGCGCGCACGGTCACGGTCAGGGCCTGTGTGCCGGCGTTGCCGCCGATGGCCGAGACGATGGGCAGCAGGATCACCAGCGCCACGATCTGGGCGATGGTGACCTCGAACCACGAGATGACGATCGAGCCGAGCACCGCCGTGCCCAGGTTGATAGCCAGCCAGGGCACGCGGCCGCGCACGATCTCGGACACGGACGAGCCGCGGTCCTCATCGGACACGCCGGCGAGGCGCAGGATGTCCTCGCGGTTCTCTTCCTGGATGATGTTGACGATGTCATCGACGGTGATCTGCCCGACCAGCCGGCCCGCGGCGTCGACGACGGGGGCCGAGATCAGGTGATATTTCTCGAAGATGTAGGCGACTTCTTCCTGGTCCTGGTCGACGGCGATCGCATTGATCGGCTCCATGATGTCGACGAGGGCGATCGTGCGGGCGGCGCGCAGCAGGCCGCTGACGGGCAGGCCCCCGACGGGCTTGTTGGACGGGTCGACGACATAGATGTCGAAGAACAGCTCGGGCAGGTCCTCGCCCTGTTTGCGGATGTGGTCGATGGTGTCGCCGACGTTCCAGAAGGCCGGCGCGGCCATCACCTCGCGCTGCATCAAACGGCCGGCGGAATCCTCGTCATAGCGCAGCGAGTTCTCGATCGCGGCGCGGTCGACCTCGGGCATGGCCGCCAGCACCTTCTCGCGCTGATCGTCCTCGAGGTCCTCGACCACGGCGGCGGCGTCGTCGGAGTCCAGCTCCTGCAGCGCCTCGGCCAGCGTCAGGTGCGGGACCCGCTCCAGCACCTCCTCGCGAATGCCGTCATCAAGTTCAGGGAGGGTTTCGGCCAGCAGGTCGGCCGGCATCCACAGCACCACCACCGCGCGGTGCTCGGCCGTCAGGAAGCCCATCAGGTCGGCGACGTCGGCCGGGTGCAGGTCTTCCAGCAGCGAACGAAGCTTGAGGCCATCGCCGGCGTCGGAGGCGTCAACGACCTTTTCGACGAAGGCCGCTGTCAGCACATAGTCCTCATCGAGGGCGACGTGGTCGATTTCAGTCTGGGAGGCGACGGGCAGGGGGGCGTCTGCGATCTTGCTCACGCTTGGCCCCCCTGTTTTCAGATCAGCTGTTCGCCGATGTTTCGCCCTGTCAAATCAGATGGTGCGGTCGAGAAGACTCGAACTTCCACTCCGGTTAGGGAACAGCGACCTCAACGCTGCGCGTCTACCAATTCCGCCACGACCGCTCGCATCGGAGGGGGGCTGATAGCGGAGGTCGGCTTGGAAGGGAAGAGGCTCAATAGGGGTGGTTGGTGATTGGTGATTGGTGATTGGTGGTCGCCGGTTCTTCGCCCGGGCTCGCCTCATGAGCCTCGGCGCGGGGCCTGTAACCACCAATCACCAATCACCAACCACGCCTTCAGGCCGCTCCGGCCATGAAGTCATACACATCCGCCGCCCGCGTCACCGTGATCGCGATGCGGTCGTCGCGGATTTCGATCTCGCCGCGGGCGACCGGATGGTTGTTGGCGAGGATCCAGACCTCATCGGTTTCCGAGGCGTCGAGCGGGATCACGGCCCCGCGGCCCATCCGCAGCAGCTGGCTCATCGGCAGGACTGAGCGTCCCAGTACGACCGAAATCTCGATGTCGACGGCTTCGATCTGACTCACTGGGCACTCTGACTCTGACGCTGAGGAGACGGGTTTCTGGGCGATGTTGACTTGCATGGCGCTCCCGACCCCCACATTGGAGGCGTCATGCTTTCCCAAGCCTTAAGCGAAACCCTGTCGAAGCTGGTTCGCGCCGACGGCCGCCCGGTCGAATGGGCGGTTTCGCAGGGCCATGTCGCCTATGACGAGGCGGTGATGGCCATGGAAGCGCGGGCCGCGGCCATCGCGGCGGGCGAGGCTGGCGAACTGGTCTGGCTGCTGGAGCATCCGCCGCTTTACACGGCGGGCGTCTCGTCGAAGGACGGCGACCTGCTGGACGCGGCGCGCTTCCCCGTTCACCGCAGCGGGCGGGGCGGGCAGTTCACCTATCACGGGCCGGGTCAGCGGGTGGCCTATGTGATGCTGGACCTGAACCAGCGCGGCAAGGACGTGCGGACCTTCGTGCGCGGGCTGGAGCAGTGGATCATCGGCGCGCTCGGTGAATTCGGCGTGCCCGCCGACGTGCGCGAGGGCAGGGTCGGCGTCTGGGTGGAACGCAAGGGCCCGGGCTGGTGCCGGGAGGACAAGATCGCCGCCATCGGGGTCAAGGTCCGCAAATGGGTCAGCTTCCACGGTATCAGCCTGAACGTGGAGCCGGACCTCGACCATTTCACCGGCATCGTGCCCTGCGGAATCGCCGAACACGGCGTCACCAGCCTGGTCGACCTCGGCGTACCCGCGACGATGGATGAGGCGGATGAGGCGCTGCGGGTGAGTTTCGGACGGGTGTTCGGACCGGTGATGCCGGTGGTGCCGACGGCTAGCTGAACACGTCCGCCGTCTTGTCCGCCGGATCGCCGCCGATGCCCTTGGGTGAGCGGCCGAAACGGTTGGGGCCCGGCGTGCCGTCCAAGCATCCGACGACCACGAAAATATAGATCGAGATCACGAGCGAAACGACGCTGAAGACGAGATTGCCGGCGACCCCCGGCGGCGAAGCCATTTCGACCGGGTAGGTCATCCATAGCCAAGCCGGGGCATATGAGGCGACAAACGTCCCCAGCATCAGGCTGATGATCAATCGCGCGCTCTTGTCGCGATCATGCGCGCGCTTGGCCGACATGGCCAATGCAGGCCAGAGGGTCACGAAGCCAACGAGGTTCTGGACGAACAACGCCTGACTATTGTTGACGCGCTCCAGATAGGCGCCAAAGCCGCCCCCGAACAACGATTGGGTCTGGCCGAAGATCATGAGGATCGCCAGCTCGGTCAGCACGAAAACTGTCATTCCGAGACTGATGCTGATCAGCCAGTAGTCTTGACGGCGCAGGCGTCCGTCGAAGCCGAAGATCTTGTCACGCAACGTCATGTTCGAATCCCCCTCAACTGAGAGTTAGACGAACTCCACCAGCACGTCATCCGCGGCCACCGGATCACCCGCCGCGGCGCTGACGGCCTTCACCACCCCGTCGCGTTCGGCCTTGAGGATGTTCTGCATCTTCATGGCCTCGATGATGGCCACGGTCTCGCCGGTCTTGACCTCCTGGCCGACGGTCACCGGGATGGAGACGACGAGGCCGGGCATGGGGGACTGGATCAGTTTGGAGGTGTCGGCGGCGACCTTCTCCGGCAGGCGGGCATAGAGGGCAGCGACCGACGGGCTGAGTACGCGGACGCGGGCGCGGGCGGCGCGGGTGCGGATGCTGAAGCCGTCGGCTACGCGGGCGACCTCGGCGGTGAAGGGGACGCCGTCCAGCACGGCGCGGAACTGGGCCAGGCCCGGTCGCCAGTCGATGTCGCCGAGTTGCAGGGCGCGGTCTTCGCCGGCGAGGTCGAGAGTCAGGGCCTCGTCGTCGTCATAGGACAGGGAGACGCCGTGGGCCTCCCCCGCGCCTGATCCCGTGGCGATGAGGACGATCCAGTCGGTCCGGCCGGAGGGGTCGCCGGAGGCTTCGGCGGCGATCTCGTTCATGGCGGCGGCCGAGGCGATCAGGATATCGGTCTGGCGGCGGTCGGGGGCCAGGCCGTGGAAGCCGTCCGGGAACTCGTCCTTGATATAGCTGGTCGAGATATTGCCCGAGCGGAAGCGCGGCTGGTCCATGACGGCGGCGAGGAAGGGAATGTTGTGGCCGACGCCCTGGATGTGGGTGTCCTCCAGCGCCCGGGCCATGCCGTCGAGGGCGGCGCCGCGGGTCTCGCCCCAGGCGCACAGTTTGGCGATCATGGGGTCGTAGAACATGGAGATCTCGTCGCCCTCACGGACGCCGGAGTCGTTGCGGACCGTGTAGCCGCCCTGGTCGCCCTCTTCCGGCTGTTCGTAGCGAACGAGGCGACCGATCGAGGGCAGGAAGCCGCGGTAGGGGTCCTCGGCGTAGATGCGGCTCTCGATGGCCCAGCCGTTGATCTTCAGATCGTCCTGGGTGAAGGCGAGTTTTTCGCCCCAGGCCGAACGGATCATCTGCTCGACCAGATCGACCCCGGTGATCAGTTCGGTGACCGGATGTTCAACCTGAAGACGGGTGTTCATCTCAAGGAAATAAAACGACTTGTCCTGGCCGGCGACGAACTCGACCGTGCCGGCGCTGTCGTAGTTCACGGCCCTGGCCAGGGCGACGGCCTGGGCCCCCATGGCGGCGCGGGTCTCGGGGTCGAGGAGCGGGGAGGGGGCCTCCTCGATGACCTTCTGGTTCCGCCGCTGGATCGAGCATTCACGCTCGAACAGGTGGACGACGTGGCCGTGCTTGTCGCCCATCACCTGGATCTCGATGTGGCGCGGGTCGATGATGAACTTTTCCAGGAAGACCCGGTCGTCGCCGAAGGCGTTGAGCGCCTCGGCCTTCACGGCGGCGAATCCCTCGGCCATGTCGGCGTCGGAGTGGGCGACGCGGATGCCCTTGCCGCCGCCGCCCGCCGAAGCCTTGATCATGATCGGATAGCCGATCTCATTGGCGATGCGTACGGCCTCCGCGGTCGTCTCGATCAGGCCCATGTGGCCGGGGACGGTGGAGACACCGGCGGCGGCGGCCAGCTTCTTGGAGCTGATCTTGTCGCCCATGGCGTCGATGGCCTCGGGATTGGGGCCGATGAAGGCGATGCCCTCGTCGCGCAGGCGGCGGGCGAAGCCGGCGTTCTCGGACAGGAAGCCGAAGCCCGGGTGGACGGCCTCCGCGCCCGTTTGCCGCACCGCCTCCACGATCCGGTCGGCCAGCAGATAGGACTGGGCCGCAGGGGCCGGGCCGATCAGGACGGCCTCGTCGGCCATTTCGACCGCCAGCGAGCCGGCGTCGGCCTCGGAATAGACCTGCACCGTGGCGATGCCCATGCGGCGGCAGGTCTTGATGATTCGGACGGCGATCTCGCCGCGGTTGGCGATCAGGATTTTGGAGAACATGTGTCTTTGAATCTGAAGCGAACGTGATCGCGGCGGGGAGTGGTCGCCCCGATTAGGCCGCGATCCCGCGGGAGTAAACCGAGGGGGCGTTCACCTGAGCCGGGTATGGGCTTGGCAAGGGCGGTTCCGATGGGGTTTAACCCGTTCCAGTTCCATTCATCTCCGCTCATTCACTCTTGATCCGTCCCTGTCCCGCTTACTGGCCTGGAGCCTGACCTGATGTCCCGACCGCTTACCTTTGTCGCCGCCGCCGCCCTGTCGCTCGTCGTCAGCGCCGGCGCCGCCTGTGCCCAGGATTTCCGGGCCCTGGCTCGGCAGGATCTTCAAAGGTCGCATGACGAACTGGCCGCCAACCATCCGGCACCGGCGGTTCCGGGCGCGGCCAGCCAGGGCTTCCGCGGCTGGCTGGACAGCGGTCTGCAGGAGGCGCTGGGCCTGTCCTCGCGCGTGAACAGCGGCGACAGCCACGCCTATCTGCTGCGCTACTACGCGGGCGGCTTCCGCGATTCGAACATCCGGGTCAGCCCGACCTTTGAAGGCACGGGCCCCTATTTCGGCATCAGCTGGCCCGGATTCGCCACCGGCTGGCGTGATGGCCGCTATGTCGTGACCTATGTGAAGCCGGGCACGCGCGGCGCACCGCGGGTCGGCGACGTGGTCACCGGCTGCAACCTGACCCCGATCGAGGAATTCGCCCGCGCCAAGCTGGATCGCTGGGAAGGCAACCTCGAGACCGAGGCGGGCCGGGTGACTTCGGCACCCTATCTGATGTGGAACCGCAACAACCCGTTCACCACGGGCGTGCCGTCGCAGTGCAGCTTCCAGTCCGGCCGCAGCCGTCCGCGCGACCTCCAGATCCGCCCGATCCCGGTCGCCGCCGGCGACCTCGAGGCCGCCTACCGCGCCTCCGTCTATATGCCGCCCGCGACGCCGCTGGCCGTGGAGACGGTCAACGGCCGGCCGTGGCTGCACGTTCACTCGTTCGCCGACAGCGCCGGCTGGACCGCCTTCAACGCCGCGGTCGAAGCCCAGGCGGCTGCCCTGCGCGGGCCGCAGGGCTTCGTGCTGGACCTGCGCGCCGCCTCCGGTTCGGGCGAGAACTCCTCGACCGCCCGCGGCTACGGCATGGCCAACCGCATCTGGACGCCGGAGTTCACCGTCAGCCGCCAGCCGGCCGCCGGTGACATCACCTACCGCGCCACCCAGGGCAACCGCGACTGGTACGCCGCCGCCCTCGGCCGCATGGAGGCCGATCCCTATTTCGTCCAGGAATCCATGTTCGTGATCGAGCAGACCCGCGAGATCGTGGCCGCCTTTGACGCCGCCATCGCCGCCGGCCGTGCGACCTTCACCCTCGCCGGCCGGCCGGCCGTCGCGGACACCGGCGCGCGCAACCCCGTCCAGGGGCCGGTGATCGTGCTGGTCGACGCCGGTTGCTCGGGCGGCTGCCTCGACACGCTGGACCTGCTGTCCAAACTGCCGAACGTGCGCATCGCGGGCTCGACCACGGCGACCGACACCATCTTCGTCGAACCGACGACCGAGCGTCTGCCGTCGAACTATTCGGACCTCAGCTACGGTCACAAGGCCTGGACCTCGCGGCCCCGCGCCAACAACCAGCCCTATACCCCGGCCCCGGGCCTCGTTTACACCGGCAATCCGGTCGACGAGAACGCCGTGCGGGCCTGGGTGGCAACGCTGTTCCAGTAGGCAGGACAGCCCCGGCCGACAGGAAAGGCCGGCCGGGACCTCCCGGCCGG
>CALRXX020000011.1:0-127845 GCA_943372245.1 bacterium
TTCGGTCCGTAAGGGTGTGAGCCAACCCGTCAGGATGGCTGCGGCTGCAACCACCAATCACCAACCACCAATCACCAACCACCAATCACCAACCACCAACCACCAACCACCAACCACCAACCACCAACCACCAACCACCCCGCGCCAGCCAGATGCGTCACCTCTGTTCATTGTCCCGGAACCACCGGCGGCCTATCTTGCCCGCATGAGTACGCGCTGGACGCCCGAAAGCTGGAGATCGAAGCCCGTCGTGCAGATGCCGACGGACTATCCGGACATGGCCGCGCTTGGCCGGGTCGAGGATGAGCTTCGGGCCCTGCCACCGCTGGTCTTCGCCGGCGAGGCACGGCGGCTGACGGCCAAACTGGCCGAGGTCGAGGCTGGAAACGCCTTCCTGCTCCAGGGCGGCGACTGCGCCGAGAGCTTCAAGGAATTCTCGACCGACAACATCCGCGACACCTTCCGCCTGATCCTGCAGATGGCGGTGGTCCTGACCTTTGCGGGACGCAAGCCGGTGGTGAAAGTTGGCCGTATCGCCGGCCAGTTCGCCAAGCCGCGCTCCTCCTCGGTCGAGCAGATCGATGGAGTCGAACTGCCCAGCTATCGCGGCGACATCATCAACGGCATGGCCTTCACGCCCGAAGAGCGTCTGCCGGATCCGCAACGGTTGCTGCGCGCCTACAACCAGTCGGCCTCGACCCTGAACCTGCTCCGCGCCTTCGCCGGCGGGGGCTATGCAGACCTGTACAACATCCACCGCTGGACGATGGGCTTTGCGGCCGACAGCGCCTACGGCCACAAATACCGCGAGCTGGCCGACAAGATCACCGAGGCCCTGGCCTTCATGGAGGCCGTCGGTGTCACGCCCGAGAGCCATCCCGACCTGAGCCGGGTCGAGGTTTTCACCAGCCACGAGGCCCTGCTGCTGAACCTCGAAAGCGCCCTGACCCGCCTCGACGGGGGGACCGGCGAGTGGTTCGACACCTCGGCCCATATGGTCTGGATCGGAGAGCGTACCCGCCAGCCGGACGGCGCCCACGTCGAGTTCGCGCGGGGCATCAGGAACCCGATCGGTCTGAAATGCGGGCCGACGATGGAGCCGGACGACCTGCTGACCTTGATCGACCTGCTCAACCCGGAGAATACCCCGGGTCGATTGACGCTGATCGGCCGCTTCGGCGTCGACAAGGTCGGCGAGCGGCTGCCGCGCCTGATGAAGGCGGTGAAGGACAACGGCAAGCGCGTGATCTGGTCGATCGACCCGATGCACGGCAATACGCTGAAGGCCGGAAACGGCTACAAGACGCGGCCTTTCGAACGCATCCTCGGTGAGGTGAGGGGCTTCATCGACGTGGCCGAGGCCGAGGGCGTGCATCCCGGCGGCGTCCACCTCGAGATGACCGGCCAGAACGTCACCGAATGTCTGGGCGGGGCGCAGGCGTTGACCGAGGACGACCTGTCCAGCCGCTACCACACCCATTGCGACCCGCGCCTGAACGCCGATCAGGCACTGGAACTGGCTTTCCTGGTCGCCGAACGGCTCAAGGCCGGGCGGCGCGCCCAGTCGGAAGCGGCCTGAGATGGAAGGCGTCGGGAGGCCCGACGGCGACGGTGCCGAGCTTGAGGCCGGCGGGGGGCGCTGCGCCTATCAGGGTGCGCCGGGCGCTTTCAGCCATGAGGCCGTCACCGATTTGCGACCGTGGGACGAGGCTGTGGCCTTTGAATCCTTCGAGGCTGCCATCGCCGCCCTGAAGGCGGGTGATGTCGGCTGCGCCCTGATCCCGGTCGAGAACACGTCGATCGGCCGGGTGGAGCCGGCGGCCACTCTGGTCGAGGCGGCCGGGCTGACCGTCGTGTCGGAAGTCTGGCGGCCCATCCGTCTGGCCCTGATGGCTCCGGAAGGTGCCAGCCTGAGGACGGTGAAGACCGCCGAAAGCCATCCGATCGCCCTGCGCCAGTGCCCGACTTCGCTGGCCGCCCTCGGGATCACGCCGGTCGAGGCATTCGACACCGCCGGTGCCGCGCGCGCGGTCGCGGAGGCGGGAGACCTCAGCCGCGCGGCCGTGGCCCCGGTTCGCGCCGCCGAGGTCTATGGACTGTCGGTTTTGCGCAACGACATCCAGGATTCCGAAGACAACCGCACGCGTTTTGTCCTGTTAAGCACCAAACCGGGTTGACGCGGCACGATCCGTGCGTCCTTTGACAGGCATGGTCCGCTCGCAAGCCATCGCTGCGACTGCATTCGCCCGCTCCTTTGCGGCTGCGGACCTGTATTTCTACGGCTTTCGATACGCCGGCTGAGGCGTCGGGGACTTCGTCCTGACGGCCTCGCCGGCGACCGCCCCGGGACGGGGCGGCGGCTCGCAAAACCCTCATTGCCGCTCATCGAAATCGAAAGCCCACGCCAGTGTCCAACTCCTGTACCAAGCCCGCCCTCCAGCAAGTCTGGCCCGTCGCGACCGACATCTCACCCGAGCATATGGCGCTCGCTGCGCTGCGCCACGAGATCGATCAGATCGATGACGACCTTCTCGCCCTGTTCGAACGTCGTCTGGCCATCGCTGCCCGCGTGGGTCGGGCCAAGGATGCGCCCGCCGGACCCCATGTGAAGCTGCGCCCCGACCGCGAGCAGGCGGTGCTGGCGCGGATGCTGGCGAAAGCCGGGCCCGACAACCAGGAGGCCGTAGAAAGCCTGTGGCGGCAGATTGTCGGCTGGGGTCTGGCCCGTCAGGGTCGGATCAAGGTCCAGGTCTGGTCGCCGGTCGAGCCGACCCGGGCGTTCGACGGCGCGCGTCTGCGGTTCGGAGCGGCGGCCGACATGCGCGCGGTCCGCGATCCGCAGGCCGCCCTGGCCTGGGCCGCCGAGGGCCACGGGGTCGCGGTCCTTGCGGTCAATGCCGATGACGCCTGGTGGACGGGGCTGCGCCGCGAGTGGTCGATGCTGAGCGTATTCGACGGGTTCGGCGGCGAGACGCCTACGGCGCTGGCCGTCGGCCGGATCGATCCCGCCGCCCTGCCGACGGGCCGGCGGGTCATCGTCGATGCGGGCGGCGACGCGGGCGATGGCGGTGGCATTCGCCGGCGGGGTCTGGCGACCCATCACGGCTGGACCCTGTCGCTGACCGACGCAAAACTGCCGGTCGGCGGCGACGAAGGCTGCGTCGGCGCGATCGTCTGACCCGACAGCGCCTCCGGGTCAGCCCGCCTTGGCGGCCCGGATGGCGCGGTCAAGCATGGCCGGATCATTGCTGGCCGCCAGCCGGCCATTGATGAAGAAGGTGGGTGTCCCCTGCAGTCCGAGTGTTGCGGCACCCGTGTGCACATCCGCGAGGATGCGGGAGGTGGCGGGTGACCGGAGGGCTGGCGTGGCGCGCTCCATGTCGACCCCGTTGGCAGCCAGAATCCGGTCGACCGCCTGGGGGCTCAGCGCCCCCTCGGCCATCAAGGCGCTATGGACCGCGAGGTAGCGTCCCTGCGCATGGGCCGCGAGAGCGCCGCGCGCCGCGTACTGCGACGTCACGCTGGAGCCCTGGTCGAGGATCGGCCATTCCTTGAAGATGAAGCGGACGTCCGGATGGGCGCGCATCAGGGCGACGTAGGCGGGGGCGACCGCCTTGCAGTAGGGGCAGCGGTAGTCGAAGAACTGCACAACAGTAACCCGCGCATCCCGGGGGCCGAAGGCGGGTTCGCCGGGGCCGGCCGTCAGGCTGGCCGGATTCGCGCTGGCGGCGGCGTTGGTCGCGGTTATCCGGTCGGTCGCGGCGCGTGCATCGCGTGCCTGGACCACTTCGTCCAGCACTTCCGGGTGGGCCAACAGATAGGTCCGGACCTTGCCGCCGAAATCACCGCCGCCGTTCGCGTAAGGCAGGGCGGCGAGCGCCATTGCGATGATCGAGACTGCCAGCGCCGTCATGCTGAGCCATTTCGGCGACAGGGCACGCGCAGGTGCGACGGGGCTCTGATCGGGCGCATCGGTCATTCAGTGTCTCAAGCTCAGCCGGCAGGAATGACGCCGCCACGGTCGCGGCGACTGTTGCGGCGGTCGACGTCATCAATGTCCTGCTGGGTTGCCCCGGAAGCGAAGACAATGTCCATGGCGCGGGTCCATTCGGCCGTGCCGGGCTCCAGCATGTCTCGGGCGCGCAGGGCGAATTGGGTGGCCTCAACCTCGGCTCCGCCGGCGAAATACATTTCAGCCGAGGCCAGCCGCGCCTCGCCCTCCTTGCCCTGGGCGGCATAGGCCTGGCTCATCAGCCGCCAGCCCATGGTGTTGTCACTCTCGAGCGCGGTGGCGCGCTTCAGTTCGGCGATCGCCGGATCCAGCAAGGCGCGGTCATGGGTCTCGATCATGGCGTGGGCGAGATTGATCCGGAGCAGGGGCGCGTCGGGCCGCAGTTCGACCGAGCGCTGGTGAGCGCCGACCGCCTCGGCGGGGCGGCCCTCCTCGAACAGGATCTGGCCCCTGAGTTCCCAGAAATATGGATTCTCGGGTTGCTCGGTCAGGAGGGCGTCGACCGCGGCCACGGCCTTTTCGGTCTGGCCGTCCCGGTACCAGGCGATGGCGCGCGCATAGCGCCCGGGCAGGGAGACGTCGCTTTCCGGATAGTCCCGCAGTGTCTGGTTCGGTTCATCCATGAAGGCGTGGATCTTGGCCAGGATCAGGGCGTGCTGGGCGACCCGTTCGGGGCTGTCCGTGTGATCGTAGTGGGACTGTTCCGAAACAAAGCGGCGCAGGTTCTCGATCCGGTCGGACGACAGGGGGTGGCTGCGGAAATAGGGGTAACGCCGGGCGTCGGAGAAGACTTCCTGCGAGCGGAAATTCTCGAAGAAATTGACCAGTCCGCGGCCGGATTCGCCGGCGTTCTCCAGGGCGCGCGCGCCGGTGTTGTCAGCCTCGCCTTCCTGGTGGGTCATGTATCGCAAGCTGCTCAGTGTGGCGAAATACTGGCTGTTGCCCAACAGCACCGCACCGGCCTGGGGCGCGCCGGCTGCAATGGCGAGGGCACCGAGGGCCATGGTCATCAGCATGGGTTGCATGCCGGCGTTCTGGGCCCCGTCACGCAGGGTGTGGCGGTTCTTGATGTGGCCGGCCTCGTGGGCCAGCACGCCGAGCAGTTCGTTGGCCGTGCGGGTCTTCAGGATCAGGCCGGTGTTGACGCCCATGATCCGGCCGCGGGTCGCGAAGGCGTTCAGATCATTCTCGTTGATCAGCAGGATCTCGACCTCGGTCGGCTCCAGACCCATGGCGACCAGGACCGGGTCGGCCCATTCGTGAATGATGCCTTCGATCTCGGTGTCCCGGATGGCGTTCTGGGCCGAGGCGGGCGAGGCCGCCGCCAGCACAAGGCCCATGGCGGCGACGACGCCCGTTGCGCGGAAGGCGGTGCGGGACAACCAGTTCACGGCGAACTCCTCATACCCGAAACACCCCCTGCAACGACCTCACTATCTAATCACGGCCATTCAGCGGCGCCACCATCCCCGTTTCGGCTTCTCGGGCGGCGCGACGATCTGGTTCGGATCGTTCTCGATCAGCGCGGCGACGTCGATCTCAGGCTGTGGTGCCGGAATCGGCTCGACCACGGCTGCGACCGTCGGCTCAGGCGCCGGCGGGACCTCAGCGGCGGCTTCCGCGGGCGTCACGTCCGGAATCGCCGGTTCGGTGACGGGCTCGATCTCATTCGGCTCGACGCCAGACGTCGGTTCCGCGGCGGATTCCGCCGAAGCGCCGCCCGAAACCTTGCGACGCACGCGGCGACGCTTGGGCTCCTCGGCGATGGCGACCGAAGGCGCGTCCGCCACATCGTCGACCATTACGGCCATCGGGGTGTCGGGCGAGCCGTCCGGCGTCATACCTTCGTTGGTGGCGCGGGTCTCGACCTTGACCTCGTGGGTCAGGCCCTGCTCGCTGCCACGATCCCGGCCGCGACCACGACCCCTGCGCCGGCGCGACCGCGGACCGCGTTCTCCACCGATCTCGCCCTCGGGACGTTCGCCCACGACTTCATCGACATCCGCCGCAACGGTTGCGGCGACGTCGCCGCCTGCGGCCGCCTCGGTCCGTTCCGGATTGATCGGATCGAACCAGACATAGGGATCCTCGAGCGACGGCGTGCGGCCGCGCACCCAGTTGAAGCCGTCCCGCTCGCCACCCTCTTCACGCACACGCCGTCCGCCGCGGCGTCCCCGGCGGCGGCGACGGCCGCTTTCGCTGTCGTCGTCGTCCTCGCCGGCGGCAGGCGCAGCGACAGCGGTCGCGTCGTCGGTCGAGGCGTCGGCGCTGTCGCGACGTCCGCCACGACGACGGCGACCCCGGCCGCGGCCGCCTTCGCCCTCGGCGCGCTCAGCCCGCTCGCGCGGCTGGTCTTCGTCGGAGTCCTCGGTGTCGAGGTCGGACTCGTCGTCTCCGGCGATGAATTCGTCGTCGCCGTCGTCCTCGTCCGCCCAGGCGCTGTCGTCGAAATCGTCGTCCAGGTCGACGAAGGCCTCGGGGCGTTCGAGGGGGACGAAGTCCTCGTTGGTCTCGGTGCGTTCGACGGCGTGGTCGCCCTGGCCGAGGGTGTCGTCGATCAGGATGACGACGTTCAGGCCCCGCTGCGCCAGCAGGCGCTGCAGATAGTCGCGCTTGTGGTTCAGGATGTAGAGGGCCACCGCGGTGCACAGGCGTAGATTGATCGTGCCCGCGCCGTTCTTGCCGGCCTCGATGTCGACCGCGCGCAGCGTCATGAGCGCAGCGCTCTCGGCGGAGCGGACGCGTCCGGCACCCTGGCAGTGGGGGCAGACCTCCGTGGCACCCTCGATGACGCCGAGACGGCGGCGCTGGCGGCTGATTTCCATCAGGCCAAAGCCGGAGATGCGACCCATCTGGATGCGGGCGCGATCCTTGGCGAGCGCGTCCTTGAGCGCCTTCTCGACGGCGCGATTGTTCTTCGACTCATCCATGTCGATGAAATCGATGACGATCAGACCGGCGAGGTCGCGCAGACGCAACTGGCGGGCGGCCTCGACGGCGGCCTCCATATTGGTCTTGGTGGCCGTGGCCTCGACGTTGCGTTCCTTGGTGGAGCGACCCGAGTTCACGTCGATGGCGACCAGCGCCTCGGTCTGGTTGATGACCAGGTAGCCGCCCGAGTGCAGGGGCACGACCGGCTGGTGTATCTGGGTCAGCATCTCCTCGATGCCGTTGGTCGCGAACAGCGGACGCGCGCCCTGGTACAGATGCACCTTCTTCGATTGCGAGGGCATCAGCACACGCATGAAGTCGCGCGCTTCCTTGAAGCCTTCGACGCCCTCGACCTGGATGCCGTCGAAATCCTTGTCGAACATGTCGCGCACGGCGCGGCGGACGAGGTTTTCTTCCTCATAGATGACGGAAGGCGCGTTCGACTTCAGCGTCGTTTCGCGGATCGTTTCCCACAGGCGCAGCAGATATTCGTAGTCACGCTTGATCTCGGCCTTGGTACGCTTGGCACCGGCGGTGCGAATGATCAGGCCCATGCCCTGGGGCACGTGCAGGGCGGCCGCGGCGGCCTTCAGGCGTTTGCGGTCGGTGGCCTGGGTGATCTTGCGGGAGATGCCGCCGCCCTTGCCGGTGTTGGGCATGAGGACGCAGTAGCGGCCGGCGAGCGAGAGCCAGGTGGTCAGGGCCGCGCCCTTGCCGCCGCGCTCGTCCTTGACGACCTGGACCAGCATGACCTGACGGCGCTTGATGACGTCCTGGATCTTGTAGCGACGCATCAGGCGGCGCTTGAGCCGCTCTTCCTCGGCCATGCCGCCTTCGGACTCGTCGTCACCCTCGCGAGCGTGTTCTTCGTGATCATCGTCGTCCGAATGCGCCTCGGCCATGATGGCTTCGCGGTCGGCGACGGGGATCTGGTAGTAGTCGGGGTGGATTTCGCTGAAGGCGAGGAAGCCGTGGCGGTTGCCGCCGTATTCGACGAACGCAGCCTGCAGGCTGGGCTCTACGCGAACGACCTTGGCGAGATAGATGTTGCCGCGAAGCTGGCGCTTCGCGCGGGATTCAAAGTCGAATTCCTCGACCTGACGGCCCTCGACGATGGCGACCCGGGTCTCCTCGGGATGCGCGGCATCGATCAACATGGTCTTTGACATGGGATATTTCTCTCTGGCGCGCTCGGCCATCCCCGCGAAGGGGGCAGGCGGCTCGCCGAATGGGATTGGGGGCAAACGCAGGCACCATCCCGTCGCCGCGGCGGATGCCTTGGGCGAGGTCGGTCAGATCAGACCGGAAGGGAGCGCAGGCGATAAGGCCCATGGGGTTTCGTACGGTCCTGGGCCCGGACGCCGTCTGTGGCGCCCCGAACCCGGTCGTCGAACAGGCGGGGGAAACCCGGCCGGCTCTCGGATCAGTGAAAGTCATGCCGCGAAGAGGGCGCGCCCAAGCCTGAGAGTTCAGGGGACGCGATCGGTCGCGAGCCGTGCAAGCATAGTCATGCCGCACGCGAATTAAAAGCGTCGCGCGCTTTAACCGGTTGTCGACGACGTTGCGTCATGATGGCCCCAACCAAGAAGGTGGGTCTCCGTCGAAATGCACGGACTGTCGCGTATAAACCTGACGCACTGGCGCGCGCGCGAATGGGCGATGACGGCTATGGCCTTCGTCGTCATCAGTGTCGTTCTGCTGGCGGCCGGCCGGGGGCTGGCTTCCGGTGCCATGGGCGAGGTGCTGCGCGTCCGTTTCGGCGGCGACGCCGAACACACCCGCGTGGTGCTGGATATGGACCGGACGTCGCGCGGCGAGGTGGTCCAGGCCGGAGACGACGGTCGTGTGGTGGTGTCGCTCGCAGGCGTCGCGCCGGCCAGCCGCGGCCTGACGGGCGCGGGAACCGGCCTGGTGCGTGGCTGGCGGGTGACCGGTGCCGGTGCCGCCTCACGCGTCGAGCTGGACCTGGCGACCAGCGCCGAGATCGAGCGCCGCTTCCTGCTGCCGCCCGGCGACGGCATCGCCCATTTCCGCTATGTGATCGACCTGAAGGCCACAGGCCGTGCCCCCACGGCGCGTCCGGCCCGCGTTCCCCCGGCGGCACCGCGCAGCGCCCAGCGCCCGACCGAGCGACCCCTCATCTATATCGACGCCGGCCACGGCGGCCGCGATCCGGGTGCCCACGGGGCCGAGTCCCGCGAGAGCGCCGTCACCCTGGCCGCCGCCCTGGCCCTGAAACAGGAGCTGGAGCGCACCGGCCGCTATCGCGTGCGGCTGACCCGCGAAAGCGACGCCTATGTCGCCCTTTACCGCCGCGTCGCCATCGCCCGTCAGGCCGACGCCGACCTGTTCATCAGCCTGCACGCCGACGCCGGTGCCGACCCGGCTACCCGCGGCGCGTCTGTCTATACCCTGTCCGAACAGGGTGCCGGCCGGGCCGTTCGCGAGTTCACCCGCGGCGAGAACTGGCACCGCAGCCTGAACCTGCCGGGCCGCGACCCCTCGGTCGACCGCATCCTGCTGGACATGACCCAGCGCGCCACCCAGAACCGCTCGGCCCAACTGGCCCGCACCCTGCTGGGCGAGCTGGAGAGTGCGGACCATCCGCTGCTGCGCCGCAGCCACCGTGACGCCGGCCTGGCCGTGCTTCTGGCACCCGACGTCCCCGCTGTCCTGCTGGAGATGGGTTTCATCACCAATCCCGAGGACGAGCGGCTGCTCAACGACAACCGCGCCCGGCGGCGGCTGATGCGTGCGGTGGCGGAGGGGATCGACCGCTATTTCCGCGAGCCGTCGGGAACGCTGCAGATGGCCTCCGCCGGAGGAGCGTCGGGCCAGCCCTGATTCTCCCGGCCGCATGTGAAGGTGCGTTTCACGGCCAAACCCCCTATCTCGGCCCCATGCGCCTGCGTGTCGTCGATCTTGAAACCTCGGGTGGAGACCGGTCCGCCGAAATCCTTGAGGTCGGGATCGTCGATGTGGTGCCTGACGGGGCGGGGGGCTGGACCGCCCTGCCGCCGGTCACGAAGCTTTTCCGGCCACGGGGGGAAATCTCGTTTCACGCCATGGCGGTGCATCATCTGACGCCCGAGCATTTCTGCGAGGATGATCCGCACTGCGACGAATACCGGCTGCGCGAGATGTTCCTGCCCGTGCCTGCGGACGTCATGGTGGCGCATTCGGCGCAGTTTGAGCGGGGGTTCATCGCTGATACCGCCCATGGCGGGCTGCCGTGGATCTGCACCGTGCGGTCGGCGAAGACTGTCTGGCCCGAGGCGCCGGGGCATTCCAACCAGGTGCTGCGGTACTGGCGCGGCCTGCGACTGGACCCGGCGCTGGCTGATCCGGCGCACCGGGCGGGGCCGGACGCCTGGGTGACGGCGCATCTGCTGATCGACATGCTGAAGGTCGCCACGGTCGAGCAGATGCTGGCCTGGACGAATGAAAAGCGGCGTCTGGACCGGATTCCGTTCGGCAAGCATCGCGGCAAGGCGTGGTCCGAACCGCCGGACGATTACCTGCGCTGGATGGCCGGGCAGGGCGATATGGACGCCGATGTCGTGGCCGCGGCGCGACAGGAGCTGGACCGTCGCGTCACGGCTCTAGCCGGGACCTCCGACGCGGGCTAAACCAACCCATCAGGCCCGCCTTTCGGAGTATCAGGTGAAGATTGCCGAACGCTGGTTCGTGATGGCGGGCGTGGCCCTGCTGGGCGGGATCGCCCTGGCGGGGCTGATCGTGGCCATCTATGCGGCCTGGCTGTTCCATGACCTGCCTGACGCTTCGGAACTGGCTGACTACCGGCCGGCGACGGCGACGCGGGTCTATGCCGGCGACGGGACGCTGATCGGCGAGTTTTCGGACGAGCGCCGTATCTATGTGCCCTATGAGCAGATCCCGCTGCCGGTGATCCAGGCCTTCCTGGCCGCCGAGGACCGGAATTTCTTCAACCACGGCGGCATCGATGTAGGCGGTCTGGGCCGGGCCATGTTCAAGAACGTCTTCAACGCGGCCATGGGCCGGCGGCTGGAAGGCGGCTCGACCATCACCCAGCAGGTGGCCAAGAACGTCCTGCTGACCAATGAGAGCAGCATCAACCGCAAGGTCAAGGAAGCCATCCTGGCCAACCGGCTGGAAGCGACCCTGACCAAACAGCAGATACTCGAGCTGTATCTGAACGAGATTTTCCTCGGCTATCGCTCCTACGGCGTGGCCGCGGCGGCCTATAACTATTTCGGCAAGTCGCTGAGCCAGCTGACGCCGGACGAGGCCGCCTTCCTGGCGGCCCTGCCCAAGGGGCCGAACAACTATCACCCCAAACGCCACCCCGAGGCTGCCCTCGGCCGCCGCAACTGGGTGCTGGGCGAGATGAACCAGAACGGCTTCATCAATGACGCCCAGCTGGCCACGGCGCTGGCCCGGCCGCTGTCGGCCCAGGATGCGCCGCGCCGGGCCCAGTACGCTGACGCCGACTTCTTCGTCGAGGAGGCGCGCCGTCAGGCCATCGCCCGCTTCGGCCAGGAAGAGGTCAACCGGGGCGGCTACTATCTGCGCACGACGCTCGATCCGACGCTGCAATCGGCGGCGCGCGAAGCCCTGATGCGCGGGCTTGAGAACTACGATCGCCGGCACGGCTGGCGTGGACCGTGGGGCAAGACCGACTTCGCCGAGGGCTGGCGTGAAACCGCCGTGCGCGGCCAGCGTCCGCCGGAACGCCGGGCCTGGGAGGCCGCGGCCGTCGAATCCGTCGCCGGCAACAACGTCCGAATCCGCACCGCCCGCGACAACCGCTCCGGTGCCCTCGTCGCGGCCGACGCCGCCTGGGCCAACGCCAACCGGCCGCTGCGCCGTGGCGACCTGATCTTCGTCGAGGCGCGCGGCGGGCAGTATCTCTTGAAGCAGGTGCCCAACGTCAACGGCGCCCTGGTGGCGATCGAGCCCCAGTCGGGGCGGGTGCTGGCCATGGTCGGCGGCTATTCCTACGCCCTGTCCAGCTTCAACCGCGCCACCCAGGCGAACCGCCAGCCGGGCTCGGCCTTCAAGCCGTTCGTCTATGCGACGGCGCTGGAGGGCGACTATACGCCGGCCTCGATCGTGCTGGATGCGCCGATCAGTTTCGCGGGAGGCCCGAACGGGACGCGCTGGAGCCCCGAGAACTACAGCCGCGAGTATTACGGCCCGCAGAGCCTGCGGCGCGGGCTGGAGCTGTCGCGCAACGTCATGACCGTGCGGCTGGCCGAGGACGTGGGCATGCGCAACGTCGTCGACCTGGCCCGGCGGATGGGCGTGGCGGACAATCTGCAGCCGAACCTGTCCGTGTCGCTGGGCGCGGGCGAGACCACCCCCTATCGCCTGACGGCCGCCTATGCTGCCTTCATCAACGGCGGGCGCAGGGTCGATCCCTATCTGATCGAAATGGTCCAGGACCGCGACGGGGACACGATCTTCCGCGCCGATGCGCGCCGCTGCCGGGATTGCGGCCGGGCCTTCAGCGGCCAGGAGTCGCCGCGCCTCGAGGCCCGGGGCACCCAGGTCATCGACCCGATCACCGCCTATCAGATCAGCTCGATGCTGGAAGGCGTGATCCAGCGCGGCACCGGCTCCAGCGCCCGCGGCCTCGGCCGCTGGGTCGGCGGCAAGACCGGGACGACCAACGAATATCGTTCGGCCTGGTTCGTCGGCTTCTCGTCGGACATCGTGGTCGGGGTGTTCATCGGCTTTGATGACAACCGGCCGCTGGGTTCGGGCGAGACGGGCGCCACCGGCCCGGTGCCCGTGTTCACCGAGTTCATGCAGGCCGCCCTGCGCGAACGTCCGGCGCGGCCGTTCGTGCGTCCCCGCAATGCGGTCTTCCGCACGGTCGACGGCATCGAGGAGGCCTTCCGCCCCGGCACCGAGCGCCGCCGCGAGGAAGAACGTCCGGCGCAGGAGATCCCCATCGGCCCGCAGAACTACAACGAGGTCGTTCGACGCGAGCAGGAGGAGGCGACCGGCCAGCCGCCGTCCACCGCCCCTGCACCGCCTGCGACCCCGCCGCCGCCGAAAAAGGAGCCGGCGGAGGATTTGAGCGGGCTGTACTGAGTGGCGAGTGGCCAGTGGCCAGTGGCTGGCCACCGCTTCAGAGGCCGTGCCGGCAGCGTCGCCCTTCCGCCGACAGGGAGGCAGCAATCACTGGCCACTAGCCACTGGCCACTAACCACTCTATGTCCGCGCCTCACTTTTGTGTCGCTGGAGAATGCGATGAGACCGGATGTCGAGGCCATGAAGGCCGACATCGAGCAGAGCATCGCTCTGCTCAGGAGGCGTCTTTGACTGGGATGTCGCGCTTCGAAAACTCGATGAACTGAACGCGCGGGTCGAGGACCCGACGCTGTGGAACGATCCCGAGGCGGCCCAGGCCGTGTCGCGGGACCGCTCGCGCCTGGCCGCCCAGATCGACACCGTCCGCGAGATGGAGACCGGTCTGGAGGAGGGCGTCATGCTCGCCGACATGGCCGACGAGGAGGGCGACGAGGGGACGCTGGAAGAGGCGCGCGCCTCGCTGAAGGCGATCAAGGAACGGGCCGGCCGCGCCGAGCTGGAGGCCCTGCTGTCCGGCGAGGCGGACGGCAATGACGCCTATCTGGAAGTGAACTCCGGTGCCGGCGGCACCGAGTCCTGCGACTGGGCCGGGATGCTGCTGCGGATGTATAGCCGCTGGGCCCGGGCCCACGGCTATGAGGTCGAACTGGAGGCCGAGGAATCGGGCGACCAGGCCGGCATCAAGTCAGCGACCATCCTGATCACCGGGCCGAACGCCTATGGCTGGCTGAAGTCGGAGTCGGGTGTGCACAGGCTGGTGCGCATCAGCCCCTATGATGCGGCAGCCAAGCGGCACACCTCCTTCGCCTCGATCGGCGTCTCGCCGGTGGTGGACGACGCCATCGAGATCGACATCAATCCGTCGGACGTACGGACCGACACCTATCGCGCCTCGGGCTCGGGCGGCCAGCACATCAACAAGACGGACTCGGCCGTGCGTCTGACGCACATTCCGACCAATACGGTGGTGGCCTGCCAGGCCGGCCGGTCGCAGCACCAGAACCGCGAACAGGCGTGGAAGATGCTGCGGGCGCGCCTTTATGAACTGGAACTGCAGCGGCGCGAGGCGGCGGCCCAGGCCGTGGCCGACGCCAAGACCGACATCGGCTGGGGCCACCAGATCCGGTCCTACGTCCTGCAGCCCTATCAGATGGTCAAGGACCTGCGGACCAACGTCGAGACCTCGGACACCCAGGGCGTGCTGGACGGCGATCTGGACCTGTTTATGGGGGCCGCGCTGGCTGCGCGGGTCGGCGAAACACGCGGTTCGACCGTGGACTAGGGACAGACTGCGCCGGCGCGTAGACCCTCGCCTCGAAGCGGAAGCGTCTAACGAGAGACAAGAGCGGATTGTGCGCCTAGCCTACTCAGTTCACCATGGCCGATGTCCGGAGAACGCTCAGTGAAGTATCTGAAAGCGTATGATTTATACCTCAAGCGTCTGGGGCAGGCCGGTGCGAACGAGCCCGGAATCGCCGGAGTTGGCCTCGGGCCGATATTGCTTTCCACGGGTCCGTTCTTCCTTGCGATAGTCATGGTCACGGCAGCCTTTCCCGCGTTTGGCTGGACCGGTCCATCAGGGTTGTGGCTGAAGTTACTCGTTTCACTGGCCCTGCTGTTTGCGCTGTTCTACTCGGGCTTTCGTGTTGTTCATTACCGCTCGCAATGCCGGAAAGACCTTTGAGGCGGCTCTTCCGGAACGGCGCTCCCGGCAGCGTCCATCGGTCGTGACCGGGTTAAATCACGCTCCCCGCCGGACATTCGCCCCGAGGTCGTGCACTACACGGTAAAAAAAGGCCCCGGATCGCTCCGGGGCCTTTTGTCTTTCAGGCGTCCCGCAAGGTCAGGACGGGCCCTTCATGTCGATGATCTGCGGTGCCGGCTCGGGCGCGGCCGGACGCGGGGCCGGCGTGGGAGCCGGAGCCTCGCGGCGGCCTTGCAGGACGCGGCCCTGGAAATAGGCGCCGATGTCGATCGACATCTGTTCGGCGGTGATGTCGCCGTCGACATAGGCCGTGGCGATCAGCTTCACCTGCTTGCCCGAGATGCCGCCGACAATGCGGCCGCGAACCTCGACGTAGTCGGCCGAGACATTGCCTTCGACCGCGCCGGTTTCACCGACGATCAGCCGGCCGACGCGGACGTCGCCCTTGATCGAGCCGTCGATCTGGAGATCGCCGCCGCCCGTGATGCCGCCCTCGAACTGGAGGTCGGACGACAGGGTGGACAGTCCGCGCGCGCTGACGGCCGGAGCCGGCCGTGCGGCCGATGCCGAAGGACCGCCCGGCGTGGGCAGATCGGGCAGCGGCGGGATCGACGAACCGTTGTCAGCGCGGGGCTGGGGCGACGGGGCGGGGGATTTAGTCTTGTTGAACAAGTTGGTCTCCGGCTCTCATGAAGCGGGCGGGGTTTTGGGGGCGGCCGTCCATCCACACTTCATAGTGCAGATGCACGCCCGTGGAGCGTCCTGTGGTTCCCATGGCGCCGACACGCTGGCCGAGCGTGATCCGCTGGCCGGGCTGGACAGCAGTAGCGTTCAGGTGGGCGTAGCGCGTCTTGAAACCGCGACCATGATCTATCTCAACGGTGTTGCCATACCCTGAACGAACGCCGACGAAAGACACGATTCCGGGAGCCGGGGCGTAGATGGGCGTGTTCAGCGGGGCGGCGAAATCCTGACCCTGATGCAGGGCGGGGTGACCGTTGAACGGATCGAAGCGGACGCCGAAGCCGGAGGTCGTGCGGGCCTGGGTGGGGCGACGGAAGGGCATGCCCTCCGCGGCATCGGCCAGCGAACGCATGTCGGACAGGTTGTCGGCGGCGTGCCGGATGCGGACGGCGAAGGCCTCATCCACGTCCAGAACGGCGGCGAGCGCGCGCGGATCGCGTGCCTCGACCAGTGGTCCGCCGAGCGCGGCGTCATGCGGCGTATAGGCGGCGGGGTTCAGGCCCGCGAGGCGGAAGGCCAGCCGCAGCCGTTCGGCACGGGTCTGGGCCTCGGTCTCGGCGCGGGCGATCAACCGCTCCTGATCCATGCGCACGGCGATCATGCGCTGGACGGGGGAGGAGCGATCCGGATTGAGGGCCGGGGCGGGGCGCAGCGCCTGCTCGGCACCCTCGACGCCGCGGAACATGCCCATGACCTGGGTCAGGGCCGCGTGGCGGCGCTCGACCATCTGGGCCATTTCGTCGAGCGAGCCGGTGGTGGCGGTCATGCGCACCACGGCGCTGTCCAGCCGGGCCTGCAGGTCGGCGTTCATGCGTTCGGAGGCGGCCCGGGCGCTGGCGACGGTGCGGTCTGCCTGGCTTTGCGCCACCATGTCGTAGATCATGCTGCCCGAGGCCATGGCGGTCCAGCCGCCCAGCAGGACGGCGGCGACGGCGCCCAGCGCCTGCTTGCCGGGGGTCAGGGCCCAGGCGCGGACGGACTCGCCGTCGCGCAGGTAGAGATATCGGGTCGGAAACCACTTTCCGATCAGAGACCGCCTGACTGTCGGCTCTTGTTCGGTCATCACGCAACGCCCCCAGAACGTACGACGAGGGGTTATGCGCCATGGGTCAGCTTGGGTACAAGTCTGTTCACGACTTGTTAACCACCTTGAGCAGTCTTCACGCGAAGAACGCCGGTATTCGTGACCATTATTCGCTTGTCAGGCGAGTTCGCGAATCTGGAAGGCGAGTTCGCGAATCTATGCAAGGCCCATTACATCTCCGACTGCGCTCCTCGATCCGTGATCAGATCGATTGGGCTGCGGTCAGGACCTCGGCCGCATGGCCCTTGACAGACACCTTGCGCCAGACGCGCCGCACCACGCCCGCGCCGTCGATCAGGAAGGTGGCGCGCTCGATGCCCATGTACTCGCGGCCGTAGAGCTTCTTTTCGACCCACACGCCCCATGCCTCGGTCACATCCTCGGGCTCGTCCGAAGCGAGGATGACCTTGAGGTCGTACTTGGTCCGGAAGCGGTCGAGTTTCTTCACCGGGTCGCGGGAGACGCCGATGACGGTCGCCCCGGCCGCAGCGAAGGCGTCGATATGTTCGGAGAAGTCCCGCGCCTCATTGGTGCAGCCCGGCGTGTCGGCCTTTGGATAGAAATAGAGCACGACCTTGCGGCCGTTGAGCCCGTCGAGGGTCACGCGACCGCCGTCGGCCGTGGCCATGTCGAACGCCGGGGCTTTCGAGCCTTCGGTGATGTCAGTCATTCCCGTTCTCCGCTCATCCCGGCGAAAGCCGGGACCCAGTTCTGTCCAGCCTGACGCCAGCGCATCAGGACGATCGTCAGTGCGAACCGCTCCGTCACCCGTCACCCGTCACCCAAAGCACTGGGTCCCGGCTTTCGCCGGGATGAGCGGAATCTAGATGGGTTTGACCAGCACGATCTTCTTCTTGCCGGCGGCCAGTTTCAGGACGCCGTCGGCATTGACGTCGGATGCCTCGATCAGCCGGGCACCGTCCGCGATGGCCTCGTCGTTCAGGCGCAGGCCGCCGCCCTGGGCAAGACGGCGGGCCTCGCCGTTGGACGCGGTCAGGCCGGCCCGGGTCGCGACGGCGGCGATCATGGCACCGACCACGTCGTCGGCGGGCAGTTCGACCGTCGGCAGGTCCGCCGACAGCGTGCCCCTCTCAAACGCGCCTTCGGCGGCGGCCCGGGCGATTGCGGCGGCGTCGGCACCGTGCAGCATCGTCGTGGCGGCATCGGCCAGCGTCTTCTTCGCATCATTGATGCCGGCACCCTCAAGCGACTCCAGCCGGGCGACCTCGTCCAGTGGCAGGTCGGTGAACAGGCGCAGGAATTTGCCCACGTCGGCGTCGTCGACATTGCGCCAGAACTGCCAGTAGTCATACGGGCTCAGCTGTTCGGCGTTGAGCCAGACCGCCCCCTGGGCCGTCTTGCCCATCTTGCCGCCCGAGGCCGTGGTCAGGAGCGGCGTGGTCAGGCCAAAGGCGGCCTTCTGGTCGACGCGGCGGACCAGGTCGACGCCCGAGACGATGTTGCCCCACTGGTCAGATCCGCCCATCTGCAGGGTGCAGCCGCGGGCGCGGTTCAGCTCGAGGAAGTCCACCGACTGCATCAGCATGTAGTTGAACTCGAGGAAGGTCATCGGCTGTTCGCGTTCCAGCCGCAGCTTGACCGAGTCAAAGGCCAGCATCCTGTTGATGGTGAAATGCGTGCCGTATTCGCGCAGGAATTCGACGTAGCCGTAGGTCGACAGCCAGGCGTCGTTGTCGACCATGACCGCATCGGTCGGGCCGTCGCCGAAGGTCAGGAATTTCTCGAACACCGTCTTGATGGAGGCGATGTTGGCCTGGATGGTCTCGTCGGTCAGCTGGGGCCGCGAGGCGTCCTTGCCGGTCGGGTCGCCGACCTTGGTCGTGCCACCGCCCATCAGGACAATGGGCTTGCCGCCGGCCTGCTGGAGCCGGCGCAGCATCATGATCTGGATCAGGCTGCCGACGTGCAGGGAAGGCGCGGTCGCGTCGAAGCCGATGTAGCCGGTCACCACGCCGGAAGCCGCCGCGGCATCGAGCTCGGCCGGGTGGGTGATCTGATGGATATAGCCGCGCGCCTGGAGGGTTTTCAGGAAGTCGGACTTGAAGGCGGGCTCGGTCATCTGATCAGGCTTGGCTTGGGAGGGAAGGGGCGTGTAGCACGAGGGACAACGAGCCCGAAACGCTGGCCACGCCAATCTTTCGTCATTCCGGGCGAAGAGACGCGCAGCGGCTCGCAGACCCGGAACC
Organism: bacterium; assembly: GCA_943372245.1. Taxonomy (GTDB): domain Bacteria; phylum Pseudomonadota; class Alphaproteobacteria; order Caulobacterales; family Caulobacteraceae; genus Brevundimonas. Next base: position 18,765 of record CALRXX020000011.1, read on the forward strand.
CAGCGGCGCCGCGACGGCGGCGAAACACCGGCGTCAGCATTCTGGCCGCCGCGCTCCCGACAGTTTCGCGCTCCGCGCGCCGCTGGGTTCCGGGCCTCCGCTCCGCTCCGCCCGGAATGACGAAAGCAAGAGGAGTTTGTTCTGTTGACCGGCGTCAGGCTCAGGCTATCGAAAGGGTCATGCGCGTATCCCTGAAGCCTCATCCCGAAACACGATCGGTCGTGATCGATAGCGTCGATGTAAGCGTGCATCGCGGAAAGCCGGAACGGATCACTCTGACTTGCGGGCTAGTGGGCGATGTCAGCCGGATCAACATTCCCGGCGTCGGTCCGGCTGGCCGCGCGGACGAACTCTGGAAGCATACCTGCTACGAACTCTTCATTCAGGCTGAGGGAGAGAGCTACTACGAGTTCAACTTCTCCCCCTCGATGCAATGGGCAGCCTACCATTTCAGTGGTTACCGGAAGGGCATGGAGAACGCCGAACCCGCATCCGTTTCAGGCTTGGGCGCGCGAGTTGAAACCGGTGGCTTTGGCGGCCATGCCGAGGTCGATCTCACTGGCCTGCCGGGTCTTGATCTCGACGGCCCGCTTCGCATCGGCCTGTCAGCTGTCATTGAGGAAATAGACGGCGCAAAATCCTTCTGGGCCTTGGCCCATCCGCCCGGCCAGCCGGACTTCCACCACGCCGTCGCCTTCGCCTTCGACCTTCCCACCATGGAGCGCCCATGAAATTCGGCATCGACCGACTGCTGTCCGAGCCCGAACTGCGCGCGGCGCTGAAGGGGAAGCGCGTCGCCCTGCTGGGCCATCCCGCCTCGGTGACGGCGGATCTGACGCATTCGCTGGATGCGCTGATGGCCTGTCCTGACCTGGACGTCACGGCGGCGTTCGGGCCGCAGCACGGCATGCGGGGCGACCTGCAGGACAATATGATGGAGAGCCCGGACTTCACCGATCCGCGGCACGGCATTCCGGTCTTCAGCCTGTACGGCGAGGTGCGGCGGCCGACCGGGCAGGCGATGGGGACGTTCGACGTCCTGCTGGTCGACATGCAGGACCTGGGCTGCCGGATCTACACCTTCGTGACGACGCTGCTCTATGTGCTGGAAGAGTCGGCGAAGCACGGCAAGGCGGTCTGGGTGCTGGACCGGCCCAACCCCGCCGGGCGGCCCGTGGAGGGCACGACCCTGCTGCCGGGCTGGGAGAGCTTCGTGGGCGCCGGGCCGATGCCGATGCGGCACGGCATGACCCTGGGTGAGATGGGCCGCTGGTTCATCGACCACTTCAAACTCGACGTGGAATACCGCGTCATCGAGATGGACGGCTGGGCACCGGATCAGGGGCCGGGCTTCGGCTGGCCGATCGGCGAGCGCAGCTGGATCAATCCCAGTCCCAATGCGGCGAACCTGTCGATGGCGCGGGCCTATGCCGGGACGGTGATGCTGGAGGGGACGACCCTGTCCGAGGGCCGCGGCACGACGCGGCCGCTGGAGCTGTTCGGGGCGCCCGACATCGATGCCCGGGCGGTGATCGCAGAGATGCAGGCTTTCGCGCCGGAGTGGCTGGAGAGCTGCGTCCTGCGCGACTGCTGGTTCGAGCCGACCTTCCACAAGCACGTGCACCAGCTGTGCAACGGGGTGCAGATCCATGTCGACGACCCGGCCTATGACCACGCCGCGTTCAAGCCGTGGCGGCTGCAGGCGCTGGGCTTCAAGGCGATCCGGCGGCTGTATCCGGACTACGCCCTGTGGCGGGACTTCCCTTACGAATACGTCTTCGACAAGCTGGCCATCGATGTGATCAACGGCGGGCCGGGGCTGAGGGAATGGGTCGACGACCCGGCCGCGACGCCGGCCGATCTCGAGGCGCTGGCCGGGCCGGATGAGGCGGCCTGGGTGGAGCTGAGGCGGCCGTATCTGCTGTATTGAGCTATAAAACATCCGCGCATCCCGGCTTTCGCCGGGGTGAGCGGAAACTGTATGAGCCCTACGCCGGCTTTTCCGTCAGCCGCTTGTCCAGATAGGCCCCGACGCGAGTATCGACGGCGCCGATGTGGTCCTGCCAGAAATGGGTCGCGCCCTCTTCCAGCTCATAGTCGATGATGATGCCCTTCTGGGTGCGCAGCTTGTTGACCACGCGCTCGACCTCGACCGGCGGCACGACGGTGTCGTTGGTGCCGTGCAGGAACAGGCCCGAGGCCGGGCAGGGGGCCAGGAAGCTGAAGTCGTACATGTTCGACGGCGGCGAGACCGAGATGAAGCCGTCCGTCTCCGGGCGGCGCATCAGCAGCTGCATGCCGATATAGGCGCCGAACTGATAGCCGGCGACCCAGGTCTGGGAGGCACCCGGGTTGTTGGACTGCAGCCAGTCGAGGGCGGTGGCCGCGTCGGCCAGTTCGCCGATGCCGCTGTCGAACTCACCCTGCGACTTGCCGACGCCGCGGCTGTTGTAGCGCAGGGTCGCAAAGCCGCGCTTCTGGAACAGCTGGTACAGGGTCACGGTGACGGGGTTGTTCATATGCCCGTTCGCCTTGGGGTGCGGATGCAGGATCAGGGCGATCGGCGCGTTCGGGCGCTTGCCCGGCGAATAGCGGCCTTCGATACGGCCAGAGGCGCCGGGCAGGATGACTTCAGGCATATGCGTCGAATTCCGTGTTCAACTGTCATTTCGCACCTGCGTAATACTTGACCGCAGCGGTAGGACTTTCTAAGTCCCCCGTGCGCGCCGACGCCTTTGCGAAGGCGCGGGTTCTAGCACAGGACCCTCGAAAAGCGCGCGATTTTTGAAGGTGGACGATGCGTCTGTCGACCAAGGGACGATACGCCGTGATGGCGATGGCCGATCTGGCCAGGAACGGACAGACCGACGGCGGTGCCCGGGCCGTGTCGCTGGCCGAGATCGCGGCGCGTCAGGAGATTTCACTCAGCTATCTGGAACAGCTGTTCGCGCGGCTGCGGAAGGGCGGACTGGTGCAGAGCGTGCGCGGGCCCGGCGGAGGCTACCGGCTGGCCAAGGGCGCGCATGAGACGGTGGTGGCCGAGATCGTGCTGGCCGTCGATGAGCCGATCCGCGCCACCCGCTGCATCGGCCATTCCTCGCCCAAGGGCTGTATGATGGCCGGCGAGCGCTGCATTACCCACAATCTTTGGGAAGATCTCGGCGACGAAATCCACCGCTATCTGGCCGGGGTGTCCCTGGAAGATGTGGTGATGAACCGCACCGGCGCGCGGCGCCGGGCGACCGAAGCCGAAGTGGGAGTGGCGGCGTGAGCGGCGTGTATCTGGACTACAACGCCTCCGGGCTGGTGCGCCCCGAGGTGCAGGTGGCGATGGCCGAGGCCCTCGCGGACGGCGGCAACCCCAATGCGGTCCATGCGGCCGGCCGACGGGCGCGGGCAAGGGTCGAGACGGCGCGGGCGCGGGTGGCCGATCTGGTCGGGGCCGATCCGACCGCGGTGATCTTCTCCAGCGGCGGCACGGAGTCGAACGCACAGGCCGTGGCCAGCGCCATCGCGGCGGGCTGCGAGCGGCTGATTGTCAGCGCCACCGAGCATCCGTGCGTGGCCGAGGCGGCGAACGCCAGCGGCGTGCCGGTCGAGGTCCTGCCGGTCGATGTGAACGGGGTCGTCGATCTGGCCTGGCTGGCCGAGGCGCTGGCGCGGTCGGGCGGCCGGGCGCTGGTCGCCATCCATCATGCGAACAATGAGAGCGGCGTGATCCAGCCGATCGCCGAGGCGGCGCGGATGGTGCAGGCCGCCGGCGGCTGGCTGCACGTCGACGCCATCCAGACGGCCGGCAAGATCCCGGTCGACATGCGGGCGCTGGGCGCCGACACCCTGACCCTGTCGGCCCACAAGCTGGGTGGACCGCAGGGCGTGGGCGCGTTGATCTCGAAAGACGGTGCGCCGATCATCCGCACCCTGCACGGGGCAGGGCAGGAGCGGGGGCTGCGCGCCGGGACGGAGAATGTGCCCGGCATCGCCGGCTTCGGCGTCTCGGCCGATTGCGCGGCGCGCGATCTGTCCGAGGCCATGGCCCATGCGGCTTGGCGCGACGCGGCCGCTGACGCCGTCAGGGCCGCCGGGGCGATCATCATCGGCGGGGCCGCCGAGCGTCTGCCCAACACCCTGTTCATGGCCGTCGAGGGCTGGGAAAGCCCGCAGCAGCTCATCACCCTCGACCTGCAGGGCGTCATGGTCTCTGCCGGCAGCGCCTGTTCCTCGGGCAAGACCAAGCCGTCCAAGACCATTTCGGCCATGGGTCTGGACCATCTGGCCACCGGCGGCGTGCGCGTCTCGGGCGGCTGGGGCACGACCCGGGACGACTGGGAGCGGTTCGCCGCCGCCTGGGTCGAGGCCTGTGCGAAACACCGCGCCCGAACCGCCGAGCGCGAGAAAGCTGACGCCTGATGGCTGCCGTTCAAAAGACCATCGACGCCGTCGCCGCGCTTGAGAAATACGAGCACGGCTTCACGAGCGACATCGAGACGGAATACGCCCCCAAGGGGCTGAGCGCCGACATCGTCCGCTTCATCTCCGAGAAGAAGGGCGAGCCGGAGTGGATGCTGGAATGGCGGCTGGCCGCCTATGAGCGCTGGCTGGCGATGGAGGAGCCGACCTGGGCGTCGGTGAAATACACGCCGGTCGACTATCAGGACCTGTTCTATTACGCCGCGCCCAAGAAAAAGGACGGGCCGAAGTCGCTGGACGAGGTCGATCCTGAAATCCTCGAGATCTACAAGAAGCTGGGCATCCCGCTGAAGGAGCAGGAGGTGCTGGCGGGCGTCGAGGGCGCGGCGCGCTATGCCGTGGACGCGGTGTTCGACAGCGTCAGCGTGGTCACCACCTTCAAGGCCGAGCTGGCGAAGGTGGGCGTGATTTTCATGCCGATTTCCGAGGCCTTGCGCGAACATCCTGAGCTGGTGCGCAAATATCTGGGCTCGGTGGTGCCGGTCTCGGACAACTATTTCGCGGCCCTGAACAGCGCGGTCTTTTCCGACGGATCCTTCGTCTACATCCCGCCGGGCGTGAAATGCCCGATGGAGCTGTCGACCTATTTCCGCATCAATGCGAGCCAGACGGGCCAGTTCGAGCGGACCCTGATCATCGCCGACAAGGGCAGCTACTGCTCCTATCTGGAGGGCTGCACCGCCCCGATGCGCGACGAGAACCAGCTGCATGCGGCGGTGGTCGAACTGGTCGCCCTGGACGACGCCGAGATCAAATATTCGACGGTCCAGAACTGGTACCCCGGCGACGCCGAGGGCAAGGGCGGCATCTATAATTTCGTCACCAAGCGCGCCGACTGCCGCGGCGATCGGTCGAAGGTCAGCTGGACCCAGGTCGAGACCGGTTCGGCGGTGACCTGGAAATACCCGTCCTGCATCCTCAAGGGCGAGGAGAGCTCGGGCGAATTCTATTCGATCGCCATCACCAACGGACATCAGCAGGCCGACACCGGCACCAAGATGATCCATCTGGGCAAGAATTCGAAGAGCCGGATCATCGCCAAGGCGGTCTCGGCCGGGAAGTCGGACTCGACCTATCGCGGCCTGGTCTCGGTGCATCCCAGGGCGACCGGGGTGCGCAATTTCACCCAGTGCGACAGCCTGCTGATCGGCAAGGACTGCGGTTCGCACACCGTGCCCTATGTCGAGGCCCGCAACGGCTCGGCCCAGCTGGAGCACGAGGCGACGACGACGCGCCTGTCCGACGACCAGCTATTCTACGCCCAGCAGCGCGGCCTGTCGCAGGAGGAGGCGGTGGCCCTGCTGGTCAACGGCTTCGTCCGCGACGTGATGCAGAAACTGCCGATGGAGTTCGCCGTCGAAGCGCAGAAACTGGTGGCGATCAGTCTGGAAGGGAGCGTGGGGTGAGTTTCCCTATTCCGGCACTCGGAGGTGCGCAGCGCCGCTTCGCGGCGACCGTCGCGCTCGCCTTGCTGGCCTGCGCCGCCCAGGTTCTGAGGTTTGAGTATCAACTGATCGGCTCTGAAAATATCCACGCCGGCGTGATCGTTGTGCTCGCGGCGGCTTGGTTCATCGCTCTGATGCTCACGTTTCGAGCAGATTGGCGCTGGGGTCTTGCCGCGACCCTGAGCGCTCCATTGGCTCTCATCTTCTTCGTCTGGATGGGCCTGATTGTTTACGCCTGCGCCGTGAACGGCGCCTGCATATGAGTTCCGATAGAATGCTCTCCATCTCCAATCTCCACGTCTCCGTCGGCGACAAGCCGATCCTCAAGGGGCTGACGCTCGACGTCCCGGCGGGCGAGGTGCACGCCATCATGGGGCCGAACGGGGCCGGCAAGTCGACGCTGGGCTACGCCGTGGCCGGACGGCCCGGCTATGAGGCGACCGAGGGCGGCGTGTCGTGGAAGGGCGAGGACCTGCTGGGTCTGGAGCCCGCCGAACGGGCGGCGAAGGGCGTCTTCCTGTCGTTCCAGTATCCGATCGAGATCCCCGGCGTCCCGGCCCTGACCTTCGTGCGCACGGCGCTGAACGCCCAGAAGCGCGCGCGCGGCGAAGAGGAGGTCTCGGCCCCGAACTTCCTGAAAATGGTCAAGGCGGCGGCGACGGCGCTGAAGATGGATTTCGACATGCTGAAGCGGCCGCTCAATGTCGGCTTCTCGGGCGGCGAGAAGAAGCGGATGGAGATCCTGCAGATGGCCCTGCTGGAGCCGTCGCTGCTGATCCTCGACGAGACCGATTCCGGCCTCGACATCGACGCCCTGCGGATCGTGTCGGAAGGCGTCAACGCCCTGCGTTCGCCCGACCGTGCCATGCTGGTCATCACCCACTATCAGCGGCTGCTCGACTACATCAAACCCGACCGGGTGCATGTGCTGGCCGCGGGCCGGATCGTGGCGTCGGGCGGGCCGGAACTGGCGCTGCAGCTGGAGGCGGAAGGGTATGACAAATACCTGCCGGCCGCGGCGTGAACGCGCCGGTTCGCATTGATCTGAAGGACGTCTCCAGCTTCCCGTCGAGGCGCGTCGAGGCTTGGAAATACTCCGACTTGAGCCGCGTTCTGCGCGAGACCCCGCCGGTGTCGCCCCATGCCGATGTCGCGCCGGGCGGGCCGTTTGCGGCGCTGGGCGGGGATGAGCTGGCGGTGGTCAACGGCCACTGCGAGGGCCGTTCCGGCCTGATCGCCGAAGGACCGGGCGACCATGTCGCGCGCCTGCGGTTCGTCTCGACCGCAGACGGGACCGGGCATCAGGCGAAGGTGTCGGTCGAGGTCAGGGCAGGCGCGTCGCTGCTGCTGCTGGAGAGCTATGAGGGCCGGGCGGCGGGCTATGTGTCCAATGTGGCGCTGGATATCAGCCTCGGCGAGGGCGCGCGCCTGACGCGGGTGGTGATCGAGGACGATGCCGAGGACGCTGTGTCGATCGCGACCGCCGAGGTGTCGCTGGGCGAGGGCGCACATTTCCTTCAGACCGTGCTGACCACCGGCGCGAAACTGCAACGGCATGAGACCCGCCTGGCCCATCCCGGCGAGGGTGCCGAGGTGCGGATCGACGGCCTGTATCTGCTGGACGGCGCGCGGCATTCGGACCTGACCAGCGTGGTGTCGCACGGCGGTTTGAACGGCCTCACCTCCCAACTCACCAAGGGCGTCGTCCGCGACACGGCGCGCGGCGTCTTCCAGGGCAAGATCATCGTCGAGCGCGGGGCCGACGGCACCGATGCACGGATGGGCCACCACGCCCTGATCCTCGGCGAGCGGGCCGAGATCGACGCCAAGCCGGAGCTCGAGATCTATGCTGACGACGTGCAGTGCGCGCACGGCAATACGGTCGGGAATCTCGACGAGAGCGCCCTGTTCTATATGCAGCAGCGTGGCATCCCCGCCGATGAGGCGCGGGCCCTGCTGACGCAGGCCTTCCTCATCGAGGTGGTGGACCGGATCGAGCATGAAGGCGCGAGAGAGGTGGTGCGGGAATGGCTGACGGCTCGCCTGTGACCCTCTTTGACCCCTATGCGGCGCGCGCCCAGTTCCCGATCCTGTCGCGGACGGTGAACGGCAAGCCGCTGGTCTATCTGGACTCGGCGGCCTCGGCGCAGAAGCCGCGGGCGGTGATCGACGCCCTGACGACGGCGATGGAACATTCCTACGCCAACGTCCATCGTGGCCTGCATACCTTGGCCAATGAGACGACCGAGGCGTTCGAGGCGGCGCGCGAGAGCGTGGCGCGGTTCCTGAACGCGGAAAGCCCCGACCAGATCATCTGGACCAAGGGCGGGACCGAGGCGATCAATCTGGTCGCGGCGGGCCTCGGCCACCCTTCAAGCGCTTTGGCGATCCGTCCGGGCGACGAGATCGTCGTCACCCAGATGGAGCATCACGCCAATATCGTGCCCTGGCACATGCTGCGTGAGCGCTTCGGCGCGGTGCTGAAATGGGCGCCGGTCATGGACGACGGCGCGCTGGACATGGCGGCGCTGCAGGCGCTGATCGGGCCGCGGACCCGGCTGGTGGCCGTGACCCATATGTCCAACGTTCTGGGCACGGTGAACGATGTGCGCGCCATCGCCGATATGGCCCATGCGGCCGGGGCGCTGGTGCTGGTCGACGGCTGCCAGGGGGCGGTGCACTGCAGCCCCGACGTGCAGGCGCTGGACGCCGACTTCTATGTCTTCACCGGCCACAAGCTGTTCGGGCCAACGGGCATCGGCGGCCTGTACGGCAAGCGCGCGGCGCTCGAGGCCCTGCCGCCCTACCAGGGCGGCGGCGAGATGATCGCCACGGTGACCGAGGAGGCGGTGACCTTTGCGGGCCTGCCGCATCGCTTCGAGGCGGGCACGCCGCCGATCCTCGAGGCCATTGGCCTTGGCGCGGCGATCAACTGGATGCAGCAATTCGACGCCAATGCGGTGCGGGCCCATGAGCAGGCCCTGATGGACCGTGTCCGTGTGCGGCTGGACGGCCGGAACTGGCTGACAGAGATTGGGACCGCAGCGGGGAAGGGGGCCATCTTCACCTTTACCGTCGACGGTGCCCACGCCCATGACATCGCCCAGGTGATGGACCGCTACGGCGTCGCCGTCCGCGCCGGCCTGCACTGCGCCGAGCCGCTGTCGCGCCGGTTCGGCATCACTTCGAGCGCCCGCGCCAGCTTCGCCCTGTATAACACCCTCGAGGACGCCGACGCCTTCGCCGACGCCCTGATCAAGGCCCGTGAGTTCTTCGCATGAGCGATCCAACGACCCCCACTTCCGACAGCGCGGCCTTTGCCGAAGCCTGGGACGCGCCTCAGAAGAGCGCCCTGGCCCAGGCCGAGATCGACCGGATGACGGATGACATCATCGAGGCCCTGAAGTCGGTGTTTGACCCGGAAATCCCGGTCGACATCTATGAGCTGGGTCTGATCTACAAGGTCGACCTGTCGGACGACCGCGACGTGGTGGTCGAGATGACCCTGACGGCGCCGGGCTGCCCCGTGGCCGGCGAGATGCCGATCTGGGTCGAACAGGCGGTGATGAAGGTCGAGGGCGTGAAGTCGGCGCGCGCGGAACTGACCTTCGATCCGCCATGGGACCCCTCGAAGATGAGCGACGAGGCCAAGCTGGCCCTGAACATGTTCTGATGGACCGTCCGATGACCGAGCTTCAGACCACCCCCCGTCCCCGCCGCCCGCGTCCCGCCGTCGTCACCCTGACCGAGGCGGCGGCCGAGCGGGTTCGCACCCTGACCGAGGCCGGCGGGCACAAGGCGCTGCGCGTCGGGCTGAAGAATGCGGGCTGCGCGGGGCAGGAGTACACCTTCGCCTTCGCCGACGAGATCGGGCCGCTCGACGAGGTGGTGACCGACAAGGGCGCGACCGTGGTGGTCGATCCCAAGTCGATCCTGTTCCTGATCGGATCGGAACTCGACTACGAGACCACGAAGCTGGCGTCGAAATTCGTCTTCCGGAACCCGAACCAGACCGACGCCTGCGGCTGCGGCGAGAGCGTCACCATCATTCCCGCAAAGGCGCTGGAAGCCGAGTGATGATCCGGCTTGAGGGAGTGACGAAGCGCTTCAGGAGCGCGGCGGGCGAGCGCGTGGCGCTGGACGCGGTCGACCTGACGGTCGAGGCGGGTCAGGTGTTCGGCGTGGTCGGCCGCTCGGGCGCCGGCAAGTCGACCCTGATCCGGACGATCAATCTGCTGGAGCGTCCGGACGCCGGGACGGTGACGGTTGATGGTCGCGAGATGACGGCCCTGGCACCGGCCGAGTTGCGCGCCGCGCGGCGGCGGATCGGCATGATCTTCCAGCATTTCAACCTGCTGAACGCGAAGACGGTGGCCGAGAACGTCGCCTTCCCCCTGCGGCTTGAGGGCCGGACGTCGGCCGAGGTCGACCGGCGGGTCGCGGACCTGCTGGAACAGCTGGGCCTGTCCGAGCATGGGAAGAAGCACCCGGCCCAGCTGTCGGGCGGGCAGAAGCAGCGGGTCGGCATCGCCCGCGCCCTGGCCTGTGAGCCCGGCGTGCTGCTGTGCGACGAGGCGACCAGCGCCCTCGACCCCGAGACGACCGACGAGATCCTGTCGCTGCTGGACCAGCTGAACCGCGACCTGAAGCTGACCATCGTCCTGATTACCCACCAGATGGAGGTGGTACGCCGCGTCTGCGACCGGGTGGCCGTGCTGAAGGACGGGCGGGTGGTGGAGGAGGGGGCGACCGCCGACGTCTTCCTGCATCCGCAACACGCCGCGACCCGCGCCATGCTGGCCGAGGGCGAAGAGGGGTTCGAAGCCGCCGATGTGCCGCCCGGAGGACGCCTGGCGAAGCTGACGTTCCGCGGCGGCTCGACCTACGAGCCCGAGCTGAGCCGCGTCGCGCGGTCGGTTGGTGTGGATTATTCGATCCTGTCGGGGCGCATCAGCCGCATCCGGGGCGAGCCCTACGGCCAGCTGGTCGTGGCCTTCACCGGCGGCGACGCCGAGGCGGCTGTGGCGCAGCTCACGGCGCGTGGCGTCACGGTGGAGGGCGTTTGATGGAAGCCTTCTTCGTCAATATTGACTGGCCCGAGATCGCGCGGGCGAGCCGTGACACCCTGCTGATGCTCGGCGGGTCGATGGCGCTGACCGTGGTGTTCGGCATCCCGCTGGGGGTGCTGCTGTACCTGTCCGGCAAGGGGCGGCTGGCGGCCAATCCGGTGGTGAACGCAGTGCTGTCGCTGATCGTCAACATCCTGCGGTCTGTGCCTTTCATCATCCTGCTGATCGTCATGCTGCCGGTGACGGTGCTGCTGGTCGGGACGTCGCTGGGTGTGGCGGGTGCCATTCCGCCGCTGGTCGTCGGGGCCGCGCCCTTCTATGCGCGACTGGTCGAGACGGCCCTGCGCGAGGTCGACAAGGGCGTGGTCGAGGCGACCCAGGCCATGGGAGGCTCGACCTTCCAGATCGTCACCCGCGCCCTGCTGCCCGAGGCCATGCCCGGCATACTTGCCGGGGCGACCGTCACGGCCATCGCCCTGGTGAGCTACACCGCCATGGCCGGAGTGGTAGGCGCAGGCGGCCTGGGCGACCTCGCCATCCGCTTCGGCTATCAGCGGTTCCAGACCGATGTCATGGTCGTGACGGTCGTGCTGCTGCTTCTGCTGGTGCAGGTCCTTCAGATGCTCGGCGACCGGCTGGTCGCCTCTGTTTCCCACCGCTGATCGCTCCCCCGAAAGGCCCGCCCATGATCCGCCGCTCGCTTCTGACTCTCGCAGCCGCCTCCCTGTTGCTCGCCGCCTGCGGGCAGGGGGCTGCCAGGAAGACCGACGCCGATGCGCCGTTGATCGTGGGGGCCACAGCCGTACCGCACGCGGAAATCCTGGAGCACATCAAGCCGCTGCTGGCGGCCGAGGGAATCCAGATCGAGATCAAGGTTTTCAATGACTATGTTCAGCCGAACACCCAGCTGGCCGAGGGCCGGCTGGACGTGAACTATTTCCAGACCAAGCCCTATCTGGACGAGTTCAACGCCTCGCGCGGCTCGGACCTGATCACAGTGGCAGGGGTGCATGTCGAGCCGCTGGGGGCCTATTCACGCCGGTTCCGCTCGCTGGCCGAACTGCCGGACGGTGCCCAGGTGGCGGTGCCCAATGACGCCTCCTCGATCGGCCGGTCGCTGATCCTGCTGCAGAAGGCGGGTCTGATCCGGCTGAAGGACGCGACCAATCCGCTGCAGACGCTGCGGGACATCGTCGACAATCCGAAGAACCTGCGCTTCCGCGAGCTGGAATCGGCGACCCTGCCGCGCGTGCTGGACCAGGTCGATATGGCGGTGATCAACACCAACTATGCCCTCGACGCCGGCCTGAAGCCGCGCACAGATGCCCTGGCGCTGGAAGGCGCGGACAGCCCCTATGTGAACTATCTGGTGGCGCGGCCGGACAACCGGACCGATCCCCGCATCGTGGCGCTGGCGGCCATGCTGCGCAGCCAGGCGGTCAAGGACTTCATCGCGCAGAAATACGACGGCGCAGTGATCCCGGCGGCCTGACCCATGGCCTATGATCCCGACTTCGGCGAATGGGTGCGCGAGCATTTCGCGGCGCTGGGCCCGCTTGAGATAAAGCGGATGTTCGGCGGGGCCGGCGTCTATGCGAACGGTCTGATCTTCGCCTTGCTGGACGACGGCGTCGTCTGGCTGAAGGCCGACGAAGTCAATGCGCCGCTGCTGGAGGACGCGGGGTCGCGACAGTTCACCTATCCGACAAAGGACGGGGCGGTGATGGCGATGGCGTATTGGGCACTGCCGGAAAGCGCGCTGGACGATCCGGACGAAGCCGCGGACTGGGCGCGAAAGTCGATCGATGTGGCCTTTCGAAAGGCGTCTGTCAGAAAGCCGCGCAAGCCGAAACCTAAGCCCTGACGGAAGCGGCTTTCGCCCGCGCGACCTCGTCGGGTGCGAGAACCCGGACGGCCGGCGTGACGGGCTGGCCGGACGCCTCGGCGACGAGCTCGGCCGTCTTGCCTTCGATGGCGGCTTCGAGACGGGCGAGGAACTCCTCCTTGCCCAGTCCGGTGGGGATTGGATCGAGGAACTCCAGCGTCGCGGTTCCCGGGTTCTTGCGGAATGCCTCCTGGGGCCAGAACAGGCCGAGGTTGGTGGCCAGCGGCACGACCGGCATGTCGAAGTCGCGGTACATGTGCCAGACGCCGGAGCGATAACGGAATTTCTCCCCCACCCTGGCCAGATTGCCTTCCGGATAGATCAGGATTTTGCGGCCCGCGGCGTGGGCGTCGGCGGACCGGTGCTTCAGCGCCTCGCGCGCTTCACGGCCGCCGCAGTTGTTGACGACGATGGCCCCCAGCTTGCGCAGCACCGTGCCGAGCAACGGAAACTTCTCCAGATGGTCGCCGGTGACGAAGGCGAGGTCGTCGAACTGGTCATAGGTGGCGAAGCCGTCGCCCCAGCTCTGGTGTTTCGAGGCAATGATGAAGGCCCCGGCGGGCAGAAGATCGCGTCCACGCACCTGCAGTCTGATGCCGGCCAGCAGGCGCATGGCCTGCACCATCCGCTTCACATAGCGGCGGATAATCCAGCTGGTGGCGCCGCGGCCGGGGGTCAGGGCCGCGAAGGCCGCGCCGGAGGCATAGACGATCGACAGGAGCCAGTAGGCGACGTTGAAAGCGAAGCTGCGCATCTGTCCACTATGACGCGGAACGGCGACGGAGGAAGGCGTCAGGCGGCCTCGTCGAGCCGTTCGGCGCTGGTGACCCGGTTCCGGCCGGCGTGTTTGGACGCGTAGAGGGCCGTGTCGGCGCGATCCAGCAGTGAAGAGGCGGTCTCGCCGGGACGCCGTTGCGCGAAGCCGGCCGAAAGGGTCACCGCTCCCAGTTCGTCATCCGTCGAGCGGCGACGCAGTGAGCGGGAGGCGATCTCCTTGCGGATGGACTCCAGCGCGGCCTCGACCTGCACCAGATCTTCCTTGGGGAAGATCATGGCGAACTCTTCGCCCCCGTAGCGGGCGGCGATACGGGGGGCCTTGGCCACGCGCCCCATGACGCTGGCGACATAGCGCAGCACCTGATCCCCGGTCTGGTGCCCCCAGGTGTCGTTGAATCGTTTGAAATGATCGATATCGAGCACGGCCAGGACCAGGGACCCGCCGCCGGTTTCGGCCTGGGCGCACGCCGTTTCCAGGTGTTCGTCGAATGCCTTGCGGTTGGCCAGATTTGTCAGGGCGTCGGTCATGGCGTCGCGGCGCACCTGTTCGAGGTGTTCGCGCAGGCGGACGACCTCGCGGGTCGAGTCGTCCAGTCGTTTTTCCAGGGTCTCGTTCTCGCGCTGGACCTTGCGGGTGGCCGAGGTCAGTCCGGAGACGATGGCCTTGAGGCCCGCCCCGTCGCCGGCGGATTCAATGCTGCTGGCGGCCTTGTCGAGGGTCTCGCCGTAGGCGGACTGGGACTTGTGGGCCCTGGAGATGGCCTCGGACACACTGGACAGCTCACGGTCCAGTACGCGGCCGGCGTCGCGAATCTCTTCGGTCAGCCTTCCGCGCGGCAGGTATTCCGCAGCCAGCATGTCGGCGGTGGCCTCGGTGAACGGCTCGGATGCCGCCAGGATGCGCTTGATCTCGCGGCCCAGCGGCCCTTCCGGGTCGCCCAGATAGTGGACCCAGATCTCGAAATTCAGCGGGGTCGGCCAGACACCCGATGATTCCATCGCTTCGATGACCCGGCGTGCCAGACCGTAGGCCTCAGGTCCCCGAAGAGTGGTTTCGAGCTGAGCCGCCATACGTATCCCCCGCCGGGCCGCACCGAGCGGCCGATTTCGCGGGTAACGCTATGCGGGGTTCCGTAACGACGGGTTAAATCCGGTTCGTTGACCCGCGATTTGGGAGAATTTCAGCTCTTGATGGAGACGGGACGGCGCAGGAAGGCGGGGACATCGCCTTCGCCGAACGGCCGGCCGTTCGAACGCTGCGGCTCAGGGCTCGCCGTGTCTCCTCGACGATCCGACTGCCGCAGGTGGGTTTCCTGAACGGGACGGTCCGTAGAAGGGGCCGCAGGGGTCGGCACCGGAGACACCGGCGTCGCAGCGGCGACGGGCGATTCGGCGCTCGCCACGGGCTCTGCAGCGGCTGACCGGGAGCCACGGCGACTGCGGGTCCGGCGCGGCTTGGGCGAGTCGTCCGTGGAGGTATCGGCCGCGGTGGCTTCGACCGCGGCTTCCGCCCTGGCCGGCTCGACCGTCGGAACGGGGGCGACAACCTCGGACGGTTCGGCAGCCTCTGCCTGCGGCGTTTCACGCGGGCCACGACCCCGGCCGCGGGCAGGGGTCCGTTCGGGGCGATCCGATTCACGGCGCGGCTGCGCCTTGCCCGGAGAGAAGTCGATGCCGTCCAGAACCAGCTCTTCCGGGACCATCTTGATGAGCTTCAGGACCTTGTCGAGCGAGCGGTCGTCCGCCGGCGTCACGATCATGAAGGTCTGGCCCAGCTTGCCCGCGCGGCCCGTGCGGCCAATGCGGTGGACGTAGTCGTCGGCATGGTGCGAGACGTCGTAGTTGAACACATGGCTGACGTCGGGAATATCGAGCCCGCGGGCGGCGACGTCGGATGCGACCAGCAGCTTCAGCTCGCCGGAGCGGAAAGCCGCGAGGGTCTTCATCCGCAGCGACTGATCCAGGTCGCCGTGGATCGGTGCGGCGTCAAAGCCATGCTGTTTCAGCGACTTGGCGACAACGTCGACTTCGGATTTGCGGTTGCAGAACACGATGCCGTTGCGGACGTCGGCGCGGCCGATCAAGGCGCGCAGGGCGGCCCGTTTGGCCTTGGGATCGCTGCTCGGGATGCGGACCAGATACTGGGTGATGGTCTCGGCCGTCATGGCCGGGCGCGAGGCCTCGAGCCGTGTCGGATCCTTCAGGAACTGGGTCGTCAGCCGGGTGATCTCGGGCGGCATGGTGGCCGAGAAGAACAGGGTCTGGCGGCGCGGCGGCGTCAGTTTGAAGATGCGTTCGATGTCCGGGATGAAGCCCATGTCCAGCATGCGGTCGGCTTCGTCGATGACCATGATCTCGACGCCGTTCAGCATGACCTTGCCACGCTCGAACAGGTCCAGAAGGCGGCCAGGGGTGGCGATCAGGACGTCGACGCCCTTGTTCAGCAGGGTCACCTGGTCGCCCATGGAGACGCCGCCGATCAGCAGGGCCCAGCTGAGCTTGGTGCCCTTGGCATATTTCTCGAAGGACGAGGCGACCTGGTCAGCGAGTTCACGTGTGGGGGCGAGAACCAGGGCGCGGGGCATGCGGGCCTTGGCCCGGCCCGATGCCAGACGGTCGATCATCGGAAGTGTGAAGGCGGCGGTCTTGCCGGTGCCGGTCTGGGCGATGCCAAGTACGTCGCGGCCCGCGAGCGCGACCGGGATGGCCGAGGCCTGGATCGGGGTGGCCGTGGTGTAGCCGGTGTCGGCGACGGCCTTGAGAGTCGTGGCCGAGAGGCCCAGCTGGGAGAATTCGGTCATGGGTCCTTGGGACTGGTAAGGACGGCCCGCGCATCGGGTCGTCGTGCGATGTCGCGGAACCGCCCTGTCTCTGGGCGAGCGGGCGGCGCGGATTCGCCAGTCCTGTCCCGAACGTGGGCCGCATATAGAAGCCCCCACGCCAGAGTCAACTATTCGTGTGCCGGGAGTCGGGGCTTGGCTTTCCCTAACGATTTGTTAATAGTCCGGGTTGGGAAGGGTTGAGTAAGGGGCTTCACATGCTGCGAGCGCTTGCCGTCGCGACCTTGGCTGTCGCGTGCCTGGCTGCGGGCCCCGGTCGGGCCGAAATGAACACGGTATTCGGCAACACAGTCGTGTCGCGTTACCCGGATGGCGGCTGGGTCAAGCACTGGTTCAATCCGGACGGCAGCTATGCGGCCCAGTTTTCCGACGGCCGCCGGCTGGCCGCGCGCTGGTCGGTCGCCGGTGAACAGATCTGTCTGACCAATATGCGCCCCTATATGCTGATCCCCCGCTTCTGCACCCTGATGGTCGAGGCCGAGGTCGGCCAGACTTGGCAATCCCGCGATCCGCTGGGCCGGCGGGTCCAGAATGTTCTGGTCGCGGGGCGAAATCCCTGATTTTGGATATCGCCCACGGGTTGCGCAGCCCTCGCTGGACGGCGTTGCAGCGGTAGCGTGAAAAGCTGAAGCCTCGGGGGATGGCGTGTGCGTCTGTTTCTGATCGCCCTGACGGCCGCCTTCGCCGTCTGGCTGCCGCGCGCGCCTGCGGAGAGCAGCGAGGTCCCCTACTTCGCCGCAGAGACCGTGCAGGCGGGTCAGGCTGTCCTGACCATGCCGCCGGGCCGCTACGGTTCGATCCAGCACGTCCGCACGCCGCTGCCGGCCAGGGCCATCGCCCTGACCTTCGATGACGGCCCTAGCCCGCTGTACAACAGCCGGGTGCTGGACATCCTCGATGAGCGAGGGATCAAGGCAACCTTCTTCTTCGTCGGCCAGTATGTGCGGGCGAATCCCGAACAGGTGCGAGAGGTCGTGCGCCGGGGTCACAACGTCGGCAGCCATAGCTGGTCCCACCCGACCTATCTTCGATACTGGGCCCGGGAGGCCCAGGTCAGCGAGGTCCGCCGGAGCTACGCCGCCCTTGAGGCCGCCCTGGCGGACGCCCCGGCTGAGGAACGCGCCCGGATCGAGCCGATGTTCCGCTTTCCAGGGCTGGGCGAGGGGGCCTGGATGGCCGACTGGCTGAACCAGCGCGGGGTCATCGTGGTTTCGGCCGAAGCCGGCACAGATGACTGGCGCGGCTATTCCGCCGAGTCGATCACCCGCGTCACCCTGAACGCCATGGAGAGCAATGAGGGCGGGGTGCTGATCCTGCACGAGACGCGGCCGCAGATGATTGCCGCCCTGCCGGGCCTGCTCGACGAACTGACCGCGCGCGGCTTCACCTTCGTGCAGATCACGGCCGGGCCGCAAGGGCGCGAACAGGCGCTGGCGGCCGCTGATCCGGTGCTGACGTTGCGGTAGGGAAGACCTCGGTTCACACCGGCGGGGCCGCGCCATTCCCTGATTTCGATTTCAAAGGGAATGGCGCGAGTGACGGGACTCGAACCCGCGACCTCCGGCGTGACAGGCCGGCACTCTAACCAACTGAGCTACACCCGCGTACTCCCGACACGAAGCAGTGCTCCGCGGCGAGGGGCGTCGTTTAGGCGGGGGGGCCTCGCACTGTCAAGCGCGTCGGAGAATGAAATCGACGATCAACGCGCCGCGGCTCCCGGCCCCGCCACGGCCGCGGCTTCCGGAGGCGCGACAAGGCCCGTGATGCCGCCGTCCGCGGGCAACTGAACCGCTATCGCAGGCGGCGGCGGCGAGTAGTAGACGCCGACGCCCGGCCCCAGCGGCAGATCCAGCGCGACCCAGAGCGCCACCATGGTCAGGCCCGCAACCAGGAAGGCACCGGCGTAGGGCAGCATGGTGGACATCAGCGAGCCGAGACCGAATCTCGGATCCCAGCGCTGGGCGAAGGTGAGGATCAGCGGAAAATAGCTCATCAGCGGTGTCGCGATATTGGTGACCGAGTCGCCCATGCGGTAGGCGGCGGTGGTCATCTCGGGGCTGATGCCAAGCAGCATGAACATGGGCACCACGATCGGAGCGAGGGCAGACCATTTGGCCGAGGCCGAGCCGACGAAGAGATCAAAGAAGCAGGAAACGAGGACAACGCTGATCAGCAGGATAGGGGCAGGCAAGTTGATCTGGCGCAGCTGTTCGGCGGCGTTGATGGCCAGGATCGGCCCCAGTCCCGACCAGTTGAACATCGCCACGAAATGGGCTGCGAAGAAGACGAGCACGAGATAGGGGGCGAGCTGGACGATACCATCGCGCATCATCCGCACCAGATCGCGGTGGCTGGTCACGCTGCGTGCGCCGATGCCGAAGGCCGCGCCGGACATGAAGAAGGTCAGGGCGAAGAAGGCGGCCAAAGACTTGTAGAGCGGATTGAACCTCTGTTCCGGTTCTGCCTCCGGATCGATGAAGGGTGAGCCGGGTAGGGCGACAATCAGGGCCCAGACGGCGATCATGGCCAGGATGGCCAGTCCGGCGAAGGCAAGGCCCCGCTTTTCGTCTGCGGTTATGGCCTGCTTTTCATCAGCGGTGGGCGCGGTCGCGCCTTTCGGGTTCCAGGGCCCGAGACGGGGCTCGATGATCCGGTCAGTTATGAACCAGACGATCGGAGTGAAAACCAGCACGACGCCCAGGATGAAAAACCAGTTACCGGCGATGTTCACCGAATAGGACGGGTCGATGAGATGCGCCGCCGGCTCGGTGATGCCGAGCAGCAGGGCGTCCTGGGCACCGGGGAACAGGTTTCCGGCATAACCGCCCGAAACCGCCGCGAAGCCCGCTGCGAGACCTGCCAGCGGATGCCGTCCGACGGCGGCGAATATCACGGCGGCCAGCGGGATCACCACGACATAGGCGGCGTCCGAGGCGTGATGGGAGACCATGCCGGTGATGACGATGATCGGGGTCAGAACCGCCCTGGGCGCGTTCAGCAAGGCGGCGCGGATGGCGGTTGTGAACAGACCGCTGCGTTCGGCGACCGACGCACCGTAGATGATCGTCACCACGATCCCCAGGGGCGGGAAGTCGGTCAGGGTCGACGGCATGCCGATGATCAGCCGCTCGAGGTTGGCGGGGGACAGCAGGCTGGCGGCTTTCAACGTGTCGCCCGTCACGGGATTGATCGCCGACCAGCCCAGGCCGGCCCCGACAAGGCTCAGGACGATCAGGCCGCCGATCAGCCAGAGGAACAGGAAAACGGGGTCGGGCAACTTGTTGCCGATGCGTTCGATGCCGTTCAACACCCGGCTGCCAATGCTCATGCGTCCCTCCCGGACCGTCCCTGGATCAGTCTCGCATTGGGCGGGAGCGGGGCTCGCGAGGCAAGGCGGCGGGCCTGCGACATGCTGTCCCTGAATCTGCGAACCATTCTCAAGAAAAACCTTTCTTCGCATGGGTTTGAACGGGCGCGGTTCCAAGGCTAGAAAGCGCCGAATCCGCCCCTCTCCTTGACGGCGGACAAGGTCCCTTCCGGATGAATGCATTCCTGCTCGAATACCTGCCGATCGTGATCTTCCTCGGGATCGCGGCGGTTCTCGGCGTCGGTTTCATGCTGGCGGCCTGGGTGCTGGCACCCAAGAACCCGGACAGCGAGAAGCTGTCGGCCTATGAGTGTGGCTTCAACGCCTTCGACGACGCGCGGATGAAGTTCGACGTGCGCTTCTATCTGGTCTCCATCCTCTTCATCATCTTCGACCTTGAGGTGGCCTTCCTGTTCCCGTGGGCGGTGTCGATGTTCGACCTGTCGCACGCGGGCATGGTGTTCGCCTTCTGGTCGATGATGGTCTTCCTCGGCGTGCTGACCGTCGGGTTCATCTACGAATGGAAGAAGGGCGCGCTCGAATGGGAGTGACGACCAATACGGTCCCGCTGATCGGGGTCGGCAACCGGGGCACTTCGCCTGTGGGGCCGGCGTCCTCGCGTCTGGCGACGCCGATGAGCACGACCATGTTCAACACCGGCGCGCGTTCGTCGGTCGAGGGCTATGACCCGGCCATCCACGACAAATTCTTCGAGGCCGTGAACGCCGAACTGGGCGAGCGCGGCTTTATCACCACCTCGCTGGACGACGTCATCAACTGGGCGCGCACCGGCTCGCTGATGTGGATGACCTTCGGGCTCGCCTGCTGCGCCGTGGAAATGATGCAGGCTTCGATGCCGCGCTTCGACATGGAGCGGTTCGGCATGGCCCCGCGCGCCAGCCCGCGTCAGTCCGACCTGATGATCGTGGCCGGCACCCTGACCAACAAGATGGCTCCGGCCCTGCGCAAGGTCTACGACCAGATGCCGGACCCGCGGTACGTCCTGTCCATGGGATCGTGCGCCAACGGCGGCGGGTACTACCACTACAGTTATAGCGTGGTGCGCGGCTGCGACCGGGTCGTACCGGTTGATGTCTATGTGCCCGGCTGCCCGCCGACGGCGGAGGCGCTGCTGTACGGGCTGCTGCAGTTGCAGAAGAAGATCCGCCGCACCGGGACGATCGACCGATGAACGCGCTCGCCCGTATCGCTGAATTGGAAACCGCCCTGACGCCTTTGGGCGCGGAGATGGTGGGTGCGCTGGGCGTGCAGGCGCAGGTCGCGTTCGGCGAGCTGACGCTGATCACGGACCGCGACAGCATTCTCGAAGTGCTGACGGCGCTGAAGGAGCGGTTCGGTTTCCACCAGCTGCTCGACCTGTGCGGCGTCGACTTCCCGGATCGCGAAGAGCGGTTCGAGGTGGTCTATCACCTGCTGTCGATGACCCGGAACGCG
The DNA here is from genome assembly GCA_943372245.1 of bacterium. Classification (GTDB taxonomy): domain Bacteria; phylum Pseudomonadota; class Alphaproteobacteria; order Caulobacterales; family Caulobacteraceae; genus Brevundimonas. The sequence goes on from CALRXX020000011.1 coordinate 40,073, forward strand.
CGCGTGCGGGTCAAGCTGACGACCGACGAGGTCCAGCCCGTGCCCAGCGCCGTGGGCGTCTTCCCCTGCGCCGACTGGTTCGAGCGCGAGGCGTTCGACATGTACGGCATGCTGTTCTCCGGCCACCCGGACCTGCGCCGGCTGCTGACCGACTATGGCTTCCAGGGGCATCCGCTCCGCAAGGACTTCCCGATGACCGGGTATGTCGAAGTGCGTTATGACGAGGAGCAGAAGCGGGTTGTGTATGAACCCGTCAAACTGACCCAGGAGTTCCGGAACTTTGATTTCCTGTCGCCCTGGGAAGGCGCCGAATATCCGGCGACGATCCTGCCCGGCGACGAGAAGGCGGGATGATCCATGAAGATGAATCGCGCAGCCATCCGTTCAGCGTCATCGTTCTTTCTGGTGACCTTTTCGACGGCGTTTCTGTTCACGCTCGGGGCGCGGCTGACCGGCTGGTTCACGCGGTCTCCCGAGGTGGAGCCGGCGCAGCTGCAGTCGCTGGGCGTGGCGATCATGGTCGCCGTGGTCTGTCTGGCGGTCGGTGCCGGCATCCGGCGTCTGTCGGCCGGCGAGCTGCAGAGCGCGCTGCTGGGCGCCTCGGCGGTGCTGCTGTCGACGCCGCTGGCGCTGGCGGTTCTGACCGGCAACTGGGAGATTTCGACCGCCGCTGTTTCGGGCATGGGCGTGCTGACGCTGGCTCTGGGCTGGCTGGTCGCGCTGACCCGCAAGGGGCGCTCGCACGACGAGGATTCCATTGATGGCTGACGGCCACGCCCCCACCACGCCGATCGGCGCCACCGACATCTTCGATGACGGCCTGACTGACCACGCCCGCGCGCTGGACGACCGCAAATTCACGATCAATTTCGGCCCGCAACACCCGGCCGCGCACGGCGTGCTGCGTCTGGTGCTGGAACTGGACGGCGAGCTGGTCACGCGCGTCGACCCGCACATCGGCCTGCTGCACCGCGGCACCGAAAAGCTGATGGAGGCCCGCACCTACCTCCAGAACGTGCCCTACCTCGACCGCCTCGACTATGTCGCGCCGATGAACCAGGAGCACGCCTTCTGCCTGGCCATCGAGAAGCTGCTGGGCGTGGACGTGCCTTACCGGGCCCAGCTGATCCGGGTGCTCTATTCCGAGATCGGCCGCATTCTCTCGCACCTGCTGAACGTGACCACCCAGGCGATGGACGTCGGTGCCCTGACGCCGCCGCTGTGGGGTTTCGAGGAACGCGAGAAGCTGATGGTGTTCTACGAGCGCGCCTCGGGTGCCCGTCTGCACGCCAACTATTTCCGTCCCGGCGGCGTCCACCAGGACCTGCCGATGGAGCTGATCGACGACATCGGCCGCTGGTGCCGCGAGTTCCCGGCGGCGCTGAAGGATATCGAGTCCCTCGTCACCGAGAACCGCATCTTCAAGCAGCGCAACGTCGACATCGGCGTGGTGTCGAAGCTGCAGGCGCTGGACTGGGGCTTCACCGGGGTGATGCTGCGCGGTTCGGACATCCCGTGGGACCTGCGCAAGTCGCAGCCCTACGAGTGCTACGCCGACCTCGAGTTCGACATCGCCGTCGGCAAGAACGGCGACTGCTGGGACCGCTACCTCTGCCGCATCGAGGAAATGAAGCAGTCGGTGCACATCATGGAGCAGTGCATCCACCTGTTGCGCAACTGCCCCGGTGAGCCGGTCATGGTCGAGGACAACAAGATCGTCCCGCCGCGGCGCGGTGAGATGAAGCGGTCGATGGAAGCCCTGATCCACCACTTCAAACTCTACACCGAGGGCTTCCGCACGCCTGAGGGCGAGGTCTATGCCTCGGTGGAGGCGCCCAAGGGCGAGTTCGGCATCTATCTGGTCTCGGACGGCACCAACAAACCGTACCGGGTCAAGATTTCGGCCCCGGGCTTCCGCTCGCTGCAGGCCATGGACTGGATGAACCGTGGCCACATGCTGGCGGACGTCTCGGCCATCCTGGGCTCGCTCGACATCGTTTTCGGAGAAGTGGACCGATGAGCGTTCGTCGTCTCGCCAAGGTACAGCCCGCCTCGTTCGCCTTCTCGAAGGTGACGAAGACGAAGTGCGACTGGTGGATTGCCAAATATCCGGCCGATCGCCGCCAGTCGGCGGTGATCCCGATCTTGTGGCTGGTCCAGAAGCAGGAAGGCTGGGTCTCCGAGCCGGCCATCCGCGCGATCGCCGAGCTGCTGGGCATGCCGTACATCCGGGTGCTCGAGGTCGCGACCTTCTACACCATGTTCATGCTTGAACCGGTCGGCTCGGCCGCCCTGATCCAGGTCTGCGGCACCACGCCCTGCATGCTGCGCGGCGCGGGTGAGCTGATGGATGTCTGCAAGAAGAAGATCGGCCCCAAGGACACGCTCAGCGCCGACGGCCGCTTCACCTGGCAGGAAGTCGAATGCCTGGGCGCCTGCGCCAATGCGCCGATGGCCCAGATCAACGACTACTATTTCGAGGATCTGACCGCCGACAGCATGGCGAAGATCATCGACGACTTCGCCGCCGGCAAGAAGCCGAAGCCGGGCAGCCGGGTCGGCCGCACCAGTTCCGAGCCGGAAGGCGGGGCCCTGACCCTGACCGATCCGAAACTCTATGACGGCTCGGCGGGCAAGAAGATCAAGAAGCTGCCGAACTCTGATCCGGTGACGGCATGACGCGTCCCGATCTGTCAGACGAGGCCAGGATCGCCGAATACCGCGCCGAACTGCGCGCGGTCGGCCGCAATCAGCGCCTGGCCGGGTTCGCCCTCGTTGTCGGCGGGGCCATCGCCGTCTGGGCCGCCGGCTATGCCGGTGCCGCCGGACCGATGGTCCAGTGGGTCGGCTATGCGGCGCTTGCCTTCGGCTGGGCCCTGATGCTGGCCGCCATCTTCCTGCGCACCCGCTATCACCGCCAACGCATGCGGGAGACGAACTGAACCATGGTCGGCATCCTCGAAGACAAGGACCGCATCTTCACCAACCTCTACGGCTTCCATGACTGGACGCTGGAGGGGGCGAAGGCGCGCGGCGCGTGGAACGCGACCAGGGACATGCTCGATCTCGGGCGCGACTGGATCATCACCAACGTCAAGAACTCGGGCCTCCGCGGACGCGGCGGCGCGGGCTTCAGCACGGGTCTGAAATGGTCCTTCATGCCGAAAGAGGTGAAGGACCGGCCGCACTATCTGGTCGTCAACGCCGACGAGTCCGAACCCGGGACCTGCAAGGACCGGGAGATCATGCGCCATGATCCGCAGCTGCTGATCGAAGGCTGCCTGATCGCCAGCTTCGCGATGCAGGCCCACGCCTGTTACATCTATCTGCGCGGCGAATATGTGCTGGAACGCGAGCGCATGGAGGCGGCGGTCAAGCAGGCCTATGAGGCGAAGCTGATCGGCAAGAACAACGTCCATGGCTGGGACTTCGACGTCTATATCCACCACGGCGCGGGTGCCTACATCTGCGGCGAGGAGACGGCCCTGCTGGAGTCGCTGGAGGGCAAGAAGGGCCAGCCGCGACTGAAGCCGCCGTTCCCGGCCGGAGCGGGCCTGTACGGCTGCCCGACCACGGTGAATAACGTCGAGTCGATCGCGGTGGTGGGCACCATCCTGCGCCGTGGGGCCGAGTGGTTCGCGGGCTTCGGCCGGCCGAACAACACAGGCACCAAGATCATGTCGATCAGCGGCCATGTGAACCGGCCGTGCAATGTCGAAGAAGCGATGTCGATCCCGCTGCGCCAGCTTCTGGAAGACCATTGCGGCGGCGTGCGCGGTGGCTGGGACAATCTGAAGGCCATCATCCCCGGCGGCTCCTCGGTGCCGCTGATCACGCGCGAGATGAGCGAAACCGCGCTGATGGATTTCGACTCCTTGCGCGAAATGCGCTCGGGCCTCGGCACCGCGGCGGTGATCGTCATGGACCAGTCGACCGACCTGGTCCGCGCCATCGCCCGGATCAGCTATTTCTACAAGCACGAGAGCTGCGGCCAGTGCACGCCGTGCCGCGAGGGCACGGGCTGGATGTGGCGCGTGCTGGAGCGGATGGCGATCGGCGAGGCCGACCCGTCCGAGATCGATCTGCTGCTGGAGGTCTCGACCCAGATCGAGGGCCACACCATCTGCGCGCTCGGCGACGCCGCCGCCTGGCCGGTGCAGGGTCTGATCCGCCACTTCCGTCACGAGATCGAGGAGCGCATCGCCTCCTACCGCAGCCGCCGCGCGAATTTCGCCGGCCATGCGATCGCGGCGGAGTAGGGGATGCGCGCCTTCTCCGTCCTGTTGCTGGCTGTCTTCGCTCTCGCCGCCTGCGACGAGCGCCGTAGTGCGACCGATGACGCGGTGAACGTGGACCTGACTCCGTCGCCGGCCCCGCCGGCCGCGCCCCCGCCCGGGCCCTTGATCCGGCCCGCGGCGTTCCTGGAGCAGGCCTGCCGCGGCCGGGTGTCCGAGCAGTTCGGCCAGACGGGGTCATCCGTCCGGTATGAGGCGCAGGGCACGGACCGTGCGACCGTGTCCTGGGCGGCACCCGTGGATGGCGGCGTGTTGAGTTTTGAATGCCGGATGGGCGAGGCGGGTGCGGATCTGTTCCGCGATGGCCAGTCCATGACCGTGAATGTACCGACGGCGGCTGATGCCGCCGAACAAGAGGCCCGCTGATGCCTATCGCCAAAGTCAACGGCGTCGAAGTCGAGTTTGAGCCCGGCATGACCGTGCTGCAGGTCGCCGAGCGCGCCGGGCAGGAGATTCCGCGCTTCTGCTATCACGAGCGGCTGTCGATCGCCGGCAACTGCCGCATGTGCCTGGTCGAGGTGAAGCCCGGACCGCCGAAGCCGCAGGCGTCGTGCGCCCTGCCGGCCGCCGAGGGCCAGGAAATCTTCACCGACACGCCGATGGTGAAGAAGGCGCGCGAAGGGGTGATGGAGTTCCTGCTCATCAACCACCCGCTGGACTGCCCGATCTGCGACCAGGGCGGCGAATGCGACCTGCAGGACCAGGCCATGGGCTATGGTCGCGACGGTTCCCGCTATGCGGAGAACAAGCGCGCGGTCGAAGAAAAGGACATGGGTCCGACCATCAAGACCTTCATGACGCGGTGCATCCAGTGCACCCGCTGCGTGCGGTTCGTGACGGAAGTGGCGGGCGTGCCGGACATCGGCATGATCTCGCGCGGCGAGGACGCCGAGATCACGACCTATCTGGAGAAGGCGGTCGACTCAGAGCTGTCGGGCAACGTCAACGACCTGTGCCCCGTCGGCGCGCTGACTCACCGGCCCTGGCAGTATCACTACCGCCCGTGGGAACTGAAGAAGACCGAGACCATCGACGTCATGGACGCGCTGGGCTCCAACATCCGCGCCGACGCCAAGGGTGCCGAAGTGATGCGCATCCTGCCGCGCGTCAACGAGGGCATCAACGAGGAGTGGCTGTCGGACATCAGCCGTTACGCCGTCGACGGCCTGCAGCGCCAGCGGCTGGACAAGCCGTATGTGCGTGAAAACAGCAAGCTGCGCGCCGCCTCTTGGGACGAGGCGCTGGGCATGGTGGCGGCGAAGCTGAACGCCGCAGCCGCGGACCGGATCGGCGTCATCGCCGGCGACCTGCAGGACGCGGAATCGATGAAGGCGGCGCTGGACCTGTTTCGGGCCCTGGGATCGGCCAATACCGACTGCCGTCAGGACGGATCGGCGCTGGGTTACGGCCCGCGCGAGGGCTGGCTGTTCAACTCGGGGCTGGCCGGCGTCGAGAACGCTGACGCCGTGCTGATCGTGGGTGCCAATCCGCGCACCGAGGCGCCGCTGCTGAACGCCCGCCTGCGCAAGGCCTGGCTGAACGGCAAGATGGAGATCGGCCTGATCGGCGAGCAGGCCAACCTGACCTATGACTACAGCTGGCTCGGTGCCGGCTCGAAGACCCTGGCCAAACTGCCCAAGGCCGCGCTGGACTTCCTGGGCAAGGCCGAGCGGCCGGCGATCATCGTCGGCGGGGGCGCGGTGTCGGGCCCGGACGGCGCGGCCGTGTTGAACGCTCTGGGCGCGCTGGCCAGGAAAGTCGGCGTGGTCACGGATGGCTGGAACGGCTTCAACGTCCTGCACAGCGCGGCGTCGCGGGTGGCGGGTCTGGACATGGGCTTCGTGCCGGCTGACGGCGGCAAGACGGCGGCTGAAATGGCCACCAAGGGCGCGCTGGACGTGCTCTTCCTGCTCGGCGCCGACGAGATCGACCTGTCGAAGTCGAAGGCTTTCCGGGTCTATCTGGGCAGCCACGGCGACCGCGGCGCGCACGGCGCGGACGTCATCCTGCCGGGCGCGGCCTATACCGAGAAGTCGGGCCTGTATGTGAACACCGAGGGCCGGGTGCAGATGGCCGAACGGGTCGTCTTCCCGAAAGGCCAGGCCAAGGAAGACTGGGCCATCCTGCGGGCGCTGTCGGCGCTGGTCGGCCAGACCCTGCCGTACGATACGCTCGACGCCCTGCGCTCGAAGCTGATGGCGGATCATCCGACCTTTGGTCGAATTGACTATCTGCCGGCCCCCGCGTCGTTTGACCTGGGTTCGCTGGGCAAGAAGGGCGACCTCGGCGACACCAGCTTCGTTTCGGCGGTGCGCGATCCCTATCTGAACAACCCGATCACGCGCGCCAGCGTGACCATGGCCGAGCTGTCCGCCCTGCGGATCGCCCCGGTCGCGATGGCGGCGGAGTAAGGCGCGATGGACTTCTGGACCACACCTCTCGGCTGGACCCTCGCCACCGCCGGCGGCATCTTGCTCGTCACCGTCGGCATCCTCATCTCGCTGGCCTTCCTCCTGCTGGCCGACCGGAAGATCTGGGCCGGCGTGCAGATGCGCAAAGGCCCCAACGTCGTCGGCCCCTTCGGCCTGCTGCAGTCCTTCGCCGACTTTTTCAAATTCGTTCTGAAGGAAATCATCGTCCCGGCCGGTGCCGACAAGGTGGTGTTCCTGCTGGCACCCCTGCTGACCTTCATCCTGGCCTTCATCGCCTGGGCGGCGATTCCGTTCGCACCGGGCTGGGTCATTTCCGACCTGAACGTCGGCATCCTGTACATCTTCGCGATCAGTTCGCTGGGCGTGTACGGCATCATCATGGGCGGCTGGGCTTCGAACTCGAAGTATCCGTTCCTCGGCTCGCTCCGGTCCGCCGCGCAGATGGTGTCCTATGAGGTCTCCATCGGTCTGGTGATCATCAATGTGATCCTGCTGGCGGGGTCCATGAACCTGACCACGATCGTGACCCAGCAGCAGGGCATGTTCTGGAACTGGTTCGCCTTCGGTGGCGGTGAGGGAACCTGGCCGCTGATCGCCGTGATGTGGCCGATGGCGATCATCTTCTTTGTCTCGGCCCTGGCCGAGACCAACCGCCCCCCGTTCGACCTGCCAGAGGCCGAGTCCGAGCTCGTGGCCGGCTACCAGGTCGAATACAGCTCGACCCCCTACCTGCTGTTCATGATCGGCGAGTACGCCAACATCGTCTTCATGTGCGCCATGATCACCCTGCTGTTCTTCGGCGGGTGGAATCCCGGCGTGCCGCAATATTGGCTGGATGGCCTGCCGGGCTGGCTGGAGCAGGGGATCTATCTGGTCACCTTCCTGGGCAAGACCGTGTTCTGGTTCTGCATGATCGCCCTGGTGAAGGCCTTTGTGCCCCGCTACCGCTATGACCAGCTGATGCGTCTGGGCTGGAAGATCTTCCTGCCGACCTCGCTGGTCTGTGTGGTCATCGTATCCGGCTGGCTTGTGGCCATGAAGGCGGGCCTGCTGTGAGCCGGGCGCTGGTCCTTTCCTGTGCGGTGCTGACGGCCATCACAGCCGGTGGCTGCAGCTACCGTTTCGACCCGCGGGTCGAGGAGACGACCTCGGTCGGCACCCTGGAGCGGGCCGAGCGCGCGCGCGCCAGGGCGGACCGAATGCACCCTGCCTGCCGCGACGGCCGCACGGACCGCGATGACCAGCCGGAAGGTTGCGACGTCGTGGTCAGGAGGAACTGATGCGCCGCGCCCTGACCCTCATGCTGGCGGCCGCGACCCTGTCGGCATGCAGCACCTACGAACCCGACCCGGTCTCGCCCTATCAATGGCAGCAGCGGCAGGAGCGCATCCAGCGGCAGGAGGCTGAGCGCCTGCGCCGCTGCGAGACCATGGACCAACAGAGCGAGCGATACGCCCGCGAGTGCGCGCGCACCGGAGCCAGCCAGTAATGTTCAACCGTCTCGTCCAGGCCGCGAAGGGTGCGCTTCTGATCGACGCCGTCGGCGCGATCGGCCTGTCGCTGAAATACATGGCCCGCCCCAAGGCCACGGTGAACTATCCGTTCGAGCGCAATCCGCAGTCGCCGCGCTTCCGGGGCGAGCACGCCCTGCGCCGCTATGCGAACGGCGAGGAACGCTGCATCGCCTGCAAGCTGTGCGAGGCCATCTGCCCCGCCCAGGCTATCACCATCGAGGCCGAACCGCGCGCCGACGGCAGCCGCCGCACGACCCGCTACGACATCGACATGGTCAAATGCATTTACTGCGGACTGTGCGCCGAGGCCTGCCCGGTGGACGCCATCGTCGAGGGCCCGAACTCGGAGTTCACGGTCGAGACGCGGGAAGAGCTGCTCTATGACAAGGACCGGCTGCTCGCCAACGGCGATCGCTGGGAGCGGCTGATTGCAAAGAACCTGGAACTCGACGCGCCGTACCGGTGACCCTCACACCTTCTCGGCGATGATTTCCAGCACCATCGGTGTGATCAACACGGCGTCTGGATTGGCCTCGGCGTCATCAAAGGCGGCGATGACGCGATCGGCCCAAGCGGGGTCGACCTTGCCGTTCTCGGCGAGAAAGCGGGGATAGTTCCGGCCCCAGCTTGACGGCCACGGCCAGACCGGGTCGCCCTTGCGGGCCGTTTCCACAATCGCCTGCATGGACCGGATCCGGAACCCGGCGGCGGGCAGCAAGGCGGGCAGTACGCGGCCGATGTCCGGCTCGCCACCCGTGGCGCGCCAGTCCTCGACCACGAACCGCTTGAAATCCTCGATCGCCGGACTGTCCGGAAGAATGCCGAACGTCCCGTAGTCCAGATACTCGTGGATCACCGCCACGCCGCCGGGGCGGAGGGCGGCGTGCAGTTTGGCCAGGACGGCGGCCGGATCGCTGACGAAGGCCAGCACCCAGCGAATCCAGAAGGCGTCGGCACCCGTGACCGGCAGCGGATCGGTGACGAGGTCCACGGTGGCAGCGTCGACGTTGCGCAGATCGCGCGACGCGGCCGAACGATTCAGGACATCAACGAACCGCGCCGACCGCTCCAGCGAAGCTACCCGGCCCTCGGGTCCGACGATTTCAGCCAGATCCAGGCTGGCCCAGCCGGGTCCGGCACCGGCGTCGATGACGGTCGAGCCGACCGTGATTCCGGCCCTGCGCCAAGCGTCCAGCACGCGCGGACGCCACACCCGGTGCTGCAGGCCGAGGCGTTCGACCTCGGCGTCGTGGGTGCCCAGCAGATAGTCGCGCTCTTCGCTCATGACGGTCCCTTTTGTTCGCGTTCAAACTGGGCGCGCGGCGCTGGATCGACAAGGCGTTGCCGGGCGATAATCGGTCGTCGCATTCGGTCTTTGCAAAGGCCCCGGCGGCGGTTAGAAGTCGCGCGCTTTCCGAGGCTTTCCGGGCGGGATTCGCGCGCCGGGTTTCGGGTTTTGTCTGAACCGTCCGCTGGCCGCCGCCTCGCTCGTCGGCAATGCGTGAGGAGCCGATCGCGCGATGCTCTTGCAAGGCCTGGCCTTCTATCTCTTGTCGGCTGTGGCCGTGCTGGGCGGCCTGATGGTCGTTACGGCGAAGAACCCCGTGCACAGCGTGCTGTGGCTGATTCTGGCCTTCTTCTCGTCGGCGGGACTGTTCGTCCTGCTCGGGGCGGAGTTCCTGGCGATGCTGCTGGTGGTCGTCTACGTCGGTGCCGTCGCGGTGCTGTTCCTGTTCGTCGTCATGATGCTGGACGTGGACTTCGTGAAGCTGCGCGAGGGCTACGCGCGCTATCTGCCCCTGGCGATGATCGTGGCCGGCATATTGCTGGCCGAGATGATCATGATCTCGCTGGCGGTGGTCAGTGGCGGCGTCGCTGCCGACGCCGTCGGGCCCATCGCCGCTACCCCTGAGGCCTCGAACGTCGAGACCATCGGGCGTGTGCTCTACACGGACTATGTCTACATCTTCCAGGCAGCAGGGATCGTGCTGCTGATCGCCATGATCGGCGCCATCGTCCTGACTTTGCGCCACAAGCCCAACATCAAGCGCCAGAACGTCGCCCGCCAGGTTGGCCGCGACGCGAAGACGGCCATGGAGGTCAAGTCCGTGACCTCCGGTGCCGGCGTGTCTCCCGAGGATCTGGTCTGATGGAAATCACCCTGCAGCACTATCTGGCGGTGGCCGCCATCCTGTTCACCATCGGTGTCTTCGGCATCTTCGTGAACCGGAAGAACGTCATCATCATCCTGATGTCGATCGAGTTGATCCTGCTGGCCGTGAACATCAATTTCGTCGCCTTTTCGGCCTATCTGAACGACGTGCAGGGGCAGATCATGGCCATGTTCGTCCTGACCGTGGCTGCGGCCGAGGCCGCCGTCGGCCTGGCCATTCTGGTGACCTTCTTCCGCAACCGCGGCGATATCGCGGTTGACGACGCCTCCGTGATGAAGGGCTGACCGTGGATCTCGTGCTTCTCGTCACCCTCGGCGTTTTCGCCCCGCTGCTCGGCGCGGCCATCGTCGGCCTGAGCGGCCGGCGGCTTGGCGACCTGGTGTCCAAATCGATCACCACGGGCCTGCTGTTCTTCTCCTGCGCCGTGGCCTGGATCGTGTTCAGCCAGTGGACCTGGGGCGGGCTGGAGGCCTTCACGGTCGAGCTGTTCCCCTTCATCAACGTCGGCGATTTCCAGTCGGTCTGGTCGATCCGGATCGACGCCCTGTCGGCGGTCATGCTGGTCGTGGTCACCAGCGTGTCCTCGCTCGTCCACCTCTATTCTTGGGGGTATATGGCCGAGGATCCCGACAAGCCGCGCTTCTTCGCCTACCTCTCGCTGTTCACCTTCGCCATGCTGGCGCTGGTCACCGCCGCAGACTTCATGCAGCTGTTCTTCGGCTGGGAAGGGGTCGGGCTGGCGTCCTATCTGCTGATCGGCTTCTGGTACAAGAAGTCCACCGCCAGCGCCGCCGCCATCAAGGCCTTCGTGGTCAACCGGGTCGGCGACTTCGGCTTCGCCCTGGGCATCCTGACGGTGTTCTGGATGTTCGGCACGATCCAGTTCGCCGAACTGTTCCCGATGATCGCCGCCAAGGCCGGCACGGGCTGGGTCTTCCTCGGCCATAACTGGTCGGCGCTGGATCTCGCGGGTGCCCTGCTGTTCGTCGGTGCCATGGGCAAGTCGGCCCAGTTCTTCCTGCACACCTGGCTGCCCGATGCCATGGAGGGCCCGACGCCGGTGTCGGCGCTGATCCACGCGGCGACCATGGTCACCGCCGGCGTTTACATGGTCTGCTTGCTGTCGCCGATCTATGAGTACGCCCCGGTCGCTTCGGCCATCATTGCCCTGACCGGCGCGGTCACGGCCCTGTTCGCGGCCACGGTCGGTCTGGCGCAGAACGACATCAAACGGGTCATCGCCTATTCGACCTGTTCGCAGCTCGGCTACATGTTTTTTGCGGCGGGTGTTGGTGCCTATCAGGCGGCGATGTTCCACCTGTTCACCCACGCCTTCTTCAAGGCCCTGCTGTTCCTGGGTGCCGGCTCGGTGATCCACGGCATGCACCATGAGCAGGACATGCGGAAGATGGGCGGGCTGTGGAAGTTGCTGCCGGTGACCTATGCGGTGATGACCATCGGCACCATCGCCATCACCGGCCTCGGAATCCCCGGCGTCGGCGGTCTGGCGGGCTTCTACTCCAAGGACTCGATCATCGAGAGCGCCTTCGCCTCGTTCACCAGCGGCCATTCGGCCATGGGACTGTTCGCCTTCTTCGTCGGCATCCTCGCGGCCGGCCTGACCGCCTACTATTCGTGGCGTCTGGTGTTCATGACCTTCCATAACAAGCCGGTGTGGAAGGACGCGCATCACGATGATCACGCCCATGACGACCACGCCTCGCATGCGGACGACCATGCCCACGACGACCACGCCCATCACGGCCCGCTGAAGCCGCATGAGAGCCCGCTGGTGATGCTGGTTCCGCTGCTGCTGCTGTCGGTCGGTGCCATCGCCGCCGGCTTCGTCTTCGCGCCCTGGTTCATCGGAGACCACGAGCACGGCTTCTGGCGCGGCGCGATCTTCGTGGCCGGGACCAACCACGTCCTGCACGAAAGTCACTCCGTGCCGACGTGGGTGAAGTGGTCGCCGCTGATCCTGACGCTGATCGGGAGTTTCGCCGCCTTCTGGCTCTATGTGCTGAAGGAAGGCATGGCGCGCCGCATGGCCGATCGCGGGGGCGTGGTGCACGCCTTCCTCTACAACAAATGGTATTTTGACGAGCTGTATGACGTCGTGTTCGTGAAGGGCGCGCGGGCCGTCGGCGACCTGTTCTGGAAGGTCGGCGACGTGAAGATCATCGACGGGGGCGGGCCCAACGGCATGGCCTGGCTGTCGCGGAAATTCGCGGGCGGTCTCGCCCGGTTCCAGTCCGGCTACGTCTATTTCTACGCCTTCGTGATGCTGCTCGGCCTGGCCGGCTTCCTCGCCTTCGCCATCTATACGTGGGGAGCCTGATCTTGCCCCAGATCCCCTACATCCTCAGCGTCGTCACCTTCCTGCCGCTGGTCGGCGCGGGCCTGATCCTGCTGGCCCGGCTGTTGAACAAGGCCGGGGCGGACGGTGCCGCACGCTGGATCGCCCTGCTGACCACGGTTGTCACCCTTGGCGTCTCGGCCGTTCTGGTCGCGACCTTCGATCCGTCCAGCGCCGCCTACCAGTTCGTCGAACGCTACGTCTGGTTCGTGGGTGCCCAGTACCATATGGGCGTGGACGGGATTTCGATCCTGTTCGTCCTTCTGACGGCCTTCCTGATGCCGATCTGCATCCTGGCCAGCTGGAACACGATCAAGGACCGTGTGGTCGACTACATGATCGCCTTCCTGGTGCTTGAGACGCTGGTCATCGGGGTTTTCACCTCGCTGGACCTGTTCCTGTTCTACATCTTCTTCGAAGGCACCCTGGTACCGATGTTCATCATCATCGGGGTGTGGGGCGGGGCGAACCGGATCTACGCCTCCTACAAATTCTTCCTCTACACCCTCCTTGGGTCGGTGCTGATGCTGCTGGCCATGCTGTGGATGGCGGCCGAGACCGGCACCACCAGCATCCCGGCGCTCAAGGAATACGCCTTCAGCCCGACGGTGCAGCCGCTGCTCTGGCTGGCCTTCTTCGCGTCGTTCGCGGTGAAGATGCCGATGTGGCCGGTGCACACCTGGTTGCCCGACGCCCACGTCCAGGCACCAACCGCAGGGTCGGTCATCCTGGCCGGCATCCTGCTGAAGCTCGGCGGCTACGGCTTCCTGCTGTTCAACCTGCCCATGTTCCCGCAGGCGTCGCAGACGTTCGCGCCGCTGGTCTTCGCCCTGTCGGTGATCGCCATCGTCTACACCTCGCTGGTCGCCTTCCGGCAGACGGACATGAAGAAGCTGATCGCCTATTCGTCGGTGGCCCACATGGGCTTCGTGACCATGGGCATCTTCGCCGGCAACGATCAGGGCGTGCAGGGCGCGGTCTTCCAGATGCTGAGTCACGGCCTGATCTCGGGGGCGCTCTTCCTCTGCGTCGGCGTGGTCTATGACCGGATGCACACCCGCGAGATCGCCCTGTACGGCGGCCTGACCGCGCGCATGCCCTGGTTCGCAGCCATCTTCATGCTGTTCACCATGGCCAATGTCGGCCTGCCGGGTACCTCGGGCTTCATCGGCGAGATCCTGACCATGGTCGGCATCTATGAGGTCTCGACCTGGACGGCGCTGTTCGCCGCCTCGGGCGTGATCTTCTCGGCGGTCTATGCGCTGACGCTGTATCGCAACGTCATGTTCGGCGAGATCACCAATCCGGCGATGAAGGCGATCACCGATGTCGACAAGCGCGAACTGCTGATCTTCGCCCCGCTGATCATCGGCACCCTGTGGCTGGGCGTTCAGCCCGGTCTGGTGCTGAATTACACCGCCGCCTCGGTCGAGGCCCTGACGACTGCCTATCGCGCCGCGATCGGCGGGTGAGACGATGATGCCTGATCTTATCTCCGCCCTTCACCTCTCGGCCCCGGAAGCGACCCTCGCGGTCGGCGGTCTGGTGTTGCTGATGCTCGGCGCCTTCATGGGCGAGAAGAGCGTGCGCTTCATCTCGGCCCTGTCGGTCGGGCTGCTCGTCGCCGCAACGGCCGTGGCCGTGACCGGTCCGTTGGGGCAGGCCTTCAACGGTGCCTATGTGGCCGATCCGCTGGCCGTCTACGGCAAGGCCCTGATCTTCCTGTCCAGCGCTGTGGCCATCGTGCTGGGCGACGGCTGGATGCACCGCGCGAGGATCGCGAAATTCGAGTATCCGATCCTGATTGTCCTGGCCTCGGCCGGCATGGGGATGATGGCTTCGTCGGGCGACCTGATCAGCCTGTACGTCGGCATCGAGCTGCATTCTCTGGCCCTCTATGTGCTGGCCGCCTTCCACCGCGACGACCTGAAGGCGTCCGAAGCGGGGCTGAAGTATTTCGTGCTGGGTGCCCTGTCGTCCGGCCTGCTGCTCTACGGCGCGAGCCTGATCTATGGCTTCACCGGCTCGATGCGGTTTGACGAGATCGCCGCCTATGCCGCCGCCAACCCGTCGACCGGCCTGATCTTCGGCCTGGTCTTCCTGATCTGCGGCCTGGCCTTCAAGGTCTCGGCCGCGCCGTTCCACATGTGGACGCCGGCCGTCTACGAGGGCGCGCCGACGCCGGTCGTGGCCCTGTTTGCCACCGCCCCCAAGGTCGCGGCCATGGTGCTGATCGCCCGCACGCTGGAAGGTGCCTTCGCCGGGTCGCATGACCAGTGGGCCCAGGTGCTGATCCTGATCTCGCTGATTTCCTTCGCTGTCGGAGCATTCGGCGGTCTGGTGCAGAAGGACCTGCAGCGACTGCTGGCCTATTCGTCGATCGCCAACATCGGCTACGCCCTGCTGGGCATCGCCGCCGGGACCACGGCGGGCGTTCAGGCCATGCTGGTGTTCATGACCCTGTACGTCATCGACCAGTTCGGCTTCTTCGCCATCCTGCTGTCGCTGTCGCGCGGCGGGAAGCCGATCCGCAGGATCGCCGATCTGGCGGGCCTGCGGAAGGACAAGCCTCTGACAGCCATTGCGCTGACCGTGCTGTCGCTGTCGGTGCTGGGCATGCCGCCGCTGGCGGGCTTCTGGGCCAAATTCTATGTCTTCGGCGCGGCCGCCGACGCCGGCTACTGGATGGTCGGTGCGGCCGGTCTGGTCGCCTCGGTCGTGGCCGGCTTCTACTATCTGCGGATCATCAAACTGATGTGGTTCGATCCGACGCCCGAGGGCGTGGGGCCGACAGATGCGTCACCGGTCGAGGCGAGGACCATCGCCTGGGCCTCGGCGGCCTTCTCCTTCCCGCTGGTGATCGTGGCCATCGGCTGGATCGACCATTTCGCCGGCATCGCGGCGACCGGTTTCGGAGCCGGGTAGGGGCGGATGCCCGCCGCGCCCATCCTGCTGCTCGACCAGACCGACTCGACCAATGCGGACGCCCGCCGGCGCGCGGACGCGGGCGAGACAGGCCCGTTGTGGATCGTCGCCCGGCGCCAGACCGAGGGCCGCGGACGGCGTGGGCGGCAATGGGAAAGCCAGGAGGGAAATCTGTTTTCCACCCTGCTGCAATTGACCCGAAAATCTCCCGCCGAAGCGGCGCAGGTGACTTTCGTGGCGGCGCTCGCCATCGCGGACCTGCTGGACACCTGGGCGCCGACCTCACTGGTGACGATCAAATGGCCCAATGACGTGATGCTGGCGGGTCAGAAGACGTCGGGCGTCCTGGTCGAGTCCGGTGCTCATGAGAGCGGCGGTCTGTGGCTGGCGGTCGGGATCGGCGTGAACCTCGCCCATGCACCGGAAGGCACCGAACGGCCCGCAACGGCGCTGGCCCACCATCTACGTGGTGATGTGACGGTGCCGCCGACGGTGGAAGCCGCCGCGGCGACGCTGGCCGGGGCCTTCGCGGTCTGGATGGACCGTTGGGAGACGCTGGGCTTCCAGCCGGTCCTCGACGCATGGCGCGCGAGGACGGCCGGGCTGAATGGACCTGCCGTGGCGCGGCTGGGTCGTGAGACGGTCGAGGGCGTCGCCGAGGGTGTAGCCCCCGACGGTGCACTGAAATTGAGGCTGGCGGACGGGAGCCTGCGGCTCATCTCGGCCGGCGACGTCTTCTTCGGGGAGGCCGCGTGATGCTGCTGGCGATCGAGCAGGGCAATACGAACACGCTGTTCGCTGTCCATGACGGCAACGACTGGATTGCCCAATGGCGCACGGCCACGGAGAGCAGCCGTACGGCCGACGAATATGCTGTCTGGCTGAGCCAACTGCTGGCCATGCACGGGCTGGCGATCAGCCAGCTCGATGGCTGCATCATCTCCAGCGTGGTGCCGCAGTCGATCTTCAACCTGCGCAACCTGTCGCGCCGCTACCTGGAGGTCGAGCCGCTGGTGATCGGCGACAATGTCTCGCTGGGCATGACTTCGCGGATCACCAAGCCGAGCGAGGCGGGAGCCGACCGGCTGGTCAACGCCATCGGGGCGCATCTGGTCTATCCGGGCGACCTGATCGTCATCGACAGCGGCACTGCCACGACCTTTGACGTCATAGCCGCCGACGGGGCCTTCGAGGGTGGGGCCATCGCCCCGGGCATAAATCTGAGCCTTCAGGCCCTGCACGAGGCGGCGGCCATGCTGCCGCGCATCGCCATCCAGCGGCCCGACCGGGTGATCGGCAAGGACACCGTCTCCAACATGCAGTCCGGCGTCTTCTGGGGCTATGTCGCCCTGATCGAGGGCATGGTCGCGCGCATCAAGGCGGAGTGGGGCAAACCCATGACCGTGATTGGAACAGGCGGCGTGGCCAGCCTGTTTGAAGGGGCGACAACATCAATCGACCGGTTCGATCCGGACCTGACTATCCGCGGCCTCCTCGAAATCTGGCGGCGGAACACCCATCTAAAGGACGCATGAAAAAGAAAACCAACGACGAACTCGTCTTCCTGCCGCTGGGCGGCTCGGGCGAGATCGGGATGAATCTCAACCTCTACGGCTATGGCCCCGAGGCGAACCGCGAGTGGCTCGTGGTGGATGTGGGCGTGACCTTCGGCGACCTGTCGACGCCCGGCGTCGATGTGATCGTCCCCGACCCCGCCTTCCTTGAAGGCGAAACCATTCGCGGCATCGTCCTGACCCACGCGCACGAGGACCACATCGGTGCCCTCGGCTGGCTGTGGTCGCGCATGAAGGCACCGCTGTACGCCACGCCGTTCACCGCCTTCCTGATCCGCGAGAAGCTGCGCGAGGCGGGCATCCTGGACCAGGTCAAGCTGATCGAGGTGCCGTTGGGCGGGACCATCGACCTCGGCCCGTTCCAGGTGACGATGGTCACCATGACCCATTCGATCGCCGAGCCGAACGGTCTGGCGATCAAGACGCCGCTGGGCACGGTCCTGCACACCGGTGACTGGAAGATCGACGACGATCCGATCATCGGCGAGGTTACCGACTCCGCCGCCATCAGCCGCCTCGGCGACGAGGGCGTGCTGGCCATGGTCTGTGATTCCACCAATGTGTTCGTCGAGGGCTCGGCGGGGTCGGAAGGCGGTGTCCGGAACGCCCTGATCGAACTGATCGGCGGGTTGAAGGGCCGGATCGCGGTCGGCTGTTTCGCCTCGAACGTCGCCCGGATGGACAGCGTGATCCGCGCGGCTGAGAAGGCCGGCCGGCGGGTGTCGCTGGCGGGCCGTTCGATGCACCGCATCACCTCGGCGGCCAAGCATGTCGGCATGCTGAACGACGTCAAGCCGTTCCTGACCGACGAGGAGGCCCGCGTCTGGCCGGCCGACCAGATCCTGTATCTGTGCACTGGCAGCCAGGGCGAGGCGCGGGCCGCCCTGTCGCGCGTGGCCGAGGGCACCCACCCCTACATCAAGCTCAGCAAGGGCGATCACTGCATCTTCTCGTCGCGGGTCATTCCCGGCAACGAACTGTCGATCGGCCGACTGCAGGACAAGCTCGCCGATCGGGGCGTGCGGCTCTACACCGAGCGGGACCATCCCGGCATCCACGTCTCCGGCCACCCGTGCCGCGAGGAACTGCGCCAGATGTACGCCTGGGCGCGACCGAAGATCGCCGTGCCGACCCACGGCATGCGCCGTCACCTGGCCGAGCATGCCAATCTGGCCCGGGACGTCGGCGTCTCCGAGACCGTCACGCCGCGCAACGGCGACATGGTGCGTCTGGCCCCAGGACCGGCGGCGATCATCGATGAAGTGCCAAACGGCAGACTCTACGTCGACGGCGGCCGTCTGGTCACGGAACAGGGTGAGGCCCTGCACGAGCGGCGGCACGCCTCGACCAACGGCGTGCTGATCGTCAGCTTCGCCATGGACAAGCGCGGCAAGATCGTCAGCGACATCGATGTGCGCGCCATCGGCCTGCCGGGCGATGCGGAATCCCCGCTGGGCGATGCGCTGGATGATCTGGCCGAACGCGCCGAACAGGCCGTCAACAAGCTGAAGGGCGCGGCCCTCGAGGACGAAATGGTCATTGAACAGGCCGTCTCCCGCGCCCTGAAGAAGGCCAGCCAGCAGATCTGGGATCGGCGGCCTATCGTCGAGACCATCATTCTGAGGCTCTAAACACCTCCGCTCATCCCGGCGAAAGCCGGGACCCAGATCATAAGGCCCAGTCTCGCCAGCTGGAGCGCAGGTTTCTTGCGGGCCCATGTCCTGCGCTTTGGCATCTGGGTCCCGGCTTTCGCCGGGATGAGCGGATTTGTGGCCCTTTGAACCGGCTCGCCCTCTCCTTATAAGAAGCCGAATCCCTCGCCCAAGGTCCCCTCATGCCCGACGCCCCGCCCGAGTTCCTGTACAAACGCGTCCTGCTGAAGGTCTCGGGCGAGGTGCTGATGGGCGACCAGTCCTATGGCATCGACATGAAGACCGTCGCGGGGGTCGCCCAGGCGGTGGCCGACGTGGCGCGCGAGGGGGTCGAAATTTGCCTGGTCATCGGTGGCGGCAACATCTTCCGGGGACTGAGCAAGGCCGCGGGCGACATGGAGCGGGCCACGGCCGACTATATGGGCATGCTGGCCACGGTGATGAACGCCCTGGCCATGCAGGCGGCGTTGGAGAAGATCGGGGTCCAGACCCGCGTCCAGAGCGCCCTGACCATGAACGCCGTGGCGGAGCCCTATGTGCGCCGCCGCGCCCTGCGTCACCTCGAAAAGGGCCGGGTGGTGATCTTCGCCGCCGGCGTGGGCGCACCCTTCTTCACAACCGACTCGGGCGCTGCGCTGCGGGCGGCGGAAATGGGCTGCGACGCCCTGCTGAAGGGCACCAGCGTCGACGGCGTCTATACGGCCGACCCCAAGAAGGACCCCGCCGCCACCCGCTATGAGACCCTGACCTATCACGATGTACTGGCGAAGGATCTGAAGGTCATGGACGCCTCGGCCATCGCCCTGATGCGTGACTCGGGCATTCCGATCGTGGTTTTCTCTATCCGCGAGAACAATTCGCTGCGCCGGACGCTGACGGGGGAGGGGACCTTTACGGTCATCTCGTCCAAAACGGCCGACTGAGCCGCCAAAGACAAGAAAACGCGAGAGAAACGACCATGGCCAAGCCCGATCTGAAGACCTACCGCGACCGCATGGACAAGTCCGTGGCCGCCCTGAAGGAAGAGTTCAACGGCCTGCGCACCGGCCGCGCCAACGTCGGCCTGCTCGATCCCGTCCAGGTACAGGCCTATGGCTCGAACGCGCCTCTGAACTCGGTCGCCGCCATCAGCGTGCCCGAACCGCGCATGATCTCGGTCAATGTCTGGGACAAATCGATGGTCGGCCCGGTCGAAAAGGCCATCCGCGCCGCGGGGCTGGGTCTGAACCCGATTGTCGACGGCCAGACCCTGCGTATCCCCGTGCCGCCGCTGACCGAGGAGCGCCGCAAGGACCTCGCCAAGCTGGCCGGAAAATACACCGAGCAGCAGAAGATTGCCGTCCGGAACGTTCGCCGCGACGCCAATGAGGATCTCAAGAAGGCCGAGAAGGCCGGCGAGATCAGCCAGGACGAACAGAAGAAGATGGAGACCGAGGTCCAGAAGGACACCGACGCGGCCATCAAGCGGATCGACGAGGCCTTGAGGGCCAAGGAAGTTGAGATCATGCAGGTTTGACGGCGCGAATTGCCGTAGGATACGCCCCGCATGCCCGCCGAGCCCTTTCATACCGCGCCGACTGACGGCCCGCGACACGTCGCCCTGATCATGGACGGCAACGGCCGCTGGGCCGAGGCGCGTGGGCTTCCGCGCGCGATGGGTCATCGCGAGGGCGTTCAGGCCCTGAAGCGCACGGTCGAGGCCGCGCCCCGGTTCGGCATCCGCTGCCTGACGGTGTTCGGGTTCTCAACCGAGAACTGGAGCCGGCCGGCCGATGAAGTGTCCGACCTGATGGGCCTGGTTCGGTCCTATGTGGCGAGCGATCTGAAGCGGCTGGAGCGGGCGGGCGTCCGGGTCCGGGTGCTGGGGCGTCGGGCGGGACTGCCTGCCGACATCATCGCGATTATCGACCGGGCCGAGGCGACCACGGCGCACAATGAGAAATTCCTGCTGCAGGTCGCCTTCAACTATGGCGGCCGGGCCGACATCGTCGATGCGGCGCGGCGCCATGTGGAGGCCGTGCTGGCCGGGGAGGCGACGGGTCCGCTGGACGAGCAGTCGCTGGGACTGGGCCTGTCCACCGCGGGCTCGCCGCCGGTCGATGTGATCGTGCGCACCTCGGGCGAGCAGCGGTTGTCGAACTTCCTGCTGTGGGAGGCCGCCTATGCCGAGCTGGTCTATCAGCAGATCCTCTGGCCCGACTACGGTGCCGAGGGCCTGGCTGACGTGATCGAGCAATACCGCAACCGTGACCGCCGCTTCGGCGGCCGGGCGTCGACTGCCGAGGCGGCGGCACCCGCCCTCGCGGCCGGCTGATGGCGGTCAGGGCCCGCGACATAGGTCTCAGGGCCGCATCCGCGATCGTGCTGGCGCCCGCCGCGGTTCTGGCCATCTGGGCCGGTGGCCTGTGGTTCCTCGCCCTCATGCTGCTGGCCTGCGCCCTGCTGGCCGTCGAATGGGCCATGATGAGCGCGGCCAAGGCCTGGCGGGTCATGGCGGGCGCCGTCGCCTTCGGCGTCGTCGCCGGCGTGGTGGCGGCCCACGCCGGGCAGCTATCGCTGGGCCTGGTCATGCTGGTGTTCGGCGCGGTCGCAGCCGGCCTGTTCGCGCGCAACCGCGGCCAGGAGGCGCTGGATGGCGCCTATGGGGTGCTCTACCTCGGCTGGCCGGCGGTGCTGCTGATCTGGTTGCGCGATGTGGACACGGCGAGCGGTCTGGCCTGGACGGTGTCGGCCTTCCTCATCGCCTGGGCGTCGGACATCATGGCCTATCTGGTCGGCAGTCTGGTCGGCGGGCCCAAGCTGTGGCCGCGCTTTTCACCCAACAAGACCTGGTCCGGGTTCATTGGCGGCCTTGCCGCCGGAACCGCCGCGGGCGCGGCGCTCGGCAGCCTTCTGGACATGGGCCTCGGGCCGTACTGGGGCGCGGCCCTGGGGCTGGCGGCCGCTCTCGCCACCATGGCCGGCGACCTGTGGGAGTCGGCCCTCAAGCGGCGCTACGGCGTCAAGGACGCAGGCACGCTGATCCCGGGGCACGGCGGCCTGCTGGACCGGGTGGACGGGCTGATGTTCGCCGTCGTGGTCGTAGCCTGCGGACGGCTGATCGTAGGCCTGACGGGCGGGGCCGCATGATCCGGCGGCGGGTGACGGTGCTGGGCGCGACGGGCTCGGTGGGCTGTTCAACACTGGACCTGATGGATCAGGCCGAGACCGCCGGAACCGGGGCGTTCGAGGTCGAGGCCCTGACCGGCGGCGCCAATATCGCACGGCTGGCCGAGCAGGCGCGGCGCTGGAAGCCGAAGCTGGCGGTCACGGCCGATCCGGCGCGGCTGGACGAGCTTCGCGCGGCCCTGGCCGGGACGGGGGTAGAGGCCGCCGCGGGCGATCAGGCGGTGATCGAGGCCGCGGCCCGGCCCGCCGACTGGATCATGGCCGCCATCGTCGGTGCGGCGGGGCTGCGATCGGCCTGGGCGGCGGCGGCGACAGGCGCGACTCTGGCCCTGGCCAACAAGGAAAGCCTGGTCTGTTGCGGCCCGGCCCTGATCGAACGGGTCAAGCGGTCGGGTGGCCGCCTGTTGCCCGTCGATTCCGAACATTCCGCCATCCATCAGGTCTTTCCGCATGACGCGCCGGAGCGGGTCGCAAAGCTGGTCCTGACGGCCTCGGGCGGACCGTTCCGCAAGACACCGTTCGAAGCACTGAAGTCGATCACCCCCGAACAGGCCGTCGCCCATCCGAACTGGAGCATGGGGGCCAAGATTTCGGTCGACAGCGCCACCATGGCCAACAAGGGGCTGGAGACGATCGAGGCGGCCTATCTGTTCGACATGCCGGCCGAGCGGATCGCCGTCGTGGTGCACCCGGAGTCCATCGTCCACAGTCTGGTGGAGTATATCGACGGCTCGACCCTGGCCCAGATGGGGCCGCCGGACATGAAGACGCCGATCGCCTACGCCCTGGCCTGGCCCGAGCGGATCGCCTGGAACGCCCCGGGACTGGACCTCGCCGCCCTGGGCCGGCTGACGTTCGAGGCCCCGGACGACGACCGGTTCCCGGCCCTGAAACTCGCGCGTCAGGCGTTACAGGCGGGCGGCGCGGCGCCCATCGTGTTCAATGCCGCCAATGAGGTTGCGGCTCTGGCCTTCCTTGACCGTCGACTGGGCTTTCTCAATATTGCCGCAGTCGTCGCAGACACCTTGTCGCGCGTGACGGCCTCGGGGGTGGATTCCGGTTCCGACGACGCCTGCGACGCGGCCCTGGCCGTCGATGCGCAGGCGCGGCGGATGGCGGAATCCATTATCCGCGGCATCGCGGCGGCAGCCTGAATGGCGGAGGGACCGATAACGGTATGACGGGATTCCTCGGTCAGGTGCTGCTCTACAGCGTACCCTTCCTGCTGGTGCTGACCTTTATCGTCACCATCCACGAACTGGGCCATTTTCTGGTGGCCCGGGCCTTTGGCGTGAAGGTGGACCGTTTCTCCATCGGTTTCGGCAAGACCATCGTGGCCCGTACCGACAAGCACGGGACCGAGTGGCGGCTGGCCTGGCTGCCGCTGGGCGGCTACGTCAAGTTTTCGGGCGATCTGGACGCCTCCAGCGTGCCGGACCAGGCGGGTCTGGCGGAGTTGAAGCAGCGGGTCATCGCGGAGAACGGCGCGGGGGCCGAGCGGGACTATTTCCATTTCAAGCCGATCTGGCAGCGCGCCCTGGTCGTCGCCGCGGGGCCGGCGGCCAATTTCCTGCTGGCGCTCGTGCTTTTCACCATCCTGTTCAGCGTGATCGGCGAGCGGATCGCGGCACCCCGGGTGGCGGCGGTCGCGCCCGGCAGCCCGGCCGCAGAGGCCGGATTCCTGCCGCGGGACAAAATTCTCGCGATCAATGACCGGCCGATTCAGGATCAGGCCGAGGTCACCCAGACGGTGATGATGAGCGCGGGCGACCCCCTGCGCTTTACCGTGGAGCGCGCCGGCCAACGGGTGGATCTGGTCGCGACGCCGAGGCGGGTGATCCAGGAGGACGAATTGTCAGGCCGGGTGCGCGTCGCCCAGGTCGGTCTCGCGCTTCTGCCCCTGAGTGAGGACTACCGGTTCCGTCGTCTGAATCCGTTCGAGGCGACCGGGAAGGGCGCGGAGATGATCGGGACCACGGTCGCGACGACCGGGACCTACATCGGTCGCATCTTCACGGGCAAGGAATCGGGCGATCTGCTGAGCGGACCGATCGGAATCGCGCGGGCCGCAGGCGGGGCGACCCGTCAGGCTGTGGCTGCCGATCCGGACCCCGGCTACATCGCTGCGAACCTCGCCCTGATGTTTCTTCAGTTCGCCGCCATAGTTTCGATCGGAATTGGCATTGTTAATCTGTTGCCGATTCCGGTTCTGGATGGGGGACATCTGCTGTTTTACGCTTATGAAGCTGTGGCCCGCAGGCCAGTCCCCGCTCGTGTTCAGGAGGTCAGCTACCGTGTCGGTCTTGCTTTGCTGGCTGGATTGATGTTGTTCGCGACCTGGAACGACCTGCAGAAGCTGAGCCTGTTCAAATTCCTCGGCGGGCTCGCATGACGAGCCGACGCCAGCCCCCGATGGTTTCCCGTATGATCCGACAAGATGCGTCTGCCCTTCATTTCGCCAGGGCCCTGAGCCCCAGCCTGCTGGCCCTTGCGGCCGCTGCGGGGCTGGCCGGTCCGGCCATGGCCCAAAGCCAGGCTCCGGCCGCACCGGTGATCCAGCCGGCGCAGGCCGAGGTTGGCCCCCCGGCCCCTGGCCAGGCTGCGCCGGTGCAGGACCAGCGTCTCACGATCAACCGCATTCTCGTGCGGGGCAACCAGCGCATCGACCAGACGACGGTCCTGTCCTATCTGCCGATCCAGCCGGGCGATGTGGTTGACCCCGCGGTTCTGGACGTCGCCGTTCGAACCCTGACCCGCACCCAGCTGTTCGCGGACGTCCAGCTGGGCGTCCAGCCGAACGGCGACCTGGTGGTCGAGATCGTCGAGAACCCGATCATCAACCAGGTTGTGTTCGAGGGGAACGGCGCGGTCAGCGAGGACAAGCTGACCGAGGAGGTCACGCTCAAGCCGCGCGGTATCTACACCCGCGCCCGGATTCAGGAAGACGTCGGCAAGATCGTCGAATTGTACCGGCTCTCGGGCCGCATCTCTGCCACCGTGACGCCGAAGATCGTCCAGCTGGACCAGAACCGCGTCGACGTGGTCTTCGAGATCAACGAGGGTCCCGAAACCGGCGTGCGCGCCATCACCTTCCTCGGCAACAGCGCCTATTCGGACAGCGATCTGCGCGAGGTCATGGTGACGCAACAGTCGGCCTGGTACCGGCTGTTCACGACCAACGACAACTACGATCCGAACCGGCTGGATTACGACCGGGAGCAACTGCGGAAATTCTACACCAACCGCGGCTATTACGATTTCCGGGTCCTGTCGGCGATTTCCGAGCTGGCACCGGACGACACCTCGTTCGGCATCACCCTGACCGTGGACGAGGGCGACCGCTATAATTTCGGGACTGTCGATGTGGTCACCGAGAACGACCGGTTGAACCCCGACTTCCTCAAACTGCTGCTGCCGATCCGCACAGGCGATCTGTACGAGAGTGACAAGATCGAGTCGGCGGTCGACGCCCTGACCTTCGCGGCGGGTTCGGCGGGGTACGCCTTCGTCGAGATCGAGCCGACCTATCGCGCCAATCCCGAGACCGACACCGTCGACGTCACCTTCAACGTCAAGGAAGGCCAGCGGGTCTACGTCGACCGGATCAATGTCATCGGCAACACCCGTACGCTGGATAATGTCGTCCGCCGCGAGATGATGCTGACCGAAGGCGACGCCTTCAACCGCACCCTGCTTGAGCGGTCACGCAACAATCTGCGGGCGCTCGGCTTCTTCAAGGACGTCACCGTCGAGGAAGCGCGCGGCACGGCGCCGGACCGGTCGGTGGTCAATGTCACGGTCACGGAACAGCCGACCGGAGAGCTTTCCGTCGGAGCCGGGTTCAGCTCCGTCGACTCCTTCGTCGTCAACCTGGGCATCACCGAGCGCAATTTCCGCGGCCGGGGCCAGAACGTCGTTGCCCGCGTCGAGTGGGGCTCGCTGCGTCAGCAGATCGACTTCCGCTTCACTGAGCCGAAATTCCTCGGTCGTGACCTGCGCGCCGGCTTTGACGCCTTCCACTCGCGCTACGACCTCAGCGAATTCTCCTCGTACGATTACCGCTCGACCGGCGCAGGCTTGCGCCTGTCCTATCCGCTGAACGGCTACACCCTCCTGAGCACGCGCTACTTCCTGAAGAGCGACGAGATCATCGTGCCGGACGGCTATTGCAGCGGCAGCGGCCGCCAGGGTGCCAGTGCGCTTTGCGATCAGGTCGGTTCGTTCCTGAACTCCTCGGCCGGCTACACCCTGCTGGTCGACCGGAGGAACGACCCGGTTCGCCCGACGCGCGGCTGGACCGGCAGCCTGCGCCAGGACTTCGCCGGCGTCGGCGGCGACGTGAACTACATCAAGACCGAGGCGGATGTGTCGGCCTATTGGGGCATCACCCCGGAGTGGGTGGTCACCGCGACGGCGTCCATGGGCTATATCGCGGGCTGGGGCGGCGATCCGATCCGGATCAACGACCGCTTCTTCAAGGGCGGCAACAGCTTCCGCGGCTTCGAGACCGCAGGTATCGGCCCGCGCGACCTCACGCCCGGGACCAACAACGACGCCCTCGGCGGTAATTTCTACGCCATCGGCACTCTCGAAATGACCGTCCCGAACGGCCTGCCGGAAGAGTACGGCATCCGCACCTCGGTATTCACGGACGTCGGAACGCTCGGCGTCCTCGATAGCCGTTACACGACCAGCGCCAACGGCCTGCCCAACACCAATATCGTCGACGAACTGGCGCTGAGGGCTTCCGCCGGAGTCAGCATCCACTGGAAGTCGCCGATGGGTCCGATCCGCTTCGACCTGAGCCAGATCATCGGCCAGGAAGTTTACGATAAAACAGAAACGTTCCGCTTCTCGACCTCCACCCAGTTCTAGCGCGGGCGATTTTTCCGCATCAAAGGTTCAAGATGAAACTGTTCGCAATCGGCGCATTCGCTCTCGCGTCCCTGGCCGCCGGCTCCGCCGCCGCCCAGGCCCAGGCTCCGGCCAATCCGGGTCCGGTCCTGCCCGGCGTCTGCGTGTTCCACAACGATCGTCTGCTGGCCCAGTCGACGGCCGGTCAGTCCGTTCAGGCCGGCATGCAGCGGCTGATCACCGAGGTTCAGGGCGAACTCGCCCCCTACGGTGCCTCCCTGCAGACCGAGGCGCAGGCCCTGCAACAGGGCGGTCAGGCTGCTGACCCCGATGGCTCGCGCATGCGCGCCTGGCAGGCCCGCGCCCAGGAAGCCCAGCAACTGGAGCAGCGCCGTCAGGCGGAGCTCCAGTACACCCAGCGGATGCAGGTCCGCGCGATCGCCCAGGCGGCCGACCCGATCCTGGTCGCCGTCTATCAGGAACGCGGCTGTGGTCTGCTGCTGGACCGTTCGGCGGTCTACATCTTCAATCCGGCCATGGACGTGACCGACACCGTCATCCAGCGCCTGAACACCAGCCTGCCGTCTCTGTCCTTCAACCGTCTCGAAGTGCCGGTCGACCAGCAGCAGTAGGGCTGTCATGCCCGATCCGCGCTTTTTCGACAGCCTGCCGGCGCTGAGCGTCGCCGAGCTGGCCGAACGGATCGGAGGCGAAGTCATGCGGGGCGGAGACCGAGAGGTCTCCGCCGTCGCACCTCTCGGGTCCGCCGGCACGGCAGACGTCGCCTTCCTCGGAGATCGCAAATTCGTCGCCGCCCTCGGCCAGACCCGGGCCGGCTGCGTGATCCTGCCTGCCGCCGCCGTCGAGGTCGCGCCTCCGGGTGCCGCCCTCATCGTTTCCGACGAGCCGCAGGCGGCATGGGCGCGAGCGTCCATGTCGCTCCACCGGATCATCCCGCTGTCAGAGGCTGACCGCGACGAGGCGGTCGAGGACGACACGGTCGTCCTCGAGCCCGGCGTCGTCATCGGCTCCGGCGCGCGCATAGGCCGGGGCACACGCATCGGCGCCAACAGCGTCATCGGGCCCGGCGTCCAGATCGGCCGTGATTGCGTCATCGGCTACAACGTCAGCGTCGGGTTCGCCCTGATCGGCGACCGTGTCCGCCTGCTGTCAGGCGTCCGCATCGGCGAGGCGGGATTCGGGGCGGCGCGATCAAGGGCCGGGCCGATTGATGTGCCACAGCTGGGTCGCGTGATCCTGCAGGACGGCGTCACGGTCGGAGCCAACTCCTGCATCGACCGGGGGGCCTATGAGGACACGGTCGTCGGCGAGAACACCAAGATCGATAATCTGGTCATGATCGCCCACAACTGCGTCATCGGCAGAAACTGCCTCATGGCGGCGCACACCGGGATTTCCGGCTCCTGTATCGTCGGGGACAACGTCATTTTCGGCGGCCAGGCCGGCATCGGCGACCATATCAGGATCGGCGAGGGAGCTCGCGTGGCGGGCGGCGCCGGCGTCCTGGCGGATATCCCGGCGGGGGAGACCTGGTCAGGCTATCCGGCCAAACCGATCCGACAGTCCTTGCGCGAAGCGGTCTGGCTCGCCAAACAGGCGACAGGAAAGGCGCGTTCCTAGCGCCTACGGCGAGGAAGGCCGCAGGATGAGTGACGACGGCAAGATTGACTACGCAGAGGTGATGCGCCGGCTGCCGCACCGCTATCCCTTCCTGCTGGTCGACAAGGCCGAGGACTTCGTTCCGAATACCTCGATCACGGGCATCAAGAACGTCACCCACAACGAGCCCTATTTCCCGGGGCATTTCCCGATAGATCCCGTCATGCCGGGCGTGATGATCATCGAGGCCATGGCCCAGACGGGGGCCTTGCTGATGTCCAAGTCGATGGACGTTCAGGTCGAGGGCAAGGTCATCATGTTCATGTCGATCGACGGGGTGCGCTTCCGCAGGCCGGCCCGCCCGGGCGACCAGCTGAGGATGCAGGTGTCGGTGACGAAGATTCGAGGGGACATCTTCAAATTCCGTGGTGAGACCTTCATCGACGGCAAGCTGGCCTCCGAAGCCGATTTCGCGGCCATGATGGTCACCGTCGACAAGCCGGTCGCGTCGTGAGCCGTATCCATCCGACAGCCGTGATCGACGCCGGTGCCGTGCTGGGCGACGGGGTTGAGGTCGGGCCATGGTGCGTGGTCGGGGCGGGCGTATCGCTGGCCGAGGATGTGCGGCTGGTCAGCCATGTCGTGGTGCAGCAGGACACATCGATCGGTGCCCGTACCATCGTCCATCCCTTCTGTGTCATCGGAGGCGACCCGCAACACGGCGGCTACAAGGGCGAGCCGGTGCGCCTCGAGATCGGCACCGACAACGTCATTCGCGAGCACTGCACCTTCAATCGCGGCACGCCGGGCGACCGCAAGCTGACGACCGTGGGGTCGAACGGCCTGTTCATGACGGGGGCCCATGTCGGCCATGACGTGATCGTCGGAGACCGGGTGACCATGGCCAACCACGCCACCCTCGGCGGGCATTCCCGCGTGGGCGACCGGGTCTTCCTCGGCGGGCTGTGCGCCCTGCACCAGTTCGGTCGCGTCGGGCAGGGGGCGATCGTCGGCGGGTTGGCGGCGGTGACGCGCGACGTCATTCCCTATGGCTCGGCCTGGGGCAATCACGCGCAGCTGCACGGGCTCAATCTGATCGGCCTGAAGCGCAAGGGCTACGACAAGACCGCGATCCGTCGCCTGCTGGCGGCCTACCGCGACCTGTTCGAGGGTGCGGGCACCTTTGCCGACCGGCTCGATGCGGTCGAGGCGGGCTATGCCGACCTGCCTGAGATCATGGAGATCACGGCCTTCATCCGCGCGGACGGCAAGCGGCCTCTCTGTTTGCCGGGCGAGTGAGAAGGTCGGGCGAATGAGCAAGCTGGGCCTGATCGCCGGTGGCGGAGCCTTGCCGGTCTCGGTGGCAGCGCGGTGCGAGGCGGAGGGCCGGCCGGTGTTTCTGGTGCGGCTGGCCGGGTTCGCCGACGCCCATCTGGCCCGCTACCCGGGCATCGATGCCGGACTGGCCGAGATCGGCAAGGTCCTGTCCGCCCTGAAGAAGGCCGACTGCACCGCCGTCTGTTTCGCGGGCACAGTCAGCCGACCGGACTTCAAGACGCTGAAACCCGACCTGAAGGGTGCCACTCTGCTGCCGGGCATCATCGCCGCAGCGACCAAGGGCGACGACGCCCTGCTGCGCAAGATTCTGTCGGTGTTCGAGGGCGAGGGCTACGTCATCGAGGGTGCTGACGACATCCTCGGCGGTGAGACCCTGCCGGGCGGGGCCCTCGGGGCGATCCGGCCGACCGAGGCGCAGTTGACGGACCTCAGGAAGGCGCTGCACGTCGCGGAAAAGGCGGGCGAACTGGATATCGGTCAGGGCGCGGTCGTTTGCGACGGCCTGGTGCTGGCTGTGGAAGCCCAGGAGGGCACGGACGCCATGCTGGTCAGGGTCGCGGGCCTGCCGGCTGACCTGCGCGGCTCGGCGACGGACCGCAAGGGCGCGCTGGGCAAGGCACCCAAGCCGATCCAGGACCTGCGTGTGGACATGCCCGTGATGGGCGCGCGGACCATCGAGATGGCCGCAGCCGCCGGACTGGCCGGGGTCGGCGGCGTTGCCGGCAAGCTGATCCTGATCGACAGGGCCGGGCTGATCGAAGCTGCCGACCGGGCCGGCCTGTTCGTCTGGGGCGAGGCGGACGGAAGCCTCCGATGAGCCGCCCGCTGAAGATCATGCTGGTCGCCGCCGAAGCGTCCGGCGATTCGCTGGGAGCCGGACTGGCCGGGGCGCTGAAAGCGCGGCTGGGCGCGGAGGTGACGTTCGTCGGCGTCGGCGGGCCGAGGATGGCGGAGCAGGGGGTCCAGAGCCCGTTCGACATCGCTGAACTCTCCATCCACGGCTGGCTGGAAGGCATGAAGGCCTACGGGGTCGTCAAGCGCCGGGTCGTCGATACGGTGGCGCTGGGCGAGGCAGAAAAGCCCGACGCCGTGGTGCTGATCGACAGCTGGGGCTTCACCATCCGGGTGGCCAAGGCGCTGCGGGCGGTGCTGCCGGGCGTGCCCCTGATCAAATATGTCGGGCCCCAGGTCTGGGCCTCGCGGCCGGGCCGGGCGAAGACCCTGGCGGCGGCGGTGGATCACCTGCTGGCCCTCTATGCCTTTGACGCGCCGTGGTTCGAGCGCGAGGGCCTGCCGACGACGGTGGTGGGGTCGCAGGCGCTGCATGTGGACATGAGCGGTGCGGATCCGGCCGCCTTCCGCGTGGAGCAGGGCATCGCGGCCGGCGCGCCGTTGCTGGTGGTCCTGCCGGGCAGCCGGCCGTCCGAGATCCGGCTGATGACGCCCGTCTATGAGGCGGCGATCGCCCGGTTGAAGGCCGCCGATCCGGCGCTGGAGGTCGCCGTGGTCGCCGCGGGGACCGTCGCCGCCGACGTGACGGCCCGGGTCGCGACCTGGCCGTTCCGCGCCCATGTGGTGCGCGAGGACCGGAAATACGCCGCCATGCGCGCCGCAACCGTTGCGCTGGCCACAAGCGGCACGGTCTCGACCGAACTGGCCCTGGCGGGCGCGCCGACGGTCATCGCCTACCGCTTCCAGCCGCTCAGCTATGCGATCATGAAGCCGTTCTTCACGGGGAAATACGCAACCCTGTTCAATCACGCCGCGGACGAGGAGATCGCCCGCGAACTGATTCAGAACGACGCCACGCCGGAGAAGGTGGCGGCCGAGGTGGGGCGGCTGCTGGGCGACCCCGAGACGCGCGGACGGCAGGCCGAACGGCAGACAGCGGCGCTGGACCTGATGGGCCGGGAGGGCCGCGACCCGTCGGAGATCGCGGCGGATGCCGTTCTGAGGGTCATCGCAACGAAAAACGCCGGGGTCTGAGCCCCGGCGTTCCTGCATTCCGGACTGCCGGTCAGCCGCGCGACTGGATCGGCGTGTAATTCCGTTCGGTCGGACCCGTGTAGAGCTGACGCGGGCGGCCGATCTTCTGGCCGGGATCGGCCATCATTTCCTGCCACTGGGCGATCCAGCCGACGGTGCGGGCCAGCGAGAACAGCACGGTGAACATCGAGGTCGGGAAGCCCATCGCCGAGAGGGTGATGCCCGAATAGAAGTCGACGTTCGGGAACAGCTTCCGCTCGATGAAATATTCGTCGTTCAGCGCGATCCGCTCCAGCTCCTTGGCGACCTGGAACAGGGGGTCGTTGGGATCGCCGACGGCGGCCAGCACCTCGTCGGCGCTCTCCTTCATCACCTTGGCGCGCGGGTCGTAGTTTTTGTACACGCGGTGGCCGAAGCCCATCAGCTTGTATTTCTTGTCCTTCACGCCCTGGATGAACTCCGGGATCTTGTCCGGCGTGCCGATCTCCTTGAGCATGTTCAGCGCCTCTTCATTGGCACCCCCGTGCGAGGGGCCCCACAGGCAGGCGATGCCGGCGGCGATACAGGCGAACGGATTGGCGCCCGACGAACCGGCCAGACGGACGGTCGAGGTCGAGGCGTTCTGCTCGTGGTCGGCGTGCAGGATGAAGATGCGGTCCATGGCGCGGGCCAGCACCGGATTGACGACATAGTCCTCGGCCGGAACCGCGAAACACATGCGCAGGAAGTTTTCGGCGTAGTTCAGGTCGTTGCGCGGCGAGACGAAGGGCTGGCCGATCGAATATTTGAAGGCGCGGGCCGCGATGGTCGGCATCTTGGCGATCAGGCGGATGGCCGAGATGTTGCGCTGGACGGGGTCATGGATGTCCAGGCTGTCGTGATAGAAGGCCGACAGGGCACCGACGGTGCCGACCATGATCGACATCGGGTGCGCGTCGCGTCGGAAGCCCTCGAAGAAGCGGTCGAACTGGGCGTGCAGCATGGTGTGGGTGGTGATGCTGCGCTCGAAGGCCTCGTATTCGGACGCCGTGGGTAGCTCGCCGTGCAGCAGCAGATGGCAGACCTCGATGAAGTTGGACTTGGAGGCCAGCTGGTCGATCGGATAGCCACGGTGCAGCAGGGTGCCGATATCGCCGTCGATGAAGGTGATGCCGCTTTCGCAGGCCGCCGTGGAGGTGAAGCCCGGATCGTAGGTAAAGGCGTCCGTCGCGCCGTACAGTTTGCGGATGTCGATCACATCGGGGCCGGTCGAGCCCGAAAGCACCGGCAGTTCCACGGACTTGTCGCCGTAGGTCAGGATCGCTGTCCGGGCGGGTTTGGCTTGGTCGGTCATATCAGCCCCTTGCTTCAGTCGGCGGCCTGACGCGGGGAGGCGACGGCGGCGCGATGTCTGTTACCTCAGATAGTCTGTTGCAGCGCATCATCCAAGCGCCCGAGGCTTTCTTCGCGGCCCAGGGCCGCCAGCGTCTTCGCGATATCGGGAGAAACCCCGTCTCCAGTGAGGGCGGCGCGTACGGCGGGGCCGATCTTGCCGAAACCGACGGCCTCTTCCTCGGCGAAAACCTTGAGTTCGGCCTCGAGGGCGAAGACGTCCCAGCTGGCGAACAGTTTGAGGCGGTCGCGCAGGCGGCCGATGCGCTCGCCTGATTCGCCGGTCAGCATCGGCAGGGCCTTCTCGTAAATCGACAGCGGCCGGACCTTGAGGGCGAAGCCGGTCTGGTCGGCCAGTTCCAGCACGGTCTTCGCGCGGTCCTTGATGAAGGGCATGGCGCGCAGCAGCCGGGCCTCGTCATCCGGCCCGAGAATGTGGTCGCGGGCCAGGTGGACGTCCAGCGTCATCTTGGCCAGCCGGTCATCGTCGGCGAGGCGGATCCAGTGGGCGTTGACGTGGGCCAGCTTGTCGAAGTCCAGCCGGGCCGGTGCCTTGCCCACGCCGGCCAGGTCGAACCACTCCCGCGCCTGGGCGTCGTTGAACAGTTCGTCGTCGCCATGGGCCCAGCCCAGCCGCGCCAGATAGTTGCGCATGGCCTCGGGCAGATAACCCATCTCGGCATACTCGTGGACCGCCTGCGCCCCGTGCCGCTTGGACAGTTTGGCCCCGTCCGGGCCGTGGATCAGAGGGATGTGGGCGAAGACCGGGCGGGTCCAGCCCAGCGCGTCGTAAATCAGGCTCTGGCGGGCGGCGTTGTTCAGGTGGTCGTCGCCGCGGATGACGTGGGTGACGCCCATGTCGTGATCATCGACCACCACGGCGAGATTGTAGGTCGGCGCGCCGTCGCTGCGCAGCAGGACGAGGTCATCGAGGTCGTCATTGGCCCAGCTGACGGTCCCCTGGACCGCATCCTCGACGGTCACCTTGCCGGGCAGGGGGCGGCGGAAGCGGACCACATGGGGCTGGCCCAGGTCGTCGACGGTCGGCGCGCGGTCGCGCCAGGGCGACTCGAAGGTCCGGCGCTCGGCCTTGGCCAGATCGCGCAGGCGGCCGGTCTCTTCGGCCGAGGTGAAGTCCCGATAGGCACCGCCGCGCTCGAGCAGTTCGTTGACGACCTCGCGGTGACGGTCGGCGCGGCTGAACTGGAACACCGGCTCCTCATCGGCGAACAGCTCCAGCCAGCTCAGACCGTCGAAAATGGCCTTCACCGCGGCGTCGGTAGATCTTTCACGATCCGTGTCCTCGACCCGGACAAGAAACTTCCCGTTGTGTCGCTTTGCATACAAATAGTTGAAAAGCGCCGTCCGGGCACCTCCTATGTGCAGGGAACCCGTCGGCGAGGGGGCGAAGCGCGTGACGACAGCGGAGTCGGAGGGGGATGTCATGGCGGGCGTTATAGCGCCG
Source organism: bacterium (assembly GCA_943372245.1). Taxonomy (GTDB): domain Bacteria; phylum Pseudomonadota; class Alphaproteobacteria; order Caulobacterales; family Caulobacteraceae; genus Brevundimonas. The sequence continues at coordinate 74,797 of CALRXX020000011.1, forward strand.
GTGCCGGTGAATCCCACCCTCGCCGCGCGGAGCCGGGAATTCCTGCGGACGCAGATCGCCGCCCAGACGCTGCGCTGGCGGCTTTGGGCACCGGTGGCGTTCGGCGGCGGCTGCGCGGTCTATTTTGCGCTGAAGACGGAACCGCCGGCATGGCCGCTGGTTGGCGGCGCTGTTCTGGCCGCAGGCCTGTGGTTCGGGGCCCGCCGGATGGTTCTGGCGCGGGTCTGGACGCTGGGCCTGATGCTGCTGGCCTGTTTCGCCCTCGGGATCACGGTGGCCAAGCTGCGGACCAACGCCGTGGCGGCACCGATTGCGCCGGCCATGGCCCGGCCGACCGTGGTCGAGGGCTGGGTCATCGATGTCGACAGTCCCGGCGCGGCCGGGCCGCGGGTGGTGATCGCGCCGGTGCGCGTGGAGGGCCTGGGTCCGGACGAGACGCCGGTCCGGCTGCGCGCCACGGTGCGGGGTGCCGCGCCTGAGCCGGGACAGGCGGTGCGGCTGTTCGCCCTGATCAATCCGCCGCCGGCACCGGCCAGCCCCGGCGCCTATGACTTCGGCCGCAACGCGTATTTCCAGAGCATGGGCGGGGTGGCGTTTTCGCTCGGGGAGACGCGGCCTGCGTTCCTTGCGCTGCCGCCGTGGAAGGTGCGGGCGGCAATGGCGGTCAACGGCCTGCGCTTCGATCTGGCCAAGCGGATCGTGGCCCGGCTGGGGGAGCGGACCGGCGGCGTCGCGGCAGCCATGACGACGGGGCACGAGGCCTGGCTGGACCCGGCCCAGGTCGATGTCATGCGGGATTCCGGCCTGGCGCACATCCTGTCGATCTCGGGCCTGCATATGGCGGTGGTCGGCGGCTTCAGCTTCTTTCTGGTGCGGCTGCTGATCGCGGCCTGGCCCTGGCTGGCATTGCGGGTGCCCGGCAAGAAGGTTGCCGCCTGGGCGGGGTTGGCGGCGGTCGGGACCTATCTGGTCATCTCCGGCTCGCCAGCGCCGGCCGAGCGGGCCGCGATCACGGCCTCGATCGCCTTTCTGGCCATCCTGCTGGACCGGGAGGCGATCACCATGCATGCGCTGGCGGTGGCGGCCTTTGTGGTCCTGCTGCTCCAGCCCGAGGCCATCGTGACGCCCGGCTTCCAGATGTCGTTCGCGGCGACGGCGGCGCTGGTGGCCCTGGTCGAGGCCTGGCCGGTGCGGCCGCGCGAGATATCCGCGCCCTGGCCGATCCTGCTCGTTCAGCGGGTCGGTGCCTGGCTGGGCATCGCCATCATGGCCAGTCTGGTGGCGGGGGCAGCGACGGGGCCAATCGCCCTGCAGCATTTCAACCGGACGGCCATGTACGGACTGGGCGCCAATCTGGCGACGGCGCCACTATCGGACTTTGTGATCATGCCGGCGCTCGCCCTCGGAGCCCTGCTGGAGCCGGTTGGGCTTGGCGCGCCCTTCCTGTGGCTGGCGGGGCAGGGCATCGGGGTGATGCTGGCGATTGGCGAGTGGACGGCGGGCCTGCCGGGGGCGGTCCGCACGGTGGCCAGCGCGCCGGACTTCGTCCTGCCGATCGCTTTTCTCGGTGTACTGTTCTGCTGCCTGTGGCGGGGACCGCTGCGGTGGCTCGGCCTGCCGTTTGCGGCGGCGGTGATGCTGTGGCCGAGGGATCCCACGCCGGACCTGTGGATCGGCGACGGCGGGACGAATGCCGCCTTTGTCGAGAGCGGTCAGGCCTGGGTGGTGCGGACGGGTGTGCGGCAGTTCGCGGTCGATGTCTGGACCCGGCGGCGGGGCGTGGAGCCGGCAGAACGGACGGCAGAGGGCTGGACCTGCACGCGCTTCTCCTGCGCACCGGTGGAGCCGGGCGCAGGGCCACTGGCGATCTGGTGGGGCAGGCAGGCACCGTCGCGGGAAGAGGTCGACGCCCTGTGCCGGTCGGCGCCGGTGGTCAGCGTCAGGGCGACCCTCGCTGCCCTGCCCGCCGCCTGTGAGGGACGCCTCGTGCTGGACGGAACCGACTATGCCCGCGGTGGCGCGGTCGAGCTTTGGCGCGACGGGCCGGCTTCAGCCAACCGCTGGCGCGCGGTCTGGGCGGCCGAGGTGCGCGGCGAACGGCCCTGGAGCGCGCTCGGCGACCCCGGGGTCAGTGATAGCGGCGGATGAGGCCGACCAGCTTGCCCTGGACCTCGACCTGGTCGGGGCCGAAAATGCGGGTCTCGTAGTTGCGGTTGGCCGGCTCCAGCGCGATCGACGCGCCCTTCTTGCGCAGCCGTTTTAGCGTGGCTTCCTCGCCCTCGACGAGGGCGACGACGATCTCGCCCGAGGTGGCGGTGTCGGTCGATTTGATGATCACCAGATCGCCGTTGAGGATGCCGGCCTCGATCATGGAGTCGCCCTCGATCTCGAGCAGATAGTGTTCGCCCGCGCCGAGCATGGCCTCGGGCACCGGATAGCGGGCGGTCTCATGCTCGATGGCGGCGATGGGCGTGCCGGCGGCGATCTTGCCCATCAGGGACAGTTCGCGCGTGTCATTGGCCGGTTCGGCGGCCATGGGGCGGCCGCCGCCCTCGATGACCGACGGCGCGAAGCCCGCCCGGCCGCGCGGCGCGCCCGCCGTGGCCTGATCGGGCATTTTGGTCACTTCCAGCGCCCGCGCGCGGTGCGCCAGACGGCGGATGAAGCCGCGCTCTTCCAGCGCCGTGATCAGCCGGTGAATGCCCGATTTGGACGCCAGATCGAGCGCCTCCTTCATCTCGTCGAACGAGGGGGAGACGCCGGTCTCCTTGATCCGTTCGTGGATGAACATCAGCAGTTCGTGCTGTTTGCGCGTGAGCATGGCGACCTCGAAGACGAATCCCGTTGGAAGAACGCTAGCGGAACAAACCGCAAACGTCCACACCGTGTTCCTGTGCTGTTCCGGTTAAGGTCTGGTTAGCGGGCACCCAGGATGGCTTGATCTCCCCAAGGTTGACTCGATACGACCTATACGAGAAACCCTGAAGAGGGGGAGGTGGCATGGCGTTCAAGGTTCCATCGGAAACGGGCAGCGCGATCCGTCTGGCCATCCAGGTTGTGATCGCTACTCTCATGGCCAGCATCATTTCGCTGTGCGCCTTCGGGCTGGCGTTGCTGGTTGATCTCATGAAGACCCATCATGCTCCGGAATGGATGATTACCGGTACTCTTGGGCTTGAAATCTTTCTGTGGGCGGCCGACGTAGTTTGCTTCACACTCTTCGTTGCAAATGAAGTGATCGGCTTCTGTGTGAGTTTGTGGCGAGAGCGGAGCTGGAAATGAACAAGCCGAAGCAAACCCGTTCCGCAAACACGAACCAGAGCCGGCCCTTGCCGGTCGTGATTGACGGGCGCTTCCTGCGAGATACGGCGAGAGATGCGGTGGTTCAGTTCTTTGTGCCACTAACGGCCGCCTTCGCGATCAAGCCGTCGCGTGAGCAGAAGGGCCGCCGCGACGGCTAGGTGCCTCTGAGCAAGGCCCGCGTCGCCGCCTCGACGTCCGCCTGCCGCATCAGGCTTTCTCCGACCAGCACGGCCTGCGCCTTGGCGTCAGACACCCGGGTCACGTCGTCCGGCTTGAAGATGCCGCTCTCGGCGACCAGAAGGGCTCCGTGCGGGGCCATGGATGCGAGGCGTTCCGTCACGGCCAGATCGACCTCGAAGGTGCGCAGGGAGCGGTTGTTGATCCCAACCAGATCGCCGCCGAGCGCGCAGGCGCGGGCCATTTCGGCCTCGTCGTGGGTCTCGATCAGGGCGTCCATGCCGAACCGTTCCGCCTCGGCCAGCAGGTCGGCGGCGAGGGCGTCGTCGATCATGGCGAGGATGATCAGGATGCAGTCGGCACCCAGGGCCCGGCTCTCGGCCACCTGCCAGGGATCGACGAGGAAATCCTTGCGCAGGCAGGGCAGGGCGACCGCGTCGCGGGCGGCGGCGAGGAAGGCGTCATCGCCCTGGAAGCTGGGGCCGTCGGTCAGGACCGACAAACAGGTCGCGCCGCCGCGCTCATAGGCGCGGGCGAGGGCCGGTGGGTCGAAGTCGGCGCGGATCAGGCCCTTGGAGGGGCTGGCCTTCTTGATCTCGGCGATCAGGGCGGGGCGGCCGGTGCCTTCGACGCGGCGTTGGAGGGCGGCGCGGAAGCCGCGCGGGGGCGATGCGAGGCGGGCCAGCGCCTCGACGGCATCCTGCGAGGTCGCGGCCTTGCGGGCCGCCACGTCGATACTCTTGTAGGCGGCGATGCCGGCGAGGACGTCGCTCACGCCGGTTCTTCCTCGATGACGGCGTTGGTGGCTTCGACCAGATCTGCGAGGGCCTTCGTCGCCCGTCCGTCGTCTATGACGGCAGCGGCCGTGACTGCGCCCTCGGCCAGGTCGGCGGCGCGGTCGGCGACGACGAGGGCGGCGGCGGCGTTGAGCAGGACGATGTCGCGATAGGCGCCCTTCGCCCCGTCCAGCAGGGCGCGGAGGGCGAGGGCGTTCTCTTCCGCATCGCCGCCGCGCAGGGCGTCGAGCGAGGCGCGGGGCAGGCCGGCGTCCTCGGGCGTGACGGTGAAGCGGCGGACGGCGCCGTCCTTCCATTCCGCCACCTCGGTCTCGCCCGTGGTGGTCAGTTCGTCGAGGCCCTGGCCGTGGACCGTCCAGGCGCGGGACGCGCCGAGCCGGCCCAGAACCTCGGCCAGCGGCTCGAGCAGGCGGGGGTCGTAGACGCCCATGACCTGACGCTTCGCGCCCGCCGGATTGGACAGCGGCCCGAGCAGGTTGAAGACGGTGCGGAAGCCGATCTCGGCCCGCACCGGACCGACGTGGCGCATGGCCCCGTGGTAGGCGGGGGCGAACAGGAAGGCGATGCCGGCCTCGTCCAGAGAGCGGCGTTGCTGGGCCGGGCTGGCCTGCAGGTTGACGCCGAGCACCGACAGGACGTCCGACGATCCGGATTTGGAGCTCATGGCCCGGTTGCCGTGTTTGGCGACCTTCAGCCCCGCGCCGGCCAGTACGAGGGCGGCCGCAGTGGAGATGTTGAAGGTGTGCTGGCCGTCGCCGCCGGTGCCGCAGGTGTCGATCGCGTCATACGGATGGTCGAGGGTGCGGGCGGCCTCGCGCATGGCGGTGGCGAAGGCGGCGATCTCCTCGACTGTTTCGCCGCGGATGCGCAGGGCGGTGACGGCGGCCGCGACCTGGGCGGGTGTCGGCTCGCCACGCAGGCAGGCGGCGAAGAAGGCGTGCGCCTCGTCCGCCGACAGGATGCGGCCCTCGACCAGCCTGGCCAGCAGGGGTTTGAACGTATCGGCCATCAGACCATCGCCGTGCGTTTGATATTGGCGAGGTCGAGGAAGTTGGCGAGCAGGTCGTGGCCGTGCTCGGTGGCAATCGACTCGGGGTGGAACTGGACGCCATGGATCGGGCGGGTCCGGTGCGCCAGCCCCATGATTTCGCCGTCGGCGGTCCAGGCGGTGACTTCCAGAACGTCGGGCAGGGTTTCGCGGCGCACGGCCAGCGAGTGATAGCGGGTGGCGGTGAAGGGTGAGGGCAGGCCCTTGAAGACGCTGCGGCCCTCATGCTCGATCGGCGATGTCTTGCCGTGCATCAGCGCCTTGGCGCGGATCACCTCGCCGCCGAAGGCCTGTCCCATGGCCTGATGGCCCAGGCAGACACCGAAGATGGGCATGTCCAGCGGCGCGGTGTCGAGGATGGCCAGGCAGATCCCGGCCTCGTTCGGCGTGCAGGGGCCGGGCGAGAGCAGCACCGCCTCCGGCGTCAGGGCCCAGGCCTCGGCGGCGGTCAGGTCGTCATTGCGCACGACACGCGTCTCCGCGCCCAGCTCCGCGAGGTAGTGGACGAGGTTCCAGGTGAAGCTGTCGTAGTTGTCGACGACGAGGATCATGGTCCGGCTTCTAGGGGCTGCGGGAGGCCGCGCCAAGCGGCTGTGACGGTAAGTCTTCGTTAACCGAACCCGCCCGAACTGGGACCTCCAACCGGAGGGGCTCCATGGCACACGCAGGCATCACCAAGGCGCGCACCCTGCTGGCACCGGCGCAGCCGTCACGTTCCAGCCCCTATGCGACGCTCGGGGCGGCGGCGCTGGCCGCGATGGCGGCGGTGCTGATGGCCGGGGTGATGGTGCTCGGTCCGGGCGTGCGGTTCGACGAGCCTGCGATTTCAGCCCAGCCCTGACGCCAGACTTCAGCGATTGCCGAACGGATAGCGCCAGGCGTCCCCGGCGGCGCGCATCGGAGCGCGGGCCTTGGCGAGGGTTTCGGCATATTCCGCGGCCGGATCGCTGTCGGCGACGACGCCGGCACCGGCCTGGACATGGATCTTGCCGTCGGCGAACAGGGCCGTTCTGAGCACGATGCAGATATCGGCCTCGCCGCCCGCCGAGATATAGCCGACGCCGCCGCCGTAGCCGACGCCGCGCTTTTCGCTCTCCAGCTCGTCGATGATCTCCATGGCCCGGACCTTGGGGGCACCGGACAGGGTGCCGGCGGGCAGGGCGGCCAGTAGCGTGTCCACGGCGTCGAGATCGGGATGGGCGTCGCCCTGGACCTCTGAGACGATGTGCATCACCGAGCTGTAGCGTTCGACGCGGAAGCTCTCGATCACCTCGACCGTGCCGGGCGCGGCGACGCGGCCGACGTCATTGCGGCCGAGGTCCAGCAGCATCAGATGCTCGGCCCGCTCCTTGGGGTCGGCCAGCAGTTCGGCCTCGAGCGCCCGGTCGGCTTCCGGGGTCTCGCCGCGCGGGCGGGTGCCGGCGAGCGGGCGGATCGTCACGCGACCGTCCTTGAGCCGGACCAGGATCTCCGGGCTGGACCCGGCCAGCTGGAAGTCGCCGAAGTCGAGGTAGAACAGATAGGGCGACGGATTCCGCCGCCGCAGCGAGCGGTAGAAGGCGAAGGGGTCGGTCACCCAGGGCGCGGCGAACCGGTGGCTGAGCACGACCTGGAAGATGTCGCCGGCGGAGATGTAGTCCTTGGCCCGTGCGACCATGGCAGCGAAGTCAGCGTCCGCGACCGGCGAGCGGAAGGGCGCGATGTCGGTCTCGACCGGCGCGGGCAGGGCGGGGAGCGGTGCCCTCAGGTCTAGCTCGAAGCGATCGAGCCGTTCGATGGCGGCCTCAAAGGCGGTCCGGGCGTTGAGGCCGTTGTCCGGATAGCCCGCTGAAACCAGCACGATCTCGTGGCTGACGGAATCGAAGATCGCGACCAGCGCCGGGCGCGTCAGAACGGCGTCGGGCAGGTTCAGCGGATCGGGATTGGGGGCGCCCAGGGGCTCGAGCAGCCGCACCATGTCGTAGCCGAACACACCGAACAGGCCCGCGGCCATCGGCGGCAGGCCGGCGGGCAGGTCGAACCGTGACACCGCCATCAGGGCGCGGAGGGACGTCAGGGCATCGGCGGCCTCGGGCTGGAACCGCCCGGCCGCGATGTCCACGCCCCGTGCCAGTTCCGCCGCGCCGCCGCGGCAGCGCCAGACCACATCAGGCTCGCGGGTGATGATCGAATAGCGGCCGTTGACCGCGCCCCCCTCGACCGATTCCAGGAGAAACGCATGGGTGCGGCCGTGCCCGACCTTGAGGAAGGCCGAGACCGGGGTTTCGAGGTCGTCCACCAGCCGGCGAATGACGACCTGCGGCCGGCCTTGCGACCAGCCGCGTTGGAATTCGGCGAAGCCGCCTTCGCCGCCGCGCGTCATTGCGCCGGCGGTGCGCCGGGCGTTGCGGCAGCGGCAGGTGCCTCGGCCGGCAGGCCCAGGGACGTGCGGGCCAGAGGTTCGTCGAACTCGGCCTTGCTGCGGGCGGCGGCGGCGGCGATGGCGGCCTCGCCCACGGCGTTGATGTGGTCGCCGCCCATGCGTTGACGGAACTGTTCGGCGACCGGAGCGGCCAGGGCCGGCACGGCCGCGGTGATGCGTTCGGTGCGGCCGATGACGAAGGTGTCGGCGGTGTTCTGCTGCGAGAAGGGCTGGCCGCGACCGCTGCTGAACACACCGGCGATGACGCCCTGTCCGTTCTGCTCGGCCGACTGACGGTTCAGGCCGGTGCCGGTCTGCAGCGTGGCTCTGACCGAGGCGGCCACAGCGGCCAGATCCTCGCCGCCGCGCACGCGGGCGGCCAGGGCGCTGGCGCGGGCGCTGAGCAGCCGCGCGTTTTCGCGCAGCACCCACTGCCGGGCCAGCGGCTCACGGATGCCGGCCAGCGGCGGCAGGGCCGCGGGCAGCACGTCGTCGACCCGGACCACGAAATACTGGCCCTGGCCCATGTCGACCACTTCGCTCTCGGCACCCTTGCCGAGGCCCCACATGGTCTGGATCAGCTGGGGCGGCAGGGCGGGGTTGATGTCCTGGCCATTGCGGAGCTTGCCGTCCTGCCGGATTGCCGGGATCCGGATGACCCGGGCGCCGACCTCGCGCACGGCGACGTCGAGGGTCTTGCCGTCCTGACGGGCCTTCTCATAGGCCTCGACGCGGCGATAGACCGACGCGCGGGCGTCTTCGGCGCGCAGCTCGGCGATCACCTGTTCACGGACGTCGGCCATGGTCGCGGAGCGGCCCGGCTGGATGCTGTTCACCTTTGCGACGACGAAGCCCACGCCGGCCTGGACCGGGGCGGACACCTGGTTGGCGGCCAGACTGAAGACGGCGGCGGCCACGGCCTGATCGCCCAGGGCGCTGCGCGGCGTGTCGTTGTATTCGGCGGGCTGGATGCTGTTGGCGCGGGCCACATCGGCCGGGGACTGGCCGGCGCGCAGGGCGGCGGCGATACGGTCGGCCGCGGCGCGGTTCGGAGCCGTCAGGGTGACGAAGCTGCGCTTTTCGGGCAGCGACAGGGCGTCGCGGCGGAAGTTGAACCGCTCCTGGATGCGGGCCTCGGTCGGCATAGCCGCGGCGGCCGCACCGTCATCGAACAGCACCACCGAGGCGGTGCGGGATTCGGGCAGGCGCAGCTGATCGGCGTTCTGGTTCATCAGGGCGGTCAGCTGGGCGTCGGTCGGAGCGCCGGCCGAGCCAGCCATGGCCTGGGTCACGGTGAACCAGCGCGCGTCACGGGTCTCAAGCGCCTGGCTCGCGAGGATGGCACCATAGATGCGCGGCAGGCGCATGCCGGCACCGAGGGCGGCACCGTAGTGCTGGGTTGAATACTGGTCGCGCAGCTGCGCCTCGAACATTTCCGGCGTGGCGTTGTTTTCGGCGAGGGCGTTGCGGTACTGCTCCTCGCTGAACTGGCCCGTGACGCTGTCGAAGAAATTGGGTGCCTGGCGGACCTGGCGCAGGACCAGTTCCTTGCCGGGGCGGATGCCGGCCTTCCAAGCCCAGTTCACGAAGCCGAGCTGCTGGGACTTCTGTTCCAGATACTGGCGCAGGCCGCCTTCGCCGATCAGTTCCTCGAAGGTCAGGGGCCGGCCGGACTGCTGCCGGGCCTGCTCGAGGATACGATCCAGCTCGCCGCGGAACTCGGCCTGGCCCAGGCTGCGGTCGCCTGCGGAAACCACATGTTTGGGACCGAGGTTCGCGAGCACATCCATCTGGGATCCGCCCGTGACCAGCAGGCCGATGGCCAGCAGGACCAGCAGGCCGATGGCCCATTTCGATTTGGCGAAGGTACGGAAGGCGGTGAGCATGGTCGGTCCTGGCGGATCAGCGGCAAGGGTGCTGCTTGGCCTATAGGGTGTCAGCGACCTGCACGGCAAGATGAAGGCATGATTGTTGGGCCGGCGGGCGGTTCTACCTCCCCTTCATGGGGAGGGACTTCGTGCAGCGACCGGGTGGGGAGGTGTGAAGTCGGGCCCAGGAGGTGCAGGACTGGCGTTCCTCGTCCGGGCTACGCTGCGCTTCGCCGTCTCTCCCCACCTCGGGGGCGGCAGACCCGCTTGGCTTGCCGGAAACCGCCGCATAGAAAGCCCGGATGATGAAGACCGCAAAACTGATCGCCGGAAACTGGAAGATGAACGGCCTGGGCGCGAGCCTGGGCGAGGTGGCGGCGCTGCGCGCGGGGTTGGCGGAGGCGGCTCCGGCCTGCCGCGTCGCCCTGTGCCCGCCCGCGACTCTGATCGAGCGGATGGCGCGAGTGGCCGGCGACGGCGTCGAGATCGGCGGGCAGGACTGCCGGGCCGAGACCCACGGCGCGTTCACAGGCGATGTCTCGGCGACCATGCTGAAGGACGCGGGCGCAACGCTGGTGATCCTTGGGCATTCCGAACGGCGTCAGGGGCATGGTGAAACCGATGCCCTCGTGGCGGCCAAGGCCGGGGCGGCTCTGGCCGCGGGTCTGTCTCCGATCATCTGCGTCGGCGAGACGCTTGACCAACGCGAGGCGGGCCGGGCCGTCGAGGTGGTGCGGTCGCAGATCATGGCGTCCCTGCCGCCGGCCCTGGCGGGCACCGATTTCGCCGTGGCCTATGAACCGGTGTGGGCCATCGGTACGGGCCTGACGCCCACGCTGGAGCAGATCGAGGAAGTGCACAGGGCGGTTCGGGCGGCGATGATCGAACGGCTGGGGCCGGGCGTCGCCGCCACGCCGATCCTTTATGGCGGCTCGGTCAAGCCGGACAACGCCCGCGAAATCCTCGCCGTGCCCGAAGTCGGCGGTGCCCTGGTGGGCGGGGCCTCACTGAAGGCGGCGGATTTTCTCGGTATTATCCGGGGCGCCTGATCCCGCCGTTTGCTCCCGTCCCGCATCAATGTTAGAGGCCGCCGCTTGATCGGTGCCACCTCGCGCCACACATATCGGCTGCCATGCTCCAGACCATTCTCCTCGTCGCCATGATCCTCATCTCGGTCTCGCTCGCCGGCGTGATCCTGATTCAACGTTCGGAGGGCGGCGCCCTCGGCATGGGCGGCGGGCCTTCGGGCTTCATGACGGCGCGCGGCGCGGGCAATCTGCTGACCAAGACGACCTGGGTGCTGGCGACGCTGTTCTTCCTCTGCGCCATCGGCCTGACGATCCTCGGCAACGTCGAGCGCTCCAACCGGTCGATCGTCGACGCGGATGCCGTGGGCGAACTGATGGCCCCGACGACCACGGAGGCGGCTCCGGCTGCTGCACCGGCGGCACCGGCCCAGCCGGCCGCCCCGTCGCTGCAGGATCTGGAATCCAGCCTGTCGGGCGTTTCCGCCGCTCCGGCACCGGCGCAACCGGCTCCCACGAACTAGGATGGGCGGGGACGTTATCCCCGCCTTCCTCTCCCGCCCTCATAGTCTCCGCATTACGCCGCTCGAATCAGCGGTAGAGTGATTTCCCATGGCCCGTTACGTGTTCATCACCGGCGGCGTGGTTTCCTCATTGGGAAAAGGCCTCGCATCCGCCGCTCTCGGCGCGCTTCTGCAAGCGCGCGGCTACAAGGTTCGCCTTCGTAAGCTCGACCCCTATCTGAACGTCGATCCGGGCACGATGAGCCCCTATCAGCACGGCGAGGTCTTCGTGACCGACGACGGGGCCGAGACTGATCTCGACCTCGGTCATTACGAGCGTTTCACCGGCGTTTCGGCAGCGAAGTCGGACAATATCACCACGGGCCGGATCTACTCGACAATCCTCGAGAAGGAACGGCGCGGCGACTATCTCGGCGCGACGGTTCAGGTGATCCCGCACGTCACCGACCAGATCAAATCCTTCTGCCTGACGCCCGCCCTGACCGATGACGGCGAGGACGTGGACTTCGTTCTGGTCGAGATCGGCGGCACGGTCGGCGACATCGAGGGTCTGCCGTTCTTCGAGGCCATCCGCCAGCTGGGCCAGGACCTGCCGCGTGGCCAGTCCTGTTTTGTGCACCTGACCCTGCTGCCGTTCATCAAGACCGCCGGCGAGATGAAGACCAAGCCGACGCAGCATTCGGTCAAGGAGCTGCGGTCCATCGGCATCCAGCCCGATATCCTGCTGTGCCGCTGCGAGTTCCCGATCCCCCCCGAGGAAAAGCGCAAGATCGGCCTGTTCTGCAATGTGCGCGCGACCGGCGTCATCCAGGCGATGGATTCAAACGACATCTACGCCGTGCCTCTGGACTATCATCGGGAAGGACTGGACGCCGAGGTGCTGGCCCATTTCGGCATCACTGACGCCCCCGAGCCGGACCTGACCATGTGGCAGGAGATCGCCCGGCGTCGCCTGCACCCCGATGGCGAGGTCACGGTGGCCGTGGTCGGCAAATACACGGTCCTCAAGGACGCCTACAAATCCCTGATCGAGGCCCTGCATCACGGCGGGGTGGCCAATAACGTCAGGGTCAACATCGACTGGGTCGAGGCCGAGACCTTCGAAGGCGACCGCGAGGCCTGCGACGCGCGCCTGCAGGCGGCCCACGCCATCCTGGTGCCCGGCGGCTTCGGCGAGCGAGGCTCCGAGGGCAAGATCGAGGCTGCCCGCTTCGCGCGCGAGCGGAAGATTCCCTATTTCGGCATCTGTTTCGGCATGCAGATGGCGGTGATCGAGGCGGCGCGGAATCTGGCCGGCTATCCCAAGGCGTCATCGACGGAGTTCGGCCCGACGACCGAGCCCGTCGTCGGCCTGATGACCGAATGGACCCAGGGCAACCAGCGCGTCCTGCGCCAGCAGGGCGGGGACATGGGCGGCACCATGCGGCTCGGGGCCTATGACTCGACGCTGAAGGCGGGGTCGAAGATCGCAGAAATGTACGGTTCGACCACGATCAGTGAGCGGCATCGCCACCGCTATGAGGTCAACATCAACTACCGGGAGGCCATCGAGCATAAGGGTGGCCTGATCTTCGCCGGCCTGTCGCCCGACGGCGTCCTGCCCGAGACGGTCGAGCGGGAGGACCATCCGTGGTTCGTGGGCGTGCAGTATCACCCGGAGCTCAAGAGCCGACCGTTCGCGCCGCACCCCCTGTTCGCGGGCTTTATCGAGGCGGCCCTGGTCCAGAGCCGTCTGGTCTGATCCGCCCTTGGGGACGGCCTCCGGCCAGGCTTGGCCTGCTCAGCGGGGCGGTGCCGTGGAGTCTTCAGTCTACCGGCTTTTCCCCGGACGGAGGCATGAGGCTCTCGAAGGGTTTGCGATAACGACAGCGAACACACACCTGGGTTCCAGGTTGACTGCGGCTGTCGACGAACTGGTGCCCGTTGAGCAGGCATTTCAGTGACTTGAGCATTGGTTGCTCCGTGCAGTGCGAGCACACCCTGCGTAGTCCGAACCGTGTTCCACATTCTGCTGCGGTGCAAGAACAAAGGGCCGGGAGGGCGGTGGTTCCAGCCGACCCTGAAGCGAGCCGAACGAAGCGCGCAAGCCCTGCTTCAGGCAATGGGCGAGTCGGCTGACAGGTCGTCAGGATTGGTGCTAACGTCGTTCGGTCGAGCCTTCGCAAGAAGGCAGACGGGGGAAGCGGGGGCCTTTTGACAACGACGACGATCAGCGTGGGTCGTATCCGCCCGGTTGCGGTCTGGGCGAGCGTCGTCCTGTTTCTGGCGCTCTGCGTCGGGATCGGCGCGGTCCTGCCGACGCGGGCGTCCGCGAGCCAGGTGTCGTCGCCGGGCGTGCACGAGGGCGTGGCCTCCTGTGCCGGCTCGACCTGCCACGGCCGTCAGGCACCCGACGGGGCTGTCGTGCGACAGAACGAGCTGGTCAGCTGGCAGGACCCGAGCGGTCCCGGGGGATCGCACAGCCGTGCGTGGCGGACCCTGACCTATCAACGGGCCCAGGCCATCACGCGCCGGCTGGGTCTCGGCCCGGCCCAGAAAGCGCCGGCGTGTCTGGGCTGCCACGCCGAGCCGGCCGCGGCGCGGGGTGCCCGTTTCCAGGTGTCTGACGGCGTCGGCTGCGAGGGCTGTCACGGCCCCTCGGGCGGCTGGATCGCCAGCCACTACACCGTCGGTGCCAGCCATGCCGACAATGTGGCGCGGGGCATGACTGCGCTCGAGGATCCGGTCGTCCGGGCCAATGTTTGCCTCGATTGCCACTGGGGCAGCGACCGGCCGAACCAATTTGTCACCCACGAGATGATGAGCGCCGGCCATCCGCGCCTGTCGTTCGAGCTGGAGCTGTTCACCGCTTTCCAGCAGCACCATGACGTCGATGCCGACTATGTGCAGCGCAAGGCGACGATGGACTCCGCACGCCTGTGGGCGATCGGCCAGGCCGTCGCCCTCCAGCGGATTCTGACCGTCTATGGCGATCCCGGCCGGGCCGGGAACGGCACCTTCCCCGAATTCTATTTCTTCGACTGCCACAGCTGCCACCGGCCGATTTCGGACGAGCCGAACGCGCCGCTGCTGGTGGAGGCCAATCCGGGACGGCCGATCCCTGCGGGCATGCCGCCGTTCAATGACGAGAACATGATCATGCTGGCCGCCGCGGCGCGGACAGCGCCGGCATCGCTGGCCCAACGGTTCCAGACCGACTCGCGCGCCTTCCACCAGGCGCTTGGCTCCGACCGCGCCGGGGCGGTCGAGGCCGCCCGCCGGCTGGCCGGAACGGCGGGTCAGTTGTCTGCGAGTTTCGCCTCCAGCCCGTTCAGCCGCGCCGACACCTTCGCCATCCTCGAAGACGTGCTGGGCGAGGCGCTCGCACCGCGATACACCGACTATTCCGGGGGCGCCCAGGCGGTCATGGCCGTCGATACCCTGCTGAACGCCCTGGTCGCCCAGGGCGAGATCGACGCGGGGGCCGTCCGGGCGATGCGGCCCGAGATCGACCGCGCCTATGCCGCCGTTCGCGATCCGAACCGCTATCGGCCCCAGGAATTCCGCCGCGCCATGGGCGGCGTCGCGACGGCCGTGAGGCGGGCCCGATGACAGGGCGGTCGAGGGGGCTCGTTCTGGCGGCTCTGGCCGGTCTGTTGCTGGCCGGCTGCGGCGGCGGCGGTGGGTCGTCCAGCGGCGGCGGTGGTGGCGGCGGAGGCGGCGGCGGCGGCGGCGGGAGCGGCGGAGCCCTCTATGCCGTCCCTGCGGCCGAGTCGCTGTCCGTGGCGGATGTCGAAGGGGTGCTGGCCCGCGCCGTGGCCGAGGCCCGCGCCCGCTCCCGACCTGCCGTAATCGCAGTCACCGACCGGGTCGGCAATGTGCTGGCGGTCTATTCCATGACCGGCGCGCCGGCGACCGTGACCCTGCGTCCGGGCACCATGATCAATGTCGATCTTCAGGGTGTGGTCGCGCCGGCCGCCGCGGCGGCGATCGCAAAGGCGCTCACAGGGGCCTACCTCTCGTCCGGCGGCAACGCCTTTTCCAGCCGCACCGCCAGCATGATCGTGCAGCAGCATTTCCCGCCCGCGCCCTCGACGGTCGGGCTGGAAAGCGGGCCCCTGTTCGGTGTGCAGTTCAGCCAACTGCCCTGTTCGGACATTTCCAGACGGTTTGTCCCGGGCGGCGGACCCTCGGCCCTGATCGGACCGAAGCGGTCGCCCCTGGGCCTCGCGGCCGACCCCGGCGGCTTTCCGCTGTACAAGAACGGGGTGCTGGTCGGTGGGGTCGGGGTGATTGCCGAAGGCGATTATGGCTTTGATACCAATGTTCTGGATGTCGATGCTGACATCGAGGAACATATCGCCCTCGCCGCTGGAACGGGTCTCGCCCCGTCGGTGGATATCCAGGCCGACCGGGTGGCGGTGGACGGGACGACGCTGCGCTACAGCGACGCCACCGCCGCGACCTTGCTGAGCACGCCGGCCACGGCACCGGCCTTTGGCAGTCTGCCGGTCGGGACCGGGGCGTTCACCCCCGTGCCCGGCTATTTCGCCGGCCCCGGTGCTATCGCCGGTCAGGCCTACGGGACCGAGGCCTCGGGCGTGCGCAAGGCGACGACGGGCGAGTTCAACAATGTCGACGCCTTTGTCCTGACCGACGGCTCGGGCGTTCCCCGCTATCCGGTGCAGGGCGGCACGGACGTCGGCTCGGTCGGCGCGCCGCTGACCGCCGCCGAAACGCGCGTCGTGCTGGAAGAGGCCTTCACCATCATGAGCCGGGCGCGGGCGCAGATCCGCCGCCCGCTGGACAGCCGCGCCCAGGTTTCGATCGCGGTCGTCGATACATATGGCGTGACGCTGGGGTTGGTCCGCTCGCCCGATGCGCCGTTGTTCGGCGTCGATGTCGCGGTTCAGAAGGCCCGCACCGCCAGCTTCCTGTCGAACGCGGCGGCCGGCTCCGACCTGGCGGCCGATCCGTCGGCGGACGTCAGGGCCTTTGTCGGGGACACGCGCGCCTTCCTGTCCATGCCGGCGGCTCTGACAGGGCAGACGGCGTTCAGCGTGCGCGCCGTCGGCAATCTGGCGCGGCCCTATTTCCCGGACGGCGAGGTCGGACCGACCCATGGTCCCCTGTCGCGGCCTATCGGGCTCTGGAGCGCCTTTTCGACGGGACTGCAGACCGCGCTGGTTCTGTCCAATCTGGGCCAGCACGTGGCGTTCGTCAGCGGTCTGGGGCCGGACACCGCAACGCGTTGTACCGCCCTGCCTGACGCCGCGCCGGGCCGGAACCGGCTGCAGAACGGCCTCCAGATCTTTCCGGGCGGGGTGCCGATCTATCGCGGGACCCAGTTGGTCGGGGCGATCGGCGTGTCCGGAGACGGCATCGACCAGGACGACATGATCTCCTTCCTGGGACTCCAGAACGCCGCTCTGCGGGTCGGTGGCATCAGCCAGGCACCCGCCGCGATCCGGTCAGACCAGATCGTCGTCACCCATCCCGGCGGCTCGACCCGGCTGCGTTATGTCAGCTGTCCGTTCGCGCCCTTCCTGGATTCCTCGCAACAGAATGTCTGCAGTGCGCCGTGATGAAGGTGGCATGGCCCGCCCTGATCGTTGTCAGCCTCGGGTGCCTCTCGGCATCCGAAGCCGCTGCGCAAGGCCTGCCGCTGGTCATCCAGCCCGCCGTCCCCCAGCCGTCCCGGGACGTTGAACCGCCCCAGCAGGTCGACCCCGATGCACCGATCCGCCGCCGCCCGGGCCGGGTCGAAAACTATCCCGAAGCGGTCATCCAGGCCAACCCGGGCGCGGTGCGCGCCCCGCCGCCCGAGGCCTTTCCGGCGGACCATCTGCCGCTGCCCGACCGCTGGCGGTTGATCGAGGCGGTCGGAGTCAACGAGCGCTGGTTCGATCCGTATAACCAGAACACGCTCAAGGGCGACCGGCCGCTGCCGGGTCATGAGAATCTGTTCGTCGTCGTCGCCGGCGTTTCGGACACCGTGATCGAGCCGCGATCACTGCCGCTGCCGGTCGGGGTCCAGACGACGCAGGACCCGAACAATCTGGACGTCTTCGGACGCTCAAACAGCCTGATCCTGTCCCAGACCTTTATCGCTTCGGTGGCGCTGATCGAGGGATCGACAGCGTTCAAGCCGCCGGATTTCGAGGCGCGTCTGACCCTGGCGTTCAACTACAGCGATGTCAGCGTGCCGGAGCGGCGCATCCTGTCGGTGCGACCTTCGAAGGAGCCGGACCGGCAGGATTCCTTCCTCGGCGTGCAGGAGGCGTTCCTCGACTATCACTTGAGGAATGTGTCCAAACGTTATGATTTCGATTCAGTTCGGGTCGGCATCCAGCCCTTCACCTCGGACTTCCGGGGCTTCCTGTTCCAGGACAATCAGCTGGGCGTGCGGCTGTTCGGGAACCGCGACAACAACCGTTACCAGTACAATCTGGGGCTCTTTCTGCGACTGGAGAAGGACACAAACTCGGGTCTGAACGACATCACCCAGTCGATCCGCGACGACCAGGTTGTGGTCGCCAACCTGTACCGGCAGGACCTGCCGCTTCCGGGCCTGACCTCGCAGTGGACGGTGATCTACAACCGCAACCGCGAGCGGGGCGACATCCACATCGACGACAACGGCTTCCCGGCGCGGCCGGCGCTGCTCGGCGACCTGCGCGGGCGGGACTATGATGTCGTCTATCTGGGCTACAACGCCGACGGCCGGATCGGGCGGATCAACCTTACGGCATCGGCCTATGCGGCGCTGGGCGAAGACCGGAACAGCATCTTCACCGGCAAGCCGGCCGACGTCCGGGCCTGGTTCCTGGCAGTCGAGCCGTCGATCGATTTCGACTGGATGAGATTCCGCGCCTCGGGTCTCTACGCCTCGGGCGACACGGACCCCTATGACGATGTCGAGGAGGGGTTCGACGCCATCTTCGAGAACCCGCAGTTTGCCGGGGCGGACACCAGCTACTGGATCCGCCAGTCCATTCCCTTTGCCGGTGGGGGCCGCGCCATCGGGGTCAACGGCCGCAACGGCGTACTCAACTCGCTGCGCTCCTCGAAGGAGGAGGGGCAATCCAACTTCAATAACCCCGGCACCATTCTGGTCGGGTTCGGGACCGATCTGGACCTGACGCCCCAGCTGCGGGTCAGCGCCAACGCCAACCATCTGTGGTTTGCGGACACGGCGGTGGTCCAGGCCCTGCGCCAGGAAGGCTCGATTCCGAAGGAACTGGGCTTTGACGTGTCGGTCTCGGCCATCTGGCGACCGATGATGACCCAGAACGTGGTCCTGCGGGGCTCGGCGGCCGTGTTCGAGCCCGGCGACGGCTTCGGCGACCTGTTCCAGGCAAAGAATCGAGACGACCGCTTCTATTCCGTTCTATTGAACGCTGTTCTTAGTTTCTGAGGGGCGCATGGGGACCTGGGGAGGCAAACGGCTGGTGATCGGGGCGGTATCCGTCCTGATGATCCTCGTTGCCGGCTCCCCGGCCGCCGTGGTCGCGGAAGACGAGGAGGCGCCCGTCGCGCGTGTCTATGTCGCCGCGCCGCCCGCGCCGTTCAACCAGACCCCCGAACAGGCCGCCGCCAAGAGCGCCGGTTGTGTGAGCTGCCACAGTCCGGTGGACGCCGCGAGCATGCACGCCTCGCCCGCGGTCGTTCTGGGCTGCGTCGACTGTCACGGCGGTGACGCCTCGGCGATCGTTCCGGTTGGAGCGGGTAGAAATACAACTGAATACAATACTGTACGTGACAACGCTCACGTCTTGCCCCGCTATCCGGCCAGCTGGCATTTCCCCAGTTCGGCCAACCCGGAGCGCACCTACACCCTGCTGAACCGCGAGGCACCGGAGTTCATTCGTTTCGTGAATCCCGGTGATTATCGGGTTTCTCGACAGTCATGCGGCAGCTGCCACATGGAACTGATTGAAAGAGCAGAACGTTCCCTCATGGCGACGGGGGCAATGTTCTTCGGCGGCGCCTCGTACAATAACGGCATCCTGCCCTACAAGAACTACATCATCGGCGAGGCCTACACGCCCGAAGGCGAGCCGGCGCGGCTGCTTTCGCCCGGCACCCCGCCCGGGACGGTGACGCTGGACGAGCAGCGGCGCGGGGCCCTGCCTGTGCTCTATCCGATCCCGACCTGGCAGGTGACGCCGCCCGGCGACATCTTCCGGGTGTTCGAACGCGGGGGGCGCAACATCGCCACCCAGTTCCCCGAAATCGGCCTGCCCAGTCCGACCGGCCTGCTGCAGCGACTCGAAGAGCCGGGCCGCCCGGACTTCCGCCAGTCGTCGCGCGGACCGGGCACCGGCCTGCGCATCGCCGTGCCGGTTCTGAACATCCACAAGACCCGTCTGAACGATCCCTACACCTGGTTCATGGGCACCAATGACCAGCCGGGCGACTACCGATCCTCGGGCTGCACCTCCTGCCATGTCGTCTACGCCAACGATCGCGAGCCGCGGCACAGCCTGGGCTATTCGCAGTTCGGGCGGGACGGCCAGACGGCGACCGTCGACCCGACCATCAACCGCGAGGAATCGGGCCATCCGATCCGCCACGCCTTCACTCGCGCCATCCCGACGTCCCAGTGCATGAACTGCCACATGCACCAGCCGAACATGTTCCTGAACAGCTACCTCGGCTACACCATGTGGGACTATGAGGCCGACGCGCCGACCATGTGGCCGGAGCGGCAGCGCTATCCGACCGCCGAGGAAATCCGCGCGGTGCTGGACCGCAATCCCGAGGGGGCCGCGCCGCGCGGCAACTGGGCCGATGTGGACTTCCTGCGCGCGGTCAACGACCTGAACCCGACCCTGCGCGACACCCAGTTCGCGGACTATCACGGCCACGGCTGGAATTTCCGCGGCGTGTTCAAGCGCGATCGTGAGGGCAATCTGCTGGACGCCGACGGGGCCATCGTCTCGCCCGACGATCCCGAGCGCTGGCGCCGGGAAGGGGAGGGCCAGTTCGTCCCGCCGGGAACCAATCCGGGCCGCACTGTCCACATGATGGACATCCACGCCGAGAAGGGCCTGCAGTGCGCAGACTGCCATTTCTCGCAGGACAGCCACGGCTCGGGCCTGATCATGGGGGAGGTGGCGGCGGCTGTCGAAATCGGCTGCAAGGACTGCCACGGCTCGTCCCGCGCATACCCGACCCTGCGCACCTCGGGGCCGGCGGCACCGCCCGAGGGCACGGACCTGACCCTGCTGCGCAACTCCGATGGCCAGCGGCGCTTCGAGTGGATCGAGCGCGACAACCGGCGGGTGCTGATCCAGCGCTCGATCGTCGATCCGACCCTGGAGTGGGAGGTGGCGCTGGTGCGCGACTCGGTTGACCGCGACAGCCCCCGGTTCAATCCGGCCGCGGCGCGGGCCAAGCTGATGTCGGTGTCCCGGCCGGGACAGGCGAATTTCTCCTGGGGCCCCGGCGTCGCGACCACTGACCTCGCCCACGATGACGAGGAGATGGCCTGCTACAGCTGCCACACCTCATGGACGCCGTCCTGCGGCGGCTGTCACCTGCCGGTGGAGGCCAACTGGCAGGCAACCAGCCATCGCGCCGAGGGCGGCACGACCCGCAACTATGCGACCTACAATCCGCAGGTGGCGCGCGATGACATGTTCCAGCTGGGCCGCCACGGCACCGCGCGCGGCGGGGTGATCGCCCCGGCCCGCTCGTCGTCGGCCCTGGTCCTGTCCTCGACCAATATCAACCGCGAGCGGATCTATGTGCAGCAGCCACCGATCTCGGCGGTCGGCTTCTCCAGCCAGGCCTTCGCCCCGCATTTCCCGCACACGGTCCGGCGCACCGAGACCAAGACATGCACCGACTGTCATGTCTCCGAAGCCGAGGACAACAACGCCATCATGGCCCAGTTGCTGATGCTGGGGACGAACACCGTCAATTTCGTCGGCATGCATGCCTGGGTCGGGCTGACGTCCGGTATCGAGGCGGTGCGGGTGACCGAATGGGACGAACCACAGGCGGTGTTCGGCTCCTATCTGCAGCGTTATGCCTATCCCGACTTCTTCGCCCAGCACGTCGAGCGAAACGGGCGCGAGCTGATCAACTGGACTCGCGGCGAAGCCTTCGATCCGGAGGCCGGCGGCAGCGGGGATACCCGGTCCGTCGAGGAGATCGCCAACACGCTGCAGGCCACTGGCGGCGAGGCGCGCTGCCTGCAGTTGCGCGGGGAATATATGTTCGTGGCCGAAGGCCGGGGCGGGTTCCGGGTCTATGACGTGGCCGCGATCGCCAACAAGGGCGTCTCGGACCGCATCCTGACCGCGCCCTTCTCACCGCTGGGCAATGACACCCATGTGGCGTCCGGCAACGCCACCTGCATGGCCCTGCCGACCAACCAGCCGATCGCGCCGACCCGCAACACCGCGGAGATGCGGACCGCCAACCACGAACAAGCCTTCCACCCGATCTACAGCTACGCCGTCGTCACCGACGCCCGCGAGGGCCTGATCCTGGTCAATGTCGACACCCTCGCTGACGGCGATCCGCGCAACAACAACCTGCGGCGGGCCGTGACCTGGAACCCGGGCGGCGTGCTGGACGGGGCGCGGCACATCACGCTTGCCGGCCATATCGCCTATATCGCCGCCCGCGCCGGCCTGGTGGTGGTCGATCTGGATGACCCGCTGCGGCCACGCCATGTCACCACCGTGCGGCTGGACGACGTCCGGGCCTCCGCGCTGCAGTTCCGCTATCTGTTCGTCACGGACGCGCAGGGCATGCGGGTCCTGGATGTGACGAAGCTGGAAGACCCGCGCGCCATCGAGGGTGCGGTCGTGCCGCTGGGCGACGCCCGCCGTCTGTATGTTGCGCGGACCTATGCCTATGTCGCTGCCAAGGGCGAGGGACTGGTCATCATCAATGTGACCAACCCGCGCCAGCCCCGCCTGCACCAGCGGGTGACCTTTGACGGCCGGCTGAACGACGCCGAGGATGTGGTCGTGGCCTCCACCAACGCCTCCCTGTTCGCCTATGTCGCCGACGGTCGCAACGGACTGAAGGTGCTGCAGTTGACCAGCCCGGCCAGCCAGCGGAATTTCTACGGCTTCTCGCCGGAGCCGCGTCCCGAACTGATCGCATGGGCGCGGACGCCCTCGCCGGCTCTGGCTCTGTCCAAGGGACTGGACCGCGACCGCGGCGTGGACGAGACGGGGCACCAGATCGCCATCTTCGGCCGTCTCGGGTCCCGGCCGTTCAACAGGACCGAGATGGAGCGGCTGTTCCTCGACTATCGGGGCGAGGTGTACCGAGTCAGCGACCGGCCCTCCCTGGACGGCTGGCTGGCGGCCGCCGGCGGGCAGTAGCCGGTCGGGCAGGGCCTTGGCGGACCACGTCCACCGGGACCAGTTTCGCTAGTGGTGGTGCGGCCCGGCCGTGCCGGCGCGTTCCTGCGCAAGATGCTTCATGAAGGCCTGCATCTTGTGCGTATAGCGGGCGAGGATCTTGTAGCGCTGGACCGCCGTGAAATGGCTGACCAGGGCGCGGCCGTTCCAGCGGTGAATGCCGAACGACGGCGGGGCCTCAGCGATCATCGGCCGTTTGTCCGGACGGTCCAGGTTCATCGGCTTGAGGTCCAGCACCACCTGCGGGGCGGTGGAGGGACAGACCGTCAGGGTCGTGCCGGCCCATGAGGTGACGATGGTGCGGTGGACGTGGCCGCACAGGGCACCGACGACCTGATTGTGGCGCGAGACCACCTCGGTGAATCGCTGCACCCAGGGTTCGGCCGGGCCGATCGTCATCCACTCGATGCCGGTGTCGATGGGCGGGTGATGCAGGACCAGCAGGGTCGGCCGGTTCGGCGCCTCGGCCAGACGGGCCTCCAGCCATGCCGCGCGCGTCTCGCAGAAGCCACCGCCATGGCGGCCTTGCTCCAGCGTGTCCACCACCACGATCCGCAGGGGATAGTCGTCAACCACATACTGGATGAAGCCGTCCGCCTGGGCCGTATCGGGGAAGACCTGACTGAAATTGGCCCGCGTGTCATGGTTGCCCATACACATCAGGATAGGCAGGGAAAGTTGCTGGATTTCCTGACGAAACCATTCGTAGGACGCGACATCGCCCTTGTCGGCGATGTCGCCGGTGATCACGATCAGATCGGGCTTGGGTTCAAGCCTCTTCACCGCCTGGACCGTCTGGCGGAAACGCTTCTTGTTCATCTCGAACCGGCTCTTCTGATCGAAGCCGATGTGGATGTCGGTGATCTGAACGATCAACATGACGCTGTCCCCCCGTTCAAAGTCATGTCGCCTCTATTTCTCCAGCGCCTGGCTGATCCCGTCCCAGTCGTCGGACGGCGGATTCTGGCGGAATTCCGCAACCCGCGTGGCGTATGTGGCAGCCACGCCCTCCAGACCCGGCAGCGTACCCGCGCCCCGCAGTGTCTCCAGCGCAGCCTCGGCGCCGCCCCAGTCGCGGGACCGATAGGCCTCGAGCATGGTGGTCATCCGGGCCCCGGTTTCGACGAAGGCCGGGTCTGTGGCCATTTCCGGTGGTCCCATCAGGGCGAAGATGCGCTCGGGCGCGTCACGGCCGACGACACGGATGAGGTCCAGTTCGATGAGGGCGAAGTCCGGCAGGCGGGCGGCGAGATCCTCGCCGACGAGGATGTTCACCGCATAGGCCTTGGTCAGGCTCTCCAGGCGCGAGGCCAGGTTCACGGTGTCGCCGATCAACGAATAGCTGAGGCGCTGGCGCGATCCCATGTTGCCGACGCAGCACGGGCCGGTGTTGAGCCCGATGCCGATCGCCACCTGACCGGGCCAGGCCGGATCGCGGGCGCTTTCGGCGTTCAGGCGTTTCAGCGCCTCGAGCATTTCCAGCGCCGCAAACGCCGCGTTGCGTTCATGTTCGGGATCGTCCAGCGGCGCGTTCCAGAACGCCAGAACAGCGTCGCCGATGTATTTGTCGATCGTGGCCTTGCGCGCCAGGAGGACGTCCGTCATCGGCGTCAGCAGGTTGATCAGGAATCCGATCAGCTCCTGCGGTCCGAAGCGCTCGGAAATGCGCGAGAAGCCCCGGACGTCGCTGAACAGGACGGTCATCTGACGGACCTCGCCGCCGAGTTCCAGCTGGCCGGGATCGCGGGCGATGCGGTCGACGAGCTCGGGCGACAGGTAGCGGTCGAAGGCGTTGTGGATGTGACTCCGCGCCCGTTCCTCCCGGTAGAAGGAGACGGCGGTGATGGCGATATAGACCGAGACCACCCCCAGCGCCGGGAAGATGGGCTCCAGCAGCAGGCCACTGTTCCGGAAGGCGAACCACGATCCCGCCAGCACTCCGCCCAGTGCCAGCGTGGCCAGCACGCCGCCACGCAAGGCACCGAGCGCAGGGGCGGAGAGGGCGATCAGCAGGCAGAGCGCCACCATCAGTATTCGCTCTGCGCCTGGAGCCCAGTCGGGCCGGGTGAGGAATTTGCCGAGGATCATCTGCTCGGCGGCCTGGGCGTGGATGACGACCCCGAGTTCACCGGCCTGGGTGGGGGTTGAACGGATGTCGCGCAGGCCGATCGCGCCGGTGCCGATGAAGACGATCTGACCCTCGAACAGCCGGCGCATCTCCGCTTCCGGCAGGTCACCCTGAAGGATCCGCCAGGCGGGCACGATCCGCTCCGGGTGGGGTGCCGTATAGTGCATCCACAGCTCGCCGACGTCGGTGGTTGGGACCTCCAGGTCACCCGTCTTGACGGCGAGCACGGTGGTGACCGGGCCTCCCCCCCATTCACCGCTGCCGTCGCTGCTGCGGACCAGAACGGCGCCCGCGCCCTGGGCGACCCGGAGCGCCTCCAGTGAAAGCGAGGGAACGATCTGGCCGTCGAGATTTGCGATGAGCGGCACCGCCCGGATGATGTCGTCCCGGCCGGCGTCCAGGCTGACAGACCCTGCTCCGGCCGCGCGATCGCCGATCACCGGCAGGCTGACGATGGCACCGTTGTATTCCCGCAGGACGGCCAGCGGCGGCGTTCCCGAAACGGCGACGCCCGCGTGCTCGGCCGGTCGCGCGGTGTTTGTCTCCTCCGTGAGGAAATAGCCGGTGACGGTGGGGCCGCGCCCCATGGCCTGACCCAGCAACTCGTCATGGTCGGTCATGGCGGCGATTTCGGCGTAGTCGCCGCGCGCTTCCGGATTCTGCCGCAGGAGTTCCACGGCACGGGCCGGCGAGGTCCGGTCCGGTTCCGAAAACACAACGTCGAAGGCGATGGCCGCGGCGCCGGCGTCAGTCAGGGCGTCCGTCAGACGTACAATGTCGGTGCGCGGCCATGGCCACTGACCCAGGCGGCGGATGCTCTCATCATCGATGTCGACGACCCGGACCCCGGCGTCCTGATAGGGGCGCGGATAGGCGCGCTGATAGGTGTCGAAGACCAGATTGCTGATGCTTCCGACGAACGGCGGCTGGAATATGTGGAGGATCAGCAGGAACAGGGCCACGATCAGGCCCGGCCCCGCAGTCGCGATATATCGCGTAAGCGAAAGGCTGGAGCGCGCCAGGCGCGACCCGATTTCCTTCAGTCGCTCCGTCTCAGGCTCCGCCCCCATGCGTCCGCCCCACTCAAAAAAGCACTACAAGTTTAATCCATGCGCTCCTCGCGGAACGATGTTAGCCTGATCGCTCCGCAGTTCGGGGATAGACTATCCCGGACAGACTGCAAGCGGTTGGGGGATTACATGAAGCGTCAAGCGTCTCGTTCCGCCTCGATTTTTCGGGCCGGCTTGTTGGTTTCGGCTGTGGTGGGCCTGTCTGCGGCGACGGTCGGAGGTGCGGCGGCACAGGACTTTGAAGCCGTGCTGGCGGCACCCGACGATATTGACCTCAATCTCGATTTCGCCAGGCGGGCGGCGGATGCGGGCGACTTCAACGGAGCGGCCGGTGCCCTGGAGCGTGTGCTGATCGCGGATCCGAACCGCCATGGTGCCCGGTTGATGTACGCCGCAGTCCTGTACCGGCTCGACGATCTGCAGGGTGCACGGGACCAACTCGATCTGCTGGAGCCGGTGACGCTGACGCCCTTGCAGCGGGCCGAGGCGACGCGCTACCGCGCGCGCATCGAACGCAGCCGGTCAAAGACCCGGTTCAGCGGCAGCGCTTCGGCCGCCGTCACCTATGAGGAAGACGCCGCGGGGGCGCTGACGACCCAGTTCGACTCCATCCTGACGCCGCCCGTCAGCGAGGAGGGCGGCGCGGCCGTGTTCACCGCGCGCCTCAACATCGCGCACGATCTCGATGGCGCTGCGGGCTATGCCGCCTTCGGTTCGATCGGCGGCTATGACCGTTCCACCTTTGACGACATTGACGGCAATGTGCGGCGAGGGGACCTGGAAGCCGGTCTGTCCTACACCGGCAGGCTGAACTCGTGGAACGTCAGCGCTGTAGCGCGCGCACTTGATCTGCTGGATGATCCCTACATGCGGGAGGTCGGGCTCAAGGCCCAGGCCCGCTGGCGGACCAGCAATGCGACGACCTTCTCCGTCTCGGGCGAGGCGGTCAGCCAGACGTTCGATGAGCCCGGCGTGGACGCCGTCGCCCTGATCATCGGCGGCGACCGTGACGGCTGGCGCTATGATTTCAATCTCGGCATGACCCACCGGCTGGACGCCCGCACCACGGTCGGCGTCTCGGCCGGCTGGCAGGACAAGCAGGCGGACTACGAGCCCTTCGGTTATTCGGGGCCGGGCGTTCAGGCGCGCTACGACACCAGTAGTGCTCGCGGCCAGTATCTGGCGATCTCCGGCGGCATACAGTGGCTGGAGTATGACGCGCCCGACCCCGTCTTTGTCGGCTTCGGCGCACCGGCGCGCGAGGACACCCGCAGTTGGGCGCGCGTCGCGGTCGGCGCCCCTTTCAGCGCCTTCACGGCGGCCGGTGCGACCGGCGACTGGCGGCAGGATGTGGGTATCGAAGGGGCGCTGACCTATGGTGCCCGGGACTCCCTTGAACCCCTCGCGGACTATGACAGCTGGGGTGCCGAACTGCGCCTGACGTGGCGCTTCGGCGCGGCCAACTAGGAGAGATGGACATGATCCCGGTTCGCACCCTTGCCGCCATCGCCGCCCTGGCCTGCACCGTCCCGGTCGCCGCCGCCAACGCGCAGGAGGCCGTCGGCGTTAACGCCGCCATCCGCAACAGCGTCCGCACCCAGCCGGCCGGAGAAAGTGCGCTTCGGCCAGCCGCCCTGAGAGGGCAGGTCCGCACCGGCGACGTCTTCGTCAGCGGGGCCCAGAGCCAGCTGCAGATCCTGCTTCGGGACCAGTCGATCTTCACGGTCGGTTCCAACGCGCGGGTGACCATTGATCGCTTCGTCATCGATACCGACCGGCGGGCGGGCGGCGCGTCTGCCTCTGTCGCGCGCGGCGCGTTCCGCTTCGTATCCGGCCGCGGCGGGCCCCGGCCCGGTGCCGTGCGCACCCCCGTATCCTCGATCGGCGTGCGCGGCACTGTGGTTGAGGCCGTCGTCGGCCCCGACGCCCTGTCCGTTCTGGAAGGCCACCCCGGCCTGCCGGCCTTCAACGGTTCCCCCGACGACGCGACACTGATCGTTCTGCGTGGACCCGGCCCGCGGGGCGCGGGCTTCGACACGCCCGGTGCCATCGACGTCACCAGCGGGGACACGACCCTGACCCTCGAACGTCCCGGCCTGGCGATGTTCGCCTGGGCGGGCGGGACCTTCGGGCCGTTCCAACTGTCGGACGAGGCCTCGGCTCGGCTGAGCGCCCTGCTCAGGGCGGCTCCGACCTCAAATGCGGATACGGGCCCGAGCGATGTCCTGTCCGCGGGCGTCGCCGTCGGCGATGTCTTCTTCAGTGACCGGGGCCCCGACCTTGAGCCGATCGAGCCGTCCGTCGGATGCGAATCCAGGGGGCCGGTCCAGAGCCCCGCCGGCGGCGGCGGTTGCGCCGGGGGCGGCCCGAACCCCAACCCCTGACGGGTCGGAAAGGCGCTGCCATGGCCGTCCCGGACCCTGAGATGCGCCAGAACTCCGGCCGCATCGCCTGGAAACAAGCCGGGCTCCAGCGGCATCCGGCCGACACCATGCGCGGGATTCAGCAGCGCTGCGTCGAACACGGCGGCGTCGACGGGCGCGCGCGCGTCGACGATGTGTGCGGCGCCCATATCGCGGGCTTCAGGAAGGTCGCCGAGGCGATGCGGACCTACGGGGTGGTCTGAACCCTTGCTGCCGCGCGCGCGCTGAGGTTCGGGCGGGGCGGCTTCGGGGTAGGATGCGACGGCGCATGGAAGCTGTGGCAGGTCTCGCAATTCGCCGGGGCCGGAGTGGGCGACCGGGCGGTGGTCTGGCCGTGGCATTCCACGCATTCGCTGACCGACGGCAGCAGCAGGTCGGTCGCTGAGCCCGATGTCGCCGCGGCGTGGCACCGGGCGCAGGACGGCTGGCCCTGGCGGTCGACCCGGTGCTCGCGGACGCTGTGATCAAACGCCCCACGGCTGAGGAAGTCGCCGGGCAGGCGGACCGGGGTGAAGCGAATGGTCGGCGTCCGGAAGATGGTGTGGCAGTCGAAACAGGCTCCGCGCGGGCCGAAGGCCCCGCCGACAGTGTTGACCGCACTGGCACCTGCCGGGGAGCCACCCCCGCCGGGTCCGGCTTCGCCGACCTCGCCCGGCCGACGCCGCGCGGTTCCGCTGCCGGCGACGGGGCCGCGCCCCTGCCAGGCCATCAGTGCGGCGACCACCTGGCCCGGCTCGCCGTGCGGCAACTGGCGCACGCCGCCCGGCGTGGCGAAGGACAGGGAGTGGCAGCTGGCGCAGTCCCGCTCCATCTGGACGGGTGCAAAGCCCTTCTGGTCGGCGTCGGGCCGGTGGCAGTTGGCGCAGGTCAGGGCCGCGCCATAGCCGCGTCCGCCCAGGGTCTGGGCCATGCGCGCCGGCCCGCCGCCGGGCGACAGGTGCAGATCGTGCGGGAAGGTCAGGCCGGACGCCTCGCGCGGGCGGGGGTTCAGCGACACCCGGGTCGGACCGGCGGGACCGGCCAGGGTGGGGCGGAAATCCGGATGGCGGGCCCAGGACGGTGCATCGGCCAGATCGGTGTCCTTCAGCCTGTGCGTCAGGCCGGTGTGGCACTGGATACAGGTCTGGGTGGGTGTCAGGGTCGGGATCGGCTCGGGCGGACGGCCGGCGACCGGGTTGGCGATGTGTTCGACGTGGCAGCTGGCGCAGCGCTGTTCGGGCAGATTGAAGGCGCGCCGGAACCAGGCGGTCGCCTGTCCGGCGATCCCGGCCGGCGGCGGCGTTCCCCAGAGAATCCGACCGCGGGGGGCGTGGTCCCGAACAAAGGACAGGGTGTCCGTCGAGCCGGCCCGGCGCACGGAAGTCGCCGCGGCGGCCATCATGGCAGGAGTCTGGTCTCCGGCGTGGCAGGTCTTGCAGGACGCATCGGTGACAGCGACGAACGCTTCCTGGTGACAGGACTGGCAGTCGTCCTCGAGGAAGGCGTGGGCTGAGGACAACGGGCCGGTCGACCACTGCTGATCCGGGTCGATCCGCGCCTTGAGATGGCCCTGGAAGGCCGCCAGCGGCCAGATCAGGCACAGAGCGACGATCCCCAGACCCAGGGTCCAGGCGACCCGCCGACGGCCGAAGAAGCGGGCCTTGGCGATGACGCCGCCGGCGGGAACACCGGACGTGGACTCGCCCTCGGCCGGTTCGGCCGCGGCGAGGTTGAGCAGGATACGGCCGCCGTCGCCGAGCGACAGGGTCAGGACATGATCGCCGAACGTCAGGCGTGGCGCGCGGCTGACGTCGATATCGGTCCGGGTCACGAACCGACCGTCGACGCCGAACGGTTCACGCCCGGCCGAGGCGACGGTCACCTGCCCGGGTCCGGTCAGGGTCAGGGTCGCGTGATGCAGGCTGACCGCCAGGTCGGGCAGACGGACCTCGCAGTCCGCGCCGCGTCCGATGCGTGCGAAGTCGGTCGGGAGGACCTTTTCCCGGACGATTTCGGCTCCGCTGACGCGGCGGGTCACCTGGCGAAGGACAAGGGTCATCGGGCCATCACCAGTAGATGAAGACGCTGAAGACATGGGCGGTGATCGCGGCGATGAGCGCGATGGTGGCCGGCACGTGAACCGCCAGCCAGACGCTCAGCCAGGCCCGGATCTGCAGGTGGCGACGCACCTGGGCGAGTGCGGTGGCCTTGCGCTGGAGCAGTTCCTCGACCCGGTCCAGCATCTGCAGTTCGACATCTGTCGCCTGGTGACGCAGGCCTTTCAGACGCAACAGGGCGCGACGGTTGCCGCAGCCGCCGCGTCCACCGGAAAGTCTCCGCCAGAGACCGCCGCCGACCCGGCTGTCGTCGAGCGACATCTGCACCACCCGCGCCTGGGTCTCTGACAGCGGCTGCGCCGCGTCGTTGATCTGGCGGTCCAGCGCCTTGAGCGTCTCCAGCATCTGCTTCTGGGTGGTCTCGCCGCGGTTGCGACTGAGATAGCGCGGGAGCAGGGCATAGACGGTGATGCCGAACAGGCCGGAGACGACGACCAGCACCATCAGTCCATAGGCGAGGGTGTGGATGTTCCAGCCGAACTGAAAGCCCGAATGCAGGGTCGCGACGACAATGACGGCCAGGCCCAGATAGACATGGGCCGAAACCCAGGCCTTCAGCGACCAGTTGCCCGAGGTGATGGCGCGCTTTCGCAGGCCCAGCAGCGTCAGCCACAGGACCAGCAGCGCCGCGACCGTGCCCGCGGCATAGCCAAAGACGCTGCCACCATTGGGACGCGGCTCGGCGTCGATCAACAGATAGGCCGCGATGGCGATCACGCAGAGGGCCCCCGCCCGCCAGGCCCAGCGGAAATTCCGGTAGCCCAGGAAGCCGTCATGCTGGCCGGGGTTGGAGCGTTCGCCTGTTTTCGCTGTCTTCGCCAAGGGTCTAGTCGCCCCTGTTCATGCGTTTGACGGTCAGGAATTCTTCGGGGGAGACCCGGATCGCCGCCCCGGTCGGACAGGCGCGGACGCAGGCCGGCCCCCCCGCCTTGCCGATGCACATGTCGCATTTGATCGCGACCTTCGGCGGTTCGGCACCCTTGGGCTTGTTCTTCGCACGCCAGGCCTTGTCGGGTTCGCCCGGCCCGGGTCCGACACCGAACAGCAGCCAGGAGATCAGGTCCGGCTTCTTCGGCGGCCGCGAGTCCATGCGGATCACGTCATAGGGACAGTTCCGCTGGCAGTTGCCGCAGCCGATGCAGGTCTCGTCGATGAAGACTTCGCCGTCCGGCCCGCGATGGATCGCATTGGGCGGGCAGTCGGTCATGCAGTACGGATGTTCGCAGTGCCGGCACGAGGTCGGGACGTGCAGATGGGCGTAGGTCCGGCCCGCCTCGCGATCCAGCCGCGACAGGCCGTCGTGAACGTCGGCGCAGGCCTTCTCGCAGTTGTCGCAGCCGATGCAGAGGGTCTCGTCGATCAGAAGGACGTCGGTGGCCTCGCCGATCCCCTGGTCGACCAGGAAGTCGGCCACGGCGCTGTACATGTCGACGACGTCGCCGAACTTGCCCTTCTGCTCTTCGATATAGCCGTTGACCTTGCGACGGTCGGCCATGTCGGCGCGGAGCTTCTCCTCCAGCTCGGGCTTGCGCTTCAGCAGGGCGCGGAAGCGGTCACCATCCAGCCTGACGACTTCGGAGCGGATCGCGGCCTGGACCGTGGCGCTGCGCCGTCCGCCGTCGACCAGAGCCATCTCCCCGACGTAGGAGCCTGCCGGCAGATAGGACAGGAAGACCGGCTTCCCGCCGATCTCCTTCTCGACGACCATACTGCCCGAGCGGACGACAAAGATGTCGTAGCCGTCCTCGCCCTCGCGGATGATCGCTTCGCCGGTCTTCACCTGACGGATTTCCGCCGTTTCCAGCACATCGGTGAGATCGGCGGGCGTCAGGCCCGAGCCGAACATCTGCAGCAACTGGCGCTCGGTGGTGATGCGGTTGACCGTGTCGCGCGCCTCCTTGACCGAGGCCATCAGGCGCAAGGCCGCGATGCGCGGAATCTCGAGCAGGATTGTGGGCTCGGCCGCCCGCACGGTGGCTCCCCGGGGTCGACCGGAGATGAGGCCGACCTCGCCGACGATCGATCCCGTCGGGATCGGGACGGTCATGCGCTTCTTGCCGGCGCCGACCTCGACCTCGACCGAACCGGAGGCGATCCCGAACAGCGAGGAACCGACCGAGTTGCGCTTGAAGACGACGTCGCCCGCCTGGAAGGCGCGCACGTCTGAATCGAGCAGGAACTCCCGCATCTGGAGCGGCGACAGGCCGCGCAGGATCTCGATCTCCTGGCGCAGGAACTCCAGCCATTGTGCGACCGACCGGTTGCCGGGCAGGCCCTTGAGCCGGGCTTCCAGGATCGGTTCGTCGGCCGGCTTCAGATCGACAGCACCGCCGATGTATTCGACGACGTCATAGCCCTGGTTGATGCAGTGTTTGATCAGCGGATAGCCGGCCAGGGCCCCGATCACATAGATGCCGGGCACGGTGCTTTCGAACGTCGGCGACAGTTTGGGGAAGGCCTCGCGCGCGGCGCTGGTGAACTCCAGTCCGATCGATTCCACGAATTTGCGCGGCGGGGCCGAGCCCAGTCGGGCGATGACCCGGTCGCACTGGAATCGGGTCGCGCCTTCCGGGGTGTCGACGGTGATCCAGCCCGGCTCGATGAGGGTGGTCTCCGCCGTGGTCAGCAGGGTGATGTGGCCCGCTTCCTGGGCCGCCAGGATCGCCTTGGCATTGGCCTCCTTGGCCCGGGCGAAATCGGCGCCCCGGTTGACGAGCGTGACGGTATTGCCCTGGGCCCGGTCGGCGATGAGACCGAGGGCGTTCTCGATGCCCGCATCGCCGCCGCCGATGACGCAGATATGCTCGTCGACATATTCGGCCGGGTCGTCGAGCTGGTACTGGATGTGGGGCAGCCCGCCGCCCTCGCAGGACATGAGGTTCGGGTTGCCCTGGGTGCCGATGGCCAGAACGACCGTCTCGGCGCGGACCACGGAGCCGTCGGAGAGGGCGATGCTGAAATTGCCCTTCGCGCCCGTGATGGATTTGACTTCGGCGTGGTAGCGGACGTTGACCTTGTGCCTGGCCGCCTCGCTCGACCAGGTGTCGAGGATGGTTTCGCGCTTGCCCGGTTCGAAACTGACGTCTGCGCGGACGACCAGCTGGCTGGGCGTGGCCATGATGTGCTTGCCGCGCTGGTAGCGAAAAATGGTGTCCGACAGGTGGTCCGATTTCTCGAGCAGGACGTGGCTCATGCCGCGCGCAGCCGCGTGCGCGGCCGCACTCAGGCCGGCGGGCCCAGAGCCCAAGATGGCGATCCGATGGACCCCCTCCACCACGTCCCCCTGTGTCGCGCCTCGACCATGAACGGCACAATATGCCGCTCCGACCTTTCCCCCGCGCTGCTTTACCATAGGGGCGCTGCTCGCTACAGTACAGGTCGGGTGGCGGAGCATATTGAATGAGTGCGGAAATCGGCCAGCTGGCGCTGATCCTCGCCTTCATGCTCGGACTGGTGCAGGGGGTCGCCCCCCTGCTGGGCGCACACCGCGGCGATTCCGTCCTGATGTCCCTCGGGCGGGCCTCGGCCCTGCTGCAGATGGCCTTTGTCGTCCTGGCCTTCGGGGCGCTGGCGACGGCCTATGTGACGATGGATTTCTCCGTCGAACTGGTCGCCAAACACAGTCACAGCACCCAGCCGCTGCCCTACCGGTTCGCCGCCACCTGGGGCAGCCATGAGGGCTCGATGCTGCTGTGGGTGCTGATTCTCGCCCTGCACGGCGGAGCCATCGCCTTCTTCGGCCGCACGTTGCGCGAGACGCTCCAGGCAAGGGTGCTGGCGGTTCAGGGCCTGCTCAGCGCGGCCTTCCTCGGCTTCTGCCTGTTTACCTCCAATCCGTTTTCCCGGCTGAGCCCGATCCCGCTGGACGGGACCGAACTGAATCCGCTGCTGCAGGACCCCGGACTGGTGATGCACCCGCCGCTGCTCTACCTCGGCTATGTCGGCTTCTCGGTCGCCTTCTCCTTCGCGGTCGCCGCCCTGATCGAGGGCCGGGTCGATGCCGCCTGGGCGCGCTGGGTCCGTCCCTGGGTGCTGTCGGCGTGGATCTCGCTGACCGTCGGCATCGCCCTGGGAAGCTGGTGGGCCTACTATGAGCTCGGCTGGGGCGGCTGGTGGTTCTGGGACCCGGTCGAGAACGCCTCGTTGATGCCTTGGCTGATGGGCACGGCGCTGCTGCATTCGGCTCTCGTCCTCGAGAAGCGCGGAGCGTTGATCAGTTGGACCATCCTGCTGGCTATCCTGACCTTCTCGCTCAGCATGGTCGGCACCTTCCTGGTCCGCTCCGGCGTCCTGACCAGCGTGCACGCCTTTGCGGTCGATCCCGAGCGGGGGGCCTATATTCTGGTCTTCATCCTGATCGCCACCGGATCGGCGCTCGGCCTCTATGCCTGGCGCGCGCCGGCGATGCGGACGGGGGCGTTGTTCTCTCCGCTGTCGCGCGAGGCGGGGATCACCGTGAACAATCTGTTCCTGCTGGCCGCGACGGCCACGGTGTTCCTCGGCACCTTCTATCCGGTGTTCATCGACGTGCTGAACGGCGACAAGATCTCGGTCGGGCCGCCGTATTACGCCATGACTTTCGCGCCGCTATTCGTGCCCCTGCTGGTGCTGGTCGCCTTCGGGCCGATGCTGAACTGGAAGCGCGATACGGCGCGGGCCGTGCTGATGCGACTGCGCTGGCCGATCGCCGTCGCAGCGATCTCGGCTGGGGTCGGGACTGTAGTGTTCGGGGTCGCCAAGGTCGGCGCGGCGCTCGGCATCGCGCTCGGTGTCTGGTTGATCGCGGCGGCCTTCATGCTGTTGGCGCGGCGCTGGGGCCTTGGTCGAAAGGGTGCCGAGACGGGGCGGCTGATCCGCACGACGCCGCTGGCCTTCTGGGCCGTCGCGGTGGCCCACGCCGGTCTGGGCGTCACCACGATCGGCGTAACGGCCATGACCGCCTGGACCGTGAGCGAGGTCGTCACCATGGTCCCGGGCCAGACCATCGCCTTCGCCGGTCGCCGCGTCACTCTGGATGCGCTCGGCCCGGCGACGGGGCCGAACTATCAGGCGGATCAGGCCAGGTTCCGCGTCGAGGGCGGCGGGCAGCCCTTCCTGATGCTCTCCGAGAAGCGATTCTATCCGTCCAGCCAGAGCCAGACGACCGAGGCGGGCATCCGTGGCGAGGCGATGGGCAATCTCTATATTTCCGTGGGTGAAAGCGCGACGCTCGGCGGGGCTACGGTCCGACTCTGGTGGCATCCCCTGGTCGGCTGGATCTGGGGCGGGGCCCTGATCATGGCGCTGGGCGGCGTGCTGTCGCTGTTGGACCGGCGGACGCGGCTCGGCATGCCTGTTCGCAAGGCAGCACCGGCCCGGTCGGCGGAGGCGGCGGCATGAGGCGTCTGGCCTTCATCGTCCCGGTCGTGCTGTTCCTGATGGTCGCTGCGGCTCTCGGTCTGGGGCTGCGTCGCGATCCCAGCATCCTGCCGTCGATGCTGATCGACCGGCCGATCCCGACGTTCGATCTGCCGGGCCTTACGCCCGAGGATACCGTCGGGCTGGCGTCGTCGGACTTCACGGGCAAGCCGATGCTGCTCAACGTTTTCGCCTCCTGGTGCGTCGCCTGCGCCATCGAACATCCGATGCTGCTGCGTCTCCAGTCGCAGGGGGTGACCATCCATGGACTGGACTGGAAGGACGAGCCGGCCGACGGCGCCGCGTGGCTGGCCCAGCGCGGCAATCCCTACACCCTGCTCGGGTCGGACCCGCGCGGCCGCACCGGCATCGATTTCGGCGTCACGGGCGCGCCGGAGACCTTCGTCATCGACGGCCACGGCCGTGTTCGCTACCGCCACGTCGGTCCGATCACGCCCGAGGTCTGGACGGAGACGCTGAAGCCCATGATGGACCGACTGGAGAACGAGACATGAGACGTTTCGTCCTCGGCCTGTTCTGCGCCCTGCTGATCGCCGGCCCCGTGGCGGCGGTTCTGCCGGAAGAGCAACTGGCCGATCCCGTGCTCGAGGCGCGGGCGCGGAACATCAGCCAGGAGTTGCGCTGCGTCGTCTGCCAGAACCAGTCGATCGATGACTCCGACGCACCGCTCGCTGCCGACCTCCGGGCCATTGTGCGCGAGCGGCTGACGGCCGGCGACACCGACGAAGAGGTGATTGCCTATCTCGTCTCGCGCTATGGCAATTTCGTCCTGCTCCAGCCGCCACTGGACCTGCAGACCCTCCTGCTGTGGGGCGCGCCGCTGCTGGTGCTGATTCCGGGAGGGATCGGCCTCGCCCTCTATCTGCGGCGTCGCAGTCGGGCCGGAGCCGCCGACGCCGCGCCTCTGTCGGCCGAGGAGCGCCGCGCGCTCGCAGACATTCTGAAAGCCGGTGACGCGCCATGATCCTCTGGATTGTCCTGACCCTGATGATCGCCCTGGCCGTGGTCGGCCTGGCCATCCCGCTGATCCGGCCCGGCGGACTGCTGGACCGGCGCACGACCTCGGCCGAGGTGCTGAAGGCGCAACTGGCCGATCTTGACCGGCAGGCCGAGGCGGGAACCGCGTCGGCGGAAGACATCGCGGCCCTGCGACTTGAGGTCGAACGCCGCGCGTTGGCCGAAGGGATCGAGACAAAGGCGACCGGTCGTCCGCTGGGTGAGAAGGCCCTGATGCGGCTGGCGTTGGGCCTCGCAGCGGTCGTGGCCCTGGGTGGAGCCGGTCTGTACGCCCTTCTGGGACGGCCTGATCTTCCCGGCGCAGGTCCCCGCAGCGCGGCCATGGCCGCGGCCCCTGCGGATGCGGCCCACGACGGCGCGGACGTCCAGGCCATGATCGGCCAGCTGGAAGCCCAACTCAGGCAGACGCCCGAGGACGTCAACGGCTGGCGTCTGCTCGGCTGGTCCTATTTCCAGACCGGGCGTTTCGCAGATGCGGCCGAGGCCTATGGCCGCGCCGCGACGCTTGAGCCGGCGAACGCCGAGCTTTTCTCGGCCCAGGGTGAGGCCCTGGTCCAGGCCGGGGGAGGGCAGGTGACGCCCGCCGCCCTGACGGCTTTCCGCGGGGCCCTGCGCGCTGATCCGCAGGATCCGCGGGCCCGCTATTTCGTCGCCGTCGAGATGGACCAGCGCGGCCAGCGCGAGGCGGCCATGACGGCCTGGATCGACCTGATCAATTCGGCACCGGCCGGCGCACCCTGGGCCGCAGAGGTCCGCACCTTCGTCGAGGATCTGGCGCGCGAGAGGGGGCAGGACATTTCGGGCCGGCTGCGGCCTGCGCCGACGGGATCGGCCGCACCGGCGGCGGCTCCTGCCGGGATCCCCGGACCGACCGCGGCCCAGGTCGCCGAGGCCGGGTCGATGTCCGAGGCGGATCGTCAGGCGATGATCCAGGGCATGGTCGGCGGGCTTGAGGAACGGCTCAGGACCTCGCCCCGTGATCGCGACGGCTGGGTGCGGCTGATGCGGGCGCGGATGGTCCTGGGTGACAGCGCAGCGGCGACGGCGGCCTGGCGCAACGGGATGCGCGCCTTCGCCGATTCACCGACGGAGCAGGCCGCCCTGACCGAGGCGGCGCGCGGCCTTCGCGTGCCCGGCGCCTGACCGATCAGTCGGCGGCGCGTTCCGTACCGTTCCCGCATGAGTCTGCCGATCCAGTAGAGCTTTCCCCATCCGCCCGGCCCGTGCCTGCGAGGGCCGCCGCTCCCGTATTGGAAAAGACGATGACCAAAGCCTCGGACCTCTTTGTCGCCTGTCTGGAAGAGGAAGGCTGCGAATACGTCTTCGGTGTGCCGGGCGAGGAGAACCTCGACTTTCTCGACAGCCTGTCGCGTAGCCGGAAGATCAAGCTGATCCTGACCCGGCACGAGCAGGGGGCCGGCTTCATGGCCGCGACCTATGGCCGGCACACCGGCAAGGCCGGCGTCTGTCTGGCGACCCTGGGGCCCGGGGCGACCAATCTGGTGACCGCCGCCGCCTATGCCCAGCTCGGCGGGATGCCGATGCTGATGATCACCGGCCAGAAGCCCATCAAATCATCCAAACAGGGCCGGTTCCAGATTCTCGATGTCGTCGACATGATGCGGCCGATCTCCAAATTCACGCATCAGCTGGCCTCTGCCGACAACATTCCGGCGCGGGTCCGCGAGGCCATGCGTCTGGCCCAGGAGGAGAAGCCCGGCGCCACTCATCTGGAGTTTCCCGAGGACGTCGCCCATGAGCAGACGACCTCGCCGGTCATCGTCGCCAGCCAGGTCCGCCGCCCCGTGGCGGACGACAAGTCGATCCGTATCGCCGTCGATCGCATTGCGCGGGCGAAGTCGCCACTGCTGATCATCGGTGCCGGGGCCAACCGCAAGATGACCAGCCGGATGCTGACCGAATTGGTCGAAAAGACAGGTATACCTTACATCACCACCCAGCTGGGCAAGGGTGTGATCGACGAACGGAACCCGAAATACCTGGGTTGCGCCGCCCTGTCGTCCGGCGACTTCGTGCACCGGGTGATCGAGGCGGCTGACGTCATCATCAACGTGGGCCACGATGTGATCGAGAAACCGCCCTTCTTCATGAAGCCCGGCGGCTGCGATGTCATTCACATCGGCTTCAGGACGGCCGAGGTGGACCCGGTCTATTTCCCGCAGATTGAGGTGGTCGGCGATATCGCCAACGCCATCTGGCAGATCAAGGAGAGCCTGGCCGCCCAGCCGCACTGGACCTTCGACTCCATGGTCCGCGCGCACAAGGCGGAGCTGGATCACACCGCGGCGGCCGTCGGCGATATGCGCTGCCCCGTCTATCCGCAGTACCTGGTCGATCAGGTCCGCAAGGTGATGCCCTCCGACGGGATCCTGTGTCTCGACAACGGGGTCTACAAGATCTGGTTCACCCGCAGCTATCCGGCCCACATGCCCAACACCTTCCTGGTCGACAATGCGCTGGCGACCATGGGGGCGGGCCTGCCCTCGGCCATGGCCTCCAGCATGATCTTCCCTGACCGCAAGGTCATGGCGGTCTGCGGCGACGGGGGCTTCATGATGAACAGCCAGGAGCTGGAAACTGCGGTGCGGCTCAGGCTGAACCTGGTGGTGCTGATCCTGAACGACAACAGCTACGGCATGATCCGCTGGAAGCAGGCCAATATGGGCTTTGAGGACTGGGGCCTGACCTACGGCAATCCCGACTTCGTCAAATACGCGGAGAGCTACGGTGCCCATGGCCACCGCGTCACCTCGGCGGAGGGTATGCCCGCCCTGCTCAAACAGTGTCTTGATACGCCGGGGGTTCATGTGGTCGAGGTGCCGATCGACTACGCCGACAACGATCGCATCCTGAACAAGGATGTCCGCGAACTTAGTGCGGCCTTGCCGGTTTAACCTCCAGTCCCCCCGCCGGAGTCGTCCCATGCCATCCCTCAAAGCCTCCTATCCGCTCTACCTGGCCAATGAGGCGCTGACGCCCAACCGGGATCTGGAGGTCACCGACAAATACACCGGCAAGGTGGCGACGCGGGTGGCCATGGCCGACGCCGCCACGATCGACCGGGCGATCGGAGCGGCGGTCAGGGCGACGGAGCCGATGGCGCGAATGGCCGCCTATGAGCGGCAGGCGGTCCTCGCCCATTGCGTCAGGCGCTTCCAGGAGCGGGCCGACGAACTGGCCTTTGCCCTGTGCATCGAGGCCGGCAAGCCGATCCGGGATTCACGGGGCGAGGTGACCCGACTGATCGACACCTTCCGCATCGCCGCCGAGGAATCGGTGCGGATGACTGGAGAGGTCCAGCCGTTGGACATCTCCGCGCGTGCCAGGGGCTATCAGGGGATGTGGAAGCGGGTGCCGATCGGGCCCTGCTCCTTCATCTCGCCGTTCAACTTCCCGCTCAATCTGGCGGCCCACAAGATCGCACCGGCCCTGGCCGTGGGCTGTCCGTTCGTGATGAAGCCGGCCTCGCGCACGCCGCTGGGCGCTCTGATCATCGGCGAGGTGCTGGCCGAAACCGACCTGCCGAAAGGTGCCTTCTCCATCCTGCCCGCGACCCGCGACGGGGCCGACCTGTTCACCACTGACGACCGGCTGAAGCTGCTGTCCTTCACCGGCTCGCCCGACGTCGGCTGGGCGCTGAAGGCGAGGTCCGGCAAGAAGAAGGTGGTGCTGGAACTGGGGGGCAATGCCGCGGTCATCGTCGACCGCGACACCGACCTGGAAGACGCCGCCGAACGGATCATCTTCGGCACCTTCTACCAGTCGGGCCAGTCCTGCATAGGGGTGCAGCGCATCCTGATCCACGACGACATCTACGATCCGATGCGCGACCTGCTGGTGAAGAAGGCCCGGGCCCTGATCTGCGGCGATCCGCGTGAGGAGACGACCTTCATCGGCCCGATGATCGACGAGAAGGAAGCGACCCGGCTGGAAGACTGGATCAATGAGGCGCGCGCCGCTGGGGCGACCTTGCTGTGCGGGGGCAATCGCACCGGCGCCATGCTGGATGCGACCCTGCTGGAGGGCGTCGGACGGGGTCTCAAAATCCGCGAGGAAGAGGCGTTCGGCCCGGTCGCCATCCTGTCCCGTTTCTCGGATTTCGAGGCCGCCCTGGCCGAGGTCAATGATTCAAAATTCGGACTGCAGGCGGGCATCTTCAGCCGCGACATCCACAAGGCCATGCGGGCCTGGGACGTGCTGGAGGTCGGTGGAATCCTGATCGGAGACGTGCCCAGCTATCGCGTCGACAACATGCCCTATGGCGGCGTCAAGGATTCCGGCCTCGGCCGTGAGGGCGTGAAATTCGCCATGGAGGACATGACCGAGATCCGCAATCTGGTCATCCGGCAGCGGCCGCTATAGCCCGCCGCCTCAGTCGGCGTTTCGGGGGCGATAGGGGCTGTCCGGCAACCATCGCGGCGGCGCATCGGCGTTGGCGATCCGTTCGGTCAGGGTGAAGAAGAAGCGGTTGAACGCACCCGCCGCCTCATGATCGATCGGGGT
The DNA here is from genome assembly GCA_943372245.1 of bacterium. GTDB lineage: Bacteria > Pseudomonadota > Alphaproteobacteria > Caulobacterales > Caulobacteraceae > Brevundimonas. The sequence continues at coordinate 115,985 of CALRXX020000011.1, forward strand.
GGTCATGTCGTCCTGGGGCAGATGGTAGCGCGTTGTGTACCACTCCCTGTAACGCCGCTCGGCCTCTGTGCCGGGGTCGTAGCCGAAGACGAAGCTGACCGTGGGGACCCCCTTCTGCATGAAGGGCCAGTGGTCGGACCGGCGCAGCAGGCCGCGTTCGGGCTCAAGATCAGGGCGGACCTCGATGCCCATCGGCCCGGCCACGTCGCGCACCGTCTGGCCGAGGGTCGAGTCGTCCAGGGCCATGGTGGTCAGGATGGTCAGCGGATAGAGCGGCCGAAGCTGGTCCAGATTGATGACCGCCACGGGAAGGGGAGCCGCCGGGGTGGGATGGTCGGCCAGCCAGCGTGAGCCGAGCAGGCCCTTCTCCTCGCCTGTGAAGGCAGCGAAGACAACCGGCCGGCGGAAGCCGCGTCCGGCCTGACGGTCCGCCAGCTGGATCAGGGTGGCGACATAGGCTGCGTCGTCGAGCGCGCCGTTGTACAGGCCGTCGCCATTGACCGGTTCGCCATAGCCGTAGCCGTCGAGATGGGCGTCGACCAGGACGGGCTGGTTCGCCAGGGCAGGATCGGTTCCGGGCAGGACGCCCAGCACATTGTCCGAACTGTAGTCCCGCTTCCGGATCGAGAACCGCGCCTCGAGCCGGGCCGGGATGTCGAAGGAGGGCAGGGGCGCCGAGCGCGATCCGGCCGCCAGAATGGCACCGGCGTCCTGACCGGCGCCGTCGATGACGTCGCTGAACACGCTCGCCGACAGGCGCATGACCGGGATGCGGGCCGGACCGGGTGCCGCGTTCGCAAACCCGACCGAGCGGGCATAGGCGACCGGCCAGCGCGGTGGCTCGATGTCGAAGCCCGGGTCGTCGACATTGATCAGTCCAATGGCTCCGGCCGCCGTGGCCGCCGCGAGCCGTTCACCGCCACTGGTGGTTCCGGTTCTCCGCGCGCCGAAACAGACGACGATGCGGCCCTGCACCGCCTGCATCTCGGCGGCGGAGCAGTAGCCGCGGAACACCAGCTCGCCCTCCAGCGCTGCAGGCAGGTCGTCGCCCGGGGTCACTGTGATGTCGTGGAGGAACCGCAGTGGCCAGGCGCCACCCGATGGGCGGACCACCGACAGGGCCGTGCCCTCGGACGTGACGGCGACCTCATGCAGGGGGATGGTTTGCACCCAGGTGCCGTGGTCACCCGCCGGCTGGAGGCCTGCGGCCCGGAACCGTTCGGCGATATAGGCGACCGCGCGTGCATGGCCCGCCGAGCCGGTGTCGCGGCCTTCCATGGCGTCGCTGGAGAGGTCCGCGGTGGTGCGCCACCAGGCGGCGGTCTCCGGATCGCTGTGGACGCTGACGCCCGCACAGGCCGACAGGCCGAAGGCTGCCAGCAGCAGGCCTGTCAGGGAGAGTCTCTTCATCGTCGCCGCTCCGTTCACCGGCTCAGGTGGCGGGTCGGACCGGATGATGTCAACGCGTGCCGCGCCGGGTGGTCAGGAGCATGAACTCTTTGTCACGTGGCGGCAGGTTGTCGTGCTTCTCCGGCTGGGTCATGGTCTCGCGAAATCGGATTGAACCTTTGGGGAAGAGAAGCATGCGATTCCGTACGATGCTGGCAGGCGTGGCCGCAGCCGGGCTGATGGCGTTTCCGGCGATGGCCGAGGACGGCCAGTACGCGCCGCAACTGACCCGGATTATCAACGAAGCGGCCGGGGGAACCTGCGTTGCCGACCTGATGGCGCAGCCGCTGCTTGACGCCTGCAATGGTCAGATCGCCGGAACAGGGCCGGCGCTCCAGGCCCTGGGCGCGATCGAGACGGTGACCTTCGTCAGCGCCGAGGAAACACCCGCGGGCAAGGTCGAGACCTACAGCGTCAAATACGCCGGCGGCCAGACGTTGAACTGGTTCATCGGCCAGGAGCGCGACGGCAAATTCAGCGTCGTCGGCGTCGGACGCTAGGGTCGTGGTCGCGGGCGGTGCCGTCGCGCTGGTGATGGCCGCCTTGATTGGGCTGGGGGCGGGGCCGCAGACCCCGCCGATCTTCAACCCCGGTGCCCCGGGTGCGTCGTCCCGCGTGATCAGCGCCGCCGAGGCGGTGGATCTCGGCCGCACCAGCTTTACGGCCGATGACGTCGCCTTCATGCAGCATATGATCGTGCACCACGGCCAGGCCGTGGAGATGGTCGAACTGTTGCGGACCCGCGGGGTCCATCCCACCGTGCGGCGGCTCGGCCAACGGATCGCCCTGAGCCAGGAAGCCGAAATCGCCCTGATGCGTGGCTGGCTGACAGATCGCGGCCAGCCGCTCGAAATGCCGGGCATGGGCGGCGGCCATGCCCGGATGGACCATTCGGCGCATGCCGGTCATGCCATGCCGGCTTCCGATACCCCCATCATGTCCGGCATGCTGTCGCCGGCGCAGATGCAGGCGCTGGCCGCCGCGAGCGGACCGGCCTTTGATCGCCTGTTCCTCGAAGGCATGATCCGTCATCATCAGGGCGCGCTCGACATGGTCGGCACCTTGCTGGCCAAGCCCGGCGCGGCCGAGGATACGACGTTGTCCGATTTCACCACCTCCATCGTCGGCGACCAGTCGGCGGAGATCCTGCGTATGCAGTCCCTTTTGTCTGACCTCTGACCCGCTTCCCGAAGGACCGGCCATGAACGTTCGCAGCACCCTGCTTTCCACTGTCGCCGCCCTGGGGCTGGTGTTGGGAGCCAGCGCCGCCGCCGCCCAATCCACGGGCCCGGGTGGGGACGCCCAGGTGATCCGGCCTGATGGCCGCAGCACCCTGTCGGCCGGCCTGACCGACGCCGGCCAGCTGGCCTCCGGCATGGCGCTTGAGCATTCCCTCGGGATGGCACCGGGGTTCGCGGATCCCGACATCGGCTTCTCGCCGCCGACCAGCCGTGAGGAAGGCGAGGCGATGATGGCCCGCGCGAGAGGCAATCCGAACTTCAGTGTGCTCGGCAGGGCCAACTCCGACATGGCGGTGTCGGACGGCAAGTTGTTCGTTGGCAATTTCAATGGCTTCAACGCCTATGACATCTCCGGCGACGGTGCGCCGCAGCTGGTCATGTCGGTCGTCTGTCCCGGGGGGCAGGGCGACGTCTCGGTCCACGGCAACCTGCTGTTCATGTCGGTCGAGGAGAACCGGGGCCGGTTGAACTGCGGTGCCGCGACCAATGAGGACGACGTCGTCACCCAGCGTTTCCGCGGCATCCGCATCTTCGATATCAGCGACCTGAACGCGCCGCGCCAGATCGCCGCCGTCCAGACCTGCCGGGGCTCGCACACCCATACGCTGGTCCCGCATCCGACGGACCCGAACGTCCTCTATATCTACAACTCCGGCACGGCCGACGTGCGCGGCGCGGCCGAGCTGGCCATCTGCACGGACGGCCAGCCCGACCAGAATCCGGAGACCGCCCTGTTCTCGATCGACGTGATCAAGGTGGATCTGGACCGGCCGCAGGACGCGGCGATCGTCAACCGCCCGCGCATCTTCGCCGACAGCCAGACCGGCCGTGTGGCGGGGCTGTGGCGGGGCGGCCGGGCCGGCATCGCCAGCCAGAACACGGCCCAGACCAACCAGTGCCATGACATCACGGTCTTCCCGGAAATCGGACTGGCGGCCGGTGCCTGCAGCGGCAACGGCATCCTGCTGGACATCTCCGATCCGGAAAATCCGCGCCGGACCTCGGACATCTTCGACCCGGACATGGCCTACTGGCACTCGGCCACGTTCAACAACGCCGGCGACAAGGTCGTCTTCACCGATGAATGGGGCGGCGGCATCGGCGCCCGCTGTCAGGCCACGGATCCCGCGACCTGGGGTGCCGACATGATCGCGACGATCGAGAACCGCACGCTCGCAGGCAAGAGCTTCCACAAACTGCCGGCTGCCCAGGGCGCGACGGAAAACTGCGTCGCCCACAACGGGATGATCATTCCGGTCCCCGGTCGCGACCTGATGGTCCAGGCCTGGTATCAGGGCGGCGTCTCGGTCATGGACTTCACCGATCCGGCCAGGCCGGTCGAGATCGCCTTCTTCGACCGGGGGCCGATCAACGCCAGCCGGCTGTATGTCGGCGGCTCCTGGTCCGCCTACTGGTTCAACGGCCGCATCTATTCGAGCGAGATCGCGCGCGGTCTTGATGTGCTGCGTCTGGTACCGAGCGAGTCTCTTTCGGCGGCCGAGATCGCGGCGGCGGAGGCTGTGACCCGGGAGACGATCAATCCCCAGACCCAGACCCGGATTACCTGGGCCGACACCCCGGACGTGGCGGGCGCCTATCTGGACCAGCTCACCCGCGCCGGCGGCGTGGAGGCGGAGCTGGCCGCACAGGTCCAGGCCGGGATCGATCACTGGCGCCGGGGTGGTCGCGTCGACCGCCGTGGCTCGGCGGACCTCGCCGGCCTCCTGAACGCGGCCTCGGATAAGGCCACCGGGCTGAACAAGACCCGGCTGAAATCACTGGCCGACCTTTTCGAGCGTCGGGGCCGCTAGAAGCCGGGCCGAAGGGGACGGGTGTCCGAAAGGCCGCCCGTCGCCTCTTCCGCCTGATCGCGTCGCCGCATCGGCCGCCGGTCGCCCCTGACGCGCGATCGGTGGCTGACTCGCATTCGCCCGTCGCCACCTGTTGCGTATTTCGCCGCAAAATGGCGTGTGGAGCGTCTTCGCGTCAATCTCGACAAACCTGCAAATGCTGCATTAGCGAAGGCGTGGCGTGACAGGATTGTTGCCAAAAGATAGAAAAAGGCGCCAAAAGATTCCTAAGGGACGCCTTAATAGAGGCGTGTTGGAACAACAACTGATCCGGCCCTCGTCCCGAGGCGACTTGCTAATTCCGCAATCGCGGTAAACACTTCGCAAGTGCGTAATATTGTCCTTGGGGGATCAAATGACACGACTTGGTATCGGACTCGCGGGCGCTCTTGTCCTTTTGGCTGGAACTGTTGCCGGCACCGCTTCGGCCCAGGACAGGCCGGAGGTCGCCTGGAACCTGGGCGTGACCAACGACTACGTCTTTCGCGGCTACACCCAGACCACGGAAGACCCCGCGATCTTCGGCGGCGTCGACGTCACCATCGGCAGCTTCTACGCCGGGGCCTGGGCCTCGAACGTCGACTTCGGCGATGACACGGACGCCGAGGTCGACCTCTACGGCGGCTATCGTACCGAGGTGTCGGGTTTCGCCGTGGATGTCGGCGTGGTCGGCTATCTCTATGTCTCCCAGCCGGCCGGGGCCGACTATGACTACGTCGAGCTGAAGGCCGCCGCCTCGCGCGCCATCGGGCCGTTGACCCTTGGGGCCGCCGTCTACTGGTCGCCCGACTTCTTCGGGGCCGATGAAGAAGCCACCTATGTCGAGGCCAACGCCGCCTTCTCGCCGGCCGCCAGGTGGACGGTATCGGGGGCGGTCGGTCATCAGGCGCTGGACGTCAACGCCGATTACGTCACCTGGAACGCCGGCGTGGCCTATGCGATCAGCGACAATGTCGCGGTCGACCTGCGGTATCACGACACCGATGTGACCGGTCCGCTGTCTGATGATCGGGTCGCCGCCACGCTCAAATTCCTGTTCTGACATTTGCGTCGCACAAATCGAATCGGTCGGATGTTGCTGTGAAGCGCGTTCGACCGGTTCGAATTTCCTTGTTGGGCTGCGTAGTGTGCATGGCTTGCACGGAAGTTGCCGTGACGCCGCCTGCCTTCTAGGTCTTGTGCAGTAGCGAAAAGGCTTGAAGTGGCGTCGTCGAACCAGACATTCGTGATCACCCCGCGGACGGGACCAGCCAAAACGCCGGCGGCCGATCGCGTGCGCGATTTCTCGGAAATCTACGCCGACTTCAGCCCTGTCGCCGGAACGGGTCAGTCCAGCCGCTGCGCCCAGTGCGGCGTACCCTTCTGCCAGACGGGATGCCCTCTGCAGAACAATATCCCCGACTGGCTGCGGCTCGCGGCGGAAGGCCGCGCCGAGGAGGCCTGGTGCCAGGCGGAAGCGACCTCGACCATGCCCGAAATCTGCGGCCGGATCTGTCCGCAGGACCGGCTGTGCGAGGGTGCCTGTACCTTGGAGCAGTCGGGATGGGAGACGGTCACCATCGGCTCGGTCGAGCGATGGCTGGGCGACATGGCCTTCGATAACGGCTGGGTCGAACCCATCCGTCCGCGGGCCGAACGGGGCCAGTCCGTCGGTGTGATCGGTGCCGGACCGGCGGGGATGGCGGCGGCGGACCGGCTGAGGTCCGCCGGCTATGCGGTGACGATCTATGACCGGCACGACCGGGCAGGTGGCCTGCTGATGTACGGCATCCCCGGATTCAAGCTGGAGAAAAACGTCGTCCAGAGACGTCTCGACCGGCTGGCCGAGGGCGGTGTGACGTTCCGGCTCGGCGTCGACGTCGGAGGCGATCTGCCATTCGCGGAGGTCCGGGCGGCCCATGACGCCGTGCTGGTGGCGACCGGCGTCTATCAGGCGCGGCGGCTGACCGCGCCGGGGTGCGGTTCGACCGGTGTGGTAGCGGCGCTGGACTATCTGATCGCCTCGAACCGCAAGGGGCTGGGCGATGCCGTCCCGGCCTTCGACAGCGGCGCGCTGGATGCGTCGGGCAAGCGGGTGGTGGTGATCGGCGGCGGCGATACGGCCATGGACTGCGTGCGCACGGCGGTGCGGCAGGGGGCGACGTCGGTCACCTGCCTCTATCGCCGCGACCGGGACAATATGCCGGGAAGCGCGCGCGAGGTCGCCAATGCCGAGGAGGAAGGTGTGGTCTTCGAATGGCTGGCCGCGCCGCGCGCCGTGCTGGGCGAGGTCGACCGGGTGACCGGCGTGAGGAGCCAGCGGATGTCCCTGGCGGGCCAGTCGGCAGACGGCCGCTGGAGCGTCGAACCCGTTCCGGACGGCGAGTTCGACCTGGCCGCCGATCTGGTGGTCGAGGCCCTTGGCTTCGATCCCGAGGATATGCCGGGCCGGTTCGCCGAGCCTGACCTGGCCCTGACCGACTGGCGGACGATCCGCACGGCAGGGCATACGAAGGCGACGACGCTTGCGGGTGTATTCGCCGCGGGCGACATCGTGCGCGGGGCCTCGCTGGTGGTCTGGGCCGTCAGGGACGGGCAGGACGCCGCAGCTGAAATCGACGCCTGGCTGACCAGCCGGGAGAGGGCGGCCGCATGACGTTCGACCCGGAACAGTACATGCGCGAGCGGCAGCGGTTGATCGACGGCCACGCCTACGATCCGTCGTCCGAGCGCGATGCATGCGGCGTGGGTCTCGTCGCGGCCATCGACGGCAAGCCGCGTCGTGAGGTCATCGACCTGGCGCTCAAGGCGCTGAAGGCGATCTGGCACCGGGGGGCGGTCGACGCCGACGGCAAGTCGGGTGACGGCGCGGGGATACTGATCGGCCTGCCGAGGGCGTTCTTCGAGGCCCAGGTGCGCGACGCCGGTCACGAGCCGCGGCCGGGCCCCATCGCCGTCGGGATGATCTTCCTGCCCCGCGTCGACCTGGCGGCGCAGGAGCGAGCGCGGACGATCGTTGAGCGTGAAGTGCTGGCGGCGGGCTTCTGGCTCTATGGCTGGCGGCAGGTGCCGACCCATGCGCTGGTGCTGGGCCAACGGGCCACGGCGACCCGCCCCGAGATCGAACAGATCATGCTCAGCGCGCCCGACGGGCTGGACGGCGAGGCGCTTGAGCGGGCGCTGTACCTGCTGCGCCGTCGGATCGAGGCGCGGGCGACCGCCTCGGGCCTGCAGCATTTCTACATCTGCTCCCTGTCGGCGCGGTCGGTCATCTACAAGGGGATGATGCTGGCCCAGGCGCTGGCCGACTTCTATCCGGACCTCAATGACCCCCGGGTCGAGGCCAATGTGGCCCTGTTCCACCAGCGCTATTCGACCAACACCTTCCCGGAGTGGCGGCTCGCCCAGCCGTTCCGCATGCTGGCCCACAACGGCGAAATCAACACCCTGCGCGGCAATGCCGGCTGGATGCGCAGCCACGAAATCCGCATGACGGCCGAGGCCTTCGGGGCCGATGACGGCATCGTCAAGCCGGTGATCCAGGCGGGTGGCTCGGACTCGGCGGCCCTGGACAATGTGTTCGAAGTGCTGGTCCGCGCCGGTCGCCCCGCGCCGATGGTCAAGGCCTTGCTGATGCCCGAGGCACCGATCGAGGGCGTCATACCGGACGACCACCGCGCCCTCTACGCCTATTGCAACGCCGTGATGGAGCCCTGGGACGGTCCGGCCGCAGTCTGCGCCACCGACGGCCGCTGGGTGGTGGCGGGCAAGGACCGAAACGGGCTGCGCCCGCTACGCGTTGCCGAGACCATCGACGGCCTGCTGATCTGCGGCTCCGAAGTCGGCATGACGGGCATCGCCGATGACCGGATCAAGCGACGGCTGCACATCGGTGGCGGGCGGATGATCGCCGTCGATCTGGAGGCCGGGGTTCTCTTCGACGAGACCCAGACCGTGGATCGTCTGGCCGCGGCGCTGCCCTATCGGCAGTGGCTGTCGAACATGGTCGAGCTGGAGCCGCTGGTCGGTCCCGGCCCGGAGCCGCGCCGCCTCACCGGCGAGGTCCTGACCCGGTTCCAGGCCGCGGTCGGCTGGACCCAGGAAGACATTGACACCCTGCTGGATCCCATGGCCGGCGACGGCAAGGAGGCGGTGGCCTCCATGGGCGACGATGCGCCTCCGGCCGTGCTGTCGCACCAGGACCGGCCCTTCGCGCACTATTTCCGCCAGGCCTTCGCCCAGGTCACCAACCCCCCGATCGACCCGCTGCGCGAAGCCGGGGCGATGAGTTTGCGGACCCGGTTCAAGAATCTCGGCAACATCCTCGCCCAGGACGAGACCCAGACGAAGGTGTTCGTGCTGGACAGCCCGGTGCTGACCACCGGGATGTACGAGCGGATGCTGGATGTGGTCGGCGCCGGGGCCACCACGGTGATCGACTGCACCTTTCCGGCCGCCGAAGGCGCGTTGAAGCCGGCGCTGGACCGGATTCGGGACGAGGCCGTGGCAGCGGCGAAGGGCGGCGCGGGCCTGATCGTCCTGACCGACGAGCGTATGGGCGAGGATCGACCGCTGATCCCCATGATCCTGGCCACGGCCGCCGTGCACGGCCGGCTGGTGGACGAGGGGCTGCGGACCTATTGCTCTCTGGTGGTGCGGGCGGCCGAGGCGATCGACGCCCACGCCTTCGCCGTGCTGGTCGGGGTCGGCGCCACCGCAGTCAACGGCTGGCTGGCGCAGGAGACCTTCCTGGAACGCCTCGAGGGCGGGCGCTATCCGGGCCTGACGCTGCGCGAGGCCTGCCTGAACCACAAGGCGGCGGTCGAGGCGGGGCTGATGAAGATCCTCGCCAAGAAGGGTATCTCCGTGATCTCGGCCTATCGCGGAGCCTGCGAGTTCGAGGCGCTGGGGCTCAGCCGCGCGCTGGTGGCCGAGTTCTTCCCCGGAATGACCTCGCGCATCTCGGGCATCGGCCTGGCCGGGATCGAAGCCCAGGTGATCCGCAAAACCGGGCGGGGATTCACCGCCTGGAAGCCCACGCTGCGCATCGGCGGTTCACACCGCATCCGGGCCGGCGAAGAGACCCACGGTTGGGACGCCGAACTGATTCACCGGCTTCAGGACGCCACGACGCGTGGCGACTACGGACGGTTCAAGGCCTACAGCCGAAGGGTCCGTGAGCTGCCGTCGACGGCGCTGCGCGACCTGCTGGATTTCCGGGCGGCGACACCGGTTCCGGTGGAGGAGGTCGAAAGCGTCAATGACATCCGCCGCCGCTTCGTCACGCCCGGCATGTCCCTGGGGGCCCTCTCGCCCGAGGCGCATGAGACGCTGAACATCGCCATGAACCGGATCGGGGCGAGGTCGGTCTCCGGCGAGGGCGGCGAGGACCCGGCGCGTTACACGCCGCGCCCGAACGGCGACAACGCCAACAGTGCGGTCAAACAGGTCGCCTCGGGCCGGTTCGGCGTCACCGCCGAATATCTGAACCAGTGCAGCGAGATCGAGATCAAGGTCGCCCAGGGCGCCAAGCCGGGGGAGGGCGGTCAGCTGCCCGGGTTCAAGGTCACCGAATTCATCGCCCGTATGCGTCATTCGACGCCGGGCGTCGGCCTGATCAGCCCGCCGCCGCATCACGACGTCTATTCGATCGAGGATCTCGCCCAGCTCATCTACGACCTGAAACAGGTCAATCCGGACGCCCGGGTGACGGTCAAGCTGGTCTCCCAGTCGGGCATCGGTGCGGTCGCGGCGGGGGTGGCCAAGGCGAAGGCCGATGTCATTCTGATCGCCGGCCACAACGGCGGCACCGGAGCCTCCGCGTTGGGCTCGATCAAGCATGCGGGGATGCCCTGGGAACTGGGGCTGTCCGAGGCGCATCAGGTGCTGAGCCTGAACGGGCTGCGCGGCCATGTGCGCCTGCGCACCGACGGCGGGCTGCGCACCGGGCGCGACATCGTCATCGCGGCCATGCTGGGTGCCGAGGAGTTCGGCATCGGCACGGCCAGCCTGATCGCCGTCGGTTGTCTGATGGTGCGCCAGTGCCATTCCAACACCTGTCCCGTCGGCGTCTGCGTCCAGGACGAGCGGCTTCGCGCCTTGTTCACGGGAACGCCGGAGAAGGTGGTCAATCTGTTCAGCTTCATCGCGGAAGAGACGCGCGAGGTGCTGGCTTCGCTGGGTCTGCGGTCGCTGCACGAAGCCGTCGGACGGACCGACCTGTTGCGGCAGGTGTCCCGCGGAGACGCCCATCTGGACGATCTCGACCTCAATCCGCTGCTGGTGCGGGTCGGGGAGGGGGAAACGCGCTCCGCCGAGGCACCGTACAACGCCGTTGCGGACACCCTTGACGCCCGGATCATAGTGGATGCGGCGCGCTTCCTGGATCGCCGCGAGAAGATGTCCTTGACCTATGCGGTGACCAACACCCAGCGGGCCATCGGCGCGCGCATTTCGTCCCATATCGTGCGGCGATACGGCTCGGGTCTGCCCGCGGGCCACCTGACGCTCAATCTGCGGGGTGCGGCGGGCCAGTCGCTGGCGGCCTGGGGTATGACCGGCCTGCGTATCGAGCTGGACGGCGAGGCCAATGACTATGTCGGAAAGGGTCTGTCGGGCGCGGTGATTATCGTCAGGCCGACCGCATGGGCCGTCGGTGAGGCCCTGATCGGAAACACTTGCCTCTATGGGGCCACATCCGGTGCCTTGTTCGCGGCGGGCGCTGCGGGTGAGCGGTTTGCCGTCCGCAACTCGGGTGCCACGGCGGTCGTCGAGGGCTGCGGCGCCCACGGCTGCGAATACATGACGGGCGGGACGGTGGTTGTTCTCGGCGCGACCGGCTGGAATTTCGGGGCGGGTATGTCCGGCGGCGAGGCCTTCCTGCTCGATCCGGACGCGGCGGGCCAGGCCCGTCTCAACGCGGACTCGGTGGTGGCGGGCGGGCTCACCGGCGATGCCAAAGAACGCCTGAAAGTATTGCTCGCCCGGCATGCGGCGGAGACGGGCTCACCATTGGCTGTGCGGCTGATCGAGACCTGGCCTGAAGCGGCCAGGCTTTTCCGACATGTGCTGCCGCGCGCCGGGGCGCTGGCACCGGCGAGGGCGCTGCGGGCCTGATTTGATCAGGCGGCTACGGGCATCCGCGCCACATTGCAGTGGGTCCACAGGGCGTCCATGGCGCGGACGAGGTCGTTCATCATGGCGTCGGTGTGGTTGGGCGACGGGGTGAAGCGCAGTCGTTCGGTGCCCTTGGGCACGGTCGGGTAGTTGATCGGCTGGACATAGACGCCGTGCTCTTCCAGCAGCATGTCCGAGATCATCTTGGCGTGGACCGGGTCGCCGA
>CALRXX020000012.1:0-94413 GCA_943372245.1 bacterium
GGTGTCGAGATGATCATGCCCGGCGACAACGCCGAGCTGAACGTCGAGCTGATCACCCCGATCGCCATGGACCAGGGCCTGCGCTTCGCCATCCGCGAAGGCGGCCGCACCGTCGGCGCCGGCGTCGTGTCCAAGATCACCGAGTAAGCTCGGTCATCTGACCCACTGAAATGCAGACGGCCCCCGGAGCGATCCGGGGGCCGTTTTGCTTTGAGGGAGCCCCCGGGCTCCACGCAGACTTTGTTCACCATGAACGCTCACCGGCCTGAAACCGGCGCCGGGTTAGACCTTTGCCGGAAGGGCGGTCCGTCATGGGTCGCCGAAGGACGGCTGCATGGCTTCGCTGAAGGTGGACATCGTCGGGATCGACACGCTCGGCGAGGCGGAGTGGACGACGTGGCGCGCCATGCTGGCCGCCAATCCCGCGCTGGCCAGTCCCTATTTCCGTCCCGAGTTCGCCCGGGTGGCCGGCCGGGTCAGCCCGAGGGCGGCGGTGGCGGTGTTCTCGCGCGGCGGCGAGACCGTCGGCTTCTTCCCGCACCAGCGGCGCGGCGGCGCGATGCAGCCGCTCGCGGCACCCATGAACGACTATCACGGCGTCATCGCCTTCCCGGGCAGGGCACCCTCGCTCGAGGAGGCCGCCGGGACGCTGGGTGCCACCCGGCTGAATCTCACCGCCTGGGTCGGGCCGACCGCGCTGGGCGAGGATCGCCGTACCGTCCAGGTCGAACTGGGCGACGACGGCTATGACGCCTGGTACGCCGAACGCCGGGCGACCCACGGCAAATTCTTCAAGGACAAGGAACGCGCCCGTCGCAGCATGGAGGCCGAGCTGGGCCCCATTCGGGTCGAGGAGGACCTGCGCGATCCCGCGCTGCTGGACTGGCTTCTAGACCTCAAGCGCGACCAGTACCGGCGCACCGGCCGCCACGACATCTTCGCCTGCGGCTGGACCGCCGACCTGCTGCACGCCCTGCTCAAGGAAGACGGTGCCGGCTTCGGTGCCTCGATGGCCGCCCTGTGGGCCGGCGACCGGCTGACGGCAGTGGAATATTCGCTGCACGCGGGGGACCAGTATCATTTCTGGTTCCCGGGCTATGAGCCCAGCCTGGCGCGCTGCTCGCCGGGCATCCTGCTGAGCCTCGACACCATGCGGCTGGCGTCGGACCGCGGCTATCGCACCTTCGACTTCGGTTTCGAGGGCGAGCACTACAAGAAATATTTCTGCAACGGTTTCAGGCTGGTGCGTGAGGCCGTGGTGTTGAGGCCCGGCCTCGGCGCGACCATGAGCCAGGCGGCTGTCGGGGCGCTGAACCTGGCGGGCGGCGGTCGCGGTGAACGGCTGCGCACCAGTGTGCGCCGCCGCTGGGCCGCCATCGAGGCCTGCGAGACCACGCCGGCCGCCCGGATGAAGGGGGCCGTGCAGGCGGCGGGTGCCGCCCTTGCCAAGGTTCGTACGACCACCAACCGCGTTCCGGCCTGAGACAGATGAAAAGCAACATCCAGACCCGCACCCGCTATGCCGGCCCGATCGCCGAGGCCGGGGTCCATCCCCACAGTCTGGTTGAGCAGGGTTTCGCGACCGACGACGCGCTGGCCGCCGTGCTGGACCGCTATCCGGCCGAACTGTTCGACATCAACCTGTACGACTACGACGACGAGGGTCAGGTCTCGCTGCGCACGGGCGCGCGCGGCAGGCTGGACGGAGCCGAACTGCTGGCCGCGATCCAGCAGGGGCGGCTGTGGGTCAATCTGCGTTCGGTCGAGACGGGCTGGCCCGAACTCTGGGCCGCGGCCATGGGCGAGTTCGGCAAAGTCCAGGCGGCCTATCCGGGCCTGCGGGCGGTGAAGAACGCCGGCCAGCTGATCCTGTCCTCGCCCAAGGCGCGGGTTCCCTATCATTTCGACGCGGCAGGTGTGGTGCTGTTCCATATGCGCGGCCGCAAGCGGATTTTCGTCTATCCGGGTGACGAGGCCCATCTGGCCGAGGTCGACATGGAACAGGTGGTGTCGCGCCAGACCACCGAGGAACTGCCCTATGTCCGCGCTTTCGAGGCCGACGCCCAGATCGTGGATCTGGAGCCCGGCCAGGCCCTGACCTGGCCGATCTATGCGCCGCACAGGGTGGAGAATCTCGACCGGTTCTGCGTCTCCCTGTCGATGGACTTCCAGACCTGGACGTCGCGTCTGCGCAACGGGGCCCTGTTCACCAACGCCGTGCTGCGCAGTCGGGGTGCCCGTCCGCGCATGACGGATCGTATGGCGACGCCGGAGCTGGCCGCGCGCTGGGCCGCCTCCCTGGCCCTCAAACGGGCCGGGGTGATGCGGAGCCGGCTGGGAAGCTTCCAACGCGACTTCGAACCGGAGGTCGGCGTGGCGGACGGGGCAGGGGCGTTGCGCGGCTGAAGCCTGCGGACCGTTCCTTACAACGAGGTCATGACCTCGATTTAAAGTGACTTGGCGACGGGGCGGTCGCACCTTCCGGGCACAGTCCGGAGAGGGAACCCGTGTCATGAAGCCCGTTATCACATCCGCCATTATCGCCGCCGCCGCCGTCATCGCCGCCCCGGCCCTGGCCAAGCCCGGGAACGGCCCCGAGGTCGAAATCCGCCACGCCGTCGCTCGCGTCGCCGTCATCGTCGAGGATCGCGCGGACATCGCCGTCGAGGTCGAGCAGGGCTCGTCCGGCCTGCCGGCCATCCAGGTGACCCGCGTCGGCAATGATGTCCGCATCGACGGCAGCCTGAGCCGCCGCGGCTTCCTCAATCGGGGCGACGGGATCCGTGACTGCCGCTCCGGCCCCGACAATGCCCAGCGCCCCGGCGACGGCGCCTCGGTCGAGGTTCGGGGTTACGGCCGTATCAATATTTCGGACGCGCCGCTGATCGTCATCCGCACCCCGCGTCAGGTGGACATCTCGACGTCGGGGGCCGTTTTCGGCTCGGTCGGCCGGGGTGCAACGTCGGTCGAGCTCGGCAGCGCCGGTTGCGGCGACTGGAACGTCGCCAATACCGAAGGGCCGGTGTCGCTGAGCATCGCCGGGTCAGGCGACATGCGCGCCGGAACCTCGGCGTCCCTCGAAGTGAACATCGCCGGATCGGGGTCGGCGTCGGCCGGCGCGACGCGCGAGCTTGATGCGTCCATCGCCGGTTCGGGCGATGTCGCCGTGGCCCGCGTCGACGGCTCCATCGACGTCTCGATCGCCGGTTCGGGCGACGTGGTGGTTCGCGCCGGAGACAGCCCGGACGTCGACATCAGCGTCCTGGGCTCGGGTGACGTCAATTTCGGCGGCGTGGCCGGCAATGTGGACATTTCCCTGGCGGGCGGCGGCGACGTGACGATCGCCCGCGCCACCGGCTCGGTCAGCCGCTCGGTCGCCGGCAGTGGAGACATTCGCATCGGCAGCTGATCCCCCTCAGCCGCCGCGAGTGAGAAGGCCCGGGAGCGTGGAACCCTCCGGGCCTTTTTCCTGTCCGCTGCAGGACGCACGCACAGCAAAAAACCCCCGGCGGATCGCTCCGCCGGGGGTTCTGTCCGTCTGTCAGCCGGTTGGGCTTACAGAATGCCGAGCAGGGAGCCGATGCCCACGCTCGACGCACCGGCACCGGCGCGGTCACGGGACTGCTGGTCGCCGCCGAAGGAGTAGCGGACGCCGACATTGAAGCTGTCGACGTCCAGATCGATGTCGCCCAGTTCCGAACGGGCGTAGCCGGCGGTGACCGAGAACGGCGTGGCGCCGATGTCGTATTCAGCGCCGACGCCGTAGGTCCAGGCGTCCACATCCCCACCGTCGACCGAGTCATAGGTGATGCCGGCGTTCAGGCGCAGGCTCGGGGTGACGTAGAAGGCTGCGTCGCCGCCGGCCGTCCAGATCTCGGTTCCGTCGACATCGGTATAGGCCACGACGCCGGTCAGGGTCGCGTTGGCGAGGTATTTCTGGGCGCGGAAGCCGCCGGTCCAGGCCGTCTCATCGCCCGCGTCAGAGGCGGCGACGAAGCCGCCGACACGCACGTCCGAGCCGAACATCCGCGACAGGCCGACCGAACCGGCGCCTTCGGTCTCGTCGTCGCCGAGGTACTCGGTGTTCGTCACGTCGGCGGCGAGGGTGACGGTCCATTCACCGAAGGCCGGCATGGCGGTGACGCCGTTCAGGGACCAGCTTTCGAGGTCCGCATCGCCCAGGCCGGTGTCGACGCTGGTGTCGGTGTAGCTGATGCCGACCGAGCCGGCCGGACCGTCCTGGGCCAGGGCGGGGGCTGCGGCCAGGGTGGCGATGGCGGTGGAGAGGAGGAGGAGAGACTTCATGTGTTTTCCTTGGTGGGCGGCGTCGGGGAGTCGCGCCGCCAGACCGTTGGGCTACCAGCGCCAATCGCAGCAGCGCTATTACAAAACCGTCACAAAACAGCGGCTTGTGGCAGGTGTGTCGACCCGGTTACGCATTGTGGCGCCCCTGCGGCGGTCAGACGGACGGATAACGGCGCACTTTATCCTCGCTGTCAGAAACAGGCGTGATCGGGGCAGGGCACCCGGGCCCGAGCCTGGCGCTCTTCAGGTGGCGAAGCGACCATGAAAGCCCTCGGAAGCTGAACGGAGACGGTCTGCGCGACTGGCTGGTCCGCAAGCCGGAGCCCTGCGCCGGATCATTGGGCCGTGATCGACGTCGCCACCACGCCCGCCGGGTTGATCAGCCACCCGCCCTGCAGCACTGACACGGCCTGTCCCGACGTCCGTAGGCGATGGGACCCGCGATCGCCGGGCTTCGTTCCCGCCGAACAGGCGCAAACCGGGGCTCCGACACAGTTTCGCCGCTTGACGAAGCGGGACTCAATCGTCATAAGCGCCAACTCTTGTTGGACCGGCTGTGCATCCCGCGTGTTTTTGGGATGCAGACGCGGTTCGCAGGAACGACCTGAGACCCTGTTCTTTGCAGTGACCCAGGACTTCAACGGCCTTCGCGGGTGACTGCGTGGGCCGATCGTTTTTGCGGACGTGCGTACTCTGAAGACCCTCGCGGTCTGAAGACTCCGGTCTTTGAAATGGTTCACAGGGACGCAGGTTCGCCTGCTTGGGAATAGCTACCGATATGGATCAAAGCATCCGCATCAGGCTCAAGGCCTTCGATCACCGCGTCCTCGACTTTTCGACGCGCGAAATCGTCAACACGGCCAAGCGCACCGGCGCGACCGTTCGCGGTCCGATCCCGCTGCCGACCCTGATCGAAAAGTTCACCGTGAACCGCTCGCCGCACGTCGACAAGAAGTCGCGCGAGCAGTTTGAAATCCGCACGCACAAGCGTGTCCTCGATATCGTCGACCCCACCCCGCAGACTGTGGACGCGCTGATGAAGCTCGACCTGTCCGCCGGCGTGGATGTCGAGATCAAGATTTAATAAGAAAGAGGCGGGATCCGATGCGCACGGGCGTGATCGCCAAGAAGCTGGGTATGACGCGTGTCTTCGCTGAAGACGGCGCGCATGTTCCAGTCACGATCTTGCAGCTGGATGGCTGTCAGGTCGTGGGTCAGCGGACTCAGGAGCGGGACGGCTATGTCGCCCTGCAGCTGGGTGCTGGCTCCAAAAAGGCCAAGAATACCAACAAGGCTCAGCGCGAATCTTTCGCCAAGCTTGAAGTTGAACCCAAGGCCTATGTCACCGAGTTCCGCATCGATGCGGACGCCATGATGGATGTGGGCTCCGAGTTCTCGGCTGACCATTTCGTCGCCGGCCAGAAGGTCGACGTCCAGGCCGAGACCATCGGCAAGGGCTTCGCCGGCGCCATGAAGCGCTGGAACTTCGGCGGTCTGCGGGCGACCCACGGCGTCTCGGTCTCGCACCGTTCGCACGGTTCGACCGGTCAGCGTCAGGATCCGGGCAAGACGTTCAAGGGCAAGAAGATGGCCGGCCACTACGGCACGGAAGTCGTCACCACCCAGAACCTCACCGTGTTCCGCGTCGACGTCGAGCGTGGCCTGCTGCTGATCAAGGGCGCTGTCCCCGGTCACGAAGGCACCTGGGTCAAGGTTCGCGACGCCATCAAGAAGGCCCGTCCGGCCGACGCCCCGTTCCCCGGCGGCGTGAAGTCCAGGGGCGGTTCGGCTGCTGCGGCTCAACCGGCTGAAACGCCGGCCGAGGAAGCCCCGGCCGTCGAGACCACCGAAGGCGGTGAAGCGTAATGAAACTCTCGGTCATCAAACTCGACGGCAAGGCCGCCGGTGACGTCGACCTGTCGGACGCCGTCTTCGGCATCACCGACATCCGCGGCGACATCCTGGCCCGTTACGTCAACTGGCAACTGGCCAAGCGCCGTGCCGGTACCCACAAGGTCCAGACCCGGAACGAGAACTCTCGCACCGGCAAGAAGATGTACAAGCAGAAGGGAACCGGCGGCGCTCGTCACGGTTCGCGTCGTGCCCCGCAGTTCGTCGGTGGTTCGCGCGCCTTCGGCCCGGTCGTTCGCGACCACGGCTTCTCCCTGCCCAAGAAGGTTCGCGCCCTGGCCCTGCGTCACGCGCTGTCGGCCAAGGTCGTCGCCGGTGATCTGGTCGTCGTGGACAGCCTCTCGCTGAAGGACGCCAAGACCGCCGGTCTGCGCGAAACCCTCGGCAAGCTGGGCTGGACCCGCACGCTGATCATCGCCGGTCCGGAAGTCGACACCAACTTCGGTCTGGCCGCCCGCAACATCCCGATGGTGAACGTCCTGCCGAACGCCGGCCTGAACGTTTATGACATCCTGCGCGCGGACAAGCTGGTGCTGACCAAGGCGGCCATTGAGGCCATCGAGGCCACCTACGCCGACTACACCCCGTCGCGTCGTGAAGCCGAGGCCGCCAAGGCCGCCAAACCGGCTGCCAAGACGAAGAAGGAGGCCGCGTAATGGCTGGCGCCAACCCCACCGCAAAACACTACGACACCATCCTGGCTCCGATCATCACGGAAAAGGCCACGATCCTGTCGGAGCAGAACAAGGTCGTCTTCCGCGTTGCGGGGACCTCGACCAAGGACGAGATCGCCGCTGCGGTCGAAAGCCTGTTCAAGGTCAACGTCCTGAAGGTCAACACCCTCGTCCAAAAGGGCAAGACCAAGCGCTTCCGCGGCATCATGGGCCGTCGGGTCGACATCAAAAAAGCGATCGTGACGCTGGCTGAAGGCCAGTCGATCGACGTCACAACGGGGCTCTGATCAGATGGCCTTGAAAACCTACAATCCGACATCGCCGGGCCGTCGCGCCCTGGTGCTGATCGACCGTTCGGAGCTGCACAAGGGCCGCCCCGAGAAGTCGCTGACCGAAGGCCTGACCAAGTCGGGTGGCCGGGGCGCTGGCGGTCGTATCGCCGTCCGCTTCCGCGGTGGCGGCGCCAAGACGCTGTACCGCAAGATCGACTTCAAGCGCCGGAAGTTCGCCACGGCGACCGTCGAGCGGCTGGAATACGATCCGAACCGGACCGCCTTCATCGCCCTCGTTGTCTATGAGGACGGCGAAAAGGCCTACATCATCGCGCCGCAACGCCTGAAGGCGGGCGACTCGGTGGTTGCCGGTGAAAAGGTCGACGTGAAGCCGGGCAATGCGATGCCGCTGCGCTCGGTGCCGGTCGGCACGATCATCCACAACGTCGAAATGAAGCCGGGCAAGGGCGCCCAGCTGGCCCGCTCGGCCGGTGCCTACGCCCAGCTCGTCGGCCGCGACGCCGGCTACGCCCAGATCCGTCTGGGTTCGGGCGAGCTTCGCATGGTCCTGGACGGCTGCATGGCCACGGTGGGCGCGGTTTCGAACCCCGACCACATGAACCAGAACCTCGGCAAGGCCGGCCGCGTCCGTCACATGGGCTGGCGTCCGCACGTTCGCGGCGTCGCCATGAACCCGATCGACCACCCGCACGGTGGTGGTGAAGGCCGGACCTCTGGTGGTCGCACCCCGGTTACGCCGTGGGGCAAGGACACCAAGGGCACCCGCACCCGCAAGAACAAGGCGACGGACAAGTTCATCATCCGTACCCGCCACGTTAAGAAGGCTCGCTAAAGATGGCCCGCTCCTCCTGGAAAGGCCCGTTTGTCGACGGG
This sequence comes from bacterium, assembly GCA_943372245.1. Classification (GTDB taxonomy): domain Bacteria; phylum Pseudomonadota; class Alphaproteobacteria; order Caulobacterales; family Caulobacteraceae; genus Brevundimonas. The sequence continues at coordinate 8,057 of CALRXX020000012.1, forward strand.
TATCTGCTCAAGAAGGCCGACGCCGTCTCGACGTCGGGCCGCAAGGACGTGATCAAGACCTGGTCGCGCCGCTCCACCATCCTGCCGCAGTTTGTCGGCCTGACCTTCGGCGTCCACAACGGCCTCAAGCATGTGCCGGTGTCCGTCTCCGAAGAAATGGTCGGCATGAAGCTCGGCGAGTTTGCCCCGACCCGGAACTTCCCGGGCCACGCGGCGGACAAGAAGGCCAAAAGGAAGTAACTGATGGCCCAGACAAAAAACCCCCGTCGGGTCGCCCCGACCGAAGCGCGCGCCAAGCTGGTGAACGTCCGGATCAGTCCTCAGAAGCTGAACCTGGTCGCCCAGTCGATCCGCGGCCTGCCGGTGCAGAAGGCGCTGAACGAGCTGGAATTCAGCCGCAAGCGCATCGCCACCGACGTCCGCAAGGTGCTGTATTCGGCCGTGTCGAACGCCGAGAACAACCACAACCTCGACATCGACAACCTGGTCGTCGCCGAGGCCTTCGTGGGCAAGAACCTGGTGATGAAGCGTTTCGCGAGCCGTGCTCGTGGCCGCTCGTCGCGCATCCTGAAACCTTTCGCGGAGATCACCATCGTGGTCCGCGAAGCCGGTGAGGCCGCCTGATGGGTCAGAAAATCAATCCGATTGGTCTGCGCCTCGGTATCAACCGTACGTGGGACAGCCGCTGGTTCGCCCGCGGCGCTGAATACGCCAAACTGCTGCACCAGGACCTCAAGCTGCGCACGTGGCTGAAGGAACGCCTGAACGCCGCCGGCGTGTCGCGCATCATCATCGAGCGCCCGCACAAGAAGTGCCGCGTGACGATCTACGCCGCCCGTCCGGGTGTCGTGATCGGCAAGAAGGGCGCTGACATCGAGAAGCTCCGCAAGGACATCTCGGCGCGCACCGAGGGTGAAGTTCACCTGAACATCGTCGAAGTGCGCAAGCCCGAGACGGACGCCCAGCTGATCGCCGAGAACATCGCGCAGCAGCTGGAACGCCGGATCGCCTTCCGCCGCGCCATGAAGCGTTCGATGCAGTCGGCCATGCGTCTCGGCGCCAAGGGCGTCCGCATCAACGTGTCGGGCCGCCTCGGCGGCGCGGAAATCGCGCGGATGGAATGGTATCGCGAAGGCCGTGTGCCGCTGCACACCCTGCGCGCCGACATCGACTACGGCTTCATCCAGGCCAAGACGACCTACGGCATCATCGGTGTCAAAGTCTGGGTCTTCAAGGGTGAGGTGCTCGAGCACGATCCGATGGCCCAGGACAAGCGCTGGGCTGCCGAGGCTGCTGGTCCGTCGTCCAACGAAGGCCGTGAACGCGGCGGTCCCCGCGGTGATCGCGGTCCGCGCCGCGACCGGGCACGTGAGAGCTAAGTCATGCTGCAACCGAAGAAAACCAAGTACCGCAAGGCCTTCAAGGGCCGCATCCACGGCGCCGCCAAAGGCGGCTTCTCGCTGAACTTCGGGTCCTATGGCCTGAAGACGGTGGAGCCGGAACGCATCACTGCGCGTCAGATCGAGGCGGCCCGCCGCGCGATCACCCGCCAGATGAAGCGTCAGGGCCGCGTCTGGATCCGCGTGTTCCCCGACCTGCCCGTCACGGGCAAGCCGGCCGAAGTCCGCATGGGCAAGGGCAAGGGCGCCGTGGATCACTGGGCGGCGCGCTGCCACCCGGGCCGGATCCTGTTTGAAATCGACGGCGTGCCGGACGACATCGCCCGCGAGGCCCTGCGTCTCGGTGCCGCCAAGCTGCCGGTCCGTACGAAGGTGGTCACCCGCCTCGACGCCGGTGTCTCGCACGTGGAGCACGCAGGCGCATGACCAAGATCGCCGACCTCCGGGCCCAGACGCCCGACCAGCTGGCCGATGAGCTTCTGAAGCTCAAGAAGGAACAGTTCAACCTGCGCTTCCAGGCCGCCACCGGCCAGATGGAAAAGACCCATCGGGTCTCGGAAGTGCGCAAGGACATCGCCCGCATTTCCACGCTCCTGCGTGCAAATCGCGCAGCGGTTTAAGGAAACGAAGATGCCGAAACGAGTTCTCGAAGGCGTGGTCGTCTCCGACAAGGGCGACAAGACTGTCGTCGTCGTCGTCCAACGCACGCTGCTGCACCCGGTCCTGAAAAAGATCGTGCGCCTGTCCAAGAAGTATCACGCTCATGACGAAGCCAACGCCCTCAAGGTGGGCGATCAGGCCCGCATCATCGAGTGCGCCCCCAAGTCCAAGCTGAAGCGCTGGGAAGTCCTGTCGGACTCCTCGGCCTCCGCTTCGTAATCAGAAAGATCTGATCCTATGATCCAGATGCAAACTAACCTGGAGGTAGCCGATAATTCGGGTGCTCGCCGGGTCATGTGCATCAAGGTGTTGGGCGGCTCCAAGCGCCGCTACGCCTCGGTGGGCGACACCATTGTCGCCTCGGTGAAGGAAGCCATTCCTCGCGGCCGCGTGAAGAAGGGCGACGTCGTGCGCGCCATCGTCGTGCGCACCGCCAAGGACATCATGCGCAAGGACGGCTCTGTCATTCGCTTCGACAAGTCGGCCGCCGTCATCGTCAACAAGCAGAACGAGCCCGTCGGCACGCGGATCTTCGGCCCGGTTCCCCGCGAACTGCGCGCCAAGAACCACATGAAGATCATCTCTCTGGCTCCGGAGGTCCTGTAGTCATGGCCGCCAAGATCAAAACCGGCGACAACGTCGTGGTGCTCACGGGCAAGGACAAGGGCCGCACCGGCAAGGTGACCAAGGTCCTGCCGACCACGAACCGCGTCATGGTGCAGGGGATCAACATGGTCCAGCGCCACACCCGCCCGACCCAGGCCGACCCCCAGGGCGGCATCAAGAACAAGGAAGCGTCGCTTCACCTGTCGAACGTCGCGATCGCCGACGCCAACGGCAAGGCGTCCCGCGTCGGCTTCCGCATGGAAGGCGACAAGAAGGTCCGCTTCGCCAAGACGACGGGAGACGTCATCTAATGGCCGACACCAAATACACCCCGCGCCTCAAGAGCGAATACAACGACCGCATCAAGGGCGTGCTGACCGAGAAGTTCGGCTACACCAACCCGATGCAGATGCCCAAGCTGGACAAGATTGTCCTCAACATGGGCATCGGTGAAGCCGTGGCTGACTCCAAGAAGGCGACTGCCGCCCTCAAGGACCTGGCCGCGATCGCCGGTCAGAAGCCCGTCGCCACCAAGGCCCGTAACTCCATCGCCGGCTTCAAGCTGCGCGAAGGCATGGTCATCGGCGGCAAGGTCACGCTGCGCGGCGACCAGATGTACGAGTTCCTCGACCGCCTGATCACGATCGCGCTGCCGCGCGTGAAGGATTTCCGCGGCCTGAAGCCGACCTCGTTCGACGGTCGCGGCAACTACGCCATGGGCCTCAAGGAACACATCGTGTTCCCCGAGATCAACTACGACCAGATCGACCAGATGTGGGGCATGGACATCATCGTCTGCACCACGGCCAGGACTGATGACGAGGCGCGCGCGCTTCTCACCGAGTTCAAGTTCCCGTTCGTGACGAACTGAGCGGGAAGGGAAAGAAACCATGGCTAAGAAAAGCGCCGTAAACCGCAACGAGATGGTCAAGGCCCTCGTCGCGAAATACGCCGACAAGCGGGCCGCCCTGAAGGCGACCGCCAACAACGAATCCCTGCCTCTCGAGGAGCGCTTCGAAGCGCGCCTCAAGCTGGCCAAGCTGCCGCGTAACTCGGCCGCCAACCGGATTCGCAACCGCTGCGAAGTGACGGGCCGTCCGCGGGCCTTCTATCGCAAGCTCAAGATGAGCCGTATCGCGCTTCGTGAACTCGGCAACCTGGGTCAGATCCCGGGTCTGACCAAGTCCAGCTGGTAAGGGGAGCGACAGACATGATGATCAACGATCCCCTGAGCGACATGATCGCTCGCATCCGGAACGCGCACATGCGTAAGCGTTCCAAGGTGCTCACCCCGGCTTCCCGCCTGCGCCAGCGCGTCCTCGACGTGCTGCAGGACGAGGGCTACATCCGCGGCTATGCGCTGGTTCAGAACCCCGGCGAGTTCCCGCAGTTCGAGATCGAGCTGAAATACTTCGACGGCCAGCCGGTCATCGCCGAGATCGCCCGCGTGTCCAAGCCGGGCCGCCGCGTCTACTCCGCGATCTCCGACCTGAAGCCGATCAAGAACGGCCTCGGCATCTCGATCCTCTCCACGTCCAAGGGCGTCATGTCGGACACCGCGGCTCGCGAAGCCAAGGTGGGCGGCGAAGTCCTCTGCAGGGTCTACTAAGATGTCCCGTATCGGAAAACGCACCATTGAAGTGCCGAAGGGCGTGACCGTCACGCTCGACGGCCAGACGGTCTCGGTGAAGGGTCCCAAGGGCGAGCGCTCCTGGACCGTCGCCGACGAGATCGAGGTCACCCAGGGCGACGATGGCCTGCACATGGCCATCCGCGAGGACAACCAGCGTTCGCGGGCCATGTGGGGCCTGTCGCGCACCCTGGTCGACAACATGGTCGTCGGCGTCACCACGGGCTTTGAAAAGAGCCTCGATCTGGTCGGCGTCGGTTACCGCGCCGCGATGAAGGGCAACGCCCTGTCGCTGCAGCTCGGTTTCTCGCACGAGGTCGACATCCAGCCGCCTGCCGGCGTCACCTTCGCGGTGCCCAAGCAGACGGAAATCAAGATCTCCGGCGCTGACAAGCAGGCCGTGGGTCAGATCGCCGCCGTCATCCGCAAGCTGCGTCCGCCGGAGCCCTACAAGGGCAAGGGTGTCCGCTACACGGGCGAAAAGGTCCGGCGCAAGGAAGGCAAGAAGAAGTAGGTCATGGCTCTCTCTCTTCGACAACAAGCCCAGCGCCGCACCGAGCGCACTCGCCGCCGCCTGAAGGCTGTCGCCAACGGACGCCTGCGTCTGTCGGTGCACCGTTCGGACAAGAACATCTCGGCCCAGATCATCGACGACCTGAACGGCGTCACGATCGCCGCCGCTTCCTCGCTGGAAGGCGAGAAGGGCAAGAAGGCCAAGGGTTCCGACGTGGCGGCTGCCGCCCTGATCGGCAAACTGATCGCCGAGCGCGCCATCGAGAAGGGCGTCAAGGACGTCGTCTTCGATCGCGGCGGCTACATCTATCACGGACGGGTGAAGGCGCTGGCTGATGCCGCGCGTGAAGCCGGCCTGAATTTCTAAGGGACGCGACAGATGGCGCAAACACCCCAACGCGGCGGCGGCGGCAATGATCGCAACCGTCGTGACAACCGCAACGCTCCCGTTGACGGTCCGGATTCGGACATCGTCGAGAAGCTGGTGCACATCAACCGCGTCGCGGCCACGGTCAAAGGCGGCCGCCGGTTCTCGTTCGCGGCCCTGATGGTCGTCGGCGACGGCAAGGGCCGCGTCGGCTTCGGTCACGGCAAGGCGCGCGAAGTGCCGGAAGCCATCCGCAAGGCGACCGAAGAAGCCAAGAAGACCATGATCCGCGTTCCGCTCCGCGAGAACCGCACCCTGCACCACGACGGCAACGGCCGTTGGGGCGCCGGCAAGATCATGATGCGCGCGGCCCCTCCCGGGACCGGCGTCATCGCGGGCGGTCCGATGCGCGCCGTGCTCGAAACCCTCGGCGTCCAGGACGTCGTGGGCAAGTCGACCGGTTCGTCGAACCCCTACAACATGATCCGCGCCACGTTCGAGGCCCTCAAGGTCCAGTCGTCGCCCCGTCAGGTCGCGTCCAAGCGCGGCAAGAAGGTCGCCGATCTGATGGGTCGTCGCAACGACGGCGCCTCGGCTCCGGAAGCGGCGCCTGAAGCCCAGGAAGCCTGACCATGGCCAAGACCGAATCCAAAGCCACCGTCACCGTCCGCCAGACCGGCAGCCCGATCCGTCGCAAGTCGGACCAGCGCGCCACCCTTTCGGGCCTGGGTCTCAACCGCATGGGCCGCGAGTCCACGCTGGAAGACACCCCCTCGGTTCGCGGCATGATCGCCAAGGTCGCCCACCTGACCGAGATCGTCGAAAAGTAAGCTGTTTCGCCCTCTCCCGAACCGGGGGAGGGCGTCTCGCGTCTTGCGATGCTGAAGGGGGCCGCCTAGAAGCGGCCCTTCAATTATTTCAACGCCGAGTCCGGGTCTGACCCGGGCGCTAGCACCCGAAAGGATCAGGCACATGAAACTGAACGAAATTCGCGACAACGAAGGCGCCCACAAGAAGCGTATGCGCGTCGGCCGCGGCCCGGGTTCGGGCAAGGGCAAGACCGCCGGTCGCGGCGTCAAGGGTCAGAAGTCGCGTTCGGGCGTCGCCATCGGCGGCTTCGAAGGCGGCCAGATGCCGCTGTACATGCGGATGCCCAAGCGCGGCTTCAACAATCCGGGCGCGCTGAAGCTGGCCGAAGTGAACCTGTGGCGCCTGCAGGACGCCATCGACGCCAAGAAGCTGGACATCAAGGGCGAGATCAAGGGCGACGCCCTGGTCGCGGCCGGCGTGATCCGTCGCGTCAAGGACGGCGTCCGCATCCTCGGTACCGGCGAGATCAAGTCCAAGCTGAACCTGGTGGTCTGGTCGGCCTCGGCCGGCGCGATCAAGGCGATCGAAGCTGCCGGCGGCACCGTCGTCCAGGAGCGGATCGCTGCTGAAGCCAAGGCCGCCGCGCGCCTCGAGAAGCGCAACGCTGCCAAGGGCAAGGCTCCGCCCGCCAAGGCACCGCGCGGCGACGCCAACAAGATCTCGGCCCGCACCACGCGGACTGCCGCCAGGAAATAAGCTTGGAGGGCGCCCTCGCTAAGCGGGCGCCCTTCGCCTATCTGGACGCTGGCGCCGGATTCAGGTCCGATGCGCCGCGTTCTGACAAGTCGGGGTGACGACATATGGCTTCGGCCGCCGAACAACTCGCAGCAAACATGAATATGGGCTCGTTCGCCAAGGCGACCGAGTTGCACAAGCGTTTGCTCTTCACGCTGCTGGCTTTGTTGATCTACCGCGTCGGCACCTATGTGCCGGTTCCCGGGATCAACTCGGAGGCCTTCCTGGCCTTCTTCCAGAATCCGGACAGCCAGCGCGGCGTCCTGGACATGGTCAACATGTTCTCCGGCGGTGCCGTTGAACGGTTCGCCGTCTTCGCCCTGAACGTGATGCCCTACATTTCGGCGTCGATCATCGTCCAGCTGATGGGCTCGGTCTATCCGCCCTGGGAGAAGCTGAAGAAGGAAGGCGGCGAGAGCGGCCGCAAGCAGCTGAACCAGTACACCCGCTATCTGACCGTGGTGCTGGCCCTGTTCCAGTCTACGGGCATCGCCTTCGGCCTGAACGCCCAGCCCAATCTGATCGACACCCCGGGCATCTTCTTCATCGTCTCGACGGTCACCGTTCTGACCGGCGGCACCATGTTCCTGATGTGGCTCGGCGAGCAGGTGACGGCGCGCGGCGTCGGCAACGGCATCTCGCTGATCATCTTCGCCGGCATCGTCGCCGTTCTGCCGGGCACGATCGCTCGTCTGTTCGGTCTGGCCCAACAGGGTCAGATGTCGGCCTTCGCCCTGCTGTTCATCTCCGCGATGATGATCGCGGTCGTGGTCTTCATCGTCTTCATGGAGCGGGCCCAGCGCCGATTGCTGATCCAGTATCCCAAGCGCCAGGAAGGCAACCGCATGGCCGGGGGCGAACGCTCGTTCCTGCCCCTGAAGGTCAACACCGCCGGCGTCATTCCGCCGATCTTCGCCTCGTCGCTGCTGATGCTGCCGACCACGGTCGCCCAGATGACCGCCAATGCGGACCTGCCGCCCTGGATGGACTGGCTGCCGCTGGTCACCGCCCAGATGCAGCACGGCCAGCCGATCTTCATGCTGCTGTACGGCGCGCTGATCATCTTCTTCTGCTTCTTCTACACCTCGATCACCTTCAATCCCGAGGACACGGCCGAGAACCTGCGGAAATACGGCGGCTTCCTGCCGGGTATCCGTCCGGGCAAGCGGACGGCGGAATATCTGGACTACGTCCTGACCCGCCTGACCGTGATCGGTGCCGCCTACATCACCGCGGTCTGCCTTCTGCCGGAAATGGTCATCGCCAACTTCGGTTCGGGCCTCGCCTTCGGCGGCACCTCGATCCTGATCGTGGTCTCGGTGACCATGGACACCGTGGCGCAGATCCAGTCCCAGCTGCTGGCCCACCAGTACGAAGGCCTGATCAAGAAGGCCAAACTGCGTGGTCGCGGCAAGCCCTCCGGCAAGGGCGTCACCGCCCCCGCCCGGCGCTAGAGCCGGTCGGGGAGGGGCGGCGATGAACCTCATCCTGTTCGGACCGCCGGCGGCGGGCAAGGGCACCCAGGCCAAGCGTCTGGTCGAGGCCCGCGGCATGGTCCAGCTGTCGACCGGCGACATGCTGCGCGAGGCCATCGCCTCCGGCTCCGAACTGGGCCGGGAGTGCCAGGCCATCATGTCGCGCGGCGAGCTGGTGTCCGACGCTATCGTCATCGCCCTGATCGAGGCCCGGCTGAAAGAGGCCGGGGACGCCGGCGGCGCCATCTTCGACGGCTTCCCCCGCACCGTGGCCCAGGCTGTTGCCCTGGACGCCATGCTGGACAAGCTGGGCAAGCAGATTGACCATGTGGTCCGGCTCAAGGTCGATGACGCCGCCCTGCTGGACCGGGTCGCCGTCCGCTTCGCCGACCAGGGCCGACCGGACGACAATCCGGAGAGCTTCAAGGTCCGGCTGGACGCCTACAACCGCAACACCGCACCGCTGCTGCCCTACTATGCCGACAAGGGCCTGCTCAGCGAGATCGACGGCATGGGTGCCATCGCCACTGTCGCCGCCGCCATCGATGCGGTGCTGGACGGCCCCGCCGCCTGAACCTGACCTGACCGATCCGGCGTCCCGCGCGTTCAGTCGTGCGTGATAGGATCGGCCCGTGAAACCTGAACGCCCGCTGTTGAACAAGGACCGGCTGCGCAAGCTGGGTTTCGTCGTGGGCGTGACCGCGGCGCATCTGGCCGTCTTCAGCCTCATGGCCCGTGCGGACGCGCCGGTTCCTCTGCCCGATCCGGCGCCCCCGATCACCGTCTTCCTGTTCCGTCCGCCGCCTCCGCCGCCCCCGCCGCCCGTAGCGCCGGCCAGGACACAGGGCGGCGGCGCACCTGCGGCGCCCTCGCGCATTCATGTAACCCCCAGGCCAGCGGACAAGCCGCGCGAACTGCCCGCTCCCCCCGTCCAGGCCCCCGAGCCGGCGCTGGTCGTCGGCCTGGCTCCGGTTGCCGGCCCGACCCCCGGGATGGGGCAGGGCGGTACGGGCAGCGGGACCGGGACGGGCGACGGCGACGGGGCCGGCCCCGGTTCAGGCGGGACCGGCCCGATGATCCTGCGCCCGGCCACCTCGGCCGAGGTTCAGTCGGTCGCGCCACCTCCGGTGAGGGGCGTGCGCCGCCCGGCGGGCCGGGCTGTCGTCAACTGCGTCATTCGCACCGACCAGCGCCTCGGCGACTGCCGGATTGTCGAGGAGACCCCGCCGGGCTTCGGTTTCGGCGAGCAGGCGCTGAGGGCCATGGCCTTCTTCCGCTATCGCCCGCCCATGACCGCGTCCGGACGGCCCGTCGAGGGGCAGAGGGTCACCACCTTCGTCAACATGGGCCGGGCAGGGCGCTGACCCTGGGGCCGGAAGGCCCGACAACCGTTGACGAGCGGTGAATCCCCTGTATAAGGCGCGCTTCCGCGAAGGACGTCGGCGCTCCTGGTCTGTTGACCGGAGCGTTTGTTGCGTCCGTCAACGCGTATCTGGAGAGCTTCGTGGCCCGTATCGCTGGTGTCAACATCCCGACCAACAAGCGCGTAGAGATCGCGCTGCAGTACATCCATGGCATCGGCGCCCACGCCGCCAAGGAAATCACCTCGAAGGTCGGAATCGAATCCGCCCGCCGGGTGAACCAGCTGACCGACGCTGAGGTGCTGCAGATCCGCGAGACCATCGACCGCGATCACACCGTCGAGGGCGACCTGCGCCGCGAGACGTCCATGAACATCAAGCGTCTGATGGATCTGGCCTGCTACCGCGGCCTGCGTCACCGCAAGGGCCTGCCGGTCCGCGGCCAGCGCACCCACACCAACGCCCGCACCCGCAAGGGTCCCGCCAAGCCGATCGCCGGCAAGAAGAAGTAAGACAGACACATGGCCAAGGAACCGGGTCGCGTAAAGAAGCGCGAGCGCAAGAACATCACCTCGGGCGTCGCCCACGTGAACGCGTCCTTCAACAACACCATGATCACGATCACCGATGCCCAGGGCAACGCGATCTCGTGGTCGTCGGCCGGACACATGGGCTTCAAGGGTTCGCGCAAATCGACCCCCTACGCCGCCCAGATGGCCGCCGAAGACGCGGGCAAGAAGGCCCAGGAACACGGCGTCAAGACGCTGGAAGTCAACGTCTCGGGTCCCGGCTCCGGCCGTGAGTCGGCCCTGCGCGCCCTGCAGTCGGTCGGCCTGACCATCACCACCATCCGCGACGTCACGCCGATGCCGCACAACGGTTGCCGTCCGCCCAAGCGCCGCCGCGTCTAAGCGAACAGCGACTGACTATCTATTCCGCCGGTCCTGGCGCGCCTGACGAGGGGCGAGGGACCGGCGCTCCGTTTTCGAGGGACACACATGATCGAACGTAACTGGCAAGAGCTGATCCGTCCCGAGAAGCCGCAGATCGAGGCGAGCTCCGACCCGCAGCGCAAGTCGCGCCTGGTTGCCGAGCCCCTGGAACGCGGCTTCGGCGTGACGCTCGGCAATGCCCTGCGCCGCGTTCTCCTGTCGTCGCTGCAAGGCGCCGCCGTGACCGCGATCCAGATTGACGGCGTCGTCCACGAATTCTCGTCGCTGGAAGGCGTGCGGGAAGACGTCGTCGACATCGTGCTGAACATCAAGCAACTGGCGCTGCGCATGCACGCTGAAGGCCCCAAGCGCATGACCCTGCGCGCCACGGGCCCCGGTGCCGTCACGGCCGGCCAGATCGACGTCCCCGCGGACATCGAGGTGCTGAACCCCGACCACGTGATCTGCACGCTGGACGAGGGCGCTTCGGTGCGCATGGAACTGACTGTCCAGAACGGCAAGGGCTATGTCGCCTCCGAGCTGAACCGTCCGGAAGACGCCCCGATCGGCCTGATCGCCGTCGACGCCCTGTATTCGCCGGTCAAGCGCGTCGCCTATCGCGTCGAGCCGACCCGTCAGGGCCAGTCGCTGGACTATGACAAGCTGATCCTCGAGGTCGAGACGAACGGCGCGGTTTCGCCGGTGGACGCCGTGGCCTACGCCTCGCGCATCCTCCAGGACCAGCTGCAGATCTTCATCACCTTCGACGAGCCCAAGAAGGCCGTGGAAGCCATCGACGGCAAGCCCGACCTGCCCTTCAACCCGGCCCTGCTGAAGAAGGTGGACGAGCTGGAACTGTCGGTGCGTTCGGCCAACTGCCTGAAGAACGACAACATCGTCTACATCGGCGACCTGATCCAGAAGACCGAGGGCGAAATGCTTCGCACCCCGAACTTCGGCCGCAAGTCGCTGAACGAGATCAAGGAAGTTCTCGCGACGATGGGCCTTTCGCTCGGCATGGATGTGCCGAACTGGCCGCCCGAAAACATCGAAGACCTGGCCAAGAAGTTCGACGACCAGATCTAGTTTCAACCCTCCGCCCTTGATCCATCCGGATCGCGGAGCGGTTAGAATGTGAGAACCCCAGGTCCGGTGCTCCGGAAACCAGGGTGAGTAGGAGAGACCCCGATGCGCCACGGCGCCGCCTATCGCAAGCTCGGTCGTACGAGCGCACACCGGACCGCCATGTTCGCCAACATGGCTGCGTCGCTGATCAAGCACGAGCAGATCACGACCACGCTTCCCAAGGCGAAGGAACTGCGTCCCTTCGTCGAGAAGCTGGTCACGCTCGCCAAGAAGGGCGACCTGCACGCGCGTCGTCAGGCCATCAGCCACGTCCGTGACGTGCCGCAGGTGGGCAAGCTGTTCGAAACGATCGGCCCGCGCTACGCCGACCGCAACGGCGGCTACATCCGCATCATGAAGGCCGGCTACCGTCACGGCGACAACGCCGCGATGGCCGTGATCGAGTTCGTCGATCGCGACACCGCCGCCAAGGGCCTGGACTCGGGTCCGGTCTATGCCATCGAGGGCGACGAAGAAGCGTAAGCCGCTTCCCGTCAGGGGCTTGAGGAAGGGTGGTCCGCGCACAGCGGGCCGCCCTTTTCAATTGCCCCGGGCCTCGGTCAGACCCAGGGATCCGGATCAAGAGCTGACGGCCGCCAGCTCGAAATCGTGTCGTCTTGCGGCAGACCCTGATCGGTCAGAAGGGTTATCATTCGCTCCCGACACCCGCCCCCCGGCTGCGATGAAATGAGCGGTCCCGACGCCGGAAAAGTCGAATTGTCGCCCTCGAGGGGCTGGATCAGGGGGCTGTCCAACTTGCTCCAGCCGCCGGTCTCATCATCGGGAACCGGCAGCACCTGGGGCCCCTCATGGCCCCGACCGTACATGCGGCCGAGATCGATTTCCTCACCATTGCTGAACCGGATGACTTCAACCCCCGTCAACCGGTCCCGACCGTCAGGTCCTTTCAAAACGAAGTCGTCACCCTCCGTCAGCAGGCGGTAGTCCGCGCGTGTGCCCTGAACCCGAAGGGTGTCGCGCCCTGCGCCGCCGTCGATCAGGTCGTGGCCGCGCCCGCCCTCGAGCAGATCATCGCCCGCCCCACCGAACAGGGAGTCGTCGCTCGACAGGCCCGTCAGCGTGTCTGCGCCCGGCGTGCCGGTAAGGGCACCGGTGCCTGCGGTGTTTGCGTTCAGCCTCACGTAGGCCTGGGTCAGCAGCGGGTCTGAGTTCAGCAGCGTAGTCGGGTCGGTGAAGGCAGCGCGGGCTGCGCCGTCACCTCTCAGATGCCCGTCGACAAACCGGTCGATGAAGCCGGCGATGGAAGCCGTCAGTCCCGGGATCTCTGTATTGCCCCCGATGTCGTTATGGGCGGCACCCCGGTAGACCAGCGCATAGCTGTCGGCAGCATCGCCATTGCGGAAGGCGTCAAGGCGTCCATTCCAATCTGTCAGGCCACCGAGTTCGGTGTCCTCTGTGCCGGTGATGGTCAGCAGGGGAACGACGATGTCATCCCATGACGTACCGGTCAGATTGGCCCAGGTGCTTTCCTCGCCCTGAGGCGAAAGGAGGATAGCGGCCTTGAAGCGCGGATCAGCTACGCTGGTCAGGCCATAGGGGTTGCCGGCGGGCGGGGTTTCGTAGCCCGGCCGATCGGAATCCAGCCCCACCAGAAGCCCGGCCGTAAAGGCCCCGTGGCTGTGGCCGGCGACAACGGGCGACGAAACATCGACCGTATAGCCGGGCAAACCCGAGACCAGGGTCTGGGCCATGTCCAGGGCGAACTGCATATCGGCCGCGCGGTGCAGGCCCGAGGCGGGATTGCCGATCGGGAACTGGCTCGTCAGCCAGGACGGATAGGTGCCTGTGCTGTCGAGATGGTTGGGCAGAATGACAATATAGCCCAGGTCGGCAAGGGCCTGTGCGGTCGTACCGGAACCCCCGTTCGCTCCGCTGCTCCCGCCTTGCCCGTGGCTGTAGATGATCACCGGATAGGTCCCGGGTCGGGCCGGTGCAAACACCGTCAGCACGACGTCGCGGGGTGCCGTGACGCTCGTGCCGCCGGCGTTCAGATAGGTGACGAGATGGTCGGCGTCGCGCAGGGTTCGGCTGATCGAGACGGGCATGGCGGCGTCCTCCGGGTCAGATCATGATACGGTTCGGCGATGCAGTTCCGTCGGATTCAGCCGCCTACTCCTTCGACAGGTCCTGGCGCCGGAACCAGGCCAGGGCTCCGGCCAGCGGGACCAGGGTCCACAGGCCGACGCTGACCCAGGCCTTCAAGACGATGCCGTCCGGCAGGGCCGCGGCGCGCTCGCCGCCGGCGATCACGGCCTGGATGGCGTCGATGGACGCGCCCGGATTGACCAGGATCGACAGCCATGCGTCGGGCATGACGCCCATGGGCCCCAGCATCTGCGGCGTGAAGAACTGGGCGACCCCGAACACCAGCGGCACGAACAGCGCCGCCAGCAGTGAGCGGGTCACGACCGCCGCCAGCATCCCCATCATGGCGAACTGGATGATGCGCAGCCAGGACAGGCCGAAGAAGCCAACGAAACGGCCTGCCGCCTCGCCGGTCAGATTGAAGGTCAGGGTCCGCTCAAACACGGCCGCCTTGATCAGGTTCTCGAGCACGCTGCCCAGCAGCATGAAACCCATGGCCGCGAGGGCCAGTCCCGCCACGACCACAAGCTTGGCCAGCAGCAGGTTGGCCCGGCTGTTTCGGGCGCTGATCAGCCGCCAGGTCTCCCAGCGATAGTCGCCCGCGTAGAGGGTCGCCGCGCCAATCAGGACGAACAGCAAGACCAGCGGATTGGCCAGATTGCCGGCCGCCGTGACAAGGGCGTCGGCCATGTCGAGCGTCCCGCGTCCCAGCGCCGCCTTCAGCTCCGCCGGCATTTTCTCGTCGCCGAGAATCTTGGTCTCGCTGCCCTTGAGCACGAAATTGGTCACCGCTCCGATGGCCAGGGAGATGATCGGGACGAACAGCAGGCTCCAGAACAGGGCCGTCCTGTTCTTCGACAGGCGGAAGCCTTCGGCGCGGATGGCGTCAACCAGCATGGATCGTCTCCGGCGCCTGTACGGCGCCTGTCTCGGTGAAGAAGATGGCCTCGAGGTCCGTCCCGACCCAGCGGGCCTCGCTGATGTCGATCCCGGCCTCGACCAGGGCGCGGATCAGGGCCGGGCCCTCAGCGCGGGGAATGTCGGCCAGCACGGCCTCGCCATCGCGGACGCCCCTGGTGCCCAGCACGGACAGAACCTTGTCGACCGGTCCGGCCGACACGCGCAGGCGTTCGCCGACGGCGGTCAGTTCGCTGACCGCGCCCTCGCGTACCAGCTTGCCCTTGTTCAGGATGGCGACTCGGTCGCAGACCCGCTGGACCTCCAGCAGCTGGTGGCTGGCCAGGATCACGGTCAGGCCGTCGTCGATGGCCAGGCTGCGGATCAGGGCCCGCATCTCCTGGATGCCCGGAGGATCCATGCCGCTCGTCGGTTCATCCAGAATGATCAGCTCGGGCTTGCTGATCAGGGCGGCAGCGACGCCGAGGCGCTGCATCATGCCCACCGAGAACCCACGCACCTTGCGGTCTGCCGCTTCGGACAGCCCGACCCGGTCCAGCCAGTACGGAATGTCCGCCGTACCGGCGATGCCGTGCTCCAGCGCCAGCCAGCGCAACACCTGCCGCGCGGTCAGATAGGGGGGATAGCGCGGGGTCTCGATCATCGAGCCCGTCAGGCGCATGTGGGCGATGTCGCCGACCGGCCCGTTCATGATGGTCGCCGTCCCGTCCGTCGGCCGGATCAGGCCCAGCAGGATGCGGAACAGGGTCGACTTGCCGGCCCCGTTGGGTCCCAGCACGCCATAGACCCCGCCGCGCGGAATGGAGAGGTCCAGCCCGTCGAGGGCGCGGACGGTTCCGTAGGTCTTGGTCAGACCACTGGTTTCAATCACGGCTGTCATGGCGGCAGCTTGGCCTTGCAGCGCGCCGCCGCGCAAGGCGGCATGGCATTAAGGATTCGCAACCTCGGCTGCCGAAATCGCCATGCCGAAGCAGATCAACTCGCCGTCGGGAGCGAGGACCAGCAGCTCGCGTTGGCCGTATGGCTTGTCCGCCGGGCCGTGCACGTCGCCGGGGGGCAGGGTGTCGAGCCTGGGCTTCAACTCGGCGTAGAGGGCGTCCACGTCGCGCACGTCGATATAGTAGGCAAAACGCCGCCGGCCCGGCACAGCCTCGCCTTCCTCGGCTTCCAGCAGCCGGAATCCGACCGTCTCGCGATGGATGTAGGCGTAGCCCGGCTGCCGGAACGGCACGGTGAAGCCGAGGATGCCGGTGAAGAAGTCCAGTGCCTTCTGCAGGTCCGGGACATGCAGGAAGGGCGTCACTTGCTGGAAGTTTGTCATCGGGGCCTCCCGTCGCCATCCTGCCACGGGGCTGACGCCAGCGCACGTGTCCGCTAGAAGGCCCTCCCGCCCGGAAAGCCCCATGTCCGCCCTGTCCCGCCTCCGATCCCACCGCGCCGCGCTTGCCTTCATCTTCGTGACGGCGGTGCTCGATATCGTGGCCATGGGGATCATCATTCCCGTGCTGCCGGGCCTGATCGAGGAATTCGTCGGCTCGAACGCGCGCGCGGGCATCATCAACGGCGTCTTCGTGGCCCTTTGGGCCGGGATGCAGTTCATCTGCTCACCAATCATCGGCTCGCTCTCGGACCAGTACGGCCGCCGGCCGGTGATCCTGATCAGCTGCGCCGGCCTGTCGCTGGACTATGTGCTGATGGCCGTGGCACCCGACCTGTGGTGGCTGGCGCTGGGGCGGATCATCGCCGGCATCACCTCGTCCAGCTTCACCACCGTCTACGCCTATATGGCCGACATCACCGCTCCGGAGAAGCGCGCCCGCGCCTATGGCCTGATCGGCGCCGCCTTCTCCGCCGGCTTCGTGCTGGGGCCCATTCTCGGCGGCTTCCTCGGCGAGTTCGGGCCGCGGGTTCCGTTCTGGTTCGCGGCGGCCCTGTCGGCCGTGGCCTTCTTCTATGGCCTGCTGGTCCTGCCCGAGAGCCTGCCGGTCGAGAAGCGGATGGCGTTCAGCTGGAAGCGCGCCAATCCTGTCGGTGCCCTGATCCTGATCAAGCGGCACACCGAACTCAGCGGCCTCGCGGTCGTGAATTTCCTGCTCTATTTCGCCCACCACGTCTTCTCGGCGGTGTTCGTGCTGTATGCGGCCTACCGCTACAGCTGGGGCCCGAGGGAGGTCGGCCTGCTGCTGGCCCTGGTCGGCGTGCTGGACATGCTGGTGCAGGGCGCCTTGGTCGGGCCCGTCGTCAAACGGCTGGGCGACCGGATGACGATGGTGCTGGGTCTGGTCGGCGGCACGGTCGGGATTGCGGCCATGGGCTGGGCCGCCGACGGCCTGATGTTCATCCTCGCCATGCTGCCCAACGCCCTGTGGGGTCTGGCCATGCCGACCCTGCAGTCCCTGATGACGCGCCGCGTCGGCGAGGACGAACAGGGCCAGCTGCAGGGCGCGAACATGAGCGTGGCCTCCATCGCCGGGGTCATGTCGCCGCTGTTCTTCGGCTGGGTCTATTCCTTCTCGGTAGGGGACGGGGCGATCGGCACGCGCCTCTGGATCGGTGAGACGCTGGCGTCCGCATCGGGCGGGGTCCAGCGCGCCGCCGTGCGGATCCTGACCGATCCGGGACTGGCCTTCTATCTGGCGGCCGTCGCCCTGTTGCTGGCGGCGCTGATCGGCTGGTGGGTCGGGCGCCAGGCCGAACGTCAGGAGTCGGCAGCCGCCGGGGCGTCCCCGACGCCTTGATACGGTCCAGAATCCGTAGCGGAATGGTGTGGCTTTCGTCCTTCTGACCTCCCGGATGACCATGAAAACACCTGCCGTCGCCCTCGCCGCCGTCCTGATCCTCGCCGGCCTCGGCCACTCGACCGACAGCCGCGCCCAGGACGGGGTCTTCGCCGACGACCGCATGGTCCCCGGCGACGCGCTTTCCATGAAGTCCAGCTTTGCCCCCGTGGTGCGCACCGCCGCCCCCGCCGTGGTCAATGTCTCCGCGCGCGGCGTCCAGCAGGTCCAGGACCCGTTCTGGTCGATGTTCGGGCAGGGCCCCCGGGCCCAGCAGGTCGGCTCGGTCGGATCGGGCGTCATCGTCCGCGCCGACGGGGTGGTGGTGACCAACTATCACGTCATCAACGGCATGCAGCAGATCAGGGTCGTGCTCAACGACCGCCGCGAGTTCGACGCCCGCATCATCCTGGCTGATGAACGTTCGGACATCGCGGTGCTGCAGCTCGAAGGCGTCAATGAGCGGCTGCCGACCCTGAATATCGACGACCGCGAGGAGCAGGAGGTCGGCGATCTGGTGCTGGCCATCGGCAATCCGTTCGGCGTCGGCCAGACGGTCACCAACGGCATCATCTCCGCCCTGAACAGGACCGAGACCGGCATCTCCGACAGCGGCTCCTTCATCCAGACTGACGCGGCCATCAACCCGGGGAATTCGGGCGGAGCCCTGGTCGACATGGACGGCGATCTGATCGGCATCAACACGGCCATCTTCTCCCGCTCGGGCTCGTCCTCGGGCGTCGGCTTCGCGGTACCGGCCGCGGCCGTGCGGCGGGTGGTGGATTCCGCGGTCGGCGGCGCCACCGCCGTGATCCGTCCCTGGCTGGGCGTGAAGGGTGAAACCGTCAGCGCCGATGTGGCCCGCAGTCTCGGCCTCGACCGGCCGCAGGGCGTGGTGGTGACCGAGGTCTGGCCGGGGGGACCCGGCGACCGCGCGGACCTGCAACTGGGCGACGTCATCACCGCCATCGACGGTGCCGAGGTCAATGACCAGGGCGGCCTGAACTTCCGCGTCGGCACGCGCGAGCCCAATGAGACGGTCCGGGTATCCGTACTGCGCGACGGCCGGCCGCTGGTGGTCGACGCGCGCGTGCAGCGCCTGCCCGGCGATGCGGATGTGCAGGGCGCGATGGTGATCCAGTCGGGCGGCCTGACCGGGGCCCAGGTTCTGGCGCTCAATCCAGCCCTCGCGGACAGCCTCGGCGGCGATCCGTTCGCCAGCGGGGTCGTCGTCGGGGGCGTCGCAGCCAACAGCTATGCCCGGCGGGGCGTCGGCCTGCAGGCCGGCGACGTCATCATGGCCGTCAACGACCGCCCGGTGACCTCGCCCCAGCAACTGGCCAACCTGCCGCGCGGCTCCCAGTTGCTGGTCGAGCGCCGGGGGCAGCGCGGCGTGCTGGTGGTGCGCTGACGGCGGCCTAGGCCTTGATCGGGCTTGCGATCGACCAGCAGTGGCCAAACGGGTCCATCAGCCGGCCATAGCGATCGCCCCAGAATTGATCGGCCAGCGGCATCAGCGGAGTGCCGCCGGCCAGCAGGGCGCGACCCCACCAGTCATCGGCGTCATCGACCTGCAGATGCAGGGCGACGCCCCTGGGCACGACGTCCGCCTCATTGCCGTATTCGGGAAACTCATCCGACAGCATGATCAGGCCGCCGTTGATCAGCAGGCGGCTGTGCATCAGCCGCTCTCCGTCTTCGGCCAGATTGCGAAACAGCTCTTCGGCACCGAAGGCCGCGCGATAGAACTCAACAGCCGCCTGCCCGCCGCGCGAGGGTATGGTCAGATAGGGAATGACGCCGCCGGGCGGTACGGGATCGGATTCGGCCATGTCGGTCTCCTGTGCCACGCCCACACTAACGCGTGAAATGCGCGCCCGGAACGCCTATCTGTGGCCTGAATGACTGACCTGTTCGAAGCCTCCGGCATCCATCCCCCAGACGCCCCGCTGGCTGACCGGCTGCGGCCCCGCACGCTGGAAGAGGTGGTGGGCCAGGACCATCTGCTCGGGCCGGGCGGGCCGATCCGGCGCATGGTCGAGGCCGGGCGCCTGGGCTCGATGATCCTGTGGGGCCCCCCGGGCACCGGCAAGACCACCATCGCCCGCCTGCTGGCCCAGGCCGCGGGCTACCAGTTCCAGCAGATCAGCGCCGTCTTCTCCGGCGTCGCCGATCTGAAGAAGGCCTTCGAGGCCGCCCGCATGCGGCGCGCCGCCGGCCAGTCGACCCTGCTGTTCGTCGACGAGATTCACCGCTTCAACCGCGCCCAGCAGGACGGCTTCCTGCCGTTCGTGGAGGAGGGGATTGTCACCCTCGTCGGGGCCACGACCGAGAACCCGTCGTTCGAGCTGAACGGTGCCCTGCTGTCGCGATCACAGGTCTATGTGCTCAGGCGGCTGGATGATACGGCGCTCGATCAACTGTTGATCCGGGCCGAGGCACAGGAGGGCAAGGCCCTGCCGCTGACCCCGGACTCCCGCCACGCCCTGCTCGCGCTGGCCGATGGGGACGGCCGCTACCTGCTGACCATGTCCGAGGTGCTGTTCGACCTGACCTCGATCGAGCCGCTCGATGTCCAGGCGCTCGCCGGACTCCTGCAGAAGCGCGCTCCTGCTTACGACAAGAGTCGAGAAGAGCACTATAACCTTATATCTGCGCTGCATAAATCGGTTCGCGGATCGGACCCCGACGCGGCCCTCTACTGGCTGGCGCGGATGCTGAACGGCGGCGAGGATCCGCTGTATCTGGCGCGCCGGATCGTACGTATGGCCGTCGAGGATATCGGCGAGGCTGACCCTTTGTCCCTGCTGGTCGCCAATGCGGCCAAGGATACCTACGATTTCCTCGGCTCTCCCGAGGGCGAACTGGCCCTGGCCCAGGCCGTGGTCCACCTCGCCACCGCGCCCAAGTCGGTGGGGGTGTATGAAGCCTTCAAGGCGGCGAAGCGGGCGGCCGCCGAAACCGGCTCGCTGATGCCCCCCGCCCACATCCGCAACGCCCCGACGAAGCTGATGAAGTCGCTCGGCTACGGCCAGGGCTACCAGTACGACCCCGACACGCCCGAAGGCTTCTCCGGCGCCAACTTCTTCCCCGACGGGATGGAGCGCCGCGTGTTCTATGCGCCGAAAGGCGAGGGGCATGAGGCCAAGGTGAAGGAACGGCTGGAGCGCTGGGCGGCGATGCGGAGCCGGGCGGCCGGGCCGGCACCGGACTGAGCGTTGCCGTAACGGCGGTTTTGGGTCTAGCCTCCGCCCATCGATCAACCTTGGGAGGGGTAGATGACCGATACGATGAAGGCCACGACGCCGTGGCATCTCTGGGCGGTGGGGGTGATCTCGCTGCTGTGGAACGCCTTCGGCGGCTATGATTTCGTGATGAGTGTGACCCAGGGCGAGACCTACTGGCGCGCCTCCGGCATGACCGACGCCATGGTCGCCTATTACAACGCCATGCCGACCTGGATGTATGTTCCCTGGGTGCTCGGCGTCTGGGGCGCCGTCGCCGGCTCGATCCTGCTTCTGATGCGCAACAAGCTGGCGGTTCCCGCCTTCGCCCTGTCCCTGATCGGTGCCGTGGTGAGCCTCGCCTACGGGCTGGCCAACCCGATGCCGCCCTTGCCCGAGGCCATGGCCATGATGAGCTACATGCCCTGGGTCATCGTACTCATCGCCGCGGTTCTCGCGGCTTACGCCTGGAATGCCAGCAAGAAGGGGGTGCTGTCATGAGCGGCGGACAGACCATCCGCACGCCCTGGCACCTTTGGGTCGTCGGGGGTGTGGCCCTGCTCTGGAACAGCTTCGGCTGCGTCGACTATTTCATGACCCAGACCCGCATGGACGAATGGTTCGCCCAGATGGGCATGACCGCGGCGCAGGTCGAATATTTCAAGGCCATGCCGATGTGGACGCACGGGGCCTGGGCCATCGGCGTCTGGGGCGGTGCCCTCGGTGCCATCCTGTTACTGCTGCGCCGCAAGCTGGCCCTGCCGGTGTTCGGGGCGTCGTTCCTCGGCTGGCTGGCGGGCGCGGTCTACGCTTTCGCCCTGTCGGACGGGATGCAGGCCATGGGCTCGATGTGGCCGATGCAGGTCGTCATCGGCGCCGCCTGCCTCTTCTTCATCTGGTACGCCCGGATGATGCAGAAGAAGGGCGTGCTGCGTTGATCGCCGGACGGTCCCCGGCGACCTGGCATCTGTGGGTCGTCGGCGTCGCCGCCCTGCTGTGGAACGCCCTGGGCTGCCTCGACTACGTCATGACCCAGACCCAGGGCGACGCCTGGCTGGCCAATATGGAGCCGACCGCGCTGCAACTTGCCTGGTTCCACGGTATGCCGGCCTGGTATCACGGTGCCTGGGCGATCGGCGTCTGGAGCGGGCTTCTGGGCGCAATCCTGCTGCTGCTCCGGCGGAAATGGGCGCTGCACGCCTTCTTCGCTTCGTCGCTCGGCTGGGCCGCCGGTGCCGTCTACACCTTCGGTCTGTCGAACGGGATGGAGGCCATGGGCCCATGGTGGCCGATGCTGGTCGTCAAGGGCGGCATCTGCGCCTTCTTCGTCTGGTATGCCTTGAAGGCCGGCCAGAAGGGCGTTCTGCGGTGAGCCCGAAGCGACGCGTCTGGCATCTCTGGCTGGTCGGCGGTCTCGCGCTCCTCGTCTGGACGCAGGGGGCCTGGGACTGGCTGATGATGACCAGGCGCGACGCGGCCTATCTGGCCACGGTCCCGGCGGACTGGCAGGCGTTGGTGTTTGGCCAGCCCCTGTGGGTCAGCATCGCCTGGGCGGTCGCGATATGGGGGCTCTTCCTCGGAGCCGTCAGCCTCTGGCTGGGTCGCGCCTGGGCCGCATGGCTCCTGTCGATCGCAACCGCGGCCATCGTGCTTGATCAGGCCTATGTCTATGTCCTGCACCCGGATGCTGCTGTCTGGCGGGATCAGGGGATTGCGATGCCGATCATCCTCTGTCTGGTTTTTGCGGGGTTCGCTGCCTACGCATGGGTCATGGCGAAGCGGGGGCTGCTGCGCTAAGCGGGGGCGGTGACGCTCCAGCCCGTTTCCCTGTCCGAAGCCGAGATCGCCGCCGTCCGCTCGTGGGTGATCCACGAGGACGAGGCCGTTATCGCCTTCAACAAGCCCGCCGGCCTGTCCAGCCAGGGCGGCCGCATCCAGGCGCATACGCTGGACGACCTGCTGTGGGCCTTCGCCCGCTCGAACGGGAAACGCCCGGATCTGGTGCACCGGCTGGACCGCGATACCTCGGGCGTCATCCTCGCCGCCAAGACCAAGCCGGCGGCCGGGTTTCTCGGCAAGGCGATGCAGGCGCGGCGGTTCAGGAAGACCTATCTGGCCCTGCTGTCCGCCGCGCCGGACCCGAGAGCGGGGACCATCGAAACACCGCTGCTGCGTCAGGAGATCGGTCGCGAAAGCTATATGCGGGCCGTCACGCCCGAGACCCCCGGCGCCCAGGCCGCGTTGAGCCGCTACCGGACCCTGTCCGCTTCGGATGACGGGGCCCTGGTCGAGCTGGACCCCGCCACGGGCCGCATGCACCAGTTGCGCGTCCACATGGCCTCTATCGGCCGACCGCTGGTCGGCGACGCCCGCTACGGCGGGGCGCTGACGTTCGCCGGACGCGGTGCGCCGCGGCTGATGCTGCACGCGGCCAAGCTGGTGTTTCCCCATCCCGAAGGCGGTTACCGCACGGTCGAGGCCCCGCCGCCGGAGGATTTCGAAGCGCTGAAGGCCGCCGCGGGCCTCTAGGATGCCGGAACCACGCCATCCGCCCCGCGCTATTCTTCACACGCCCCGGAGACCCGCCATGTCCCGTCTGACACTGCCCCTGCTCGCCGCCGCCGGTCTTGCGCTGTCGGCCTGCGCCAGCCTCGCCCCCTACGGCGCCCGGATGGGGCCGGGCGGGCAGGGCTATTCCGAACAGCGCATTGAATCCGACCGCTTCCGCGTCACCTACAACGGCGTCGGCGCGCCCGGTCCGGTGATGGACATGGCCCTGCTGCGCGCGGCCGAGCTGACCATGGCAGAGGGCCATGACTGGTTCGAGGTCACCCGGCGCTGGACCGACGGCCGCCCGGACAGCGCCGGCGGCCTGCGGCCGAGTGTCGGCCTCAGCTACGGCGCCGGTCGTTCCTCGGGCCGCTACGGCAGCTATTCCACGTCAGGCGTTGGCGTCGGTGTCGGGCTGACTTTCAGCGGCCCGTCGCAGACCTCGACCACGCTGGAAGTGGTGATGGGCGACGGCGCGAAGCCCGACCGGCCGAATGTCTATGACGCACGGGCGGTGCAGGACGGTCTGCGGCGGTAGGGAGTGGCTGGTGCTTGGTGGCTGGTGGCTGGCCACCAATCACCAGCCACTGGCGGGACGGCCGCCGCTACCGCCCGCCGCGGGACAGCTGGCGATATTCGACCAGACGCTCCTTGTCGCGCCGGACCTGATCCGAGACGGCGTTGTCGACGTCCAGCGAGGCGTAGCGGACCCAGCCGTCGACGCCCAGCTTGTCCTGGATCGCCGCCACCGGCGTGCGCCAGCGGAAATACGACACGTAGCTGACCAGCGCGCCCAACACGACGGCCAGACCCTGCAGGGCACGGAAGCCGACCTCGCCCGTCGCCGGTGCGGGCTCGAACGCCAGCACGGCAAGGCCGATGATCAGGACCAGCGGCGTCAGGATACGCTGGGCCCAGCGCATCCAGTAGCGCTCGCGACGCACGCGCCACAGCTCCATCTGGACGTGCTTCTCAAGATATTCCATCCGTGCGCCCAGCCACATGGTCAGCCGGGTCAGATACTGCGCCCGCTGGCCCCAGCCCTTGCCGTCCTGCTGGAACTGGGTCTCGGCCTGGTCGGCCATGGCGCGGGCGCTGGTGAACAGGTTCTGCAGTTCGCGCGTCCGCTGCACGATCTCGCGTGACAGCTCGTAGGAGTCGTTTTCGAGCTGGAACCGGTACTGAATGAACAGCACGGCCTGCAGGCCCCAGTAGAGGCCGAAGGCGGCGATCATGGCACCGGCGGCCAGTCCCAGGCCCATGGGTGCCGATCCGGTCCAGCTCGCGAACAGGCCCGGGCCGAGGATCGCGAGGGCGGCAAAGGCGGCCAGCGCCCCGGCCTGGCTCACCCGCTTGACCGTGACGTGCATCACCAGCGCCTTGAAGATCCGTCGGCCATAGCCGTGGATGCGGCTGCGGATGTCGGTATCGACCGGGAATCGCTCCTCGATCTGGCGGCTGAACAGGACGTGGAACCGGTCCGGCTTTCCGTCGGTCTCCCAGAAGGGGAAGATGTCGAGCGGCTGGTTGAAATATTCGTCGATATGCGAGCCGACGATCGCCTCGGCCTCGGGCGTGGCGGAGAAATACTCGCTCTCCGAAATGGGGCGCAGGATGCCGTCGCCCCCGCGCAGCGCTTCGCGCTTGTGGCTCGGCGTCGGTGACGGAACGGCCCGGTGGGGACTGTCCTGGGCACCAGGCGGCGGCGGGTTCGGCGTGGCGTGCAGGTGCGAGTCCTCGCTATCGTCGTGCGGTGCGCCGTGGCCGTGAGCATCGTGCCCATGCCCGCCGTGTCCGTGGCTGTGATCGTCGTGCGACATGGCGCTTCGGCGGTCCCTTGAGTCGTCAGCCCGACAGTATGGCAGATCGCGCCGCCGGGCGGACGGCGTTCTCCCTTGGCGCGAAGCGGCGCCGCGACACTAGATATCGGCGTTAACCCTGCCTCCCGGCAAGTGAAGTTTCAGTCAGAACGGATATCGCGCCATGGCGGCGGCGCAGGCCAGGAGCGGAACCAGCAACAAGGCCTCCAGTCCGACCCATTGCCGCACCCGCTTCAGTTCGGCGGCCGGGGGCGTGAAGACGGCCGCCCCCGCCGCAGCCCTGCGCCAGCGGAGGAACAGCAGCGTCGGCCCGATGGACACCAGTCCCAGGGCCAGGAAGACCCCGATCTTGCCCCAGAAGAAGGGGTTGGCCTCATAAAAGGCCCAGCCCTTGCCGCCCCAGACGACGCGGCAGACACCGATGGCGACGACCAGGCCCGCGACGATGCCGTATCGCCCGTCCACCCTCGTCAGGCGGGCCGGCTCGACCGTTGCCTCCCTCAGCAACAGTCCTTCCATCGCCAGCAGGGCGACGAGGCTGAACACGAGGATGTGGTGGAGAATGGCCAGTCCAAGATCGAGCACGTCAGACTCCTTCGTTTTGACGCCGGGTCGAGTATAAGCCCGGCATTATGACACGTCTTCTCATCGTCGCAGCCGGGGGTGCCCTCGGCGCTGTCGCCCGCTACGGGGTCGGCGTCTGGGCCCAGCGCCTGTTTCCGACCGCGCAGTGGCCTTGGGCCACGCTGACGGTCAATGTCTTCGGCGGCTTGCTGATGGGGCTGCTGGCCGGCTGGCTGGCCTTCCGGGGCGGTGCCCACAGCGAGAGCCTGCGCCTGTTCGCCGCCGTCGGCGTGCTGGGCGGCTTCACTACCTTCTCGGCCTTTTCGCTGGAGGCGGCGCTGATGATCGAGCGCCGTCAATTGGCCATGGCAGGCGGCTATGTCGCCGCCTCGGTGGTCCTGTCGATCGCCGCCCTGTTTATCGGCCTGATGGTCGCCCGCCGCGCCTTCGGAGCCGCCCTTTGACTGATGAACCCATCCAGGACGCGCCTGACGCCCCCAAGCGTGAAGTCCTGACGATCTATGTCGCCGAGGCCGAGGACGGCATCCGGCTGGACCGCTGGTTCCGCCGGCGCTGGCCGCACCTGTCCAACATCCAGGTGCAGAAGATGGCCCGCAGCGGCCAGATCCGCGTCGACGGTGCCCGCATCAAGCCCGAAGGCCGCCTGACCGCCGGCGCCGCCGTGCGCGTGCCGCCGATCCCGGACGACACCTCGCGTCAGGCCGGCGACGTCCACACCCTGAGCCCGCAGGACATCAAATTCGCGAAATCCCTCGTGCTCTACGAGGACGACATGGTCATCGCCATCAACAAGCCCCACGGCCTCGCCGTCCAGGGCGGCACCAAGACCAGCCGCCACGTCGACCGGCTGTTGTCGGCCTGGGGGGAGGGGATGGACCGCCCGCGTCTGGTGCATCGCCTCGACCGCGACACCTCCGGCGTCCTGCTGCTGGGCAAGGGACCGGAGGCGGCCAAGCGGCTGGCCGGGGCCTTCGCCCGGCGCCAGGCGAAGAAGACCTACTGGGCCATCGTCATCGGCAACCCCAAGCCCGCCGCCGGCCAGATCGACATGCCGCTGAAGAAGACCGGCATCAATGACTTCGAGATGATGCGGCCGGCCGACCGCAAGGACCCGCGCGCCGAACCGGCCGAGACCGCCTTCGCCACCATCAGCCGCGCCGCCCACCGCGCCTCCTGGATGGCCCTGCGCCCCTTCACCGGCCGGACCCACCAGCTGCGCGCCCACATGGCCGGCATCGGCCATCCGATCCTCGGCGATCCCAAATACGGGGACGAGAAGTCGAAGGAACTGTCGGGCCCGCTGAAGCTGCAGCTCCACGCCCGCAGCATCGAGCTGGAGCACCCGCGCGGCGGCATGCTGAAGGTCGAGGCGCCGCTGAGCCCCGAGATGCGCGCCGGCTTCATCCATTTCGGCTTCGAGGAGGCCGAAGGGAACGAGAGTGATCCGTTCGAAGGGGTGCGCCGCCAGCGATGAGACCGCTCGCCGTCTTCGACATCGACGGAACCCTCGTCGACAGCCGCGCCTCGATCCACCGCGCCGCCTGCGAGGCCGCGCGCGACATCGGCCTGCCCGAGCCCGACTATGACCGGGTGCGCCAGATCGTCGGCCTGTCGCTGGAGCATGCCATGGCGGTGCTGGAGCCGGGGCTCGACGCGCCGACCCTGGCCCGTTTCGTCGCCGGCTTCCGCGCCAGCTTCAACCGGATGTACCAGGAGGGGCACGAGGAGCCCCTCTATCCCGGGGCCATGGAGACCATCCGCCGCCTGCACCGCGACGGCTGGCGGCTCGCGCTCGCGACCGGCCAGAACCGCCGCGGCGTGGCCCGCAATCTGGCCCGCGAGGGCTGGGCCGATCTGTTTATCTCGTCCCACTGCGCCGAGGACGGTCCGGGCAAGCCCGACCCGGCCATGCTGCACGCCGCCATGGCCGCCTGCGACGCCTGTCCGGCGACGACCATCATGATCGGCGACACGGCCCATGACATCGAGATGGCGATCAACGCCGGCGTCCTGCCGCTGGGCGTCGCCTGGGGTTTCCATACGGTCGAGGAACAGCAGGCCGCCGGCGCCCGCCACGTCGCCCGCTCCTTCGCCGAACTGACCGTGGTGCTGGACGGCTTCGCCGACCTGACCCGCGCCGCCTGAGACCGTCATGAGCCACATCCCGCCCCTCGATCCCAATGTCGCCGCCCGCAAGGGCTTCCGCGAGTCCGAGGAGCGCCTCAAACGCTTCTGGAAGGCGGTCGATGTGGCGGAAGGGCAGGGCGGCCAGGGGACGTTTTGGGCCGTTACCCTCGACGGCCGCACGCCGAAGACCCCCGCCCATGCGCCCCTGCACCTGCCTACCGAGGCCGCCGCGCGTCTGGCAGCGGACGAATGGGCGGCCCAGGGCGAGTTCATCGACCCCGCGACCATGCCTGCCACCCGTCTGGCCTCGACCGCCATCGACCGCGTCTCGCAGGTCCGCGAGGCCGTGGCCGAAGAAATCGCCGCCTTCGCCGGCTCGGACCTGCTCTGCTACCTCGCGGAACATCCGACCTCGCTGGCCGTCGAACAGGCCCGCGAATGGACGCCCTGGCGCGACTGGGCGGCGCTGGAACTGGGTGTGGTGCTGGAGCCCGCCGAGGGCATCGTGCATCGGCCGCAGGACCCCGCCGCCATCGCCCGCGTCGCCGAACTGGCCCTGCGGCTGGACGATTTCGCCCTGACCGGCCTGGCCATGGCCGTGCCCCTGCTGGGCTCGGCGGTGCTGGCCATGGCGCTCCAGCGCGGCGTTCTGGCGGGCGAGGCCGCCTTCGAGCTGAGCCGCCTCGACGAGGCCTTCCAGGAACGCCAGTGGGGCGTCGACGCCGAGGCCGCCGAACGCACCGCCGCCCGGCGGGCGGAGGCGGTGATGCTGGACCGGTGGTTCCGCGCGCTGGACTGATTTTCCAATCTGGAAAATCAGCACTTTCCATGTTGGAAAAACTGCGCTAGCTTTCCGATATGGAAAGTGAGGTCTCAGATGGCAGACGACATCGATCCCCGTGAGGCACTGGCCTCAATTCGCGAAGCCCGGGCCGGCGTTGGCCGCAGCATGGACTATCCGCCGGCCTGGGACATCGTCTTCGGCCTGATCGTCGCGGCCATGGTCACGGCCCAGGGCCTGCCACAGATATCGAGCGCCCTGATCTTGCTGGGCACGCTCGCCGGCCTCTTCTGGATGGTCAAATGGTGGCGTGATCGCTTCGGCTGGTGGGTCAGTGCCTATCAGCCGAAGCGGGCCCGCTGGGTCGCCTTCGCCATGTTGCCGCCCTTCTTCGGCTGCCTCGGCCTGTCGTGCTGGACCCGGCTGTTCGGCGGCCCCTGGTGGGCACCGTTCCTGGGCGGCGCACTGGCCTTCGTCATCGTGATCGTCTTCGGCCGATGGTGGGCGCACGTCTATCGCAGGGAGCTGGCCGGGGGCGGTCAATGAGCGCACAGCCCGTGCCCGCGTTCGACCCTGTCATTCACGCCCCCGGGCGGCTGCAGATCTGTGCCATCCTCTCCAGCGTCGACAGCGCCGAATTCGCCATGCTGCGCGACGCCATCAAGGTGTCGGACTCGGTGATGTCCAAACACCTGAAACAGCTGGAGGAGGCGGGCCATGTCACCCTCACCAAGGCCGCCGAGAACGGCCGCCAGAGGACCTGGATCGCCCTCTCTGCCTCTGGCCGCAAGGCCTTCGCCGCCCATGTCGCCGAGCTCCAGCGGCTGGCGGCCATGACCGCCCCCCCGCCGCTGGGGCAGGGGTTCTCGGGCTAGGAAGGGTGGAGGGGCGCTTGCCTCCGCCCCCGGCCATCCTTAAGCCTCCCGCTCAAGGAGACGCCGCATGAACACCATCCTCGAACAGCTCGAAGCCCGCCGCGCCGGGGCCCGCCAGGGCGGCGGCGAGACGCGGATCGCCAGCCAGCACGCCAAGGGCAAGCTGACCGCGCGCGAGCGGATCGACGTCCTGCTGGACGAGGGCTCCTTCGAGGAGACCGACATGTTCGTCGAGCACCGCTCGACCCAGTTCGGCATGGAGGCCCAGCGCATCCCCGGCGACGGCGTGGTGACCGGTAGAGGCACCATCGGCGGCCGTCTGGTCTATGTTTTCTCCAAGGATTTCACGGTCTTCGGCGGCTCCCTTTCGGGCGCGCATGCGGCCAAGATCGTCAAGATCCAGACCATGGCCCTGACCAACGGCGCCCCGATCATCGGCCTGTTCGATGCCGGCGGGGCCCGCATCCAGGAAGGGGTCGAGGCCCTGGCCGGCTATGCCGACATCTTCCTGCAGAACACCCTCGCCTCGGGCGTCATCCCCCAGATCAGCGTCATCATGGGCCCCTGCGCCGGTGGCGACGTCTATTCCCCCGCCATCACCGACTTCATCTTCATGGTGAAGGACACCTCCTACATGTATGTGACCGGCCCCGATGTGGTGAAGACCGTCACCAATGAGGTGGTCACCCACGAGGACCTGGGCGGCGCCCGTGTCCACTCCCAGAAGTCCGGCGTCGCCGACGGTGCCTTCGAGAACGATCTGGAGGCCCTCAGCGAGGTCCGCCGCCTGATCGGCTTCCTGCCCCTGTCGAACCGCGAAAAGCCCCCGGTCCGCGACAGCTATGACGACCCGGAGCGCGACGAGGCTAGCCTCGACACCCTGGTCCCGGCCAATCCGAACCAGCCCTATGACATCAAGGAACTGATCCTGAAGACGGTCGACGAGGCCGAATTCTTCGAGATCGGCCCCGATTTCGCGAAGAATATCGTCACCGGCTTCGGCCGCCTCGACGGCCAGACCGTCGGCGTCGTCGCCAACCAGCCCCAGGTGCTGGCCGGGGTGCTGGACATCGACTCCAGCCGCAAGGCCGCGCGTTTCGTCCGCTTCTGCGACGCCTTTGACATCCCGCTGGTGACCTTCGTCGACGTGCCCGGCTTCATGCCCGGCACGCGCCAGGAGTACGGCGGCCTGATCAAACACGGCGCCAAGCTGCTGTTCGCCTATGCCGAGGCCACCGTGCCCAAGCTGACCGTCATCACCCGCAAGGCCTATGGCGGCGCCTATGACGTGATGAGCTCCAAACACCTGCGCGGCGACGTCAACTACGCCTGGCCCAGTGCCGAGATCGCCGTCATGGGCGCCAAGGGCGCCGTCGAGATCATCTTCCGCAAGGAGGCCGGCGACCCGGAGGCGCTGGCGGCGCGCGAGGCCGAGTACAAGGAAAAGTTCGCCAACCCCTTCGTGGCGGCGGGCCTCGGCTATATCGACGACGTGATCATGCCGCACGGGACGCGGCGCAGGCTGATCCGGGCGCTACGGACGCTGAAGAACAAGCAGCAGGAGAACCCGTGGAAGAAGCACGATAATATTCCGCTGTGAGGGGGCGAGATGATCACGTCTTGGGCCAGGACGGCGCTCTCCGAAACACAGCCTGAGGGCGGCCCATGCGTCGACGCTGCCCGCGCCGAAGACCGCACACGTGTCGCCCGCATGCTGGCGACCCCGTCGGCGGAGTGGTCTGACTCAGACATCGATCTCGTCGCCTTCAGGGCCATGACCACCCTCGGCGGTCCCGAGACGTTCAAGTGGATCCTCCCGCATTTCCTCGAACGCAGCGCCGCCAATCCCCTCCACGGCTGGATGATGGTGTCCGAGGTCCTCGCAGCCAAGCTGGACGATGCGGGGTTCGAAACATGGCCCGTGGCGCAGCAAGAGGCCGCGGTGGAGCTACTCACGGAGTGGCTGGCGACCCGCGCACCCGAAGAAGACGATTCTGACCTAAAGACGTTGTTGGGGCACCGCCCCTGACCAACCTCCTCTTCCTCTGCTCCCGCAACCGCCTCCGCTCCCCCACGGCCGAGCAGGTGTTCGCGTCCCGGCCCGGCGTCGAGACCGCCTCCGCGGGCCTGGCACCCGATGCGGAGGAACAATGCTCCGCCGATCCCGGATCAAGTCCGGGCTGACGAAGGTGGAATGGGCCGACATCATCTTCGTCATGGAGCGCGCCCACTGCGCGAAGCTCCAGCGACGCTTCAAGGCCCAGCTGAAGCGGGCGCGGGTCATCTGCCTCGATATCCCCGACGACTACGCCTTCATGCAGCCCGAGCTGGTGGCGCTGCTTGAGAAGAAGGTGGGGGCGTTTCTCAAATAGCTATCGTCATTCCGGGAGGAGGGTCGCGCAGCGAGCCGTAGACCCGGAACCCAGCGGCGCCGCGACGGCGGCGACCCGAAGGGCGGCGCGAAGCGTCAAACACCGGACGTAGAACTCGATGCAACGGTGCTCCCGACAGCTTCGCGCTCTCGCGCGCCGCTGGGTTCCGGGTCTCCGCTGTGCTTCGCCCGGAATGACGATAGCAGAAGGGGGCGCAAAACAGTGTCTTCCCGCCCCGAATAATCCCGCCCCTCGCGACCCCCAACGGTGCCCTCACGCCCCCGCAGACGACGGCTCGCAGCCCCCTGCGACCGCATCTGACGTAGCCATATGCATACTGGTCAAATGCCCGCCGGGCCGGTCTTTGACAGTCTTTCACAACACCGCCGCGTCCGCCCAGGACCCGGTGCAGGCCCTCGAACCGAAGGCGGCGGCTTTCCGAAAATACGGCCCGCAATTTTCCGCGCGAAACCGTGTCCTTTCGACCCTTCAGCCGACCAGCGCCGCCCGCTCTTCCGCGGTCAGCATCCGCCATTTGCCCTCGGGCAGGTTGTCGAGTTTCAGCGGTCCGATCCGTACACGGATCAAGTCGATGACCTCGAGGTCGACCATCTCGCACATGCGCCGGATCTGGCGGTTGCGGCCCTCGCGCAGGATGAATTTGAGGCGGAAGGATTCCATCCGGCTGACGTAAGCGGGCTTCAGCTGGCGGCCGTCCAGCATCAGGCCGTGACGCAGGATCTTCAGCTTCTTCTCGGTGATGTCGCCCGTCACCCGGACCAGATATTCCTTGTCCAGATCGGACTCCGGCCCGATCACGGCCTTGGCCACGACCCCGTCGGATGACAGCAGCAGCAGGCCACGCGAATCCTCGTCCAGCCGTCCGATCGGGGGCAGGGAGACCTCGTCCGCGGGCGTCACGCCTTCGCCGACCCGGTTGTTGTCGGTGACCAGCCGGACCGCGGGCAGTTTGTTCGGCTCGGGCTGGCCCGAGACATAGCCCATCGGCTTGTGCATCACGATGGTCACGCCCTCGGCCAGCTGGGCGGTGGCCCGGTCGCTGAGGGTCAGGGTCTGGCCCGGCTCCAGCTTGCGCCCCGCATCGGCCACGACCTCGCCGTCGACCGAGACCAGTCCGTCGGCGATCAGGGCATCCGCCTCGCGCCGCGAGCAGACGCCGCTCTGGCCCAGCCATTTGTTGATCCGGACCGGCTCGTCGCCGTCATAGGTCTTGGAAAACGCCATGCGGGTCCGTAGCCGCAGGGTGCCGCCGGGTCCAGCCGCCGATCAGCCGCCGAGGGCGGCGGCGATGGCGGCCCGGGCGACCTCGTCGTCCTGCGCCGAGGATGCGCCCGAGACGCCGATGGCCCCGACCACCCGGCCCTCGACCACGATCGGCACGCCGCCCGCGACCGGGATCATCCCCTCGATGGCCAGCAGGGCCATCCGTCCACCGGTGAGCCGCTCCTCCGACACCGCGGTCGCTGTCCGGAACAGGGCCGCCGACCGCGCCTTGGCCTGGGACACGGCGATGGAGCCGTACTGGACGTCGTCCATCCGCCCGAAGGCGACCAGCGTGCCCGACGGCTCGACCACGGCGATGGCCATGCGGAAGCCCCGGGCCCGCGCCGCCTCGACCGCCCGCTCGATCAGCGCCTGCGCCGCCTCCAGCCCGATCGGCGCGCCATAGGGCGGCGCGGGCGTCGCTGCGGCCGGCGCAGGCGTCGGCGGCGTCTGCGCCAAGGCGGGGGCCGCGACGGCCAGGACGGCCAGGGCCAGGAGGAGAGGTTTCATGTCGGCGCTTTCGATCAGCTTCAGCCAAGCTTGCGGGGATGCCGCCATATCCCCGCACGAAGCGCAAGGGCCGCTCAGACCCGCCGGAACAGCAGGATCAGATTGTTCGCCGGCATTTCGATCCGCCGCGTCAGCGCCAGCCTCTCGGCCTTCGCCGCCGCCGCCACCGCGTCCCGGTCTCTCAGCCCCCAGGCCGGATCGCGGGATTTCAGGCTCTCGTCGAAGGCCGCATTGGAGGCCGCCAGCGGAACCTCCGCCTCGCGGTACGGACCGTACAGGACCAGCAGGCCCCCGGTCGCCAGCCGGGTCCCGGCCAGCGTCATCAGTCCCCCGGTCGCCGCCCAGGGGCTGATGTGGATCATGTTGATGCAGACCACCGCCTGCATCGGCCCCTCCGGCCAGGTCGCGGCGTCCAGCACGTCCAGCGCCAGCGGCGGGCGCAGGTTCGGCAGGCCGGCCGCCCCGGCCCAGGCCGCGATGCTGGCGCGCGCTTCCGCCGACGGATCGCTGGGCGTCCAGTCGAGGGAGGGCAGGGCACCCGCAAAGGCCACGGCGTGCTCGCCCGACCCGGCGGCGATCTCCAGCACCCGCCCCCGGCCCGGCAGATGGGCCTTGAGCACCTCGAGAATTGCCCCCGTGTTCCGCGCCACGGCGGGCGAGGCGAGGGCACCTCGGGGCGCGGCGGCGAGTGGGTCCATCGTCTGCATGGCCGCCCCGATACCCCGCGCCGCGCCTGTCCGCGACCGGAATTATGCAGCCCCCGCCGGGCGCGCCGCTCGCGAGAGGTTGAAACGTGCATCGGTTGACGTCGCGTCCGCATCGGTGTCATTCCCGCTGAAACATTGCGTGATGATCCGCGCAAGGGAGAGCCACGGCGGCGCAGATCGCCGGGCGACGTTCAGGAGAGTGACAGTGACCGCATCCGCCATCCAGGGCCTTCACCCGGCTCCCACCCAGCACGCCGGCCTCATCGCCTGGGTCGAGCAGATCGCCGCCCTGACCAAACCGGCGCGGGTCCACTGGTGCGACGGTTCGGAAGCCGAAAAGGCGGCCATCGTCGCCGACCTGATCGGCAAGGGCACGCTGCGCGAACTGGACCAGACCAAGCGCCCGGGTTGCTACTACGCCGCCTCGGACCCCAAGGACGTGGCCCGCGTCGAGAGCCGCACCTTCATCTGCTCGGCCAATGAGATCGACTCGGGCCCGACCAACAACTGGGCCGACCCCGTCGAGATGCGCACGCGCCTCAACGGCCTGTTCGACGGCTGCATGGCCGGCCGCACCATGTATGTGGTGCCCTTCTCCATGGGCCCGCTCGGCTCCGAGCTCAGCGCCCTCGGCGTCGAGATCACCGACAGCGGCTATGTCGCCGTGTCGATGGGCATCATGACCCGTATGGGCCAGCCGGTGCTGGATCTGATGGGCGAGGACGGCGTCTTCGTGCCGGCCGTCCACACGCTCGGCGCGCCCCTGGCCGAGGGCCAGGCGGACGTGCCGTGGCCCTGCAATGAGGACAAGTGGATCGTCCACTATCCCGAGACCCGCGAGATCTGGTCCTACGGCTCGGGCTATGGCGGCAACGCCCTGCTGGGCAAGAAATGCTACGCCCTGCGCATCGCCTCGGTGATGGCCCGCGACGAAGGCTGGCTGGCCGAACATATGCTGATCCTCAAGCTGACCGATCCGCAGGGCCGCGCCAAATACGTCGCCGCCGCCTTCCCCTCGGCCTGCGGCAAGACCAACCTGGCCATGCTCCAGCCGACCATTCCGGGCTGGAAGGCCGAGACGATCGGTGACGACATCGCCTGGATGCGTTTCGGGGATGACGGCCGTCTGTACGCCGTGAACCCGGAAGCCGGCTTCTTCGGTGTCGCGCCGGGCACCAGCCGCAACACCAACGGCAATGCCCTGGCGACGATGGGTTCCAACACCGTCTTCACCAACACGGCCCTGACCGCCGACAACGACGTCTGGTGGGAAGGTCTGTCCAAGGTCGCCCCCGAAGGCATGACCAACTGGAAGGGCGTGCCTCACGACCCCGCCTCGGGCGAGCCCGCAGCCCACGCCAACGCCCGTTTCGCCGCCCCGGCCTCGCAATGCCCGACCATCGCGCCCGAGTGGGAGGACCCCAGGGGCGTGCCGATCGACGCCATCCTGTTCGGCGGCCGCCGCGCCTCGGCCGTGCCGCTGGTCACCGAGGCCTTCGACTGGGAGCATGGGGTGTTCATGGGCTCGTCGGTCGCCTCGGAAGGCACCGCCGCCGCCGAGAATGCCATCGGGACCCTGCGCC
Source organism: bacterium (assembly GCA_943372245.1). Classification (GTDB taxonomy): domain Bacteria; phylum Pseudomonadota; class Alphaproteobacteria; order Caulobacterales; family Caulobacteraceae; genus Brevundimonas. Next base: position 43,950 of record CALRXX020000012.1, read on the forward strand.
GCGATCCCTTCGCCATGCTGCCCTTCTGCGGCTACAACATGGGCGACTATTTCGCCCACTGGCTGTCGATGGGCGGACGCACCGAGGCGGCCAAGCTGCCGCGCCTCTACTTCGTCAACTGGTTCCGCAAGAACGAGGACGGCCAGTTCGTCTGGCCCGGCTTCGGCGACAATGCCCGCGTGCTGAAATGGATCGCCGAACGCCTCGACGGCACGGCGGAGGCCGTCGACACCCCCGTCGGTCGCGTTCCGACACGCGAGGCGCTTGACCTTTCGGGCCTGAGCCTGTCGGACGCCGACCTGTCGACCCTGCTGGACGTCGACGCCGAGGTCTGGGCCGAGGAAGCGTCGCTGATCCCTGACTTCTATGCCCAGTTCGGCGATCGCTTGCCGACGGCCCTCTGGAACCAGCACGCGGCCCTGACCGCTCGCATCGACGCCAACCGCGCCGCGGCCATCGCGGCCGAGTAGCGCTTGCATTCAGGCTGCGGGCGGTCGATCAGATCGCCCGTGGCTTCCTCTCCTGATGTGATCGTTATCGGTGCCGGCGTGCTCGGCCTCTGCACCGCGGCCGAACTGGCTGCGCGGGGCCACGCTGTGACCGTCATCGACCCGGGGGGGGCGAACGCGTCCTCGATCGCCGCCGGAATGATCGCTCCCGCGCTGGAAAGCCTCCTCGAGGAGGTGACTGCCGAACGCGCCGCCCTGTTGAAGCGGGCGCGTGACGTCTGGCCTGACTTCGCGGAAGCTCACGGGCTGACGCTGCTGCGAGAAGGTGCGGACTGGCGTGGACCGGACCCTGAGGCAGCCTCGGCCCGCCTGCTCGAACAGGGTTTTGAAGCACACCTGACGCCGGTCGGCCTGACGACCCCCGACGACTGGCGCATTGAGGTCGCTGCGACGCTCAAGGCGCTGACGCGAACGCCCGGTCTGACGGTGGTACGGGGCCGGGTCGCGCGGTTGACCGGCGACGCCCGCCGCTGGCGGGTTGACGCGGATGACGGCCGTGTCTGGTTCAGCCCTTCGGTGGTGCTGGCCACCGGAGCCGGTGAGCCGGTCGCCGGCCTGCCGGATTCCATCGCCTCGGTTGTGGGGGCGATCACGCCGATCCGCGGTCAGCTGACGTTCGTCGCGACGCCGCCGCCGCCGCGCGTGGTCAGGGGCTCCGGCGTCTATGCCGCGCCCAGCGAAGCTGGCGTGGTCATCGGCGCGACCATGGAGCCGGGACGGCGTGATCTGGAGCCTGATCCGGACGAGGCGATGCGTCAGGTCGCAGCCGGCCTGGCGGTGCTGGGTGTCACGGCCGAGCCCGGCCTGACGCGGGTGGGGATCCGGGGCGCGACCTCCGATGGCCTGCCGCTCGCCGGATCGTCGGGCGAGCCCGGCCTGCACCTCGCCCTGGCACCCCGCCGGAACGGCTGGCTGATGGGGCCGCTTGTCGCCCGGATCACGGCGGACGGAATCGAGGGCAGGCCGCCCGTGGCGGACGCCGCCGCCCTCGATCCTCTCAGGTTCGCCTGATCAGTCTTCCGGCGGCGCGAAGCGCAGGTTGATGTTCACCCGCGATCCCTCGGCCGCGCCGTTGACGGTTCGCGGGTTGACCCGGAAGTGGCGGGACAGACCCTGGGCAGCCCGGCCGAAGCCGAAGCCGCCCGGCGTCTCCCGCAGGACGTTGCAGTCCGTCACGGCCCCTGAGGGCAGGACCAGACAGTTCAGCGACGCCGACCCGGCGACGCCGGCGGCGGTCGCGCGCTCGGGATAGGCACGCATCATCTGGTCGGCTGAGGGCTGCCGCGACCAGCTGGGATTGCGGATGACGGCCGGTGGATCGCGAACCGGCTCGGCGGCGGGCGCATTGTCGACCGGATCGGGCGCCGATGTCGTGATGCTGATGGCGGTGCTCTCATCCGCGGTCGTTTCGCCCTGGACGATGTTGATGGTTTCGGTGGTCTCGGGCGGGGCGGGGGTGTCGTTCACCCGGGTGTTGGGTGCCGTCGGTGGCGTCGGTCTGGGGTCGGGCAGGGGTCTGGGCTCCGGTCGGACGAGTGCGACGTCGAACGGATCCGATGTCGGCGGCGAGTCCAGCACGGGCATTTCGAACCGCTGATAGTACATCGCGGCGCCGAGGCCGACGTGGGCCGTTACGACAATGCCGACGGCGACCCATGTCGCTTTCGAGAACCGGGGCGTCTTTCGTTCGTGGAAGTCGATGGGGCTCACCAGTCCGGGGCCGCCTGCCGTCTTGATCATCATGGCCGTCTCATCCCTGTTTATCGCCGTCCCCACAGCGTCCCACGGCGAAGTTGAGCGCTGACCTCACGGCAAGTTTGGGGCGAGCTTCGCCTTGAAACCGCCACCGGGCGCGCGGCCGTCTGAAGGTTAAGGCTCTGTGGACGGGAAGGTCGTCGTTAGGATTTGATTAACCACGAACCCTCAGCCTGACGACTCATGAACATCGGAGCGATTCCATCCGCTGGCGGGGTTGAGGCAGCCATTCGGCGCGCCTCGAACGCAACCGGTGTGGACGCGGATTTCCTCGTCCGGACGGCTCGCCGCGAAAGCGCGATGAATCCTTCTGCGCGGGCCCGGACGTCATCGGCGGCGGGGCTGTTCCAGTTCATCGAACAGACCTGGCTCGGGACGGTGAAGGCGCACGGCGCCAAGCACGGCTATGGGCAGTACGCCGATCTGATCTACCGCGGCGGGGATGGGCGTTGGCGCGTCGAGGGTTCGGCGCGCAACGTCGTGCTGGACCTGCGATTCGATCCACAGGCGGCCTCGACGATGGCGGCGGAGCTGACGGCGTCGAATGCGGCCTATCTGCGGGGCCGATCCGGCCGCGAGCCCGGTGCCGGAGATCTCTATGCAGCCCATTTCCTGGGCCCCGCAGGTGCCGCCCAACTGATGGACGCGCTGGACCGACGGCCGGGAGCCAGCGCCGCCGCCCTGTTCCCCCAGGCTGCCGAGGCCAACCGCTCGATCTTCTACCGTGACGGACGGCCCGCCACGGTGGCCGAGGTCCATGCCAATCTGCAACGCAGCGCCGGGGACGGGGCACCCGCCTCTGGTGCCGGATCCCTGCCGGACGCGCCTGATCTGACCGAGCGCGACCGGATGCTCGCGGCGCGGCTCGATCGGCTCAAGCAGGACCAGAGCCTGCTGGCCCTGCTGATGGGGCAGGACGGCGAGGGCAAGGGCGGCGGCTTTGGAGGCGCGTTTGCCCCCGAACCTGCCAAGAGCATCTGAGCCCGAATCCGGCGATGGTGAACCGCCCGTTAAGGATGGCGGGCCGATGCTGACCGGCAAAGCCTGGATCCGCCCATGACCGCCTACCGCGCCCGCCTGACCGAGATCGACATCCGACGCCTGATCAAGGCGACGGATGAGGACGAGCGAGCCGCTGCAGCTCACAAGCTGTGCCGCAGCATGGAGAAGGCGGAACTCCGCGACGAGGACCGCGAGGCGGCCCAGAAGATCCTGCGTATGCTGGCCCAGGACGCAGCCGAACTGGTGCGGCGCGCCATGGCTGTGACCCTCAAATCGTCGGACCTGATTCCGAGGGACGTCGCCAGAAAGCTGGCGGCGGACGTGGACAGCGTCGCCTTGCCGATGATCAATTTCTCACCGGCCTTCACCGACGAGGATCTGATCGAGATCGTCCAGGCCGGGTCGCCCTTGCGTCAGGTCGCTGTTGCCGCGCGGCCCGGCGTCGGTCGCGCCGGCGCGACGGCACTGGCGGAGGTCGGCTGCGAACAGGCCGTTCGTACACTTGCCGCGAACGACAACGCCGACGTGGCAGAGGCGGCGCTGGGACGGTGTATCGACCGCTTCGGAACATCTCCCGAGATCATCGCTGCGATCGCCTATCGTCAGGTGCTTCCGTTGTCGGTGACGGAACGGCTGGTGGAACTGGCCTCAGAGGCCGTCCGCGAGCATCTGGTCACCCGCCATGCGGTTGCTCCGGAGACCGCGATTCGCCTCGCCGCTTTCGCCCGCGAGCGGGCCACGGTTGATCTGGTCGACCAGGCTTCAAACCATGGCGACCTGACGCAGTTTGTCGCCAATCTGAATGCGCGTCGGGTTCTGACCGCATCGTTGTTGTTGAGGGCGCTGGCGCGGGGACAGATGGCGCTGTTCGAGCATGGCGTAGCCGAATTGGCCGGAACGCCTCACGCGCGGGCCTGGCTGATGATCCATGACGCGGGGCCTCTGGGTCTGAAGGCCATCTATGATCGGGCGGGGCTGCCACCGCGACTCTTCCAGGCTTTCCGCGCCGGCGTGGACACCTGGCGGACGCTTCAGGCCGAGGGTGCCGACACCGCCGGCGACGCCTTCCGCCAGCAGATGCTGGAGCGTTTCCTGACGCAGCGCCCGAATGCACCACGCGAGGACCTGGCGTATCTGATGGAGCGGCTGGATCACGATCCGCTGCCGGCCAAGGCCCAGGTCAGCGCGGCCGCCTGAAAGCAAAACGCCCGCCAGAGGCGGGTGTCAGCGTCGAAAGAATGTCTGAAGGCGGCCTAGCCCCTGTGGTCAGCGACCCGCGCTTCCAGCGTTTCGGCCAGAATCTTGCCGACCGGATGATCGTCAGTCTGGATCTCATCGCGAACAACGGCCTTGATGGCGTCGATGTGGGCGTCCAGCAGGACAACCGGCGCCGCGGTACGTTTGGCGGGATCGTCCAGCAGTTTGCAAAGCGAGCCCGCGAGGCGCGTCACCAGCGGATATTGGTAGGTCGTGCCCAGTCCCTTCAGGTCGTGGGCCCGGAAATAAAGGGCCTCGGCCGTCTCCGTGGTGTAACCCGAGGCGCGAATGTCGGCCTGGGCCTTGTCCAGTTTGACGATCTCGTCCTGGAGCCACTGTCCGAACTGCGAGGACATCGCCTGCAAGGCCTGCTCGGCCTTCGCAATGGCGTTGGCGTCAATGCCGCCAAAGCCTCCGCCGACCTTCAGGCGAAGGGTGTTGGGCGGGCGAATGACCTGGGCCGGGTTGCTCACGGCTGACTCCTGCGAATTGACTGGAGCAAGCCTCGCACCTTCGTCCTTAAAAAGGGGTGCACGTTCGTCAGGATGCAAACTGCTCGGCGAGAACCCGTTCCTCGAAGGATCGTCCGGCATCGAACAGCATCGTCAGCGCGATGTCGCGCCGCTCCCTGACCTCGACGCGGGCGACCCGCCGAATCTCGAGATCGTCGGCGGTCGCGCTGACGGGTCGCTTGTCGGGCTCCAGCACTTCGAAGCACACTTTCGACTGGTGTGGCAGCAGGGCGCCGCGCCAGCGCCGCGGCCGGAAGGCGCTGATGGGGGTCAGCGCCAGCACGCGCGAATCCAGGGGAATGATGGGTCCATGGGCCGAGAGATTGTAGGCTGTCGACCCGGCGGCGGTTGCCAGCATACAGCCGTCACAGGACAGCTCTTCCAGCCTGACGCGACCGTCCACAGTGATACGCAGTTTGGCGCTCTGGCGCGTCTGGCGCAGGAGGGAGACCTCGTTGATGGCCAGGCCGCTGTGAGCCTGACCGGCCTCGGTCCAGGCGTCCATCTGCAGCGGATGGATCACGGCGCGCCCGGCACCGGCCAGTCGCTCAAGCAAGCCTTCTTCCTCGTAATCATTCATCAGGAAGCCGACCGAGCCACGGTTCATCCCGAACACAGGGGTTCGCTGATCCATGACCGTGTGAAGCGTCTCGAGCATGAAGCCGTCGCCGCCAAGCGCCACGATGACCTGGGCTTCGGCAGGTTCGACCGAACCGTATCGCGCGATCAACCGTTCACGCGCCGACTGTGCCTCGGGTCTGTCCGAGGCGGCGAATGCGATGCGGATGGGGGCCAACGCTGGTTCGGTCACGATTGCACGCAAGCCGAGCCCGGCGGTGAAGTCAAACGGCGGCTTTCAGTTCGTCGTGATCAACCCCGATCAGGACCTTGAACGCGCGGGCCGCGGAACCTTGCGAAAGGGCACCCCGCAGCCAGATCGGTTCACCCTGATCACCGGGGAGCGACTCATTGAGTTTGCGAAGTTCGACCAGCAGCGTGGGGAATACGGCCCGGTCAATCCCGACCGCAGCGCAGGCGTAGTAGAGCGCCTCCGGTGTCGGAGCCGACAGGGCGGCGCGCACCTGACCAACGGTGAATCCGCCCAGCGCCGACAGGCCATGAGCAAACAGGCTCAGCCGCTTTTCGCGCACGGCGCGGATCAGGAGCCCCGCGCGCAACTGGCCGGCGGATTGCAACTTGTCGATCAGCCGCCGCTCCATCTCATCGCGGTCACGGTGATCCACCGGGTCCGGCTCTGGACTGGCAGGACGAACGACCCCCTCGATCGTGTCATTGACAGCTGCCGCCAATGCCTTCTCATCGACGTTGAAGCGGGCGGCGATCGATTGGCGCAGGGCGGTCCCGACCCAGTGGTACATCTGCTCGGCCAGGGTCTCGGTCAGTAGCGGGTGCCGGATGAGCGGTCCCCGCAGGGCGGCGACTCGACGGGAATGCTCGACCAGCCGTCTGACGCCCTCCGCGCTGATTTCAGCGGTTCGGTTGGTGGTCAGCGCCATGAGCACGGCGGGTTCGGCCTTGTCGATTACCGCGTCCGCCACCCGTCCGCTGATATGCGGACGACGTGCGACGGCGATCTGGTGCTCCAGCGACGCCTCGATCAGCACGCGCAGCAGGTCGTCGTCCTGCAGGATGGGGCTGGCCTCGAGGATTGGCCGTGCGATCTCGATCTCGTCCAGCGCCAGGACGTTCACCAGCGCCGCGGGCGCCCATTCGGCGTGGGCCAGCCGTTCTGACAACGCCTTGCGCACCTCGCGCTCGGCCTGGCGGGCGAGGGTGAGGAATATCTCGCCGAGGACGGGAGACAGTTCTCCCGAGGGCGGACAGGCGTCGCACAGGGCGACAACGCCCAGCAACAGGCGTTGACGGGCCTCGGTGCTGGGGTTGTGCGCCAGCGCCAGCAGCTCGCTGGGCCGCGGCGCGGCGCCTGCGGTGCGACTGGCGGGCACGAGTTGGACGAGAACCACAGGCGTCTCCGGCGCACCGAACGAAGGGGCAGCAGGAACGAAGCTAGGCCGCCCCCACTAAGACGCGGTTAACGGAAGCTGAATCTTGACGGCGGCTCCGTGCGGCGCGAGCGTGCGCGGTCAAGTAGAACGAGGATCAAGCCCATGGCCGATGGTGCCGCTGTTTCCCTGAAGTCCAGGGTATCCGAGGCGGAATGGACCGCCCGCGTCGAGCTGGCGGCCCTCTACCGCCTGGTCGCGCTGCACGGGTGGGACGACATGATCTTCACCCATATCTCGGCCCGCGTGCCGGGTCCCGAGCATCATTTCCTGATCAATCCGTATGGCTTCTATTTCGAGGAGATGACGGCGTCCTGCCTGGTCAAGGTCGATCTGGACGGGAACATCGTCCAGGAGACCACCAGTTTCATCAATCCGGCCGGTTTCACCATCCATTCGGCGATCCACGGTGCCCGCGAGGACGCGCACTATGTCATCCACCTGCATACGGTGGCGGGTGTCGGGGTAGCGGCGCAGACTGAAGGACTCCTGCCCATCGGCCAGAACGCCTGCCTGCTGCAGCATCAGGTCGCCTATCACGGCTATGAAGGGGTGGCGCTGAACCACGAGGAACGCGAGCGCCTGGTGGCCGATCTCGGCGACAAGCCGTTGATGCTCCTCCGCAACCACGGCACGCTTGCGGTCGGACAGACAGCGGCCCAGGCCTGGATCGGGATGTTCTTTCTCGAGCGCGCCTGCGCCCAGCAGGTTGCGGCCCTGTCGGGGGGGCGTGAGCATGTGCTGTTCGCGCCTGACGCCGCGCAGGCGGAAACGAGGGAGCAGGGCCGTGGCATCGGTCTGGTCTCGGCCCTCGCATGGCCCGGCGCGCTGCGCATGCTGGATCGAAAATCGCCGGGCTACGACGTGTGAGGCTGGCCGCCGCACTTCTGGCCGCCTGGGCCATTGCGGCGGTCGCCGGGCCCGCCGTCGCCGGACCCTGGACCCAGCCGAAGGGCGAGGGGCAATGGATCGTCAAGTACGAGGACATGAGGGCCGACCGGGGCTTTGATCCCGACGGTGCGCGCGCCGACCTGCCTGACGAACGCCGCGACACGGTCGTCGGGGTGTTCGCGGAGTATGGCCTCACCGACCGGCTGACCGTTCAGTTCAAGGGTGACTGGCAATCCGGAGAGGACGCCTTTGTCGAATACGAGGGCCGGGGACCGATCGAGATCGGCGTGACCTGGCAGGTGTGGCGCGACGCGCGGGCGGCGGCCAGTCTGTACGCCGGCTATGCCGACGGCGGCGAGGGGCGCAACGCAGGCTATGCGGCACCCGGCGTCGGCGACAGCGACTGGGAAGTGCGGGCCTCTGTCGGACGGTCCTTTGGCGGTGTCGGTCGATGGGGTCCCAGCGGCTCGTTCATTGATCTGCAGGCGGCACGTCGGATGCGGCAGGGGCTGCCGGACGAGACCCGCGTCGACGCCACGGCGGGGGTGCAGCTCAAGGAAGACTGGATGGTTCTGGCCCAGGCGTTCGGCGGGCAGGCTGACGACGGCGGGCCGCGTTGGCTATCTGTCGAGACGTCGGTCGTTCGGGACTTTGGGGACTGGAGCGTGCAGGCCGGCTGGCGTCAGGCCGTCGCGGGACGGGAGACACCGGAGAGCGGCGGTCCGGTCGTTGCGCTCTGGTGGCGGTTCTGAGCGCGATAATCAGGCGCGCATTTCGGCGACGGAAACCGGAACAGCTTCCGTTACAAGCACTTTACTTGCATCGACGGCCACGGCCGCTAAGTCGGCTCGTTCATTCACCAGAGAGCCTCCGCGTGATCAAACGCCACTTCTTCCTCGTCGCTGCCGCTGTCCTGCTGGGCCTTATGGTCGTGGCCGTTGTCATGAGGATGGCCTTCGCCGGCGATGAGAAGGCCGGCGGCGGTCCGGGCGGCCGCGGCGGGCCTGGCGGCGGGCGTGGCCAGTCGGTCTCCGAAGCGGTGATCGGGACCCGGTCCTTCACCGATGAAATCCGCGTGCTGGGCGTCGCGCGGGGCCGACGTTCCGTCAATATCACCTCATCGACGAGCGAATTGATCACGCGCGTCCTGTTCACTGACGGCCAGCGCGTCGCGGCGGGCACGCCTCTGGTCGAGCTTCAGGCGCGCGAGGAAGACGCCGGCATCATCGAGGCGCGGGCGCAGGTGGCACAGGCCCAGCGTCAGTACGACCGCTACAAGACACTTGCCGACCGTGGCATCGCCCCCCGCGTCACGGCCGAGGATGCCGAGACGGGGCTGGAGACCGCTCGCGCTTCGTTGAACGCCGCCCAGGCCCGACGCGGCGATCGAATGATCCGCGCGCCGTTCGCGGGCGTGCTTGGGCTCAGCTCCGTAACGCCGGGCACGCTTGTCAGTCCGGGCGGGATCATCACGACGCTGGATGACATCGCCGTCGTTCGTGTCGATTTCCCGGTGCCGGAACGCTATCTCGGCGTATTGCGCCCGGGCACACCCATCCGTGCGTCGATCGACGCCTATGGCGACGAAGTCTTCGCTGGCCGGATCGCCCTGATCGACACCCGCATCAATGAGCAGACAAGGGCGGTGACCGCTCGTGCGGAGATTCCGAATCCGGGAGCCCGCATCCGGCCCGGCATGGCGGTGCGGGTCGCCGTCGAACAGGGACAGCGGACATCGCCGGCCGCGCCGGAAGCCGCCGTCCAGTATGAAGGCGACGGTGCCTTCGTCTATCGCATCGCCCGTGGCGATCGCGGCTCAACGGCCCAGCGGGTCGAGGTCGAGACCGGCTCGGTCGAAGGCGGGTTCGTCGAGATCCTGACCGGGCTGAACGTCGGCGATCGCATTGTCGGATCGGGCCTGAACCGCATTCAGCCGGGTGCGCCGGTCCGCGTTGCGGGCCAGGGGGGCGGGCAGGGCAGAGCCCAGGGCGGACGTCGGCCGGCGGGGGCTCCTGCGCGGGGCGCCGCCCAATGATGCTGTCTGATCTCGCCGTCCGCCGCCCGGTGCTCGCCGCAGTGGCGGCTATCGTGCTTTGCGTGATCGGCGCTGCGGCGTTCTTCTTCCTGCCGGTGCGCGAACTGCCTGATGTGGACCCTCCGATCGTGTCGGTCAGCACCAGTTATGCAGGCGCGTCGGCCGAGGTCATTGAGAGCCGGATCACGGAGCCGATCGAGCAGCAGATCGCCGGCATCCAGGGCGTCGATCGGATCAGTTCCTCAAGCCGTGACGGTCGGTCGAATGTGTCGATCGAATTCTCGCTGGACCGCAACATCGACGATGCCGCCAACGACGTGCGCGACCGGGTCTCCCGCGTCGTCGGCCGACTGCCCGACCAGGCCCGGCCGCCGGAAGTGTCCAAGGCGGACAGTGACAGCCAGCCGATCATGATCCTGTTCCTGCGCTCGACGTCGATGAACCGGCTCGAGCTGACGGACTATGCCGACCGCTATCTGATCGATCGGCTGGCGACCGTGCCGGGCGTCGCCCAGGTGCAGATCTATGGCGAGCAGCGCTACGCGATGCGTATCTGGCTGGACGCCGCCGCCCTCGCCGCCCGCGGCCTCACGGTCACCGACGTCGAATCCGCACTGACCGCCCAGAACGTCGAACTGCCCGCCGGCCAGCTCGAGTCCGGACAGAAGGACTATACTGTCCGCGTCGCCCGCACCTATGCGCGCGCCGAGGACTTCCGCCAGTTGCCGATCGGCACGCGCGGATCCGGAGCCGCTGCCGCTGCCCCGAGTGGCGGCGCGACGGCCCTGCCCAGCGGTGCGACCGGGTCTATCCAGGGACAGTCCGGCTATGTCACACGGCTCGGCGATATCGCCCGCATCGTCGAGGCGCCGGCCGAGGACCGTCGTCTGTTCCGCGGCAATGGACAGGACCAGATCGGCCTTGCCGTCACCCGTCAGGCCCAGTCCAACGACCTCGCCATCTCCAAAGGCGTCGCGGCGATGCTGGACGAAGTGCGACCCAGCCTGCCCGAGGGCACGGAACTGGTCATAGGCTCGGATAATTCGGTTTTCACATCCCACGCCATCGACGAGGTCTGGGTCACTATCGGTATCTCCCTCGCCCTGGTGGCGCTGGTGAACTTCATCTTCCTCGGCAGTATGAGGGCGGCGTTCATTCCGTCGATCGTGGCACCGATCTGCCTGGTGGCGACGTTCATCGTTCTGGCCCCGCTCGGCTTTTCGCTGAACCTGCTGACGCTTCTGGCGCTGGTTCTGGCCATTGGTCTGGTGGTCGATGACGCCATCGTCGTAACCGAGAACATCCAGCGCCGCCTGGACCATGGTGAACCCCCGCTGGTGGCGGCCGAACGAGGCGCTCGTCAGGTGTTCTTCGCCGTGGTGGCGACCACGGTGGTGTTGCTGGCCGTGTTTGCGCCACTGCTGTTCCTGCCCGGATACGTCGGTCGATTGTTCGTGGAACTGGCGGCGGCCATCGCGGCTGCAGTGGCGTTCTCGGCCTTCCTCGCACTCACCTTGTCGCCCATGCTGGCGTCGCGCATCCTGCGGCCAGCTCAGAGCGGCGGCTGGGTCGCGCGCACGGTTGATCGCGCCATGGAGGCGTTGCGCAACTCCTATCAGAACTCGCTGCAGGCGATGCTGGGCAAGCGGATCGCCGTCGTGGGTATGGTGGGTTTGATTGTGGCGGTGGCCGGCGGGGCGGCCTTCATGTTCCTGACCCTGCCCAACGAGCTTGTGCCGGCGGAAGACCGCGGACGGGTGCAGATCCGGGTCCAGGGCCCGGAGGGCGCGGGCTTCGACTACACCCGTAACATCATGATGGGGATCGAGCCGATCCTTGCCGGGTACAAGGCCAGCGGCGAGGCGAACAGCTTCCTGATCTCTGCGCCCGGTTTCGGCGGCGGCAGTTTCAATTCCGGCAACGGCAGCCTGATCCTGAGTGATTGGTCCAAACGCGACCGTTCGGCTGACGAGATCGCCCAGGAACTGAACGGCAAGCTGCGCGGCCAGACCGACGCCCAGGTCAACGCATCGGTCCCCGGTGCCTTCCAGCGCGGCGGTGGTGGTGGTGGCGGTGGCGGATCCAACTCGATCGAGATGGTCGTCACCGGTGCCGAGTACGAGGACATCTACAAATGGCTTCAGCCGGTGCTGGCGGCGTCGCTGGAGAACCCCGGATTTTCGCGGCCGCGGTTGAACTATGAGCCCAACGCACCGCGCTTGCTGGTCGATGTCGATCCGGAAAAGGCCGCGGCCCTGGGGGTTTCGTCTCAGGCCGTGGGGCGGACGCTCGAGACCATGTTCGGCTCGAGGCGCGCCACGACCTATCTGCGCGGCGGCCAGGAATATGACGTCATACTCCAGACTGAACGCGCCGACCGCCGCAGCGTCGCGGACCTTGAGGCCCTTTATGTCGCGACCGGCTCCGGACAGCTGGTGCCGCTGTCAGCGGTGGTCACGACCGAGACCTCCGGCGATACGCCGGACCGTAGAAGGCTGGATCGTCAGCGCGCCATCTCGATCTCGGCCGATCTGAACCCGGGCACGACCCTGGTGGACGCGACCGAGTTCATGACCCGCGTCGCAAAGGAACAGCCGCAGGGCGTCGTCACCACCCAGTGGGGTGGTGCCGCCCGCGATCAACAGGAGGCGGGCGGTGCCGTCGCCGCGGCCTTCGGCCTGGCGCTCTTGCTGGTCTTCCTGGTGCTGGCGGCGCAGTTCGAGAGCTGGATCACGCCGGCGGTCATCATGCTGACCGTACCCCTGGCCGCGGCCGGGGGCCTGTTCGGTCTGGTCATGGCGGGCTCGAGCCTGAACATCTACAGCCAGATCGGCCTGATCATCCTCATCGGCGTGGCGGCGAAGAACGGCATCCTGATCGTGGAATTCGCCAACCAGCTGCGCGATCAGGGCCGGTCCATCCAGGAGGCGATCATCGAGTCGTCGACGCTGCGGCTTCGTCCGATCATCATGACCTCGATCGCGACCGCCTTCGGGGCCTTGCCGCTGGTGCTGTGGCAGGGCGCGGGCGCGGGAAGCCGTCAAACCATCGGTGTGGTGATCTTTTCGGGGGCCATGTTCGCGACGCTGCTGACCTTGTTCGTGGTGCCGGTGATCTATGGCGCGCTGGCGCGTTTCACCAAGTCGCCGGAGTACACCGCCCGCAAGATCGAGGAGTGGGAAGCCCAGGAAACCACCGCCAATGATGCGGTTCCGGCGGCGGCGGAATAGTCGTCAGGACTGCGGCGGCGGCGCGTATCCGGTCTCGACCTTGAGGAAGGCGATCACGTCGCGGCGGTCCGTGGCATCGGGTATGCCGGCGAAGCTCATCTTCGTGCCCTGCAGGAAGGTACGCGGGTTCTCAAGCCAGTGATCCAGCTTCTCGCCATCCCAGGTGAAGTCGGCCCCCGTCATGGCTGTGGAGTAGGTGAATCCCGGATGCGCGCCGGCCTGCTGGCCGAAGACACCGTAAAGGTTCGGCCCGGTCATGTTCGGCCCGCCCTCCGTGATGGTGTGGCACGAGCGGCATCGGGCGAAGACCCGACGGCCGTTGTCCAGATCACCCGCATTCCAGGGCGCGGGGAGGGTAGCCAGAATGGCCGTCTTCTCCGCTGCGGTGGGCGCGGGCGCGGCAGGAACGGCGGACGTCGCCGACTTCTGGGCCGGGGCTTCGGCCTGTCCGCAAGCGGTCAAGGCGCCTGCCACGAGGGTGATCAGGACGGTGCGGTGCATGGGCGGTCTCCGGCTGTCTTTCCCTGTGATAGCGCAGCCAATACGCCAGACAATGGGCTGCGGCGAGATGGCGGGCTGGACGAAGGCCAGTCGCACCTGATAATCAGTGTCAACATGCGCCGAGGCGCGCCGCTGGTCCACGAGCGTGATGTCCGACACCCAGAAACTCAGCCACGCCCGCAAAGGTGCCCGCGGCGTCATCGTACGGGTGGGCGACCGGGCTTCGTCGGACGAGCATGCGCTGGAGCTTGAACGTCGGTTGCTGGAACTGGGCTTCGTCGAGGGCGCGAAGATCGAGCTTCTTCATGAGGGCCTGTTCGGCCGGGATCCGATCGCCATGAAGGTGGACGACATGCGGGTCGCCCTGCGCCGTCATGAAGCTGCCAGTCTGACCGTGCGGTTCGAACCGGCCGGCGCCGTCGGTGCAGACTTCGTTCCCGAAGAGGTCGCCGCCTGATGGACATGGCGGTGCGGAGCGCGAGAGTGGCGCTCGTCGGAAACCCGAACAGCGGCAAGACCGCACTGTTCAACGCTCTCACGGGGGCTCACCAGAAGGTCGCCAACTATGCCGGCGTAACGGTGGAGCGGAAGGAGGGGCAGATCCGTTCAGCGTCGGGCCGGCTGATGTCGGTCCTCGACCTGCCGGGCACCTACTCCCTGCGCGCCCGCAGCCCCGACGAAGAGGTCACGCGCGACGCCGTTCTGGGCAGGCTGGCCGGCGAGGAGACGCCGGACGTGATCGTCGCCGTCGCCGACGCGACCAACCTGCGACTGGTGCTGAGGCTGGTGCTGGAGCTGAAGGCGGTCGGCCGGCCGCTGGTGCTGGCGCTCAACATGTATGACATCGCCCAGCGTCAGGGGCTGCGCATCGACCTTGAGCGCCTGTCGGGCGAGCTGGGTGTGCCGATCGTGCCGACGACGGCCACGCGAAAGCGCGGCATTGACGAATTGGTCGCTGCCATCGATGCGGCCGCGGGTGGGTTGTCCGCGTCCGCGGAGAACGCCTGGACGGCTCCGGACGCTGACGCCCTGCGCGGCGCGGCGCGGGAGGCCGAGCGGATCATGAAGGCCTGCGTCCGGCCGCCGGAACGCCCCGACACCCTGACCGGCCGGATCGATTCCGTGCTGCTGCATCCGGTCGGCGGCCTGTTGATCCTGGGCGTTCTGCTGTTCGTGATGTTCCAGGCCGTCTTCACCTGGGCCACGCCCTTGATGGACGGGATCGAGGCCGGTCTCGGCGCCTTGGGTGGCTGGGTGGCGGCGGTCATGCCCGATGGCATATGGCAAAGCCTGATCGTCGACGGCCTGATCTCGGGGGTCGGCAGCGTGCTGGTCTTCCTGCCGCAGATCCTGATCCTGTTCCTCTTCATCATCATACTGGAGGACTTCGGCTATATGGCCCGGGCCGCCTTCCTGATGGACAGGATCATGGGCGGGGCCGGCTTGCACGGGCGAGCGTTCATCCCGCTGCTCAGCAGCTTCGCCTGCGCGATACCCGGCGTCATGGCCGCGCGGGTCATCGACAGCAAGCGCGACCGACTGACCACCATCATGGTGGCCCCGTTGATGACCTGCTCGGCGCGAATCCCGGTCTACACCCTGATCATCTCGGCCTTCATTCCCAACGAGCGGGTGTGGGGCTTCGCGAGCCTGCAGGGACTGGTGATGTTCGGCCTCTATGCTGCAGGCATCATCAGCGCCCTGGCCGTGTCGTTCGTCATCCGCAAGGTGTTCTGGCGCGGTGCCGTCGAGCCGTTCATGATGGAGCTCCCGGCCTACAAGACGCCCGATTTCAAGAGCGTGCTGTTCAATCTGTGGATCCGGGCCCGCATCTTTCTTGAGCGGGCCGGGCGGATCATCCTGCCGCTGATGGTCATCGTCTGGGCCCTGGCGACCTTCCCCTATCCGCCGGAAGGGGCGACGCATCCCGCAATCGACTACAGTTTCGCAGGCATGATCGGCCAAGCGCTGGAGCCGCTCTTCGCGCCCATCGGCTTCAATTGGCAGATGGTCATCGCACTGGTGCCAGGCATGGCTGCCCGGGAAGTCGCCGTCGCGGCCCTGGGCACCGTCTATGCTGTCTCCGATCCCGAGAGCGCGACCAGCCTGCTGGGGGCGACCCTGGCGGCGCAGTGGTCTCTGGCGACCGGTCTCGCCTTCCTCGCCTGGTATGTCTTCGCGCCCCAGTGCGTGGCGACGCTGGGCGTGGTCAAGCGCGAGCTGAACTCGTGGAAGTGGATGTGGGTAATGGTCATCTACATGTTTGGACTGGCCTATCTGGCGGCCTGGATCGTCTATCATCTCGCCGTAGCCATGGGCGGCGGCTAGTCCCTCGTCGTTCGCTTGCCGAATGACGATGGTTGACAAGCGTGATCCATTGAGGCGAATCCCCTGATTGTCCGGGGGAATTCCATGCTGTCGCCGCTGAGACCATTGTTGTGTCGACATGAGTTCTACTGGTCCGAGCGGCATCAGTCGGACCTTTGCCGGCGCTGCGGAACGACGCGCGTGTCAGCCAGACCGGAGTTTGCGGTTCCGCTCTCTGGGGCGGGTTCCCGGGAAGCCGAGCCCCCCATCCTGATCGACGATCCCGAGGCCGCCGGTCCGCTGGACAGCGCCTTCTTCGAAATCCCGCCTTCAGATGGACCCCCACCGGCGTCCAGGGTGTCAATACGCCGGACTCCAAGCGCCAAGGTACTGAAGGCCCAGGCGCGGGAGCGGCGCGAGAACCTCCTTGCTCTGCTGGACCGTATTGCAGAAGGCGGTCAGCCGAGCCGCAAGGACTCTCTCGACGCTATCCTCGCGGTGATCGAAGACGCCCATTCAGCCGATCCGGTGCTCTTCGGCGCGGATGCGGCGGGCCATTTCGCCCGGCTGCATGAAGCACGGACCGGCCTGATATTCTGACGGGACGCGGTGGTGCCGGCTGCAGGAATCGAACCCGCGACATCCAGTTTACAAAACTGGCGCTCTACCAACTGAGCTAAGCCGGCCGCCGCCTCGACGGGCGGCTCTTATGCTGGCGCATGGCGGATGACGTCAAGACAGGTCCGCCATGCCAATCTCATTCGCCCGGATCGCGCCCATCCTGCTCTTCTCGGCTCGCGGCCCGCTCTAGCTATCCGGCCCGGCCAGCAGGGCAAGCAGGGCGAAACTGGCCAGCCAGTGCTCGCCCATATAGTCGCCGGTGACATGGGGCAGGGCGGCGTCGAGATGAGTCCGGGCGGCCTCCAGCGCAACGGCGCGGCGCGGATCGTTCACTACAAGCGCCGAAGCGATTTCGCGCCAGCACCAGGCGCGGCTCAGGTTGAGGCCGTCCAGATGGGCGATCTTGCCGTCGGAGCGGTCGCTGACGCTGGCGGGCAGGAACAGGGTGGCCGGCTTGCGCTCTGAAAGCTGCGGCAGGAAGGCGTCGAACCAGACGGTGAACACGTCCGGCGCCATCGTGCGGCGCATCAGGGCGGCTTCCATCAGGGCCGGGGACAGGAACTCGTCCTGTGACGGCTCCCACGCCTGGCAATCGCGGTCGCCCGAATGCCAGAGTCGGGCGCGGTCGAGGCAGAGGGCGGCGAGTGCTTCGTCGCCGACCCGCTCGGCGTAGTCCAGCGTGAGGCGCAGTGCGAAGGCCGTATTGTAATGGGTCCCGACCCGCACCGGGTAGCCGGCCAGCGGCAGGAAATCCCTGAACCGCTGTGAGAAGCCACGGCTCAGGGGCCGCAGGGTGTCGGCATGATGGCTCTCGTGCCGCTCCAGTTCGGCGGCCAGCATGAGCAGCCAGGCCCAGCCGTAGGGCCGCTCGAAGCCACGGCTGCCGGGCCGATCCAGATAGGCTGTTTCCGCGGCGACGTTTTCCGGCGTGAAGAGTTCGTCGGCCAGCGTCCTGATCCGCGCCGCCTCGGGCATGTCCGGATAGAGCCGCAGCAGGGTGAACAGTGTCCACCAGCCGTGGACGCAGGAATGCCAGTCGAAACTGCCGAAGAAGATCGGGTGCAGGGCGCGCGGACCCTGGACGTCTTCGGGGCCGGACAGGACGTGGTCCATCTTGTTCGGATATTCGCGCGTCACATGTCCGAGGGCGGCCGCGGCGAAGCGGGAGGCCGTCGTTGAGTCGAGGGTATGGGTCATCCTCAGAACCGGAAGGCCAGGAAATACATCAGCGCCATATTCACTCCGAGCAGGATCAGCGCCGTCGGAAGTTGCGCGCGAATGACGCCGTTCAGGGCCGAATTCCGGTCGGGCAGTTCCAGCAGATTGGCCGGCACGACGTTGAAATTGGCCGCCATCGGCGTCATCAGCGTGCCGCAGAACCCGGCCAGCATGCCGATAGCGCAGACGATGGCCGGGTTCCCCCCGAACTGTCCCACGACGAACGGCAACCCTATGGCAGCGGTCATCACCGGGAAGGCGGCGAAGGCGTTGCCCATGATGATGGTGAACAGGGCCATACCGAGGCAGTAGGCCGCCACGGCCAGGAGGGGCGAGCTCATCGGCACGGCCTGGGTGACCAGTTGTCCGACCACCCCCCCGACGTCTGCAGCGAGGAAGACCGCGCCGAGCGAGGCCAGCATCTGCGGTAGCAGGGCGGCCCAGCCGATGGAGTCCATCAGCCGTCGTCCCTCCTGGACCGGGGCCATGACGGGCGGGCGCAGCCAGGCCATGGCGGCCACCAACGCGAGGACACAGCCCAGGCCCAGCGCGATCAGCGTTGTCTGGGTCGGCGAGATCAGCCACGCCCCGACGCTCGTATGTTTGGCGGCGAGGGTGCCGCCGACGGCGATCAGGGGCACGATCAGGGCCGGAATGAACAGGGCGTTGCGTCGCCGGGTCGCGCTCTCGCGCCGCTCTTCCAGCGTCGTCGTGGATGGCTGGCCGACGCCCAGCTTCTTCAGGCCGCCGAGGGCCACGAGCGCCAGGACGAGGAGGCCGTTTCCGAGCCCGCCCAGCCAGGAGCCGAACAGCATCGAGGCTGCGATCAGGCCCCAGAAGAGGGCGCTGCGGATGCGTGTCGGGTGAGCGGCGTCACGCAGGGTCAGGATGGCGAACCCCAGAAACATCAGGCCGACGAGGATGTAGGCGTGCTCGAGCGTGATCATTGGCCCGCCTCCGCATCGCGCGCGGCAAGGTCGCGCCGTATCGCCCGATCAAACAGCAGCAGGCGCGCGCCGTGGACCGCGAAGGCCGCAATGGCGGTGGGAATGGCCCAGACCGACAGCTGCAGCGGCTCGACGATGATGCCCGCCTGCTCGAGGAAGCCGACCATCAGCACGATCGAACCGATGGCGATGAAGATGTCCTCGCCGAAGAACAGGCCGATATTGTCGGTGGCGGCAGACATGCTGCGGATGCGGAAGCGGATCTTGTCGGGCAGGTCGCCGCCGGCCTGGACCTCGGCCGCGCCCTCGGCCATGGGCGCGACAAGCGGCCGGACCATCTGCGGATGGCCGCCGAGAGAGGTCAGACCGAGCGCCGAGGTGGCCTGGCGCACCACCAGATAGCTGAGCAGCAGTCGACCGGCCGTGGCGGCCTTGACCCTTGCGATCAGCATCCGGGCCCGCTCCTGAAGCCCCGCTCGCTCCAGCAGGCCGATGACCGGCAGGATCAGCCAGGTAATGTGAAAATACCGGTTGTCGTTGAAGGCGTCGCCGAAGGCCGCCAGCGTATCCACGCCCGCCTTCACCAGCACCCTGATGTCGACACCCGGCACCACCGCGGCGGTCACGCCCGTGACGATGGCGGCGATCAATATGACCAGTAGCGGATTGATGCGGGCGACGAAGCCCGCGACCACGATCGCTATTCCCAGAAGCACCAGCATTGGAATCTCCCCCTCGGGCGATGGTTGCGCCGAACCGGCGGCTCAGGAAGCCCTTTTCGCGCCGAAACCGCCGCCGCCCGGTGTTTCGATGACGAAGACGTCGCCCGCGTCCATCTGCACTTCTGCGGTGGCGCCCAGCGGTTCGATCGTGCCGTCCAGCCGCTCGACCCGGTTCAGCCCGATGGCCCCGTCCTGGCCGCCCGCCAGGCCGAACGGTGCCGTTCTGCGGTGGTTGGACAGGATGGCCGCCGTCAGCGGTTCGAGGAACCGGACCCGCCGGACGGCACCGTCGCCGCCCCGGTTCGCGCCATCGCCGCCCGAGCCGCGCCGGATCGAGAACGCTTCCAGCAGGACCGGGAAGCGCGTCTCAAGCACCTCGGGATCGGTCAGCCGGCTATTGGTCATATGGGTCTGGACGGCCGGGGCCCCGTCGAAGCCTGGCCCCGCCCCTGAGCCGCCGGCGATGGTCTCATAGTACTGACGGGCCTCGTCCCCGAAGGTGAAATTGTTCATCGTGCCCTGGCTGGCGGCCAGCACGCCCAGGGCACCGTAGAGACAATCGACCACCGCCTGGCTGGTCTCGACGTTTCCGGCCACGACGGCCGCCGGGTAGCGCGGGTTCAACATCGAGCCCTCGGGCACGATCAGCCGGATCGGCTTCAGGCAGCCCTCGTTGAGCGGGATGGCGTCGTCCACAAGGGTGCGGAAGACGTAAAGGGTCGCGGCCCGCGCGATCGACAGCGGGGCGTTGAAGTTGTTGGGCAGCTGATCGCTCGTGCCGGTGAAGTCGACGACGGCGCTGCGGGCCTCGGGGTCCACATCGATCCGCACCCGGATGACGGCGCCGTCGTCCATCTCCAGCGCGAACGATCCGGGCCTGAGCGCGGCGATGGCGCGCCTGACGGCCTCTTCTGCATTGTCCTGGACGTGGCTCATATAGGCGGCAACCACGGGCCGTCCGAACTCGGCGACCATCCGCGCCAGCTCGTCGCCGCCTCGGGCGCAGGAGGCGACCTGGGCCTTCAGGTCGGCCATGTTCTGATCGACGTTGCGCGACGGGTACCGGCCCGAGGCGAACAGGGCCCGGGTCTCGGGGTCCCGAAGTCGTCCCGCGTCGATCAGCAGGAAGTCGTCGATCAGAACCCCTTCCTCCTCCACCGTGCGCGACGCGGGCGGCATCGATCCCGGGGTGATGCCGCCGACATCGGCGTGGTGACCGCGTGAGGCGACGAAGAAGGCCGGCATTTCGTCGGCGTCGAGGAACACCGGCATGATCACGGTGATGTCGGGCAGGTGGGTGCCGCCGTTGTAGGGGGCGTTCAGCATATAGACGTCACCGCGCCTCATGCCCCGCCCGTCTGCGCCGCCGCCACGCGAGGCGATGACGGTGCGGATGCTCTCGCCCATCGAGCCGAGGTGGACCGGGATGTGCGGGGCGTTGGCGATCAGGGCACCGGTGGCATCGAAAATGGCGCAGGAGAAGTCGAGCCGCTCCTTGATGTTGACCGAATAGGCGGTGGCTCGCAGGGCCTCGCCCATCTGTTCGGCGCAGGCCATGAAGCGGCTGTTGAATACTTCCAGCATGATCGGATCGACGTCCGTGCCCATGGCCGTGCGGGCCGGCAGGGGGACGGTGCGCTCGAGGATCAGATTGAGGGCCGCGTCAGCCGAGGCGCGCCAGCCGGGTTCGACGACGGTGGTCCCGGTGTCCTCAAGAAGAAGGGCCGGCCCGTCCACGGCGGCGCCGGGCCCGAAATCGCTCCGGCGATAGACTGGTGCCTCATGGGCGGCACCCGCCATACGCACCGCGACGCGGGCGAGGATGATCGGGCCCGCTGCCGCGGCACCGCCCATAACGGTCGACGGGGCCTGGCCGGAGGTGGCGACGGCCTCGGCTTCCAGCGTCTCGACCAGCAGGGCCTTGTCCTCGGCGAAAAAGCCGAACCGGAGCCGGTGCAGGGCCTCAAAGGCCGCGCGCATCTCGCCGGTCGGCCCAAACGGGACAACCAGCGGTGTGTCGGACCCGGCGAATTTGATCTCCGCCCGGACCAGGGTGGTGAGCGCCGCATCGGCGAAACCCTGGGCGATCAGGTCGCCGCGTGCCTGACGTTCAAGCCTCACAACGCGATCGGCCAGGACGGCGTCTCCGGTGGCTTCGAGCGGCGCGGCCACCGTCGCCTGCCGGATGGCCCGGACCTCGGCCAGCCCCATTCCGTACGCCGAGAGCACGCCCGCGAACGGGTGGAGCATGATGCGGGTCATGCCCAGGGCGTCGGCCACGAGGCAGGCGTGCTGGCCGCCCGCGCCGCCGAAGCAGTTGAGGACGTAGCGGGTCACGTCATAGCCGCGCTGGATGGAGACGGACTTGATCGCCTCGGCCATGTTCTGGACGGCGATGGTGATGAAGCCCTCGGCCAGCGCTTCTGGCGTCGTGATGCGGCCCGTCTCACGCTGGACCTCGTCGGCCAGCGCCTCGAAACCGGCTGTCACGGATGCGGCGTCGAGCGGCTGATCCCCATGGGGGCCGAACACGGCCGGGAACTGGTCGGGCCGCAGCTTGCCCAACATGACGTTGCAGTCAGTGACGGTCAGCGGTCCGCCCCGGCGGTATGCGGCCGGTCCGGGTACAGCGCCGGCCGACTCCGGGCCGACGCGAAGGCGTGATCCGTCGAAGCGGCAGATCGAACCGCCGCCCGCCGCCACGGTATGGATGCCGAGCATCGGCGCCCTCAGCCTCACCCCCGCCACTACGGCGTCGGAGGTCCGCTCATAGTCGCCGGCGAAATGGGACACGTCCGTCGAGGTGCCGCCCATGTCGAAGCCGATGACGCGATCGAAGCCTGCCGCGTGCGCCGTTTCAGCCATGCCGACCACGCCGCCCGCCGGGCCGGACAGGATGGCGTCCTTGCCGCGAAAGGCCTCCGCCGCCGTCAGGCCGCCGCTCGACTGCATGAACAGCAGTGGGGTCGAAGCGCCCAGATCTGCGCCGACCCTGTCGACATAGGCCCTCAGGATCGGCGAGAGGTAGGCGTCCGCCACCGTGGTGTCGCCGCGTCCGATCAACTTGATCAGGGCCCCGATCTCATGACTGACCGAGATCTGTTCGAAGCCGATCTCGCGGGCCATGGCCGCCAGCCGCCGCTCGTGGTCGGTGAAGCGCCAGCCGTGCACCAGAATGATGGCCACGGCCCGGAAGCCGGCGGCGCGTGCCGCCTTCAGGTCGGCCAGCGCCCGAGCCTCGTCCAGCGCCCGGACGAGGGTCCCGTCGGCGCGCACCCGCTCGTCGATCTCGATCACCCGGTCATGGAGCTGGTCGTTGAGCACAATGTGGCGGGCAAACAGGTCGGGCCGGCTCTGCCAGCCGATGCGCAAGGCGTCGCCGAAGCCGCGGGTAATGGCGAGGACGACGGGCTCGCCCTTGCGCTCCAGCAGGGCGTTGGTGGCTACGGTGGTGCCCATCCGGACTTCAGCGACGAGGCCGGCGGGGAGGGGGCCGGTCGTGATGCCGAGGATCCGCCGCATGCCCTCGACCGCGGCGTCGGCGTATCGTTCGGGATTATCCGACAGCAGTTTGCGGGTCTGCAGCGCCCCGTCCGGTGCGCGGGCGACAATGTCCGTGAAAGTGCCGCCCCGGTCGATCCAGAAGCGCCAGCCCGCCGCCGTCCCGGTCTGCGCTGCGCTCATGAGGGGGCTCCGACTCGTTCCACGGGATCAGCTTATCGCAGACTTCGCCGCGACTTGTCGGCTAGAGGTCTGTCGCAACAGCGCGCCGGTTGCTAGATCGACCGGACCACGCCAAGGACTCGCCATGACCGACACGATCGAACTGTCCCACTGGATCAACGGCGAGCGGGTCGTCGCGGACCGGCCGGGGGAAAGGCTCAATCCGTCGGACACGCGCGAGGTCGTCGCCCGGACGCCCGACGGCGGCGAGGCCGAGGTCAATGCGGCGGTGGCGGCGGCCAAGGCGGCGTTCACCGGCTGGTCCGAGGCGTCGCCTGAACTGCGCTCGGACGTTCTGGATCGCGCCGGGACGCTGGTGATGGAACGGCGCGAAACCCTCGGGCGGCTGTTGTCGCGCGAGGAAGGCAAGACCCTGGCCGAAGGGATCGGCGAGACCGTCCGGGCCGGCCGGGTGCTGAAATACTTCGCGGGCGAGGCCCTGCGCGTTCACGGGCAGAACCTGGCCTCGGTCAGGCCGGGCGTGGAGATCCAGACCTACCGGCAGGCCGTCGGCGTCTATGGCCTGATCACGCCGTGGAATTTCCCCATCGCGATCCCGGCCTGGAAGGCCGCCCCGGCGCTGGCGTTCGGTAATACGGTGGTGATGAAGCCCGCCGGACCGACGCCCGCAACGGCCGATGCGCTGGTCGCCATCCTGCATGAGGCGGGGCTGCCCAATGGCGTGCTCAATCTGGTCATCGGTCGGGGCCGGGTCGGTCAGGCGATCGTCGACCATCCGGATGTGGCGGGGCTCAGTTTCACCGGTTCGCAGGGCGTCGGTGCCGGTGTGGCCGCCGGCGCGGTGAAACGGCAGGCGCGGGTCCAGCTTGAGATGGGGGGCAAGAACCCGCTGATCGTGCTTGACGACGCCGATCTCGACCGGGCGGTCCAGATTGCGCTCGACGGCTCCTTCTTCGCCACGGGCCAGCGCTGCACGGCCTCCAGCCGGCTGATCGTGCAGGACGGGATTCACGACCGATTCGTGGCGGCTCTGGCCGAACGGGTCGCGGCGCTGCGCGTCGGCGACGCTCTGGATCCCCAGACCCAGATGGGTCCGGCCGTGTCCGAGGACCAGATGGAGACGTCGTACCGCTATATCGAGGTTGCGCGCGGCGAGGGCGGCCGGGTGGTCACCGGCGGCGAGCGGCTGCAAATGGAAAAGCCGGGCTGGTACGTCCAGCCGACCCTGATCGCCGATACCGAAGCCGGCATGCGGATCAACCATGAGGAAGTCTTCGGCCCCGTCGCCTCGACCATCCGCGTCAGGGACTATGAGCAGGCTCTGGAGATCGCCAATGGCGTCGAGTTCGGCCTCTCGGCCGGCATCGTCACCAGCTCGCTGAAGCATGCCCGGGACTTCCAGCGGCGTGCCAGGGCGGGGATGACCATGGTCAATCTGCCGACGGCCGGCGTCGACTATCACGTGCCGTTCGGAGGCTCGAAATCGTCCAGCTACGGCGCACGGGAGCAGGGTTTTGCCGCGGTGGAGTTCTTCACCCAGACCAAGACGAGCTATTCCGCGGGCTGAGGCTTATTGGGCGTTCAAGGCGGCCGCTCGCCGCGCCTCGATCCAGGCCACCGGCCGGGCGAGCGTCGCGCCGAACAGCCGACGCCAGAGGCGGCGCATCCGGAATTCGACGACGTCGTCGAGCAGCGCGGATGCCGCAACCAGGACGGCGACGACTGCCGCGAGCACCCACCATTTGTTGGCGTCGTCGATCGCCAACTGGTGCATCAGCACGATCCCGATATGGAAATGGAGCAGGTAGAGCGGATAGGTGAGCGAGCCGATCCGTTGCGCGCCCGGCAGATGGACTGTCCGCCCGCGCATGAACAGGAACAGGGCGAAGACGCCGAGAATCGCGGCGCTGCCGATCCAGGGATTGAACCTCGCGCTCTCGCTGATGGCAAAAACGCAGCGAAGGCACGGCACGAGCGACAGGGCGAGCAACGCCAGGTTCAGTCTTTCGTTGCGGCGCTGGTAGAGCAGGGCGAGCACAGCGCCGGCCGCCAGAAAATAGTAGGAGTGGCCGATCAGCGGGATGTCGCGGAACCAGTAGCAGGTCAGCGCCTGCAGGATCACCCATGTCGCCACGACGGCCTGGAGGTGTTTCATCGCGCCGAGGAGCATGACCACGGTCATCGCGCCGTAGAAGGTGACCTCGACCGGGAGGGTCCAGTAACTCGCGTCCACCCAGCGATATCCCAGCGCCCTCGGATTAAGCGTGAGGTTGGCGAGATATTGGCCCACGCTCACATCGAAGCGGAAGTTCGGGCCCCATAGCGAGAGTACGGTGGTGATCGTCAGGCACAGGACGAACATCGGGTAGATGCGCGCCGCGCGGCGCGTGACGAAGGCCGCGGCGTCGAGGGTTTGCGCCACCAGGGTGATCATCATTCCGCTCACAAGGAAGAAGACGTACAGCGCAATATTGCCGAACCGCCCGATCTCGGTGAGCAGCCCGAATCCGGAAATGCCAAGCTCGGCCCGCGGATGGACCGTCACCATGGCAAGGTGGTCCAGCAGCACAACCCCGACGCACAAGACGCGCAGATAGTCGACCCAGTCCAGGCGCGGTACTCCGGCGCGTCCTTCGGTGGTCATGCACACGCTCCCCCGCTCGCTCCACACCGAAAGCATGACGCGTGGGCGACTGGCAACCCGGAGATGGCTGTTCGGGGAACGTCCATCCGCCAACGCAGCACCCGATGCGTGAGCCCGCACGGCTTTCCGACAAGGGGGGAGGCCCGTGCGCTCACGTCGGAGAACAGACCGGACGTCCCGGGTCGGAGTCAGATCAGGAAACTGGTCCGGGGCCGGTGGCGGAGAGGGTGGGACTCTGTGCTGTGTCACACCCAAGTGCATGTTATGATTTAACTCATTGACCACACTGGAGAAAGCGACCAGCTGTGCGACGCATTCTGTAGCACAATGGTAAAAAATGGCGCACGCCGCATCCTATATCACCCGCAGGGGAGCGAAGTATCACTATCGCCGGAGAGTCCCGGCAGATGTCCAGTTCGGACTGTTTTTCAAGGGGCGTGCTGATTACCGAGAGAGCCTCCGAACCAGCGACCTGAAGGAGGCGAAACGTCGAGCTATTGTAGTCGACCTGAGGTTCGAGGCGGAGGTTGCGAATATGCGACCAAGCCCCATTTCGGCGGTCGGCGTGCTCGCTCCCGGTGTCGACTATGTCCTGACGCAGGCTGACACCGAAGCGATCACAGCGGCTCATTGGGCAACAAGCGATGAGCTAGATCGCGAGAACCGCCGACAGGCTGATCTCGATCCTGAGGGAGACTGGGCACACCACCTGGCCGGTCGGGACGAAGATGAGCAGCTAATCCTGACGCAGATTGAAGACCCGGTGAAAGGGCGTGATTACCTCCGGGCATACAAGGGCGATGTGGCCGTCGATTACGCCGATTTTATCGGGAGGCAGGCCCGCATTCGTGGGGTCGAGGTGGGATCAGCTGACTACTCCCGAATAGAAGCCGCGATTGTTGCGGGTGAGCTGGCCGCGATGCGATCCCGACGGGCTGGTTGGGGTGGTCTCGACGTGGAGCCGCCCTCGGCTGCGATCCAACGGGGTCTTGCCCGGCGCGGAAAGTCCCAAGGTTCCTGGACGCTGAGCAAACTGGCTCAGGAGGTCCTCAACTCTGCTCAGCTCGGAAGTTCATGGAGCGTCAAGGTCAGTCAAGTGGTGGACATATTCGACGGCTTCATGGGGTCTCCAAAGGCGATCTCCGAGATCAAGCGGTCGGATGTCAGCGACTTTATTGACCTGATGCTGCGGTGCCCCAATCGCGCCCAGATGCGCTACCCTGGCGCAACACTGCGGTCGGCTATCGCCTTGAATGCCGCCCGACCTGTTCCGTTCTCGACGATCCAGCCCAACACCGTTCGGGATACGCACCTGGCCGTTCTGCGCTCACTGCTCGGCTATGCTGCGAGCCGTGAGTGGATCAGCACGTCGCCGGCCGACAAAATCAAGGTGCGCGGCTCTGACAAACGGGGCGGGAAAAGACCCTCGTTCCGCGTCGAGGAACTGAACGACCTGTTCAAACTGCCGCTTTTCATGGGCTGTGCGCGTCCAGATCGGATCAACACCCCGGGGGTTGTTCTGATACGCGACCACCGCTTCTGGACGCCGCTGTTGATGTTGTTCAGCGGGGCACGACCGAGTGAAATCGGTCAACTGGCGGTCAGTGATGTGAAGCTCGATGCGGCCTTCCCATACATCAGCTTCCTGACGGAATACGACGCGAACGATCCGGAAGATCGACCGTATGTCCTCTCGGCAAAGACGCCGAACGCGCGTCGCGAGATACCGATACACCCGAAGCTGATCGCGCTCGGCTTCGGCCAATGGGTCGCCAGCATGCGAGCCATCGGAAGCGAGAGACTGTTTCCGGATTGGCCTGCCTCCAACGACCGGAGGAAGCTCTATTCTGGCGCGCGGTGGATACGAGCGTTTAACGAGACCCACATTCCAAGAGTGACGCTACGCAAGCCTCGGCCGACGTTTTACTCCTTCCGGCACACATTCAAGGTCGCGATGTCGGCAGCGCGAGTGGATCGTGCAGTTCAGAACCAAGTGATGGGGCACGCGAACGTCGGTATGGACGCGCACTATCATGACGGGTTGGCACCGGGGGATTTGTATTCGCAGATCGCCTCGGTGACGTATGCGCACCTTGAGATCGACCACCTCGTCGTTCGGTCGACGGCATAGACAGGTGGCCGCCCCCAGTCTCTTGCTCTGTCTTTGTAGTTCAGGCCGCCTTCCGGCTGAGCCGTTCAATCTGCGCTTCGAACTGAGCGCAAACCACCGCCCGTTCCTCCGCCGGAAGCCAGTTCGACATTTGCGGCACGACCGTCGTCCAGAAGGTCAGCTGCTTCGACGTCAACGGCATTGCATCGGCCGTCCGGAGCGAGTGGAGCAGACCTTCAAGTCGAGACCGGACAGTATCGACGTCGGGAACGGTGGACCGCCGTTCGGATCCTGTTGCGAAAAGCTCAAACTGCGACATCGAATAGATAATCTCCTGATTTCACCGGCGGGTCCAGAGATGATCAAGGGTTGCACGGACGCCTTCCACAGGCGATTGGTGAAGCCGTTCAGGGGGACTGGGGATGAAACCGACGCTTGAGGACGCCGTCTCGCGTTTCGGCGCGACCGCGAAATCCAAGCTGAGCAACCCGGCGGTCACAGGCCAGCCCGAGGATCAGCTCCGCGCGCCGCTGGAAACCCTGATCGCGGACCTTTGCGCTC
Source organism: bacterium (assembly GCA_943372245.1). GTDB lineage: Bacteria > Pseudomonadota > Alphaproteobacteria > Caulobacterales > Caulobacteraceae > Brevundimonas. The sequence continues at coordinate 72,480 of CALRXX020000012.1, forward strand.
TAATCGGATCGGCGGCCGACGGCACGGTCGCCGTGGGTGAAACCTCCCTGGCCGACATCATGAGCCGCCCCGACTATTCGGTGACGCGCAAGAACGCCCTGATCGGCCATATCGAAGTCAAGGCGCCAGGGAAGGGTGCCGACCCCCGCAAGTTCACCGGCAAGCACGACAAGGCGCAGTGGGAAAAGCTGAAGGCCCTGCCTAACCTGATCTACACCGACGGCAACGCCTTCTCGCTCTGGCGCGATGGCGTCCGGGCGCTGGACATCGTCGTCCTCGGCGGAGACATCGAGTCCAGCGGTTCCGCGCTGACGGCACCGCATACGCTGACTGCACTGTGGGCCGAGTTTCTCGACTGGCATCCGATCCCGCCGAAGACGCCGCGCCAACTGGCCGAGACCTCCGCCCGTCTGTGCCGCCTCCTGCGCGACGAGGTCACCGAACAGCTCGAGCTTGAAGCCCCGGCCCTGATGGGACTGCGCGAGGACTGGCGCCAACTGCTGCTGCCCGAAGCCACCAACGCCGACTTCGCCGATGGCTTCGCCCAGGCCGTCACCTTCGGCCTGCTGATGGCCAAGGCGCGGGACATCGATCTCAGCCAGGGCCTCGACGCGGCGGCGAAGACCCTCAGCCAGACCAACACCCTGATCGGATCGGCTCTGAAGCTGCTGATCGAGCCGACAACCGACGCCCATCTCCTTGATACGTCGATCAAGACGCTGGTGCGGGTGCTGGACGTCGTCAACTGGAAGGCCCTGTCCAAGGGCCACCCCGAGGCGTGGCTGTATTTCTACGAAGAGTTCCTGCAAGCCTATGACACCTCGCTGAGGAAGAAGACCGGCAGCTACTACACCCCGCCCGAGGTGGTCACCGCCATGGTCCGGATGGTGGACGAGGCGCTGCGCTCGCCGACTCGCTTCAATCTCCCGCGCGGTCTGGCCTCCTCCGAAGTGACCCTCGCCGACCCGGCGGTGGGAACCGGCACCTTCCTGCTGGGCGTCCTCAGCCGCATCGCCCGCACCGTGGAGGACGAGGAGGGCGCGGGCTCGGTGCCGGCGGCGGTCCAGGCGTCGCTGAAGCGGCTGATCGGGTTCGAGCTTCAGTTCGGTCCGTTCGCAGTCGCCCAGCTGCGCCTGTTGGCCGAGATCGCCGACCTGACCGATGCGGACCCGGACAAGACCGACGCCACCGCCCTGCGGCTCTACATCACCGACACCTTGGCTGACCCCGACGAGGAGACCCAGTGGGTGCCCCAGTCGGTCGCCGGCATCGCGGAGTCCCGACGTCAGGCCAATGCGGTCAAGCGCAAGGAGGCGATCACGGTGGTGATCGGCAATCCGCCCTACAAGGAAAAGGCCAAGGGTCTGGGCGGCTGGGTCGAGAACCGGGGACCGGGCCTGCGCACGCCCCTGGACGATTGGCAGCCGCCGGTCGAATGGGGCGTCGGTGCCCACGCCAAGCACTTGCGGAACCTCTATGTCTATTTCTGGCGCTGGGCGGCGTGGAAGGTGTTCGGCGGCGACCCCTTCCGGGGCGGGACGGACAAGAGCCAGATCGACGACTGGACCAAGCGACAGGGTGTGGTCTGTTTCATCACCGTGGCCGGTTTCCTCAACGGGCCGGGGTTCCAGAAAATGCGGGCGGACTTGCGCCGCGACGCCGACGAAATCTGGGTCATCGACTGCACGCCCGAAGGGCACCAGCCGCCAGTAGCATCTCGCATCTTCGAGGGGGTGCAGCAGACGGTCTGCATCGTCATGGCGTCCCGCAAGCGGCCGGACAGCCCCGAGGGTCCAGCGCGGGTGCGGGTGCGGTCCCTGCCCGAAGGCGCGCGCAAGGCCAAGTTCGCGGCCCTCGCCGGCATCGGTCTGGACGACGGCGGCTGGGTCGAGGCTCCGACCGAGCCGCGCGCGCCCTTCCTGCCGGCCGCCGTCGCCAGCTGGGGCGGCTATCCGGCGCTGGAGGACCTGTTCCTCTACAACGGCTCCGGCGTCATGGCCGGGCGGACCTGGGTGATCGCCCCGGACGCTCAGTCGCTGAAGGACCGCTGGGCGCGTCTGGTGGCCGAGAAAGATGCGGCCAGGAAGGCGGTGCTGTTTCACCCGCATATGAATGGCGACCGGACGCTGACCAAGGTCGTCAAGGAGCCGTTGGCAGGACACGGGCATCCGCCCCTGTCGGTTGATGACGACAAGGGCAGCGGAGCGGCACCGGTTCGATATGCCTTCAGGTCTTTCGATCGACAGTGGCTGCTACCGGACAACCGACTCATCAATCGAGCCAACCCCACGCTTTGGCAGGCGTATTCGTCCACGCAGGTTCATCTGACGGCTCTTTCCACAAAGACACCAACGGGCGGGCCAGCATTGACTATTGCCGGTCACGTTCCAGATCACGATCACTATTACGGGTCGTTCGCTGGCCGCGTCTTCCCGCTGTGGTCCGACGCCGGTGCGACCCAGACCAACTTCTCGCCCGACCTGCTGCGCGTCCTCGGCGAGACCTTTGGCCTACCGGTCACGCCGGAGGCCATGATGGCCTATGTCGCCGCCGTGGCGGCCCACCCCGGCTATGTCGAGCGGTTCCGAGCCAATCTGAAACAGCCCGGCCTGCGTATCCCGATTACCGCCGACCACGCCCTGTTCGAGCAAGCGGTGGAGGTGGGTCGCGAAGTCATCTGGCTGCACACCTTCGGCGAACGCTTCGCCGAGGGCCGTCCTCCCGGCACCCCCCGCGTGACAGAAGGGCCCGAGCCGACCATCCCGAAGGAGGGTGTCCTTCCCACCACCCTGGCCGCCATGCCCCACGACCTTGAGTATGACGCGGGAGCGTGCCGGCTGAAGATCGGGACCGGCTTCATCGACAATGTGTCCCAAGCGGTCTGGGACTATGAGGTCTCGGGCAAGCGGGTGCTGAGTCAGTGGTGGAGCTATCGCCGCGAGGACCGCTCCAAGCCGCCTATGGGCGACAAGCGCCCGCCGTCGCCGCTCAGCCTGATCCAGCCGACCGACTGGCCTGCTGAATACACCACCGAACTGCTCAACGTGCTGCGGGTGCTGACCCGGCTGGTCGCGTTGGAGCCGGCGCAGGACACCCTGTTGGAGCGCATCGTCGATGGACCAACCCTGGACGCTGACGATGTGTTCGGGCCAGGAGCTTTAACGGCAGTAGAAATCGAGCTGGGCGAGGATTTAGACAGCTAGAAAGCCCACGATCGACGACGAGGGTGGCGCGCAAATCCGACACCAGCTACTGCGCCTATCCCGACAGCTGTTGCGTGTGTGTTTGTGTCCAAGGCCAAGATGATTGCCGCTCGACGCACCGCGAAAGGCAGGCTGTCCGAAATGGATATGGCCATCGCCAAGGAGCGTGATCGCGCCTTGGAGGTGAACCAGAATGCCGACCGCATCATAGAAAAACTACGTGCTGCTGCGTCGGGAAAGGTGCACCTCGATAGCCGCAATGACGAGCTTCGTGACCGCGATATTTTCCAGGAGATACGGGACTCCCTGGGGGCAGGGGCTTCAATCAAACTCGCCGCCAAGGCTGGTCGTGGAGTTAGCATAAAAAGAAGAGTTCCCCTTCACGCCCCCGACTGGAAGAAGATCAAGGCCGAGGACCGGAAAGAGAAGAAGCTCCACCTCGATCAAGCGACCTGGATCAAGACCATGTGGGTCCCGCACTGGGATCACACCGGAGACCAGTTGAAGGGTATGGCCTGGGCGATCGCCATGCACGAACGAGGGGGACGGGCTCTCAGCCTGAACCTCGGACCGGAGGTAATCGAGGCCGGACGCCGTGATGGTCAGGGCCTCGCGATTTACATGCGCCGAAGAATGACGCGACACCTCAAGCTCGCCGCAGCCCGCCTTGGCCTCCCGGTTCCAGAGTTCTTCTTCATGATCGAGGACTCGGACCTAGGGGAGGCGCATATCCATGGTGGTATCCTGCTGCCGGACAATAAACGTGCCTACAAAGCCTTTCGGGCTGCTCTCAACGCCGCCGGGGGAAACTGGCGCGGAGGAGGCTCTGCACGCCAGCTGGACACCCAGCTGCTGGATACCCCCGTCAGGTGGATTTCCTACATCAACAAGTGGCGGCTCGGTTCAGCTCTCAAGATCCAGGGCAAGACATTCGCTGCCTCGCAGGGCGTCAGAGCCATGGGGCGCGATTGGTATCAGTCCGCCCGCGCCGATGGTCATGTTCTGGAAGCTGGTTCTCAATATCAGGATACGGGGATCATTACGTTCTAACGGCACAGTTTGGGGAGCAGCCTCATTCAGGCTGAGAGAAACGGCTCGGAATGTGCTACAATAGGCGATGACGCGAGGCTTCCCGGCGAGTTCATCTCTCCGGCCTCAACCTGGTGTTTCCCGGCTCCTCGCGTCCGAATGAAGCCCCAAGAAAAATCCGATGACCCTGACCACGGCCGGCACCCCGATGCCTGCGTCTGTGTCCTCCCAGCTGGCGTGGGAGGCGTTCGAAGAAATCTTCACGCGCACCAACTTCCGGCTCCAGATTGCAGCGTTCGACCCTATCAGCCTCAACGTCGAGTATGACGCTGCGTTCGGCTCGCGCCTCTCCGGTTCCGAGGCATGGGAGCCTGGTGAAAAGGCCAAGGGCTGGATCTCGAACCGGGTCTTGGAACGGGCCGCCGAGGTCGACAAGACGTCAATCCGTCGCCTCGGCCTCCAGGTCCCGCGCCCAGGGGATGACCCTGCGATCGACGCCTTCCTGACCGGGCTCCAGCGACGCCTGAAGGATGACCTGCGGATTGAGATCTCCCGGCACTACGACATCTCGCTGATCCAATGGGAGGAGGACGCGATGGCCTTCGCGTATGGGGACGAAAACCCACATGATCGCCTGCGCCTCTTCAACTACTGCGGCCTCGATCAGCTGGTCTCCGTCGATGCGGGTCGGATGGCCATAAAGTGGTGCCTCGGCCGCTCCCACTGGCATCTCACAGGCACCGGAGCGGGTCTGGTCCTCCACGCGGACTACAGGTTCGACGTGGTGCGATCCCAAAGGGGCAGCATCGATGAAACCATCAGAGCCAGGAGCCTCGTCGCTCGCGCGGTCCAGGTCATCGTCGATGAAGGTGTTCGGCGAGCAAAGGCAGACAAGGTGTTCGCCCCGGTGACCAGAGCCTCGATCAAGGCGGACCTGGAGCGCATCTTCCAGAAGGATGGCGTCTTGGGCCTGATCCATCTCACCCTGCCCACGGATCGGCGCCGTTACCACATCGCGCCGCCGCCTTGGCAGAACGCCAGAGCATTAGCTCTGCTGGAGCGGCAGGACCCCTATTTGTTCGAACCCGTCGTTGGATGAACAGGTCTTAGAGCTGGCGACAGGTGTGGGACCCGGGTCGGGGAAATCTGCCACCATAACGGATGCTATACTTATACCCAGGCGGATGGTGTTCGGACGGCATTACGGCCCATCGCAGGGCAGAACAGGGCGACTTCAAGGGCCCAAAAAGGCTGTCTCGGGGTGCGGCGGCGTGATTGACCGTTATAGGCGTTCCGCAAACCCTGACGTGGTCGGCTTCGGGTGGGGATGTAAGTATTGGCATGTCGACCCGGGTTTCGCGAAATAGACCGGTCAGCGCTGGGTGTGTTTTCGCTCTCCGTGTTTTTCTACTTACCCGGCATGGGAGCGCTGGGGTCGCAGATTGGGGACATCCTTGCGTAGCTTTCGGCGACGTCTCGCGGCATTCGACCGGGCCCCTCTGGCGCCCACACGAACCGGCCCCCAGTTCTAACGGATGGTGCGGGAGTGGCGGCGATGACTACCAAGGCTCATTGGGAAAGCGTCTATCAAACCAAGGCGGTGGACGAGGTGAGCTGGTTTCGCCCCCACCTGGAGGTTTCACTGGGGCTCATCGAACAGGCCACAACGGACACCGGCAGCGCGATCATTGACGTCGGGGGCGGGGAAGCGACCTTGGTCGATGATCTCGTCGCACGCGGTTACAGCGACGTGACGGTGCTCGACATCTCCCAGGCGGCGATTGAGGTAGCGAAGGCTCGAATGGGCTCTGCTGCGACCCCTGTGCGCTGGACCACTGGCGACATCACGGCCGTCGAGCTGGAAGCCGCACGTTACGATGTTTGGCATGACCGGGCTGTGTTCCACTTTCTGACGAGCGCAGACGACAGAGCCGCATATGTCCGTCAGGTCGCCCGCTCGATTAAACTTGGCGGTCACGTCATTGTCGCGACGTTCGGGCCAGATGGCCCGGAGAAGTGCAGCGGTCTGGATGTCGTTCGCTACGATGCAGAAAACCTGCATGGGGAGTTCGGGCCGAAGTTCCGTCTGTTGGACAGCATCACCGAGTTGCACGAGACCCCTTGGGGGACGCCCCAACAGTTCATGTATTGCTTCTGTCGGGTGGAGTGAACGGGCGACATCCGTTCCGCGCCCGGCCGGCGGCATCCCACCCATACGCAGACGTTCGCCTTGCGGGGGTCGCGCCCGTTGCGGCTCAGGCGTCCAGATCGTATGAACGGCAGCTTGGGGAACCCATGACTCGCCTGCTCCGCCTCTTCTGCCTGACGCTCGCCGTCGCCTTCATGGCGTCGATGAGTCTGCATGGGTCGGCGGATGCGCGGGATCAGGTCGAGCATATGGCGGACGAGATCGCCGCCATTCACGGTGTCGAGGTCTCGGGCCACGCCCATCCTGATTGCGGTCAGGAGGTCGGAGAGACGAGTGAAACCGCTCCCGGGCATCACCATCACAACGGTGACAGCCATTCGGTTACGCTCGCCGACCGCGCGGGTGGATCCCTGGCTGCCTCCAGGACCACCGTCACCATCGCATGGGCCCAGCAACGCCTTCCGGACGGGCTGAGCGGCGACGGTCCCGACCAACCTCCGAAACGGACGCTGACGCTCGCCTGAGCCTGCGCGGGGCATTGCGCCCGCGTGTCAGCCTTCCCTTTCGGAGAACACTCCCTTGATCATCAAACGCTCCGGCATGGCCGGACCGTGGTCACGCATCGCAGCCGCAACCGCGCTCGGTCTGATCCTCGCCGCTTCGTCCGGACCCATAGTCCGGGCGCAGGAAGCTCCCACCGCTGTCGTCCGCACGCTGACCCTCGAAGAGGCGCTGGTGCTGGCGATACAGTCCGATCCAGCCTTGCCGGGGACGGAAGCCCGCCGTCGCGCCGCCGAGGCCGGCGTGCGTCAGGCGGACGTGCGGCCCAATCCGACGCTCGGCCTGGAAGTCGAGAACTTCGCCGGTTCCGGCCCCTATTCCATCCTTGATCGCAGCGAGACCACGCTGAGCTACGAGCAGCCGTTCGAACGGGGTGGTGATCGCGCCGCCCGTGTCGGACTGGCCCGTCGCGAGGGCGACCTGATCTCCGCGCGCGAACGGGTGCGTCGTCTCGACCGCGCCGAACAGGTTCAGACGGCATGGGCCGAGGCGCTCGCCGCCGAAGCAGAACTGGAGATCGCCCGCGAGCGGTTGGAACTGGCCGATCGTTTCAACGAGGAGGTCAGCCGGCGCGTCGCCTCGGCGCGGGATCCGCTGTTCGCGGGTGCGCGGGCAGATGCCGAGCTGGCGTCCGCGCAACTGGCTTTCGACCAGGCCGAAATCGCAGCCCGCATGACCCGGGCCAATCTCGCGACCTTCTGGATGGGGGCGTCGGACTTCCGGCTCGAACCGGCGGCGTTCGCGAATACCGAAGCGGCGCGCCTTGTGGCCGGGGATGTCGCCGAGGCCGATCTCGCCGTATTCGGCGCGGAGCGGGACATCGCCATCGCGCGGAGCGGCGTCGAACGGGCACGCGCGGTTCCGGACGCCACGGTCAGCGTGGGGGTGCGGCACCACTGGGAAGATCAGGCGGTGGCGCTGGTCGTCGGCGGCTCCATTCCCCTTGGCCGGTATGACCGCAACCAGGGGGCCATCGACCAGGCCGAAGCCCAGCGCACGGCGGCGGAGAGCGACCTGATTGCCGACCGGGCGGCCCGAAACCGCGAGATCGCTCGGCTTCAAGTGTCGCTCGCCGCACGGGCCAGTGAAGCCCGCCGGATCGCCGAGGACATCATTCCCCAGGCGGAGCGCGCCGTGCGTCTGGTCCGCGAGGGCTTCAACCGGGGCGGCTTCACCTACAATGACGTCATCACCACCCAGACGGCCCTGCTCGACGCCCGTGAGCGTCGGGTCGCGGTGCTGAAATCCTTCCATATCGACCGCGCCCGCCTCGACAGGCTGACCGGCGCGCACGACCGCCTGACGGTCGCGGAGACTGCCCAATGACCCGCATCAACCGAACCCGCCCCCGGTGGGCGACCCTGCTGCTCGCGCCTCTGGCCGCCTTGTCCCTGGGGCTTGCAGCCTGCGGCGGTGGCGAGAAGGCGGAAGGCGACGAACACGGCGAGGCCGAAGCCGAGTTCGAGCGCGGTCCTCACAACGGACGCCTGCTGCGCGACGGGGATTTCGCAGTCGAGATCACCATCTTCGAGACCGGCGTGGAGCCGCAGTTCCGCGTCTACGCCTATGAGAAGAATAAGCCGGTCGCACCGCAGTCGGTTCAGTTGACCATGGCCCTGACCCGTCTCGGCGGGCAGGTGGATCGCTTCAGCTTCCAGCCGCAGGGCGACTACCTGATGGGCAGCGGCGTCGTCACCGAGCCGCACTCCTTCGACGTGGCCGTGTCGGCGACCCGGCAAGGCAAGCGTCACGACTGGCGCTATCAGTCCTATGAAGGCCGGACCACGATAAGCCGCGAAGCCGCCACAGCGGGCGGAGTGAAGGTCGAACAGGCCGGTCCGACCGAGATTTCGGAAACCCTGGACTTGTCGGGCCGCATCGAACTGCAACCCTCCGGTCGCGGCGATGTGCGCGCCTGGTTCCCGGGCCGTATCGTCTCGCTCAGGGCCAATGTCGGCGACCGGGTGTCTCGCGGTCAGGTCATCGCCACGGTCGAGTCCTCCGAGAGCCTCCAGACCTATTCCATCCCCGCCCCGATCTCGGGCGTCGTGCTTGAGCGCCCGGTGAATGTCGGCGACGTGGCATCGGACAATCCGATCTATGTCATCGCCAACCCCTCGGCGATCCAGGCCGAGTTCCACGTCTTCCCGCGCGACGCCGAACGGGTTCGCTCGGGCCAGCGGGTGACGATCCGGAGCCTCGGCGGGGACATGACGCTCCAGTCAACCATCGATGCCTTCCTGCCCCTGACAGAGGTATCGACCCAGACCGTCACCGCGCGGGCGCGAGTTCCCAATCCGGACGGCTTCTGGCGTCCGGGCATGGCCGTCGAGGGCACGGTCGCCACCCGCACCACCGCCATCCCCCTGGCCGTGCGCACATCCGCACTTCAGCGGTTCCGCGACTTCACAGTGGTCTTCGCCCGCGTGGGCGACACCTATGAGGTGCGGATGCTCGAACTGGGCCGCCAGACGCCGGAGTGGACCGAGGTTCTGGGCGGGCTTCGGCCCGGCGAAACCTACGTCACCGAAGGGGCCTTCCTCATCCGCGCGGACATCGAGAAGTCCGGCGCGTCGCACGACCATTGAGGGCGACGCACCATGCTTGAACGCATCATCCACCTGTCCATCCGCCAACGCTGGTTCGTGATGGCGATCGTCCTGGGCCTGTCGGTGCTCGGCGTCTGGAGCTTCCAGCGCCTGCCCATCGATGCGGTCCCCGACATCACCAACGTCCAGGTCCAGATCAACACAGAGGCCCCCGGCTATTCGCCGCTGGAGTCCGAACAGCGGATCACCTTCCCCATCGAGACGGCCATCGCCGGCCTTCCGGGGCTGGACTATACCCGCTCGATCTCGCGCTACGGCCTCAGTCAGGTCACGGTCGTCTTCAAGGACGGCACCGACATCTATTTCGCCCGCCAGCTGGTCAACGAACGGGTGCAGTCGGCGCGCGGCCAGCTTCCCGACGATCTGGAGCCGGAGCTGGGGCCGATCTCGACCGGCCTGGGCGAGATCTTCATGTATACGGTCGATGCCGAGAGGGGCGCGCGCAAGCCAGACGGCACGGCCTATACGCCCGAAGACCTGCGCACGCTTCAGGACTGGGTGATCCGGCCTCAGCTCCGCAATGTGCCGGGCGTCACCGAGGTCAACACCATCGGCGGCTTCGCTCGCGAGTATCACGTCACTCCACTGCCTGACCGTCTGGCCGCTTTCGGCCTGACCATGAACGACGTGATCGACGCGCTGGGCCGCAACAACGCCAACGTCGGCGCGGGCTATGTCGAACGCTATGGCGAGCAGTATCTGGTCCGGGTTCCGGGTCAGGCCAGCGGCATCGCGGACCTTGAGCGCGTCATCGTCGATGAACGCCAGGGCGTGCCCATCCGGGTCGCCGACGTTGCCGACGTTATCATCGGCGAGGAACTGAGAACCGGCGCAGCGACCCAGAACGGGCGTGAAGTCGTTCTCGGCACCGTATTCATGCTGATTGGCGAGAACAGTCGCACGGTCTCTACCGCCGTGGCCGCAAGGCTGGAGGAGGCGAACAAGGCACTGCCCGCAGGGGTCAAGGCGACGGCGACCTACGACCGGACCGATCTGGTCGAACGGACGATCCATACGGTCGAGAAGAACCTGGTCGAGGGCGCGCTGCTGGTCATCGTCGTGTTGTTCCTGCTGCTGGGCAACATCCGCGCCGCCATTATCACCGCTGCCGTCATCCCGATCACCATGCTGCTGACGATCACCGGCATGGTCCGGGGCGGGGTGTCGGGCAATCTGATGAGCCTCGGCGCGCTCGATTTCGGCCTGATCGTCGATGGAGCCGTCATCATCGTCGAGAACTGCCTGCGCCGGTTCGGCGAGGCCCAGCATAACCTGGGGCGCCTGTTGAACCGCGACGAGCGGTTCCGCCTCGCGGCCTCGGCGACCAATGAGGTGATCAAGCCCAGCCTGTTCGGCGTGCTGATCATCACCCTGGTCTACGTGCCGATCTTCGCGCTGAGCGGCATCGAGGGGAAGATGTTCCACCCGATGGCCTTCACCGTGGTGTTCGCCCTCACGGCGGCCCTGATCCTGTCGGTCACCTTCGTCCCGGCGGCGGTCGCCATGTTCGTCACCGGCAGGGTCCAGGAGAAGGAGAGCTTCCTGATGCGCGGGGCGCGACGCTGGTATGAACCGGCGCTGGACTTCGCCCTGAAGACGCGGACGCTGATGGTGGGCGGTGCGGTCGCGCTGGTTCTGCTCTCCGGGTTGCTCGCCACACGGCTGGGCGCGGAGTTCATCCCGAACCTGGACGAAGGCGACATCGCCATGCATGCCCTGCGCATTCCCGGCACAGGGCTGAACCAGGCCATCGGTATGCAGGGGCGGCTTGAGGCTCGTCTGATGCAGTTCGAGGAGGTTGACCGCGTGTTCTCCAAACTGGGCACGGCAGAGGTCGCGACAGACCCTATGCCGCCGTCTGTCGCGGACACCTTCATCATCCTGAAGGACCGCAAGGACTGGCCCGACCCGCGCCGATCCAAGGTCGAGCTGCTGGCGGAGATGCAGGAGGCGGTCGAGGCCATCCCTGGCAACAACTACGAGTTCACCCAGCCCATCCAGATGCGGTTCAACGAACTGATTTCCGGCGTCCGCTCGGACGTCGCGGTCAAGGTGTTCGGCGACGATCTGGATCAGCTCCTTGAAAGTGGTCAGGCCATTGAAGAGGTCATGACCGGCATCGAAGGAGCGGAGGATGTTAAAGTCGAGCAGATCACCGGCCTGCCCGTCCTCCAGATCACCCCGGACCGGGACGCCTTGGCGCGTCTCGGCCTGAACGTGGGCGATGTGCAGGACGTGGTTTCGGCCTCTCTGGGCGGCGCTGTCGCCGGGCAGATCTTCGAGGGAGATCGCCGCTTCGACGTGGTGGTCCGCCTGCCCGAGGAAATCCGCGGCAATGTCGACGCCATTGGCCGCCTGCGGGTGCCTCTGCCCGCCGGACGGGACGCGGACGGAGCCAGTGGCTTCGTTCCCTTGTCCGACGTCGCGGCGATCTCGGTCACCACCGGGCCGAACCAGATTAGTCGCGAACAGGGCAAACGGCGGGTGGTCATCACCGCCAACGTCCGCGACCGCGATCTCGGTTCGTTTGTGACCGAGCTTCAGGATCGTGTCGGGTCTGAGGTCGAACTGCCCGAAGGCTACTGGGTCAACTACGGCGGCACCTTTGAGCAGCTGATCTCGGCCTCCCAACGGCTCCAACTTGTGGTCCCGATGGTGCTGCTGCTGATCTTCGGCCTGCTGTTCACCCTGTTCGGCTCATGGAAGGACGCAGCCATCGTCTTCTCCGGCGTGCCGCTGGCCCTGACCGGGGGCGTGGCGGCGCTGGCGATGCGGGGGATACCCCTGTCGATCTCGGCCGGCGTGGGCTTCATCGCCCTGTCCGGGGTCGCGGTGCTGAACGGCGTCGTCATGCTGACCTTCATCCGCTCGCTCAGGGCCGAAGGTCGACCGCTTGAAGAGTCGATCCGGGAAGGCGCTCTGACCCGCCTCAGACCCGTGCTGATGACCGCCCTGGTCGCCAGCCTCGGCTTCGTGCCCATGGCGTTCAACGTCGGAGCCGGGTCCGAGGTGCAGCGGCCCTTGGCGACGGTGGTGATCGGCGGGATCATCTCCTCGACCATCCTGACCCTGCTGGTTCTCCCGGCCCTCTACCGGATGGTCCATCAGGAGCGGGAAGGCGACCCGAACGCCTGGGATCGCGCGTGGCAGAAAATGGGGGATCGACTCGGAGGACTTCGGAGAGGGCGAGCGGATTGAGGAAGGGCCGCCGTTCGCGGGGATTGCGAGAGGCGTGAACAGAGGTTCGGCAACCACCCGTCGCAGACCCTATCGGCGTCCGCTTTTCGGACAGACGGTGGATCGCTTTCCGGAAATCGCCTTGGCTACGCGGGATACGGCGAGGCCAATATCCTCGACCTGCACCCTGCGGCCGGACGACTCTCAGGGAGTCTCCAGGAGCGGATTTCTGCTGTTCGCTCGCTATGTGACCGAGACCGAAGAGTTGCGCGCCCAGCACCGGTCCAGAGCGACAATAGAGGACATGCAGACCGAGTTGTTGATCGACGGTGGTCAGCGGATAGTCCGGCAAGTGAATGTGTCAGCAAAAACGCCAACAGAGGGACCAAATAGATAGTTTATAAAATCTGCTTGAACGATCATGTTCAACAGAAAGAAATACAATGTCTAAAGCTGGTCGTCCTCGCGTAGCCTCAAAATCTGCCAAAACCTCACCGTTATCCGAGTTCATGGACGCGCACTGGGGATCCACTGGTCTCACGAACGACGAGGCAGCAAGCAAGTTCGGCTTCATGGCGGCGAACAACATCTCGATGTGGCGAACAGGACGGACAGGTGTCCCGCTGTCACGCCTTCCCAAGATCGCCGAACTTCTCCGGGTCGACATGGTGTCCCTGTTCGTTCTTTGGCTCCGTCAATACAAGGCGAGGAACGACAGCGCCCCGTCCATACTCATCGAGGTCCTGGAGCGTCGCCTCATGAGCGCCAACGAGGCCGAGGTCATCCGGACGCTCAGGCATGCGACACGTAACGCTGATCCAGCATTTTCAGCGGCCGTTCACAGCGCCATCGCCCTCGCGGTCACAAAATAATCGCGACACATGTGCGCGACACAAAGTGCGACACAAGTCGTTCGGGCGGGGTTTTAGTTATTTGATTTATAAAGAAAAACGCCCGAATGGCGGAGAGGGTGGGATTCGAACCCACGGTGCCCGCAAAGGCACGCCGCATTTCGAGTGCGGTACATTCGACCACTCTGCCACCTCTCCGCGGGGCCGTAGGACGCTTGGTCGAGCGAGCGGCTTCTCTAATGGGCGACGGCCCGCGCCGCAAGCGGCCTGACGAGAAATCGAGTCAGCGTTGCGCGGGCAGGGGAAGGCCGAGGGCCTCGCCGGTGCTCAGGTCGCCGTCAATGACGCGGAACAGCTCGGCCGGGCGACCGCCGGTGGCGGCGGAAAGACGGCCTGTCGGCTCGACCAGGCCGGTGCGTTCGACGCCGCGGCGGAAATTCTGCTTGTGCAGCGACAGGCCGGTGACGGCCTCGGCGGCGATCTGGAGGTCGGACAGGGTGAAGGTCGCGGGCATCAGGTCGAAGAGCACCGGGCGGTATTTCAGCTTGCTGCGCAACCGGCCGAGGCCGGTGGCGAGGATGCGGCGGTGGTCGGAGGCCATGGCGCGGCCGGGTGCGGCCTGGAGCGGCGGGCGGTTCTGGTCCCGCGCGGCCTCGGCGACCAGTCCGGCCTCGTAGAGCAGCTCATAGCGGTCGAGGACCCGGCCTTCGTTCCAGCGGTGGGCCGGGGTTGTGGCGAACAGGGTCTCGATCCGGGCCTGGCGTCGGGCATCGCCGGCGGCCCAGTCCGTCAGGTCGGCGATCAGGGAGGCGAGGCAGGCGGGTGGACCGTCGCGGCGATCTTCCCAGGGGAAGATGTCCAGCACCGGGGTCCAGCGAGCCTCGGCCTGGGCGGAGTCGGCGGTCAGGGCGAGGTAGCCGACCGAGACCTCGCGGCGGCGCTCGGGCCCCGGCGTGGCGCGGGGGCTGGCCCGGCCGAGGTCGCCGAAGGTGTAGAGCTGTTCGACGAAGCCGAGGCGAAAGCCGGTCTGGGCGGTGACGAAGTCGCGCAGCGCCCGTTCGAAGGTGCGGTCGCGGGCCGGGTCGAACGGGCCGAAGGGCAGGACGGCATCGCCGTCTTCGCCCGGGGTGGTCAGGACGCAGGCCTTGCGGTCGCGCAGGGCGATGACGACCGCCGAGAGGCCGATACGGACGCCCTGTTCAGCCGGCGACCCCATCGATCACTCCGTATGCCAGGCATCGGCGGCGGGCGTCAGGCCGACGGCCTCGGCCAGGACGCGGTAGCGTTCGAGGTAGCGCTGCTGGGCGACGGGGGCGGGCAGGGGGTCGATGACCAGGTCGAAACCCGGGGGCGGGGACCCGAACAGGGTCAGCCCTTCCTTCTTGCTGAACCCCGCCAGCTGGGTGGCCTCGAAATAGGCGCAGGCGACGTCGGCCCTCTTGATCAGGGTCTTGATCTCGACCGGGTTCTTCGGTGGGAGGCCGAAGCGCAGGTGAATGGCGCCTTCGAGGCGGGCCTCGAAGGCCTTGTAGTTGACCCCCAGCGCCGCCTTGAACGGCGAGATCATGTCGCCGATGACGTATTCCGACGCGTCGTGGAGCAGGGCGGCGAGCCGCCATTTCGGCTCGAGGCCCGGCTTGATGTGGGCGGCGATTTCCTCGACGACGCAGGAGTGCTGGGCGACCGAGAAGGCGTGTTCGCCGATGGTCTGGCCGTTCCAGCGGGCGACGCGGGCGAGGCCGTGGGCGATGTCCTCGATCTCGATGTCGAACGGCGACGGATCGAGCAGGTCGAGCCGGCGGCCGGACAGCATGCGCTGCCAGGCGCGGGGTTCTTTCGCGGAAGGGCGGGGCTTAACGGCCAAGGATCTGTCCTGCTTGCTGGGCAGGGTTGGTGACGCATCAGGGCGGCGCGATCAAGGCCGGAGCCGGTGCCGCGCGGCGGTTATTCCCCGGCGTTGAGCGCGACGAGGTCTCTCGCGTCCTCGAAAGCGCGTTCGCGATTGCGGTCGCGGGAGCGGACGGTGGCGATCACCAGGGGGCCGCCGACGGGGCCGCGGGCCTCGTAGCCGACCAGCCGCCAGCCCGATTCAGAGGCGCGGTTGTCGGTCAACATCCAGCTGACGCGGGTGGCCTCGCCCGAAGCGGCAGCGCGGATTTCGGCGGCGTCGTCCTGGGCGTTGATGCTGACGTTATCGCCGTCGGGGCTGGAGCCCGTCACGCGCGCCGAGCCGTCGCTGTCGTCGGCGTCGATGTGGAAGCCGCCGATGCGGACGCTGGCCTTGTCGCCCCGGGTCTCGATGCGCATGCCGGGCAGCCGGACGGTGGCGTCGTCGCCGTTCGCCTCGATATTGACGCCCGGAGCGCGGACCGAGGCGCGGTCGGCACCGGCCGCGGCCTGATCCGCGGCCGCCCGGGCGGTGTCGGTGGCACGCTGCGTCGTATCCGCGGCGGCCCCGTCGGCGTCCGCCTGGACGGCGGCGGCGTCGGCCTGGGCGGCGTCGGCGGCGCTGATCGCGGCCATGGCGCGGGGCAGGTCGGCGGAGAGGCGTTGTTCGAACGCCTTGAGCACATCGGCGGGGGCGTCGCCGTCCAGGGGCACGAGGTGAAGGCTCACTTCGGCGCCCTTGGGGCCGACGTAGGTGCAGACCGTGCCGCCGGCGGAGGCGGAACCCTTGCGGGTCAGGGAACCCATGGTCTGGGGGCACTGCAGCGTCTCGACGACCTTGAGCACGCCCTTTTCGTCGGTGTTCTCGCTGCGGGTCGAGGAAATGCGGACGCCGTCGCCGCAGGCGGCGAGCGCGGTCGCCGCGCAAAGGGTCGGGATCAGAAAGGGACGGAGGGGCATCGACGGAAGGTCCTCGTACGCATTCATCCTGCGCGCGGCTGATTCATTTGCCAGTGAAATCGCGGTAAGGCGGGTGACCAAACCTGTTCGTTGGTGTGTTCGGCCGGTTACGATCCGGGTCGCGAACCTTCGCGGCGGTGGAGGAAGGCGAGGCGTTCGAACAGGTGGACGTCCTGTTCGTTCTTCAACAGGGCACCGTGCAGCGGCGGGATCAATTTGTTGGGCGATTTCTCGCGCAGCGTCTCGGGATCGACGTCGTCGACCAGCAGCAGTTTGAGCCAGTCCAGCAGTTCGGAGGTCGAGGGCTTCTTCTTCAGGCCCGGCGTGTCGCGGATTTCATAGAAGGTCTTGAGCGCCTCGGAGACCAGCCGCGGCTTGATGCCCGGGAAGTGGACATCGACGATGGCCTTCATCGTCTGGTCGTCCGGGAAGCGGATGTAGTGGAAGAAGCAACGGCGCAGGAAGGCGTCGGGCAGCTCCTTCTCGTTGTTCGAGGTGATGATGACGATGGGACGAACCTCGGCACGGATCGTCTCGTCCGTCTCCTGGACGTAGAACTCCATCCGATCGAGTTCCTGCAGCAGGTCGTTGGGGAATTCGATGTCGGCCTTGTCGATCTCGTCGATCAGCAGGACGGGGCGGTTGGGCGCGGTGAAGGCCTCCCAAAGCTTGCCGGGCTTGAGGTAGTTGCGCACGTCGTGGACGCGGGCCTCGCCCAGCTGGCTGTCGCGCAGGCGCGAGACGGCGTCATATTCGTACAGGCCGTTGTGGGCCTTGGTGGTCGACTTGATGTGCCAGGTGATCAGCGGGGCGTTCATGGCCTTCGCGATCTCATAGGCCAGGACGGTCTTGCCGGTGCCGGGTTCGCCCTTGATCAGCAGCGGGCGCTCGAGGGCCACGGCGGCATTGACCGCGATCCGCAGGTCATCGGTGGCGATGTAGTTGGACGTGCCTTCGAAGCGGTCGGTCGGGCGGGACATGGCGGTTCCGGGTTGTGGTCCGTTTCGGGTTAGCGAAGCCGGGGCGGGTTAACAACGATCATATTGGGGGGGTGTCTCCTCCCTGTTCGCGAAGCGAATGGGGAGGGGGACCATCCGGAGCCACAAGCGAAGGATGGTGGAGGGGTGCCAGACCGCGCTCCCTGCTTCTACCCCTCCACCCCCGCGCGAGTGGCGCGGCGGTCCCCCCCCATCTGCGATGGGGAGGAGACGCGAGACCTTACCCCGCCCGCCGGATCAGCTCGTCGGCCAGTTCCGCCGTCAGATAGCCGTCGGCCAGCCGACCCTCGGCGATCTGCCAGCGGCGGAGGGCGGCGCGGGTGTTGGCGCCGACGACGCCGTCGACGCCCTGGGTGTCATAGCCGAGACGGGTGAGGGCGGACTGGGCGCCGATGCGCTGGTCGCGGGACAGGGGGGCGTCGTCCGGCCATGAGGCGACCAGACCGGGCCGGCCCGCAATGCCGTCGGCGGTGAGGCCGATGGCGAGGGCGTAGGAGACCGAGTTGTTGTAGCGGCGGATCACATAGTGGTTGGGCAGGGCCAGGAAGGCTGGACCCCGCGCGCCCTGGGGCAGGAGGATGGCGGCATCCTCGAGCGCCTCGGCCTCGTTCGGCGTACCGCCGCGGGCGAGGGCGACGCCGCGCCGGGCCCATTCGCGCCATGTGTGGCGCGGCCCCTCGGCCTCGGCATAGTCGAAGCCGGCGGGCAGGGTGACCTCATAGCCCCAGGTCTGGCCGGGCTTCCAGCCGGCGCGGGCCAGCAGATTGGCGGCCGAGGCGAGGGCGTCGGCGTCCGAGCCCCAGATGTCGACCTTGCCGTCGCCGGTCTGGTCGACGCCGAGGCGCAGATAGGCGTCGGGCATGAACTGGGTCTGGCCCATGGCCCCCGCCCAGCTGCCTTTCAGACCGGCGCGGTCGCGGCGGCCGTCGACGACGATGTCGAGCGCGTTCTTGAGCTCGCCCTCGGCCCAGTCGCGGCGGCGGCCGTCGTAGGCGAGGGTGGCGAGGGAGCGGATGACATCATAGTCGCCCTGGATTGAGCCAAAGGCGCTCTCATTGCCCCAGACCGAGACAAGGATTTCGGTGGGAACGCCGAACCTCTGGGTCACTTCCCACGGCACGCGGTCGGTACGGGCGCGGCCCTGGGCGATGCGGGCAGCCGAGGCGGCGGACTGGACATAGGCGCCGGCGGGGCGGCTGAATTCGGGCTGGTTGCGGTCGAGGCGGATGACGGACGGATCGGGCGTCAGGCCCTCGAGCTCGCGCTCGTACTCCGCGCGGCGGGCGCCGCCGTGGCGGGCGAGGAAGCCCTGTTTCCAGCCGTCGAAGCCGGCCTGGTCGACGACGACGGGCGCGGGCGTCGCCGGGGTCGGCGTCGGCGTGACCGGGGCGGGCGGCGCGCGGGTTTCGGCCACGGCTGTCACCGGCGGCGCCTCGGGCAGCATGGGCGCGCAGGCGGCGACGGAGGCGATAAGGATGAGGCGAAGGCTGATACGCATGGTTCTGATCATAGGTCCCCGACGGCGTTCGCGTCATGACAAGTACGCGAGGGCGACAGGCCTTGCTGCAATACCGGGGCCAAAGCGGGGCCGTGGCGTCAGCGGGGCGTTGCAAACCGGACAAGTCGCAACCTACCGGTCTGTGAAGGGTTGCGCCCGTCAGGGCGTCAGGCCCCAGGGCGACAATGATGATGAAGGACCTGTGCAGGCTGGTCTATCGAAGCGAGTCCCGGATCGATCACAACGATGCTGCGGGGCTCGACAGGATTTTCAGAACATCGGTGACGAACAATCTTCGGGACCGGATCACCGGTGCGCTTGCGCTGCCGGACGGCAAATTCGTTCAGGTCATCGAAGGCGCCCGGCGGGACGTCGAGGCGCTGATGGTGCGGGTCCGCGCCGATAACCGGCATTTCAATGTCGTGGTTCTGGGGGACTGGTCGATCACGGCCCGGCTGTTCGAGGGCTGGGCGATGGCGCGGCCCGATCCGGAGCCGCTGAGCAACCAGGCGTTCCGCATCGTCACCGAGGACGGCAGCGGCGTGCAGGTGACGGGCATTCTGCTGGGCATGATTCAGCAGCCCGCGACGGCCTGGCTGTAGGGCGGGGCGAGGGCGTATGTCGCGTGTGACGGGACACGGGCCGCCCGGTTTCCCTGTTTTGCGTCGTTAACCCTCAATATCATGGAATATTTGAGAGGTCGGGGCGCACAAGGGCGTCAGCTCTGAGACCCGATACCGATGGCCTGGTGGCGGAGGGGCGACGCGACGGCGGTGCAACGCCGTAGACCCTCCGTTCAACTCGGAGGCCAGGCCTCCAGAGTTTTTGTGGCGCTATCGCTCGCTGCGGTCCCGGCCTTCGCCGGGATGACGGGTTCGCTGCTTGAGCGCGGGTGAGTTGCGGATGTTGCGGGGGACCGCTTCCGTCCGTTAGCCGCCGTTCGCTGGGTCTCCTCGTTGTCTCCCGAGACGGTCAACGAAGCGGTTCCACGCATACATGTTGATCGCGTAAACTGCGGCCAGAACAGCCAAACCAAACAAGGCGTTGACCAGCTTCACCATTATCCCCGACCCGGAGAACAGACTTACTGCCACGAAAAGGATTCCGGCGAGGACGAAACAAACTCGGATTGCGATCGTGATAAATCTGAGCAAGCGACCTCTCCCTGACCGCGATATAATGACGGTAGCATGATGCTGATGTCCGCTTTCCACACTTAGCCGACCTCTGGCCACGCCTGGCTCGCAGACACCGCCAGTCCCCGGTTGACGATTCCCGGAAGCGTCTCTATACGCACCGCTCCGCCGCAGGTTCGTCCCGCGGCTTTTCTGTTTTGCTTTGCCCCAGGACGACGACCATGAAGGTCCGTAGCTCGCTCAAGTCGCTCAAGACCCGCCACCGCGACTGCAAGGTCGTGCGCCGCAAGGGTGTTGTGTACGTGATCAACAAGACCGACCCGCGCTTCAAGGCGAAGCAGGGCTGAGTTAGCGCGCTAACGCGGGCGACACGGTCGCCCGCTGCTTGAGCGCTGAAAAGTTTCAGGGCTGCGGACTTGTCCGCAGCCTTTTTCGCGTCTGGCCCCGACGGTCGTTGAGTCGCGCCGGGCGACGTGGTTAGCGTCCCTCTTAAATCCCCTTCGCTCTGCGGCGGCCTGATGCCGTCGTGAGCCGTGTTCCCGGAGTATTCCCTTGGCTGACGACGCTTCCTTCGATTCCTCGCCTGACGTCCTCAACTCAGCCGCCCAGGGACGTCTGCGCACCATCATCGAGCGCGTCGAGCGGCTGGAAGAGGACAAGGCCGCGGTCATGGCCGACATGAAGGAGGTCTTCCTCGAGGCCAAGGGCGAGGGCTATGACGTGAAAATCCTGCGCAAGGTCATCCGCATCCGCAAGCAGGACAAGGCCAAGCGGCAGGAGGAGGACGCGATCCTCGACCTGTACCTCTCGGCGCTCGGCGAGATCTGAGTTTGAGGGATTAGGGAACAGGGATTAGGGATTAGGTGAGGTCGTGGTCGATCATCGACTAATCCCTAATCCCTAGTCCCCAATCCCTGCCTTGAAGCGAAAATCGCCGCCCAGTCCCTTCGAAGCCCAGCGCAAGGCGGCCCAGCGGGCGGCCCTGAACGCCCTCAGCCGCGCCCGCCGCTCGGCAGAGAAGGCGGGCGTTTCGCTGTCCGAATGGGAGGGCGAGTTCCTCGACTCGGTGTCCGAGCGGGTGAAGACCCACGGCCGCGCCTTCGGCGACCCCGAACTGGGCGCGCCGGGGCAGGCGCTGTCGGCCATGCAGGGCCGCAAGCTGAAGGAGATCGCCGCCAAGGCGAAGGGCGAGGAGCCGAAGCGGCGGTGGGGGAAGAAGAGGGATCAGGGATCAGGGATTAGGGATTAGGGATTAGGGCACCAGCAGGCGGCCATTCCTTCCTAATCCCTCATCCCCAATCCCCAATCCCTAGAACAGGATCTTCCGGAACGTCAGGCTGACCACCCGGCCCTGGGGGTCGAGGTAGTCGGGCTGGTAGTTCAGCGGGGTGGCACCGGCGCTGGCGGTGACCTCGGGGCGGGTGTCGAACAGGTTCTGGACCCCGAAATTGACCCGCGAGCCCTTGAGCCAGGGGAATTTCGCGACCCAGGAAGCCTGGGAGTTCAGGTCGATGAAGACGTTCAGATTGACCGTCGCCTGATCCGCGAAATTGAGGTCCGGGCCGGTTCCGCCGTCAACGCGGGTGCCCTCGCGCCAGTTGGCGTTGACGAAGGCACCCATGCCGTTGCGGAAGACGCCGCCCTGGGCCTGGATCTCGTTGCGGGGGCTGCCGCCGCG
The DNA here is from genome assembly GCA_943372245.1 of bacterium. Lineage (GTDB taxonomy): Bacteria > Pseudomonadota > Alphaproteobacteria > Caulobacterales > Caulobacteraceae > Brevundimonas. Next base: position 94,216 of record CALRXX020000012.1, read on the forward strand.
CGAACCGGTGGCGGCACCGTCCAGCAGGTCGAGGATCGGCAGGCCGCCGGCGATGACGATCTCGTCCTGGATCCGGTACGTATGGTAGATCGACAGGTTGAAACGGCCCTGGCCGGGCTGCATGCCGCCCATGCCGCCGCGTCCGCCGCCACCGCCGCCGAAGCGGAACTGACCGCCCCCCCCACCACCACCACCACC